>JAZKCJ010000013.1:0-297764 GCA_040388155.1 Pseudomonadota bacterium
AGGACGCGGCCCTTTCACGGCTGAAACACGGGTTCGATTCCCGTAGGGGTCACCAATCTTTTCAATGGGTTAGCCGAAATTTTTTCGTTTCGGACCCGTATTCGTTTAGAATTCGTCTAGAATACGCGGCAGGATTGTTGCGGATATGCTCGGACGAACGATCGAATCAGCTCGGCTCCGTTCCCTTCCCGACAAGCCTCCGGTCGACAGCATCGCGGAGGCTGGCGACGAGAATGAGTGTGCTCCGTCGGTCCTTTGCAATCTGAATTTCCCCAGCAGCTATCAGCTCGTAAATACGAGAGCGGCTAAATCCCGTCATTGCGACTGCAGCGGGAATCCGCACGCTGATCGGCTCGATCGTCGCGCTGGGGCCGCGCCGATCATTATCTGCCTGCTTTATGCCCCCCATCTTATTTCACGCCGGGCCGGGTGCGCACAAAGGCACGGTCGCTTTCGAGAAATGCTCCAAGCATCGAGGGTATAAGGTCGCTGACCGCTTCCTCCTGACCATAGGCTTCCTTGTAGAGCGCCGCGTAGCGGACCAAATCGCGATGGAGTTGCGGCGTGATTTGGATACTCAGCTTGACTGGCGTGCGGTCCGGAACTCGTCCGAGTTTGAGATCGGCCATCACTGATTCTCCTGCCAAGGCTTGAGGACAATATCCTGGTGCACGACGAGCCTGACGGGCGCACCTGGCCGCACAGTGATCGTCGGCTGCACCTGAAGGTTGCGTGAGGTCAGTTGATCCCCCGCTCGCGACACGCTCTGCTGCGTCGATTCCCTCAGTGCCTGAACGAGGTCGCTTTCGCCGCTGAACTGAAGTTCTGCTCCGACCCCAAGCAGGGTCGAGAGCACGACACCTTTTAGTAGCACCCAGGTGTGGAAATCGACCTTATCGGCCAATCCGGCATAACCCGATGGATCGGTCGCCGGCACATTTTCCAGGCGGATAGAACTTCCATCGGGAAACACGATGCGCTGCCACACGACCAAAGCCCTCCGCTGGCCGAACGCGACCACAGAGTCGTAGGAGCCGATCAGCCGAGCCCCTTGCGGAATGAGCAAGATTCGCCCGGTTGCGCTGTCGTATATCCGTTCGGTCACTTGTGCGGTGACCAGACCGGGTAGATCGGATCGCAGCCCGGTGATCAGGCTGGCCGATATGACGTTGCCAGCCGACAGCGTGAACGGCGACGGCCTCGGCGCCAGCGCATGGGGATTCGTGTCGCCGGACGTATCGGAGGCTCGGACGAAGTCCGACTTGCGCTGCTGCCCATTGGGATCACGGTCAGGATCGATCGCAACCTTCGCTGCCTGGTCGCCTCCCGGGATCGACGCCGTGCGGGGATCGACGCTCGCCGCTACCGCGGGCGCATTCGAACGGCTGCCCGCCTGCACTAGCAGGCCGGATTCCCGCGCTGCCTTGAGTTCGGCCAGGCGACGCAGCCGCTCTTCCTCAACCGCTTGGCCTACGGTTGACGGTGCCGGCGTCGGGGTCGGGGTCGGCGATGCCGACACATTGGCCAGTTGGCGCTGACGATCGAGGATAGGCCGCCCGAGATCGCCCGGCAGCGGCGGCCCGAGCCTGGGCACGTTCGCATAGCTCGACGGCAGTGCACTCAACGTATCCGACGGCGCCTTCGCAGCGGCGCTCTTGTCGTCGCTGTCGGAAACGAGATGTAGCGCATGCGGTTTGAGGGCGAACCAGGTCGTGCCGACGACGCCCGCGGCAGCAACGGCGATCAGCGAAACGATCACCCCACGCTTGAACCGGATCGCCCGCGCCGGCCGGGCACGAAGGACAAAATTTTCCGGATCGACCTTGGGCGGTGCCGTCGGTGCCTCGACCTCCAAACCTTCGGGATTGGGGTCGGTCATGACACCCTCCGCTTGGCCCGGCCGCGACCCGCGCCATCATCCGCGCGGGTGATGCAGACGATCTCCTGATGCTTGGTACCGAGGCGGAGCTCGGCCCGGTCGAAGAGCCGGTCGACGACATAATAGCGGCCGCGCAGGCGATAATTGACGAGTTGCGCCTCGCCCTTCGCGCCCACCAGGAACAGCGGTGGCGCCTCGCCGACCGCGAGACTTGCGGGGAATTCGATGAAGGTCTGCCGTCCATCGTCGAACGCGCGCAGCGGCCGCCAGGCCGGCCGATCCCCCGACAGCACATAATTGAAGTGGAGCTGATCGACGTCGAGGCCGGCCGCGACCGGCTCGACCGCGGCGGCCGCTTCCTGCGTACGCTTCAGCGCGATCAGGGCATCTTGCGGGTAGGTCCAGGACAGCGACGACATGGCCGCACTGGCGCCGCTCGACAGCGCGATGTGGTAGGTTCGCCGATCGGTGGTGATCACCAGATTGGTCGCGAGCCCGGCGGCGAACGGCTTCACCAGAATATGCGCGCGCTTGTCGGGGCCGGTTCCGCTGCTGGTGTCCCCGATCACCCAGCGGGCGGTATCGCCGCTGGCCACCGCGCCGAGCGCTTCGCCGGGTTGCAGCACGATATCGGTCACCCGCTCGGGTGCTGTATAGACGCGGTAGATCGTGCCGTCGACGAACGGCATGATCGCGCTCGCATTGATGAACGCAGGCGGCGTCGGCTCGATCGTCCCCGCGCGATTGGCGGCAACGATCGCGGTCGTCGATCTGCTGTCGGCACGCGAGGCCGACTGAGCGTTCGCTGGGCCAGCGAGAGCGCCGCCGGATGCTGCCACGATCATCGGGATCGCGAACAGCTTTGATGGAAAGGATGGGCGGATCATTGCCGGTTCTCCGGGTTGGGGGTGACGGGAGCAGCGCCGAGGTTCGGATCGAGCGGCGATCCGAGCGGAATCGAATTTGAGGGTGCTGCAGGTGGCACGGTTGCCGGCGCTGGCAGTGTCGATGGCTCGAGTTCGCGGCTCCAGTCGATCGCGTCGACATAGAGGCCGAGCGGATTCTTGCGCAGCGTCTCGGCCGAGACCGGCGGCTTCAGCTTGACGGTAAGGATACCGGTCCAGTGCGAGACGCCCGATTGCGCACCGCGGTCGAACGCCGTCTCGGTCCATTTGACCTGGAACGACTGGTCCGACGCCCTGACCACGCTGGTGACCTGCACCGACACGGTCTTCTCACCGACCCGGTCGAACGGGTTCGCCACGCGGGCATAATCTCCCAGGAAGATCGCCCCGCGCTGGGTCGCGAAATCATAGGCCGCCAGCCAGTCCCGGCGCATCAGCACCGGATCGAGCGAGACCGAGCGGATATTCTCGATGAACTTCGCCAGATGCCAGGCGATCTGCGGATCGGTCGGGTGATAGCCGGCCTCGGCCGCGGTCACCGCCCGCGCCTCGCCCAGGCGATCGACCTCGACCACATAAGGGGTGACGTGGCTTTGCAGCGATTGCCAGATCAGCGCGCCGGACATGGCGGTGGTGAGCGCCAGCCCGCCAAAGGCCATCAGCCGCCAGTTGCGCGCCTGGACCCGGGCAGAGCCGATACGCTCGTCCCATAATTGCCCGGCGCGCTGATAGGGCGTTTCCGGTTCGGGAGTGCGTCCATAGCGCTGGACGCTTCGCTTGAAGACCATGGCTCAATCATCCTTTTCCTTGATGTCGGGGGTGGCGGACGCACCGCCGCGATCGCCCTCGCGCAGTGTGTGGGCGACGATCTGTCGGTGATGCCGGGCGTCCTGCTGCTGCTTGAGCGAGCGCGCCCAGGCGGGCTGCTCCTGCTCGCCGCCGGCGGCCGGACCAGAGGGCGGCGCGGGCGTGTGATTGGTCAGCGCGTCAAAGGCGGCCTGACGGCCAGAGGCGGCGGCGTCGCCGATCCCCAAGGCCCTGCTCGCGCGAGAGCGCATGGTGTTGCCGGCGGCGCGGGCGACACCGCCAAGGCCGGCACCGACGCTGGTCGACCCCGCCCCCTCCTGTCCCAGTTTGTAGGCAGTCGACGCGGCCGATCCCATCGACGTACCGGCGCGGACCGCGGCGAACGCGCCACCGCCGATAGCGCCGGCTGCGCCAACGGCCGCGCCGCCGCCGAGCGCAACGACGCCGGCAGCACCGACGGCCGTACCAACCGCGGCACCGGCGCCGAGCTGGGGCGCGCCCGAGACCAGCCCCGAGGCAATGCCGGGACCGAAGATGCCGAGGCCGAACAGGGTGAGGGCTGCAAGCACGAGGCTGAGCGCCTTGGCGATATCGGGTTCGGAGCCCTGCACCGAGCCGACGAACTCGGTGAAAAAGTTCGAGCCGATGCCGACGATCACCGCGAGCACCATCACCTTGATGCCCGAGCTGACGACATTGCCCAGCACGCGCTCGGCAAGGAAGCTGGTGCGGTTCCACAGGGCGAACGGCACCAGCACGAAGCCGGCCAGCGTGGTGAGCTTGAACTCGATGATCGTGACGAACAACTGGATCGCCAGCACGAAGAAGGCGAGGATCACGATCACCCAGGCGAACAGCAGCACCGCGATCGTGACGAAATTGTCGAAGAAGGTGGTGAAACCTAGCAATTGCGACATCTGCTGGAGCAAGGGCCAGGCAGCCGAGAAGCCGGTACTGGCAAGCGTTCCGGGCTTGAGCAGATCTTCCGCGGACAGCGTACCGCCGCCGGCAGTCAGGCCAGCCGCGGCAAAGGACCGGAAGATGATGTCGGCGAGCGTCGAGAAGCTGTTCAGGATGAAGGCGAACGCGCCGACATAGAGGATCTTCTTGATGAAGCGGCCGATCACGTCCTGCTCGCCGCCCAGCGCCCAGAACAGGCCGGCGAGCGTCACATCGATGCCGATCAGCGTGGCCGACAGGAAATGGACGTCGCCGCCGAGCAGCCCGAACCCGCTGTCGATATAGCGGATGAAGGCCTGCATGAAGCGGTCGATGACGCTGAGATCGTCCATCTGGATATCGTCCTGTCGCGTGAGAAAAGCCCGCGGAGCGTGCTCGGGGGAGCGGCGGCACGCTCCGCGGGTGTGACGGCGGACACTTGGGGGCATGCCCGCCGTCACCCTCGGTCTGGCGAGCCCTATTGGGGGTGGTAGGCCGTGCCGTTGCCGAGGAACCTGGTGGTCGCCCCGCGCGCGTCGGTCTCGGCCTGGACGCGGCGTGCCGCCTCCAGCGCCTCGGCGCGATACTGGGCGGCCATCATGTTCTGGATCTGGAACTGCTGCTTGGCGGCGAGCGCCAGCAACTGGTTGGTTGCCTGCTGCGCCTGAAGGCCGCCCTCGGCGCCCTGGCTCTTCGCGACGATCGACGCGAGCGCGCTGCTGTCGGCCGCGACGCTGCCGACGACCTGGGCCTGGACCTGCATGGTCTGGTTGAACGCCGCCATCGACGTGTCCATCCGCGTCCTGGCGTTGATCATGCCGGTATTGGTGGTCAGCGCCTGGTTGAAACTGTGCGGATAGAGCTGGCGGAACTCGCTATCGATGTTGCCGATCCGGTAGCTGATGCCCTGTGCCTGGCCCATCAGCCGGTCGATCTGCTGGATCGTCTGGGTCAGCACCTGGAGCTCGGGGAAATCGATGCGCGTCAGGTTCTTCGCCTGGTTGATCAGCATCGTCGCCTCGTTCTGCAACGACTGGATCTGGTTGTTGATCTGCTGGAGGGTCCGCGCCGCGGTCAGCAGGTTCTGCGAATAGTTGCTTGGGTCGAACACCGTGAACTGGGCCGATGCCGGCGACACATGAAGCGCCATGCCGAGCGACCCGGCGGCGCCAAGCGCGAGCGCGGTTGCCATGAGATAGCTGGAAAGCGGGCGGGACGGGCTTCGCTGGGACATGGGAAAGCTCCTTTCGGTTGGGGGTCAGCGAACGGGGGGTGCGAACGCGCCGAGCAGCGACGCTGCCCAGGCGAGATCGCGATCGGCGAGGAAACGGGCGATGAAATCGGCCGGGCCGTGCTCGGCCAGCAAAGCGTCAATACGTTGCTGGCTGGCGGGATCTGACGCACCGCACAACGCGAGCGCGATCGGCCCGAGGCCAAGCTCGAACAGCCGGTTGCCGCGGGCGGACTGGACGTAATAATGCCGCTTGGGCGTCGCGCGGGCGATCAGCTCGATCTGACGCTCGTTGAGCCCGAAGCGCTGATAGGCCGCCTGACTCTGCGGCTCGATCGCACGGTCGTTGGGCAAGAGGATGCGCTGCGGGCAGCTTTCGATGATCGCGGGTGCGATGCTCGAGTCAGCGATGTCAGCCAGGCTCTGGGTCGCGAACAGCACCGCGACATTCTTCTTGCGGAGCGTCTTCAGCCACTCGCGGATGCGTGCCGCGAACAGCGGATGATCGAGGAAGATCCAGGCTTCGTCGAGGATCAGCAGCGTCGGCCGCCCGTCGAACCGCTCCTCGATGCGGTGGAACAGATAGGTGAGCACCGGGGCGACGACGCCCGATTGCGCCATCAGCGCCTCGGTCTCGAAACACTGGATATCCGACAGGCTGAGCGCCTGCTCGGCGGCGTCAAGCAACCGGCCATAAGGCCCATCGAGCGTATAGGCAGTGAGCGCTAGGCGTAGCGCGTTCGATTGCAGCAGCAGCGCGAGGCCGGTCAGCGTGCGTTCCTCGACCGGCGCCGAGGCCAGACTGCCCAGCGCCGACCAGACGGCGTCCTTGACCTCGGGCGTCACCGCCACCTTCTCGTGCGCGAGCAGCGCCGTGATCCATTCGGCGGCCCAGCTGCGCTCGCCGGCATCGTCGATGCCGCGCAGCGGCTGGAAGGCGAGACCGCCACCGGCCCCTGCCCCGGCATCGCTGCCAAGCCCGAGTGCGTGATGCGCGCCGCCCATCGCGAGCACCGCGGCGCGCGCCGAGAAGCCCTTGTCGAAGATGTAGAGTTGAGCGCCCGGGTAGCGGCGGAACTGGAGCGCGATCAGCGCCAGCAGCACCGACTTGCCGGCACCGGTCGGGCCGACCACCAGCATATGACCGACATCGCCGACATGAGTCGACAGGCGAAACGGCGTGGCGCCGGCGGTTCGCGCGTAGAGCAAGGGCGGGCCATCGAGATGGGCGTTCGCGACCGGCCCTGCCCAGATCGCCGACAACGGCATGAGGTGCGCGAGGTTGAGCGTGTGAACCAGCGGCTGGCGGACATTGGCATAGGCATGGCCGGGCAGCGACGACAGCCACGCCTCGACCGCGTTCACGCTCTCCCGCACACAGGTGAAGCCAAGGCCGTTGACGATCCGTTCGACCGCGCGGACCTTCTCGTCGGCGCGGGTCCGGTCCTCGTCCGCCACCGTGATCGTGCTGGTCAGATAGCCGAACGCGACATAGTCGGCGCCGAGCGCCTGCAGCGCCTGGTCGGCATCGACGACCTTGTTGTCGGCATCGCTGTCGAGCAACTGCGCCGGCTGGTTGTACATCACCTCGCGCAGCATCGCAGTGATCGACTTGCGCTTGTTGAACCACTGGCGCCGGAGCTTGGTCAGTGTCCTGGTGGCGTCGGTCTTGTCGAGCGCGATGAAGCGCGTGACCCAGCGATAGCCGAAGTCCGATGCGTTGAGCGCATCGAGGATCCCGGGCCGACTCATATTGGGGAAGCCGAGCACGGTGACCGTGCGCAGATGGCGATTGCCGAGGCGAGGCTCGAGCCCGCCGACGAGCGGCGTGTCGGCGAGCAAACCGTCAAGATACATCGGCGTATCGGGGACCGCGACCGGCTGGCGGTGTTCCGAGATGCAGCCGTGCAGATAGGCAAGCGTCTCGGCGGAAGACAGGCCGCGGACCTCGGGCATGAACCCGGCGAAGAGATCAAGGACCCGGTCGGTCTCGGCGATGAAGCCGGCGAGTGCCGAACGCCAGTCGCGCCCGCCCGTACCCTCGTCACGGTCGACCAGCGAGCGTCCGGCGGTGTCGCTGGCATCGGCCGGCGGCAGCCAGGTGAGCGTCAGGTGATAGCGGCTTTCATGGTGACCGCCTTCGGCTTCGAACGCCCCGCGCCGTTCCTCGTCGACCAGCCACGACGCCGCGTCGGGGAAGGCGCTGGACGGATAGCCAAGCGCTTCGCGCCGCTCGGCCTCGAAGAACAACGCCCAGCCCGACCCGAAGCGCTTGAGGACGTTGTTCGCCCGCGCGCAGGCGCCGACCAGTTCGGCCTCGGTCGCGCTTTCGAGATCGGGGCCGCGAAAGGCGAGCGTGCGCTGGAAGCTCCCGTCCTTGTTGAGGACGATGCCCGGCGCGACCAGCGCCGCCCAGGGCAGATGGTCGGCCAGCCGGTCGGCGCGGTGACGATATTCATGCAGGGCTAGCATGCGAGATAGCTCCTCTGACGCAGGTGACGGAGCAGGACGGGCGCGAAATCCGGGTCACGCCGGGCGGCGAACACCGCGACGCTGTGCCCGACCGCCCACAGGACCAGTCCGACCAGCCATTGCTGCAGGCCGAGCCCGACCGCGGCGGCGATCGTGCCGTTGACGATCGCGATCCCGCGTGGCGCACCGCCCAAGAGGATCGGCGACCCGAGGCTCCCGTGGATCGGCGCCTCGAACCCGTCGATATGGTGGGTGCCAGTTGCTACCGACATCAGACCAGTGCCCCGCCGCCGAAGCTGAAGAAGCTCAGGAAGAAGGATGAGGCGGCGAACGCGATCGACAGGCCGAACACGATCTGGATCAGCCGGCGGAACCCTCCAGAGGTCTCGCCAAAGGCGAGCGACAGGCCGGTGGTGATGATCACCATCACCGCGATGATCTTGGCAACCGGCCCCTGCACGGATTCGAGCACCTGCTGGAGCGGTTGCTCCCACGGCATGCCCGAGCCGCTGGCGAACGCGG
This sequence comes from Pseudomonadota bacterium, assembly GCA_040388155.1. Taxonomy (GTDB): domain Bacteria; phylum Pseudomonadota; class Alphaproteobacteria; order Sphingomonadales; family Sphingomonadaceae; genus Sphingomonas. The sequence goes on from JAZKCJ010000013.1 coordinate 8,756, forward strand.
GTCGCGACGCCGTCAGCGCCACGCCGAACAGCGCGACAGTCAGGGCGAGGTGATGGTTTCGAAATGCGGTCAGGCTGCGCATGCTCATTCTCCTTGGGGTTTGCTGGTGAAATCGAGCGGAAGGCCGAGGACGGCGTAGTTGCCGTCAGGATCGAGGCCGGTGACGCGCACCAGCGTGTCCACACGCCGGGCAGAGCCGCGCCCGGCGATGAACACGACCATGTCGATCGCGTCCGCGATCAGCCGGCGCGGCACGGTGACGACGGCTTCCTGGATCAATTGCTCGATGCGCAGCAGCGCCGAGGCAGCGCTGTTGGCATGAACCGTCGCGATCCCGCCGGGATGGCCGGTGTTCCAGGCCTTCAGCATGTCGAGCGCTTCGCCGCCGCGGACCTCACCGACGATGATGCGGTCAGGTCGGAGGCGAAGGGTCGAACGGACCAGATCGGCCATCGTCACGCTGCCGGCACGCGTCCTGAGCGCGACCGTATCGGTGGCCGGCGACTGCAGCTCACGCGTATCCTCGATCAGGATGATACGCTCATCGAGATGCGCCATCTCGGCAAGCAGCGCATTGGCGAGCGTCGTCTTGCCCGAGCTGGTGCCGCCGGCGACCAGGACGTTGCGGCGCTCGACGACGGCGAGCGACAGCAGCCGCGCCATGTCCGCCGACATGATGCCGTCGGCGACATAGTCCATCAGCGTGTAGATCCGGGTGGCGGGCTTGCGGATCGAAAAACAGGGCCCGAGCGCGACGGGCGGCAGCACACCTTCGAACCGCTCCCCTGCCCCTTCACCGTGCGGCGGCAGTTCGGCCGAGACGATCGGCGAGCCGGCATGCACCTCGGTGCGGGCGTGGCTTGCGACGAGCCGGATGATCCGTTCGATCTGGACCGGATCATAGCGCACGCCGGTATCGCTGCGCCCTTCGCCCAGCCGGTCGAGCCTGAGCGCCCCATCGGGATTGATCATCACCTCGAGCACCAACGGATCGGCGAGCGCGGCCGCGATGGTCGGGCCCATCGCGGTACGCAGCATCGCGCGGCGGCGTCCTTCGGAAATGGTGTTGGCGGAAGAAGCATCGGTCACGGTTGCGCCTCCGGGTCTTCGGTGTGCCCGATGGTGCGCTTGCCGCCGGCGAGCTGGCGGCCGACCTGGGCGACGAAGGTTTCGAACCGTTCGCGCCCGACCGCGCGCGCTGCGTGATCGGCCTCCGGCAAAGGCGCGGTGACGGTCAGCTGATAGCGGATGAACAGCGACAGGCTTTCGAGCAGCACCTCGATGTCGCGCGACAGCCGGGCGATGTCGCGTGACATGCGGTCGAGCCGGGTCTTGAGGAGGTCATCGACCTCCTTGGCGCCGCGCCGCGCGAGATAGGCAGCGAGCGCATCGTTAACGATGCCGCTTTTGGTCGTGCCGGGCTTCGCGGCCAGCGCCTCCAGCGCGTCGGTCAGCTTGCGGTCGAGATAGAGGTTCTGGCGGAACTTCATGACCGTCACAGCCCCAGCGGCAGCTGCGGGCCGCCATCGTCGCCGATGCCATAGGCGCGTGCGGCGGTGGTGAGGCCGCGGGCACGATCCATGGCGCGCTGATCGGCAGCGACATCGCTATCGTCGTGCTCGTCGCCTACCGGTTCGAGCTGCTTCGGTTGCTCCGGCCTGGCACCGGCATCCTCACCGAAACCCGGATGGCGCTGCCGTTCGAGACCGCCTTCCTCGCCACCGGCTTCCATAGCCTCGACCGCGCGGACCAGCCGGGCGTCCTGACGGCGCGCAAAGCTGCCCCATTCGTTCGACCGTTGCTGCGGACGGTCGAGATAGCGCCCGTCCGCAAGCGTGGGCGGCGGGCCGAGCCGGGCGCGGAAATTGGGATCCTCGTAGTAGCGCAGCTTGCTCGCGCGGATCGGCGAGAGGCCGGAGAGCAGGATCAGCTCGTCGGTCGCCGGGAGCTGCATCACCTCGCCGGGTGTCAGGAGCGGCCTGGCGGTCTCCTGCCGGCTGACCATGACATGCGCCAACCAGGGCGCGAGCCGGTGCCCGGCATAGTTGCGCATCGAACGCTGTTCGGTCGCCGTGCCCAGCGCATCGGAGATACGACGCGCGGTGCGCTCGTCGTTCGAGGCGAACGCGACGCGGACATGGCAATTGTCGAGGATCGAATTGTGCTCGCCATAAGCTTTCTCGATCTGGTTGAGGCTCTGGGCGATGAGGAAGGCGCGGATGCCGTAGCCGGCCATGAAGGCGAGCGCGGTCTCGAAGAAATCCAGGCGTCCGAGCGCCGGGAACTCGTCGAGCATCATCAGCAGCTGATGGCGACGCCCCCTGCCCTCGCCGTCGAGCTTCTCGGTCAGCCGGCGGCCGATCTGGTTGAGGATCAGGCGGATCAGTGGCTTCGTGCGGCTGATGTCAGACGGCGGCACGACCAGATAGAGCGAGACAGGGGGCGCAGCCTCGATCAGGTCGGCGATCCGCCAGTCGCAGCGCGAGGTGACCTCCGCGACGGTCGGATCACGATAGAGACCGAGGAACGACATCGCGGTCGAGAGTACGCCGCTGCGCTCATTGTCCGACTTGTTCAGCACCTCCCGCGCGGCGGAAGCGACCACGGGATGAACGCGGGGCGCGTCCTTCGTGCCGATATGGTTGGTCGACATCATCCGCTTGAGCGTGTCGACGAACGGCCGCTGTGGATCGGACAGGAAGGTCGCGACGCGCGCCAGCGTCTTTTCCTCCTCTGCATAGAGGATGTGGAGGATCGCACCGACCAGCAGCGAATGGCTGGTCTTTTCCCAATGGTTGCGCCGTTCGAGCGCGCCTTCAGGGTCGACGAGAATATCGGCGATATTCTGGACGTCGCGAACCTCGTCTTCGCCGCGGCGGACCTCGAGCAAGGGATTGTAATGCGCTGAGCGGATGTCGGTGGGGTTGAACAGGAGCGCGTGTCCGAACCGCGCGCGCCAGCCGGCGGTCAGCTGCCAGTTCTCGCCCTTGATGTCGTGGATGACCGCCGAGCCGGTCCAGCTGAGCAAGGTCGGCACGACCAGCCCGACGCCCTTGCCCGAACGGGTCGGCGCAAAGGCCATGACGTGCTCGGGGCCATCGTGACGCAGATAGTCATGGTGATAGCGGCCGAGGAACACCCCTCCGTCGCCCAGCAGCCCGGCACGTTCGATCTCCTGCTGGCTTGCCCAGCGCGCCGAACCATAGGTGGTGACATGACGCTGCTGACGAGCACGCCACAGCGATCCGAAGACCGCGGCGCCACACCCGATGAAACCGCTCGCCCCGGCAACCATGCCGGCGCGGTCGAAGACATGCGGCGCGTAGGCGTCGAAGTGATACCACCAGGAAAAGATTTGCCATGGGCGATAGACGGGCAGATCGAACAGGATGAACCAGGCCGGACCAAGTTGGGGCTGATAGGCCAGCATCGCCGCGGCCCATTGCGTCGCGAACCAGACCCCCGCGATCACGATCGCGAAAACGACGATGATCTGGCCGACAAGCAGCTTGGTAGGGGTCATCCTGGGGCTCCGCCCGGTCGGCGGACGCCCGCCCCGGTTCACGTCCCAAAGGATCGATGAAACCAGCCCGCGCGAAAATTACCGTCTCAACGCACCTCGACGCGCCACAACGCAATTGGGTCACCTGGCGCCTGGACAGGCGCCTGGTCGAACACTCAACAAACAAAGCTCGGGCCTCAAGCTGCAGTCGGCCTCCCGCAATTCATTTATTGATTGTAAAGCAGCTACACGCCGAAGAAGTCCAAGATCGTAATTTGGCATATTCGCCAACTTTTCACACGACCCGTGTCACTCAATCGGCGCGTGCTTTCAAATCCGCGATCGCATCCAGAACGCGGCTGATGACCTGGGCACCCTCGGGGGTATCGTCCCAGATCCTGCGCATACTCGACACCGCCCGCGCCCATTCCGGCGCCATGCCCGACTGCCTCGGCTCAAGCCGAGGAACCCTTACGCCCAGCGCTTTGCAGACTTGCACAACGTTGTGGCTGAACGTCTTGAATCGCCCCTCGCAGATTCGACCAACCTGGCTCGGATGAACCAAGGCGATCTTCCCTAACTCTGAATAGGTTAAGCCCTTCGAATCGCGTGCCTTGACGATTCTCGCTTTCAGATCATCAAGCTGCTTGATTGTTGGCTTCATGCAAATTAGCATGATTTTTATAAAGCGAATTTGCAAGGAGGTTTTGAGTGGACGAAATTCGCTTCTACCGGGCCAGCGAGAAGCCCCACGGCGCATTCAGCAACCTCTTCCGCCGCGATGTAGAGTTCGAGGGCGAGACGTTTGTTACGAGCGAGCACGCCTATCAGGCGGGCAAGGCTCGCAAGCCCGAGGTCCGCAAGTGGCTCATGGCAGCCCCGTCACCGGCGTTGCTCGCGATGGCGGCGCACGGACTATACTACTGGGACGTCGCTCCTGGCTGGTCGACTTCCAAGTTCGACCGCATGCGCGACGTGTTAAGGGCGAAGTTTACCCAGCACGCCGACCTTCGCGAATTGCTTCTATCGACCGGTGAAGCGCGTCTCGTAGAATCGGCGACGGTCGACAACGAGGTCAATCGCCTATGGGGCGAAGTGAACGGCTCGGGCAGGAACATGCTCGGCTTGCTACTGATGGAGATCCGCGAGGAACTCCGGCAGGAGGCCGAGGGCTACCTTGTAGCGGCCGAGTAATCTTTAGACGTTTCCTGAAGTACCTCGCGAGCGTAGCTAGGCCCGCAGTGCTTGAAGAGACCACGTGCGCCAGCAAAAGCGCAGTTCTCGGCGGCGAGGCGCTGGCCTGCAGCGATACCCTTCAAAAGGACTGATGCGCTGAGTTCCTCGGCGCGGATACCTGACGCGAGCATCCAGTCGATAACGCCGACGCTCACCATGTCGCCCGACCCGCAGGTGTCGAGCACTGACGGAGCGCTGATCGCCGAGCACCAGACCGCGCTGTCGTCGTGACGAACCTCGAGGCCAGCCGCACCGTGGGTGACAATGCGAACACAATCGTGACGCCGTCCGGACAAGCGATCACCGAGCCGGTCGACCGAATATTTCAGGATCGAGACGAGGCCCAGCGCTTCGTCGAACAGTTCGTCGTGGTCGACGTTGGATGGCTCGAAGAAAATGATTGCTCCAGACAGCGATGCCGCCTTCATTGCATCAAGGATGCTGGCGGATAGCCGGTCCGCGTAGAAGACGCTGCACTGAGTGAGTACGTGAAGGGCCGACGCCACCTCGCTCTCACCGATCGGCACGTAACTGGGCAACTCCTCGCTGGTCTCAGGGCACACGAAGCTGAAATCATGCTGGCCGGATACGGTATCCAACTCCTGGGCGATCACCGGCGAGCGGGTTCCAGACTTACGATGGATGTGGTCGACGACAGCACCTGCCTCGATGAACTCTGCCAGCAACCTCCCGCCCTCGTCATCATCCCCCAGCGTGAGGACCGGGACGACGTTGCGATGAAGCATGGCGAGAGACACAAGCACGTTGCCACAGGATCCACCGAGCGCCTCCTCTGCCAGGTCGCCATCGGCATAGATTCTGTCGAGGACGGTGAGCCCAGTGCCAGCCACATCGAAGCGGTATCGAAGTTGAGTCGCGGGGTTCATGTTCCTATTATGTACTCTTTCGGTCATTGACTGTCGAGCGGCAGCAAAGTCGTATCGAGGCGAATCTCGCCAGACTCTGATCGTACCAGAGCGCTTAACGTTCTGAGAAGGGCCTCAGGCCCCGTGATCAAGCCGCCGAACAGCGACCAGCAACCATCTGGCGCACCGCACACCTCGCCGACGCTGATTCCGTGAGGATGCGAGAGTAGCGCGTGATCATTGCCCGAGGCCGATCCGCTGTCACCGAAGCACAGGACCGCCGTTCCCGGTCGCGCGGCTTGCCTCACCGCATCGACGACGGCCGTCTTGCTCGACGTCGAGGGGATGATATCGAAGCTGTGCCCCGATGCCGAGATCCTGACCTCGCCGCTCGCGATCTGCGGACAAGACGCGAGGTCGAACACGAAGCGGTAAGGGTGGTGCAGGTGATCCATGTCGATCCCGATCTGCACCGGGCCGGCCTTGAAGTCCTTTTCAATGAACAGGTCGTTCCGCCCATCCAGCCAGGATGCGGTGGCCGCGATCGCGGGATTCTGGGCTGGCGGATCGAGCGTGATGTCCACGTCTGCCGTGCGAAGGTATCCGCCGTTGTAGTAGCCAATAACGATCGAGGAGAGGATTTCCGCCGGAAGGATCCTCCGGAGGTCCTCTCCGGCGGACCCACCACGGCCAGTCGCGATACCGAGCTTTACCCCTGCGCGGTGCAGGCGGATCAACTCGGCAACGATGGGCTGGTCGGGAACTTCATACCTGCCGTTCGTCGTCACGATGGTCCCGTCATAGTCGAAGACCGCACCGCCAATATCCGCCGCCTTGAGCGCCCGCAGCCGCTCGCGACCGATGGAGGAGAGGCTCGGCTCTTCTGGGTGTGCCGCGTCCGCCTTCGCGATAGCAGCGCGTTTGTGGCGCACACGGACCGGAAGCTCGTCGGCCAGCCTCTCGAGCGAGCGGTCATCATAGATCACGCGGCCGAACTCGCCAATTCCGGGTTTGCCGGGGTCGATGCCGAGGACCTCGCCGATCGCTTCGATGACGGCGAGACCATCGATGAGGCCAAACAGGTTCTCGAGCCTCCCGCAACTGCCGTAATCGGTCTTCGTGCGCCGCAATCCATCGGGAAGAACGTTGTCGATCGCCGACCAAGTCGCGCGGGACGTACGGCCGGTCAGTGCGAGCAAGACGGTATCTTCCACGCGGTGGTGAAACCAGGCGTGCCGACCGTGCGCCAGATTGCGGAAGTCGGTTGTCTGCACAGGGCAGAGGGAGGCTTCCCAGAGCGAGGTGTCGAGCAGGGACGCCACCGGGCGCAGCAGCGGATCGGCGACGATGACGAAGGTATCGCTGGTCCGAAGTCCCGTCCACCGCTCCACGAGCCGACGGCGCTCGACGCTGTCCCGTGACGCGGTTAGGCGGCCAGCGACCCGACCGAGCGGAGCCGACAAGGAGACCGGCTCGCGCGACGCCATCACGCTGGCGAGCAGCAGGGCGGTCGTCATCGACAGGAGCGAATGGGTCGCGAGATAGCCATCCTTCACGTCCGCGACCGGGACGACGTGCACTGCGCCGTTGAAGCGCCTCGCGATCCCGGCTGCGGCGCCGTCGGGGTTGCGGGTGACGAGGTTGATGTCCTTACACCCGCGATCGGCAACCGCCCGGGTCGCCGCGCTGACGTCGGGATTGTCACCGCCAGCACTGAAGAGCCAGACCTGCGTCGTATCGAGCGGATGGTGGTCAACAACCGCCTGCATTGGCGTGGCAACCGAGGTCGAGCCCAGACCGAGGGAATCGCGGCAGCGAACGAAGTATTCGGCCGCGACGACCGATCCGCCGGAGCCGATCGCAAGCGCGTGCCGGCCGGCGCCGCGCGTGAGTGACGTCGCAATCGCCGCTGGATCAAAGCTTGCTATCATTTCGAGGGTGGCCGGCAACTCGTCCAGCTTCGCGCTCAGCCTCGGCGACCTCATTCTGAGGCGTTTCCGTTGGCGTAGCTTTGGTAGAAGGGGCCCGACAGGACGAGGTGCACTATCATGTCCGGCGGATCGCTGGCAGACGGTTCGGTGTTGCCGAACTCGTAGCTTTCCGTCTCAACGTATTGCACCGACATGCCGTGCTCGATCGCTGCCATCAACGCACCGGCCGCGAGAACCTTGCTGCCGACTGGCGACAATACCATGCGGGGTTCGTAAGTGCCCTCCATCGTTCGATCGAAGCGCTGCTTGAGGGTAGACAGGGTCCGATAGCAGTCGAGCGGATTCTTCTCCGATGCGTAGACGATATCCCGGGGATCGATCTCCCATTCGTCGACCAGCTCGGTCTGATATTCGCTCAGCAGATCGTCGGCGCGTCGCGGATTGCGGGCGGGGAACGGGAGCACCGGGCAGATCTTGTACCAGGTGCCGCTCGCCGCGCCGATCTGTGTGAGAGTGGACGCGCGGCCCCGCGCGAGTTGCGGTATCCAGACCTGCGCGACATCGAGCGCGCTCACGCCGATATCCGGTGCGAACCCCTTAACAGGGCTGATGCGGTTAGACGGCACGCTGGAAATCTGGTCGTCCAGTTCCGGATTGGAGACGATCATCAGGTGGAATGCGCGACCGTGTTCGCCCTCGCAGTCCTCGAGCAGCAGCTTGGCGGCCGGAAAGCCGATGCCTATCGAGAGCGCGCTTAGGTCCAGGATCACGTCGGTGACGTCGTCGGGGATCGGATTCTTCTGGAACTCCGAGACGAGTCTCGCGCCACCTACGGGAGCACCGTCGTCTGCGAAGACCGCTAAGGTGAACACCTTGGAGTCCGGTACGATCTGCCTCAGCGCGACCTCATTTGCATCCGCCTGCTTGATGAGCTCGTCAGTAGCGCCCGGCCGCTCCTCGCGGATGTAGTAGGCGGACAGCCGATTGCCCAGTGCATCGGCCAGCATCTTCGAAACCCGTCGCGAGCGTGGATCAAACCCTGCCGCCGCGACGAGAAGCACTTTCTGCGTCTCGTCGGTGAAATAGTCATCGACGAACTTCACGACATCGTCGTCGAAGTTTGTGATGCAGTTCGCCCAGTGCTCACGCATCGGCCAGCCCTGCCCCTTCGCGCAGATAGCCGACCCGTTTCGGCAGGAACCCGCCGCGATTGTAGGTGAGGCCATGTACGAGACTGACCGTTCCGGTAAGCTCGATCAAGGCCCATAGTTTTCCGCCTTGGCCGTAGTCACGTTCGATGGTGATCGCACCGTTCGCGATTGCATGTTTCAGCACGCTGCCCAACTCGTCGTCCAACGATAGCGCCTGCATCTCATCCTCGAGGATGCCGATGGCGTTAGCACCAGCACCGAGGGGTGCATTGGGCAGGAGGGATTCGGCAAGGCAATCCTTGGCGATCGCGTCAACCATGCTTCTCACCCGTGCGGCGTGCGGGAAGGCCCATCCATCCATGATTGCTCGCGCCTTGGTCGTCAGTACGCTCTGCTGAGTTTTCGCGGGCAGTGGCAGGTCCTCGTTACGGATCGCTCTCGTCTCGATATTTGCGACCAGCGCTCCGGCGAACTGGAGAAATATCTCCGCGTTCTCGTTGCTAGCGTCGCAAATGTCATCGACCCCAAAGTGCAACGGTCGCCCAAGCTCGTGGTAGAGGTGCAGTCGCGCGCCATGGGCAACGTCAGCATCCGCCTTTAGAGGCGTCTTTGGATCTGGATCAAAGTCTTCGAACAACGATGGCGCTGACCGCGCGATGCGGACCGCGTAGCGGTTGATGAGGATACGCACCATTGCCAGTGCCACTTCGGGACCGTCGTCGTAGGACTTAGAGCGTTTGAGGAAGTCGCCGACCAGAGCGTCGATCTCCTCGCGCCGGGACGGACTCACCCCGAGCTTGATCTGCTCGCGCGCCATCTTCTCTGCGAGCGATCGCAGCTGAGCAGGCGTCACACTAGGCGGCTCGGATGGGAGCAGGCGCTCGATGTCGGTGGCGCCCCGGTTCCGCAATGCCTCGACCAGCGGCAAGTACCGCTTAGCCATGTCTTTCGCCATCGTGCGGAACTGCCGCCGAGCGGTATCCTTCTTTCCGTCCTCGCCGACCTGCATACGGATATCGACGAAGTCGCGGCCCTGCGCCCGCCCATGTGAAGGCTGAGCGCCAGGCGAGCGGAGCACCGCGCCGGGGCTGAGGGCGTCGAGCCGCATCATCATCCATCGACCGAAGCGCATCTCGCGGTGCGACAGCGTCTCGAACATCGCCTCCAACTGGTCGTGGTGGAGCGCATGAACGTCGTCCAGCATCACCAAGGGGGTCACCTCGATCGGCTTGCCCCGCCAGTCGATTCTGATCCGCTGGATCGCGTCGAACGGGGCATAGGGCGCGGTCGCGTCCTCCGGCAGGTCTCGGAGCTTAGGCGGCCGCAGGCCCGCGCCGACTGAGTAGATGGCTCGCTGCACCGCGAGCGCTCGGTCGCGCACCCCCTGTGCAGTCAGGCCACCTATCTGCTCAAGATGGGCTTCGTAGGAGGCGCGCGGGACGAACTGGATACCGTCGAGGTCGCGGGTGCGATTGGCCGTGAGGTTCCTAATCAAGCCCAGCATCGCTCGGGCTTGGACGAGCCAGAAGGCCAGTTTAGTCTTCACGGCCGGGTCGTACGGCAACTCCCAGAACTCGCGGTACTCAGATTCCATCGGAACGCGAACGGCGGCAACGTGAGGAATCGCGGACTGCAGCAAGCCGGCCTCGGCGAGAGCTGCGGCTAAGGTGCGGTTCGTGGCGTTCGTAGGGTCCTTGAGGATGGCCTCAACCATCTTGAACTCAGCGAGCGTCGCGAGCATGGTCTTACCGCTACCAGGCGATCCGATGATGCGTACCGGCACCTCGAACATGTCGTCCTTGTGCTTGTTCTTCGCGAGGAAGGTCGTGAGCGGCGAAGGGCTGACGATCGACAGGAAGGACGCATCATCTCGCACGTATTCGGTGGCGCGGCGGAGGAAGGGATTGGCCATTGCGTTTATCCGTGCCGGTCGCGGCGCAAGAATAGCGGGCGCATAGGCCGCCCGTGTTTGCCTTCCGTCTCGGCCCAGAGGATCGGGATCGAATTGTTCGGTGTGTTGTGCTCGAGGACCAGAGGAAGCGCGCAGTTCGCGTATCCATACTTCATGTCTACTTGGCCTGCCTCTTTGCAATGGACTTCCAGCCGCTTGAACAACTCGTCATCGTAATACGTGTCGCAGATCGCAAGATAGGGGTCGTCCGATGCCTTCGCAGCGAGCATGGTGCCGCTTGCCTCCTCAATCGATCCTATCCGCAGGTCGGGTGGCAGGCGCAGCCCCTCCGAAATGAGCGCCTCGCCGTAGCTGCGGTTGGGCAGTTTCGCGGCCGCTTCCGCGATCCGACCCTCAAGCGCCTCGCGCGCCTGCGCTGTCGATACATAGTGATGGATGTGGAGGGTATAACCCTTCGCTAGCGGAAAGGCGTCTTTGAGGGCTCCGCGCGCGTCCTGGACGATCTTCTCGAACTTCGCGAGCTTACCCTTCGCTTTGCCGCCGTCGGGAAATCGGATGAAGGTCGTACCCGACGCGGTGAAGTCGTCGATTAGGTAGACGTCCTCGAAACAAGCGCTGCTTCCGATCTCCTTCCGTAGGTCCTCCCCAAGCCCCTTCCACTTCTCATTGTCGACGTTCATCATCGGTACAACCTGTTCCTGCGAGAGGCGCCCGGAGTTGGCGCGTCGCAGGACGTCAATACGGCTACCGTCGCTCAGGCCGACAAACAGGCATCGGCGCAGATGATCGGAGAAGCTCTTTGCCCCCTCTCTGGTCTTCCAGACCTCGTATGGCTTGATGCCCATCGCACTGGCAACGGCCTTACGCAGATACGGAGTGACAACTTCAGGAATGAAGGTCTCGATCGCGCGCTGCATCTCGGCGGTCGATATGTACACTAGGCGCTGCCGAACGAGAGCGTAAGCAGTCTCGCGGTCGGCAGGCTCGAAGTGCCGGAGCCAAGAAACGAGGCTTTCGAGGAAGCGGACGCCTGCCCGAAAATCGGAATATCCGTCATACTTCATCGAGGACATGAGCCGCAGCCACGCGTATTCTTTGGTCGCGCGCTCGTTGTCCCACGCCATGACGCTGGCGACTAAATTCAGTGCGAGAGTGTTGATCATTTGGATCTGGCCGTGAGTGCTCTAAAATGAACAACAATGCCTCTCTGTTTGTCTTCGTGTCTACATTGCGCAATCGTCATATTCCCCCCGACCGTCGCGCGACGGCTTTCGTCACGTTGGGTTCGGGCGATTCCGTGTCCAAAGCAAGGGGCAATCCAGAAATTTTAACCACAATCACGAGGTCGGTTCACAGCCGAGACTAATCGCAGGCCGCCAATCGGCCTGCCTCGACTTGCGTAGCTGCCCTCACAGAAGCCGCTATCACAGTTCCTCTGGTCGACTAACTCGAAAAACTGCCAGACCGAAAACGGCCAGGTCCAAATATATCCTGCTCATATACGGCCTCTTCACGAGATATTCAGTCCGCTCCTGCCCCGGCCGAAACTCCAACTGATCCCATCGGTCCGCATGACACCCGATACTCCCTTACCGATTTGGCGCTCCAGCACCGGACGCCAGGGCACGAGCGTGAATTCGCGCGATTTCTCGATCAACGCATAGCGACCGCCCAGCGTATCGACAGGACGCCGATAGATGCCTTCAATCCGTGCGCCGGCATCGGTCTCGGCGAACGACATGCCCATGTCGCCCGACAATTGCGCGCCGACCCTGAGCAACTCACGCCGTCGCAAGGTGTCGATAAGATCGGGGGAATAGGTGATCCGACCATCCGCCTCGATCGCAAGCTGCTGCGCGACCAGCCATTGCCGGCGACGCGCCTGCGCTTCGCGGACCTCATGGCCGAAGCCGGCGTCACGAAGCGGGACCGGGTCGGCTGCGACCGCCTCGCGGTCAAGCCAGGTGGCGGCATCCGCAACGACGAGCCGTTCGATCGGCTGCGGCGACAGCGTCTCGACCGAGACGGGGCGATTCCTGGCACGTGCCGCCTCATAGGCAGCGGCACGATCGAGATGGTCATTGGCGATGATCCAGGTGCCGTCCGGCTCCCGGGTCACGCCGCCAGTCAATCGCCGGATCGCCTCTAGCCGGCGGACATGGGTTTCGGCGAATGCCGTGGTCGCCGCGGGATCGTGACGGAGATGAGCATCCACATCGTACTGCCCGCCATTCACAGCGGCGACCTCGGCGACCACGCGATCGGCCTCGCGGACACCGACCGAGACCGGTGCGATGCGGACCACGGCGCCGGTTGCATGGGGATCGACCTCCTCGCCTTTGCCGATCTCGACATAGTGGCTGCGCCCATCGGTCGCCTCGACGATCAGGTAATGGCGATCGTTGAACTCGTCCGACAGGCCGCGCTCGAGGATGCGCCCAACGAGCGGCCGCGCACCTTCGGCGCTGGGCTCGTAGATCATCTGATCGGCCAGCACCGGCGCTACGCCCCGCGCGGCATAGGCGCGTTGCATGGTGCGGATGATGTCCCCGCGTTCACCCATGCGCTTGAGCGTGTCAGCCAGGTCGGGCGAGAGGCGCCAGTGCGAGGCACCGACCTTCTCCGCCAGGCCCATGCGCACGAGCTTGCGCAACCGGCCGGTGCGTAGGGTTTGATCGAATGCCCCGCGTGCTGCGCTGCTGACGAGGACATCGCGCTCGGCCTCGCGCAACAGCGTCCGGTCGATGCTGGTCAGCCGCTCCTGATCGATCTCGTCGCGCAGTCGCGCCTGGATCGCATCGGTCGATCGTGGGCCGAGATCGAGATCGACCAATTCGGCCGCGCGCTCGCGTATCCCGCCGGTGATATAGTCGCGGGCGATGATGAGGTCCTTGCCGCGGTCGCCCCGGCCGCGCACGACGATATGGGTATGGGGATGACCGGTGTTGAAGTGATCGACCGCGACCCAGTCGAGCCGGGTTCCGAGATCCTCCTCCATTCGCTCCATCAGACGACGGGTCAGTGGTTTGAGATCGTCGTAGTCGATACCGTCCTCGGCCGAGACGATGAAGCGGAACTGGTGACGATCGCCATCGGCGCGGTCGAGGAATGCCTTGCCGTCGACCTTATCGACATCCCGGCCGTAGAGGTCGCCGCGCCCGCCCTCGCGGGTCGTGCCGTCGCGCTCGATGTAGCGCAGGTGTGCGCGCGCCGCAGCGGCTCCCTTGCCAGCCAGTTTGACGATGCGCGATTTGACGATGACGCGGCGTTGGCGGAACGCCGCATAGACATCGCGACTGGCGAGCACGCGACCCACGCCCGAACCCCGGCCAATCCGGCTGCCGTCGAACCGTGCGCGACGGCCGATCCCGCCGCTGCCGGCGCGCGCCAGATTGGCGGCGGCAAGAACGCGGTGGAGATACTTCCTCCCCTGCCCGCGCCCGGTGTTGCGGATACGCCCCAAACGGGGCTCGAAATCGTCGTCTCCGTCCATGCCGGCCTGCCGTTCGAAGCTATTCGAGCGCAAACATGCGCACCGCCAAGGCATCTGAAAACCGGTGCCAAATTTAGTGAGGATTTGTGCGGGTCAGCGTCGCTTTGGCACCATCGACACACCGATGGTGCCGCCAGCGCCGCGCAGCAGCCCCAAAAAGCGATGTGCAGACAATAGCTTATGGCGCCGCTCCGCGAGGACGGCACCATTGCTTCATCTTGCCTTACGCCGCTCTACCCGCCCGCGCCCTTTCCATCCCCCTCGCACCTGCCCTCTCTTCCTGGCGAGGCAAAAGCCGGGAGGCGATGCCTGTCCGGCACCGCCTCCCGGCTGCAACTCTGCGTTGTTCAGCGTTGCGTCGCGAACGCCTTTCGCGCCGCATTGACCTTCGCGAACGTCCGTTTTCCGGTCATGCCGTGGACCCTGCCTTCGCCATCGATGATACACGCGGCCGTGAACCAACGCCCATCCAGCCGGCCAATGATTGCTACTCGATCAAGCTCGAATTCCTCGCCTTCTGTTGTCTCATACGTCCCCAGCCAACGCTCCTCTATCCGTGCATCCCAAGTGAAATCACATTCCTCCGCCGCGATGAACCGCTGTGCCAAACCCTCTGCCGCGTTGCGGCCGAATTCGAGTTCAAGTCCCGCCACAAGCGTTGCCATCACGCGATCCGATGCTGCAGCGACTGGTTGAAACATGGTCATGTGAACCTCCACCGATTGACGTCTTCCTCATCGAAGACAGCCTCGCGACGGCGGTTGACGGCGTGCCTGTCAGGGCTGCCGGAGCGTAGCGCAGGCACCGCGCAGCGGCGGCGGAGGAACCGATTTTGTTGCGCTGAAAACAAACAAAGCGCGTGCGCAGCACGCTCATTATCGCGACAAAATTGGAGGGGCCGCCGGCCTTGCACGGGCGCGCCGGCAGCCGCCATACTCGGACGATCCGAGACGAAGCCCCTTCTCCCGATCCGTTCGATCGGGCATTTTGAGGGGACTTGATCGAGTTTATAACGCCGGCGACGAAGCCTGCTAGGAGGTCGGATTGTGTCATTGGAGAAGGATCTCGCCGTGGCCGAACCGGTCGATACGTTGATCGACAGCCACAATGTCCTGCTCGCGGCGTTGCTGGATCAGACCCATGACTGCATCAAGCTGCTCGACCGCGACGGGCGCATCCTGTTCGTCAATCGCGAGGGCGCCATCGCGATGGAGCTGACCTCACCTACCGATCTGATCGGTCAATCCTGGGTCGAGCGCTGGCCGGTGGATGCCCGCGCCCAGGTCGAAGCCGCACTTGCCGCTGCCAGCGTCGGCGAGGTCGCCCGGGTTAAAGCGGCCCGTCCGGGGCCCGACCGATCGATCCATTGGTGGGATGTCACGGTCACCCCGATCCGCGGCGAGGACGATGAGATTGCGCGCTTTCTTACCATCGCGCGCGATATGACCGCCGAAGTGACCGAGCGCCAACGAGTCACCGCGATCAGCGCGGAGATGCGCCATCGGCTCAAAAATGCACTGACCGTGGCGTCGGGTCTGACAATGTTGTCCGCCCGGTCGCGACCGGAAGCACGCGCCTTCGCCGAGGACATCACCGCCCGGTTCGCGCAGCTTGCCGCGGTGCAGGATCTCATCCTGAATCCGTCATCGACCAGGCGCTTTGTCGACATCGTCCCATTGCTGGCGTCAGCCTATGGCGACGGGTCCCTCCTCAAGTTCGGCTATTTGCCCGACGTTCAGCTCAACGATACGGCAATGCAGGCGCTGGCCCTCGCGTTTGGGGAGTTGGCGACCAACAGCCTCAAATATGGCGCCCTGCAGCAGGGCCAGACGATCTCGATCGAAGGGGAAGTCGATCATGGCATGCTTCAGCTCACCTGGCGCGAACAGACCGAATTTGGTCCACCCCGCGAGGGCGGCCAGGGCCTTGGGTTGATCGAACAGCTGGTGCGCGCGTCGCGCGGAGCCTTTACCCGGCAACTGAACCGCAATGTGTTCATCGCTCGGCTCTCGTTACCGATCCTCGCCTAACCGGCTGTCGCGCCCTGAGCCGTTTCAACATCACAAACAATGATGGCCACGGACCAGCGCCCTTCTCGCCTTCGGAGAACGCCGGCCCCCGTCACGGTTGCGAGAGAACGCGCGCTTTGTAGACAAGCGGCCGTACGGTCCACGATGATCGACATACCGACCTGGCCCGGCGCCGTACGCGGCAACAGAACCCAATTCGCATCGTTTGACGGCCAAGCATCATCGGCGAAACGCGTCCGCGTCGGTCCAGATATATGCTACGGTGCGGGCCATAATGAGGAATCTATCCCAAGGTTCGCGACGCCGATTTCGGGAGGAGAAGGCAGTGATCAAATTGCCGGCGGCACTCATGGTAGTGGCGATGATCATCGTGATCATCGGCGTCGATTTCGCGTTCTTCAGGGATCGTTTCTGGCAACGGTTGATGACGAATGTGATCATCGTTATCGCATTTGGCGTGATTTATTTCGTTTTCATTCGACGCTCCTGAAACAGGCCAGGCCCATCCAATATCGACTGGTGGCTTGCGATGGCCGGAAGTGTATTGTCTCACTATCTCGGCTATTGACGAACGATGGGCTTCGACGATCGCTTGATCGAGTTTATTGAAACCCGAAACGATCTTGAGCATTTTGGTTCCGCCAGGGCGTGGGGCGCGTCTTTGGAGAGACTGACAATGGCGGTGCGGAACATCATCGAAGACCGGGCTTATTTCACCCGGCGCGCACGCAAGGAGAGAGAACTGGCCGCTACCTGCGAAGACCGTGCCGCGGCAATGGCACATCTCAAGATGGCGAACGAATACAGCAGGCGAGCCGGTGAGCTTGCCGTTCACCCTCGCATGACGGTTACCTGATCGTCCGTCGGAAATGCGCACTTCGAACGCGATCAAGACGGCCGGCTATATGGTCTCGATAGCAAGCGTCATGCTGCTCGGCATCGCCTCGTGGAAGTCGGCCTCCCGGGAACCGCTGCTGATGATCTGCCTTTTTGCGGGCATGACGGCCTCGGCTGTCGGCATGCTTCTGCGGTGGATTTCCTACCAGATTCGAGAGCGCGAAGAATAACGCGGCAGACAACTGACGATGCACTAAGGCCGATGGCGTTCGAGCGTTCAACCGCCACCGGCCCTGATATTTTCAAGCCGGCCTGGCGCCCGGCGTACCGCATTTGGCGAACTGGCCCTTGGCGTTCCGGCACTTGCCCGTCGATTTCGCAGCGGGCGCTGGCTTGGGCTTCGCGGTCGGCGCCGCTTTTGCTGCAGGGCTCGGCTTTGCCACCGGCGTCGCCGCTGCTGGCGGGCATTTGATGAACTTGCCCTTTGCGTCCTTGCAAGCCGGTGCGGCAGCGACCGGCGACGCGGTCATCGCGATCGCCGCCAGAGCTAGTGCAAAACGATACATAAGCGACTCCTCTCCCGTTGAACGTCAGCAGACTGCGCCGGGAACCGCAGAAGGGCAAGATTTGCGGCCCTACAGTGTCAGAAACCTGGTTCGAACCGGCACAATTTTTACCGTGGCCCATCGCGCCTGCTCGAATGATAGGCCGCCCCGGCAAGCGAATCCTCCCGGCGCTTTCGGCACGCACGACGCCTACCGTCAAAATCCTGTTTTCTGTCATTCATTGGCGACCTAGGGACACTGCCGATCCTACCCCGCGGAGCATCCCTTGAAGAAAACCTACCACGGAAGCTGTCACTGCAAGGCGGTCACGTTCGAAGCTGACATCGACCTCGCCAATGGCACGGGCAAGTGCAACTGCACTTTTTGCTGGAAGCAGCGGATGTGGAAAACCGCTCCGATGGAACCCGGCAATTTCCGGCTTCTGACTGGCACCGATGCCCTTGGCGATTATGGAAGCTCAGGTGACTGGGGCGAGCAGCACCATCGTTTCTGCAAGCGATGTGGGATCGCCACTCACAACGATGGCAATATGCCGATGTTGGGCGGCAGGTTCGTCATGGTGCATGTCGCTGCGCTGGATGACCTTTCGCCGCAAAACCTGCTGGATGCACCCATGCGTTGCGCCGATGGTCTCAACAACGCCTGGCAGAACGAGCCCGAAGAAGCGCGGCATTTGTAGGCGGCCACTTTCGGAAGCGTATCGTCAAAAGCCGGCTGTCTGGCATCCGCCATTGTCAGCCGAATCGAAGGCTCCGATGGGATCCCGACCTTCGCAATCGAATGCCCGCAATTGGAGTGCGCCTGCGGGTAGCGGCAACGTGACGTCACGCCACCCCCGTTTGGCGCCGGCGTTCAGCGGGAACCGCGAATCGCAAATATCCCGCTGGATCGCTCCGTCCCACGTGCCGAATCTGCCCTCCTTGGGTCGGCATTCAGCGGGATGAACAGGGTCTGCGGAGGTGTTTCGGGAAGCTTCGCCGACGCAGTTGCCGGTCCGCCGGTGACAGCCGCCAGATAGACCATTGTTTCGCCGGGCAGCCGCCTGCCTCGGGTCACATAAGCGGCATAGCGTCCCGGTCCGGCGTTATAGGCGGCGAACATGCCGGGATAGCCGAACCGATCGTACATCAGCCGGAGATAGGCGGATCCGGCGATGATATTGTCGTGCGGATCGAACGGGTCTCGTCCGAGCCCGAGCATGGCGCGCATTACGTTCCAGGTATCCGGCATCAATTGCATCAATCCCATCGCGCCTGCACGGCTGACGATCGGGCGGCCACCAAGCCGGGTTCGTCCAGCGCTCTCGGCCTGCATCACGCGCTCGATCCAGGCGACCGGCATACCGAATCGGCGCGATGCTTCCGCCGTATAGGGCCGCCAGTCGATGACGGTTTCGGCATTGGCGGGCGATGTGATGGCGAGCAACGCGGCAACCGCGATCGTCTTCAGCGGAGCCATATCGGCGTCGCCTTGCCGATCACCGCGTTCGCGGCGGTCGGCCCGAAGTAACGGCCGTCGAACGACATCGGATCATCTGTCAGGAGGAGCATCGCGCCGTCGCGCAGCACACGACAACCGTGCCAGGCCGGCATCAACCGCCCTACCCGATCGCGCGGCAGTCGCCGGGCGAGCCGCACGCCGTTCACCAATATGTCGGCACCGACCGCGCAAATCCGGTCGCCCGGTTCGGCAGCGATCCGCTTGATCAACGGTACGTTGGCGGGAAGGTATCGCCGCCGTGCGGCGAGCTCGCGCCACGGTTCCGCGAGGCGCGCGACCACCATATCACCGCGCTTGAGCGGCCTGTTCGGCGCGACCGACCAAAGGCCGATCGGCGCGCTGGTGCTGGCATTCCAGAGGAGCCGCGGTGCTGGGCGGAAAGCGATGGTGAGGCCGAGGGCGGTGACCAGCGCCGCCAGCGCGCCGGCACGACGGCACAGCTTGCGGCGGCGAGTGCGATCGCGGCGCAGCGCTTCGCCGAAGGTGCGAAGGGCGTCATTCATGATCGCCTGCCTCCCCCAGACGCTGCGACCAGGCGTCCAGATCGTCGATATGATAGCGGACGTGACGGCTGTGCCGGCGATAGCGCGGACCGCTCCCGTCGCTGCGATAGCCCTGCAACGTGCGCACCGAGAGGCCGAGATAATAGGCCGCCTGCTCGGGCGTCAGAAACGGCGTGCCGCCCCGCGCGCGGGCGGCGCGGGCAACGGCAGCTTCATCGGTTGGGTCGGTCATGGGCGGCACCTTGCTGTGCGGCGCGCCGATGCGCCGCGTGGTGCGCAATCGATGGCCCCGGCCAGCGGCACCCGGCAGGGTCGGATTTGCCGTAGGGCGAAATCGACCCCAACGCCGCTTGCCTCAACGTTCACATTATGTTCTAATTCTCATCGCTCGCCGGAAGTGGCGGCGATTCGATATCGATGGAGACGGAAAGTGCAGCACGACGTGCGGCTGCGCGCGGCCGCGCGCGCGATCTATGACACCTGCTATCCGGGCGAGGAATGGGCACCGGTCGACTTCACCGAGGCCGAACGCCATGGCACGATCCATTACCGGCAGGCGGTCAGCGCCGCGCTCGAGGCGCGCGCGGCATTCGCCGAACCACTCCAGCCAGAACTGTTCGCGCTCACGCGGTAGCTGGATCGCCCTGTGACTTATGATAAAATCGGGCGCTTGGTTCCTACGAGCGCGGTCACGGGCGGCACCTCTACTCGGTCGCGGCAGATCCAACAGGTGCGGGAGGTGGCGGCCGTGATGGGCGATGAGGCTCCTGTCGCCCGGCTCGCCTCGATCAAGAGCGTCGGACATTGGACCGTGGAGATGCTGCTGATGTACTCGCTCGAGCGTCGCGATATTCTGCCCGCCGACGACTTCGGCATTCGGGAAGGCTATCGTGTGCTCAAATCGCTCGATGCGCAGCCAAAGCCCCGCGAACTGCGCGAGATCGGCCTCGCCTGGTCGCCGCATCGCGCGGTCGCCGCCTTGTATCTCCGGCGCATTCCGCATGTGCGCGCGGGAATGTACTGGAATAGCCACCATGGCACTCCAGAACCGCGTCACCCCCTTTGCCGAGATTGTCGCGATCCCCCAGCGCGGCCTGTTCACCGGTAATCGCGGGATCATCCACGATCCCCAGTCCAGGACATTGTTGCGCCGGCGTTGGGCGAGCAAATCCTGGCTGATCTGCACCTGTGACTATCAGGGCCGTCGCCGCGACGTGATGGCGGCCAGGAGTTGGACCGAACTCTTCTTCCTCGACGAGGCGGTTGCCCTCGCCGCGGGCCATAGGCCCTGCTTCCTGTGCCGGCGGACGGATGCCGAGCGATTCCGCGATGCGTGGTCAACGGCCGCTGGCGGGGAGCGCGTTTCGGCGATCCACATCGATGCCGTGCTCCATCATGAACGGGTCGAACGCGGACACAAGCGCCTTCATCCAATCCCGAGAGCGCAGCCCGAGCTTCCCGACGGGACGATGATCGCCGCGAACGGCGCGGCATTCGCGATGTACCAGGGCCACGCATATCGCTGGACAAGGGACGGCTACGCCGGACCCGAGGCAATCACCCAGGCCGCGGCGATGCTCACGCCGCCATCGACCTTTCGAGCGCTCGCTGCGGGCTATCGGCCCGTTCTGCACCCTTCGATCAGGAAGTCGGCGGATGGCTGATCTGTTCGATCACCTTCTCGCGGAGGAGCCGTCGAGCGAAGCCATTGTCGACGGCGCACTGCTGTTGCGGGGATTTGCCCTGCCATTTGCACCGGCGCTGATCGAGGCGGTCGATGGCATCGCCGCCGCCTCGCCCTTCCGGCACATGGTCACGCCAGGCGGCTATGCCATGTCGGTCGCCACGACCAATTGCGGTGCGGCCGGTTGGATCACCGACCGGACCGGCTATCGCTACGACGCGATCGACCCGGAGACCTGCAAGCCATGGCCGAAGATGCCTGACTGCTTCACGACGCTGGCGGAACGCGCGGCGGCGCAGGCCGGGTACATGGGGTTCCGGCCGGACGCCTGCCTGATCAATCGCTATGTGCCCGGCGCACGCCTTTCGCTGCACCAGGACCGGAACGAACGGGACTTCTCGCAACCGATCGTCTCGGTCTCGCTAGGGCTGGCAGCCATCTTCCAGTTCGGGGGAATCAAGCGCGACGACCCGGTGCGCAAGTTCGCGCTGCGTCATGGTGACGTCGCCGTCTGGGGCGGTCCGGCACGCCTTCGCTTCCACGGCGTGGCGGAACTGAAGGACGGTTTCCACGATGCGGTGGGGAGGCGGCGCATCAACCTGACCTTTCGTCGCGCGTGCTGAACCCCGTCCTTCCCGACGCGATGGCGCGACTGCTCGACGCCGACCCCGTTGATCGAAACCGCTGCCATCGATTCGAAGGCGAGGGCGGGAGTTCGGGCTGTGCCAAGGCTCCATATCGATGCTCCGAGGGCACCGGTAAGGAGCACATCTTCCACGACGCGACGTGAGGACCGACACGACAAACCTCCGGACGCTTTCGCATCCGGAGGGCGGGATTGTCGGAAGAGTCGGACTTAGCCGGCCGCGCCGAGCGCCGCGCTGTCGATGAAGTCCGCGACGACACCGGGCTGCGAGACATAGACCGCATGGCTGCCGGCCTGGTCGATGGTCTTCGCACCGGCGCGGTTCGCCATCATGCGCTGGGCGGGAACCGGGATCATATGATCGTCGGTCGCGACCAGATACCAGGAGGGCTGCCGACCGACGCTTCGGCGGCAACCAGCCTAGCTTCGGCGATCGCCTCACCTTGATGCGCTTCGGCCGCACGGCGCAACATCCGGCAGGTGGTGATTTTGCGGGCGCGGCACATGCGAAGTTTGGATGCTGCCTGAGGGAAATTCGTATGGTGCTTGGGGCAATCGCTTTTGTCGGTTTTGCGATGACGCCGCCAGTCTCGTACGTCAAAGAACCATCGGCTCCTCATTCTATTAAATTGTTCCTGTCACCCCTGCGGGGCTGTTCCGGCCGTGGTAGGGCCTTCAAAATTCGGAATATCTCGACTTCCAAGGTGATCGAGGCAACAATAATTAATTCCAGGGGCGTGCATGAGGACTTTACCCTTAGCCCGCTGGAGGTACGTTTTGTATCATGTGAGCAGCATAGCAGTGACCTTTCGGCTATTGCTTACGCAGTGACCAGAGCCAGCTACATACGCGCCCGACGCAACCAACGTTGACGCGGCTATGCTCTCTTATAGCATAAACTCCACATCGAATTCGGGCACTGATGCGTTCCTATAGGCGATGTTGCTGTTCTCGAATGGCAACCAACCATCAAAGCCCGGCTATTCACGCTCTGGCTAGCGGGTAGCGAGCGTCTGGTTGCCCGTCAGGATTGGTCCGGCCATCGCCATTTGAAACCTTTCCCGTCGCGCCAGGCGATCGCGAATCCATTGTCCAGCGCCAACGCCCTGTCTTCCTTGGACGGCTTGTCATCGACCACGACGAGCTTCTTCGGTGTACCCTCCGTGCGCTGATGATAGTCGAGCAACTGCCCCATCGCGGTTCGGATCGCATAGCGGACCGTCCCTGGTTCTGTAGGCTTGATCTCCACCAGGACCGGTCCATGATCCGGGTGCCTGAAGCGCAGATCGACACACTCGACGTCTTCCTTGATCGCGCGCGCACCGGCTTCCGTGAGATAGGCTTTGAAATCGCGCTGGAGGATGTGGTGGCGAGGTGAGAACACAACCTCATATTCCAGCATGTAGCGCTTGACGGGATCGGTGGCCGTCCCGGCCGAGCGGCGTCCCCCCTTGGGTGGGGGGGCGCCCTGAACCTTCTTGTCGCGAAGCGGATCGAAATCATCGGTCGATAGCCAGCCGATCACCGGATGGTCGGATGCCAGCGCATGGCTGACGATGGCAAGCGCCTGGTCGGGCCGAATGGCCTGATAGCTGCTGTGCATCTTGATGATCGCCTGACGAGGCGCGGCCGGCGGGACTGACGGTATCAGGTCATTGGGAACGATGCGGACAGGCTTACGGAACCAGGCAAAATGCGATTGCGGACATCGCCACTTGATGTCCAACTCTGCCTGCCAATGGTGATCGAAGGCGGCCCGATTGGCCTTCCGCTCCTTGATCGCGGGCACTTTCCAGAGGTCGTCGGCATAGTCCGTCAGCTGCAGTGCCCGGGCGATCTCTACATTCTCTTCCGTGCTATTTTTGACGACGGCACATCCTACGCCGACTGCATAGAACTCGCCGTTCAGCATGGTCGTCATGATAATGCCGAGACGCCCTTCGGCGGCGTATTCTGTCATCCCACGCTTGGTCTCGGTGTGGAAAAGCTTCCAGCCGTTCCACACCCAGTCGGAGCGGCCGTTCCATTCCTCATGACCATAGCCATGGTCCTGAGAATAACCGCTCGTCGCCGGGAGGCCAGCTGGCCCAATATAGCCGTTATCGTTCCAGACGACCGGCTTCAAGACGACCATTTTCCCCATGACGTTTCCCCCTTTCGCCACAGTTCGGCCGCTTGACCGAGCTCATCGACGGCACTCGTCCGCCAGCCGCTTATCAGCGATCGTCTTCACCTCGGCCTGGAGCAGTTCGATCCGCTCGACCAGCCATTCGAGCTCGGGGCCAGTGATCTTGTAGTGCGGCGAGTAGCGCGCCTTGACATAGGCCTGGCGCAGCAGCTCCCAGCAGCGATTGCCGAACTTGGTGCTGCGCGGCCAGATCGGGATGAGATCGCGCGCGACATTCTCCGCCTGTTCGCGCAGGAATTTGAGGTTGTGCGACTTGGGCGAATAGAGCGTCAGCACCAGCAACGTCGTATGATAGAAATGCTCGGCCGCCTGGTGCAGCAGGAAGGCAGCAAGTTTGTTTTCGCCGTCCTTGATCGCGTATCCTGCATTCTTCAAAAATGCGCTGGCACTCTGGAACCACTGATCGAAGTGCGTCCGCGCTTCCTCGCGCGCGATCTCGGGCGAAAGCGGCTGCGGTTTGTCGAATGCGCGGTCGTCCATCTCGTAGAGCGCGATGCCGTCGCGGACGATGTCGATGAAAAAGGGCCGACCGCGCGAGAGCTGGAAGTTCACATCCTGCATGGTGTGGACGATCACGCTGGTCTCGGCGGACAGGCGCTTCAGGATCGCATAGTCGCGCATCAGGCGATCATCGACATGGCTCCAGATTTCACCGGGCTCGAGAAGCCGTTCGTCGTTGACCACGACGAGGATGTCGAAATCGGAATAATAGCCGCTGGCGTTGTCGGCGACCCAGTCGCCGCGCGCGTGCGATCCGTAGAGGATGATCTTGAGGATGCGGCCCTGCTTTTTCCACTTCTGCGTGGACAGCTTGGTCGCTTCCTCGAACTCGGCGAAGATGATCTCGACGATGCGCTTGAGGTCGCGTTGCTTCAGCGAAGGGAGATGGTCGAGGTCGGTTTTCATCTGACAGGAATCCTAGCCGATTGACGCGCGGTGACAATGAAAAGCGTGATCCCGCGCCCGCCGGAGCGGGCGCGGTATCGACGGCTCAGTCGGCCGGATTCCAGATGATGGCGAACGCGTCGTCATCGTCCTGGCCGGCAGCGCGGCCGAGATTGGCGTAGAGCCGGCGCGGGCCGAACTCCGGGGCGGCGAGACTCAGCGACACATAGTCGTTGCCGGACATCTCGCTGCGGCGGAGCCACCCTGCCCCGATCTCGGCGCCGCTGGCGACGACCCGGTAGTCGGGATGGGCGTCGCTGGACTTGCGGCTGTTGGGCACGATCTCGACATCGGTGCGGATCGAGAGGGTGCGGATCTGGCCCTTGAAGCCGTCGCCGTTGCGGGTGACATAACCGATGGCAGGCATTGTTCGTCTCCTTCAAACGCGCCCGAACCGTTCGGGCGACAGGCGCGACCAAAGGGCCGGCAGAGACCGGGCACGCGAACCCGTCAGGGCCGGAGCGAAGCGGAGGACCGGAGCAGCGAGGCTATTTGCAGCGCAGCGGCCGCGAGGAGCCTGCGTTCACGCCGGCGGGGAAATAGATTTGCCGCGATGGTTTCGCAGGACCGGATGCCGGCCCAGGTCATGGCGCTGATGAGCCGCAACGGTTCGGGCTGATGCGTGGACGACGCACTGCGCGCCGCGGTTTCCGTCACCCGCCGGCAACCGTCCTTCACGCGAGATATGTGAGGCGAGGTGAACGTCACGGGGTGGAATCCACGACCTCGGCCGATCGGCATCTCAACATCCGAGATTGGCGGAAAGCGGTTCCGAGAACCTCTCGGAATGTCCTTTTTGTGGGCCGCCAGCAGACCGGCAGGTTCCAATCGTTGACGCCGCTCAAGCAGACCCATTTGACGGAGCAGTCTCCTTCGCCGACGGGCAACGAGCGCCTAGCGCCCGTCGCATCTGCCTCTACTTTTAAGCTACAAGCGCCTCGCTGGCCCGGCGCATCCGCGCCACCGCGTTGCTCACCGACTCCACCGTTGGATCGAGCGCATGCTCCATCGCGTCCAAGAGCCGCGGAAGCCCGACGATCCTGTGATTGTTCAGGTGTTCGAGCGCAAGCTCGCGCGCGGGACCTCGCGACCAGGGGATCGTGCCGGCCATCGTGGAGAAATGCGCCTCTTGGCGGATGTCGGGGATGCGTAGCCACGGATCGAGCCTCGTCGAGACGCCGTCCGCTGTTCGCCACATCGGCTTGTAGTCGCGCGAGAACGTGACGATCGCCCCGTCGCTCACCGTCCAGTACCCATAGGGTAGCCACAGGCGGCTCGGCGCGAAATCGTCGAGCGGCACGCGCGGTGTGACCACCTCGAAGTCGGCGCAGATCCCGAAACCACTGTCGTAGAAGATGTGAGCCGGCCTGCCGAGCGAAAGCAGATATCCGGGCCGCACGCTGCCGGGTTCCTTGACCCGAATGACCGTCCCGGGCCTGCCGCGACCCGGCGGGCCGAATAGGCGATCTCGCCAGATCGAGGTGCGCAACCGGAGCCCATCCTGGAGGGGCATATCCGGCAGCAGGCGCGAACGCGTCAGGGCGAACTCGACGTCACCGTGACTGACGCCCAGCCTGTCGGCGATCGATAGCACCATCGTCTTCGCCGTCGGCAGGTCTGGCGAAGCGCTGACAATTTTTCCATCCGCCGAGGCGGTCAATTCGTGCCAGTCGCGGTGGCCGGTCGCCTTCGCGATGGCCTCCTGCGCGAATGACAGCTTGATGCCGCCGGCCTCGCGCACGAGAATCTTGGCGGCTGCCTTGGGCATGTCGGTGCTTGTGAAATGAAGACGCATCTGAACCACTCCGGCGGTGCTTGATGAGGCGTGTCCACTAGGCCCGCGCGCACCTGGAAGAGGTTCGTCGGTGCTTCTATCTCCTGCCCGTGAGCTGTGCCTTTGTGGACGGCATGGCCGGATCAGCCGTCGCCAGAATGACACGGCTCCGGTCGAAGCGCAACGGCGGTTGCCCGGCCTCGGAAACCGAGGCCGGCTCCCCCGATCGTCAGACGCGGCAGCTCGCCAGCGACGCGATCGCTTTGTCGGCTTGGCCGATGACGGCGTCGAGCGGAGGGCAGCCCGCGTGGTGTCGCACCACGATCGCCTTGGCCCGTTCGAGCCGACTGGTCATCTGCAGCGGGTCGATGGCCGGTTGCGGCTCGCCGTCGTGCTCATGGTAGTCGAGCTCCTCGGTCGGGTATTCGCGCATGCCCCATCCGTCGAGTTCGCTGCGGATACTGTCGAGCCGCGTCCGTGCCCCGTCGCGACGCTCGGCCGCAACTAGGACCGACTTACGCAAGCCCCCGATCTCCTGATGGGCCTCACCGGCACGCGCGCGTCGGGACGCAGCCGTCGACCGGAGAACGACACGTTGTAGGCGATGGACGCCCGCTTCCGTGCCGGCTTGCGCGCCTTCGGTGTCGCAGGTTAACAAAGCTGGAACGCCCTCCCACCTCAACGGCTGGTTAACAGTTTACAAGACTACGACACCGTCGACAAACAAGCCTTCAGATTTTTGACCGAGCGAGGCGCCAACATTAAGGCTATCATCTTCTACTATATTTTTTGATCAGGAATACAATGCCGCACTTAGAGTTCGAGGATGTTGATCGTGGTCGATGGTATCATCGCATAGAACAACACAAACACGACAATCCGATTGAACAGGTTGGTTCAAATATTCCTAGTGGATTGATTGTATCATTAACAACATACACACCAAGATTCAACACTACACACCTAACACTGAAATCAATTTTGGAACAGACAGTTCGTGCAGATAAGATAATTGTATGGATAGCGGATTTCGAAATCTCAAACATCTCTGAAGAAATGCTAGAGCTTTCTGAAAAAGTTGAATTCCGTTCATGCAAAGATATTGGCCCATATAAAAAGCTTATTTACGCAATATCAGAATTCCCTGACAGCTATATCGTGACAATTGATGATGACGCGTACTATCATCGCTTTTGGCTTCAGATGTTGCTCAGCGAGATTGATCGTGATCGCAAAGAAATACTCTGCCACATCGCAGACAGGGTCCACTTCATCAACAACACGGTCGCATCTTCGAACGAGTGGACCAAGGACGTTCAAGATTCCTACGCACGAGTTCCGTCATTTGACCTCGTGCCTGTCGGCCTAGGGGGCGTTTTATACCCGCCAAAGTCGCTACATGAGAGCGTCACCGACGAGAAACTATTCAATAAAATTGCGCCTTTTTGCGATGATTTGTGGTTTTATGCCATGGCTCGGCTAATTAAAACACCATCCAGAAAAGTCGGAAGCAGATTAATTCAAGTGATGTGGCCCAATACGCAGGCAATCGCATTATGGAAGACAAACTTGCGGTACCGTAACGATGAAGCCCTAAGAAACATCATTGCCCACTATGGTGACCATATCTTTAGAAATTAGTCTTTGAGCCGATACTCGGCTCCACTCGCAGGCATAGCGGCCATGAAAGGCGCACAAGGCAGAATCAACCTCGATAATACCACAAACATGATAGCGATCTTCCGAAAGAAGCGGCGCTTACGATTGCACCAGCCAATATGATGTGGCCGATCTTACCATCGGCTGCCGACCATGCACAGGTGATTGATGACCTTCGCAAACATCCTCCGCAAGATTTTTGTGGATTTACAATGCTGGGTAGTCATCACTAAGTTGCAGGAACGAGAATCGTGGAGAGCTGGAAATGCGGGGACTCACCGACGAGGAACTCAGTCTCATATCGGGAGGCGGCGACATCGTTGTAACCGCGCCTTACCCTACGCCGCCACCTCCGTATATCCCTCCTCCCCCGTCTTCTCCTCCCCCTCCCCCTCCGTCTTCCCCTCCGCCCCCGAGCGGCGGAGGAGGCGGGAGTGGCGGCGGCGGTGCTTACGCGAGCAACGGAGTCTCAGCGGCCGCAAACCATTTTGCAGACTCGTCTGTCCATAAATCCGGCAATACTGCCACCGACGAGCACGATTTTGAGTTGGCCCATGACGGAGTGGCCAAGTTTTATGATTATGCGAAAGCAAATCCCAACGCTTTGATTGACATCGGCAATGGGAAAACAATTACCGCGACACAAGCCTTGGACGGCATTGCGAGAGCCGCAATCGTTATTGCCGACACTGGCGGCGGCGCAACTGGTGCAAACACGGCGCCAGACTCAAATTATAATAACTATGCCATCACGATCAATACACAGAATACCAATATTCAAGGCTATGCGAATGGATTCGGCGACGGAGGCATTGACTACGTCATTTTCCATGAGCTTGGGCATGTGCTGAACGACGTATACAACCGATCTGTCGCGGAGACAGATGAGGCAGCCGCAAATTCGGCCGGCAGATCGCTCGAAAATGCTGCTGGCATTCCACTTATGGCGGTGCCACCCACAAACGGCTACGACTGAGGAGGAGGATGACGATGACAATCACTAGCCTGGAACTCGTCGCTGTATTGTCCGCATTGTCCGCTCCGGTCGTGGCCGGGGAAACGCCGGCAATCAATGAAGCATCAGGAGTTATAGCTCCACAGCGGGAGGCTGGAATGACTTGTCAGGAAGTCGCATCGATCGTCGCTGCAACGCTATCTCCAACGGGACGTGAAGCTGATGTGATTACCACGCAGCCCCCGCCGTTCCCAACGGTTGCAGAGCATCGTCCAGATGGCTCACTTCAAATTGTGCCGCTGACGCGCAGCAGCCCTTTCTGGAAAGAAGGGTGGACCGGAGAACGGCCCTCTGACAGCCTCATCGATCTCTGGTTTGCTGCGCCTTATCACTCTGTGGCGGAGTGCCTGCCAGGCAAGGGCGAGCGGAAGCTGGGTGAACTGGCAGGCATGCAGGAAGGTCGCGCGAGCACGCCTGCGACTCAGGCAAAGGATAAAAGCCCTGCGCGGATTCAGATCACCGAGCCCGTTGTGGACAAATCTCGCTCGTATGCACTCGCGTTTTACTCTCTGTCGGAGAGCACTGGACTGGGAGGACGCGTCGAACTTGTCCTCCTCTCTCATAATAACTCGTCTTGGAAGAAAGTTGGATCTCGCATACTCAGCGTATCTTAGGTTGTAGCTGCTGCACCGTTAGATCGGCACAGGCTTCACCGACTTCATTCCTCTTCACAAATTCGAGCGTTGATTCAAAACGTCGCGCCGCCCTTCGCCCTATGGATTTGGCGGCACTGCCTGAGCGAAGCGATCCAAGCGCCTATCGTCGACCTTGCTCGCCAATCGCCCGGATCAGACATCTGTCGGCCGCAGCACGCGACTGGATCAATCGCCGCCCCGGATGAACCTCAATTGACCTGATGTCGGCTCGAGGCAGAGGATTTTCAGCCGCGGTCTAAAATGTCGGGCAGGTGGATGTTACGAGAGTATAGTTTGTGCGCAGCATATGAACGAATCGCTCATGACAAACGCCTTCCCAGATTCGGGCCAACCCATGGCCGGGCGTGTCGGCGAGATCGCCGGCGGCCGTGCTCAGGATGACGACGCATTACCATTGTTCCGCCCAGAAGCACTGTCAGCCGCTGCGGATACGGGTTTCGGCAAACCGATCGCGATACGCCCTCTCTCTTGGACGCTGCTGACGGGTGTACTCGCCACAATGGCAGTAGCGTTGGTCTGCTTCTTGTTTACGAGCACCTATACCCGCAAGGAGACCGCAACCGGCGTCGTCCGCTCGATCGGGGGCAACGTCCGCATTGCCGTGCTAGCGCCGGGTATCGTCAAGAATGTTCTGGTCGCCGATGGCCAGCGGGTTCGCGCGGGCGATGCGCTGGTAACGCTCGACACGCCACACAACGACGTCGATGGCCGACCCATCGACCGGCTGACGCTGGACAATCTGGATCGTGAACTCGCGAACCTGAATGAACGACTACGAGCATTGGACCGGGCAGCGGGCGTCGAGCAGCGCGGCACGCCTGCGCAATTTGCCGCGCTGAAGGGCGAATTGGCGGCAGCAGCGGCTCAGGAACGATCGGCGGCCGAGCGCCTGGCTCTCGCGCGGGACGCGCTCGCCAAGTTGGAACCTGTCGCTGCCAAGGGATTCATCTCGGGCGAGACCATGCGGCAGCGCAAGGAAGAGATCATCGTGCTGGCCCAATCGGTTGCCGAGGCACGGGGAACACAGGCTCGTCTGGATGGCCAACTGAACGAACTTGGTACGTCCGTCGCGCTCCGACCCACATCCCTGGTAAAAGAGCGCGGACAGCTTCTGGATCTGATCGCCCAGACACGACGCGAACGCGACGGCTTGGCTGGACAGCGCGGCTTTACTGTCACCGCTCCCGCCGCAGGCGTGGTGAACACAGTGCAGGTCAGTCGAGGACAGCCGGTGAACCCGCAAAATACGCTGATGACGATAAGCACACCCGGTTCCGCCGTATCGGCGGAGCTTTTCGTGCCATCCCGCGCGATCGGCTTTCTCGAACCGGGGCAACGAGTGCGCGTGCGCTACGACGCCCTTCCTTACCAACGTTTCGGCATGGCGGAAGGAACTGTGACGGCGATCTCGTCCACTGTGCTCCGTCCGCAAGAGGTCGAGGCTGCGATCAAGGTGGACGAGCCTGTGTACCGGGTGGTCATAGCACTTAACCGCGACACACTGACTGCTTATGGTCGCGACTACCACATCCGTCCGGGCTTCGCGCTCAGTGCCGATATCGTGCTGGACCGGCGCACGTTCGCCGACTGGCTGCTGGACCCGATCCTGGCGCTCCGAGGGCACCTGTGATCACCCACCTCAACCTGTCGGGCCGCCGTAAGCTTCCGCTGATACGCCAATCCGAAGCTGCGGAATGCGGTCTTGCCAGTGTCGCCATGGTGGCCGGTTTCTACGGCCATGACATCGACTTGGCCGGTATGCGGCGGCGGTTCAGCCTTTCGATCAAGGGCATGACCCTGCGAACCATGATCAACGTTGCCGCCGCCATCGGGCTGAGCGCGCGGCCCGTGCGATGCGAGGCTGAGGAAATCACCGATTTACGGCTGCCTGCGATTCTTCACTGGGGCACCAATCATTTCGTCGTCCTGAAGGCAGCGAACCGCCGCCGGATCGTCATTCACGATCCGGCACTCGGGCAGATGACCGTGCCTCCGGCCGTCGTGGCCAGGATGTTCACCGGCATTGCACTGGAACTTACCCCAAACATTGACTTCAAACGTACACGCGATCGCAATCCTCTCAAGCTCGGTGCCCTTTTTTCCTTGAACGGAGGCGTAGGCGGCGCGTTACTTCAAACCGCCCTGCTTTCGCTGATTGTCGAAGCACTCTTGCTCGCCTCCCCCTTCTACCTCCAAATCGTGATCGACGAGGCCATTCTGAAGAGCGATCTTGGACTGCTCGACGTCTTGGCGCTCGCCTTCGCGCTCCTGGTGGTCTTTCGCGTGCTGGCAAGTTCGTTGCGTGGGCTCAGCACGCAGTTCATCTCCAACGTGCTCGCCTTCGACATGAAGGGTCGCATCTTCAACCATTTGGTGCGGCTGCCGCTGGACTGGTTCCAGAAGCGTCAGATCGGTGATGTGCAGAGCCGTTTCTGGGCTGTGCGCAATATCCAAGCCTTCGTTTCGCAAGGCGCGCTCACCGGCATCCTGGACGGGTTGCTCGGCTCGGCCGTGCTGATCCTGATGGCCCTTTATTCACCGGTCCTAATGGCCATCGTGCTCGCATCGATTGCGGCCTACGCGCTTGTAAAAGTCGCATCCTTCCAGCTCACCAAACGGTTCGCCGCCGACACCATAGTCGCCGACGCGCGGGAACAGAATCGCTTCCTGGAGACACTACGCGCGGCACAGACCATCAAGGCAGCAGGATCCGAAACGGTTCGCGAAGCGCAGTATCGTAACGCGGCGGCTACATCTATCAACGCTCAGATCAGGGCGGGTAATATCGGCATCGGCTATCTCGCCGCCGAGCAGGTGCTGAGTGGGTTGACCGATGTGGCCGTGGTGTATGTCGGTGCCCGCGTCGTGATGGCGGGCCACCTGACGATCGGGATGCTCACCGCCTTTCTTGCCTACAAGGGACAATTTGTCTCGCGCTTCACCAACCTGATCGAGCAACTCTTCGCTTGGCGACTTCTCGACCTGCAACTGGAACGCTTGTCCGACATCATTCTCGCGCCTCGGGAGCCCCGGATCGACCATGGTGGGTACGAGGGGCCAGTCGAAGGGCATGTCGAATGTCGTAATCTGAGCTTCTATTACGCTTTTGGCGAACCATTCGTGCTCCGGGGGCTCAACCTGGCGATCAGGCCAGGTGAGTGCGTGGCGATCGTGGGCGCATCCGGATGTGGCAAGTCCACCTTAGCCAAGCTTCTGACCGGCCTCTACGAACCAAGCGGCGGTGAGGTGCTGATCGACGGGCGTCCACTGAAATACTGGAGTAATCGGTCAATAAGGGCTCAGATCAGCTATGTGTCACAGGACGATCAGTTGCTAGCCGGCTCTATCGCGGAGAACATCGCCTTCTTTGCCGAGACGATCGACATGGAACGTGTCCGCGATTGCGCTCGCAGCGCCTTTGTCCATGAAGAGATCACGGCGATGCCCATGGGTTACGAAAGCTTGGTCGGTGACATGGGATCGAGCCTGTCGGGAGGCCAGAAGCAGCGTGTATTGGTCGCACGAGCGCTGTACAGATCCCCTCGCATCCTCATTATGGACGAGGCCACGGCACATTTGGATGTCGCCAACGAGAAGGCAATTGGCCGGGCATTGGCCGAACTCAGCATCACCCGTATCGTGATCGCTCACCGACCGGAGACAATCGCCGCAGCCGACAGGATCGTTTGGCTAGGCCCCATGCAAGAGAACAAACACCTGACCGTTCCCGCACAGAACTCTTAGTCAATGCGCTGATAGATCGAAAGGACGTTCCCATATCTTTACGTAGCGCTCTCGATCCCGATAGGTACAATGCTGTGCTGCTCGATCCCACGGTGCGCGTTGCCCTCCGTTTTTTCGCTCATCGGGATCTTGCGTTCCGCTCGGGCGAGTTTGTGGAACGACTTGCCGCGCTTCCAAATTTTCCTGCTATTTCGGTTGGGGAGTTGCTGGCTGTCGCCAGGGAGGCGAACGTGCGCGTAACCGGTGTGCACGCCGCGCCGAGTGAATTGGCACAACTGGCTAGTCCATTTCTTACCTATCTGAAGCGTAGCGACGACGTGGCAGCTGGCGTCGATCTCTTCCATATTGTGGAAATCGGGCCACGAAGCGCCCTGATCGCGCAAGATCGATTCGGCACGATGTCCATTCCTCTTGTCCAGTTGCTGCGGCGCTGGACGGGAATCGTGTTGTTGGTGGATGCCGCCGCGCCAATCATTGATGCGCAATCAGAGCTGGAGGGCTACAGAGCGCATGTTTCAGTGACACCAAACGTTCTTACGAGGACCGAGTGCGCCGAGCTGATCGACTATTGTGAGCGCATGTGTTTTCGCCGAAGCAGGGTAGCTGAGCGCCGCGACGATATCGTTTCGGATGTTATACAGGTCCGGACGAGAAGCAGCTCCACCGTAGCACTCAACGACCGATCTCATCCCTTATTGGCCAAAATCTACAGGCAGTGCGCGATGATCGAAGGCGTGGATGAAACCTATATCGAGACAATCCAATGTGTACGATACAAGCACGGACAGAAATACCAAGCGCATTTTGATGGTGGCATTGCCCTTCCGAGACTAACGACATTCCTGTTGTATCTTAATGATGACTTCACTGGTGGTGAAACGTATTTTCCGATGCTTGATCATTCGGTTGTCCCCGTGGCAGGAAGCTGCCTGCGCTTTTCAAGCTGTGATCGCGATGGGCGGATTCTATGGCAGTCAGAACACGGCGGATTACCGGTGAGAAGCGGGATCAAATATGCACTGAACATCTGGGTCCGCACTCCTGATTATAAATCAAAAAAATTATAATATAAGTGCTGATAACTGGTTCGCCCAGATCAAAAATAATTAAATCTCAATGCCGGTTACCAGAGGGCGCGGAAATCGACCGTACAATGAAGACCAACATCTACGCGATGCTCTGGCTTCCCAAGCGAGGCGCCGAGTTCATGCCCGCCGGATCGCTCATCCTCAATGCCGCAAGGGTGAAAGACATCAATCCGGTCGAGGAGCTTCTCGATTACGCCAGCACCAAAAGGCTATCGAGATCTTCACCGTAAGCGTGGGGTGAGGGCCGCCTTGCGGGATGCTTGGTTGGCAGGCTGATTGCCGCTCTTTGAGCGGGGTATCGATGTCGGAGCAGATCGCAGAACCAGCGGGCGAACGAGCGAGCGGTCGTACGAGCAGTCGGATCGAGATCGTTGCGCGCGTGTCGGGCCGCGCTACGCGGTACCCTCGACGACGCGCTTCGACGCCTCTCGCCAGAGGCCGAGGTGGCAAAGGCTATCGCCTACGGCCGCAAGCGCTTGGTCGCGCTAACCCGATATGTCGATGATGGCCGGCTCGAGATCGACAACAACATCGCCGAGCGTGCCATGCGCAGCATCGCGATCGGCCGCAAAAACTGGCTGTTCGCCGGATTCAGGGCTGGCGGCGAGCGCGCCGCTGCGATCTACACCGTCATCGAGACCTGCAAGCTCAACGGCATCGAACCGCAGGCCTATATCGCCGACGTCATCGCCAAGATCGCCGGCGACTGGCCTGCTGCGCGCTGGGACGAACTGACGCCCTGGAACTGGCGGCCACCCTTCCAGACGGTCGCCGAGGCCGCATAGACAATGTCGCGTTTCGCCCCAATCCAAGGCGTTCCACCACTCGCTGCGCCGTCTTGAAACGGGCCACTCGAGTGCCGCTTGGTAGTCCCGTTTCTCCATCTACAGCAGCCGATTTCGGGAAAAGCCAATAGGGAACGAGTTTCGGGGAAATTGCCACCTACATGCATTGGCTGCGCCCAGGCCACCCGATAGAGGTTCCGTTGTGGGAAGCTGCGGCTGCACGCCATGAAATTGGTTAGTGGGTGTTCCCAGAAAATATACTTTGCCGTCCATATTGCCGGGTAGCAAAAGACTTCCGCAGGACTTGATGGGGTTGGCATGAGAGAAACTGATTGGGCACGCGCGCGAACGGCTCACGCCGATGAGCTCGGACTGACGCGACGCGCCCAGATGACAGGTATGTTTTCCGCCTTCGTCGCCGTCGCGCTTGCAAGCGAGGTTGCCGTGGCCCGCCCGTTACGCCGGGTTTCGGCGCGCGACTGGATCGATCGACAGGACGAACTCGGGCGGGCGCTCAAGCGCGGCGAGATCAAACCGGCAGACTGGATGGCCGGGGTCGGGCAGCTGGCTCGCGAGATCGACGTGGCCCAGCTCATGGCGGAGGTCGATCATGCAAGAGTCGGCGCATTCTCGGTTCCTCCGACCAATGATCCGCGCAAGCGAAGCGTCCGGTTCATCGACGACAAGGGTGAACCGAGGCGACTAATCTATGCTGCGGCATTGTTCGACTTTTCACCGGCCAATGTCATCACACCGCACGGCCACCGACATATGGTATCATCGCACTTGGTCGTGGCGGGATGCTTCAGGGTCCGAAACTTCGACAGGATACGCGACGAGGAGCATGCGATGATTATTCGCCCGACGCGCGATGCGGTAGCGTCCGTCGGCACCCTTTCGGCCATGTCGGCTGACCGCGATAACATTCATTGGTTCGTCCCACAGGGAGGACCGGCACGCACGTTCGACGTTATCATTTCAGGGCTCGATGCGGGGCAGCCGGATTACGACATTCAGGCAATTGATCCTCTGGGTGGTAAGCGGATGCGTGATGGTTCTATCGTTGCGCCGATTATGACCTTCGAAGATGCGTCGGCAAAGTACACCAACAAGGCATGACTTTCCCCTTTATGATTTTCTCGAAATACTATCCTTTTCTGGACGGTAGCTATCGCCGTCTGCCTGCCGGAATCTGCCAGTCCGAAATCCACCCAGAAATTGCCATTCCACGGCCTCCAGGCCACGCTTACTCTTCACCAAAGTCTTGCCATGCCACGTAACCGGCAACACCCACGCGCCCCTAACCCCTGAAGGAAGCGCGAGATGATGTCGGTGGTCGGACTACTCGCGACGGGTTTTTCAGATACGACCGCAGCAGGCCGGACCAGTCACGGTGGTAGCCGTCTTTTGCTGCCCACCCGCCCGCGGCCTGCTCCTCGATACGATAGACCCTCGGCCAGATCATCGAGCAACGCGTCGGCGAGTATCGTTTCCCCCTGATGCGTTCGCCTCGATGAATCCGACCGCCACAATCGAATTTTCTTGTAATGCAAAAATGCTCAGATATTGCAGTTTGTGCAAATTCTGAAAGCCCGCACATGAGAGTCGTTGCCCGGAAGCAGTTTGTCGGCCTCAAGCAGCCCTTTCGCGTCGCGTTCGGCACGATCGTCGGGCTCGACATCGTCGAGGTCAGCATCGAGCGGGAAGGTCTGATCGGACGCGGCGAATGCTGCCCGATGACTATCTACGACCAGACACCGGATTCGACGCTGGCCGAGATTGCCGCGATCGTGCCGACCCTCGAACGGGGTGAGATCGACCGCCTTTCGCTGCAACGCGCGCTGCCCGCCAGGTCGGCGCGCAACGCGCTCGACTGCGCCTTGTGGGATCTCGAGGCCAAGATGTCCGGACGCTCGGTATGGGAGATCGCCGGTCTCGAACAACCGGCGACGATCGTCTCCGACATCTCGATCGGCATCCTTACCCCGGAGGAAACCCATCGCGTCGCCGCGAGCCTCGACGCGCCAGCCATGATCAAGCTCAAGCTCGGCGGCGAACGAGACCTTGATTGCCTGCACGCGGTGCGCGCTGCACGGCCGGACACGCCTTTGTTCGTCGACGTCAATGCAGGTTGGACACTCGCCCGGCTCAACGAAATGGCGCCGGCCCTCGCCGCGGCCGGCGTGTTCATGATCGAGCAGCCGTTGCCGCCCGCCGACGATGCGCTGCTCGATGGCTACACGCGCATCGTGCCGCTCTGCGCTGACGAGTCCTGCCACGATCGATCCGATCTCGCGCGGCTGCGCGGCCGCTTCGATTATATCAACATCAAGCTCGACAAGACCGGCGGCCTCACCGAAGCCCTGGCGCTGGCCGAGGCGGCGCGCGCGCAGGGTTTCCGCCTGATGGTCGGCTGCATGCTCGCCACCGGCCTCGCCATGGCGCCGGCCTATATGCTTGCCTCGCTCTGTGAGGTTGTCGACCTCGATGCCCCGCTGATCGTCAGGCACGCCGCCCATGCCGGCATCCGTCATGACGGCCGGCTGCTCCATGGCTTCGATGCCGACCTCTGGGGCTGAAGCGGCGGCTCCGCTAGCCAGACGCTGCCCATCGCGATACGCAGTGGCGATGGCCAAGCAAGCGGTGAATTCCTCGGACGCACTCACGATCGGCGCCCATGTGCGCAAGCTTCGCAAGCGCCAGAAGATGACGCTCGAGCGTTTGTCCGAGCTGACCGGTATCTCGGTCTCATCCTTGTCGCGGATCGAGAACACCCAGCTCGGCATGAGCCTCGAAAAGGTCGAACTGCTCGCCAGGGCGTTCGGCGCCTCGCCTGAGGAGTTGGTGTCGCGCAGCCTCGGCGACGGTGTCGAGCCGGTCGCCACTCTCCCGGTCGCGCCGCAGCTGATCGTCGATCGCGCCCGGAAACGTCGGGAACGCCAGGATCGCGAAATCTCGACCAAATATCTGTTCGAGGACAGTCCTCGGCGCGCGCTCGAATGCATGAGCTGCACCATTCAGGCCATCAGCATCTGGGACAGCGAATTCCTCCGCCATCCCGGCGAGAAGATCATCTACGTCATGGCCGGCGACGCCATCGTCTATTGCCAGGGCAAGCCTCCCACCATCCTCGAGACCAGCGATGCTCTCTATATGGACGCCTATGTCTGGCACAGCTTCGTCGCGGTCAACAGCCGGCCGGTCGAGCTGCTCGTGACCTATTTCCACGGTCCCGAATCGCGCCAGGGCCTCCTTGAGACGCGGAGCTTTACGCCAGAGAGCTGGGCGGCACTGCAAGCTGACTGAGTCGCCCTTCGCGGCCATAGCGTTCCCAACTTCACCCCCCTTTTTTCCGCTTCCTACTTTTTGCTTGAAATGCAAAAAATCAAAATATATTGCTATCAGTGCAATAAAAAGATGGCCGGGAAGCTGGCATAGGCAAGGGGAAATTGGATGGTCGGTTCGTCCTTCGGCGCGTCGCGCCCGTGGCTCTTGGCGGGTACGGCGCTGGTCTTGATGGCGTCGCCGGCCTGGGCGCAGGATAGCACGGCTCCCACTGACGACCCGGCTGACATCGTCGTGACCGCGCAGAAGCGCGCCGAGCGGCTCATCGATGTGCCGCAATCCGTGACGGCGCTTTCGAGCGAGGATCTCGACAGGCTCGCTGCCAGGCAATTCGTCGATTTCGCCAACACCGTGCCTGGACTGCAATATGTCTCGCAGGGCGCGGGCACCTCGCAGATCAGCATGCGCGGCGTCACGAGCGGCGCGGACGTCTCCCCGACGGTCGGCATCTATGTCGACGAAGTGCCCTATGGGTCGAGTTCGGCCTTCGCCAATGGTGCGCGGCGCGCCCTGGACGTCGGCCTGTTCGATCTCGATCGGGTCGAGGTATTGCGGGGCCCGCAAGGCACGCTCTATGGCGCAAGCTCGATGGGCGGCGTGCTGAAATATGTCATGCGCGCGCCATCGCTGACCGGTTTCGAGGGCAAGGCCCAAGCCAGTGTCTCGTCGACCGAGCACGGCGGCACCAGCTATGACGGCTCCGCTGTCGTCAATGTGCCGCTCGTGCTCGACAAGGTCGCCGTCCGGGCGAGCGGTTTCTATTCGCGCGACGGCGGCTATTTCGACAATGTCGCGACCGGAGAACGCAACGTCGATCGCGGCAAGGTGTATGGCGGCCGCGTCGAGGCCCTGCTGGCGCCGACCGAGGACGTGTCGATCCGCCTGACCGGCTTTGCCCAGAACATCCGGCGCGAGGGCAATGCCTATGCCTCGATCAACCTCGACGGCACGCCGGTCGCCGGCTGGCTCGACCAGAGCCATCCGCTCGCCGAGCCCTTCCGCTCGAACTTCCGTCTTGCCAGCGCCACGATCGACTATCATTTCGGCCCGGCGACGCTGACCTCGGTCACGAGCTATCAGTCGAACGCGACCTATGCGAGCACGGACGGATCGGCGGTCTATGCGCTCTATCTGCAGATTCTCGCAGGCGTACCGGCCCAGGCGGTCGCGATCAATGAACTCGCCCGGACACGCAAGTTCACCCAGGAGGTACGGCTCGCCTCGCCGACCGGCCAGAAGCTCGAATGGCAGATCGGCGGCTTCTATACCCATGAGAAGAGCCTGCTCAACCAGGTCGCCAATACCTATGGCGCCGGGCTGGTGCCGCTGCCCAACGTCAACGCCGTCACCGCCGCGATCGACAGCAGCTATGAGGAATATGCGGTCTTCGGCGACATCACCTATCATCTGACCGACAAGTTCGACGTCACCGGCGGCATTCGCTACGCCCGCAACAATCAGGCGTTCACCCAGAATGCCTCGGGCATCTTCGTGGTCTCGGCACCCGGCTCCTCCTCGCATGAGAGCGTCGCGACCTATCTCGCGAACGCCCGCTATCGCTTCAGCAAGCACGTCACTGCCTATGCTCGCTTTGCCACCGGCTATCGCCCGGGAGGCCCCAACTTCCGGGTGATCGATCCGGTGACCGGCAACCCCTCGGCCCCCGCCTTCGCTTCGGATACGCTCACCAGCTATGAGGCGGGGATCAAGGCGGAAACCGCTGATCGCACCTTCGGCATCGATCTGTCGGGCTATTATATCGACTGGAAGAACATCCAGCTGTTGAGCCCCGTTGCCGGCGTGACCAACTTCACCAATGGTCCCGGCGCGCACATCAAGGGCGCCGAGCTGACCCTGACCGCACGCCCCGATCGCGGGCTCGTCGCTACCGCCAACCTCGCCTATAATGACGGGAAGCTGACCGAGGCGGTGCCCCTGCTCGGTGCGCGCAAGGGTGAGCGCCTGCCCAACACGCCGCACGTCACCGCCAGCATGAACGTCGATTACACCCTGTTCAGCAGCCGGCTGAAGCCGACCATTGGCGGCACCTTGCGTTTCGCTTCGGACAGCAGGGTCAGCTTCGACGCCAGCCCAAGCCTGCGCCAGTACAAGGTGCCGAGCTATGAAACAGTCGATCTGCGTGCCGGCATGACGTTCGGGCCGATCGATGCGCAGGTCTATGTGCAGAATCTGTTCGACAGCCGCGGCCAGCTCGCCGGACAGACAATCCTGTCGCAGCTCGGTGGACCGGCGCAAGTGCTGATCCTGCGGCCGCGCACGATCGGCCTGCGCCTGTCGACGCGCTTCTGATCCAGATGGGGCCGCTTCATCAATGTTCGGGGCGGTCCGCCGCCCCTCCTGCAGGGATGCCGTGACGGTCGAGCCGGACCCTTCCGGCTACCCCACGCCGCGCCGCGCCCGCCTCTCCCAGGCGGTCCTCGTGGCCGTCGCTTTCTTCACGGCGATGGACATCTACCTGATCTCGCTGCTGGTCGAACCGATCAAGCGCGATCTGGGCCTGAGCGACATCCAGATCGGGCTCGCCAACACGACCGTACTCTACGGCGCCTATGCGGCCTTTTGCGTGCCCATGGGCCTGCTCGTCGATCGTATCCATCGCGTCAGGCTGCTGGCGGCGGCGATGCTGCTGTGGAGCGCCGGACTGCTGCTGACCGGACTATCGACCAGTATCACGCTGCTGGTCGCGAGCAAGGGGCTGCTCGGTCTCGCCAATGCGATCACCCTGCCCGCCGCCATGTCGCTGCTCGCCGACTATTTCCCGCCCCGTCGCCGCGCGATGGCGACCACCTCCTACGGCCTCGGCCAGGGCATCGGCCAGGCCGGCGCGATCTTCATCG
Organism: Pseudomonadota bacterium; assembly: GCA_040388155.1. GTDB lineage: Bacteria > Pseudomonadota > Alphaproteobacteria > Sphingomonadales > Sphingomonadaceae > Sphingomonas. The sequence continues at coordinate 50,670 of JAZKCJ010000013.1, forward strand.
GCGGTCTCGGGCTGGCCGCGCTCGGCCGGCTGGCAATGGCGCAGCCCGATCTCGTCTTCGGCTTCGCGCCGTGGCGGTTGATCTCACTCGCCTTCGCGCTGGCCGGCGCCCTGCTCGTGCCGGCGATCCTGTCGTTACGGGAACCCGCGCGAATGGAGGTCAGGCAGCGGGGCGGCGGCACCCTGTGGGAGTTGTGGACCTATCGCGCCTTCCTGTTGCCGCTGCTGGCGGGGACAACCTGCCTTTCGGCGATGTCGACCGGCGTGCTGAGCTGGCTACCGCCGGCGCTGACCCGCCTCTACGGCGAGCAGCCGGGCGATTTCGCCGGCTGGTTCGGATCGGTCTCGCTGGTCTCGGTACTCGCCGGCATGTTCACCGCGGGCAAGCTCGGCGAAGCGGTTCACAGACGTGCGGGACGGACACAGGTGATGCGCCCCGCCATCTATGCCTCGCTGTTCTGCATTCCCGCCTCCTTCCTGGCGATGACGCCCAACACTGCCTGGGTCGCGGCCGGCGCGGTGCTGTTCACCTTCGCCTATGCGGTGGCGATCTCGATGCCGATGATCGCGATCAGCCTGCGTATCCCCAACGAGCTGCGCGGCGCGGTGATGGGTTTCTATATTGTCTCGGTCGCGGTGTCGGGCGCGTTCGCAGCCCCGCTGGTAGCGCTTGCCAGCGCGGCGCTCGGCGGCGATGCGCGGCTCGGCGAAGGCATGGCGATGATCGGCGCGCCCTCGGCGCTGGTCGCCGCACTCAGCTTCTGGAGGATGGCGCGCAAGGACGCGGTGGAATTTTCCGATCGAGGCGGAGGTGGGAGATGACGGACATGATCGCCAAGCTGGACGAGGCCCGGATCGACGCGATCTTCGCCGGAGTCGATCAATGCCAGCTGCCCGGTGCGGCAGTGGCCGTCGCGATCGGCGGGGTGCCAGTCTATCGCAAGGGGTTCGGCCTTGCGAACATGGAGTTGCCGTTGCTGCTCGGGCCGGCAATGCGGATGCGGATCGGCTCGACCACCAAGCATTTCGCGGCACTTGCCTACCTCCTGCTTTGCGAGGAGGGACGCGCCGGGCTGGACGATCCGATCGGCAAATATTTGCCCGAGCTTCACGCCGTGAGCCGCAACGTCACCATGCGCCAGCTGATGGGGCATGTCAGCGGCCTGCGTGACGCCATGGCATTGTCGCTGACGATCAACGGCCCCCGTGCGCCGTTGACCGACGCGCAGCTGGTCGCCTCATACGAGACCATCGACGACGTCGAATTCCAGCCAGGCACGTGCTGGAGCTACAATAATGGCGGTTACGTCCTGCTCACCGCCGCGATCGAACGCATCTCCGGCGACAGCCTCGACACGGTGCTCCGCAGGCGCATTTTCGAACCGGTCGGCATGTACGACACCCTGTTGCGGCGCTGGGACACCGATTTCGTGCCCAACAGCGCGACGTTGCACTTCCGCCTGCCTGATGGCCGCTTCACGCGCGATGCCATCGGCATGGAGATCAGCGGTGCCGGCGGCCTGGTCTCGACGATGGACGACATGCTGCGCTGGCTCCGCCATATGGACGCGCCGACCGTCGGATCGGCGGAAAGCTGGGGGCTGATGCGCGCGCCGCAACGCCTGAACAACGGCATGTCGACCGGCTATGGCTTCGGCCTGATCATGGGTGAGTATCGCGGCGTCGCGACAATATCGCACGGTGGCGGCGTGCTCGCGGGCAACTCGCAGATGATCAAGGTACCGGCTGCCGGTCTCGACATATCGGTCGCGGTCAATCGCGCCGACGTCAGCGGCGCCGATCTCGCCAATCAGATCATCGACGCCTGTATCGACGGTCTTGCCCCGCGGTGCGGCGTCCCGTTCGAAAAGCGCAGCGCGGTCTTCGTATCGCAGCGTGATGGGCGCGTCGTCGAACTTACCGCCCATGACGAGATGCAGTTGCTCGCGGTCGACAACGGGCCGCCGCTTCCGGTCACCGCCGACGAGGCGGGTTCCTTGCGCCTGCCCGAGATCCTGTCCTTCATCCTCCAGTCGGCGAGGTTTGAGGGCGACGCGCTGCGGTTCACTGATTTCGGCGACGAGGAATTGCTCGACCGTGTCGATGTGAACGTCGATGCCAGGATTGACGGCTGGGTCGGCGAGTATCGCGCCGCAGCGGCAGGTGCCGCTGCCATGGTTGCCCTTGTCGATGGCGACGCCCGGCTGAAGATCGCCGGTCCCTTCGGGGCGACGGACTACACGCTGCAGCCGATCAACGAGAAGATCTGGAAGGCCGTACCGGATGGCCCGTTCGCAATGCTGTCCGGCATTCTCAGCTTTGCGCCCGGTGGCGAGGCTGCGACATTCTCCTGCGGGCGAATGCGGCGTTTCCGCTTTAGCAGGACGGATCGCAAAGGGTCGCTGGTATAGCCGCTGGTTTCACGTTCCATCTCTGAAGCAGAAACCACTCAATCAGTTCTCGCCGAACGCCGAGACCTTCAGGGGAAGAAATTTAAAGCTGCGCGCATCGGCCGTTAGGCTGGTCGAAAGCACCCATCATTCGAAAACATCGCCGCTGCTCCAGTGATCGATCAGATCATCTTTCTACCGTGAACATCTCGAAGTTCGCCGATTACACCAATGCATGAAAACAAGATGCGTGTCGGCGCAAATTAGTTGATGATTTCGCCTCGTTCGTCTGAGCGCAGTGCGGTCAGTCGCTCTCTCCACATCTGCAGGGCTTCAGGCGTCAATCTGGTCCAATGCGTGATTTCGCCCATGACCTTGAGCGGTGCGTTGCTGCGATACGACCGCGTGGGATTGCCAGGAAATTTCTTGTCGGTCACGTTCGGGTCATTCTCGAATGTCCCGGTCGGCTCCACGACATAAACACGCGGGACCGGTCCGCCTCCGCTGAGTTCCGCCGCGATTTCGGCGGCAAGTCCAGCCCCGTCCAGATTGGCGGTGAAGTAGATGTGGTTCATCACCACTTCAGGACGATAGTTCGACCGGTATCCTGCGGTGAGGAGATCGCCAACGCGCAAGTCCGCGATTGTCCCGTGGAAGAAGGGCCCCTCGTTCAGCACTTCGGCCATCGTCATCGTCCCATTCCTGTGCGGTGCATTTAGTCGGTGAGTAAAAGGGGAACCAACCTCGGGGATGGACCAGGCCCCGTCAGTCTGATTCTCGCATCGATGGGTGTGATCCGGATGAATTAGCTTACTTTTTTCTCGAACCCTTCTTCCAGTCCGCCGAGCGTTGACGCATTGCGCCGAGCTCGTTTGCCGCGCGCGATTTCCGTTGCCAGCGCGTCGAATTTCGGTTCCCAGAAATTCCGGAACTGGCCAACCCACGCATCGACCGCCTGAAGCCCGGTGGGATCGAGCGAATAGAGCCGCCGCTGCGCCTCTGCCCGCACCCGCGCAAAGTCGCTTTCGCGGAGGACCTTGAGATGCTGGGACACCGCGGCCTGCGAGATGCCAAACTCGGCGCCGATCACCTCCACCACATCCCCGGAGCTCAGCTCCCGGGCGCCGATCAGTTCGAGAATGCGCCGGCGCACCGGGTCTGACAGGACCTCAAAGACGTGCATCAACTACCCGTGCCGGGGTGTGCGGCATCCGACGGCGTTTCGCCGAGATAAAAGGCGATGGTTCGGTCGGACCGTTCCTTTGCCGAGGCGGCATCGACCCCGCTCGCAACATGCGCCGCCCGCCAGAGTTCGCCACTCTGTCTCATCGCATCTTTCCCCGCGGGCGATCCCATCCAAGCCTCCGCCTCGGCGCGATCGGTGGCCGCCCCGGTTGCCAGATATCGCGAAAGACCCGCGACAGCCAGATCCCAGCCGATCCCGACCGCGCCCGGACCGAACTGGTTCCAATGGTCCTCGATCAACGCGATATGCTCGAGTGTCAGCCGCGCCTTGCCTTGCTCGGCAACAACGCTGACGTCGATCCAGCTCATCCCGCCGCCAAATTCCCACGTCGCGGCGAAATGCCGTGCGGGCGTGCAGGCGGTAATGGTTCCCCCCGCATTCCCTTCGAGCTGATAGTGTCCACCCTGTTGGAGATCCCCCTCGATCGGCAGAAACCAGCGCGGAATCCGCTTCCTGCTCGTCAATGCGTCCCACAAGTCGTCAGTGCTCGTGTCGTAGAGCCGGGTCAGCGTGACCGCGCTCGCCGGTTTCCCGTCCTTTTCGAAATGGCGCACCGATCGCGCGACGAGTCCCAATGCTGAAGCAGCAGCGATCTCCATATCTTCCTCCATCATGTCGGACGCATACTATATCAGTATCAACTTATATAAATCAATACTTATATAATGCCAATGAGACCGCGTCAGGCCGGCCGGCCCAGATGTGAGTGCGTCACCGGGTTCAGGCGGGCGTTTACACAGCAAGCCGTCCCGGCATTCACGCCGATCGAAGGTCTCGACCCTTAACCGCGGTAAATCGTGTAGCTGATGAAGTAGTACGGACTCTCGGCGCCTACGGTCGTGACCATCACTGCCATCATGTGAGGCACGCCAACCAACAACAAACCCGGCAGCGTCGCAGCCACGCCGCGGTCGGGCCTACCCGACAGGATCAATGTCCCGTTATCAATGCGGATGTCGATCGGTGCATTCGGCTCGAAGCGTAGCGGCATCGGTCCGCCTGGAAGCGTAAGGGCACAGGCATTCGCGTCCGATGGAACCAGCACGGAGCCTTCGGCGGCGGCAGCCCTACCGTTAACAAGCAATCCCATCGATCCCCTCCGTTTCCTTGATAATCTTGGAGATAGCTGCCTGAGCGCAGCGAACAAGGGACCGCCCGGGATCGGTTCTGGGCCGTGCGGTCAGCCCGCTTTCGGGCCTCGGCAACAGGAAGGCGGGCATCGCGCGCTGGTCGCTGACGTTCCCGGCGCTGCGTTCTACCAAAGGGAATGGCCGGGAACATGGCGTCCTCGCCAAAACCGGTCGGGCGCCATCGTCCGCCATTGCAGCCGCCTCCAGGAACCTCATTCAACGACCGCGTTCGCGCGATCGGCGGCATGGCTCGGAACGCGCCGCCGCCATGCCGTTTTGAACGGCGAGAACCGGGCCGTTGGTCGACTGGCAGCCTTTTGGGCGGATCGACCTCGAAAGCGGAAACGGATTCAGTTTTGGTTTCGATACGTCAGACGCAAGATCATGTACCGGGCACTGATCAGACGAAGCCATGGCGATGCATGGAACACGCTCATCAATCCGTACATCGCGGTCATGCCGCCGAACGGCGCCATCCCCGTCGCCGAGCACAGGATAGCGGCAGGATCAGTCCCCCTGGCCAGGTTGCCCAATGCCATCAGCGCAAAGCTTGGGCTGGCCGCCAGCGCGAGGCAGCGCGCCGCCTTCACGCCTTCACGCCTTTACCGGCGCATCGGGATTGCGAAACGCCTGTTCCCCGGCGTCCGACACCCCCACCCATCTGGGGTCCAGCCTAACCTCCACGTCATAATTGTCGTGCCAGTTCCACCATTTGTATGCGGGGCTTTGAGGATAGCTTTCGGGTGAATCTTCCCAGAGCTCCTGTCGACCGAGTGGCGTCAGGTCGAGATAGCTCCAGACCGTCCCGAACGCCTCGTCCCCGCGATTGTCGACGAAATAGGTGCGATAGATCCGGTTGCCGTCGCGGATGAAGACGTTGTGCCCGTGCCATTCGTCCACCCCGAAATCGGCGTCGAAGCTGTCGGTGATCGTGTACCAGGGAATCTGCTCCCACCCCATCCGCGCCTTGAGCCGGGCGATGTCGGGCTGCGGCGCCCGTGAGGCATAGGCCAGGGTCGTGTCGCGCTGATTGAGATGGATGAGGTTGGAAACCTGATCGGCACCCAGCGAGCAGCCGCGACAGGCATGGTCGGGCCAGCCGAACACCCCGGGCTCGAAGAAGGCGCGGTAGAGGATGAGTTGACGTCGGCCGGCGAACAGATCGCGCAGACTCATCTTGCCGTCCGGCCCTTCGAACACATAGTCCTTCTCGACCGTCATCCACGGCATCCGTCGCCGTTCGGCCGCCAGCGTGTCGCGGGCACGCGTATGCGCCTTTTCCTTGATCAGCATCGCCTCGCGTGCCGCGCGCCATTCTTCCGCGGACACGACCGGCGGATGATTGTTCGGCAATTCAGTCATCATGTTGCTCCCTTCCCGCACTGCGCTCAGTGAGTGGTCACCGTCTCGCCGGAGATCTCTCCGATGCGCTGGACGACGCCGGTCCAGCCGCCGCTCATGTTACGGAAAGCGGTCTCGTTGCGCGGCAGTATGAAGCCCGAATGCACGACGCGCAGGCGCGTGCCCCCCGCGACCGGATCGAGCGACAACGTCACCACTGTATCGAGCAGCGAGCCATAACCTTCATTGGCGGCATGTCCGCCTTTCCACGAATAAGCGAGACGCCGATTGAGGACGACCTCGACCACCTCGCACTGGATCGTCCCATCCCATTGGCCCGCGGCGCTTGTCTGGTAGGTAAAGCGATTGCCGACCACCGCCTCGAATCCGGTCGGCGTCATCTTGAGCCAGCGCGCCATCAGATCCGGGCGGACCAACGTCGCCCAGATCGTCTCCGGCGCGTGTGGAAAAATCTCGTCGACGACGATTTCCTGGGTACGGGTCCGCAACGTGGCGTCGGTCATGGGTCAATCTCCTTGAGAAGCGTGCGCAGGTCGGCGAACCGCTCGCGCCAGAAGGCGTCGTAATGGCCCAGCCAGTCGAACAGCGGCGCAAGACCTTCCGGCTTCGCACGATAGAAGACATTGCGCCCCTGCTGACGCTCGGACACCAGACCGGCCAGCTTGAGCAGCTTGAGATGTTGGGACACGGCTCCCTGGGTAACGCCGCTTTCACGCGTCAGCTCGGCGACATTCAACTCCGATCGCGCAACGCGCTCGAACACCGCCCGCCGGGTTGGATCCGAAAGCGCGCGCAACACCGTGTCGACCTGGATGGATTGCATCATGGAATTCAATTAGCAATCGCTAATTAATGAGTCAATGCTAATTGATCGACTGGAGCGCTCACTTCTTTTCAGTGGGGTACGGATTGACCACAAGCGATCAAGACGCTTCTCATCCGCCCGGGTGGCGCAGGCGTTCGCCCACCCGCTCGCGGATGGCCCTTCGATCCGATGGAGCCTCGACCACGTGTTGTGAACCGGCAGGCAAGTAGCGATTGGGCAGCCGCGTCCACCCGAGACACAGCATGCTGGCTGCCGATTTCAGGCCCTGCCATCAAAACAAGCAACAAACATGCGGAAACTAGTTGAAGATCCGGGATCTAGCGCGACCTAGGCCTGCGATTGGGGCTGAAACAGCCACGTCGACAGGTCCACGACCCAAAAAAAACCGCGCGCCCGAGCGCCTGCAAGGCGCTCGGGCGCGCGGCCGGATTTCAGCCCCCCTTCCCGTCCGACAGAAAAGGCCGGGCGGGCACGCAGCCCGCCCGGCAAGGATCACGCCGCGAGCGGTAACGGCTCGACCGCCGCCGGAGCGGGCGTGTCGGGCGGCTCGGGCTGGTTGTCGTTGCGTGCCTCCGCGACCTCGTCGTGCGCCGCGACCGAGGCGACCCCGCCGCGTTCCGTGTAGTGGGCGGGCGGGAACGCCAGCCAGCGCGGCACCCATTTCTCGACCCTGACGCGACCCTCGCTGCCGTCGAGATGGGCACGGATGATCCGCGTCATCGTCTTGCCCTTCTCGTTCGCATTCGCCCCCGCGATGGTCTCGCCCGCCACCTCGGCCAGCATCGCGCGCAACACTTCCTTGTCGCGGATCAGCCCGAAAAAGGCGTCGTCGGCCTCCCACCAGTCGGCCATGTCGACCTTGAGGTCGGTGCCGAGCGCGTCGACCAGCGGGCTGCGCACATCGAGCGTTTCGCCGACGACGATGGTGAGCACGTCCATCACCGCGATGTCGGGCAGGTCCATCAGCCGAAGGAACACGCCGGTCGCGCCGTGCCTTTCGGGTTCGCCGCGCGTGACGGTCGGCGTGTCGGGATCGAAGCCGAGAAGGGCGAGGACCGCGCGGCGCCGCGCGTCGAACAGCGTTTCGGCGGCCGCCTCCGCGATGCTTTCGCGCACCGTGTCGTCGCGCGACGCCTGCGGCTCGACCCTGACCGTCCAGAGCGGCGACCCGGCAATCGCCTGCGCGACCATGACGCGCAGGGCGATCCCGCCATGCCCGATCAGCGCGGCGCGGACGGCGGCATGTCGGTGAAGCGCGATATAGTCCTGCAGCGCGGACGTCACCTCGGGCCTGACCGCCCTGGCCGTGACGGTCGGCGTATCGCCGCCTTCGGTCAGGCGGCGGGCTTCCTTGCGCGAGACATAGCCCTCATGGACCACGACCTCGCCCGAGCCGCGCACGTCGAAATAGACCCGCCCGCCCTTGCGCTTGGGGGCTTTCTCATACTCCCATGAGGCAAAATGCTCGCCCGCCGGGACGATCACGGCATCGGCCCAACCCGCATCGCGCGCCGCCGCCACGCGTTCCGCGATCGCCGCGTTCTGCGCGGTCCAGAAGGCATCGCCGTCAGCGAAATAGGCGTCGTCGCCGAACAGGTCGGTGACGGTCGCAAGGCCGCTTTCGCCCACGTCGAACAGGGCATGGCGCGTCGGGATCGACTCGCCGCCGAACAGCCACGCCTTCAACTGGTGGCCGACCGGACAATAGGTTTTCGGGTCGTCGGCGAGCGCCAGCCACGCTTTTTGCTGGCTCTTGCTCGCCATGGTCAGGTGACGGACGGTCGTACGGTCGATCTCGCCTTTGGCGTACAAGGCACGGATGCGCGGCAGCAGGTTGCCGAGCGCGAGGACGCGGCGGACGGCCAGATCGGGCAGCCCGAACGTGTCGGCGATATCGGCGACGTCGCGGCCTTCCCTGACCAGCCGGGTGAAGGTCTCCCACTGCGTCACCTCATCGGGGTCAAGCCGGGCGATATTCTCGATCAGCGACGCCTCGATGGCGGCGGCGTCGTCGCCCGCGTCAAGGATCGCGCAGGGCAAGGGATCGACCTCCAGCCCCGCCGCCTGCCGTTCCGCCGCGACGATGGCGGCGGCGGTGAAGCGGCGCAGCCCGGCGACGATCTCGAACGCGTCCGGCGCACCGTTCGGGCGGACCAGCACCGGCACGAGCACGCCGCGCTTGCGCACGGTCGGCAACAGGTCGGACACGTCCGGGGCCTTTTTGGCATAGCGCATGTTCGCCTTGCTGGCGGTGAGCTTGCCAAGGTCGATGAAGTCGAGTTTCATGACTTTACTCCTTCGCGAGTGCCGGTCCCGTCGAACAGGGGTGAAGAGACGGGACCGGTTTCGATGCGGGCGAGACGCGCCCGCGCGTCAGGGTTCCCATCAAAGTGGTACTTTGATGGGAACCCTCAGCCGTCCCCGGGGTCCGGGGACGGAAGCGGGTCGGAAGACGGCGCATCCGCGTCGCCCGGCACCGGGCCGGTCGCGGCCCGCGCCCGGTAATGCGCCTCGACCGGGCCGAGCAGCTGTGCCGCCGACAGGATCGAGCCCGCGCGGCGCGCGGTGTCGGCCCAGACCGAGAGCGGCACGGCCGTGGCGAAACCGAGGTCGCGTTCGATGCCGAGCCCGAACGGCAGCCGCAGTGCGGCGATCTCGGACAGGCTGAACGCGCCGAGTTCGGGACAGCCGAACCCGAGATCGGCCAGCCCGAACAGGGTGTCGCCATCGGCATCGAGTTCGGTCGCAAGCCATGTCGCCGCGCCGACGGGATTGAAGAACTTGACCACCGGCACGGGGTCCGGTTCGCGCGCATTGGCCCGTTGCGCCTCCTCTTGCGCGGCGGCATTGGCGCAGAGCGCGGCGAGCAGGGCCGGGGTGAGCAGGTCCATGGTCAGCACTCCCCGGCAGGCAGGGCGGCAGCCGCCGCGCGGTGGCGCGCGAGCAGCCAGTCTGCGGCCTTGCTGGCGGCGGAGGCGGCACGGAAGATCGCCTTGCCGTCCTCGCGCAGCACGGCGAGCCATGAGGCGAGATAGTCGGCGTGGCGGACGGTTGGCACGATGCCGAGCGCGGCGCAGAGGAACGCCGAACCCATTTCAGCAATCAGTTCCTCGCGGGCATAGTCCTTGCTGCCAAAGGCGTTGGTAAGGTCGCGCGCGAGCCGGGAGGCATGGCCGGTCGCGTGAGTGAGTTCGTGCAGGGCCGTGCGGTAATAGTTGATCTGCTCGAAGAAAGCCGGTTGCGGCGGCACCTGCACAAGATCGAGGCTGGGGACGTAAAAGGCCCTGTCGCCGCCGATGCGGACATCGACTCCCGAGGCGGCGATGACCTGCTCGGCCAGCGGCACGACCTCGCGCTCGGGCAGCGGCGCCGGGTCGGCGGCGAGGCCTGCGCGCAGGCCTTCGCACTGCGCGACATTGAACACGGTAAAACGCTTGAGGAACGCAACCGCGCGCGCATCCTCGCCCGTCTCGCGTGCCCGCTCCTTCTCGCGCTCGGGGGTGAAGCGGTCGGCATAGACGACGGTCACGCCATGCTCGCCCTTGCGAACGCCCCCGCCCGCCTCGATCGCCTGCCGGAAGGTCAGCCAGCTTTGCGACGGCCAACCCCGTTCGACCACCGCGCCCCACAGGATCAGGACATTGATGCCCGAATAGGCGCGCGCGGTGAGCGCGTTGCGCGGCAGGCCGGGACCGGTTCCCCCGCTGCGTCCCCAAGGCTGGACCCAAGGGAAGCGGCCTGCCTCAAGCTCGGCGATGATCTTCTCGGTCACCGTGTCATACAGACTGGCATGGTCGTTCGCCGGGGCGGCGACCGCCGTGTCCCGGTCCCCGTCCCCCTGCCCGCGCCGCGCGCGCCGCCGGTTGGTCGTCTCCATCTTCACCTCCGTGACCGCCCCAAAACCGCAGCCCCCCCCCCCGAAAAGCCCCGAGAAAGGAGCCGGACGTCAGCCACGCTCGACACCAAAATCGCGCGTGCCTGACCCCAGGGTGGGGGTTGGGCGGCAAGGCGACCGGAAAGGCCCGCGTCGAGCGGCGGGCCGCACCCGGAGGGCCGGAACGAAGTGGAGGACGCGAGACTCGCCGAGCGTTGCAGCACGCCGCGGCGGGCCTAGCAGGAAGCGCCGCCCGACCCCCGCCCTGGGTCAGGCTCAAACAACGCCATCGCGGCACGCGATGGCCGCATGCCCGGCTCGACGAGCCGGGCCGTCACCAGGGTCGTCGAGGTCGGTTTCGGAAGCCTTGGCGACCATGGCACAATATGTCGATGCAGCAGTCCACGCCCCTTCCCGGGGCGGTTTGCTGCCGGTCACGCGCGCCGGATAACGGCCGGAAAACCGGCGCGGGTGACGGAGATTGAGCAAGATCGGTCGAGCGCGCCTCGGCCATAGACGGCAGACAGGCCTGGCCACGAAGGACGGACAATTTGCAAGCAGCGCTCGATCAGTACCGGACCCGAATGCTGAGGGTGCTCGATCACATCGATCGGCATCTGGACGGCGATCTAAGCCTGGACAGGTTGAGCAGTGTCGCTGCCTTTTCGAAGTACCATTTCCACCGGCAGTTCACGGCGACCTTTGGTTTACCCGTGCATCGCTACGTCCAGCTTGCCCGGATGAAACGCGCGTCGCACCGGCTGGTCGCGGCGGACGCCCGGACGATCACAGACATAGCGATGGATGCCGGTTACGACGCGCCGGACGCTTTCGCCCGCGCCTTTCGGCGACGGCTCGAGCAATCGCCGTCATCGTTCAGGGAATCGCCCGACTGGGCAACGTGGCTCGCGGCCTTCGGGCCTCTCGACAATGCGAGGAGCAAGATCATGCAGATACTTTTTGAACAGGCCGACGTGACGATCCGCGACGTCCCCCCAACACCGGTCGCGATCATCGAACATCGTGGCGATCGTGCCGGGCTTCCTGAAACGATCCAACGGTTCAGGGCCTGGAAGAGTGCCGCTGGCCTGTCGCCAGAGAGCGGTTCGACGTTCATGGTCTTCCGGTCCGAGCGGTGCCCCGAAGATCCATCCGACTATAGTATGGACCTCTGCGCTGAAATCGATCGGCCCATCGATGCGAACGACGAAACCGTGAAAACCGGCGTGATTCCGGGTGGACGCTGCGCGGTGCTGCGGTATCCGGGCAACACCAACAATCTGGAGCCGGCCTCCCTGTTCCTCTACCGCGACTGGCTTCCCGCCAGCGGGGAAGAAGTGCGTGACTTTCCACACTATAGTCGACGCCGCCTGTCCTTCATCCCCGAAGCATCGGCCCATGAGGTGATCACGGAAGTATTTCTGCCGTTGAAATAGCGCATGCGCATTGCGCCGCTTGCCGGGCGCGACAAGCGACCAGACTGCTGACCACACCTCTCCCGCGCCACCGGGAGAGGCCACAAACACGCCGCCGCGCCAGCGGCGACCCTCCGAACCGCCGGCGGGCACCGCCGGCCCCCAACAAGGAACGGGCTCCCGTGTGGAGCGGGCGGATCAGCGGCGTCGAGCCGGGCTTCGCGCCAGCCGGCGGGGCCTGTCGCCGGCCAGCGAAATCGGGCGCGCCGCCTGGCCGCGGAACGCGAGCGCCCGCGGGGCCGCGATCAGGCGCCGCACCCTGTCCGGGCACGCGCAGCGGCCCGGCAGTGTGCGTCCATGCCCCGCTCCGTTCCCTGCTCCGTCTTCGCCCCCTCGCCATGGCCGGCCCATTACCATCATTGCCCGCCAGTCCGCTTATTCATCGCTCCCGTGCCGAAGCAGCATCTTCTCGGCGCCATGCGAATGACGCCGTCGAGCCGGATCGTCTCGTCATTCAGCATCGGATTGACGATGATCGGCGGCGATCTCGCGATCTGCGGCGAGCTGATGGCGTGAACGGTCAAGAGAGACGCAGCCGGCCGAGGCCGGCTGCTGGCGACGCCGAGCGTTACGTCTTCACCTTGTCGGTCACACGCAGCTAGGCAGGCTCCGGAGCAGTGATCAACCTGGCCCGCGCGGGGCGGTGCTGGTGGCCGCACAGTGTCCAGCACGATTCCGATGCCGCCCTTTTCTCCATGGCTGCGTGTGAACCGAAGTGCGGTTGGCATCGGGGCTGGGGACGCAACTCCGGTTCAGGCAGATTGAGTTCTTTCAGCACAGTGCGGGCAGCGAACAGATCGAAGGCGGGATGCTCAAGGGCCATAGACCCATCAGCGCAATGCAGCTTGCTCAACGAATCTTTCGGAAAGGGACGTCGAATGGACCTGAGATAAGCCTGCCGACTGTTGTCGCATTGGAAATATCGATCGAGAAAACCATATCTTGCGACAAAATAAAATATCGACCGTCAGACATCGCATAAAGTGGTTCGCTGACGCCATCCTTCAATGAAATGGCGAGGCCAGCGGGTTTTGCAATGATAGTAAAATCTCCGAGATTCGCGACTTCATACACTCCGGCAAGCTCCATCGCCTTGGCTGGAGCAACTTCGATGGATGGTCGTTCAACAGTACCATAGGCCGACCACCCATAAGCCTTGGCAATGCTTCGGATGATTTCGCCGGTCAGTTCGCCCCCTTGCGCGCCGTTCGACATGACGACCGCTCCGTCGCCGCTCCCGGTAAACATGACGAAGGTGTTTTCGTAACCCGCGTTGCTGCCACCATGCGAGAAACTCAGCGCTGGACCAGTACCAAGGATGTTCAATCCCATGCCGTAGCCCGCTTTGATTGGTGTCAGCATCGTATCCGTCATTGCCGGCGTCAGGAGCGAGTCAGGTGCGTGTGTCCCGGCCTTTCGGACAGCGATTGCAAATCGGGCGAGGTCGCTTGGGGTCGTCCACAGGCCGGCTGCAGCGAGTTCAGGGTAAACATGGGGACCCTCGGCTAGCGGCTTGCCCGAAGCGTCGTGCGGCCACGCTGCACTTTTCAGCAATGCCGTGCCGAGAGGTTGGGCAAAGCTGCTACGTCGCATGCCTGATGGAAGCAGCACCTCCTCACGCAGCACATCGGCAAAAGATTTCCGGGTAGCATCGCCGATAAGCTTCTGAACGATCGTGTATCCGCCTCCCGAATAGCGCCATAATGTGCCGGGCGCCGTATCGACCAGTATCGGCTTGGTGACGGCTGGCGGTCTTCCGGCGAGTACATCCTCTACAGTCGGTATCTTCGACCCTGCGGCATAACCGGGAAAACCGTGCACCGTCGTGCCGGCGGTATGCGAGAGCAGCTCGCGAAGCGTCACCCGGGTGCCCATCGGGACTGGCACCTTCCAGCCCTTGAGCCGGGCGTTCACGTCGCTATCCAGGTCGAGCTGGCCTTTGTCGACGAGGCGCAGTGCGGCAAAGGCAGTCAAGGGCTTGCTGATTGAGCCAGCCTGGAAAAGCGTGTCAGGTGTCACAGGCAGCCCACCCTCACGCGTCCAACCATAGCCTTTCGCCCATGCGACCTGGCCATTGCGGATGACCGCTATGCTGACCCCCGGCACATGAAGCCGGTTCATCTCGTCCTGGATGCTGCGTCGCTGGGCGGGCTCTCCCTTGATCGAGACGGCGGAGACCAGGCCGTTTTCAACCAGCTCTACAGCGTCAACCTGACGCGCGCCGGCAGCTGTGGTCACCGCTATCACCGACGATGCGGCTATACCGCAAATCAGGATCAAACACGCTCGGTGAGAATGAATTTGCATCTTCGGCATCCTCAAGTGCATTACTTGAGTAACACAGCCCTTAGCCCACGCAAGGGATATTCTTCGGGCCACCCCTGCCGATCAAAATATCACGACATCGCTTGCTCGCCGACTGGAGTGCTTCGATCCTCGCTTGCCCGCCGACGTCCAGGTCCGGAAACCGAAGGCGCGGCGGACCGCCGATATTGCAAGACGCCACTTCAAAATACCAAAGTGAGAAAGGCCTTCCGACATCTAGTAACCAAGCGCAAGTACATCACGATCCGCCGATCAGCCAAGGCGGTGGCCGAGATAGTAACGCACTGGTTTTATGCCGTGAATGTCACGGGGAGCATCAACGAAACGAATAGGTAATTTTATACCACTATATTTACAGCTTTCTCTGGAAGCAGAGTGCGATTACCCCCTTTGGGGAGCGAGTCATTGCCACTTGAAAAATAGGCAGTGATTATGAATGCCTTTCTTCTACTCTATTTGTAAAAGATATACCTGTTGGGGATGTCATAGAATTTGAAAAAGATTCTGAAGAATTTATATCTTCATGGTCACATTATGAAGCATTCCAAGAGATCGATTATATGGTTACTCAGGATGGCCGAGAATGATCAACTGCCCACATCCCCCGAGCAGCGCCGCGGCCAGGACAATGGCGAAGAGCGCACGACGTCGCACCGTAACGACCTCGCGGAGCGGCGCCTGGCGGTTTCGTGCTTCCATCATGTCAGTCTCATTCCAAAATCGCGGATTGGCAATTCTTCCATCGAAGGCGTCGCAGCACCGCGAGATGCTAACTCCGATCCCGACCCAAACCAGCCACCAACGCCTGCCTAGGAACGGTTATTGGCCCAGCCCTGCATGGCGGGTACGGATGCCGAACCATGATCCAAGAGATCCACAGCGCCTCGCGCGTCATCCTCGCCACGCCCCGGGCGATCTTCCGCGCCCATGTCGATCCCGAGGTCCTGGTGAAATGGCGGGCGCCCGCCGGCATGACCGCGCGTCTCACCGAGTTCCACGCACAGCCCGGCGGCGGCTATCGCATGGAGTTGCGCTATGCCGACGGCGCCAGCCGCGGCAAGTCGACCGCGGACAGCGACATCGTCCGCGTCCGCTTCGTCGACCTCATCCCCGACGACCTGATCGTCGAGGCGGCCGAATTCGAGAGCGACGACCCGGCCAATAAGGGCGTGATGACGATCACGACGCGGCTGACCCCGGTTCTGGACGGCACCAAGGTCGTGGTGACGGCGGAGAACGTGCCGCCGACGATCACCGCCGAGGACCACCGGCTCGGCATGGAGTCGAGCCTGCGCAATCTCGCCCTGCTGCTCGAATGACGGCGAAGCGCGAGGCCGATAGCGGTCCCGGCCTCAGGCGCATCGGCTGCGCCAGCCGACGGCAAACATCCGAGCGTACGACGAAATGCCGCGGCAAATTCGCCGGCGTCCAGATAACCGACATAACTGGCTGCCTGCGTGATCGGCATCCCCACCGCAAAGAGCTTTGCCGCACGTTCCATGAGCAGACGGTCAGCCACGCATAGGGCGCCCGCCCGGTCCGCGACCTCAACGCCCCGGTGAACCCGCCGGAAGCCATGCCCGCGACAGCAACCAGGTCTACGGCCGACATTCACCGTCTCCATGATGGCCAAGCGAGGGGCGGTGCCGAGCTGGCGGCGAGAGCCGAGTTCCCCGTGGCGATCTTGCAACATGACTTGAAGCGCCGGCTCGGGTCGAGTCATGACCAAGGTTGAGCGCTCATGAAGACCTTCGCGTCGGACCGGGCCCGGGACCAGGCCTGAAGATCGTCGATGTAATATTGGACCATGCGCGCGTGGCGGCGCGGTAGCGGTCCATCACCCCGTGCCCGCAGTCGCTGCAGCGTGCGGACCGAGATGCCGAGATAATGTGCTGCCTGCGCCGTATTGAGATAGGGGCTGCCGCGCCTGGCGCGTTCGGCCCTGAAGATATCATCGTCCATGCCCTGTCCCCACGGAATCGGCGGCCCTGAGCTGCCGAGGCAGCGGGAACTGGCACGAGTGCGAGGTCAGGCAGAGGGTCAAAAACAAGGGGGGTGCGTTTTCGCCCCCCACGACCCAAGCCGAACGACCCCACATACGAGGCGTGAGGCTGCCACCGGATCGCTTGCCGGTGTCCCATATGATGGCACACGCATCGTCGCCACCCCGGCCCGCCCTGCGGCCAAGATTGCCAGGGAGGTGCGCGGGTACCCGCGCAAAGCGCGAACATGAAAGCTGACCATATGCGCGCTGGCGCGCTGCTCGACTACAACGCCGGAATAACTGCGCAGGCACCTCAGGCGCCGTCGCCAGCGCAACAAGCCCGCCTCATGCGCCATCAATCACAATATCCCCAGTGGGCGATCCCGGCCCGACGCCCATCGGTTGCCACCAAAGGGCGAGGTTTAATTATCGGATTTATGCAAAACTTTGCATAAATATATCTTTGAATTTAAATGAAATATATACAATATGCCTCATTTTTTGCTCAATTTAGCATAAAATAATTGACATGAGACTTTCCCGACCGCAGCTTTGAGACGCCGAATCGATACAATGGTTCGCGGGAGAAGTGGGAATGAAGCTATTCGCAGCGCCCGCGCTTGCTGGGCTCGCATTGCTATGGACTCAAGCAGCCCAAGCCAGTGAAACGATAACCTATACATATGACGCCAAAGGAAGATTGGTTCTGGTTGTACATACCGGCACCGTCAACAATGGCGTCACAATCCAGTATAGCCATGACCACACTGACAACCGCGTCAAAGTGAAGGTTACGGGCGCACCATAAACGGCAGCGCCTTCCATTAACGGGCTGATATACTACTCGCCATGGCACTGCCGGGCGATCCATTTCCGATGGGGGCGGTATGAGCGGCAGCAACAATCGAGGCAATCTCTTCGCGAGAATATCATGGCTTTCCAGCGCTTCCGCGCTCGCAAGCATCGCCTCCCCGGCATTGTCCCAATCGGCAACGCTGACGCCCGCGCCGATACGCCAGACCGTCGATGACAACGGGGTCGATCTCTTCCAAGGCACGATGAACGCAGCGACGCCGCCAACATCAATCGGCCCCGATGGGGATATCGTCTACCGCCGGCAGTATCTCGGAAATAGATATCTCGACAGCGTGACCGGATTCATCGCTGCAACAGGCTCAACCTACACTGTCAGCATAGGTGGCGAGGCGGAGCAGTTTACGTTGTCGGGCACAACCTTTTCCACGATTGACAGCACTGGATCGACACTCACCCGATCCGGATCATTCTACACCTATACATCTTCCGATGGCACGAAATATGTATTCTATCAGGACTATTCACCTTATTTTATTTATACGGGACTGGCCTCTGGGATCATGCTCCATACCGTCACGAAAACGGACGGAGAAGTGATCAACTATTACTATCGGGACCAGCAGGTTCCCGTAGGCATAACCGCTATCGTCGTCAGGCGGCTTCAGTCGATCTCCACAAGCAAACTGCACTTCCTGCAACTGACATACCAGGCCGATACGATCACGACGCAGAGCCAGATTCCGTCCGCGCTCAACCTGGTCAAGGTTGCAGGATATAATCTCAATGTCGACGCCTGCTCCCCGACGGCCAATGCGTGCACGGCCGCGACACCAAGGCCAAGCGCCACTTTCTCCGGGGTGAACACCTTTTCGGATGCGCAGGGAAGGACCACCACCTACACTTTCGGTCCGAACGGACTGAGCGCGATCCGGCTGCCGGGCAGTTCAGCGGACGACATGACGGTGTCGTATAGCGGGGACAAGGTGTCAGCGGTCACCAATTTCGGTGTCCCGACAGCCTATTCCTACGCCGATTCCACGAGCGAGCGCACGGTCACTACCACGCGGGGCGGGACCAGCCGCACCTTCAAGTTCGATCTTTCCTCTGGATTGCTCACCTATTTTGTCAATGAACTCGGCAAGGTTACGCGCTATGAATATATTGCCGGCGCGGTAAGCAAGATCACCCAGCCCGAAGGCAATGCGATCATCTTTGTCCGCGATACGCGCGGGAACGCCACCTCCACCACCTACAAGGCAAAGCCCGGTTCAGGCCTCGCCGATATCGTGACCTCGGCCAGTTATCCCTGCACGAATGTCGCTGCGTGCAACCAGCCGGCAACGACGACGGATGCGCTCGGCCACGTGACCGACTATAGCTATGATGTGTCGGGAAACCTGACCTCGGTCAAAGGGCCTGCGCCGACAAGCGGCGGAGACCGGCCCGAAACGCGATATACCTATACGCTCGCCGGCGGTATCACCCAACTGAGCACCATTTCGACGTGCAGCGCCGGGTCTGCCCCGGCCTGCATCGGCAGTGCCGCGGAAACCAAGACGACATTTGCCTATGACAGCAACTTCCGATCGAGCCTCGTTACACGGGCGGCCGGAGACGGCAGTATCTCCGCGACAACGGCGAACGGCTATGATCCGGCCGGCAACCTGATCAGCCAGGACGGCCCGTTATCCGGTACCGACGATACGATCTATTTTGAGTATGATGGCACCCGAAGCCTCACCGCGTCGATCGGATCCGATCCGGACGGGCCAGGCGGCAGGAAACGACCCACGACGCGCTTCCATTATGACAATCGCGGGCTTGTCGATACCGTGACCCTTGGGGTGATCGATGCACCGGGCGGCACCTTCTCGGCGTCCCTCGTCACCACCAGCACCTACGATGCCAACCGGCGGCGCACTTCCCACGCCGTGAGCGCCGGTGGAACGACCTACAAACTGACCCAGTTCAGCTATGACGCGCTCGGCAGGCCCGATTGCACTGCGGTACGGATGAATCCCACGGCCTTCGTGTCGTTGCCGGCATCGGCTTGTGTGGCGGGAACCGCTGGCGGCGACGGGCCCGATCGCATTACACGGGTCACCTCCTACGATAGCGCAGGCCGTCCCAGGGAAGTATCCACCGCTTACGGCACATCCGATGCGTCAGTGGAGAAGACAGACTATACCGACAATGGCAAGATCCGCACGCTGACCGATGCCGAGAACAACCTGACCAGCTACATCTATGACGGGTTCGACCGGCTGAGTGTCACGCAGTTCCCGGCCACGACCAAGGGAGCAGGAGCAAGCACCTCGGGTGACTATGAGCAACTGGGCTATGACGCGAACGGGGCGATCACCTCACGGCGCCTCCGTGACGGGACGACCATCGCCTATGCCTATGACGGGCTGGGCCGGGTCGCCACCAAGACATTACCAGGCACCGAGCCGGCAGTGGTCTTCAGCTATGACCTCGCCGACCGGTTGAAGAGCGCATCGACGACTCTCCACTCAGTGACGCTCGACTGGGATGCCCTGGGCAGGCAGACGAGCGAAGCCGGTCCGTTGGGAACGATCGGCTATCAATATGACCCGGCAGGCAACCGTACACGGATCACCTGGCCTGACGGCGCGGTCACCGGGTTCACCTACGACACTGCCGGTGCGATGCTGGGAATCTATGAAGGAGCCGGAATCTCGACGCTGATGACCTCCTATGGATATGATGATCTCGGCCGCCGGACGTCGATGGCGACGCGATACGGGGCGGGTACGAGCTTCAGCTACGATGCGGTGTCGCGACTGAGCGGCCTGTCGCAGGGCTTCGCCAATCCGGCTGACAATGTGAGCTTCGGATTTTCCTATAATCCTGCGGGCCAGATCGGATCGCGAACGTCCTCGAATGATTCCTATTCCTGGACGGGGGCGGTGAATGTCGATCGCGACTATACCGCCACTGGCCTGAACCAATACACAGCGGCCGGCTCGACCAGCTTCGCCTATGATGCGCGCGGCAATCTCACGACCTCCGGATCCTCGGCATATGGCTACAGCGCCGAAAACCTGCTCACCAGCGCATCGGGCGCGACGCTCAGCTACGACCCGCTCGGTCGCCTCTATCAGGTGAGCTCGGGCGGTACCGTTACACGGTTCCAATATATTGGCGGACAGATTGCCGCTGAATATGACGGCGGCGGCACACGCCTGCGTCGTTACATTCCAGGCCCGGGGGGCGATGAGCCTTCCTTTGCCTATGAGGGGCCAGGCTTGACGGCGCCCAAATGGTTTCACGTCGACGAGCGTGGTTCGGTCATCGCGACGAGCGACGCTGGCGCCGCGCGCTCGGCTTTGGCATCGTACGACGAATTTGGCATTCCACAGGACAAGTCGGGCGATGTTGGCCGGTTCAGATATACCGGCCAGGTATTTCTACCGGCAGTCGGCCTCTATTATTACAAGGCTCGCATGTACTCGCCGACGCTGGGCAGATTCATGCAGACCGACCCCACCGGCTATGCGGATGGGCTCAACTGGTACAATTATACCGGCAGCGACCCTGTCAACGGAACCGATCCAAACGGCACTGGTGACGACATCGTCGTCTACGGCAACCGTTGCCACAGTTCGGATCCCGACGAGATCGTCGTCTGCGGAGGTGGCGGAAAAGCGCATCCCAACGGCATGAGCCAGGACGAATATACGCGTTATTATGGCGGGCCCAGCAGCGCGCCCGCCTCAGCGCCGGGAGCCGGGGCTTCCCCGCAGGCCGCGCCGCAAGCGAAGGATCCACGCTGCAACAATACGGCTGCAGTCGACTTCGTGAAGGCGCATCGATCCGATGCAGCGGCGGTGGCCAAATCGCTCAACCTCCCGACTGAAATGATTCTCGGATTGTCAGCGCAGGAATCGCAGTGGGGCACGGGACGGATTGCGAATACCGCGAACAATTATTTCTCGCAGCATGCCAGTGCCCGAGTGCCCTATCAAATTGCCACGATACCGAGCCTCAAAGACGGTCCGATGTCGCGATTTGCCTCCTATGAAACGTCAGCCCGCTCCTTCGCCGCAATGTACGGCAATGCAGTTCGGGGTATTACCGACCCTACGGCATTCGGACAGGCGCTCGTCCGTGCAAACTTCAATACCGGCAACTCGAAGACCGGCGGACGGGACGATTTCGTGAGCTATCTGGCCGGCATCATCAACGACACGAAAAGGCGCATGAAATGTCCATGAAGCTGATGGCCGCAGCAGCAGCGCTGGCGGGCGGCAGCCCGCAGGACGTGTTCATTGCGACATCGGACTTTATCGATGTGGCACGTGCCGCCGCGGCAGAATGGGAAGGCCGGCCAGCGGATCCGAAGGTCGCTGTTTTCGACATCGTCGATCCGGCGCTCGACAAGCTGCCTGGTTACACATCGGTGATCTATTATGTGAACGACCGGCCACGGCTTTCCATCAGCATAAACCTGAAGACCGGCCAGATCGTCGATCGTGGCAGGTGCGTCTATTTCAAGGGAGCGCCCGTCATCCGGTTCGGGCAACGAATCCGGCAATTGACCAAGGCGGCCGCCATTCCGTGGCAGACGCTGGCCAATCAGCTTGGTTGCCAAAAGCTTGCGCCTGACCGGTAAGCATCGGCCCGTGGCGGACATCTGGGAGAGTTGATGTGCTGGTGCCTTTCGTGGCCCTTGGCCTGATTGCCGTGACCTCGCCCATACGGGCGACACCATCCACACCAGGCGAATGCGTATGGAAATCGCTTCCACAGGCCTCCCGCAAGGCGGCGTTGGACGCTGGCCTTGCGCAAGGGCCGCTTGCTCTGATCGCGCAGGTCAAGCCCGAGGTCGACGCCGTGGAACCGGCGTGCGGGATGAACGCGGACAATGAGGCAGCGTTTCATCGCGCAGAATCCGGCTTCATGCTCCAGCTCCTCGCGGAGACCTGGCTGCAGCAGGAACTGAAGCTGACACCGGAGCGGCTCGACGCGGCGTGGCGGAAGCTGTCGCCCGGTGCCAGGCAGAATGCCCGTTTGTGGGCAATCTATATGTCGCCGGACAGCAAGGAGTTCGGGCAGGTCTATACCGAATTTGCAAAGCTGCTCGTCGTTGGCGGCGAGGCGCTGCCGGCTCATGCCCGGCCGAAGATCGTTACCTATTTGCAGGGGCGTTCACTGAGAACGGTTTACGAACCCGAGATCTAGGCGCTGCGCCGCGCAGGCGGGCCTGACGCGGGGAGCCAGTGAACGAACTTTCCATGTCGGCATTCAGAGAGGAGAGACGACGATCGGAGTGCCCGGGGGCCGAAGCGGCGCCCGCGCTGCAGTTTTCTTGGAACCAGCGCCCGTTGGAAGGCCGCGCGAGCCGACGCATTCAAGATGAACTGGGCGGGATGGACCAGCGTCGCGCAGGGACTGGGAATGATCGCAATTTTGCTGCTTGAGCCGGTGCTGACCGTACCTGCTTTCAAGATATTCGCGATGACCGGTATCTCACGTGCATTGCTGCAGGACGTCGTTGTCGCCTCAGCCGGATCGGCAATCTTCGATGGTCGCCGATGTCAGTCGACGCGCCTTGCAGCGCAGGCTGCGCCGAGCGTGCAAATGGCACCATATCGGCCCATTCCCAGGCTTGCTTCAGTCGTCACGAAGGCAAACTCTCCATGACGCGGCGACTCGTCCGCACAGGGGGACATCCATGTTCAAATT
Organism: Pseudomonadota bacterium; assembly: GCA_040388155.1. Classification (GTDB taxonomy): domain Bacteria; phylum Pseudomonadota; class Alphaproteobacteria; order Sphingomonadales; family Sphingomonadaceae; genus Sphingomonas. The sequence goes on from JAZKCJ010000013.1 coordinate 73,806, forward strand.
CTCAACTGTCGCGCTCGCCTTGGTTGCGATCATCTCCGCGCCGGCCATGGCACGCGGAGGCCATAGCTACGGCGGTCGGGTCCATTATTCCGGCTCGACCCACACAACCACCCATGGCGGGCACTATGCGGGATCCTACAGCGGCTCCAGCCACAGGGGTGGCCATTATCGCAACGCCAGAACTGGCAACCGCTATGGCTGTCATCGTTGTCGGTGAATATTATCAGGGCCCGGCCGGTTAGGCGATCGCCTGGACGGCCGAGGCGCCCGACGCGGCTCATCTAGAGACGACCCAAACTCCTCGGGGCGATCGGCAACGCCCATATCGCAGAAGGTCAGCGCCTTCGCTTAACCGATTGCCGTCTGTGATACCCGATCTCAATCAGCTTTTCGCCTAGCGGCTGCGCTGCGTCCTCCCGGTCGAGAAGAAACCGTGGATAGGTCGGGAGGTAATCAGCGCTCGCTTTCATCTTTCTCAATTCAGCAAGTACGTTGGAAAGAAGGTTTGTAGAAAAGGGCGCGGAGCACCCATCCGTATGGGCCTTCATCGCCGCGATGACGTCTTTGATCGCTTCATCAACGATCGGCATGCAACCACCCCGCCTAACGTCATCAGGCAAGCTTGAGATTAAAAGGGTGTTGCAGGGAGATGCGGGCCAATCGGTGCCGAGGTGCGGAATCACCAGCACGCTCAGTCCTCCAGATCGAGCACCGTCTTCCAACGGCGATTCCTGGCTGCATAGTGCAGTTCCAGCTGCTCTCCATCGATCCATTCGACCTTGCTCGCAGCGACGATAAAAGTCCCATAAGCTGCAGCTGGAATCACATTGCCGTAGCGCCGCGCGAGCTTGGTCAGCGACAGCCCCTTTTCGACACCGATTCCGCGGCGATCGTTCCAGATCAGCGAATAATGGCGCGAGCCCCAGAATGCGTGGACCTCAGCCTCCGCCGGACTGGTGTGATATCGAACACCGGCATGATTCTTCAACAGCACCACCGGCGCCGCCGAGGCCATCATGCTCACCCCCGCCACCGCCATCGCGACATTGCCGGCAAGGTGAAAATGATGCTCCCGAATGTAGGGCATCCCCCATTTCATCAGGAAGGATGCCGCCAGCGCCGCGATCGCCACCACCGCGCCGGCCATCAGGCTTCTCGCCGTCAACAATCCCAACCCCGCATAGAGGACGATCTTCAGCACGTGCAGCAGGAGTTCGTTCAGCGCGCGGGTGGCGACGATCTCCGATTTCTCCATGCCCATCCGCAGATAGAAGCGATTAAAGAGCAGTCCGACCTGGCCGGTGAACCCCGAGAGCAGACCAGCCGCGGCGCCTATCAGCCTGACGGATCGCGCTGAAACGCGCCTGGACCTGGGGCGCGCGGAAAGGAATTTGGGAATGAACAGCAACAGCAGATTGGCGACCAGAAAGATCCCCAGAATCAGCTTCACATAGACGGGATCGAACCACGACAGCAGCCATACGCCCAATGCGGCGAACGGCAGGGCGATCGGCACGAACAGGCGCACGATGTCCCATCGAACCGATCGCCAGAAGACGAACGTCCGCGATACCGAACTCGCGGCGGTGCCCAGGGACAATGCCGCCGGTACCTCTGCGGTCGGAACCAGCAACGCCAGGATGGGCATCAGGATCAGTCCGGCGCCACCTCCAGCGACAGTGCTGATCGCGAAGGCCACGAGCGCTGCGGCGAACAGGAAGGCAATAAGCATATGACGGCATCAATCCCCAGGCCGTCGGCATAGGCGAGCCCTTCACGACCGCATAATTGTGAATTCGTAAGGTAGGTGCGAGGCGATTATTCCAGAGTCTTGCGGATGCTGAACCGGAACGACCTGCCGAGCGGATCGAGATAGCCGCGCTGATAAGCGAGCGGCACGGTGCCGAACCGATCGCGCACATTGGTGGCCTGATCGAGCAGATTGTCGATGGCGAGCAGGAAGCGGACTCCCTCCAGCCACGGCATTGCCCGCCGCAGCCGCGTCTGCTGGGCCGGGAAAAAGAACAGCCGCAGGTTGACCGTGACGGGCTCGTCGAAGCCGAGCGCGCCCGGCATTCCCGGCGCGACATCTTCGTTGCCACGCCAGGTCGCATTGGCGCGCAGACCGAAACCGTGATGCGTCGCGCTCAACTGCGCATCGAGCGCGTGGCGCCCGACACGCAGGCCTTCGCCGAGCTGGTTGCCACCGACAAGATCGAGCGGAGTCTGACCAGGCGCAAGCACGACCCGGTCTGACAGATGCCAGGTATCATAGACCGCGAACTGGAGTGTCGTACCGCTCGTGCCAAAACTATGGCCGCCGCCGAACGAGCCGCCCCCCGGCAGCTTCACGCCGCCGGAGCCTGCCCAGGATCTGCTGAAGTTGATGCCAAAGCGCAGATCGCGACGCGTCTCGCCGGCGATGTTGAGCGGGCGCATGTCGACGGTGGTGATCGCGCCGGTGGCATCACGCTGAATCCGGCGTGGGAACGCCGCCTCGAACGCGGGCGAGATACCCGGGAAAGCGAGGATCGCGTCGCGCGTCGTCGCATCGGTATAGGTCGCGATCAGCGACCAGGCTTTGCTTGGCCTGAACGTCGCTTCGATCTTGAACAGCGTTCGGACGTCATGGCACAGCGCGGGATCGCCACCGTCCAACCGTGCGGCAATGACGCTCCGCCCCGTGCCATAATCGTAGAAACGGATGTCGGGCGTCGCGGTCAGCGGGGTCCCGAGCTGGCGGATTGTCGGGAGAGCGGCTTCACGGCTGCCCGCTACGAGCAGGCCCAGCATCGGCCTCGGCGCCCAGGTCAGTGTCCAGCCGCGATCGATGGGTGCCGACGTATCCGAATAGTCATGAAAGGCGACATTCGCTCCGGCGGAGAGTGCGCCTATCGCACTTTGCTTGGGGAGCAGCGGCAGGTCGAGCGCGAACTGGCCGCCAACCACCCGTCGCGTGAGCTGGCGATTGATGCCGTCCTCGTCGCGCGCCAACAAACGCTCGCCGCTGGCCCCCGCCCGGACGCTGAGGGCCGCCTGACCAGCGGGAACCGCGAACAATGCGCCATTGGCGACCGCATCGAGCGCGAGCAGATCGTCGATCCCGCTGCTGCTGCGCGCCGGCGATGCGCCATCGGCCTCGGTCCGCACTACGGAGGCGACATGATCAAGGTTGGCGGTGGCCGACCATTTCCAACTGCCAAGCGCCCCATTGAGGACGCCGCCCAGATGTCCGGTATCAGTCGTCGTGGTCCGCTCCAGCCCCCGCGCGGGATCGGAGCGCATCGGGCCGAGCATCGCCCGCGAGGTCAGCCGGTCATAGAGCGCATTGGCGGTGAAGCCGAGGCCGTCATCGAGTGCGCGGGCAAACACCCCATTGGCGGTGAACTGATGCGTCAACGGCACCAGCGTGCGCCGCGGCGCCGCGCCGACGATCCCGCGCCGCGCCTCGGTCAGGTCGTCGCCAACCTGATATTGCAGATCCAAGGTGACGCGGTTGTCGCCTGCGATACGGACGATATTGGCCTCGGTGTTGAAATCGTTGCGCGTGGTCGCCTGCGTCAGGCGATCCTCCAGCTCTCCCGTGACGGAGGCGAAGCTCGGCAGCAGGACGACGTTGACGACCTTCTGGTACGCCGGATAGCCGAAGCGGATCGCGGCTTCCTCCGGCAATATCTCCACGCGTGCCACTGCTTCCGGCGGCAGCTTGGCGATCTCGTTGGTCGATGAGATGCGCCGCCCGTTGAGCAGCACAATGGTACTGCTGCCCGCGCGGGTCTGGGTGCCGCCGGTCTGCGCTGAAAGCTGCGCGATGACATCTGCGAGCGTACTTGCCCCCATCGCGGATATGGCCCCCGCATCGATCGAGAGCTCGGGAGCGATCGGGCCGCCGGCCGTGCCGCGCTGGCTCGGCGCCGTGACCACAATGTCCTGTTGCTCCTGCGCATGGGCTTCCTCCCCCTGCGCCCGTGCCTCGCCGATGGCGAGCGCGGCGGGCGCGGCGGCGAGGCACAACAGCAGGGCGCGCCCGAGGCGTCGCCCTGGGACGGAAGACGCCGGCATCATTGTCGCTCCATTCGTGACTGGTTGCGCGGGCTTATGGGTCATCGCCGCGGACGCGATAAAGGGGGTGAAACATTCTAACTTTGCAATCTTCGCGCCCGCCCCTGCCCGCCCCCTCGAACGGGCAGTGCAAGCATCGCTGGCCTGTCACAAAAGTCCCGCAAAGGAGAAACGGAACAGGGACGCAGCCGCCATGAAAATACTGATCGTCGAAGATGACGGAGGAATCGCGGCGCTTCTCGAACGCGGCCTCAGCCGGCATGGGCTGGACTGCGAGATCGCGGAAACCGGCGAGGAGGCCCTCTCGCATCTGGGACAGCGCCGATATGACGCGATGGTGCTCGACCGGATGCTGCCGAGGCTTGACGGCATGGAGGTGTTGCGGCGCAGGCCGTGCAAAGTGCCTGTGCTGATGCTGAGCGCGCTCGGCACGCTGGAAGACCGGATCGAAGGCCTCGACGCAGGCGCGGACGATTATCTGGTCAAGCCATTCGATATGGCGGAAGTGATCTCGCGACTGAACGCGATCATGCGGCGTGGAGGGAACGGCGATCGGGGCGACATCCTGCGCGCCGGCGATCTGGAGATCGTCCTCACCACCTTCCGCGCATCTCGATGCGGCAAGCCGCTGCATCTCAACAAGAAGGAATTTGCGCTGCTCGCGGAGCTGATGCGCAACACCGACCGACCGATGACGCGGAAGATGCTGATCGAAGCGGTCTGGGGCTATTCGTTCGAGCCGACGACCAACATCATCGAAAGCAACATGAGCCGGCTGCGATCGAAGCTTGTCGCCGGCGGTGGCCCCGATCCGATCGAAACGGCGCGCGGTTTCGGCTATGTCCTGCGCACAGTCCATGATGCCTGACTGGCTCAGGCCGCGCAGTATCAGGGGGTTTGCCGGGCTGTTCGGCCTGATCTTCGCGATCGGGTCGGCGGCGATCGGGGCGGCGCTCTATACCCTGGCGGGCGTCGCCTTCGATCGCGTGCAGGACGGGCGGATCCTGCGCGAGCGCGAACGGCTGTTCGCGCCGGTTGCCGGGCGCGCGCCCGGTACGATGGAGATCGCGGCGCGCATCCGCGAGCGCACGGCACAGCGGGAGATCAGCAGCATCGGCCATCGCCTTCTCGATTCGCGCGGCACGCTGGTCGCCGGCGCAGTGGAAGTCAGTGGAACCGAATGGGTCCGTCAGCCCGGCGAAGATTGGGAACGGGCACGCGCCGTGCCGATCGCCCTTCCCGACGGCGGGCAACTCACGATCGTTGCGGAAAGCCAGTCGGTCGAGGATCTGGGCAAGATCCTGTGGCCGCTCGTCGGTGCGGCGCTCGCGCTGTCGGCAGGCGTCGGATTTCTCACCAGTCTGTTGCTTGGCAGGTTGATCTCCGCGCGCGTTGCCGCGATCGGCACCACTGCGAACGCCATCATCGCCGGCGACTATTCACGACGCGTACCGATCGATTCCCTGGGAGGCACCTTCGCGGACCAGGCGCACGTCTTCAACCGGATGCTGGATCGCAACCAGGCACTGATGGATAATCTGCGGCAGGTCTCGAGCGACATATCGCACGATCTGCGCACGCCGCTGACACGCCTGCAGGCCACGCTGCGCGAGGCGTCGGAAGATGGCCTTGGCGAGACGGAACGCCGCACGCTGATCGCCGCCGCCGAGCGCGAGTGCGACGACATTCTGCGGCTGTTCACGGCCCTGTTGCGGATCGGCGAAATCCAGGCGGGGCGCCGCAAGGCGCAAATGGCCGTGATCCGGCTTGATCCGTTGGTAGAGGATGTGGTCGAATCCTATGCCCCCGCCCTTGCGGACGCATCGCGGAATCTGACGCTGGAGGAATGCCAGCCCTGCGCAATCCGCGGCGATGCCGATCTGTTCAACCAGTTGCTCGTCAATCTCATCGAGAATGCCGGAGTACACACACCCGAACGCAGCACCACGCGTGTTTCACTGGTGCGCGAGGGAGACAGGATCGCGCTCACCGTCAGCGACGACGGACCCGGGATACCGGCCAGCGATCGCCAGGACGTGCTGCGCCGCTTCGTGCGGCTCGAGCGCAGCCGCAGTACACCGGGACACGGGTTGGGCCTTGCGCTTGTCGCGGCCATCGCGGTCTTCCACGAAGCTGAGATCGTGCTTGCCGATGCCGCGCCGGGATTGATCGTCCGGGTGCATTTCCCGGCCGTCGACACGGCCGCCACATTCTAATTTTGCAACCTTGGCCTTTGAGCCCTTTTCAGCCGCCGATGAGTCACGAGGCTGTCATCCAGCAGACCTAGCCGGACCCAGCCGTCGCCGGAGCGATATGCCGGCTTGTTCGGGATGGATTGAAACATGATCAAAAAATGCTGTGCTGTGGCGCTTGCCACGGCCTGGATTCTCGCGCCTGTCGGCGGTCTCGCGCAGCCGGCACAAGATGCCGGCTACCGGGTCGAGGGCCGAATTCCGGGTGCGGATGGCGGCTGGGATTATGCCCGTGTCGATGCAGGGACCGGGCGGCTCTATGTCGCACGCTCCAACGCCATCATGGCCGTCGATCTGGCAAGCCGCAAAGTGACCTCCGCGCTGGCGAGCGCTCAGCGTGCCCATGCGATACTGCCGCTGGCGAACGGAAAGACCCTGATCGAGACCGACGGTGACACAGGCCTCGCCCGCTTCATCGACGCGGCGACCGGCGCGGTACTCGCCGAGGTCGCGACCGGCAAGAAGCCCGATGCGGCCTTCGTCGATCCGGCCACCGGCTTGCTCGCGGTGATGAACGGCGGCGACGGCACGGTCGCGTTGATCGATCCGGAGCGACGTGTGCTGGTCGACAAGATCGATGTCGGCGGCGGGCTCGAGTTCGGTGTCGCCGATGGCAAGGGCGGCGCGTTCGTCAATATCGAGGACAAGAACGCCATCGCGGTGCTCGATCTCAAGGCACGCCGTTTGGTGAAGACGATCGCGCTGACCGGCTGCGACGGCCCGACCGGCCTCGCGCTGGTCGCGGGCGGCAAGCGGTTGATCAGCGCCTGCGCCAATCGTGTCGCGATGGTGGTCGATACCGCGACGGGCAAGGTGGCCGGCAAGCTCGCAATTGGCGCCGATCCCGATGCGGTACTGGCGGACGAAGCGCGTGGCCTTGCCTTCATCCCGTGTGGCGGCAGCGGCACATTGGTCGCGGTCGACATACGCGACGCCGCCCGTATCCGCATTGCCGGCACGATCACGACGCAGGTCGGCGCCAAGACCGGCGCGATCGATCCGCGCGATGGTCGCATCTACCTGCCGACCGCGACGCTCGCATCGCCAGAGCCCGGCGCAAAGCGCGGCAAGCCGGTTCCCGGCAGTTTCGTCGTGCTGGTCGTCGCCCCAGCCCGATCCTGATCCTTCTGAACGACTGGAGTCCATTGACATGACCCTGCGCCTCGCCTCCTGCCTGCTTCTTGCCGGCCTCACGCTCACCGCACCCTCCACGATTCAGGCCCAGGCCGTCCCGGCCGCCAAGCCCACGCCCAGCTTCAAGCTGCTTCGCGCCGAGGATTTCCCGCCGGACGGGATGGTGCCGGCGCCGCCCGCGCGCGGTTCGGAGATCGAGAAGCTCGAGCTCGCCTATCTCCATGCGCTGATCGCAGGCACCTCGCCCGAGCGCCTCGAGCAGGCCCGGCGCGACGACGCGCATGAAGATCCGTCGATCTTCAATGAGGCGATGGGTGTCGATCTCAAGACACTGCCGGCAACCTGGGAATTGCTCACGCTTGTCCATGGCGACGCCAATCTCGCCGCCAATATCGCCAAGGAGCATTTTGGCCGTATCCGTCCGTGGGGCGTCGATGCGACGCTGCCCAATTGCGATGCCGGCAAGGGCAAGAAGCCGACGCGCAGCTATCCCAGCGGCCATTCCACGCTCGGCTATTCGGTCGGCCTGATGCTCGCGACCCTCGCCCCGACCAAGGCCAAGGCTGTTCTCGACAGGGCTCGTGACTATGCGTTGAGCCGCGAAATCTGCGGCGTGCATTTCCCGTCCGATACCGAGGCAAGCCATGCGATCGCCTCGTTCGTCGTTGGGCGCATCCTCGCCAGCCCGGCCGCCGCCCCCCGCATCGCAGCTGCGCGCGCCGAGCTCGCCCGCCTCGCCAACTGACCTTTCAGAACACACCCTAAGGGGGGACCCGGAACATGAAATCCTATTCGCGCGCGGCGCTGTGCGCCGCCATCAGCCTCTCTGCGCTCGCCACCAATGCCTATGCCGCGCCGACCGGACCGGCGGAGCCCGTGGACAGCGTCCCGCAAAGCACCAGCGCCAATGAAGCCGGGCAGGCCAACGACAAACAATCGCTGACCTCGTCGGATATCATCGTCACCGGATCGAAGACAGCACAGAGCGCGCCGATCACCGCCTCCCTCACCACGACCCAGCCGCAATCCGCTGTCAGCCGCGACTATATCGACAACATCACGCCGGCCGCCGATTTCAACGAACTGATCGCGCTCACCCCGGGTGTTTCGATCTCCGGCGCCGGCAATGGCTATGGCTTTGGCGAGACCAAGGCGACAATCCGCGGCTTCCAGGACGGCGAATACAACGTCACCTACGATTCGATTCCCTTCGGCGACACCAACAACCCGACGCACCATTCGACCGCCTTCTTCCCGTCGAACACGATCGAGACAGTCGTCGTCGACCGCGGTCCCGGCAATGCCAGCCAGCTTGGCCAGGCGAGCTATGGCGGCAACATCAACATGTATTCGCGCGCGGTGAAGGACACGATGGGTGGCCAGATCGAGGGCATCCTCGGCAACTGGAACAGCTTCATGGGGCGCGCGGAATTCCAGAGCGGCAAGATCGACAGCCTCGGCGGCACGCGTATCGTGCTGACCGGCCAGTATATGCGGTCGGACGGCGCGCTGACCTATTCGCCGGTCGCCGGCAAGAACCTGTACGGGAAGGCAGTCATCCCGATCGGGTCGGCCAATACGCTGACCGTGATGAGCACGTGGAACCGCAATTTCTATTACCAGTCGGACGTGGCGAAGGGGGCGACCTGCGGCAGCACGACCGCGATTTCCTCCAACGCCGGCAAGGTGGCGACGGCGATCGATGGAGCGGGCAACCAGCTCACCCAGCTTACCGGCACGAATTGCGCGGCGACCTCCGACATCGGGCTCTATGGCAAGAATTACGGGATGACGAACAACCCGGCGCTTGCCAGCTATTACAAGTATAATCGCACCGACAAGACCACCGATTTCTCGTATATTCGCTTGCAAAGCGAACTGGGCAGCGGGTTCTCGATGGACAATCGCGCCTATATGTACGGCTATACGAACAACACGATGTCGGGCAACGGCAGTACGTCGGTCGCGATCCCGACCCAGCCCGGGAATTTCACGCCGGTGTTCACCCAGAATTCCGGTGGCGTCATCTCAGGGTTCAGCGGGGCGGGCACACCAGCCTCGCCTTATGTTGCGGTCAAAGGTCCGGCGAGCGACGTGCTTGGCTATAACAAGCTGAACAAATATCGCGTGCTCGGCTATATCGGCCAGATCAACTATGATTTCTCGATGGGCAAGATCCGCCTCGGCGGCTGGTTCGAACATGCGGTCACCGACCGTCATCTGATCGACCTCGACATGACGACGGGCGCCCCCAGCTTCAACGAGAAGTTCAACAACGGCAACGGCACCGCCGCACAAAACGCGCTGCCCTCTACCGCTCTCGCCAACGCCCAATATCTGCAGCATTCGAAGTGGAATCAGTACCAGCTCTTCGGCGAGTTCGAGTTCCGTCCCGTCGAAAGCCTTTCGATCACGCCGGGCGTCAAATATGTCCATTTCACGCGCTCGATCGACGCGCTGGTAAACCAGAAATCGCGCGCACCGCTCGACACCAGCGCGACCTGGACCAAGGCCCTGCCCTTCGTCACCGCGAACTGGGCAGTGCAGACCAACTGGTCCTTCTACGCCCAATATGCGCAGGGCATGTACGTGCCGGACCTGTCGAGCTTCTATTCGACCTCCGGCTCGCTTTCGACCGCCCTCGACGCCCTCAAGCCGCAGACATCGACCAACTATCAGGTCGGGACCGTCTGGCACGGATCGAAGGTCTCGCTCGACGTCGATGGCTACATGGTCAACGTCGACAACAAGATCGGCACCTGCACCACTGCCGGCTGCGACACCACGTTGCTGATCAACATCGGCAAGGTCCGTTACAAGGGCGTCGAAGGGCAAATCAGCTACATGCCGTTCCATGGCCTCACCCTGTTCGCCAACGGATCGTATAATTCCGCCAAGAGCGTCACCACCGGTGCTCAGATCGCCAAGGCGCCGTTCACGACGGCCGCCGGCGGCTTCATCTATCGCAACGGGGGTTTCCGCCTCGCCTTCAACCAGAAATACACCGGCCCGCAATATGCGAACGAATTTAGCGGCAGCCCCGGTTACCGCCTCTATCGCATCAAGCCCTATAGCGTCGGCGATTTCGCGATGAGCCAGGAAGTGGCGCCGCATTTCCAGCTCGGCGTCACCGTCCAGACCCGCGGCCCCGGTTCGCGCTGGCGAGCTGTGGCGAAGTCTGGCGGCATTGAGGAACTGCGCACGCGAGGTGAACGGGGGCAGAAAACGTCTCTCGGGACTGACCATCCCCATCCAGCGACGAAAGCCCAATCCATGCCTGTTTCATCCCCTGCGCCGCCGAGAACGCCTTACCGTTCAGCTATTCGGACCGCGACTCCGTGCCTCGCCCGCTACGCAAGAAAATCAGGCGATGCCTTTTGCAGGCTTGCGATCATCGCGATGCTGGCATCTCCCACAACTGCATACGCCAACAATTATAGCGAGAGCCTCGCCTGGCAGTTTCGGGCAACAGCGGACCGGGTCAATCAGGCCGCGATCCTCGACCTGATCCAGAAGCGTGCCGGCGGCTATTACGCCACGCCCGCCTACACGACCAATATCGCCCGTCAGTATAATTGCTCGATCGCGGCGACCTCGACGGGCAATAGCGGCAGTCAGGCCGCGCTCGCCAATTCGCCCACCGTGACCGGCGCCACCTCGACCGCGATCGGCAATGAGAATGAGTCGAATATCGGCGAGGATCGATCCGGCACGACGGTTCGTGCCGAGCAGAACAACGAAGGGGCGGTTTCCTCGGGCCTCACCGGCGATACCGGCGCCACCGTTCGCGGGACGGCTCGGCAAGTGCTCAATTCCACGCAGCGAAACAGCGGCGACCAGACAGCAAGCATACGGGACGGCACCGCCTGCGCGTTCGGAGCCCTTAACTGATGCGCCGCGGAAAATATCGAGCAGCCCCCCTGGCGAAGCGTTGCGGGCGTCCGGCAGCTGCCGCGTTGACGGCGTTGAGCCTCGTCGGCTGCACAAGCCCATACCGGGCAAGCCCATACCGGGTACGCCTCGGCCACGGAGAGACCCCAACCCTGGTCGGCCCGGTCGTGCGCGACAATCGCACGCCAATGGATCCCGCTCTCTCCTGCCTCGCGGCCGAGCTCATCGCACATCGTCTCCAACCAGTCGTGATCAGCGTCGGAGAGGTCCGCGACCATACCGGCAAATTTTCGGTCGGCGAAGGCAATACGATCACCCAGGGCGGTGCGCTGATGGTCAGTTCGGCACTGGGCAAGCTCGGCGACGCCGTGTCCCTGGCCGAACGGTTCGATTCCGCGATCGCCGAGCGCGAGCTCGCCTATAGTGATCGCCGGCAGCTGGGCGACGGCCGCGCGCATGACCTGGTCGGACCATCCGGCACGGACAAAGTGCCATGGCTGCCTTATTATGGTGGCAGCATCCGTCCTTCCGACTACTATATCGTCGGCGGCATCACCGAGCTCAACTACAATATCCGTTCGGGCGGCGTCGAAGCAGGCGTCGGTCAGATCGTCCCCAAGGCGCGAACCTACACCCAGTCTGTCGCGATCGACCTGCGCATCGTCGACACCCGGTCCCTGCTGGTCGTGAAGACCGTCAGTCTTACCAAGCAGTTCACCGGCTACGAAATCGGGTTCGGGCTGTTCCGATTCTTCGGCTCCAGCCTGTTCGACGTCAGTCTCGGCGCCAAGAGACAGGAGCCGCTCCAGCTCGGGATCCGCACCGCGCTCGAAGAAGCAACCCTGCGTCTCGTCGGTGCGGTCACGAAGATTGATCCCACACCATGTGTGGCGAAGCGGAGCTGGACACCCTCGCCCCCCACGCCACTCGTTGCCGGGCCGCCCCCCGGTCGCCGCAGTCCGCGAACCTAGCACACCACCCCTTTGTCGCGTCGGCTCAGCCAGTGCGCGAGCTCCATCAAGAAGGGAGGTGCCCCGCCCATCCCCGCCCCCGACCGTCCCTCGCTCCAGGAGTATCCCGGATGACTGTCACTTCCCGACCCGCCCGCTCAGTTCGCCTCCATCTTCTCGGCAGCACTGGCGCAGCCATTGCGATCATCCTTGGGATGCCCCCCGCATCGGCCGAGGTCGCTGCCGCGCAAGCAACCGGTGTCCGCGCGCTTGCCAATCATCAGAATGCCCCCAGCGGCACCACAAGAGCTGTGGCAAGCAACCCGCCCGACCAGGATGTCGCTGGCGGCATGGACCATTCGAATGCAGCCGTGACGGATAATGTCATCAGCGGCGCGGCACGCACCAACCAGGCGACACTGGCCATCGCGCCCGATGCTCTCGCTTATGACGATCATTATGGCCCCACATCGCTGACTGCGGGCCTGTCCGGCGCCACCGCCAATAGCGCAACCGTCATCGCCAATCGGCAGAGCACGACCGATACCCTGACCTATGGCGATATCGTCGGGTCGACCATCGGATTGAATGCCGGCACCGTGTCGGACAGCAGGCTCGCCCTCACCGGCAACACGCAGGAAGGAATAGCCAGCGGCAACGACGCGTCGGCCAGGATCGTGCTGGCCGGGACATCGACTGATAGCGGCGCCGGCATCGCCCATAGCCAGACGGCTGGCCAGAACAGCGTCGTCGGCGCGCAGGCACGCGGCCTGTTCACCCTCAGGACGGCCTCTGTTTCGACGAGCAACCTTGCCAACAGCAGCAATCTCGACCGCGCGATCGCCTATGGCAACGCCGTCGATAACGGCGTTTCAGCCACGATTGGCGCCGTAACGATCCCGGCCGGTAGCGGCGATGCTTCCACCGTGCCGACCGACGTGAACGGCGACCCCAGGGTCTCGGCTGCCTTCGGCATCCTCACCCTTCAGGGTGCGGACGGGACCGTCCGGGCTCGGGTCGGCGACGTCACCGGCGCCCCTGCAATCAACACGAGCGTCGGCGGCAATCTCGCCAGCTCGTCGGTTGCGACCGACAAAAATGCCCTGACCAGCGCAGCCTATGGCAACCAGTCGGCCAACGGCCTTGTGCTCGATGCCATTTCCATCATCGGCGCTCCTGTCACCGACGGTCCACCACGTGGTGCGGTCATGAACGTCACCAGCGTCCAGCGAGCCAATGGCGCCGCCATCAGCGCCACCTCCCAGGGCGGGGTCGCGACGAATGTCCATGGCCCTGTGTCGGGATCGGCGATCTCGACATCGGAAGACAGCATTCGGACAGCCGCCGTGGCCAACCTCGCGAGCGGCAACCGGTTGGTCGTCAGCGCCGGCACCATCGATGCTCAAGCCCCTAATCTCGCCGGCGAACCCGGCGGTGCGGCTTTGATCAAGGGGTCCGGAAGCCTCAACTCGAACGCCGCCTTCAGCGTCCAGAACGCGCAGGACTATGGCTCAAGCTCGATCGTCGTATCGCAGACGGGCAGCACCATCAGCACGACGATCGATGGTACGGTCGACCGTTCAGATATCAGAAATGATGGCAATCTGGCATTGGCGGCCGGAACCGGGAATGGCGCGACGAACAGCCTCGCGATCGATGCCACATCGATGCGGACCACCGCTGCGGTCAACAATCTCCAGTCCGGCAAAGGCGATATCATCACAACACTCGGCAGCGCCAACCTGGGCAGCGGCGCCAGCATCCATATTGGCGGCGCAACCAACGGATCGACACTTTCCACGAGCCGTAACGGCCTGACCGGCATAGCGATCGGCCAGACCGGCGCGAACAGCCTGGCCGTTTCCGCGAACCATATCGCCAATGGTGGCGGCAGCGGCGGCGCGTCGGGCTCGATCGGCACCAGCTATGGCGCGAACGGCACCGTCGCGCTCTCCAGCAACCAGCGGCTTGGCATGCCCAGCAACGGCGAGACCCCGCCCACTGTCATTTCGAGCAGCGTGTTTGGCGAGACGGGGTTGTCCAGCATCGGTACTGTCGACGGATCATTGCTGTCGGTCGACGACAATGTGCAGCGCGCCAACGCCCTTGGTAACACGAGCCTTAATCGCCTGACCGTTGCGACGGCCGCCCTCGACTCCGGCGTCGGATCCGCCCTCTCCTCCTACCAATATGGGCAGGCGAACGTAGCGGCTGTGTCGACCATGCACCTGGCAACGCCAATCAGCGTCACGGCTTCCTCCCTCTCCCTCACCGGCAATGCGAACAGGGCTTTCGCCGTGATCAACGACGCGGGCAACATGTTGGAAATAAGCGCTTCCCATCTCGCGGAGCAAGCCGACAATCCCGGGATCGCCTCGTCCGGCCAGATCGGACCTCCCAGGGTCACGGCGGATCATGCCCTCACCGGTCAGCAGTTCGCGGCGGGGGCCATTCGAGCGGATGCAACAACGACATCCGGCAATAATCGCGCTGCTGGCATCGACGGATCGTGGATTACCGTCAGGGAGAACGTCACCAGTGCTGAGGCCGCCGCCAACCGGGCGCTCAATGCTGCTTCGGTCGCCATCGGCGCTGACGGTCAAGCATCGCTCGGCCTCGTCAACACGCAAACGAGCATCGCCTCGGTCACCGCCTCCGCTCGAGCCGACAACGGTCTCAACCCAAAGGCACCTGGTAGCGGGGCGCTGACGGGCTCGACGATTGTCATTCGCGGCAATGCGGCCTCCGCGCTGGCACAAGGCAACGCGGCGGACAACAGCCTGGCCCTGACTGGCGTTTCCTTCCCGTCAGGGAGCGACGCTGCCGCGTATCGCTATAGCGCCGCAGCCGACGCGCAAATCGCTCTCGTCAACATCCAGACCAACTATGCGCCGGTCATCGCCACAGCCGTCGACACCTCCTTCCGCGCTCCGCTGAACGGTCTCCAGACTACCTCGCAATCGACCATTGGCATCAGCGACAACAGCATTGCCGCAAACGCCTATGGCAATGTGGCCAGCAACAGGGTCGCTGGAGCAGCGTTCGGGCAATCCCCCGGCGCCGCGATCGCGACGCTGCAGACCAATTATGCCGCAGTGAGCGCCCAGGTGACAGGTCCAGTCTATCGATCCGGCACCGGCCCGCTGAACGCAATCGGGCTTTCGATTACCGGCAACCAGCTCGCCGCGGCCGCCCTCGGGAACCAGGCGACCAATCTCATCGCTTCCCCACGATGACATGAGCTGCCCGCGGACATTTCACAGCCATCAGCCCGCGCAACAGGCCGTCACGTTTCTTCGCGGCGCGGCGGCCTTTCGATGCCTTTTGTCGACGCTACCGAAGGGCAGGCTGGATTGATGACCTAGCCCGTTTGGCGCCGGGCATGCCGCATTTGGCACTTGCCCGACCACCGCTAAAGATGGGCAAGATCGACGAAATCGCGGCGTATGCGACCGGCCGATCGCCCACTTTCTCCCGCGACTTCGCGGAATTTTACCCGAGTCGAACAGTATTTGGCGTTAACACAGGGTTGACGCTCCTACGTCCGCTGCCCTCCTAGTCGCATCGACGAATCGACCGGGGGGCAGTATAATGGCGGCACAAAGACCACCCTTAGTCCGACGGGAATGCCCGTTTTTTTCGGAAATAGATTAATTGGCTCGACGAAAACGCGTTTTTCCATTTCCCAATCAGCACTCTCACAGGTATTTGTTAAGTCACGCACGGGTCCGATATTTATACGCGACTTTACGCAGATTTTGGATTCCCGGAGCCTCTCCGTCATCCGCTGAGAAAAGGCCCCACTTCCTAGTGCACTACTTAAATCTTCTTCCAGACCCTCACCGGAGGCAAAAATAAAGTGATCCACAGATAACCATTTCGTGGAAAGTTCATGCACATCAAGTCACCGATGGTGTCGCTTTACCTCGCCAACCAACAGCTGGACTTCGCCAAAGCTCTATCGAGGGCCGTACCAAGCGTTCTCGCCGACCGAAATAACCCATGCTCATATCCCCGCAGGAGCCACCGCCGGCTAACGCGACTTAGACGGGGTATTCGTGCTCGCGCACGCCGACCGCGAGGGCGGCCTTCCAGCGCGCCGGCATGTTTGGCAGCGCGCTCACCGATATAACCCTGGCCGACCCAGGCGATCTCGAGATGGTCGTCAGCGAGAGCCTACGCGGCGCTCGCAACCCCACTTCGCCGCGCTCCTCTACGCTGACAGGCGTCGTGTGGAACCCGAGCAGGTGGCCCAGCAACATACGGAAAACCAAGCTTTGCGTGCCGCACCCTGGAAATGCCCACAAATAGTCGACGGCAACAACTCCCGCTGACAGCCATCGATTATCAGTCGTAAGAAGGAGCTGTTGGCAGGCTTGGCATGCCGACACGTTGAAGCGCTCACAGATCAAACACCCTCATCCATAGGATCCTCGTTGGGGTCTCGCGGATCGACCGGATCATTAAACTGCGGATTGTTGGGGTCGGAAGGATCTACCGGCTGAGAATCCGACGGATTGGCGGATTTCCAGTCGGTCGACTCCGGACCAGGGGTTGGGCCACTTACACCACCCCTCCTCCCGAACACCGGCACCACACGCTGACCCCGCGTATCGTTGCGCGTTGGGCTATCGATGCCCAGTAGATCGGTCTGGGCGATGTTGTACACAGCTTCCGAAAAAGCCAACTCCATGCCGGGACCGAGCGGAGACGATCCGCCCATCGAATAGCAGCAATCGATATAAATACTCCCACTCCACAAACCGTCTGGTAGTATTTCCCTAATTTTATTGACGATATCGGTTGGGTAAATCGTCTCTCGACCATCGGCGTCACCGATCTCCCAGTAAGGCGTGTTCCCGTCATAATTACCATGACCGATCAAGATAACGTCCTCGTCTGATGCGATTCTCGGAATGCTCTGTTCGGTATATGAGTGGATTTCTCGCACCCATTCGGGGTTTAGTTGCAGCGCTCCACGGGCAGCCACCTCGACGGGAATGTCGTCAGGGCTGGAGCAGTTGATAAGCATGGCGCGTCTCCAAATTCCGTCTAGCAGATCGAATGTTACCGATGACCCGGCGCGGGTGGATAAGCGATGCTCAGGGGGATCCCGGGCAGACTGACCGCCGCCCAAGGCAGCGTCGGATCCTTGCTGGATCCAGCAAAGCTCGTACCCGCATATTTCAACAAAATCTGCTCCGCATAGAGCAGGCTTGACGGACCAACAAAAGCAATCGTTAGGTACGTCGTGAAGCGAAAATCGCTTAACGTGCGCTCAATCGCCTTGCGATCGCACTGCCACAGCCAAACATTCTGAACTGATAATTCCGATAGAGAAGATGGTGTGCCAGGCATAATGGTATATAGCCACTTTGCATTATTAATATTGTCTTGAGATAATTTCTCAACCGTAACGTCTTTGACAGAAATCGACTTTCCGTCGGACATTGTCACTTGATTGTTAAATCCAACCGTCTCCTGGTCGCCGAACGCTCCAATAGAACCGCCCTGCGAATGGCTGATGCTAGAATTGAATCCCGTTGCACCTTGAGACGTGTCTGGCTTCGAATCGATTAGCATGACACTCGAAGAACCGCTATAGTCTGTTGATGTATTGTCTATTGTGTAGGCCCAATGACTCAACGGATGGCCGTCACCCGGATTCGGCGTCCCGAAGTTCATATTGAGATCTTGAGTGATGAGAAAGCTGTCGTACACGACATTATCAGCAGCCGCCTGAGATGACACCTGCGTCGCGTAGAATGTTATCTGAAAATTTGAGTCGAATATTTGCATATTCCAGTTTTCTATCTCGGTAGGAACCAAAAATAGTTCACTGCTCGGATTAGATGCCATTTCTATAATACTCCTTCTTGGTACCAGATGCCAAGTGAATGGCAGAAGTTTAAAATATTATCACTTAAATTAATACGCCATCGACTATCAAGACAATTACCCCGGTAGATTCCTGCTTGATAGGTAAGGTATGAAAACTGCCTCCGCCGCGTCTGCACTGCGATGTATCTCCCCCCCCCTCAAAAAAACCGCCGCGGTGATTGTTTCGCACCTAGGGCACTCACCCGAGCACTTCTTAGGGGCAAGGCCCGTCGTGGTCATTGGCTGAGCGTCCCTGAAATCTTGTCCATTTGTCCATGAGTTGCGAATTTTGAGAAGAATGTTCGTTTCGATACTGAGAAATAGAATTGACCTTGCGCCTTCAGCAGCGTTTGTCTGACCAATGCAACGCGACCTCTGGACCTTAGATGCCAATGCCCAAGCGGAGGCAGGAGAGGTTTATCGCGTTGCCTGCGCACACATTTTCGATATCACCCTTTCGGGCCCCGATGCGGATTTCTACAACTATCTGGAAAGCTACAGACTGGACAGCGTCGTCATTGGCAGCTGCCGAGGCGTGGCTCAGAGATTTGAGCGCACGTTCCGCCATATCCAGGCTGACGGCAGCGATGGAGTACAACTTATCCTGCAATGTCAGGGCAGCTGGCAGGCCAATTACGACGGCAGGACAGTTGACGACGAGGCAGGCTCGATCCGCGTCGTCGACATGGCCCGTCCTTTCGATACCCATGAGACGGCATTCCGCACCATCAACGTGATGATGCCACGATCGCTCCTTGCCGAGGCCGGCCAACTCGACTTGCATGGCATGGTCGTCGCGGAAACGAGCGCCAGTGGCCTTCTGCTAGCGTCGTATCTGAGGTCATTATGGGATAGCCTAGCCCGCATCACCGACAAGGAGGCCAGCGCTGCAGCGAAAGCACTCGTTGACCTTGCCGCCGGCGCGATCACTGCCCACGCAAATCAGCGCAGTGAGCGCCACATTAGCCGGATACTGCTTACCGCTGCCCGGGCCTACATTGACCGCCATTTCCATGATCTAACCTTAACGCCCAAGACGCTTGGCGCGGCAATTGGGGTGTCGCGTACTCAACTTTACGAACTTTTCGTGCCGCTTGGCGGGGTCAGCACCTTCATACAGACACGCCGCCTTGACGGCGCCTTCGATGCGATCGTTGCAGATGAGGCGGCCGTACATAGCCTGGCCTCTATTGGCTACGCCCATGGTTTTCGCTCTGATGCGCATTTTAGTCGCCTGTTTCGCGCACGCTTCGGTATTCCGCCAGGCGAACTTCGGCGCCGACGCGCGAGGGCCCGCAAAGTTGACCTATCGATCATCGAACGGCCCGGCGATGTGTGGACATGGCTTCGAGACTTGTAGCCCCAAGCAGACCGAACGACTGGCAACCCCCGCCTTGGAGCAGTCATAGTTACGCGCCGCGGTCTGAGCGGGCGATTGTTTTGCAGTAGGAACCCGTCCTCGGCAAACAGCGATGCGAGAGCCGCTGCGTCGCCCGCGCGCCATGCGCGTTCATAATCGCGAAGCACTCGATCTAACTGGGGTGGTAACGCGACATCGGAAAGCCTTGTGGACGCATCAGGTTCCTGAATGTGCCGTCCCAAAACTGGCTCCGCCACCAGTATGAAGCCGGGAAAAACCAAAGGGAGGATGGAACGGTTCATAAAATGGCTATCAATTGGGATTTTCAGAGTGCCGCTTCTTGAAGTTCGCAACCACGACGACGATCGCGGCGCCCATCGCGCGTCAACGACAGTCAGTCCGTCATCTGCTCATCCGTCAGCCAGTACAGGTCGTCATCCACAGTCTCCTCATTGAGCCTGAATCAGATCGCGCCTCTCATTTCAATGGGTCCTCACCCTAGGCGGCGTGGACAAATTTGAGCCAGTATCTGGCAGTGGCTAGATGGACCATGCCGAGGAAGCTGTTGGCCAGTTGATCGCAGGCATGGAGCGAGACCTACCTCAGTCTCTTCATGATGCTTCTTCGTCGATTCAACACCGGAACAAACGCCGGCAATTGCCTTCCTTGAAGCGGTCCCCACGACGAACCGCAAACGCCAGAAGCCACAGGTGCACGCCTCGGGAACGGCGTGGATCGTCGAGATCGCAGGCAGCGCCGCAGAAGCAAGGGCAACGCCAGGCAATGGACGAGGCAAAGCGCCGATGCGCTCAGCGTGGCGCGCTCAAGCTGCCACGAATCGCGCTCAAGATCCTCGACATAGTGCTTTTCAAGGACGGTTGGAGGCATCGAGCTAGAGTTTAGCAGATGGTCGCAAAGCCGTCCGGTTTTGCATGAAGACGAAAATCAAACGGGAGCAGGATCAGAACGCGGAGACCGGACGGCTGCGCATGGCATAAGCGCAGACTGCCGCGATGAAGTCGTACAACTTCACTCGCGATACTCAGTCCAAGTCCGGTGCCTTTTCCGGAGGGTTGAGGACCGCGATGGAAGCGCCCCAGGACTCGATCACGATATTCGCCTGCGATGCCTGGGCCATCATCTTCGACTGTGAGCAGGATAATGCCTTCGGCAGGTGGATCGGCGGACGCCACCTTAACAATCACATGGCCACCGTGTGATGTGTATCTCACCGCATTGTCGACGAGATTGGAGACGAGTTGCTCGATCGCATGATGATCGCCATAGAAGTGGGTCGCCAGACGCGGCACATCGACGATGATCTCGACATTTTTGAGCAACGCCCCAGGCACCGACCATGCAATGGCATTCGTGATCGTATCCTCGATCGGGAACTGTTCGAAACGTGTATTGTCGGGGTCGCTCGCTTCGATCCGGCTCAGGGTAAGCAATTGTCCAGTCAATCTCACCAGCCGACTACTGGTGACATCGATCTTGCCGAGCATCGCGCGCATATCCTCGTGAGCGTTAGCCCGCAAAGCCAATTCGACCTGCATACGGATGTTCGTCACCGGCGTACGCAATTGATGGGAGGCATCGGCGATGAAGCGCTGCTGCGCCGCCATCACATCGGCCAGCCGCGCGATCAAGCCATTGATGACGCTGACCTGCTCTGCCAGTTCAGAGGGCAATATCTCTTCCTCGATTTGACGAAGGTCCTTCGGATCGAGTCCGGCAATCCTGTCCCGAACCCGCGCGAGCGGTGCCACGCCACGGCCTACGCCGATCCAGATCAGAACGATGATGCCGGCAAGGAACAGTGACTGCGGGGCAACCATGTAGGTCATTACCTCATGCGCCAGAATTCCACGCTTCTGCCGCGTTTCGGCCACTCTGATCGAGAGTTGGCCGCCATCCCGACGCCGGATCGACGTTTGTACGACACGGACGTTCCGCCCCTCGATCACGGCGTTGTAGAAGACGTTGCCGTGCGCGTTCGGTGCGTCTGCCTGCGGTGCAGGAACAGCAGCGTTGCCGAGATAGCTCCGGTTCCGATCGTCGATAATAAGGTAATAGATGCGATCGACACGATCGAACTCCAACATACGTCGCGCGGCAGGCGGCAGGTCGATCGAAAAGCCTTTGCTCGATACCTGGACCTGCTTTCCGATCGTTTCGACTGAGTCTTCCAGCGACCGGTCATAAGCGATGTTCACGAAATGGATGACGATCGCATAGGCCGCCCAAAGCCAGACGAGCGACAGAGCAAGAATCGTCGGCAACAGCCAGACCAGCAATCGCCGTCGAAGGCTGGCGCGCCTAGCCAAGGTCTTGCCGCTCCATCAAATAGCCAAGACCATGAATGGTGCGGATATTGACGTCGTGCGGTGCAAGTTTCTTACGCAGGCGGTGAACATAAACCTCGATGCTGTTGGTACCGACCTCCCTGACCCAATTGCTCATCTGCTGTGCCAGCTTGGACTTGACGACGACCTCGCCAACGCGGCCCATCAGCGCTTCGAGAATATCGGTTTCGCGCGACGACAGATCGAGCAGGCGCCCGTCGACATAGGTTTGTCGAACCTCGGGATCGAACTCCAGTGCGCCGTTCGTCAATCTGACGACTGTGCCCGACAGCCGGCGCCCGATCGCTTCTACGCGCGCCTCCAACTCGCCAAGTGCGAAGGGCTTTACCAGATAGTCGTCAGCCCCGGCACGTAGGCCGGCAATCCTGTCCTCTACCCCATCACGCGCCGTCAGGATCAGGATCGGCGTGGCATCGCGTCGGTCGCGTATCCGGCGAAGCAGTTCGAGACCATCCATGTCGGGCAAACCGAGGTCGAGTACGGTCAGGTCGTAATGCCCGGCGCGCAGTGCGACTTCGGCCATCTCTCCAGAATCGACCGCGTCGGTGCGATGCCCTCCCATGTCGAGGACCTGCGCAATGGTCTCGCGCAGGTCCTCATCATCCTCAACGAGCAGCAATCTCATTCATAACTCCGAGCGGCCAGTCAGGACTTTGTCAGGCCCCCTCCATAGTCGCCTGCCAAAGGCCGTCTCCGCAAGGCGCCAAAAATATGGAGGTCCCGTCGGATGCTGTTTCGGTCTGTGCGCAGGTCGCGTCTTATATATTCGGTGCTGATGGTCACGGCCTTGGCGGCATGTTCCAGACAGCCCGAGGCGGAGAATTCCGCTGCCGCTCCGAATGTCGATGTCTTGGCAAAGCGCGGGTTCATCAGGATCGAGCGCGTCAGTAACGCCGCCACTGGTTTTGGTCTCGCGCTTCCCGGACGCGTCGCTTTCGAAACTCAGGCGCTCGCTGCGGTCGACACCCCGGTGCCGGCGCGCATTGTCGCTATCCATGTGCGTCCCGGGGAGCGAGTTGCGCGCGGCACGTCCCTGGTCACGCTGGCCGGCGCGGAGGTGGCAAGTGCCAGGTCAGCCGCCACCTCCGCCCGTGCGCGCCTAGCCGCCGCCGAGGACTTGTTACGTCGCCAGAACGAGATGGTGAAGCGAGGCGTCGGGACCGAGGTCGAGCGGTTCGGCGCGGAAACCGCCGCGCGTCAGGCCCGGGCTGAACTCGCAAGCGCTGTCCAAGCTTCAGCACTCATTGGAGGCGGCATAGGCGACCGCTTCACACTGCGCGCGCCGGTGAGCGGGACGGTGCTCTCGCTACGCGGCGCTGTTGGGGCGATGGCCGATGTTGGCGGAGACTCGATCCTCGATATTGGTGATCCTACACAGCTGTGGATCGTCGCCGATGCTGCGGAGAGCGAGCTACCGGCAATCACAATGGGAATGTCGGCTCGGGTTATGGTCGCGGGCGCGATGGTCCCCGCGAAGGTCGTGGGCATCGGCTCGCTTGTCGACACCGAGCAACGCCGCGTACCTGTCTATCTGCAACTGGCGCAAAAGTCGGCCAATCTCACTGCGGGGATGTTCGCCGAGGTGCGGTTCGAAAGCGGCTCCGCCATTACCGTGCCCGTTGACGCAGTGCTCGTGAAGGACGGCGCGCGACGTATCGTCTACGTCCGCGATGGACGTGGCAGGCTTGTGCCGCGCGAGGTCGAGGTTGGCGCCTCGCGCAACGGCCGCGTGGTCATCGCAAGCGGCGTCAGCGCCGGCGAGATGATCGTCACCCACGGCGCGCTGCTGCTCGACAGCAGCGCCAGCCAGCAGCTCTGAGCCACCGATGCTGTCCCGCCTGATCGAGTTATCGGTCCATCGCCGCGTCGCAGTGCTGGTCCTGGCCGGCATCCTCGCCGTCTTCGGCATCAATGCGTATCGCACCCTCGCCATCGAAGCTTTCCCCGACGTCACCAACGCGCAGGTCCAGGTCATCACCCAGATGCCCGGTTATGCTGCGGCCGAAGTCGAGCGGCAGGTCACGATCCCGTTGGAGCGCGTGCTGAACGGCACGCCAAAAATGACGCTGCTGCGCAGCGAGAACCTGTTCGGCCTCTCGATTATCACCCTCGTCTTCGATGACAATGCCGATCCTTTCAACAGCCGCATGGTCGTCGGGCAAAGGTTGAGCGACGCGGAGTTACCCGAAGGCATCACCCCGACTCTCGCGCCTGAGTCTACCCCGCTCGGCAAGATCTACCGGTTCCGTGTCACCAGTGATCGCCACGACCTTTTCGCACGACGCTCCGAGATGCAGTGGACCGTTACGCGCGTGCTGCGCCAGGTGCAGGGCGTCGCGGACGTGGTGCCGTTCGGCGGCTTCCTTAAGGAACTGCATATCCAGGCAGATCCCGGCAAGCTCTATGCCGCCGGTCTGTCGCTCGACCAGCTTCAGGACGCGATCAGCAAGGCTAATCTGAACGTCGGCGGCGGCTTCCTCCGCCAAGGCGATCAGGAACTGACGGTGCGCGGCATCGGCCTGATCCAGTCGCCCGAGGACATCAAGCGCATTCCGTTGAAGGCGAAGGATGGTACCGCGCTGACGGTGGGCGACGTGGCCACCGTCCAGATGGCACCCACACCGAGACGCGGGTCCGTCTCCTATAACAACCAGCGCGAGGTGGTCGAAGGTCTTGTCCTCATGCGGCGCGGGGAGAATCCCTCGCTCGTCCTCAAAGGTATTCACGAACAGGTCGAGCGACTCAACTCTACCATTTTACCCCAGGGCATGAAGATCGCGCCGGTCTACGATCGCAGCGAATTGGTGTCCCGCACGGTCGAAACGGTGCAGGACAATCTACTCCATGGCTTCATCCTCGTCGTCGCGATCGTCTGGCTGTTCTTGCGCAGCTTCACGGGCTCCGCGGTCGTGGCAGTGGTCATTCCGCTCTCGCTCCTGACCGCGTTTATCGGCCTGAGCTTGCTCGGCCTGCCGGCCAATCTCATTTCGATGGGAGCTATCGATTTCGGTATCATCGTCGACGGCGCGGTAGTGCTTGTCGAGAATGTCATGCACGCGATCCAGGTCAATCGCCCAAAGGACCGGAAAGGAATCCTGAAGCTGGTCATCAGCTCGGCGGTCGATGTGGGGCGGCCGACCTTCTACTCGATGCTCATCATCATCGCGGCGTTGTTGCCGGTATTCACGCTTCAATCCGTCGAGGGGCGGATGTTCCGACCGCTCGCCCTGACATATGCCTTCGCACTGACAGGCGCGCTCGTATTCGCATTGACGGTAGTGCCGGCGCTGTGCGCAGTGATGTTCAAGCCGAAGCACGCGGATATTTCGGAACCGGCCTGGATTGACAAGCTGCGTCTGCACTACCGGCGGTTGCTCGATCGAACGCTGCAAAGGCGGCACCTGACGCTCGTCGGCGCCGCGGGGCTGCTGCTGGTCGGCGCGCTCTCGATCAACCATATCGGCACCGAGTTCCTGCCCGAACTCGACGAGGGCGATATCGCGATCTTCATCGAGATGCCCAACAGCATCGCGATGGACAGGGCCAAGGACGTACTCGACGACGTCCATGCTCGTATCCAAACCTTCGGTGAGGTCCGCGACGTCCATAGCGAGCATGGCCGGCCTGAGGACGGCACCGACAATGAAGGCGTCAACATGGTGAAGACGTTCGTGCGGCTGAAGCCCGCGGACAAATGGACCTCTCATCGCGACAAGGCGCAGCTCATCGACGCCATGCGAGCCTCGCTCGCTACCATTCCCGGTGTCCGATTCAATTTCTCGCAGCCGATCAAGGATAGTGTCGAGGAGGCAGTGGCCGGTGTCCGCGGCAAAGTCGTGCTGAAGATCTTCGGCACCGATCTTGATGCGATGCGCCAGACACTGCTTCGCGCCAAAGAGGCGATTCAGTCGGTACGCGGCGTCACCGAGCTCGATCTCTACCGTGATGCACTGAGCCCACAGCTCCAGATACGGCTCGATCGTACCGCCCTGGCGCGCGCCAACGTGCAAATGGAGGATGCCGAGCGGACCATCGAAACCGCACTGGCCGGACGGATCGCCACACAATATTGGGACAACGAGCGCCCCATCCCGGTTCGGTTGATGCTGCCCTCGCCAGCCCGTGACGACCTCGACAAGGTGTCCGCCCTCCAGATCCCGACGCCGTCGGGAGGCCGGGTCCCGCTCTCGCAATTCGCGAAAATCGAAGTGGTAAACGGGCCCACGACGATCGTGCGCGAAGGCAACATTCGCTTCCTCGCGCTCAAGTTCAACGTGGAGGGCCGCGACATGGGGTCGACCGTCAACGATGCGATCAAAGCGGTAAGCGCAAAGGTGAAGCCGCCGGAGGGAAACTACTTCATATGGGGAGGCGAATTCGAGAACCAGCAGCGTGCGACCAAGCGGCTTCAGGTTGTAGTCCCGATCGCGCTGCTGTTGGTGCTCTGCCTCCTGTACGCAGCGATGAACAGTGGCCTTAGTGCGCTCGCGATCGTGGCGACCATCCCCTTCGCGCTAACGGGAGGTGCGTTCGCACTGCTTATCGCGGGTGTGCCACTGTCGGTCAGCGCGGCTATCGGCTTCATCGCGCTCCTCGGACAGGTCTCCCTGATGGGTGTGCTGGTGCTTTCGGCAACCGAGGAACGGCGCCGTGCGGGTGCCGAACTGCTTCCCGCATTGCTGGACGGCGCGGTCGACCGGCTGCGGCCAGTACTGATGGCCTCGTCTCTCGCGATGCTCGGCCTGTTACCGATGATCGTATCAACCGGGATCGGTAGCGAAACCCAGCGCCCGTTCGCGCTCGTGGTCGTGGGCGGTATGGTGACGACGCTCGTCGTCGCGCTGCTCATCCTGCCGGTGATCTACAGTTACATCACACCCGGCCAACTTCGCACCCCCGAGGAGGTCGACGCATGAAGCTGCACGCTTTGCCGATTACTCCGCTACTGATGGCGGCACTTCCCGTGACGGCACAGACAACGGTCACCGGACCGGTTCCGGCAGCCCAATCCGACACTCCCGCGGCCGGAACTACAGCCCTGCCCACAACAATCGATCTCGCAACGGTATTGCGGCTAGCGCGGACCGCCAATCCGCGGATCGGGGCCGAGGAGCAGGAGATCGCCGCCGCGCAAGCCGATCGCATCAGCGCAGGTGCTCTCCCGAACCCGTCGATATCCTATACCGGTTCATATCAACCCAGCGAACTGACGAACTTCTCCACCCGCCGAGCGCATGAGGCCACCGTGACGTTGCCCTTGCTGCTTGGCGGCAAGAGAAGCGCGCGCATAACGGCCGCCAATCGGCGCATCGATGCGGCTCGCTTTCGCGTCGCGGCAACCAAGCAGGAGATCATCGCCGATGCCGGCATAACATTCGTTACGTTGCTGGCAGCCCAGGAAGCAGTCGCCGTACGGCGCACGGCAGTCGACGAGATGGATCGCCTCAGGTCAGTGGTGACCGGGCGGCGAGCCTCGGGAATCGCCAGCGACTATGACCTCATCCGCGTCGACGTGGAAGTCGAAGCGGCGCGAGCTAATCTCGCCGATGCCGAAGTCGACGCCATTTCCGCTCAAGCCGACCTGGCAAACGCGCTCGGCCTGCCCAACTGGCGTCCCAGAGCCAATGGTCGGCTGGACGGCCTCGCGCTGCTGCCTGCCGGTCAAAGGCGATCCGTCGACGAGTTGCCGAGCGTGGCATCGGCGATCGCCGACGAACGGGTGGCACGTGCAGATGTCGCAGCGGCGCGACGGGAACGATTTCCCGAAGTGTCCATCAATGGCGGGCGGTTCTGGACAACCAGTCCCTTTGGCCCGACCTATTCGATTGGCCTGTCGCTTGAAGTCCCGTTATTTGATAGACGCAAGGGTCCTGTTCGCAAGGCAGAGGCGGACGCACGTGCTGCCGAGTTTCGAACCCAAATCGCGAGGGCGCGCGCGGCATCGGAAGTCGCCCGCTACGCCGCGCAGGTCGAAACCCGCTCAAGCACGCTATTCACGTTTAACAGGCAGATCGGCGACAAACTCCCGACACTGGGCCGGATGGCCGAAGACGCCTATCGCCTCGGCGGCGGATCGATAGTCGACCTGATCGATGCGACCCGTTCGCGCTTTGACAATGAGGTCACGCGGATCGATCTGGCCAATAAGCTCGCGGACGCCATGCTACGCCTCGAGCTCGCGCGAGGCGAACCGCCAGCAAGCCGACCGTGAGGCACGCATCGTCGAACATCGAGTCGGCAGCGCAAATATGCTGCTCACGGACCTGCCAAGGAGTGGCTGACATCAGAAATCGACCCCAAGGCTCACCTGCGCAACCCTTCCGGGAGTGGTGTCATAGTTGCCGGCTCCATAAAGATCGAAGCCATAGACATTCCCAATGTTGGTGATCGCCAGACGAAGCTGCGCAGAACTGCCGGCGAGCTTGAAGGCGTACCGTGCGCCCAGATCGACCAATGTCCGCGACGGCAGGTAAACGGCGTCATCGGTCGTCGCCGCGCGACGCCCCACATATGTCACGCCGAGCTCGAAGGTCAGGCTGTCGAGCCCCGGTGGGCGCCAGTTCGCGTTCGCCTCGAAGCGCTTGCCGGGTTTGTCCACCGGGGTGCTCCCGACGAACCCCAGGCGAACGGCGTCGCCTGAAACCCTGGGGTCGCTGACCACCGCGCCGGCGACGATATCGAGGCGAGGCGTGGCAGCGCCGGAAAGGCTGACTTCGATACCCTTGTTATCGATCTGGCCGAGCAGTGAATAACGGTTGGCAGCATCTAGCTGGAAATAGGGTTTGCGAAGGTCAAACACACCGACAATGAGCTTCAGCTTGCCGGTAATCGCCCATCGGACGCCGGCATCCGCCTGGCGCGTGCCGATCGCGGGCAGCGGTTCGTTGCGGTTGACGGCATTGCTCGGCGCTGAACCACTGTCCTCAAGTCCGGTCGTATAGCTCGCATAGACCGACATGGTGCGCGTCACATGGGCCGCGACGGCGGCGCTGTAGAGGATCGGCGATGCCCGGGTCCGCCCGCTCGGTCCGCCCGCCAATGCCAGATCCTTTGTATAATCGGTCTTCTGCATGCTCAGGCTGAATTCCCCAACGCCCTTCCACCGCCCCTCATAGCCGATGCCGACCGTTCCTTGCCGGATGCGGTCCCGATCTTGCGTCGTGAAGACGAAGGGCGGGCGCGGCGCTGTCTGCGCCTCGCCAAGGCGGACCTCGCCGAGATCGACGACGGCACTGCCGCCGTAGAAGCTTTCCCGGTCGCGACCGCGCAGCGTGAGGACAAGTTTGTGCAACCGCGGTCCTTCCGAAAACCCATGCGACACACGCAGTTCGCCGCTGGTGGACACAGAACGGGCGTTCGGATCGACGAGGACACGTTGATCGGCGCAGCCATCGTGCTCCAGATTGAGAAAGAGATTCGTGAAAGCGAGCGGATCGTTCGCGCCCGACCGGAACACCCCCGCCTCGACGCGCCAATCACCGGGCGGCGTCCAGCGTACGATGCCTCCATAGTTGAAACGTGCGCCACCGCCCTTCGCCCAGGCAGGGCCGTTGAACTGTCGTCTCTCGATGTGCGGCGGCAGGAAATTGCCCGACGTGATGTAAAAAGGCGGGGCTTGCGAACCGGAGACATCGGACTGGCTCCAGAAGGGCAGCACCTCAAGCGTTGCGGTCGGTCGCCACCGCGCGATCAACGCGCCGCTCCGCGTGAAATCGGTCGTCCCGTTATAGTAGCTTTCGCGATAGGCGCCGACGCCGACACCGATGCCGAGCTTGCCCCTGGCGATGGGGATGTCGGCATCGGCTTCGCCGACGAAAAAGCGATATGTGTCAGCACTGGCGAAGGCCGATGCCTTGAAGGCATCGCCGGGATGACGCAGCGTATAGTCGACGACGCCGGTCGGCGCAGGAAACGCAAAGCCCTGCGCGGCGATGCCCACACGAATGCTGGTCGATTCTTGTAGCCGCGCAGAAGGCAGACGGACAGGATCGAAGTAGAGGCCATCGAGACGCGCATTGCCCGCATCGGTCGCCGAGAAGCCACGCACATTGTCAGGTGTATAAAGGCCGATGGACTCGCGACCGACGCTCACGCCAAAGGCGTCGTCAGCCGCAAGAACCGCATTGTCCGACGCCCGCTGCGCTGCCGCCGGCGTGATGCCCGACAGGCACGCCACCGCAACGACGGAGAAGGCGAGAGGCTTCTGAAACAGCGATCCGTCCCTCGGCATTCGGCGCTCCCCCGGCACCGACGTCAGCCGCCGAAGCAACCTGAGAGCGTGCACTCAACGGATTGGATTGAGCTGATCTTGACCTTCCGCAGCGGCCGTCACAATTTCGGACTCTGGCTCGACTATTGAGGTTCTTTCAACAATGCCCGCTCGCGCGTCGCTCGGCATTCCCCTTTCGGCGCTTCGCACCTTCGAGGCGATCGTCCGCCTGGGCAGCCTGACGGCTGCGGGCGAGGAGCTTGGATTGACGGTCTCCGCGATCAGCCACCAGATGCGGGGCCTGGAGACAGCGTTCGGTCAGTCGCTGCTCAGGCGGGAGGGTCGCGGGGTGTTGCCAACGGATATGGGACGCACCCTGGCAGGCGATCTGGGCCGCGCCTTCGGCGAGATCGATCTTGCGATCGACCGTACGCGAAGTGCGCGTCGGACAGTGACGGTCAGCGTCCAGGCATCGTTCGCGGCCCGCTGGTTGATCCCGCGCCTGCATCGCTTCGACAGGATCGCGCCGGGAATTGACCTGCGGATTCTGACGACCACGCGCCTGGTCAACCTTACGAGAGAGGGGGTCGATTGCGCGATTCGGCTGGGCCCCGGCGATTGGCCGGATGTCACGGCGACCCTTTTGATGCCGCATATGGAAGGCCCGGTCGCGCGAGCGGGCCTAAGCAGCGATGCGCGCCTGCCACGGCTCCTGCTCGAGGGCCGCGCGGACGAGTGGACGCCGTGGGAAGGCCTGAAGACGGGGCCAGTGGTCCGAACGCTGCCGACACGCGAGCTCGTGATCGATGCCGTTCTGGCGGGCGCCGGGGTTGGCATTCTCGATATGGCCGTCATCGCCGCGGAACTGGGACGTGCGGAGCTTGAAATTCTAGCGCCTCCGCGTGCAGGTGGCTGGGCTTATTACTTCATCGTTCCGGCTGACGCCCAGGCAAGGAAAGAGGTGAAGGCGTTTTCTCAATGGGTGTCCGAGGAGGCCGGTTTCTAAGCATTGAGGCTAAAGAATCCGGCGCCGCTCATAAAATTGCGCTTTAAGAAGTATACGGATGGCCTCGACTACTACACCGCCTATCTGCTCGCTCTCGCGCCATGACAGATCCTGGCGATCTGCAGAGTCGTGTTGCGGCCCTACGCGTATTCTTTCCTGTTCATGCGAAAACCCTAGATGTTTCATCCCGGAATTTGGTGCATCGGATCTGATGTAAACTGCTTGGGCTGGACAGTCCTTCCCAAGAGGAGGCCCCGCTCTCCGCGAAGCGTCTCTATGGAGGCAATTTCAACGTCGTGGAATTCCAGGTTCCGAAGGCGGAGAGTTCCAGAAAGACTGTCGCTTGCTCCCGTTTATTCCGGTGCAATCGCGATGGAGAGCCGCATCGGCAGCAACATGCCCTTCGGCGGCGCGGCGTGGATCGGAAGCTCGTGCAGCAACGCCGCGAAATCGGTGCTCATTCGCTTATCCATGAGCGATGGAAACTCGGCGCGGGTGATGATTCCCCTGCCATCCACCCAGAGCCGCAACGGCAGTGCGGCGGGGTGATCATGCGCTGTGTGCAATTCCTCGCGAAAACGGACCGCCGCCGGCGCATCGCTCTCGATCCGAATCTTGATCGCCGCACTGGCGCGCTGAGCATAGGAAACCCAGGCAGCGGGCGCCTTCGCGCTATCCATCAGTTGCGGCGATATGCCCACACCCGCCGCGAAGAAAGCGCTCGCGGCGGATAACAGGCGGACCAGGCCGGCGGCGATCATTTCGCCGCCGGCTGCGCGGGCAGCGTCTCGCGATTGAAGGTGATGGTGGAGATGCTGGCGTCGAGCGCCTTCACCACGTCCGGGGTAAGATCGTTCGCCATATTGCCGCCAAGCACCGAGTTGCGATCGATCAACAGGCCGCATTTATGCTGGCCATAAACGGTCGCGATCACAGGCTGCGCATGGGTCGCGATCTGCGCCAGGACCTTGGCGCGCGTCGCCTCGATCTCGCGCCCGCGCAACTGCGTCTTTTCCTGCACCGCCTTCAGGCGCGGCTGCAGCGCCTGTTCGCGCTGGGTGCGCTGTGCCGGGGTCAGCTTGGCACCTTCCGCCTGAAACGCCTGAAGATCGGCTTCCAGCGGCTTGCGTTCCGCGTCCATCTCCGTCTGCGCCTCACGTCCAAGTTGCTGGAGGCGTACGGTCGCCGCCTTGCCGACGGCAGCGTTGGCATAGATCGCCTCGCGTGAGATCATGCACAGCCCTGGGATAACCGGGCCGCCAAGCTGCTGCGTCGCTGCAGGAGCGGCCTGTTGTGCGCTTGCGACATTCGGCACGAACATGGCCGCCATCGTCCCGGCCACCAAAACAGTCTTCATGCTTATCATCCTCCTCAAACTATCATGCGGGCATGGCGCCGGACACGCCGTCGCCTTCAAGCGCGAGCAAATCCGAGAAACGGTCGAGCGAGGCGATGTGAAACAGCACGAGCGCCAGCCAGCCCTTGCGGTACCAATCGATGATGACCGCATCGGGCAGTCGTCCGAACTTCTCGCGATCGATCACGCGGAATCCGGCAAGCCGGCGCGGCTCACCCGACGCCAGTTTCGCCTCCGCTTGCTGCTCGATCAGCAACTCCTGCTCGATCAATCCGTCCATGAAGGCGCGGGTCTGGAGATGCGCCTGATGGAACTCGCCGCAAAAGGCGAGCGCGCCTTCGGTCAGCGGCGTGGGTTTGCCATCGGCGAACAGTGCATCGCCCTCGTCACCGCCCAAGGCGACTCGGTCAGACACCATGTCCAACGCAAGCGCGAAGCCGCGCTCGCCGGCGTCCATAAACACGAAGGGATAGCGCCGCGCATAGGCCGGCACATAATGACGGCTCGCCCAGCGCCCGGCTTCCACGAAGCGATTGCCCTGTCCCAGCCCAAGCACCGCGGCCGGGAAGTCATCCCCCTGTGTGAATACGATCGGATAGAAGCGCATCACCTGTACGAACTCCACCACCGTCACCGGCAGCGCATTCGTCGTCGCCGCGAAATCATGATCCCCATCCTTCAGCCGAACCCCGCCGTGAAGCTCGGGCGCCAGCGGCTGCGGCTCGCGATAGAATAGTGGCAGGGGACGATCGACAACACCGGACATCCGGAGCACTCCTGAAAGCGAGATTTAGATTAGTTGGTCGTTTCGGGGCCAAATCCGTCGACCGTCACCACGAATACAGACGGCCGCTCATTCTCACGCGCCTGTTGCATCGCGGTTACGGCCTCCTGCGCCGCGTTCGCAGCGGTGCCGGATGCCGCGAGATTCGCCGACACGTCGACCGCATTGGTGGGTATGCCGATCGATTTGCCCTGCACCTGCACGTTGTCGGCATTGGCGACATATTGCGCCGCGACGATCAGGTTGCCCGCGCGGACACCCGCATCGCCGAAGTCCACCGTCCCGCGCGGCGCCACCAGCGTGACCAGCGGCAGATCATCCAGGCCAGCCGGGAATGCGGCGATACCCGCGCCCGTCACCTGGCTCGCGCCATCGACCCGGCAGTAGAAATCCGCCGAGCAGATGAAACCGACCGGCTTGATCTCGCTGGAAGTTTTGCTGCCCTTGCCCGCGTTGATGTCCCCGTTCGACGACCAGATCGTCATGTCTCCGCCACGCTCGGTGAAGATGCGGCTCTGCGCGAGCAGGATCGACTGGTCGGCGAAGATGTTGATGTCGCCCTTCTCCCACGCGAGGATGCCCTGCGATTGTGGCCCGATCCCCGCGCTGCCCGGCGATGCCGGCACATAGGGTGGCGACGCCGTGGAACCAATGAGCAACTGGCCGCCCGGCCCCATGATATTGATGTTGCCGCCCTGCTGCGTCTGGATCGTCGAGCCGCGGATATCGAGGTTGCCGGTCGTCGCCTGCGTCGCCGCACCATTCGCGCCGCCCTCCAGATTGTTCCGCGTATAGCCTAGGCTCGACGGGAACAGTGTTTCGATCGCCTGATAGCCCCGCGCATATTTGCCGTAAAAGGCGCTGGCGGGATCGTTATAGTCCGCGCCCGTGATCTGCAGCACCTTGAAGAACACTTGCTGGATCAACGCCTCACGCTGGGCGAGCGGCATCGCCTGGAAAGTGGCCCAAGCCTCGTCGACTGTGATATCCGGTAACGCTCCCGTCCCGCCGGCTCGCTTGTCCATATCCGCCTTGTACCGGGCGACCGCGCCGATCAGATCGTCGCCGAACAACGGCAGATCGTCCCGCCGCGCCGATGGATCGATATAGGCCGCCGCGAACGCATCCCATGCCACACCCTTGCCGGTGCCGAACAACACCGAGATATCGGCGCTCTCCCGAGGGAGATAAGGATTGTAGAGATTGCCGATCGTCTGGATGCCGGTGCTTGGCCCGCTCCGACCGCGCCCGAAGCTCGCGTCCGTGATATCCCGATCTAGCGGCCCGAGATCGCGTCCCGCCTGAACATCCAGGCGGCCCGGACCGCCAAGCTGGATCAACCCCGGCATGGCATAAGTGCCGTTCAAGCCGGTCGCCTGGCGCCCCCCCGGCATGTTGATGATATCGCGCCCGGCGATGACGCTGGTGACATCGCTGGCATGCAGATTCTGGCCGATGAACACGAGGTTGATGATATCCCGCCCGGCGCGGATCTGCGCCGCCTTCGGAATCTGGAGCCGAAGCGCATTGGTCTGCACGCCGAGCAGGATCGGATCGACCGTTTCCTGGAGTCCGGATATAATGTCCCCGGTAAGGCTGTAGATGCGGGCCGGTACCGGATCGTCGGCGTGGAGCAATCCGTCGATCCCCAGCAGGGAGGTTGCCGGATCGGTGCCAGGGTAGCGGAACCCGGTGGCGGTCGGATTGAGGATCGACTGCAGCACCGATTGTTTTTCCTGCAGCATGCCGAATACACCCCACAGGCCGTTCGTCTGCGTCTGAAGCAGGTGGATGTCCCCGTTGGCAAGCAGCGAGAGTTGCCCGGTCGCCGACGGGTAAAGTGCACCATCCCCGGCGATGACGATGCCGCCGTGCAAGGCGTTCATCTCGATGTTGGCCGGCAGCAGCTTGTCGAGGCCGACGTTGGCGAGGCCGCTATAGGCGCTCAGGAAGGCCTGCGGCGCGGTCAGCGAACCCAATGTGATGTCACCGACGATGCTCGTCACGCGCAGCGACGATTCCGGTGTGAACTGGCTGAACGATTGCTGGAACGGATCACCCAGCGCGATGAAGCCGGGATTGAGCACACGCCCGAAATCCACATTTCCGCGCGCGCTCACTTCGATCTGCGCATCCGACATCGCCAGCATGGTCGATACCGGGCTGGCGAGCGAGGCATTGAAGAGCGATTGGTACGTGAATGACGGCCCGATACTGCCGCCAGCATCGATACGACCGGCGCCCTTCGAGATGAAATAGCTACCGCCGAGAATGTCGCCCCCGGCCTGGACCAGCAGATCGCCGCCGCCGACCATGTTGACCGTGCGCGAGGGGCGCGGCCCATCCCCGGTCAGATACCAGGTGGTCGGCAGCGAGACCGAGAATTCCCGGATATTGCCGCCAGCCGAAATCGCGACATTGCCGCCGGCGCTCAGCACGCCCTGATCGAAATTGCCGAAGTTGATCGATGTCGCGCTATCGCCCTGTGTGCCACTATTGAGCCAGGGCGTCCAATATTGCGCGATATAGGAGCCCTTGCGCTTCGTGATCGAGCCATCGGCATCGAACACCTGCTGGTTGCCGACAATATCGCCGCCCGCGACGAGCGCGATGTCCCCCGCGTTTTCGGGCTGCACCATCCCCGTTACCAGGAAGGTGGGCGACCGGTCGAACGCGGCCGATACCAGCCCCGGACGCATCACCCGCACCGACGTGCCCGCGACGGTGCCGGCTGCTGGCGCGCCGCCGGTGTAGATGGCACCCGGCGCCACCGCGTCGGCAAGGCGGATATCATCCGCTGCGGCGACATCGATCGTACCGATGCCGGTACGGATCAGGTTGGGGAATACCAGCGTCTTGCCCACCGCCGGCCGCTGCGGATCGAGCGGATTGCCGGCGTCGTCGGTCGTCGTGCTGTCGAGCACCTCGAAATGGCCGGAGATGGTCAGCGAGCCGGAACCACTCAGACGATTGAGGCTAAGCGGATCGACCGAGGTGAAATCGGCGCCCGCGACGAAGCGATAGGAACTACTCTCGCCACCCAGCAGCGTGGCCGAGGCGAGGGATGTCGGCCGGCCGGCGATCGGCATGTTCGACGGGCTGTTGTTCGCCCCCGGCTTGGCGATTGGCACCGTCTTGGGTCCGCTGCCGCCACCGGGATTCCCGCCACCACCCGGATTGCCACCGCCAACCTCCGCATCCTCTCGCGGCGCGAAGGGCATGTAGAATAGCTGTGTGCCGAAGAATTGGTTGCCCACCTCATAGGCGACATAGTTCATATAATCGTTGTGGCCGGGGATGTAGACGCCCCGATAATTGGCGCTGTACACGCCGTAATCCAGGTCGATCGGCGCCTGCAGCGGGATCGGTGTCATGTCGTAGAAGCCCGGGATATTCAGGAACCAGGTCTTCAACCAGCCATCATAATAGGTCTGATATTCGGCATAAGTCGCGAAATCGGTAACCGGCCGCAGCACGTCGCCAAAGCCCATAGGATCGTCAGTGGGCGCGTAGGTGAGATAGCCGTTCCAGCTAAGACTGCTCTTGGTCAGGCCCGACCAGCTGTTTGTTTCGCCGTGCCCAACCTCACCGATATAGGACATATAATTGGCATAGTAATTGGCGGACTGCTTATCGCTCGGCGCCATCAGCGGCTGATAGTTGGGATCGTTCCGAAGATCGGCGGTACCGCCTTCCTTCAGCCTGATCGTGCCGGTCCACAGACTATTCGTATCGAGATACGCCTTCGACGCCTGATAGGCGGTCAGCGCACTCTGATACGCTGAATTGCCTGCCGTATCGCCGCGCGGTGCGAATGGTGCGTAGAAAAGCTGGGTACCGAAATATTCGTTACCGACCTGAAGGGCTACATATTGCGCATATTCAAAATGTCCGGGGATATAGATATTGCGATAATTCTTGCTATACAGGCCATAATCGGCATCGATCGGCGCCTGAAGCGGTATCGGCGTAGTATCGTGATACCCCGGATAATCGAAGAAGTTATTGTACAGCCAGCTATTCTGATAATAATTCTGATATTCGGCATAGATCGCAAAATCGGACACCTGCAACAGGGTATCGCCGAAGGGTGAATTGTCCGGTGAATAGGTGAGGAAGCCGCCGGCCTGATTGGCGCGAAAAAGATCCGCCCACTTCCCATCGCCGCCGACGCCGATCTCGCCGATATAGGACTGGTAATTGGCGTAATAATTGTCGCCCTGCCCCGTCAGCGGCGCCTGAAGCGGTTGATAGTTCGGATCGGCGAGCAGACTGGTGCTGCCGCCCGCCCGCAGGTTGATCGATCCGTTCCACAGCCCCAACTTGTCCAGATAGGCCTTCGATACCCGATAAGCAGCGAGCGCCTGATCATAAGCCTTGTCGCCATTGTCCGGCGGAGCGACCGGATCCTGCAGATGAGCGCCGTCATTCTCCTGATAAAAGCCATCCGTGATCGAGGCGCGCATATCGATGTCATGCTCTGCTCGGACGGTCAGGACCGGCGCCTCACGGCCATAGCGATAGGCGAGCGTGACGCCGCCACCCAAGCCCGTTTCCCCCGCACCCAGATTCCAGTTGGTCAAGACGGAAATGTTGCCGCCATTGATCGCGTCACCGGGGTTGGCGAGTTCGATGCCGGGGCGGATATGGACGTTGGCGATGCTGGCGTAACGATCGCCGAAGGTGAAGCCGGGCGCCCGCACGAACGCCATGAGAGTACCAGGGCCACTAGCCGGATCACCACCGGCATAGCCATAAAAGCCGGTATGATCCGCGTTCGGGTTATCCGGCGTGAAATAATATTTGCTGAGATAGGTCGTGAGCTGCGCCTCATCCTTGGGCTCGGCCAGCACGACGCCCTTGTCGTCGGTCCACCGGCCCGCGACCAGCTTACCATCCGCGCCATACCAGCCAGCGGGATCGATGATGCCGTCGAAGTGCCGCTCCCCCGTCGTCGCGTCGGTGGTGCTCCACACAGCATAGGGCTCGATCGTGACACGCCCGGCGCCCCGAATACCCGCATTGCCCCCGTCGATAGCGATCTGCACATCGCCATCGGTGAGCAATGGCGCGCGGAACGAGACCTTACCGCCGGCGTCCGCCGATCCGCCCGATACGTCGATCAACGCCCCCGCGCGCACGCGGATCGTGCCGCTGTCCGCCGCCTGCACATTTTGATAGCCGTAGCGATCGTTATAAGCGCCGTCGCCGATCCCTGTCGTGCCGATCGTGACGACGCCGCCGTCCTGATGCGCGATCGAACTCGTCGCGAGCAGCTTGCCCGCGATGTCTACGCCGCTCTTGCCGAACAGGTTGATATGCCCCGCGGCCTGGCCGGACACATCAATCGTGCCGTTGACGATCACATTGCCTGCCCCCGCACCGGGCCGCTCGCCGCCGTTCGCGGCGAGATAGACCACCTGCCCCTTCAGCGTCTTGCCCGTCGACAGCACGAGGTTCCCCACGCCAGAGGTGATGCTGAGTGCGCTGGTGAAGCCGGCTGCCTGCGTCATGTCAGCGATGCGATCGAGGATGATTTCGCTGCCTGAGGATAGTGTCAGCCGGCCGCCGCGATATTTGGCCGTCGCCTTGCCGTTGAGCGTGCCGTCGAGCGTTACTGCACCGGCAGCGTTGATCGTCAGCCCGCCGGCGTCGCCCCCCTTGTCCGCGCCCGACACGTCAATCGTGGCGCCCTGCCCGATCTGGATCGCGCCGTTGCCGGCGATGAGCGTCAGGTTCCCGCCTGGGGCATAGGCCTCCGTATCGAAGAACACCTTGGTGAAGCCCTTGACGCTCACGAGCCCGGCCTCGCGGAGCGACAGATTACCCGTTGTCGCAGCGAGCGTTACGTTCCCGGCGTTCGCCGCAATCGTCGCGTTGCTGGTGATGCTGCCACCGCTGAAACTCAGCGCCCCGCCCAGCATCTCGCGATCGATTGCGGTACCGGCACCGCGCTGAAAGTTGAGCGCGCCGCTTGTCTTGATCGCGGTGTTGGCATTGCTGTCGGCGGTGAAGATCGGTGCCGTCATGGTGACATCGAGATCGCCGAAATCGAAAGTGCCGCGGCCCTGCCCAACGATCCCCTGAGTGGCGACGGCATCAATCGCGCCGAAACCACGCACCGTCACCTTGCCAGCACCGAAATCCAGTTCACCCGCGTTGAGCGTCAGCCGGCCTTCACCACGGGCGAAGTCGGCGGTGCCGCCGATATCATTGGCCAGCGTCAGCGTCGGCGCGGTGATCGTGACCCTGCCGCCATCACTGACGAATGCCGCCGCGCCCAGCACCAGCGCCTGCTTCGTCGCGAGATCGACATCGCCGAGGAAGGTCATGGTCGAACGGCTGTGCAAGCCGAGCGCGCCGACACTGGCGAGTTGCGCCAGCAAGGCGTCACCGACAACGAAGCCGGTCG
This sequence comes from Pseudomonadota bacterium, assembly GCA_040388155.1. Classification (GTDB taxonomy): domain Bacteria; phylum Pseudomonadota; class Alphaproteobacteria; order Sphingomonadales; family Sphingomonadaceae; genus Sphingomonas. Next base: position 113,469 of record JAZKCJ010000013.1, read on the forward strand.
GATCGCTGGTCGCGCCCTTGCCCAGAAAGGCTATGTTGTTGGCGTTGACGTCAATCGCATCGCCCGAGAAACTCGCCGCCGGATCGAGGAACAGATTGCCGGTGGCATCCAGGATGGCGGACTTGCCGCCGCGAATGATCGCGCCGGCGCGGATATCGAGCAAGCCAGTAGCGCTACCCTCGATGCCATCCAACCCCGGCACATTGGCGCGGATCACCGGCACCGCGCCGCCATTGGAGACGCGCACCAAGGCGCCGTCACCGCTGGCGCCGTCCTTCGCACCGATCAGGATCGGTGCGCGCGAGGCGGTGGCGATATCCCCCTTCGCCTCCAGCACCGATCCGCTCTCCAGAATCAGGCCGGAGCCGCCAGCGCGCGTCACCAGTATGACTTCCGGGCCGCTAAGCGCCGAGCCGGCGTCGTTCGACAGTACCACGCTGCCCGCGGTCGCCGATATGGTGGTGCCGTTCGCCTTGTCCGATCGCGTACCGCCGATCAGCAGGCTTTCCGCCCCAAGTCGGCTGAGCGAGCTGGCATCGATGTGGAGATAGCCAATGCGTGCCTCGCCGCTGCCGCCAAGTATCTGGATCGCTTGCGCACTGATATCCACCGCCGCGCCGCGCCCCTTGTCGCCAGCCTTGGCATTGAGCGTTCCATCGAGGCGCAGCGCATTGACCGCCGCCAGCACCAGACGGCCCGCGTCCACCGGCGTGCGCGTCGCGGAGGTGCTGCCCTTGTTGCCGTAATATTTGTCGGCCGGGGTGATCGTATATTCGCTATATTGCTTCCACACCTCCTGCGACTGGACGAGAAAGCCGGCGGTGCGCGCATCCTGTTTCCCGGTCAGTCCATCGACGAACCGACCCGATACCACGCGGCTGCCATCGGCGAGGCGGACGTTATCTCCGGCGACACTGTCGATGATGTCAGCCTGCTGCACGACACGGAAAGCGCCCGGCATTGTCGCATATTGCCCCGGCAACAGCGTATAGACGCCATCCGGCAGCCCCGGGACGCCGGATAGATAGACCGACTTGCCGAGGCTGGAGAGCTGATCGTTGCCGGCGTAGCCGAAGCTTGGATCATAGGCCGCGACCGGAGCCCGATAGTTAGGCACGATCGCATATACCTGCCGTCCGTCCGGATAGAGTGGCACCTGCTTTGCCTGGGCGCCGCTCGAATAGCTGGTGTTGACCGCGCTCAGCAGATCGCGCGAACCGCCCGTTCCCGGCACCCATTCCTGCGCGTAGAGATTGCCGCCACCCGAAAGATCGATAGTCGCGCCACTAGCGAAATCGACATCGTCTCCGGCCAGCCCGATCATCTTCTCTGGTGGCCCGGCGAGCACCCCGGTCTTGGTGGTGGTGCCGCTGGAATTGCGGACGATCAGGGTCCAGTCCTTGCCGTCGGTGGTGGTGCCATAGGGCAGCGAGCGTCCGTCGAGCGAGACGGAGGTGACGCTTCCTGCCCCCAGCGTCACGCTCTGTGTATGTACCAGCGGCAGGTTGTTGAACGCCGCCTTGATGCTGGCGTCGCTGATATCGCCGACACCGAGCTGGATCGTGCCGGACGGGGCGCGAATCGTGCCGTTCTGGATGATGCGCGCCGCATCGACGAGCAGCGCGCCGCCCGCCGACACTGGCGGCGCGACCTTGCCGTTGCCGAGGAAGGTAACGGTAGAGCCCTCGGTCGGCGCCGCGATAACGAAGACGTTACCGGTCGTGGGGTAGACCTGCGCCGCCTTGAGGGTGAGATTGCCAGCGGTCACCAGTTCGCCAGGACGCTGCACCTTGCTGTCGGAAACGTAACCCAGTTCGGACGGCATCATCAGCCTGATGTCGCCGCTGCTGGTGAAGTTGGCGTTGGCGAAGCGCTGGAGCGTGAACTGCCCCATCAGGTCGATCTGGCGCGCGTTGACATTGAGCGTCGCATCGCCGCCGGCCAGCACTGGCATGATGTCCGTCTGACCGCCACCCGCCAGCCCGACATAGGCCGCATCGATCGTTATCCGGCCACCGCCGACGGAGATATTTCCCGCCGCAGGCACCGACACGCTCGTCGCGCCCTTTGGCAGCGCGAGGTAGTTGCGCGCGTTCATCATCACCGCGCGATCAAGCGACAGGTTGACGTCACCCGCAAAGGCGATGGTCTCCAGCGTGGTCGGCGTCAGCGCGTAGCTGGTCGCGGTACGGGTAGGATCGTCGCCCAGCACCATCGTGTCGATGCCCGAGCCGCCGAGCCGGTCGACTGCGAAGTGCATCACACCCGAGGAAGCGCCAGCGCCTTCGATCAGCCCGCCGGCACGCATCGCATCGGTGACGAGATTGCCGGATTGCTGCAGCAGGATCGAGCGCGCGTCGGGTGGCGGATTGGTGGACAGGGTTCGCCCGTCGAAATCCGGGATCGCGGCGATCTGCAAGGCGCCCCCGCGTGCCGCGTCGCTGCCGCCCTGTGCGCTCAGCGTACCGTCGAAATAGAGCCCGTTGCTCGCCCCCAGCACGATGCTGCCGCCATTGGTGGCAACCGCGGTAGGCAGCCAGGCGATCGGCGCGAACGGGTTCGCCGATTGCGTGCGGATATCCAGCACGGCGCGTGCGCCGGAAACGTCGATGCGGCTGCCCTGTTCGGCGACGACGAATGCATTGGTGCCCTGGATCGAGACGCTGCCACCGTCCAGCACCTTGCCGCTGACAGGCGCCTTGAAGCCATCACGCGTACGCACCGGCAGCGCGAAAGGATCGATCAGCGCGATGCCCGAAACGTCGATAAGGCTGTTGGCGCCGAGCCATACGGAGCGACGCGCGAAATCATAGTTCAGGCCGCTGTTGCGTAGGCCGGTGATGTTCACCGCGCCGCCGCGAGCGACGATGCTACCCAATATGTTGAGCTGCCCATAGGCCGCCAGCGAGACATGCGCGCCGGCATCGGCGAGGATCGAGGCCCCCTCACCTAGCGTCACCATACCCACGACACCGTTCATCTTTGCCCGAATGATCTGCCCGGCGTTGCCGAGCGTCGCGGCGTTCCAGGTGAGATAATTGTTCCCGGCCAGGGAGAAATCCGTCGCTTGCCGATGGAAGGGGTCGAGCGTACCCAGCGTTGCCACGCCGGTGATATCCCCCCCGGTTGCAAGCCGCGCGAGCCGGGCGAGATCATTGACGACATAATTGCGCTGGCTGACGCGTACAACGGCGCTGGCCGCGATTTCGGCGTCGTAGATTGAGCTAAGCTTGTACGCGCCGAAGCCCTGATCGGCGAACCAGTCCTGCGACAAATGGGTCGCATAGTCCGGCAGGCCGGAGGCGTCGCCCCCGATCCGCAACGCCAGCGCCTGAAGCGTCAGCGCGCCGCCACCTGAAAAGCCATATGCCTTCAGCGTCCCGCCCAGTTCCAGCCGGCCGCCCGTCAGCGGCGTGCCGCTACTGTTCGCGCCGTCGAGCAGATTGCCCATCAGCCATTCGGGATTACCGGCATAGACGCGCAGCCCGATATCGCCGCCCTCGCCGGTCGGGATGCCGTTGCGGGTGGCGACCTGGCCCAGCATATTGACATAGCCGCCACCCGAGGCGTCCAGCAGGCTCCCTTCCTTCAGGATCAGCGAACCGCTGGTATCATAGGCGCCGCCCGTCGCCCCGTTCGGGCTGAGCCGCTGGCGCTGGCCCTGTGCCTGCGCGGTGATGTTGATGGAACCGCCGTTGACGAAGCTGTCGCCGGTCTGCTGATCCAGCCCGGTGGCGATATCGTTCACCCACAGGCCCGATACATCGAGCACCGCACCACTACCAACAGTGATATCCCCCCGGATCGGGATACCGGAGGCGCCGACGCGGGCGACCGGATACAGCGCCTCGTTCGCCCCAGGAACCGGCCCGGTCGGGTCGATACCACCCGCGCCGGTGATGCCGGTGGAAGTGAGGTTTATCTGACCCGAACGAGCGATCAGCTTCCCGAACACATCCATGCGCCCGGCGGTAAGGCCGATCGTCCCGCCCGGAGAGACCGTCAGCGCGGCGTCGGTGTCGACGGTGATCATGTCGGCACTCAGCGATACCTTGCCGAAACCGCCAGCATTGATCGTGTCGGCCGAGATGTTCGCCGTCCACAGGATATTGTTGATGTCGTTGCTGGCCATCGCAAGGCGACCGGCGGTATAAAATGACGAGGATGCATCGAACCCCTCGCCGAGATCGGCCACGCCGGTCCCCTTTTCTGACAGGCGCAGGCCGCCGATGCCGGTCAGCGTGAGTGAGCTGCGCCGGGGCTCCCTGCCGCTGCCGATCTGGTAACGCCCAGTGACCGTATCGCCGCGCAGCCCGCCCGCGAGGACCATCTGTTGCGCGCTGATGGCCAACGCACCGCCCTTGCCGCCGTCGACATAGCTGCTTTCATAGGCTCCCCCCATCAGCACGTTGGTGAAGTGATCGGAGACACCCCAGCGGCTGTGGCTAACGCTCGTTTCGCCGGCGAAGCTCACAAAGGTCATCAGCGGGTCCGCCGTCGCTGCGCTGTAGACGCGACCGTCTGACCCGATCAGACGCGTCGCCTGCACCGATCCGCCGAGATATTGGGTATAACCGCCCGACACGTCGAGCGTGCTGCCGGCAGCCACCACCACCGCGCCGCCCAGCATTGAGATCGAGCCGCCATCGACCAGCATCTGATTCACGGTGCGGGTACGGTTCTGGACATAGCCCCCTACATTGGCGACCGGCGAGCCGATCCATTGCAAGCCATCGTCGCGGGTGCCGCTGTCCCGCCCGTCGACCGTGAACGGGCTCTTGTAGAGGATGCCGTCGCGCTGGAGCGGCGAGTCCGCTAGTTCGTTCTGGCCGACGCGCGGCACGGTGACGAGATTGTCCGACATCGGTCGCTGCACATCCGCCAGGCCGGCGACGCTGAGCGTGGCGCCCTTGTCGATCTGGATGCGCGCATTCTGAATTCCGTTCAGCAGATAGGAGCCACCGATCGGATCGTTGGCCCCGGCGATCAGATTCATTGCCGCACCGGGCATGTAGAGCGCGGAATCATGCTGAAACCAGATCGCCGACGCGCGGACGGTTGCCGAGCCCGGCTTGAACACCTCGTCGGCAGCGGGCGTGGAGGAGGTCGTTTCAGTCTTCGCGTCCGGCAGGATCGCGGTGAAGGAATCGGGGGTGAAGATGGCCGTACCGCCAACCGAGTCTGCCGGAATCGAGGTGGTGGACGCCCGCGCCTCGATCGTGATCGTGCCCGGATGCGTGATGCTGGTGGTGGCCATGAGCAGCCCACCCTGCTGCACCGATCCGCCCAGAATGGTCACGTCGCCGCGCAAGGAAACGATCGATCCCGTATTGCTCAAGGCGAAATCCGGCACCACGCCGTTGGTCGGGAGCCCATTGCCCACATTCTCTGCGACAAGCTTGCCGGATGTGCCATTCGAGAAATCGAACTTCACGCCCATGCCAGCGACCAGGATCGCTTGCCCGCCGTTGGCGACAATGCTGCCCGCGTTGCTGACATTTCGACCAGCAATCAGCGAGAAGCCGCCTTCCTTGGTCTCGATCAGCGCGCCTGCCTCGATGGTGACGTTCCCACCTTCGGCGCGGCGCGCTTCCTCCGTGCCCAGGATCGCACCGCCGACATAAGAAGGGTCGCCGATGCCGGCGCTGAGAAACTGCTGATTGGCTTGGTCGAGGGTACGACCATGATCCTGCAGGAACGGGAGTGATGAGGCGATGAGTGAGTGGGTATTTACCTGCGCGGTACCTGAGAACAGGATGCCGTTTCGGTTGATGATGTAGACGGCGCCTTCGGCCTTGATCTGGCCCTGGATCCGGGAGGGCGCGATATTGGGGTCAATGATGCGGTTGAGCGCGACCCATTCGTTGGAGCCGTCGGCCTGGGTGCCCTTTGATTGGTTAAAGTAGAGGGTTGTGTCGCGACCGATGTTGAAGCTGTCCCAGGTGAGGATGGCCTTGGCAGCGGTCTGGTCGATGGTGACCAGGGTCTTGCCGTCGGGGGCGGTGACCTGCGTGGGAGCCCTGGCGTTCTGCCACAGCGAGGGATCGGTGGTGATCGCACCGGCGGGGAGAAGGCCGCCGTTGCTGAGCCCATTGGGGATGGTGGAGGGCTTGGCGAGCGCTGCGGTGCGTGCGGCGCGCTGCGCCTGGTTGGCGAGATCGATCACAGTGGCAGTGCGCGCCTTGATCGCGTTCTGGCGGGCGAGCGCGGCCTGGGCGGTGGGAGGAAGCGTGGTGACTGGGGTGCCGGCGGCACCCGGGGTAGCATTCGCAGGGACGCCGCGCAGGCCTCCGACCGTCTGGGCGGTGCCGGGCTGGGCAAACAGCAGCGCGGCAAGGCTGGCGCCAGAGAGCAGGGTGGAGCGGATGTGAGACATGATCAAGGGTCCGTGGCTGACGGGAACGGGACAGTGACGGGGGCGGTGCGCGGTCATCGCGCGCGCGCTCCCGTGACAGTACTGGTGTAGGCGGGCGCGGCGGGCCGGTAGGGCTGCGCTGAGCGCCCGAAATTCCTGCCCATGCGCTGGGCGGTGGCGGTGTGGCTGAACGTGCCAACCCGGCTGGGGGTGGTCGCCTCGGCGGCGGTGGCACCGATGGCGGGCAGCGCAGGACGCTTGGCGGCGGCCTTGAGCTCGGCATCGAGGCAGGGGAGATCGCCCGAGGCGCAGCCGGGTGTACGGCGCCCGGTGACCACTACCGTATCGTGCGACGACACGGACAAGTGCTGCTGCGCGGCGAGCGGTGCAGGTACCGCCGCCATAAACAGCAGGAACGACAGGAGCAGGCGGGACGGAACAATCGCAAGGGGATACGACCGCCCCGCCCCGCCTGTCGGCCGGCGGCGTCGAACTAAACCATGTACCCGCAAAAGGGATGGACCTGGCATGATCACGCCGCCTGCCGATCAGAAGCGCACGTTGAGATCGAGCTGGAACAGATCAGCCTTGAACGGCGGGCCGGAGACCTCCTGCGCGCTCATCCAGCGCGCGGCAAGCGAGGTGTTGCGCAGCAGGCCGTATTCCGCACCGAGCGTCCAGCCCCTGGCATTGGCCCCGCCAAGGTGGAAGTCGCTGTCTGTGAACGCATCGAGCAGCGCATCGGGATCGATCACGCGATAGGAGGCAGATGCGTTCCACTGCCCGCGCCGGTCGATGCGTGGCGCACCGAACGTGGCCCGCGCCAGCCAGGCAGTAGAGCCGGAGTTGAACAGGCTCTTTCCCGCGGGGCAAATGCCCCCGACCGGGGCGACCATGCACTGCTCGTTGTTGTTGGCGATCTGGCTCAGCCCCGATGCCGCATTAAACCCGCGCGCGAGCACCGCATTGCGACTGTAGCCGAAGTTCTTGGCGAGGTGGCCGGTGAGGTTGAGGTGAATATCGTCGCCGAGCCGCCAGTCGACATTGCCGGACACGTCGAGAATGTGGAACGCTGAGCCGAGTCCGTAATATTGCGGGCTGGCGGTGTTCTTCGGGTCGGTGGTGGTGACGTCGCGCAATGCGAATAGCGTGTTCCCGCGCTGGCCGAACCCGGGGCGCGACCAGTCGGTAAGACAGTAGTCGGCAAGGTTGGAACAGGCCGGCGATAGACTGCCCTCGATGTTCTTGTAGTGATAATAAGCGGCATAGAGCCCCGCACTCCAGTCGCCCGCACCGTTCCAGGCAGCGCCGAGCTGCCCGGCAAACAGCCATTTGTTGTGGCTGGCGCTGTCCTTGAGGCTTGCGAGCGCAGTGGAGGGGGCGGCATCGCCGACGAAGTCGAGCGGGAACACCCCGCCGAGCGCGAACGCGCTCAGCCCACCGCCAAGCGACCGTTCGTAGCTGATCGCGACGCCGTCGAGGTTGACGTCTTCGTCCCACACCAGTTCGTTGAGCCGAAACGGGTTGGCGACGCGCCCGGCCAGCATGTGCGCGCCCTCGACCGGGCGATAATCGACATAGGCCCGATCGAGCCAGATGCTCTTGTTGTTAAAGTAGCCACCAAGGTTGGCGTTGGTCGAGACCGGCGACATCTGGTCACCGGTGGCGAGCCGGAACCCGAGCGTGAGCGCGGAATCGACCTGCGCCTCCAGCCCGAGCCGCGCACGCAGCCGCACGAAGTTGCGGTCCTTGCGCGTGTTGAGGATCGGCGGGTTATAGGGGTTGGTGGCCGGGTCGGTGTTGAACGGCGGGCCGTTGTTGAGCGCGTTGACGTTGACGAAGTCGAGCGCGTTGTTGCGGTCGAAGAAGTGACCTTCGTCCCTGAACCGGAAGTCGCCGTAGAGGCGTACCGACCGTACCCAGTCGGGCAATCCCTCTGGCGCGATCAGCCCCTGCTGCTTGGCATCGGCAAGAACCTCGCTGCGCACCTCCTCCTTGATCTGGTCGCGTACGAACTGCGGTACATAGCGCACCGAGGTACCGGCGGTAGCGGAGGCCGGAGAAGCGATCTCTACTGCCTTGCGCGCGGTCTCGCCGGCACTTTGCGCGGCATCCGCGACCGCGCGTGCCTGCACCGCCTCGGCCTGGGCGTCGGCGATCATCGCATCCGCCTCTCCCCGGGTGAGTATCTTCTTCTCGACCAGCTTGTTGATGAGGTTGATGGTGGCATTCTGCGAGACGGTTGAGCCTTGCGAGAGCGCTGGCGTGGGGGCGAGCGCGCTCGCCCCCAGCAGGGCGGCGAGCAGGACACGAAGGCGGGGTGGATGGCTGTGCGACGAAGTAGCGGACATGGCTGGTTCCTTGCGGGCTGAGGCGCCCGGGTGTTGCGATGAAGAATAGGCCGCGGCGCGCGGGGGCACGCAGCGCGGAAAGCCGGGGCGGCTCACCGCCCCCTCCTGATATCGAGCGAGATGGCGACCGGCATGGCGAGGCTCGCATCGGGCGCGCGAATGATGCGGCTGGTGAGCGCATCATGCACCGCCCTGGCCTTGTCAGCCTCCGCACCCGACACCTCGACCCGGCTGATGCGCCCGGCGGCGTCGATCCACACCTTCGCGTGCGCCCTGAGGCTGGCGGTGCGCAGCCCCGGCTCGCGCTCCATCGCGCGGCGGAACTCGCCCTCGAGATAAGTGGCATAAGCGGCGCGGTTGAACCCGCCAATGCCGCCATTGCCGGCACGGCCACCGCCCATTATCCCGCTGCCCGATCCGGCGCCGATATTGAACGCATCGCCCCCGGCTTGCGCCGGACCATCGATCGACACTGCCTGCCCCTGGCTGGGGGCGGCCGCCTGCGGCTGCGGACTCGGCGGCTGGGACGTGGCCTGCGGCTGGTCGACTGGCTGTGGCGGCACCTCCTCCGGTTTCGGCTCGGGTTTGACCTGCTCGGGTGGCGGCGGAGGCGGCGGCACCAGCGGGATCAGCACCGTATCCTGCGCTGCCTTGCGAGTCGTGGTCACCTGCTGAGTCGCCGCCCACCAGATGCCTGCCGCCAGCGCGACGATCGCCGCCGCGCCGAGCAGGCGCGGGCCGACCGGGCGGCGCGGCCGCCACCCCGGCTCAGGGGATAGAGCGGCCACCATCACCCCTTCGCCTTGCCCGTGACCAGGCCGAACTTGGTGATCTCCAGCCGGCGCAACAGGTCGAGTACCTCGACCACCTTGCCGTACTGGACGGTACCGTCGCCCTTCACCACTACCGGGAAGTCCGGAGTCTGCGCCTGCTGGGTGCGCAGCCGATCCTCGAGCTCAGCCATCGAGACCGGGAAGGCCTCGTAGAACACCTGCCCCGTATCATCGATGGTGATCGCCTTGGTGTTCGATTCCAGCGACTGGGCCGAGCTTGCCTTGGGCAGGTTGACCTTGATCCCCTGCACGCTTGCGGTGGTCATGATGATGAAGATGACGAGCAGCACGAAGGCGAGATCGAGCATCGGCGTGATGTTGATGTCGTCATAGGGCTTGGCGTCGGTGTTGATCTTCATGGATCGTCTCCCTGTCCCGGCCGCTTATTCGGCGGCCTGGAGCTGCTTGCGCAGCGCGCGGCGGTGGAGATCGGCGAAGCGGGTGATCAGGCGGTCGACAAAGACCTGCATGCCGGCCGAGACTTCGCTGTTCCGGCTGGAAATATAATTGTATCCGAACAGCGCGGGGATCGCGACGAGCAGGCCGACCACCGTGGCGAGCAGCGCCGCCGAGACGCCCGGTGCGATCGCGTTGACGTTCACATCACCGGCCAGCGCGATCGCCGCGAAGGTGATCATGACGCCGAGCACCGTGCCGAGCAGTCCGATGAACGGCCCGCCCGAGATGGCGATGGTCAGGAGCACCATCCAGCGGTTGAGCTTCTGCGTCTCCTCGATCTGCTGCGCATCGAGGCTGGAGCGGATCGCCTCCACCGTCTCCTCGGCGATATGATCGCCACCAGCCTCCGCGCGGGCCTGGTCGAACTCGGCGACGGCGGCCTGATAAATGCGCGCCTGCGGGCTGTCCGCCAGCATCGCGCGCTCCTTCGCGTCAAGGCGGTCGAGCCAGCCGCCGTCGAGCAGCTCGCCGCGGCGTTGCGCGTACAGCATCCGAAACGCCTTGTCCGCGCGCGCCGCGCGGCCGACATAGCTACCCTTGGCGATCATCACGATCCACGAGATGATCGACATGATCGCAAGGATGCCGATTACCACCCAGGCGTCGAAGGTGACGCTCTTGAAGATCACCCCGAAGTAGCCGAACCCTTCACCCGCCGGCTCCTCGTCGGCACCGAAGGCAACCAGCTTGCCGCCGCGCCCCTGGCTCGCCGTGCTCGCCTTCGCCCAGGCCGCGTCACGCGTCGTCGCTGACAGCCGCAGTTCGTCGATCAACCCGTGATAGCCTTCGCCGATCGTCGCCGCGCCCGACAGCGCCGGTAGCGCCACCGTCAGCTTCGCCGCCTCAGCCCCGTTGACGTACAGCACCGCGCCCTGTGTACCCGCTGCGACAGTGATCTGCGCCCAGTCGCCAACCGGCGAGGCCGCCGCCGCGCGCTGCCCCGCGATCTCGACATAGGGCACGCCCTGCGCGAGCCCGATCGTCATTCCCTCGGGCGTCTTGTAGAGGATCGCGTCGGCCATCGCCTCGGGCCGAATCCACGCCTCGACCGTGACCCCCTGCGCCGGATCGATCGCGCTCGCAGGGGAAGCGGCAATCGTGAGCGGCCGACCGGCGAGCTTCAGCGACTGGCCGATCGCCCCCGCCACAAACGCGCCCCCGCCCTGCGCCGCAGTCGCATTGGCAGTTGCGTCCGCAAGGTTGCCGGCGAAGTGGAACACCGCGCGGTAGGAAGCGTCAAACGTCTTCGCCGAGGAGGCAGTACCCGCCGCCGCCTTATTGCCGTAATAGAGAAACAGCTTCGCCTGCCCCGCCGCCGGCAACTCGGGCAGATCGACCCACACCATCGCCAGCCCGGTCCTGGGATCGAAGCTCTCGACATGATGCGCCAGCGGCGTCTTGTCGTCGCTGGCCACGAACCTCAGGTCCGATCCGTCGACCTTGGCATCCTCGAACCGGAAATTGGAGCTATCGAGCCGGATCAGCACTGGGAACCGCTTCTCCGCGCCCGCGATCTGCGCCGCTCCCGAGTCAACGGTCACCGCCTTGCGATAGGCCCAGCCTTTGTCCCACCAAGCCAGCGCCGGGCCGCTCCAGGCCGCTGCCGCGCTCGCCGCGAGCGCAACGCCCAGAATCTTCTTCTTCATCATGAGCTTCCCCCAAGAAAGCCGTGGGCATGCGCCCCGGCACGTGGATTAAAAATCTGCCGAGACCCGGAAGTGGACGCGCACGTCTCCCGCCTTCGTGATGCCGTTGTCCTTGAGTGGCACTGCGACATCGAGATCGCCCGACAGCGTTCGCAGCAGCTTCAGTCGCAGGCCGCTGCCGACGCTGAACAGGCCGAAGCTGCCCTGCTGCTCGGCCAGCGGATCGATCAGCCAGACCCGCCCCCCTTCGCCGAACACCACCAGCCGCGCCTCGTCGACCAGCCCGCCGGCAAGCTTGCCCAGCGACGGCGAGCGCAGTTCCATCGCCGAAAGCAGCCCGTTGTCGCCGATCGCCTCAGACTGGAGATAGCCGCGCACCGTACCCATCCCGCCCAACGCCATCTGCTCGTTCGAGATCAGCGGCTCGCTCGCGAACTGCCCTTCGATATTGGTGTAGAGTTGGAACCCGCCGCCCAGGTTGTGCAGGTAGTCGATGCTGCCGTGCAGATAGGCGAACCCGCCGGTCGCGCGATAACGCTTGTTGTCGAACGCCTCGACCCCGCTACCCAGCGCGCGCAGGGATACCGTCCCCCCGACGCTGAACCCCAGGGTTCCCGCATCGCGCACCAGCGAACCGGAATAGCTCAGGCTCACTGGCACATAGCGGATCGGCGCCTGGATGACCGCATCGCCGTAACGCGTGTCCTCCTTGAAATCTTTGTACGCCACGGTCAGCCCGACGCGATGGTAGAAGCCCGGCCCACCCTTCAGCGTGCGGGTCAGCGCCGCGCTCACCGACCAGCCCTTGCCAAGCACGTTGGTGTTGCCCACGGTCGCGACATCGCTGTTCGACGCGAGCCCGGTTACGTCGAGCCGCAGGTCCTGCCCAAGCGGCGCGCCATAGGAACCGACAAACACCTGCGCGTCGCCGCGCCGCTGCGGCGCCACGGAGTAGAACGTCGACAGCGCATGCCCCGCGCCCCACAGATCGTCATAGTGCAGGTTGGCTTGGAGCCGCAGCGGGGTCGTATCTCGGCTGTAGCGGTTCGACAGCTCTATCCCGCCATGCAGCGGCAGCTTGTCCTCCACGTTGAGCGCTACATCGATCGTCCCCGGGGTCGCCCCGGGCTTGAGTTCGGGGGTAACCTGCCGGTCGTTCGAGTGGCTGTTGAGCCGGGTGAGCTCCTCGCTGAAGCGGTTGAGGTCGGGCACTCCGCCCGCACGCACCTCCGGCAGCGCCGCCAGCACTCGCCGCTCCGACGTGTGGTTGCCGCCCGATACTGCGACCTGGCCAATCTTCGCCTCGGTCACCAGCAGCCGGACGCGACCGCCCACCACATTTTGTTGCGGCAACTCGACGAACACTGTCTTGAGGCCCTTCGCCTCATAAACCTTCTGCAGCGCACCCCGCGCCTGCTCCACGTCCCCCAGGGTCCGGTCCGGCCCGAGGAACGGATACACCGCCGCCTCGATCTCCCGATCCGACAGCACCGTGTTCCCCTCAACGAAATACTCGTTGATATCCACATGACGCGCATCCGTTCCCGCTGCCTGAGCAACGCATGGCAGCGTCGACAACAACGAAAGTAAACACGCGCCAGACAACAACCGACACCGCATCAGATACGGCACCACAAACGGATAATACATCCGGATACGCCCCTAATCGAAAATATGCATAGATTATTTTTCATATCGAAATATTTCGACATGAAAAAATACATAAATGCCATATAATTTTAGCTTAAACTCGCAATCACGGCCTACTAGACAAATGTTACACGAATATTTAATCTAATAACTAGTCAAAATGCCCACTATATTTAGCAGCATGAGCCATAAGCGATACATCATTAGATGACACAGCAGCACTCGCGCGACGAATTACTCCGTCGTGCTCCAGCCCTACTTGCAAGCGTCGATTGTTGCGATGCCCTTTCCTGCCCTCCTACCCTTCAAATGCCGGGCGGACGGGATCAGCGAAAAAATAGTTTCCGGATCAAGTGAGCACCACCACGCCGCCCGGAAGGTGGGATACGGAAGCGTTCGACACCTCGCGTATCTGCGATACCGCCCGATCGATGCCGTCGAGACGAAACACCGCACTCACGGGAATATCGGCAAGCGCTCCATTGGCCAGGATGATCCGGCCGGGACGATAGCGATTGACCTCATCCACTACCTCGCGAAGCGGGCGATTATCGAAGACGAGTTCGCCCCTCCGCCAGCTTTCGGCGCGTTCGGCGTCCACCATCGCGACTTTGCCGACGCCCGCCTCGCCAATCGTCACTTGCTGGCCGCGCCGCAGCGTCGCACGCATATCTTGTCGCATCGCGACAACCTCAACACTGCCCGCGAAGCAGGTTACGCACGCACCGGCGTCGGCAATACGAACCGCGAACCGGCCGTCGCGGGTACTGGCTTCTCCACCACCGGCCTCGATCACGATCGGCCGTACCGGCTGATGCGCCTCAACGGCGACCTCGCCGGAGATCAGCGCGAGGCGATACTCGCTCCCGCCAGAGCTCCGGGCGACGGCGGTGCGCGTGTTGAGCTCGACCATCACACCCCGCGCCAGCGACAGCTTTCGCTGCTCGCCGACGCTGGTGCGATAATCCGCGCGCAACTCTCCCAGTGAGGGCCACAATTCCATCGGCGGCCGAACCAGCAGCACGCCGCCGATCGATGCCGCGAGCGCGCCCCCGAGAAAGGCGCGGCGAGTTGCAATCGGAGCACTCCTGCGCTCCTCGTGCGCGAACAGCTGGGTGGCTGAAGGCTCGCCGCGCAACCGTTCACCCGCTGAGCGGACGCGCTTGCGCAGCCGCACCGCCTCTCCAAGCGCAGCTGCGTGATCCGCACTCGTCAGGCGCCAGCGGAGCATCTGCGCCGTATCCTCGGGCGTGGCTTCTCCCGAATACATGTGACCAACCCACGCGCGAGCCTCCTGCGCGAGCACATCACGATCGAAAGGGTCACTACGGTCGGTCATCGCTGTTTCACCGTCCGTCGCCACCGGTAGCGCTCAATATCTGTTCTCCTCACCTTCATGATGATCGATCGCGGCGAGAAGCGAAATCGATAAGCTGCGCTTTTCCGAAGCGCTCTGTCACCTGTTCACTCGCATGTTTCAGCTCGATTTGGATCATCCGGAGCGAAAGGCCGAAGCGCGCGGCGATATCGCGATGCGGAATATTGTCGAGCCACGCAGCGATGAAGATGGCGCGGCGCCGTGACGGCATCTCCGCCAGCACGCGCTCGAGCAGCCGCATGTCGGAATGTGCCTCCGCGATTTCCGCGGGGCCGGGCTGATCGTCGATCGCCTCCATGACCGCATCGACATCGACATGCGTCAGCCGCCGCTTTTCGCCGCGCGTGCGCATCCGTGCGAAATTCATCGCGATCTGATAGAGATACCCGCGCGGGCTATCGAGGTTGTCGCCGATCTCACCCCCGCGCGAGAGCCGCACGAACGTATCCTGCAATGCCTCCGAAGCAGCGTCGTCCGAGCCGAGGCTGTCGCGCAGCCGTCGCCGGAAACTGGGATACTCATCGATGAACAGCCGCTTCAGCGCGGACCATGTCGCCTCCGACACCCGCTCGCCCTCAGTTCGCGACCCGTGCCGCCACCACCTCGGACAGCGCGACCGGCAGCGTCACCTCAAGGCGATCAGGTAGCGTAGCGGGGATCGCGGGCATCGGCTGCGCGCGCCACACCGTCGCCATTGCCTCTTCGTCGACGCCCGCCGCACCTGAGCTGCTGATGAGGTCGACCCATTGCACCCGACCATCGCGCTCCAGCCCGAAGCGCACCATCGTCGGGCGCAGCAGCCATCGCCGCTCCTCCAGATTCGGCGCGTGGCGATAGCCGCGAATGTGCAGGAGCAGTGCGCGGCGATAATCGGATGCCTGGATCACATCGCTCGTCGCGGCGGCGATGGCTGATGCGGCACTCCCTACCGCCGGCTGGCGGTCCGAGGTGGCGCCGGGCGCGCCAGATGCCGCAGGCGCGGCCGGGGTTGCGGGGGTATCTGCCACGCGGCTCGGGAGCGATGACACCGGCTCGGCTGTTGATGGCGCTTTTTCAGCGCCCGCATCAGGCATGGTGCGATCGGGCGGAGTCGCATCGTCCGGCCTGCCTTCCCTTGGGGGCAGCAAAGCAACATCGAAGGCCGCCCCTTCGTGCCCGGCGACGACGCGTGTCGCGAGCGGCCCTTTGAGGAACGATCCGCTCGCGACAATCGCCACGAGCATCGCATGGATCAGAAGCGATATCCCGATCGCCCGCGCCAGTGAACGATCGACCAGCAGGCGCCGCTCATCTTTTCGCTGCGAACGGAGGAAGACTGAGGACATGAATCAAGGGCCTGGGGGTGTGCGGCCCATCCTCTACCGAGCGAAGCGGAACTATTTGTGACAATCCGGTGAAGTCGCGCGGTCGGACGGTGCTGGCCTGATCCGGCGCGCCTAGAAACCGACGATCGTGAGGCGGATCGGTTGCGGCATGGAACGCGGCGGAGGTTCCCCGATGCTCACCATCCGCAGCGCGCGGCGCACCGCCTGATCGAAGTAATTCGAACCCGATGGACGCGACACCTCCACTTCCCGCAGTCGCCCGGCAGGATCGACACGCAACTCGACCTGAAGCGTTCCTGTGCGGAACGCGGTTTCGCTGCTGCGGCTCAGTGCTCGACGGACCTGGTCGCGGGCGAGCGCGGTGTAGCGGGTGAATTCGGGCCGAGCCTCCGCATAAGGCGGCAATTCGAGATACAGCGTATCCAGCGACAGCGCGCCAGTCGGCCCATCGACCTCAAGCCGCCCACCCAAGCCGCCGTGCTGAGATGCAGGCACCAGCGCGATATCATGCACACTAGTGTGGCGAATCAGAAGGTCAGTCCCTTCGATCAGCATGCGCAGCGCAGTATCCGCGGTGAACAGCCCGATGACCTCCCGCCCCTGCCGCCCCGCGACCAGCCGGCTGTCATAGATGATCTGCGCGCCCACGATAGCGCTATAGGCCACCAGCGCGCCCTTTAGCAGTTGTGCCGGAAGGTTGAAGAGATAGACCTTCGCCGGCCGCTCCGCCGCCGCGCCGGACGCCCTTGCCACAAGCAGCGCCCCGCCACCAAGGCCGGCCAACAGGGCACGTCGCGACAGCATCAACCCACCATTCGCTCCTGGATCGCAGGCGCAGGTACGGCGGGCACCTCTCGTGTCGCCTGCCACGCGATCGAGATCGCGCCATACAGGCTTGCGCCGGATTTGCGAGGGGGGGGGCATGGAAAGTGGAGGTCGTCGGCGATCTCGGGTGGGAGGGCGCACCCGTTTGCAATGCAGTTCAGCAAATCGTCGCGATCGGTTCCTGCATCAACTCGGGTGCCCGCGTGCGCAAGCTATATCCAGATGTGCCGATCCACATTGATGCCAAAAATGAGGCGCGCGTGCACATTTGGTACGAGGCTAAATTCGGACAACCCATCCTGCCCTATCAGTCCATTCAACACGCAATATCGACTTTCCCGACCACTGCTTCTGCCGTGGCGCTCCGGCGCATCGGCGCAGAACTCCAAATATTCGCCCCTTACGGACTAGATGATTTGCTCAGCTGCACCGTTCGAGCGAACAAGGCCCAGATCACGCAGTCGACATATGATAGAAAGGTGGAGCGTTGGCGACGCGTGTGGCTAAACCTTAAGATCACGGCTTGGTGAGTAGCAATTGAACTCAACCTGTGATTTCCTGCTGCAGTTTAAAATTGCGATCGCTACCTCTCCTCGCCAACGGTAAAGCACCGGCTATCTGCCGCGACATTCGATGTTATTCGCGCTAGATTTTGTCGTCCTTCGACAACCTGCCCAAGCCGGTGTCACGGGCGGATCTCGCCATCATGTGGCGGATCAACGAGTTGCACCTGGAGTTCCCGTTTACGGGCAGTCGGATGCTGCGCGACCTGCTCAGGCAGGACGGCATCGCGATCGGCCGCCAGCATGTCGCCACCTTGATGAGGAAGATGGCAATTGAAGCGATCTACCGTCGCCCGAACACCTCCAGGCCGGTGCCGGGGCATAAAATCTACTCCTATTTGCTGCGCAAGCTGTCGATCGTGCGGCCCAACCAGGTCTGGGCAACCGACATCAGTTACATTCCGATGACGAAGGGCTTCGTCTATCTGGTCGCCATCGTCGACTGGTTTAACCGCAAAGTGCTCGCCTGGCGGATATCGATCACGATGGAAGCCGAGTTTTGCATCGAGGCTCTGGAAAAAGCCCTGGCGTATTTTGGCAAACCGGAGATTTTCAACACCGATTAAGGCAACCAGTTCACCAGCATGGCCTTCACCAGCGCATTACTGCGCGAGAAGATCGCCATCAGCATGGACGGCAGGGGGCGTGGCGCGACAATGTCGTGGTCGAGCGCCTGTGGCGCTCGGTGAAGTATGAGGAGGAGGTTTACCTCCGCGCCTATGGCGCGGTCGGCGAGGCCCGCGCATCGATCAGTCGGTATCTGAGCTTCTACAACGGAAAGAGGCCGCATTCGAGCCTTGCCACAAAGACGCCCGATCAAACGTATTTTGATAACCTGCCAGCGAGGCTGGCAGCATGAATTTGGCCGCCGATATGGGGCGTCACTCCGGTTGGGCTACGCCCTCCCTGCTTGACGCTCCATATCGGCAGTTCGAGGAACTAACCGTCAGACGATCCACTTAGCCGTTGCCGATCCCTGTTCGGACAAACCCGGCCACCCCCTATCTCCCCCAGTGATTCGTGAGTGAAAAACGGCGCTAGCAGTCGGGGGAGGACACATGCATTTGCGGGCACGGCAGATTTCCGGCTGAAAAACGATAGCGCCCCCGCCACCGGCGGGCTGAAAGCCGCTACGCCGAACGCCGGCGTCACTGCGAGCAGAATTCGGTCAAAGCCACGAGATCGGTATGCTGCTTGGTTACGATCGGTCGTGTGCAATCGTGAAGCGATCAGCGACGCAAAGCGCGCTACGAAACCCACGCGCTAAGCAAACAGTCATCTACTCCATTCTGAAGGGAATCGAGATTATCCCATTGTGAAGCGACAGTTGTCATGCTGAACTATGTCTCAGTGCGAATCACCGGGAGAAGGCGATGAGGCGGCGCCAGCGAGAGCGACCCTCCAAATTATTGCAGATCTTATTTGCAATAAGTACATGTAAAGCACAAGATTAACGCCCCAACATATCCGACCTATAGGCCAGAAGCCTTGCAGACATTTTTCGTTCGTGTTCTGGCCGGCTGAACCTTGGGCGATCCGGGGACGTTTTTATCTAAATGGGGGGGGCTAGGATGCGACGTCGATCGATTGCGGTGTCGATTATCGCGGTTCCTGTTTTGTCTATTTCAGGCGGAACAGCGGCCGCGCTCGATACGCAAACTTTTTCATACGATGCGCTTGGTCGTCTCGTCGCCGTTCAGAAAAGCGGCGGATCGACCAACTCTATCTGTTACGATCCAGCCGGCAATCGGTCACGCTACAAGACGGATTCTGGCGGCACGGCCGCGCCCTGCATCGGAACGCCCGTTACGCCGTCTACGCCTGCGCCAACCCCGACGCCGAAAAATCCGACACTTTATGTCACGACCTCGACGACGACCACGATTACGCTGGCGACGTTGGCCAATTATACCGGAGCGGCCGCAATCACCTCCTTTACGCCGCAATCCGGCGGCGGCAGCGCGGTGATCGCTTCAGGCGGACAATCGGTAAACTACACAGCTCCATATCTAGCCCAACCTGGCATGTGCCAGCCGGCATATTCGCTGAGCTACACGGTTACATATACGGTGCAGAATACGCCGGGGGGTGCCAGCGCGAGCGGTACCGCCATCATTTCGGTTAGCAGCCTACCCGGGGAGCAGCCCGGCCCTTGGGAGGGATGTCCTTGAAGGTGCGCATGGCGAGTCGCGCCTGGGATCGCGTAACCGTGCCCGGAATGAATTCGATCGTAAAACAGGCGCGTCGACGCTCCCGGGAAACGTCGGACAATTTACTTGATATATGAGGGGGCGATGGTGTTCAAATTTCTCTCAAGTGTGGCGACAGCTCCGCTCTTTATAAGTGTAGCGTTGGCGCAGACCCCTCGCCAGGAATTTCCCGATGTTCCGGTGATGAGCCCCACGGGGGTCAATATGCAGACGGGAACCTATGTGAACACGCGAACCGATATTGAGATCGGATCGCTCAAATTTACACGAAGTTGGCGCGGATTGACATCCCTATATCCTGGGAATAACTGGAAAGATCCGCAGAATTTTGGAACGTGGGCACATAATTACGGATGGGGTGTCGACGTTAGAGATGCTTTGCCAACGGCAAATTGGTGGGCGGACGTGTATGTCGAAGGGAAAAAGTATAGATTCAATTCTATAACTTCTTCGACATGGGGAAGTTGGGATCAAGACAGCGCTGGTGCGGCGCTCACGCAAAATGCTGGAACAGGAAATTTCACGTTTCGCAACAAGAATGGTGACGTATTCACGATCGCGAATTTTGTCGTAACGCTCGCGCAATATGCCGACGGGCGGCGGCTGGAATTTTATTACGACTCTTCCCGAAGGTTGAGAACAATCTTCAATGCCACAGGCGACGCGATCGTTCTGGATTATGCCAACGGCGTTATCGCCACAGCGTGCGGATACAACCGGACTCTGCACTACGTCACCACCGCCACGACATGTTCGAGCGACGCGCCGGAGGTCAAAGTATCATACGGATACGTCTATAAGACCGATAGATATGTCCTGTCTTCCGCAACCTACCAGGATGCTCGGACCATAAATATGAGTTACGATTCCTGGCAAAATCCTAATCTCACATGCGTGACGTTTCCATCCTCGTCGACCTGCGAAGTTACAAATGAGTTTGGCAACTCGCAGTTGGGTGTGCCGCCGGATATGGTGTATAAGCAAACGCTTCCGACCGGAGAGGTTTGGACGTACGCATATAATGTCTATCCGGCACCTGATCCCGATGCCCCCTATCCTCCAGGATACATTCCTCCGGGGCAATCCGGCTATACCGACCCAGCGGGCTTTAACGGCGGCATCGATTATCTGGGAGGTATAGCCAGGGAGGTACATGCTCGAGACGGAGTGTCCAAATACGAATGGAGCGGAACCGTTGTATCCAAGTACACCTTCCCGCGCGGGAATATCGTCGAAATAGGCAGAGACAATCGTAGTAACATCACATCGATCAGGAAGAAGCCGGTTCCGGGTACCGGCGGGTCCGATATCGTTTCGACGTATCAATATCCGACGGATTCTGGATCTTGGCCAACCTATAGTTGCGTGTCCACGCTGCCGACACTCTGCAACAAGCCGACATCTTCTACTGATCCAAACGGAAATACGACGACCTACACCCATGACCCAGTCCATGGCGGTATTCTGACCGAGACTGGCCCTGCGGTAAACGGCGTACAGCCTCAGAAGCGATATTTCTATGAGCAGCGCTTTGCGTGGCTCCGGAATGCAGGTGGCGGATATACGCGTTCGACCAATGGCGTCTGGCTGCTGATCAAGGAGAGCTCCTGCAAGACGGGTGCTGCATCTGGTGCAGGGTGCGCCCTGCCGGGCGACGAGGTCGTCAAGTTCTACGATTATGGCCCCGACAGCGGACCCAATCTGCTTCGATTGCGCGGAACGGTTGACGATGCGCTCGGGACCGCCCGGCGGACTTGCTACGGCTACGATGCGCGTGGGCGGAAGATCAGCGAAACGCAGCCGCGCGCCGGCCTGAGCGCTTGCTGAGGGGGCGGTCATGACGAACAGATTCAAAGCATCGGTATCGTGCCTCGTTCTGTCGATGGCATGGCATTCGCAAGCGGTAGCCCAATCCTCGCCCTCGCCCTTCACCAAGGGCGTGAGGTACGATCTCGACGGCAATATTACTGGAGAGATCGCACCGGACCCGGACGGCGCCGGGCCGCTGCGTTATGCAGCGGTCAGGAATAGCTACGACCCTGCCGGGCGATTGACCAAGGTCGAGAAGGGCCAGTTGACGGACTGGCAGTCCGAGAACGTGTTGCCGCAGAACTGGCCCGGCTTCGAGATATTCTCGGTTCTGGAAATCGCTTATGACGCATCAGGCCGCAAGACCAGGGATACAGCTAAGGAAAGGGTGTCTGGGTCCGACGTGGTGCGGGCGATCACAGAATATAGTTATGACGTGCTTGGACGCGTCGATTGCACCGCAATCCGGATGGCGCCGACAGGAACGCTCGGCGCCAACGCTTGCACGGTCAGCGCGGCGGGCACAATCGGGGCCGATCGCATCACGAAGAATACATATAACCCGGCTAGCCGGCTCGAGAAGATCACCAAAGCCTATGGCACGGCGCTCGCACAGGACTATGTGAAATACGAGTATAACGAGAACGGCAAGCCCACGGTCGTGATCGATGCCAACGGTAATCGGGCGACCATGATCTATGATGGGTTTGATCGCCTGCGGCAGTGGAATTTTCCATCATCCACGGTGGTGGGGCAGACTTCCACGACTGATTATGAATTCTACACCTATGACGACAACAACAACCGCAAGACCTTACGCAAGCGCGACGGACGCACGTTGACCTTTGACTATGATGCGCTGAATCGGATGAAGTCAAAGCTCGTGCCTGACGGATGCGCGCCGATTCAGATCGGTGCTTGCCCGGCGGCGGCGGTGACACGCGATGTTTATTACGGCTACGACCTGCGAGGGCTTCAGCTCTATGCGCGCTACGACAGTCCGACAGGGGGCGATGGGGTCATCAGTGGGTATGACGGACTGGGACAGCTGACGTCGAGCATAACCGCGATGGCCGGAACCAGTCGCGCCGTTACCTATCAATATGACGCCGACGGCAACCGGGCCCAGGTGACAACGCCGGGCGGAACCTGGACGTACACCTACGATGGGCTGGACCGACTGAACGGATTATACGAAGGTGCGGGCACGACGGTGAACCTGTCGGCCTGGGTCTATAACGCAAAAGGACTCCCGGATTCGGTCGCAGAGCGCTACGGTAGCGGTGTCAACTGGAGCTATGACGGGCTCGGTCGAATGACAGGGCAGACGGATACATTTGGAGGTGGTGTCGGCAACGTGTCCCGCACGCTGACCTATAATCCGGCGAACCAAATCGGCACGCTATCGCACAACAACGAAAGCTATACATTCACCGGCGCGTATAACGTTGATCGCAGCTACGGCGTCAACGGGCTGAACCAATACACCGCCGCCGGAACGGCCTCATTTCAATATGACGCCAATGGCAATCTGATCTCCGATGGGGCGACCAGCTACGTCTATGACGCCGAAAACCGGTTGGGCTCGGCGTCGAATGGAACGGCGCTGGTTTATGATCCGCTCGGGCGCCTGTTCCAGATTGCGAAGGGCGGGGTGACCACGCAATTCCTGTATGATGGCAATAAGCTGACGGTCGAATATGACGGCGTGGGCAATATCACGAACCGATATATTCATGGGCCGGGCGATGACGATCCACTGGTCTGGTATCCCGCCGGCGGCGATTGGGTGCGGTGGTATCACCGGGACCATCAAGGTTCGATCGTGGCAACCGCGAACGGCCCGTCAGGCGCCTTGGTCGGGATCAATGCTTATGATGAGTATGGCATTCCCAATGCGACCAACAGCGGGCGCTTCCAGTATACCGGGCAGGTCTGGCTTGCGGAGCTGGGCATGTATTACTACAAGGCGCGGATCTATTCCCCAACGTTGGGCAGGTTCCTCCAGACCGATCCAATCGGGTATAACGATCAGATCAACCTATATGCTTATGTCGGGAATGATCCGATCAATGGCCGCGATCCTACAGGTTTGAAGGACGTTGAGACGGATGATACCAAGGGCAATACCTGCTCCCGCGTTGGGGGAACATCGTGCTCTGGTTCGTATGCTGGTAGCGGCCCATCCGCTCCTCCCGCGCAGAATCCATCGCTTAGCAACCTGCAATCTGACAATCCTAATCCAACGGTAGGGCGCGCGAATGACGCGGAAGGGACGGGGAACTCCACGCCGCAAAATGTATCGCAGACATTTTTTCCGCTTCCTGGCGGGGCACCAGCGGCTGCATTATCTGATACGACTTTCGATCACATCAAGAACGTTCACACGAGCGATGCTCTAGATGCTGGTAAGTCCGGATTTTATCCAAAATTTACCGCAAGCAAAGATACTTTTAGCTTGAGGATAGTTGTCCCTGCTCTGTCTAGTCCGAATTTGCAGTTTACTGATAAAGGCGGATACGTAGAACTGAGGGCAGTTTTGCCTTACTCCGTTGGCGTAGATACCAATGGATACGCTACAAATGTTGTGGTTCTTCGAGGTGTGGGCGGGCAGGTAGGCTCTTTTCTTGGATTTGGCGGAACTAGAGCGTTCATTATTGGGAATGGCTTCCCGGGAGTTTATACAATGCGCCATAATCCTTGAGGTATTCAACATGCGTGAAACATCTAATTTGAAACAAGCTTTCAAAAAAATGTCGGTGTTCAGAGATGACGTCTCTTTCATTCTGATGGAGGAGCCGCCTCTTCCTGATGATGTGGCAGAACCACTTTGGAAGATAATAGGCGATCTAAATCAAATCCTTGAAAAAATGGCCGTAAATTACTTGCTCGAACGAGACGATGAAACGAAATTCATTCCACAAGGATGATTATAGAATTGATCGCCCTCTATCTGCGCTGAAACCTAAACAGGCGCTTGTTGCTCACGGTCCTGCTGATCTGATCCTTCATGGTGGAGATCGCAGGGGCGTCTCGCTGGAATGGTGAGGTGCTGAGCGAGACACCGCCTTGCAGGTTCTAGGGTGATGTGGGGCGTATCGGAGATACGATGCGTCCCACTTTTGTTGTCAATAATCCAACAATCTTCGTGACTTAGCGGCAGGGTGTGGCATCGTTCCTCGTGTAAAAAGCGAGGGATAACAGATGCTTATCGGCTATGCGCGGACATCGACGGTTGAACAGGTGGCGGGCCTGGAGGCGCAGCACGCGGCGCTCGCTGCAACCGGGTGCAACAAGGTGTTCAGCGAACAGGCGTCGTCGGTCGCGCAGCGCGGCCAGCTCGATGCGGCGCTGGACTTCGTGCGCGAGGGCGACACGCTGATCGTGACCCGGCTCGACCGGCTGGCGCGGTCCACGGCGGACCTGCTCGGCATTGTGGCGCTGCTGGAGCGTAAGGAGGTGGCGCTTCGCATCCTCGACTTCGGGGGCAGCCAGGTGGACACGCGCTCGCCCACGGGGCGGATGCTGCTGACCATGTTCGCGGCTGTGGCCGAGTTCGAGCGCAGCATCATGCTGGAGCGTCAGCGTGCCGGGGTGGCGCGGGCGCGGGCCGAGGGCAAATACAAGGGGCGTGCGCCCACGGCGCGTCGGCAGGGCAAGCGGGTGGTGGCGCTGCACGCCGAGGGCCTGGGCGCGACCGCGATAGCGGCGGAGATCGGGATCAGCCGGGCATCGGTGTATCGCGTGCTGGCGGAGGCGCGGGCATGATGCCGTATAACGGCTTCTCGCCCCGCGAGCGTCGTGCGTCGAATATGCTGCCGCTTCGGCCGCCCAAGCGGCCGAATGAAAGCCGGATATTCACCCTCGGGTTGGATGAGATACCGGGAAAGCCGTCACCGGCTCCAAAACAAAAGTGGGACCGTTAGTAGGACCGACTTTCGATGGATCTGATTTTATTGTTACAAATCAAAAATATATGGGAAATCAATGGCGCAGAGGGTGGGATTCGAACTCGCTCGTCGGTCAGCAACATTCGATCGAGCTGTATCAGATCGTCGCCGATATCGGATGCTGGCTTCGGACAATGCGCGTCCCAGCAACCACCTGAGCCAACTCTGAGAAGGCAAGGCATGGCAATGTCGACGACGAGGGATGGTAACTGAGACAATAGTGCTGCCCTCGAATCCCCGCATTTCACCCAGCAAGCGCCATGCGGGTCCACGCGATCCCGATGGACGGTTGGCACTTATGATGGTATAGAATTCGGGCCGGCCGTAAATACCGGCGTTAAATCAGTACCTTGCTTCGATTTCCAGGTGCTCGTAGGGGTCACCAGTCAAGCGACTTATCGCATTGATTCTGCGTGACAGTTTTGAAATAAGCTCATCCGGCACCACAAATGTTCCCACATTTTGTGTGGGACCTGGCGGCATGATTCGGGGCGCGACGGAACGAATATTCGCCTCCCTTCGGTATCCCGAACCAATTTCTCAGACACAAAAAGCTAGGCCGTTTTGTAAACCGAAGGTCACGGGTTCGATTCCTGTAACCGACACCACCTAACGCATTATTCCATAGTCTTTTTTGGTGCTCAAATCAGGGGAGCCCACGCAGACCTGAACAAACTGGGGGTTTCCCGGTTTTTTTTGAACCCCAAAGTTTGACGGCGATTCGTGTTTTTGCGCCGACTTATGCGGCAGGTCTCGGCGCGACGAGGCTAGCCGCTCGATGGCGCCAAGCTCGGCCATCGAAAACCCATCGGGTTTGATTGGTTGCGGGGATCCCCATTGGCCGAGCGCGGTACTCGTTATCTGCAGCGGCTTAGCACCAGCCGCGTTGAAGAATCCGGCTCATCGCATTGATTCCATGAGATAGAAATACAAATCGCCTACAATCCTACTACTCATTAATATCGTTCACGATACAAATATGACGACTGTTCAATTTTCTAATTGCATATCACAATTTTTTGACCACATCTTTGCAGATATCACATACAATCAAACTAATTATTCGCATATCATGAGATTAAGGCAAAATTATAGGAATTATTCCTACTCTCCTAAGATGATTTCAACAAATTAATAATCTATTATTCAATAGAAATTTGAACATGAAAAAACTTTCACAATACGTTTTATTATTGAGCCCTCCGGACTCCACCTCTAACACTGCGTGAACTGATGAGTCGTTCAACACGGACTCAGCCGAGTGATTGCTTGTTATCTGATTGATGGAGCGGGCTTGGCATGCCCGCCTGTCGTCAACGGGCATTGTTCGGCCCGTAACAATTGGGGGGAAAGGCATGGCCCGCGCAAAAACCCTAACGATTCTGGTCGGCGCGATAGTGGTGGGGAGTGCGCTCGCCGCGATCGCGAGTGCGACAGAAACGATCACCTACAGTTATGATGCAAAGGGCCGATTGATCCTCGTCCAGCATGCGGGCACCGTGAACAACAATGTCACGGCGAACTATGCGTTCGATGCCGACGACAACCGCAAGAATCTGACGGTCACCGGCGCCCCATAGACGCACCGATCGTTGGCGGGGCCGCGCAACGCGCCTGCTGTCTTCTCATTTTCTCGAGGAATGACGACCATGACGACCTCGACCTGTGTCGAGCGCCGGCGGCTGCGGGCGCGCCTTGTGCTCCTTTCCATTTCCACGATCCTGTGCTCGGGTCTTGCCCTGCCCGCTGCTGCTCAGTTGGCGCCCGCCCCGGTGCGGCACGCGATCGACAGCAACGGCGTCGACCTGTTCTATGGCACCTTCACCGTGAATGGTCCCGCAATATCGATGGGTCAGGCAGATCAGGGGCTATCATATCAGCAACTGAATCGTGGTGGCGCATGGTTCGATGACGTCCTGCCCTGGGCTTATATCTCATCGAGCTACATCAACGTCGGGCTCGGCGATACAGTGGACAGCTTCACCATATCGGGAAGCGCCTACATCCCGCAGGAAGGTGACGGCGCCACGCTGGCATATGACGGTACCAGCATCTACACCTATACCCGCGCGGACGGGACCGTCATCCATTTCGACCACTCGAAGGTCGCCACCTACCCGGGATATTCGGGTGCGGGGCGCGTTACTGATATCAGACGCCCGTCGGGTCTGACGTTGATCTTCAACTACGACAGCCTGCCCTATTGTTCGAGCTCCAAGCCATCGCACGCCGGCTCGATCTGCCTTACCCATGGCAATTACTATCGAATCGGCTCAGTCCAGAACATGTTCGGCTACAAGCTGAACTTCGGCTATCCGGCGATCGATCCGTACGACCCCAACGATCCGGATGTTCCCCCCGACGTCAACACCTAGACCACGCTCACCAGTGCCAGCATCATCAATCTCGCGGCGGGAACGGGTAGCAGTTCATCGACGGAAACCTTCGGCTATACGACCACGGGCGGCGTTACATCGTTCAACATCAGCGATCCGATGGGCCGCGTATCGCATTACCGACAGAATAGCTCCGGGCTCATCGCCGGTGTGACCAAACCCGGAAGCGCCAGCGAGGATATCACGATCGGCTATGCCGGCGGCCGGGTTTCGAGTATCACGACGGCGGCAGGCACGATGACCTACGCCTTTGCGGACAGCGGTAGTGCACGTACGGTGACGGTCACCGATGGGCTGTCGCATGTGACGACCTATATATTCGACATTCCTTCGCAACGCATGACGTCGAAGACTGATGCGCTCGGCCACGTGACCAGCTGGGCCTATGACACGAGCGGCCGCCTGACCGACACGACGCTGCCGGAGGGTAATACCACCCATCTTACCTACGATGCGCGCGGCAACGTGACGCAGACCAGGGCGGTATCGAAGACGCCCGGCACCCCCGCCGATATCGTCACCTCGGCGACGTTCGATGCGACCTGCGCCAACATTGCGACCTGCAATCAGCCCAGTTCCACGACCGATGCGAATGGCAACGTCACCGACTACACCTATGATCCCACTCATGGTGGCACGCTGACGGTGACTCTGCCTGCACCGACGGCTGGCGCTATCCGGCCAAAGACGACGTTGAGCTACGCATCGCTGCAGGCATTTTACGATAGTGGCAGCGGCATTGCCGCATCCGGTTATCCAACATATCGGATGGTCGGCATATCGCGATGCCAGACGAGCGCGACGTGCGCCGGCACGGCCGATGAGGTGAAGACCACGATAGGCTATGGCCCCCAGGTCGCCGGAACCGGCAACAACCTCCTGCCCGTGGCGGTAACGACGGGCGCGGGCAACGGGTCGCTCGCCGCGACAACTGCCTTCGGATACGACGTCATCGGCAATACGATCAGCGTCGATGGTCCGTTGTCGGGCGCGGCGGACACGACGATATACCGTTACGACGCGGATCGCGAATTAGTTGGTGTGATCTCGCCGGATCCGGATGGTAGTGGCCCGCTCACGCCGCGTGCGCAGCGAATAACCTATACTCCCCACGGCATCGCCACCAAAAAGGAAATCGGCACCGTCAACAGCTCCAGCGATGCCGACTGGGCGGCGTTCAGTTCCTTGCAGCAGGTGACGACGACGCTCGATGCGGCCGACCGCAAGATGCAGGACGTGGTTACGGCAGGTGGCACCACCTATCAAATCATGCAGTACAGCTATGATGCTGCCAGCCGGCTCGATTGTACGGCGCTCCGGATGAACAGCGCGACCTGGGCGTCCCTGCCTTCATCGGCCTGTACGCTCGCCACGACTGGCAGCGCCGGACCGGACCGGATTACCAAGACGCTTTATGACAATGTGAACCGTACGGTCCAGGTATTGTCGGCTTATGGTACGGCCGATGTGGCGACCGACGCGACGCGCACCTATTCGAATAACGGCAAGGTCTCGTCGCTGGCCGATGCACAAGGCAACCTGACGACCTATGAGTATGACGGCGACGATCGCGTGGTGAAAGTGCGCTATCCGAATACGACGGCGGGCGCCGGGACGAGTTCGACGACTGATTACGAGCAGTTCGCCTATGATCCGAACGGCAACGTTACGAGCCGCCATTTGCGGGGCTATGCGAGCGATAATACGCAGCACATCGATTATACCTATGACGCGCTGAACCGAGTGACGCTCAAGGACCTGCCCGGCACGGAGCCGGACGTCGCTTATAGCTATGATAGTCTCGGGCGGACGACGTCGACGTATACCGCCGGCAACTATGTCTCGATCGGTTATGACGCGCTGGGCCGGGCGACATCGCAGACGACGCCGCTCGGCACGATTGTGATGGCCTATGATCTGGCCGGGAACCGCACAACAACCGCGTGGCCGGACAGCTTCTATGTGAACTATGACCACCTTGTCACGGGCGAGGTGAGCGCGATCCGGGAGAACGGCGCAACCTCCGGCGTGGGTGTGCTGGCGACCTATGGCTATGACGCTCTCGGGCGCCGTACCAGCGTCACACGCGGCAATGGCACGACGACGAGCTATAGCTTCGACGCCATGTCGCGGCTGACATCCCTGACGCAGGATCTGGCAGGCACGGCGAACGACCTGAGCCTGGGGCTCGGCTATAACCCGGCCGGCCAGATCGCGAGCATGACGCGCTCGAACGACAGCTACGCGTGGACGTCAAGTGTCGACCAGAACCTCGCCTATACGGTCAACGGCCTGAACCAGATGGCCAGCGTTGCCGGGGGCACGCTAAGCTATGATGCGCGTGGCAACCTTAGCAGTACCGGTTCGAACAGCTACTCGTACAGTTCGGAAAATCTGCTGCTGACGGGGCCGGGTACCACGGCCTCCTATGATCCGCTTCTGCGCCTGTACGAGACGACCGGGAGCGCGACGCAGTTCTACGCCTATGATGGGGCGCAACGCGTCGCGGAATATCGCGGTTCGGGCGCGATGCTCCGACGCTATGTGTTCGGCCCTGGCGACGACGAACCCCTGGTCTGGTATGAGGGCTCCGGCACCAGCGACCGGCGCTGGCTGCATGCCGATGAGCGGGGTTCGGTGGTTGCGGTGACGAACAGTTCGGGTGCCTCGATCGCGACGAACAGCTATGACGAATATGGCGTTCCTGGCAGCGGCAATATCGGCGCGTTCCAATATACTGGGCAGGTCTGGCTGCCAGATCTCGGGCTCTACTACTACAAGGCCCGGATGTACTCCTCGCGCCTCGGGCGGTTCATGCAGACCGATCCGATCGGCTACGGCGATGGCATGAACTGGTATAATTATACCGGCGGGGATCCGGTGAATCGGAGTGACCCGAGTGGGACGGATTCCAAGTGGGCATGGAGTTGTTACGGGAATTGTGGGGGTGGATACGCCAACTCCGTTCTGGTTGACGAGTTCGGTGTTCACAGTGAAAACTTCATCACCAACCCAGACGGTTCATTAACGTTCACGGGAGCGAGAGACGACTATTACAAATACTACTCTGGCGGGTCTTTCGCGTCCCTATATCTGGGAGGAAGCGGCTACTCGGCGTTTTCCCAAGTTGGGAGGTTCGCCGGTAACAGTGTGATGGGAGGAAGCAGTGCGGCTGCTTCAGCGGGCACGCCGAAAAATGGCCAGCAGAAGATCGCCGAAGCACGCAAGCATGGTCTTTGCAGGTTACAGGGCGCGATTCCTTTCGCCTTGGACGCTGCAAGCATAATCCCAGGTGGCGGTGATGCAGCAGACCTTGGGCGGCTCGGTGCGGGTACAGTATCTCTGACGATCTCAATGGCAAAAGGCGACAGCGGCAACACAGCTTTGGGGACGGCAGGAACAGGGCTTGCTGTCGTTGACGGAGCAACAAAGGGTGCGTCCATCGGGTCGAGCCTTGTCAAAGATGCCTTGGAAGGCATTCCGATTGTCGGAACCGTAGTCGGACTTGGCGCCCTATACAACGACTATGCTGGCGCTAGCGAAGATTACAATAAATGCATAAGCGGAGAATGACCGTGGCGGATGATTTAGAAGATCGACCCAACGCTGGCAACAGGTCTGCAAGATTTATCATTGCAGCAGCCCTCTCTCCGATTTTCTTCATGTTCTGGCACTACAATCAACCGCAAATGGGCTTCATTATGATGTCCCTCGCGGGAGTGTTCGCTGCCGCGCTTTACGTAAAGCGAGATTTGATAGCGAAGGCTTATTTTATAGCCACGATCGTGACATTGTTCGCGATACAATTTTCTCTCGTGATAATCTTCCGGCCAACCACGCATGGGTATCCGAGCATCATCGTCTTGCCATTCGCCATTGCCGATCTGGTTCTGGTCCTGGCTATCGTGCTGGGCGTTGAAAGGCTGGTAGATCGTTCATAGCCACACGGCTTGTGCAGGGCGACTTCCTCTGCGCGCCTCACAGACCCCTGCTGATCTGATCCGTAATGGTGGAGATCGCAGCGGTGTCTCGCTGGAGTGGTGAGGTGCTGAGCGAGACAGTGTGCCACAAGTCCTGGGTTCATGTGGGGCGTGATCGGAGAGCCGATGCGCCCCACTTTTGTTATCAATAATCGAGTAAAATCCATGACTTACGGGTGATCTGGTGGCATCGTCCTGCTGTAATAACGCAGGATAATCAGATGCTTATCGGCTATGCGCGGACATCGACGGTTGAACAGGTGGCGGGCCTGGAGGCGCAGCACGCGGCGCTCGCTGCAACGGGGTGCAACGTCGGTCGCGCAGCGCGGCCAGCTCGATGCGGCGCTGGACTTCGTGCGTGAGGGCGACACCTTGATCATGACCCGGCTCGACCGGCTGGCGCGGTCCACGGCTGACCTGCTGGGGATCGTGGCGCTGCTGGAGCGCAAGGAGGTGGCGCTTCGCATCCTCGACTTCGATGGCATAACCTGCACCGAAAGTGCGGGAGAACCCACTATTGCAGAGAATTACACGCCCGGTGACACATGTGTTGATCCAGTCCATAGTTCAACGCTGCGACACTTACAGAATATATGGCGAGTGCTCCGATCTATTCCGGCGCGAAGAGCGTCACGGCCGCGAGGACGGCCGCCGCCTTACCTGTCTTTAGCGCTGCACGACCGATTGCATGGGCGCAGGAGCCTCCGCTAACGGCAGCTGCTACACCCGCCCGCAACACCCGTGCCTTCGCCCGCGACATCGGCCTGGCGCCCCGCACAACCCCGGTCAGCAGCCCGCAATCCAACGGCATGACCGAGGCATGCGCCCGCATCACCTAGCGTATCTTGTCCGAGTGAGGATTCCGTGCCGCTTCACTGGCTCCCTTGGCCGCGAGAGCCGCAATCTCTCGCTTTATAGAAAGTCTTTCAAATACAGACTTGGCATTGCCTTCCTTGATACCAAGTATTGTTCTTTGGGCATGTATATGACCCGCCGAAGCGGCTCTCTCTAACCAAGTCATTCCTGCGCTGGTGTCGGCAGGACCACCGCGCCCCTCGACCATCATCCTGCCAAGTCGGGCCATGCAAGCAATGTCATTGCGTTCGGCACCGACCTCAAACGCAAGTCGCGCTTTAACATCATTGCCTTGGCCGGACAATAATCTTCCAAGATCAAAGCTAGCGGCTGCACTACCTGATTCAACAGCGCGCTCGTAACTGACACGCGCAGCTTCAACATCAGGGTCTCCGATAGCGCCAGTCTCGTAAATCCAACCCAAGCTCATCAGAGCATATTGCGAACCCTCATCCGCTAATGGTTTTAGTATGTCGACAGCCTTCCGATAATCTCCAGCCTCCAACATAATTGCGGCCTTCTTCTCGGTATCAACATCCACAAGCCTATCAAGCGCTTCCCTACATTCTACACTCCCAAGCTTTTGTCCTATTTTATAAGTCTCGCGAGCTTTCTTCATATCTCCCATCGAAGACAAGAGATGCCCTAAGTATAGATGAGCATCCGCGCTTCCCGTAATGGCTGCACGTTCGTAATATGAACGTGCGACATCGTTATCACGGGCGCCCACTTTGCCATTTTCATACATCCAGCCAAGACTCAGCAGTGCGTATTCAGAGCCATCGTCCGAAAGTGGACGCAAAAGGCGAGCCGCCTCCTCGTAGTCTCCCGCTGCCATTGCTCGCACGGCAAGTTTTTGTTCGCTGGATGTCATTTCGTTTTGCCCAAAGTATAGATTTAATATTTAAAGAGGCGGTTTTGGCGCCGCTCGTGTCAGTCTTCGCCACGATCGAACCGCGCTCGTCGGCTACGCCTCTGCGGCCGATAGGCGATCATTTGCAGGCATAACCCTCATCCGACGGGCACCGGAGGGCTATCATGGGCAGCAGCGCCCCACTCGACCTCCTCGAGCCGCCCGTCCGACATTCGCAGGACGCGGTCTGCGCGCCTGATCAAAGCAGGCCGATGGGCAATTACCACTCGCGTAATCGAAAGGTCAGCGACCATCTCGGCGATCTTCTCTTCATTCTCCTCGTCGAGATTCGCGGTTCCCTCATCCAGGAACAGGACCTTAGGATCGCGGTAGAGCGCTCTAGCTAGCAGCACCCTTTGCTTCTGCCCCCCGGACAGAGAAGAGCCCATGTCGCCGACGAGAGAGAGATACTGCATCGGCATTCTTCGGATATCCGCGTCCACACCGGCTCTCTCAGCCGCGCTGATGACCTTATTCATATCCAGGTCTGGATCGAAGAATGATATGTTCTCCGCAATAGAACCCGAGAAAAGCCGATCCTCCTGCGTGACTATGCCGACATGGGTACGCCATTGGCGGGCATATTCCGGATTGATCTCGGTTCCGTCGAGATAGACCCCTCCTTGGGATGGCACTCTGAGGCCAAGCATTAGCTTCATGAGCGTCGTTTTGCCTCCGCCCGACGCACCGGTTATGGCGATGAACTCACCAGCCCGTATGTGAAGGCTGCAATCCTGAACGACCCACCGGTCGACCACCCCATAACGGAAGCTTACGTTCTGCAAGGAGATGGCACCGGTGGGCCCGCTTAGATCCTGTGGGACAGAACCCGCGTTAGCCTCAGGTGGAACGGTGAGAATGTCGCCGACACGCGACAGGTGAAGGCGCAGGAACACGAATTGCGATAGCTGGTTCGCTAGCGCGTTGGCTCTGTCTGAGAACATCTGGCGGAACGCAAGAAATGACACCATCATTCCGACAGACAGGCCGGCCCCGCTCGCAACGTCCTTGCAGCCCAAATAAATGACTGCTGACGTCTGAAGGCCATAGTTCATGGTATTGAACGTATCTATGTACATTTGCCATTTTGACACCGTAAAGGTGGCATTGATCGATTTAACGTAACGACTTCGCCATGCTGCAATTCTCTCGTGCTCCCGCCCCATGGTCTTAAGAGTAACTGCGGCTCGAACCATCTCCATCAGCATTGATTGCTCTGATGCAGATTGAACCACCTGCTTCTCCTGGCTGGTTTTCAGGACGCGATAAGTGGCTGCCGATACCGCCACGCTCAGGAATACCGACATGAAAACGATAGCGGACAAGATCGGCGAGTAAGCAAAAAGGACCACTATCAGGACTATGGCCGTCACACCGTCTATAACGGCTATCGCCAATCCCTTGGTAACAATATCCTGTATCGATTTGACGGAGGACAAGCGCGACATTATGTCGCCGATATGTCGGCGCTCGAAAAAATCAGACGGCAAATTAATCAAATGCGTCACGACATTACTGACGAGCTTGTATGACATCAAAAGGCTTGACGATTCTATCGTCCAGTTTCGTAGTAGCCCCACAACGGCATTTACGACCACAAGGGCAGCAAATCCGATAAACACGCTGCTCAAGATCGATATATCGCCGCGATTAATCGCGTTATCTATGCTGATCTGCATTTGCAGTGGCAGAATAATCGAGATCGTCTGAAGTACCACAGCGAGACCCACGACCTGCATGAGCATGCGCCGGAGTCCGGTCACACCTGAGAAAAGCCCTTTGATACGAACCGGCGCGCGGGCGGAAATCGGGGTAAACTCAACCTTTCTATCGAACTCCAGCGCAAGGCCCGTAAAGTGGAGCGACACCTCCTCCAACGGCATTGAAACGCGGCCGACCCCCGCCGTCGGATCGATTATGACCGCCTTCTTGCCCCGAACCTGCTCAAGAACGACGTAGTGATTCAGGTCCCAATGCAGAATTGCGGGGGTCTGCACTTGCGAAAAATCGGATACCTCTAGCCGCAAGGCTCGAGAGTTGAGTCCGATCCGATCGGCAACATCCATCATGCCCCTAAGCGAGGCCCCATTCATGGAGAATGGAAATCGCTGGCGTAGACCATTGAGGTCGAGATCGTGGCCAAAACAATTCGCGATCATGGCGAGGCACGCCAGCCCACACTCACCCGCGTCAGCGGCATAGTATACGGGCAACCGTGAGGCTGCGCCGTAAATCGCGACACTTAAGCTCATTGCTGATTGCCGCCGATGCTTTTGATGAACCACGCCATAAGAGAGTGCTTGGCAACGATGACATCTGCGGCGACGGTCATGCCCGGCCTCAAGGTCGCCGAACGCGACCGAGCAAGCCATGCCTGCTCATCGACTGATATGGAAACCCTGTAGACCGGCTCCTTGATCTCGCTGGCCGGGAACCGAATGTCCGCGGTGCTAAGGGCGATGTCGGAGATTCTGGTCACGCGCCCTCTGCCGGTTCCGTAAACTTGGTATGGAAACGCGTCGAATTTCAATCGAACTTCCTGTCCCACCTTGATTGATCCAATCGATCGCGACGGCACGAGGAGTTCAGCGGACGTCTCGTTCTTCCCGCCCGTTGTGATGATGGCCAGGGTGGCATTCGCCGGAAGAGTCTCGCCCGCGACCGCCGCGATCGTGCCGACGGTGCCGGAGACGGGTGATTTGATGGTATACACCGAATGGGCTTGATTGTCGGTAAGACGGGCGTTCAGCTCGGCGTCGCGAACTCCCGCAGACGCTCGCTCGGAGGTGATCTCCAGCGGTATCTTCGCCAGACGGCTCCTAGCTTCTTGCAGCTCGCGTTCTTCGGCCAGGATGTCCATGCGATCCGTGGCCGCCCGATCCCTTAAATCAAGAAGCGCCGCCTCTCGCTCGCTCACCGCCACCTTTGACACATATCCTTTTTCGGCGATTTGTTTGACGCGATCCAAGTCCTGCTGTGCGATCTCGATCCTCGCGCCTGTCAGCGCGAGCTTTTCACGCCCCTGAAGGAGGCGCGACTGGAGGCCTGCGATCCGGTTGGCGAGATCGTCACGCTCAGCTTCCAATTTTGCAATGCTGGCCTGCAGGCCCATAGCCCCGGCTTTCTTCTGATCAATAAGATCATCGGACATCGCAAGCCCATAATCGTCGGTTCCGTCGCTGTTGGACAGGCGCACGACAGCAACCGGTTGGCCCGCCTTTACGTTCAGCCCTTCACGCAACGACGATTTGCTGAGGTAGCCGTCATCTTTGACAGTGATGCGAAACACGCCAGCCGAAGGTAGGACCCGCCCTACCACAACCTCGGATCGCGAGAGCTGCACGATGGTGGAATACCATATTGTGAAGACCGCGACGGCAATGAACATCCAGCCGAAGACCTGATTTGATATCGGCCCCGCGACGAAAACTTTACCATCGAGATCGGCAGACCGGGCGTTCGCGACCTCAGGACGAAATAAGGGGTGCATTTATCGGCGCGCTTGGATTGGGTCAATCAACTGACATGAGCGGAGAGGATTCTGACACATGACGGAAAAAGGCGCCGAAAGGACCGCCCAGAATCTCGATTGAGCCGCACTCCCGATTTCGGCGCCAGCGTCGCGTGATAGCCAACCCAAAGCTGCGCACCGCGAGCCGCAAATGTCGAACCGACAGCAGCACGGCCAAAGCCAAACAAAATAGGCTTGCTCATTGCAGGCGGTTCTCGAAGGGGGCCGCGATACCGTCGCCATGGCTCGCCCTCGTCGCCGTTGCGGACGCAAATGGCCTGTCTTCAATGCCGGTTTCGTAGAGGTCTTTCAGGCCTCGCGCGAAACTTTTGGATACCTCGTACCCCCAGCCCTCGTCCAGAAAAGCCCAATATCCTTGAGGGTTGCACTCAAGAAACCAATACACTCCATCCCGGTCGACCACGAAATCAAACTGGCCGGAGTAAAGGCCGTAGTGCGATAGATAGCTTTTGATCTTACGGACGACGTCATCCGGAAGAACGAACGGCACATAGTCGCAGATCGCGGAGCCATAGCGCCAATCCACCTCCATATAGGGCTTCGAAGCGGAATCGATCCTGCTCGCAAAAATTCGATCGCCCTGAACCGCAATTCGTAATTCAAACGCCTTCTGGATCTCGCCCTGGAACAGGGTCGGTGCAATCGCGCAGACTTCTGGATCGCGACGGAACAAATCCCAATCAACCCTCGTGGTCATCATCGAGGAATAGCCGAGCGGCATCGCTGGATCTGGTATCGCGGCGTTCTCGATCGCTTTAACTATGGATGGAGAACAGCCGTCACTCCACTCCAAGATATCTTTATACGAATTCGAAATAATCGTTCTCGGGATAGAAAAATCGAACGACTTAGCCGTCACGAGCTGGTCGATTTTCACGGACGCCTTCTGAACGGATATGTACGAATTTACAGCACGCTCACCGAGCAGCATCCAAATGGCACGAGTCGTATCCTTCCACGCATTCGCCGCTACAAAATTATTACGGAAGCCATCGCCACTTCCGAATAAGGCATGATCAAATTTCGAGCGGTACCAAGCCAGCTTGACATCATCCAGCAAGATAGTCCTGCCGCCGGTGGTAAGGCTAACATCTGACAAATTGACAGTTATCGGAGACTTATCGGTATGATCAAGAATCAGAAACTCGATTCCAAGATGATCAAGCTCTCGCGACACCATTCTAATATGAAGATCAGAACCCGCCCCAAACAGTATGATCATAATATCTCCAAAAATACCGCGTAAGCGCAACAGCGCCTACGCGGCACTTGGTTGTCAGGCGTCCGAATCGCGACCGCAGAACGTTCTACCGTCTGGCACCGTCACGCAGCAGACCTTTATTCCGTCGGCTCCGCCGATCTCATCGAGGGCGGGATCATCTCTCACCAGCTGTCGAACCGACGACGCACTTTCATCATGAGCGGCAAGAGAAAACGGCCTGGAGGAATTGTACATAACATACTCCCTGCTTGCGCAACATTGCGCACATCCGATCTGACGCGTCTCTATCAAGAGTCAATGCACTTTCCGCCATTGATCCATTTCAGAGCAATAATAAACTGTCTGGTCCACATCACGTCAGAATGCCCGGAATCAGGTGTAGAAAAACATCTTTCCGCTTTGGTTCTTGAAACGTAATAATACAATTGCGCGTGGACTTGCATCGCATGATCTTCTTGACTTCCCGTCGCCACAAAATACCGACCTCTCACATCCTTCTTTGGCTGAATTCTTACACTCTCAGACGATACGGCCGACAATGCGATGACCGCAGGAAAGGCAGAGGGATGAAATGCATGGGCGGCAAGCGCCCAGTCAGCACCGTTGCTGAACCCCGCAACGATACGGCGTTGCGGAGGCATCGTGGAAATATGACGCTCTACATCCGGAACGATGTCATTGACGACATGGGACAAATACTCGTTGAAGGCGGTATTGTCCTTATTCCTTTCGTACAGAAAGACCTTTTGGCGGGTGAGAAGGTTCGACCATAGTCCGACGACGATCGTCGGCCTGATCTGTCCGGACTCGATCATCTCATCCAGCGGAGCGACATACGCCTTCAGTCCCTGACCGTCGGCCAGATATACGATGTCGTACGGTCGCGACGGATTGAACTGGCGAGGGGTATAGATACTCAACGAATAACGGGCAGTGCCGATATCAATCTTACGGTCTTCTATCTGAGGATCTACCTGACGTGCACCAGACTTGGGAGACCACATGGAATCCATTATCAGGTTCTCGTCCGAATAAAGCTTTATCGGAAATGGTTTTGTCTGAAGCCCGGGGAAATGGACAGACAAGGTCTGCATATCAGACTGCGGGACCGGATGAAGGGTCGCCTTCACCGAGCAGCACAGTTTAAGGTTAGCCGGCAAACCTCGGGCTGCGATGTATAGGGTGTCCCCCTCCCCCCAATACGCCACAAGCGAATCTCTCATGTCCTCCATGAGAGTGGCTTTTGATCGGTCGGGAAGCAAGCAGACGCCTCTATCCCTATCTGCGGAGCAAGGCGGCGGCGCGTCATCGCCTTTAGCCGAGGACTGGAAGGTTACGGGCGATACCAGAGATGATGCCAAGGCCATGATTTGCGAAAGAATCAACATACGCGCCGCAAAAACCTGATCATCTTCAAACCCTAGCTTGGCTCGCCCCTCTTTCAAAAGGACAACTCAAACCAGAATGACCCTTTCATCGGGAAATGGCGCTCAAGACTTACGCCATTCTGGACTAACATCGTCTCCACGACCGGCTATATGACGCGTGGGTAGCACGTGACCATTGAACGGCCGGCCACAAGTATACAGTTTGACGTACTCCCCTGATTGTTACCATTCAGAAGTAGAGGCCGGCTCCTTCATGATGTTTGGTTGAGGTGATGCCAACGTGTCTGGGAGCATGCCCCCAGACACGTTGGCCGGCGATCTCAGCGGGGGTCTTCCCACCCAATTTCGAATGCGGCCTGACGTGATTGTAGTCGTGCCGCCAAGCGTCGAGCACGAAGCGGACGTGGGCCAGCGACGTGAACAGCGTTTCGTTGAGGCATTCGTCCCGCAGGCGCCCGTTGAAGCTTTCGACGAAGCCATTTTGCATCGGCTTGCCCGGCGCGATGTAATGCCACTCGACCCGCCGTTCCTGTGACCAGCGTAAGATGGCCGACGAGGTCAGCTCGGCGCCGTTGTCGCTGACCACCGTATGCGGCTTGCCGCGTAACCCGATCAGCCGCGTCAGCTCGCGAGCGACCCGCATGCCCGATAGCGACGTGTCGGCCACCAGCGCCAGGCATTCCCGCGTGTAGTCGTCGACCACGCACAGGATGCGGAACCGCCGGCTGCAGGCGAAGGTGGGCGATGGTTTAGAGCATCACCTCACGCCTGACGCCCTGTTCTATAACCCCAGGCCACGACCGACCCCGATATCGATCCCATGATTGTAGGCAAGTTCAGCGCCAAGTGAGCGTCCGCTGGAGATGGTGATACCAAGCTCGAGCTTGTGGTTTGCGAGGATCGATTCCAGCTGTGGATCGCGCTGGAGGCTCCTGGCCATATCACCCATCGCCCGCTGCGAGGCTTTGTAGGCAGACATGTCACCCAGTTCATAGTGCTGCTGGCTGGCCGCGTCGAGCCCTTGCCAGCGCTTGACGAACTGGTCGGCGCGCTGGTCGACAGTACGCAACTCGCTCTCGAACTGGATGGCGCGGATGGCGCGATCGTGGCTCCCCCGGGCCACATCGGCGGCGATGGTCGGATCCTTGGCATAACCCGCTTCGGCATCGCGCGACCCGAACGGGCGCACCTTGTCGAATGCGGCACGCGCATCGTCGAGTTCGCGCAACCGCTCGGGAGTGGCTTCGCCCGCTGCCGCACGGGCACCGAACACCGCATCATAGGCGCGACCGTGTCGCTTGAGTGCCTCGGTGCGGAGGCGCCGCGCCTCCCTTTCCGGATCGCCCTGCGGCGCGCGCGCTCGTCCGGAAGCCGGCGACTGGAGGCCGGGAGGAGATTCCGCCACACGATCGGGCCGCTGCGAGGTTTCCGCTTCCCGCGCACTGATGGTGGGGAACCGCAGGTCGTCGACCATGCCGCGGACCTTCCCGGCCACCTCGCGGGCGATCTGGGTGACGTGTTCGCGCAAAGTGATTCCGCGCCGTTCGGCAAAGGCTCTCCTGGGCTCTGCCATGGGCTCGCGGGCAGGTTGATAGTCCGTCGCCATGTCCTTGACCCGCTCACGCGCGAGCGTGCGAACCAATCGGGACTCATCGCTGAAATCGTCGCGGCCATAATGCATGTCCACGCCGTCGCGGTGACGCGACAGCACGACATAGGCACCGTGCCGATCGATCCCCGGCGTAGCGAGCACGTGGCTGCGGTCGACCGTCACTGCCTGGGTCTTGTGGATCGTGGCGGCGTAGCCATGGCCGCCACGATCTTCAGCAGCTGCGAAGCTTGCAGGACTGGTTCCTGCGCTACGAGCTCAAGTCCGTCCCGGGCGTCGCTGAGGTCGCGAGCATCGGCGGCATGGTCAAACAATATCAGGTGGTGCTCGATCCGCAGAAACTGGTCTCCTACGACGTGACGCAAGCCGACGTGACCGAGGCGCTCAAGCGCGCCAATTCGGAGACCGGCGGCTCGATCGTCGAGATGGCCGAGGCCGAATATGTCATGCGGGCAACCGGCCAGCCCCCTATTCCCGCCACGGCGCGAGGATCAGGTCGCGGTGAACGATCAGGCGCACCGGGGCGCCGGGGCGAATTGTGATCGTCGGCGGCACCCCCAAATTGCGCTGCGTGATTTGGTCGCCGGCGCGTGAGACACTGTCGTGCGTCGATGTGCGATCGCCTGCACTAGGTCGCTTTGTCCCGAGAGCGCGAGCTCGGAGGTAATCCCCAGCAACGTCGAGAGCGCCACGCCCTTCAACTATGCCCAGGTGTGAAAATCGACCTTGTCCTGAAGGCCAGCATAGCCGGAGGGGTCGGACGCAGGTTCATTGTCGATCTGCATCGACGAACCGTCGGGCAGAATGATGCGCTGCCAGACCAGCAATGCCCGCTTCTGCCCAAACGCCACGACACTGTTGGAATCCCCTGTGCAGAGGTCTGGTATTTGCGAGGCGAACCGCTGCCGGCATCGACGCATCGATGCCCCCCCCGGCTCAAGGTTCGACCGCTATTTCCCGGCACCCGACGCATCCCTCGTAGAAAGCCCGGGCGGCCGCGGTAATGCGGTGATCGACGGGTTCGGATTCGGCGCAAATTTTTCTCGGCATCGCGCGCCCAAGGGAGCACGCAATGAGGCAATGTGCTTTCCAGTCCTTGCCGATGCCTCAAGACATGCGAAATCTCACCCTCCTTCTTATTGCGAGCAATTTGCAACTGGGGTAACGGCGAGCAGTCAGTCCAACCATGCCGACCAACACGCTCGCTTTGTCGCGTCTGCTCCTTGCGGAACGCAATTCGCTGCTCCGGCAAGTGCGTCGGCTCGTTGGCAACGACAGCGCCGAGGATGTGGTGCAAAAGCTGTGGCTGAAGGTCCAGACCGTCAGGGACGATCTGCATATCCTCAACAACAAGGCATATCTGCGCCGCCTTGCTCACAATGTCGCGGTCGATCATCTGCAGGGCGACCAGCGGCAGGCGACCGTCGCCGAACGCGCCGAGGCCCTGCTCTGGGGAGTCGATTTCGAGCTGGGGCCGGAGCGGATCATCGAATCGCGCGAGACACTGGAGCGGATTCGGGCAGCAATCGTCCTGTTGCCCGAACCGACTCGCACCATATTGCGGCTGACACGCCTTGAAGGCAGGACGCAGCGCGAGACCGCGGAACAAGTCGGCGTGACCACCACCACAGTCGAAAATCATCTTCGCCGCGCGCTGGCCTTGCTCGCTCGTATCCGCGACGGGGGTTCGGACGGCGCGTGATTTTCTTTTCAACTGGTTTTGGGAAAAGATCTTCGGGAACAGTCTTATCGGTAGAGGGATGGCAATTCGCCATCTCCGGCCCAGGACTGCCGAGGCGCTGATGTCCGCTCCATCCGATCCGCGCCAGACC
This sequence comes from Pseudomonadota bacterium, assembly GCA_040388155.1. Classification (GTDB taxonomy): domain Bacteria; phylum Pseudomonadota; class Alphaproteobacteria; order Sphingomonadales; family Sphingomonadaceae; genus Sphingomonas. The sequence goes on from JAZKCJ010000013.1 coordinate 156,550, forward strand.
GATGCCGAACTGGGCGACGACCTCGCCCTTCGGGAGCGCGCACAATATTGGGTCGCGCGGCTCGTGGCGAAGGACATCGGTGAAACGGAGCTGAGCGCGCTGGAGGCCTGGCTTGCCGAGGATCCGCGCCATGCCCGTGCCTTCGCCCGCGAACGCACCCTGTGGCAGGATCTGGGCGCGGTAGCGGATGCGTTGACGGTACCGGCACCTGCCCACGCTGTCATCCGACCCATAGCACCGCGCACCTTCCCGTACCGCCGTCTGTTACGCGCGGCGCCGCCGGCGCTGGCGGCAAGCATCGTCGTGGCGCTGCTTGGTCCGTCGCTGGTGTTGAACCTGCGCGCGGACCATCGCACCGTTGCCGGCGAGGTGCGTGCCGTTGCGCTGCCGGACGGCACTGCCGCGATGCTCGACAGCGATTCCGCGATCTCCGTCGCTTTCGATGGCGACCGGCGGGTCGTGCATCTGCTGACGGGCCGCGCCTGGTTCAATGTCCGCCATGAAGGCCGGCCCTTCCTCGTCGAAGCACGGGACGGTGAGACGCAAGACGTCGGCACTGGCTTCGAGGTGCGGCGGGAGGACGGCGCGGTCGAGGTGGGCGTGACGGAAGGCTCCGTGCAAGTGCACGCTCCGGGCAACAAGCATGGTCCGACGCTGCACGCCGGCGAGCGGGTGCGTTATACCGTCGACGGACTCGAAACGCTGGCAACCCAGCCCACCGCTCGCCTCGCCTCATGGCGAAAGGGCGAACTGCTGTTCGAACAGCAGCCGGTGACGTCGGCCATTGCCGAGATCGCCCGCTATCGCCGCATGCCGGTCTGGACGATGGGGGATTTCAGCACTTCCGCCCCTGTCAGTGGCCTGTTCCTGATTGCGCGCCCCGACGAGGCCCTGGAAACCATCGCCCGGATGCGTGGTTTGCGTATGGTGGCCTTGCCGGGCGGCATTGTCGTCATCCGGCCTAATCCCGCTCCCTGAAAAAATTCTCGCTCCCGCCTTTGGGGAAAGCCCTTCGTCAACAGTCCTCCATATGAGGGACTATTGAGTTGCATTCTCAATAATCCGCGCCGAGATTCCGCACAGGCGGCTCCCGGGAGGATTGAAGGGGCTTTGACGTCATGAATTCGAAGGTTTGCGCTGGGTTGAATTTGTCGGTTTTCTCCAGACGCCTGCTGTTGGCGGGCACGGCACTCTGTGTTGTGACGGCCACGCCGGCGATCGCGCAAACGGCACCCTCCGGACCGAGCGAGGCCGCACGTAGCTTCGACATTCCCGCCCAGCCGCTCCGCGATGCCCTGCGCCAGTTGATGCAGCAGGGCAGCCTCCAGATCGGCTTCGAAACGGCCGATGTGGACGGCAGAACATCCTCGGCCGTGTCGGGTAGCATGAGCGTCGGCGAGGCACTGTCTCGTCTTCTGGCGGGTACGGGTTTGACCTACCGTTATCTTACGGCGGGCTCCGTGGTTCTCGAACGCGCGCCACAGTCTGCGGATGGCACCATTCAGCTTGGCCCGGTGCGGGTCGAAGGAAATGCGGGAAGCGACGCCCCCTCTTCAGGAACACTCTCCGCAACCCGGGCGCTTCAGCATGAGGGACGGGCCGAAACAGGCTATCGGGCCGATACCGTGTCTTCGGTCGGTGCGCTGGGTGCCAGGGCGATAATCGATACCCCCTTCTCCATCGCTCTCGTCCCGAACGAACTGATGCAGAATATCCAGGCACAGTCGCCCGACGATATCTACAAGATCAATCCATATACCCGCACCATTACACCTCAGTCGACAGGCTGGAGCCCGGTCGTCAGCATCCGCGGCTTCCAATCGAGCGATACCGCGGAAGATGGCCTTCGGCGCCCCTACAATCACGCGGCGGTCATCGAGGACAAGGAGCGTATCGAGATACTCGGCGGACTTTCCGGTTTTCTCTACGGCGCGGCAGCACCCGGGGGAATGATCAATTATGTCTACAAGCGTCCCACCGTCGAGCGATTGAACAGCATCACGCTCGGCAACTATGGGGGAAACCAATATTATGTGCACGGCGATTTTGGCGGCCGCATCGATGCCGCAGGCACCGCGGGGTATCGCCTCAATGTCGTCAAGCAGGCGGGCGACACCGCCGTGGACGATCAGCATATCAACCGGACACTGGTGAGCGCGGCCATCGACTGGCAGGCGACCGAACGGCTGCTTGTCGAACTGAACGCGGTCTACAACCACTATAAAAGCAGGGGACCGTCGGCATATTGGTTCTACAGCGTTCCGCACGGCCAAGCGCCCGACGCCGGCAAGCTTTGGTCGCAACCGTGGATTCGAGACGAGTTCGACAACGTCAAGCTGATGGGCAAGCTGACCTATCAACTCAGCGACGCCATCACGCTGCGCCTGGCCCGTATGCAGGATTTCATCGACCGTCCGGTTCAGGACCACACGCTGAACAACGTCATCTCGAATTCCGAATATACCCAGCTTCGGCAACGATCCGGCAAGACGAAGAACCGGTGGAGCGCCACCAGTGCGATGGCGGACATCCGGTTCGACACCGGTCCATTTTCTCACCAGATCAGCGCCGGCTATTATGGCTATACGTTCAAGGATTGGGGAACGACCTATAATCCCCACACCGGCTGGGTAGGACCCTATCCCCTGTCGGCACCGACCTATGTGCCCGAAGCCAGCTTTCCCGCTGACACCTCCTCGCCCTATCTCCAGGCAGACGGACGGAACGACAACCTCATCGTCGGCGATACGATCAGCTTCGGCGACATGGTCTCGGCGCTGGTCGGCGTCAATCGCAGCACCATCACGACAAAGGCCTATGGCCCGACGGGGGGCGCTGCCCTGCTCGACTATGACAGGAGCCGGACCTCGCCGTCAGTGTCGATCATGCTGAAGCCGCGTCCCTGGTTGACCGCCTATGCGAGCTATATCGAAGGCCTGGAGATGGGTGGCGTGGCGCCGGATACGGCAAGCAACTTCGGCACGATCATGCCGCCCATGGTCAGCAGGCAGAAGGAACTGGGGGTCAAGGCGCAGGCCGGCGGCCTGCTCATGACCGCCGCGCTGTTCGATATCGAAAAGGCCTATGAATTTACCAATGCCTCCAATGTGTACACGCAGGATGGGCGCCAGAAGCACAAGGGTTTTGAATTCACGGCGACTGGCAGGCTGACCAGTCATCTGACAGTCGTCGGTGGCGTGACCTTGCTCGACGCGAGCGTGAAGGGTGGCGATTATGACGGCAAGGTTCCGATGAACGTGGCCGAACAGGTGGCCAAGCTCTACGCGGAATATGACCTTCCGTTCCTGCCGGGCGTCACGCTGACGGGCGGCGTCTATTACACCGGCAAGCAATGGGCGACCGACGCCAACGATGACCGATTGCCCGCTTATACGACATTCGATTTCGGTGCCCGCTACACGACCAATGCGCTTGGCCGGCCGGTGACCCTGCGGCTGACCGTGAACAATGTCGCCGACAAGAACTACTGGCAGGACTCCTATTATGTCGGCACGCCGCGCAGCGTCGCATTCTCAGTCCAGACCCGCTTCTGATCCGTGCGCGCGGCGTTCGTTCTGGTCCACCGTTATGTCGGGCTGGCGATAGCGGGGTTTCTCGTCGTCGCCAGCCTCACCGGTAGCGTCCTGGCGTTCCGATCCGAGCTGGATACGTGGCTCAATCCCGGCCTTTTCCATGTTGCGCAGCGCGGGCGGGCTGTCCCGTCGCTGTCGCATCTCGTCGCCGGTGTCGAGCGGGCCGATCGAAGCGTACAGGCATTCACCCTCGCACTTCCCGAAGTCCCGGGAGAAAGCGTCAGTATCTATGTCGGGCCGAGACAAGATGCGGCGGCGCCCGCCTATAATCAGGTCTTCGTCGATCCGGCGACGGGTGATATCCTCGGCCGTCGGATGGGTGGTGCGGTGCGCTTCGACCGTGCGCACCTGATCCCGTTCCTTTATCGACTGCATTATTCCCTGCACCTCGATGGCTGGGGCGACGTTCTGATGGGCGTTGTGGCGCTGGCCTGGATGATCGACTGTTTCGTCGGCTTCTATCTCACCCTGCCACGCGGCAAGCCATTCTGGAAGAAATGGCGGCCGATCTGGAGGATCAAGCGCGGCGCGGGGCCGTATCGTCTCAACCTCGATCTGCATCGTGCCTGCGGCCTGTGGCTATGGGCGGTGCTGTTCCTGCTGGCGCTGTCGAGCGTGTCGCTGAACCTCAATCGGGAGGTGTTCCGCCCGATGCTGTCGGCGCTTCTGCCCACCAGTCCGAGCATATGGGATCAACCCGCACCGCCGGTTCCGCCCTCACTCGCGCTCGATTGGGACATGGCAGCGGCAAAGGCGCACGCCGAAGCGAAACGGCGTGGATGGGACGGTCCTGTCAGCACGATTTATGCGGGCAGAGCGCAGGGGTTCTACATGGTCCGTTTCGGCCGTCCGCGCGAAGCGGGCTTTGGCATGTCGACCATATATGTTTCCGGCGTCGATGGCCGTATTCTGTCGGTAGAGGAGGCTGGTGGGGGCAAGGCCGGCGATGTGGTCGCGGGTCTGATGTTCCCGGTGCATTCGGGGCAGGTCGCGGGACTTCCCGGCCGCATTCTCATCTGCATTGCAGGCCTGGCGATCGCCATGCTGTCGATTACCGGCGTCTATGTCTGGTGGAGGAAGCGCGCGCCGCGCGTCGCGCGCAAGCGGGCGCGCAACGTGTCGCGCACCTCGCTCTTTGCTGCCGGAGACGTCCATGCTGCTGAATGACCCCGAGCAAAGCAGCGGTTCGGCCTCGGGATTTCTTGAAACCGGACAGGCGCGGCCTTTGCCGGTCACCAGCGAGCGGCACGGCTATGCTCCCCCGGCCGGCCGACGCATCGTCGCGCTGATCGGCACCGGCACGATCTATGCGGCCGCGCTGGTCGGTTTCTTCTTCACCTTGAGCCGGGCCGTGCCGGTGCACGCACCGGCCGCCGCCCTCACGGTCGAGCTGCTGCCGCTCGCCTCGCCGCCCGAAGCCCCCCGGCAGGAAAAGGAAGCGCCCAGACCTGTTCAGAAGAACGAAAAGCAGCCGGCGCCGCCGAAGGTAACGCCGGTCGAACGTACGATCGCGCAGATCACGGCGCCGGCCTCGCCGTTGCCTGCCGCCACCCCCAGAGCGCCCGATCCCAGCCCGCAGCAGAAAGAGGCGGTCGCGCCCAGGACCCTCCCTGCTCCGCCCGCGCCGCAGGCCGCGAACCATGCGCCCGACACATGGGAGGGCAAGCTCTTGGCGCAGCTCGCCAAATATCGCCGCTATCCGGGAACAGCGATAGCCCGCCGCCAGCAGGGCGTACCCTATATCCGCTTCGTGATGGACCGCCAGGGCAAGGTGCTGTCGTCACGCCTCGAACGCCCGTCAGGCTTCCCCGATCTCGACCGCGAAGCTGTTGCGCTGCCCAAACGCGCGCAGCCTTTACCCAAGCCGCCCGATGATCGGCCAGGGGCAACTCTCGAATTGGTCGTGCCCGTGGAGTTCTTCCTGCGCTGACCTCAGGGCTCCGGCTCGCCGACGGACGCTTCCCCGGGTTCACGCGCGGAATGATCCATGAAACCAGCCCGTACAATATTATGGTGTCGACGTATCACGATGCGTTGGCGGCCTTCCCTTGGCGTTTGCTGATGGGGCGGCGCCGTTGAAAATACCTTTGCGCCGACCGCACTCGGGCTTCGTGCTTTGGGGCGAAATAGCGGGATTACAGCGGCGCCAGAGCTTCGATAATCCTGCAATCAGCAACCGCCCCACCGTCACAGGATTGGATGACGGCCTTCAACTCGCGACGAAGGGCGGTGAGGTCGGCGACCTTTCGGTCAACCGTGCGCAAGTGATCCTTCGCGATTCGGTCGATCGCCGCGCAGTCGCGACTGCGATCGTCCGACAGGCCAAGAAGTGCTCGTACCTGATCGAGCGAAAAGCCGAGATCCCGCGCGCGGCGGATGAAGGAAAGGCGAGCCAGCTCCGCTTGACCATATTCGCGATAGTTTCCGGCCGTGCGCGATGGCTTCGGCAACAGGCCGATACGCTCATAATAGCGCACCGTTCCGACCCTGGTGTTGGTCGCCTTGCTCACATCGCCAATCGTCAGCGCCATATGGTCACCCTCCAATTGCCACAGGCCAGAATCAGGCTCCATGTGATTGACGCTGACTGACGGGATATTCCCGCGGCTCGTTCGCAGTTTCCCGGACGGGATGCCCCGAGTTGCACGATCATCAGCGAGCACCGAACCGAAAACGCACACCGCCGTTGACGGTCCGGCCAGCGAGTGGGGCCCAGGCATCGACCGTCCATACCCCATCCGGCGCACGCGATGGCCGCAGCAGCGGGTTGTAGTGGGTCTGCCGAATGTTCAGCAGGTTCTCGGCATTGATGAAGAGGCTGATCGATCCCAGTATAATCTCACCCATCGCACCCAGCTCGAAATAGGGGCGGCTCCGATTCCGGTAAGGATCATCCTCCAACCCCTGCCGCCCGGTGTAATAGGCTTCCAGGCCAAGCCTGCCCCGGCCACGTTTTTCCCAAACAGCCGTCAGGCCAGCCGTATCGCGTGGTGTGAGCGGCACCGTGCGACGTCTGGGACCGGTCGGATCGGGCTCGGTTGCGGCTGTGTGAACATAGCTGCCCGTGAGGGTGATGTCGCGCCAGTGGTAGCGCAGCAACAGTTCGGCGCCGCGCGTTTTCGTCAGGCCGTCGGCATTGGCCAGGGCGACGCGATCAACAGCAATGTCACGCAGCTGGACAGCATGGTCGATGTTAGAACCGAACAGCGTCAGGCTGGCCTCGACAGGCCCGTGCGCATAGCCAAAGTCGATTGAAGCCGTGTCCGCCGTTTCGGCCCGGAGGCCGCGCAACGGCTCGAGGCGCGACAATCCGGCTGCCTCAATCTCCTCGACGAACGGCGTTGGCGCGTAGAAACCGCGGCCCAATGACGCACGCACGGTCCACGGGCCTGGCTCGAACAGCATCGACAGACGCGGACTGAGGCGGGAACCATATTCGCTATGATCGTCCCAGCGGACACTTCCTGCCAGTATGAGATTGCCCGATATCTTCTGCTCAAGCTGGGCAAACAGTGCCGGTACGCGGTAGGTGTAGTTGAACGCGGGGAAGGTGCGCGACCGGTAGCCGTCGACCTGATAGGCGGCCCCGGCGAGCCAGGTGGTGGCGCCCGCGACACTCCCCAATGACGCCTCGGTCAGGAGCGTCTGGTGACGATCATTCTCGATCACGTCGCCGAAGCGGTGACGATGGGACTGTGTCACGCCCGATGCCCGGAGGTAGAGCGTTCCAACTCCTTCGATCGGGGTCTGGGCATTCAGGCCGACATCAAGGCGGCGGCTGCGTTGATCTTGCGGGAATGCGGAACCGTCGGGAACTATGCGTCCCGGCACTGTTCCGCCCTCACGCTGCTCGGTCATCGCGCCAACCGTGAGGAACGCCTTGGCGCCGTTCGAGCCATTCCAGAACAGGCGCGGGCGAACGGTCCAGCGACGATAACCCGCCAGGTCAGCCCAGCCATCGCCATCGACGTCCCGCCGATCCTGCCGGCTGAAGCCACCGGTGAGCGAGTAGCTCAGATCGTCGGTCAGGGGGGCAGAGCTGTAGGTAGTCACGTCCTGGCCACCCCGGCTTGTCGCGTTGAGGAGCAGTTCGCCCTGTTGCTCCGTCGCGGGCCGTCGCGACACGAGGTTGATGACGCCGCCCAGTGCCGAGGCGCCATAAAGCGCGGAGGCAGCTCCCTTGATGATCTCGACCTGTCCGAGATCGGTCGGTGTGATTTGCAGCAAACCGATCGAGGGGGTCTGGCCGCCATAGAGCGGCAGGCCGTCAGCCAGGATTTGCGTGTAGCGACCTTTCAGCCCCTGTACGCGGACATTGGATGCGCCGAGAGCAGGTGACGTGACCTGCACCCGAACGCCCGGTGTCTCATTCACCAGCATGGCGATATTGCCTGGTGACATGAGGATCTTTTCTTCGATCTCCTCCCGGTCTAGCACTTCGACGCGGATCGGTTCATCCTGGACCCGGCGACCCGTGCGGGTTGCCTGCACGACGATGTCCTCGCTCTCGCCCGGTTCATCGGCAGGGCGTTCCTGCGCAAAGGCACATGCTGGCGCGAACAAGGAAATCGCGATCGTCAGGGTCGCCGACCCAACGAGCCCATGGACAAATATTCTCAAGCGCACATGCTATCCCCAAGCTGTGCACCCGCCTTCGGGTGCTGCTGGGATGGGTTCATAGGGGCTGTAGCAACTGCAGGGTCAAGCGGTTTGCGAGCGATCATCGAAGGCCGCGGCGATGGGGTTAGGCCCCTCGCGATTCCGTCCTTTGCAAGATCAAGGAAACCGTTCGCGCTGGCGAACCACTGATCGAAATGCGTCCGCGCTTTCGCGCGCGCGATCCGGGGAGGATGATCTTGAGGATGCGGCCCTGCCTTTTCCACATCTGGGTGGCCAGCTTGGTCGCTTCCTCGAACTCGGCGGAGATAGTTTAGACGATGCACCCGAGGTCGCGTTGCTTCAGCGAAGGGAGATGGTCGAGGTGGGTTTTCAGGACGTGAGGATCCTATCCGATTGATGGGCCGCGACGATAAAAGCGTGATCTCGCGCCCACCCGAGCGGGCCCGGGGCCGGCAGCTCAGTCCGCCGGGTTCCAGATGATGACGAAGGCGTCGTCCTCGTCCTGGCCCGCGGCGCGACCGAGATTGGCGTCAAACCGGCACGGGCCGAACTTGGAGGCAGCAAGGCTGAGCGACATATAGTCGTTGCCGGGCGGCGCGACCGAAGGTCCCCATCATCAGAGCGCCGATGCGCATAGCGCCTCGACGTCCGATCCACAGCCGGGATGGCACAGGCCCGACGCTCGCTGATGCCGAAGAGCCCGCGAACGTGCTCGACCGCCTTGCGCTGAACGGCAGGCCTCACCAGTTTTTTGCCGCAACCTCTTTCAGCACCGCATTGTCGAGCATCGCGTCCGCCAGCAGCCGCTTGAGCCGGGCGTTCTCGTCCTCAAGCACCTTCACCTTGCACGCCTGCGACACGTCCATGCCGCCGTACTTCGCCTTCCAGGCGTAGAAGGTCGAGGGTGATTTATCGCCAAGGGTGGAGCGCCCTTCAGGGCGGGCGATGAAGTCGTTGTTCAAGTGGACAGAATTCAAATCCCCGAAAACCACGCCACCCGCGCGGTGTCCGTCAAAGCGCGTATTGGGTTAGGATGACGTGAGATAGCCAGAGCGAGCGATCAGCGCGTACACTGCGGCCGGATCGTCATAGCGCAGTTCGATCAATTCCTTAATTGCAAGCCGTTTGTCCTTTGATTCATCGTAATAGCTGCGAGCAATGCGATAGCCTACAAAATAGCCTATATCGCTGACCCCAAATGGATTGTTCACGCTATTCCAAAGCCAGTTGTCATAGTTTTCCTGCCGCATTTCCGTCAGGAACCGTTTGCGGATAGCCGCTTCGTGCGCCGGCCCGTACGTGTAGACCGGCAAAGCCGGTTTTCGGTGGGTGATCAGCTCCGCCACCAACTCGGCCACACCCTCACGCAAGACCTGCTGCGCCAGGCTTCCCTGCGTTTCCTGCTGCTGGGTATGCACATATTCGTGGATGTTGTTCTGCGCGTTGTTCGCGAAGGGGCGGGACTGGAAGAATACACCTAGGCGGATCCGCAGCGCCTCGGGCAGTTCCGACACATTCACGGTTTCATCGCCCAGCGCCAGCTCAGCGCCGATCAACACCTTTTCGCCCGTCGTGGTGCCGCCGGTGCGTAATACACCGATCGCGTATGTTATCGTAGCCGGACGCAACTCCGGATACAGGCCGCGGAAGCGCACCACATCATCGTTGACGGTGGATACCGCCTGCCGCGAGCGCGCGGTCAACGGCCGGACGGATCGCCAGAAGTTCGGCCAGTTGACGATAGCGTCAACATATTGCTGCGCTGTATAATGCCGCGCTGCCATGAGCGCATGCAATCCCGGTGTACCCGGATCAATGTACAGGGCTTGAATCAGGCGAAGGCGTTCAGCAGGATCGGTTGTCGCGTTGATGGCATCGAAAGCCTGCCAAAAACGAGCAATATCCTGATCGAACACCGTCTGCGACCGAGCCGTTACGGATGCGATCTTCCCTGGCTTCGCGATGGCGGAACCAGCCTGAAATAGGAGCGCCACCCCCACTAGCCCGGCAACGGCTGGAAGCACCCTATTTTTCATCGCCGGATCCCCTGATTTTAGGTCGCTGAACCATATCGATAAGATACTGAAAAAGAATGCTTTTGACAAGTTCTCAGCCCGCCGACCGAATGTCCGGTCAGCCATTCGGCCTCGTCCAAACAGCACCGTGGCGATGGCGCGCTGCGACGCCCCGGCGTTCAAGGCATCATGGACACGAAGCGCGGTGAGCGCGCGCTCGACCTGCGGCAACTGCAGCGGACCCGGCACCCAAGTCCGGTACCCCGCCGCGCCAGCGGCGGGGTACCGCAAGCACGACATAACGCAACGCAACGATATCGAACGGCACGTCCGCGCAACCTCCAAGCCGGAAGGATCTCTGTTGCGACGGGATACAGTCCGTGGCGCTCTCGAGAAGGCGACGGGCCTCGGCCTCGGCCCGTCTCCCGCCAATTATCAGAGCAACCTTCGCCAGATCGACATCGGCGCGCGGCTGACCGGGAGATATCATCTTCTCGGCCGTGAACACGAATTGATCCTTGGCGCGAGCTTCGCCCGGCAGGCGCTCGATTTCTACGGTTTCGCGCCCGATTATTCGAAGCTCCCGCCCATCGGCAATTTCTTCCAATGGACGGCTCCTATCCCGAGCCGGCATGGGGCAGCGTCGGCACACACGACGTCGAGTGGCGCACGAAACAATGGGGCTATTTCGGCGCGACGCGGCTATCGCTGACAGATCATCTGAAAGTGATCGCAGGCGGCCGTCTGAGTTCATGGGAGCGCACTGGCACATTCTGCCGATTTCGGCGATCGCAATCGCCTCCTGCCCTATGCCGGCGTACTCTACGATATCCTGCCGGGGCAGACCCTGTACGCCAGTTACACCAAGATACTCCTCCCGCAGAACAGCCAGGATCGCAACGGCGCCTTTCTGCCGCCGATCAACGGCGTCAATTACGAAGGCGGCCTGAAAAGCAGCTTCTTCCACGGTGGCCTCAACACCGCAGTGTCCGTCTTCCACATCGAACAGGACAATCTGGCGCAGGTCGATACGGGCTATCTTGTCCCCGGCACGATCAACCAGGCCTATCGCGCGGCACGCGGCGCACTGAGCGACGGCTTCGAGATCGAGGCCAATGGCGAAGTGCTGCCCGGCTGGGCCTTGAGTGGGAACTACACCCAGTTCTGGGCGAAGGATGCCAGCGGCGCACGCATCAACACGCTGTTCGCGCAGCAATTACTACGAATTTTCTCGACCTATCGCTTCGGCGGCGGGCTGGATGGCCTTACGGTCGGCGGCGGCGTGAACTGGGAAGGGTTGAGCTACACCGACACCACGAATCCCGTCACGAAAAATCCCGAGCGCCTGAAGGTCGAGCCCTATGCACTCGTGAACCTGATGGCGCGCTATCAGCTCCGCAACGGGATTTCCGTACAGGCCAACATGAGCAATTTGTTCGACAAGAAATATTATTCTCAGATCGGCTTCTACAATCAGGTCGCTTATGGCGCGCCGCGAAGCGTGATGTTTACACTGCGATATCAATATCGATAGGCGTAGCGGAAGCCCGTTCTGCGGAGGGTCGATCAATCTCGCCGCATAGGGATCATAATCCGGTGCGCCGGATCGGCGGCCATGTTTCGCTGCATCATTGGTTGAAGAATAAAGGCACCGAGTTCAGCCGACCACCCAACGTGTCCCCACGAACGGTCATTGGCGAAGCCCCGCATGACGGATACGGATGCCGAACCATGACCAAAGAGATCCACAGCGCCGCGCGCGCCATTCTCGCCAAACCCCCGGCGATCTTTCGCGCCTATGTCGATCCCGAGGCTCTGGTGAAATGGCGGGCGCCCGCCGGAATGAGATGACCTTCGGACGTCGGTATTTATCATGTAGCGGAATGACGTGTGTGCTCGGGTGCATATCGCTACGCCGGTTACCTTGGTCGGCGCCAATAACCCAGGATAACGCATGAGCGGCCTCAACACGACGATATGGCTGATGCTAGCTGCCGCCCACCTCGGCGTTATCTTCCGCGCGATCCTACTGGACGGACGCGATGCCTATGCGCGAGCGGCGTGGCTTCTCCTCCTTCTCGCACTGCCGGGTATCGGTACGATCCTGTATCTGCTGTTCGGTGAGCCGTGGATTTCCGCCGCGTTTCGCCGGCGCGCTCGCGACGCTTATGAAGCGCTGCTGCCATACGCTCCGCAGGCGGTGAGCAACAAGCTATCTCCCACGACCGAAAGTGCCTTTCGTACCTGTGAAGCGGCGAGCCGATGGTCCGTGTCGATCGGCAACACGGCGGAGGTCGCATCCGGGGCCAATGCGGCGATCACGGCGATCGTGGCGGATATCGACGCCGCGACGCACACTGTCCACCTGTCCTTCTATATCTGGCTGGGCGATCACAACGGCACGAAGGTCGTTGACGCGGTGTGCCGCGCTGCCAGGCGCGGAATCATATGCCGGATCGTCGCCGACGCCATCGGCTCGCGTGCTCTGATCCGGTCGCATCAGTGGGAAAAGATGCGCGAGGCGGGCGCTCGCCTGTATGCGTCGCTACCGGTCCCGCTCGGTCTGGGCTTTCTGGCTGGTCACCGCACTGACCTGCGCAACCATCGCAAAATTATCGTTGTCGATGGCCGGATAACCTGGTGCGGCAGTCAGAACTGCGCTGATCCGGCGTTTCTCCCCAAGCGCAAATTTGCGCCGTGGGTCGACATCATGGTCCGTTACCAGGGACCGGTTGCCCGGCAGGCCGAGTTGATCTTCGCCTCGGCCTGGATGGCGGAGACCGGCGAGGACATGCCCGCAGCGCTGGCCATGGATCTCCCGGAAGCCTTGCCGAACGGATTTTCAGCGATCGCGGTCGGGACCGGGCCATTGTCGCCTCACGCAACGATGACAAACATCTTCGTCGCCGTACTGGCCGCCGCGCGCGAGCAAGCGGTGATCACCACCCCTTACTTCGCGCCCGACCCACCGCTGCTCAACGCGATCATCGCGGCCGCGCGACGCGGCGTGCGGCTCACCATCATCTTCCCCCAGCGGAACGACAGTCGCATCGTCGGGGCCATCAGCCGCGCTTATTATCCCGTTCTGGCCCGGGCCGGCGCCCATATCTACGAGTTTCGCGGCGGCCTGTTGCATGCGAAGACGCTGGTCGTCGACGATGTGCTGGCGCTCGTCGGCTCGGCCAATATGGATCGCCGCAGTCTCGACCTCAACTTCGAGAACAATGTGCTGTTCGAGTCCGCCACCCTCGCGGCTGAAGTAGGCCAGCACCAGCAGCGCTGGTTGGCCGAATCCATTGAGATCGATCATGACCGCGTGGCGGAGCGGCCGCTGCCACGCCGCTTCGTCGACAACCTCCTGACGATGGCGGCGCCGCTGTTCTGACATAAGCTGCCTGAGTGGTTAGTCCCGCCATTTGATGGTGCAATATTCAGCCAGGACTGGAGGGATGCACTATGGGCCAGATTCTACATGGGGGCCCGCAGTGGACATTCCGTGAGCACGCTCAGGCGCGTCTCGGCACGGGACGCTCTGGGCCGCCTTCTGCCAGGCCGCTGCCGGGCCCGCGATCTATGACAGCTGCCTTTGCCGGTTCTTTCACCCGATCAGTTCGGCCTGCTTGCGTGTCGACGGATTCAGCACCGCCTCGATGAATGCGGCAATCGTCCGGTTGCGGCGACGTTCGCGGAGACAGCAAATATAGATGTCTGTGCTGACGGGCGTGCCAATGATCTCCACCGGCCGCAAACGGTCGTCCGCCACATATTCCGATTGCGACACCGTACCGACGCCAAGTCCCCGGATCACTGCTTCACGGATCGCTTCACGACTGCCGATCTCCATCGCCACCCGCGGCTTTACCCCGATCGCCGCAAAGCCTTTCTCCAGTGCGAGACGTGTCGTGGACCCCGCTTCGCGCATCAGCAGTGGCTCACGGGCGAGGTCCTTCAGGTCGACCTTGCCAGGTCCGGCAAGGCGATGAGCCGCATTCACAAACGCAATCACCGGATAGCTTGCATAATGCTGCATGTGGAACCGCTCGTCGTCCGATCCGCGCGCGATCACGCCGACATCGCTGGTATAGGCATCGAGATCACCGAGCACTTTTTCCGAATTGCCGAGCATCATTGAGAGATAGATGTCCGGGTAACGCGCATTGAACGCCTCGATCATCGCAATGACGTGAAACGGGCTGACGGCACCGATACGGAGCGCACCACGCCGCAATTCCCCGCTGTCGCGCAGAATCATCGCTGCCTCATCCTCCAGCTCGACCAGCTGGTACGCCATTTGGAGGAAATCCTGCCCAATGGGAGTCAGTTCGACCCGGCGACCGCGCCGCTCGAACAGGCGGACGTCGTGTTCCTCCTCCAGGGCCTGGATTTGCGAGGTAATCGTCGTCTGACTGACCTTCATCGCGCGTGCGGCGGCCGTGAAGCCGCCATGGCGCGCAATAGCCAGAAAGCTGCGAAGCTGAGTCAGCGTCACGCGACCATCAACCGAAATTTCCGGTGGATATAACGGTTTTGCGCGGCTGTTTCGATAACATGCCTGTCATGCGCGCCGCCTACAGCGCATTTATGTCACTAATATTTAATCCCCTCCCCCCCTCCGACAACCCTTTCGCCTCCTGGCGCGGGCCGGTTCGCGCCGCCATCTTCGACTGGGCGGGCACGGTTCTCGATCATGGCTGCATGGCTCCGGTCGTAGCGTTCCAGACAGCATTCGAAGAAGCAGGCGTACCCATCACCGAGGCTGAGGCGCGTGCCCCGATGGGCGCCGCCAAGCGCGAGCATATCGAGATGATCCTGGCGCAGCCCGCCGTCCGGGAACGCTGGATCACCGCGAAGGGAGAATCATCGTCGAGCGAGGACGTCGACGATCTCTATGCAGCGTTCCTGCGTGTCGACGCAGAAAACTGCGCGCGCTTCTCCTGCCTGATCCCGGGCGTCGTGGAAACCATGGCAGCATTGCGCGAGCGCGGCATCGCTATCGGCAGCACCACCGGCTATCCGCGCAGCATCGCGGACGCGCTGATCCCGCTTGCGGCGGAACAGGGTTATCGGCCCGATCATGTGGTGACCGCCAGTGAGGCGCGCAGCCGTCCGTTTCCCGATATGGTGCTGCACAACGCCATCGCGCTCTGCGCACCCGACGTCGCGGCCTGCGTGGTCGTGGATGACAGCCCGAGCGGACTGGCCTCGGCGCGGGCGGCGGGCATGTGGGCAATAGGCGTTGTCGACAGCGGCAACGAGATCGGCCTGCCGCTCGACGCCTGGCAGGCGCTGGACGCCAACGAACAGGCGAGGCGGCGCACCGCCGCCGCCGCCAGGCTCGACGCCGGCGGCGCACATTATACGATCGCGACGATCGTTGACCTGCCGGGGGCGATCGACCGGATCGAAGCTCGGCTGGCAGCTGGCGAGCGGCCATGACTGGCTGGCAGTTCTTCAATCCCGTCCGGTTGCACTTCGGCGATGGTGAGATCGATCGCATCGGCGAAATCGTGCGCGGACGATCCTACGCGTTGCTGACCCATCCTGACGCAGCGCTCCTGCCCTGGCGTGACCGTGTATTCGCCAGCGCTGGCGAGCCGCTCATCGTGCTGGACGCTATCACGCCCAATCCCACGCTGCCGCTACTGGGTGGCTTGTGCGCCCAATTACTGGGCGCCGGCGCCCGGCCAGATATACTGGTCGCGTTGGGTGGCGGATCGGTGATGGACGCGGCGAAGTTTCTCGCGGCTGGTCGCGGCGACTATCGTGCGGTCATGGCCTATTTGGAATCGGCCACGCCGCTGACGCGCGCGCCTTTGCCTGTCATCGCTATTCCCACCACTGCGGGAACCGGTAGCGACCTGACCAGATGGGCAACGATATGGGATCCGGAAAAGGCGCGAAAGCTGTCGCTGAACCATGAACTGCTTTATGCCGAAGCAGCGATCGTCGATCCGGATATCATGGCCGGATTGCCCTGGAATGTGGCTCTGGCGAGCGGGCTCGACGCTCTGTCGCACGCGCTGGAAAGTATCTGGAACATCAACGCCAACCCCATCACGCGGAGCTTTGCAGTCGCTGCCGCGCGCAATGCGATAGCAGGGCTGAAGCAGTTACATGACCACCCCGAAGACGGCGAGGCACGCCGGACGATGGCCCTTGGGGCGACACAGGCGGGCTACGCATTCTCCAACACCCAGACCGCGCTCGCGCATAATCTGTCCTATCCGGTCACCCTGGCGCACCGCGTGCCCCATGGCATCGCCTGCTCCTTCTGCCTGCCGGAGGTGATGGCGAGCGCGATAGGGGCCGACGATGACTGTGATGCGGCGTTGCGCGAAATCTTCGGCGACATTGCCACCGCGCCGATGAGGCTGCGCGGCTTCCTTGATCGACTGGGTGTCCCTGGCACACCGGGCGCCCTGGGTATCGAGCAGCCTGAATGGGACGCGATCGTCGACGCGGCGTTCGATGGTCCGCGCGGTCGAAACTTCATCGGCCCGCGTGATCGCTTTCCAGGCCAGGCGATCGCGGCATGACATTATCTGCGCGCCGGACGGTTGAGACAGATGCGCTCGAGCGGCTGGATCATATGCCCTGGACGCGCTTTCACACCACGCTGACGGTGGCACTGGGAGTCGGCTGGGCTCTTGATTCGTTCGAGACTAATATCATCGGCAGCGTGTTCGGCGTCCTCAAGAAGCAATGGGGACTGACGGCGGCACAAGGCTCGCTCGCGGTCAGCATCTGGGTCATCGGCATGCTGATCGGCGCGATCGGCTTCGGGTATCTCGCCGACCGTTTCGGGCGCAAGCGCCTCTTCCTCGCGACATTGCTGTGGTACGCGCTGTTTGCGACCGGCACCGCCTTCGCGTGGAGCTACGAGTCCTTCTTGTTCTTTCGTTTCATGACCGCGCTCGCGGTTGGCGGTGAATATTCGGCCGTCACCGCGACCATGGGAGAGTTTTTCCCCAAGGCACATCGCGGCCGCACCGACGCACTCATCCTGTCGGGCTTCCCCGTGGGGGCACTGGCATCGGCCGGCGTCTCCTGGCTGTTGCTGCAGTGGCTGCCGCCGGAGATCGGCTGGCGCGTCGGCTTCGGTCTCGGCGCGACGCTTGCGCTGTTCTTCCTGTGGGTACGTCGTGCGATCCCGGAATCGCCTCGCTGGTTGTTGCAGCAGGGCCGGGTTGCCGAGGTCGAGACGATTGTCCGCAATATTGCCGCCACCGCAAAAGGCGATGCGGCGATCGCAGCGAACCTCCGGTTCGTACCGAGCCGGCATCACGTTCACGCCCCGAGCTTCCTCGCCAATATCGGCCAGCTTTGCACAACCTACCGCGAACGTTGCGCGCTGATGTCAGCGCTCAACTTCGCGCAGGCGGCGGTCGTCTACGGCGCGCTCGCGCTGATGGCACTGGTGATCCTCCCGGAGATGAACGTACCGGCGGCTGACCTCCCGCTCTATTACTTCTGGGGCAATATCGCCGCACTGTGCGGCGGGCTGGCAGGCGCGCATACGGTGGAGGCATGGGGCCGCCGCCATGCGCTGGTGGTCAGCTATAGTTTGACGCTGCTCGCGATCGTCCCGCTCTATGCGCTCCAGACGCTGCCCGGCATGGTAGCAAGCTACTGCCTGATGCAGTTCGGGGTCACCTGGGCCTATATCACCGCTTATGTAGTTGCCGCCGAAATCCTGCCGACGCCGGTGCGGGCGACGGGGCTTGGCGTATCGGTGGCGGTGGGCCGCGTCGGCGCGATGCTGGCGCCGCCGTTGCTGACCCTTGCCTATCAATCGAGCGGTACGCCGGCGGGCGCACTTGGCGTCCTCCTCCTACTCGCCCTGCCCGGCCCCATCGCGGCGATCATCTGGGCACGCCGCGGCATCGAAACGCGCAACATCTCGCTTGAAGCAGGAAGCGATTCCGCGACGGAAGTTCTCAGGGTGGTGTCTCGCCGCGGAACTGCCCGGACCGCAGAGCTTCGCTGAATGTTGCTGGCCGGCGCGCCGGCTCTTCAACGATACGCGCGTTACCCCATCGCCGGATCGTGCGAGTCACCCGCCTCGACGGGAATGATGCGACAGACTCGAATGCCTGCCACAGGCAGGCCGAGCACATCTCACCGGGGTCACAAGCGTGAAAGCGATTCCCTCCGCGAGGCAGCGTCTTGCCCGCAGACAGATCGCACGAAAAAGGGCAATCCCCGGAAGTATAGCAGCCTCTGTTGTCAAGGATTCCCGTTGCGCACCGATGGTCGCGACAGAATTTTCACCGGTGCGCACATTGCCGCCAATCATCGAAAATTTCGGTTGATGTATCGGCAAATCACGGCCGAACCGACAATATTAGCGTCACGCTCAAATCCTATTCCCGGTTTCGTCAAGAGCGAGATCAGGGGAGCGGGTGCTACCCGGGAGCGGCATCGGATGCCGACCGTCCAGCCGTGTCGTCCACGGCTGGCGCGGTGATCTCGCGCATGGATCGCAAGGGGAAAAATGTTGCTTCGTCATTCGATATTGTGCGGCACGGCGATCTCAGCCGTGCTGATGATCACCACGCCGGCGAGTGCACAGCGCGCTGCGCAACCCGGTATCGGACCTGCGCCTGCCAAGAGCGACAATGAGCGGGCGCCCGACGACATTATCGTCACCGGCTCGCACCTGCGCTCCGTCGACGTCGCGAGCGCGCTCCCGGTCACCGTCATCGACCAGTCGGAAATCGATCTGCGCGGCGGCTCGACCGGGGCGGACCTGTTTGACACGCTGCCGGCTGCCGCAACGCCACAGATCAATGAGGGCACCATCGCCTCGCAGGGCGCCAGGGGTGACGTCACCTCGATCGATCTGCGCGGGATCGGCGCGGGCAGCACCCTGCTGCTCATCAACGGCCGGCGCATCGCCTCGCATCCGTTGTCGGGTACCGATCAGGGCGTGCCGGCGCTTTCGCCGAACGCCAACGTCGTGCCCACCGCTCTGCTGTCGCGCGTCGAGGTCCTGCGCGACGGCGCGTCGGCCATCTACGGTGCCGACGCCGCTGCCGGTGTCATCAACAACATCATCAAGCCCGACAGGAACAGCGGTCATATCGCACTCAACACATCGGGCACGCAGCATGGCGGCGCGGAGGAGTTCCGCGTCACCGGTGCCAAGAATTTCAGGTTCGGCGGGACGTCGGTTGGCGTCGCGCTAGATTATTTTGAGCGCAACACCTTGCTCTTCGCGGACCGCGAATGGGGTTCGCAATCGGATCTGCGGCGAAGCCGGGACATCCCGGCACCATGGAACGGCCTTCCGGTCGTCAACCCGGCGACCGGCACCGCGTTTTCTCTCAACAACAATCTCGACAACGGCAGCACGATCAACCGTTACGGTCAATATCGCCGGGGGTTCATCCAACCCGATTATCTGACCTTCGTCGCCGGCCGCCCCGATGGCAATCGCGGGATTTCCACGACGACCGCGCCGGCAGGCGGTGTCGCCACCGTGGCCACCGACGGCACTTTCTTTCTCTATCCTGGCGCCGATGGCGCGGTGAATTTCAAGCAGACGACGCCTTCGCGTAACCTCGGCAGCCCGGAAGACAATTATTACGACAACCGGCTGCCGCACCGTGCAATCATCCCCGCCCTCAAGCGTCTGAACCTGGCGGCGTTCGTCGAACATGATCTGAACGACAGCGTCACATTGTTCGGCGACGTCATCTATTCAGGATCGCGCGCGAACAGCCAGCGGGAGCCGGCCAATATGCAGAATGTCAACGAGCCGGGCCTCTACATACCCGCTTCAAATCCCTACAACCCCTTCGGTGTCCGGTTCTACGATCCAAAGGGTCTGCCCAACGCCGATGGCACGCCGCGCATTCTCGGCAGTCCGGCGGATGTCACGATCGTATCGGGCCTGATCCCGCCCGGGACCAAGGATCGGTATATTCAGGTCAACTCCAGCTTCTATCGCGCGCTTGGCGGAGCACGCGGGCGGTTCGGCAATGGCTGGACGTGGGAAAGCGGCGTGCTCGTCTCGGGCGCCTATAGCCATGAGACGGAACAGAATATCTATCGCGAGTCCCTATTGCGGATGGCCCTCGCGCGCACCGATGCGTCCGCGTACAATCCCTTCCCGGTGACCTTCAAGGTCCTCAACAACCAGGTGGTTGTCGACAAGCCCTATCTGAATTCGGATTCGGTCACCGATCCGATGTACGATACTGACAATCGCTACGGAAAAACCCGGCTCATCACCTGGGACGGGAAGGTGACCGGCGAACTGTGGCGGTTACCCGGCGGCGGCGGACGCATCCAGTTCGCAACGGGCTTCGAGACCCGCTGGGAAAGCTATCGTGCGTGGAAGGCGGCCTATGCAGGGCTGAATCCGCCAGGTTCGGGCAGCCAGTTCCCGTACCTGCGCGATAACGACAACGATTTCATCGCGATGAGCCCGAACGCGGACGTCAGCGCGAGCCAGAATGTCCAGTCCGCCTATGCCGAAATCGCGTTGCCGCTGGTGACAGGTGCCAACCGGTTCTTTCTTTTCCAGCGCCTGGAACTGGGGGCCGCGGTTCGTCACGAACGCTTCTCGATCCATGGCGAGAGCACGACACCCAAGTTCAATATCCTGTGGGGCCCGACGCCGTGGTTGCGGCTGCGGGCGTCCTACAACGAATCGTTCCGTGCACCCAATCTTGCGCAGACGAACACCTCGCCATTGCTGCGCGTCAATTATGCCGCCGACCCCTATCGGGCCGATGTGACGAATTCGGCACTGGACAACAGCGGGCCGCGCCGCACGTTCAGGCAGGGCAACGACAAGCTGAACCCCGAACGGGCGAAAAACTTCAGCGCGGGGCTGGTGGTCGACATGCCGGTTATTCGCGGTCTTTCGTTCAGCGCCGATTATTGGCGCATGAACCAGCATGACGCGATCACCTCTTATGGAGTTTCCGACGCGCTGGCGGCCGACGAGCTGGCGCTCGACCTTGCCACGCAGGCGGCGCTGGCCGCCGGCAAGCCAATCGACCAGATCAACCTCGGATCCGGCACCTCCGCTTACGCCGGTAGCGACCGCGTGACGCGCCTTGCGCCGACTGATGCCGATCGCGCGACCTTTGCTGCGTACAACGCCGCCCAGCCAACCAATGCCACCAAGCGAGCAGTCGTCGGGGAAATATCGAGCCTGATCAACGACTATATCAATCTTGGTTCACGGAAACTCGCCGGCATCGACTTCGCGTTGCAATATCGGGTGCCCGATTTCGGCATCGGTCGTTTTACGCTCAGTGTGGAGGGGACACGCGTCCTCAAGCGTGAAGAGCAACTGACGACCGACGGTCTGGTGACCGACGCGCTCGGCAAGGACGGGCGCCCCAAGTGGAAGGGCAATGCCACACTCAACTGGAAGATCGGAAGCCTCTCGCTGGGCTGGTTCACCAGCTATTTCGGGTCCTATGCCGACACATCGGCATCCACCACTGAAGCGATCTATCAGGCGCTGGGACGGCCAAAGCAAATCGCGGTGATCAACGACAGCGGCATAAAGCGCTTCTACATGCGCGTGGAACCGACGGTCCTGCATAATTTGAACATCACTTACACGCTGCCGGATAAAGGCACGCGAATCACCTTCGGCATCAACAATGTATTCGACTCCTGGCCTCCCGTTGCGGACGAGGACGAAGGGTTTTTCGTCGGCACGGCAAATCCCCGCGGCCGCCAGTTCCGCCTGAAGTTCGAGCATCGTTTCTGAATGTCGCCCTACCTGAAACGATGGAGGCAGTTATGAAGAAGTCGATCGGTGTTTTTCTGTGCGCGCCGCTTCTCGCGGTCGCAGGGTCTTTGCTCGCTCCCATGAGCGCTCGATCGGAAGCAGCACCGGCCAGCGCCGCATCGGTCCCCGGGCGTCAGCCGGTGCTGATGATCTCGATCGACGGGCTGATGCCGGAGGCGGTGCTGAACGCCGACGCGCATGGATTGAAGATTCCAAATCTCCGCCGCCTCCTTTCCGAAGGAAGCTATGCGCGGGAGGTGGTCAACGTGAACCCTACCGTCACAAACCCTAACCATGCCTCGCTGGTAACGGGTGTGCTGCCCAGCGAGCATGGGATATACAATAATCGTCCCTTCGCCCCGCTCGAACGCACGCCGAAGATGTATGGCCTCTATTCGGAGATAAAGGCCCCCACCCTGTGGCACGCCGCAAAGTCGGCCGGGCTGACGACCGGCAGCATTTTCTGGCCAGTGACAAGGAAAGCAGGCGATATCGATTTCAATATCACCGACGGTGACGACGAGGATGAAGCGGGAATCGCGAAAACGGCCGGTGGCCTGATCGCACGACATCGTCCGCAGCTTCTAACCGTCCATTTCGTGTCGCTCGATCACCGCGCGCACGAAACCGGCCCGTTCAGCCCCCCGGCCGATGCCGCGCTCGAGCGGATCGACCTGGCGATCGGACAGATCATTGCCGATGAACGAAAGACCTATCCGGATGCGGTCGTCGTGATTGTATCGGACCACGGGTTCGCACGCGTCTCAGAGGTCATCAACTTCAACGTCGCGCTTGCCGAAGCCGGCTTCATCACGGTGGCTGATGGACCCAAGCCGTCGATCGTCGCCTGGAAAGCATCTGCCTGGTATGTGGGTGCGTCAGCGATGATCGTGCTGCGCGGTCGCCGGGATCGGGAAACCGGGCGACGAGTGATGGAATATCTGCGGCAATTGGCCAACGACCCGGCGAACGGGATCGAGCATATCTATGCACGAGACGAAATCGCCGCTTTGGGGTTTGCACCGAATGTGGATTTCGTCGTCGCCTTTCGAGATGGCTATCGCATGGGAACCGCTCTGACCGGACCGGTCCGTACACGGTCGAAGGGCGGCGCGCACGGAGCTTTCGCGACCCTAACGATCCGTCGAGACATGCATTCGGCGTTTCTCATCACCGGACCTGGTATCGCCGCGGCGCGAGATCTCGGCACGATCGATATCCGCCAGATCGCCCCGACCGTGGCTGGAAAGCTGAAAATTGCTTTGCCATCGGCCACGATGACCGCACTTTCGTTAGTGGATTGACCGCCATGCTACGAGAGGCACAGTAAAGTTGCTCGTGAGGATCCCAGCTTCGAGCGTCCCGAAAAACTTTCCGCACGATGAAAGCAGTAACCCGCGGGGTTAGTGAGATTCTCGGCCGGTGGCAGCCACCTCCTTCAGGCGGTGGAAGTCGATGGAGTTTGCCGGGGAACACTGCGTGTCATCGCATAGGCCGCCACGATCGCGGCGGAAAAGCCCGACGCAGCGCCGATCCCGAGTGCCCAGCGCGCGCCCAGATTGTCGGCCACCCATCCGACGATCGGCGCGCCAATCGGCGTGCCCCCAAGCGCGATGCCGACACGCAGCGCCATCACCCGCCCGCGCATCGCCGGTTCGGTCGAAAGCTGCATCAGACTGTTGGTGGTGTTGGAGAAGGTCAAGGCCGAGATGCCGATCACGACGAGAGCGCCGGCGAACATCCAGTAGCTTGGCGCGAAGGCCGCCAGCGTGCAGCCGATGCCGAAAACGACGGCCCCGGCCAGCAGCGATCCGAACCCCGGCCTGTCCCGGCCGGCAGCCAGCAATGCACCGGCGACCGTTCCAACTGCCATGATCGACGACAGCAGGCCATAACCCCGCGCATCGGCGTGGAAGACACCGACGGCCATGGTAGAGATGAAGATGGGAAAATTCAGCCCGAACGTGCCGATCAGGAACAGCATGATCAGGATCGCCTTGAGATCGGGGCGGGACCAGACATAGCGAAAGCCCCCGGTAAAGCTGCCCCTCGTGCGCTGCGCCCTCGGACTGGCGTGAAGCGCCGACACGCGAAGCAGCGAAAGCGAGATCAGCACCGCGATGAAGGACGCCCCGTTGATGAAAAAGGCCCAACCGGACCCAACTGTGGCGATGACGATTCCCGCCACCGCAGGGCCGATCATGCGGCCGGCATTGAAAGACGTCGAATTGAGCGCAACCGCATTGGACAGGTCCTTCTCACCCACCAGTTCCGCGACGAAAGTCTGGCGCACCGGCGCATCGAACGCCGCCGCGCTGCCAAAGAGGAAAGCAAAGACATAGACGTGCCAGAGCTGCACGAGGCCGCTGACGGTGAGCAGGCCAAGTGCCAGAGCGAGAATGCCCATGACAGCCTGGGTGGCGATCAGGACTTTACGCTGGTTGTAATGATCGGCGACGAAGCCGCTCCAGGGAAGGAAGAGAAACTGCGGGCCGAACTGGAGTGCCATGACGATACCGACGGCCGACGCATTATGATGCGTGAGTTGCGTCAGTACCAGCCAGTCCTGCGCGGTACGCTGCACCCATGTGCCCACGTTGGAGACAAAGGCGCCCCCCACCCAGACCCGGTAGTTGAAACTCCGCAGGGAGCGGAAAATGCCGCGTGGCGCCGCAGTCACGACTGCTCCGGTACATTGCCGCCATGCAATCGCCCAAAGTGCCGAGCTGCGAAGAGTCCGAGCAGAAGCATGCCCAGCCCGAGTGCTGCGACATGCCCAATGTTCCGCAGATCGAAAACACCGACCCGGCAGACGAGCGCATAGCCGATCACGAGGTTGGCGAAGCCCCAGAGGACATTCACACTGGACGAGGACAGACCGATGCCGGACGGCTTCGCGAACGGGCTCTGGAATGCCCTCCCCAGCATGCCGCTGACATAATGCGGTACGGCATTCGCCAGAAACGCGCCGCCGAAGAAATAGGACAGGAACGGAAGCCAGGCCATCTCACTTGTTCCTCGCTTCGAGCAGTTGGATGATCTCGCGTGTGGTCCCGGTCTCGCCCAGCCGGGGGAAGACGGTGCCGATGCTGTAGTCATGCGCTTCGGCGCGTGCGTCAGTCATCGCGTCCACGGCGAGCGTCACGTTGAAACCCTGCTCATAGGCCTGGCGCGCCGTCGCTTCGACGCCGGTTGCCGTGGCCACGCCCGTCACCACGACCTGAGTCACGCCAAGCCCTTTCAGCCGCTTCTCCAGATCGGTGCCCGCAAAGGCCCCCCATGTCCGCTTGGTCACGACGATGTCGCCCGGCTGCTGATCGAGTTCGGGGAGGATGTCGGTAAACCCGTCGGGGAGCATATCGGGAAGGCGCCTCGGCTGCTCCGTCCGACCCGGGGCGCCGCCTGACACGTTCACGAGAATAACCGGCAGTCCCTGCGCACGAAAGGCGTCCAGCAATTCCCGTGTGCGTTCGACGACCGGGCCGATCGGCTGGATAAAGGGAGAGCTAACAATGCCCTTTTGTAGATCGACGACGATGAGGGCCGTGTCGGGATCGAGTGTTGTCAGCATGGCATGTCCCTGTTGGCTTAGGGTCGGTTCTGGCGGCTGGTCGGGGATGGAGCGTTGCTCGCTTATTCGTCGACAATGCGTCCGAGCAGGGCGACCGCAGCCGCGACATGCTTTTGCTCCTCGGGGGAAAGCCTCGTCTGGATAGTCCGGGATAGCCAGTCCTGCCGCGCCGCGCGCCCCTCCCGGATCCATTCCAGGCAGGCCTCCGTCAGTGAGAGGATGGTTCGCCGTCCGTCCATCGGGTCGGGCGTGCCCGTCACCAGTCCCGCCTCTTCCAGCGCAGCGACGATCGAGCCCATCGATTGCGGGCGTATCCCTTCCGCGCGGGCAAGGCTCGACGTCGTAGCGGGACCGTGACCTTCGAGGCGGAGAATGACGGAGGTCTGCGACAGTGTGAGGTCGCCAATGTCAGCCTGTTCGCGCAACCGACGCTTCATCCTGCTGACCAACGCGCGAAGGTCTCGTGCCAGCGTTCCGGCGTCTGCCGCCTGCTCATCATCCAACGCGGTATCCATGTCAGCGGGCATAGCATATAGGAAGCAAAACTGTAAAGATTATCTTCCTATTTTCCGATCATCGTACCCAGTGCCTATCCCGCGCCCGAACGATGCCGGGGAGGCGATCGCAAAGCCGGTGTGTCGCCCAGTCCGGATACCCGACGACACCGGCCCAACCCGGCGCATTTTTCTGAAAATCCGCCACGACTGACGCCCAGGAGTCACAAATCGAATTTATGAGACGCATCTGTCTCGATAATACCCCACAAGGAGATCTGCTCTTGCTCCGTCATCTTTCGCGCCCGCCGTCCTTGACGGCGCGGCGGGCCGCCTGCTGCCTTGCGTTCATGATCGCCGGTACCGCCGGCGCAGCGCATGCTGAGGATGCCCTGCCCTCCCCCAACCTGCCCGCGGACACATCCGACCAGGGCGATATCGTGGTCACCGCCCGCAAGGTCCGCGAGAAGATACAGGATGTGCCGCTCGCGATCACCGCGATCGGCGGGGACCAGCTCCGCGAGAATGATCATATCCGTCTCGAGGATCTGAACCAGCTCGTGCCGAGCACCAACGCCGTCATCACCAACGGCCACCAGACCAGCATTTCGATCCGCGGCCTCGGCAACAACCCCGGCAGCGACGGACTAGAGAACAGTGCCGGCGTGTTCGTCGACGGCGTCTATCTCGGCCGGCCCGGCATGGCGGCCGCCGATCTCATCGACATCAAACAGATCGAGGTGCTCCGCGGGCCGCAGGGCACGCTGTTCGGCAAAAACACCACGGCCGGCGCGGTCAACATCACCACCGAGCTGCCCAGCTTCGATTTCGGCCTGCGCGCGCAGGCCTCCTATGGCAATTACAACTACCAGCAATATCAGGCCTCGGTCACCGGGCCGGTTTCCGACAATCTTGCGGTACGCGTCACCGGCTATCGCACCACGCGCGGCGGCATCATCGACAATATCACGACCAACGAGAAGGTCGGGACAATCGGTCGCGCGGGCGCGCGCCTGCAGTTCCTCTACAAACCGAACGACGATTTCAGCATCCGGCTGATCGGCGAATATTCAAGCGAGCAGCAGAGCGCCGGCGCGGTCACGACCCTCACATCGCTGGGGCTAACGCCGGACAAGATCAGGGCAAAGCTGGCCGCCACCGGTGCGACGATCGCGGTCGATCCGAACGGGCTGACGACGGCCGCCGGCGGTCCGTTCCAAACCGGCACGCGCCAGGGCGCCGGCTCGGCGGAAATCAACTGGAAGCTCGGCGACTTCACGCTCACCTCGCTCACCGCCTTCCGCTACTGGCAATATCGCTCCCGGTCGGACACCGAGGGCAGCAGCGCCGACGTGATGTATGGCGGCTATTACATTCAGGACCGGCAATGGAGCCAGGAGCTCCGCCTCGCCTTTCCGCGGATAGGCAATGTCGACGCAGTGGTCGGCCTCTATTATTTCAGCCAGGCAGTCGATACCGACCAGCACGTCGATTACGGCCCGGAGGCCGCGGCCTGGCTCTCCGGCATCCCGGATGCGCTGCTGCCTGCCTATGCCAAGCTTTCACCCGCGATCGCGGGGCTGCTCGCCTACAACAATACGCGCTGGGACACGATCGCCAATCCGTTGACCCACAGCTACGCGGCTTTCGGCCAGGTGAACTGGCATGTGACCCCGCGCTGGAACATCACCGCCGGTTTCCGCGAGACGCACGAGACGAAGAGCGAGGATGTCTACCGTCCCATCCCCGTCAGTCAGTCGACCGGTCTCCCGGTCGCCGCGCTCGCCGGCCAGGCCGCAGGGCCGATCCACGCGGCGATTTCCAACACCGCGCCCTCCTTCCTGCTCAGCACCGATTATCATGTCACACCGGGGATCATGCTCTACGGTCTGATCTCGCGCGGCCAGAAGGCGGGCGGCCTCAATACCGCACTGCCGCCTACGGGGCTCGGCGCGGATGCGTTAAAGGTGGAGCCGGAAGTCGCGACCAATTTCGAGATCGGGCTGAAGAGCGACCTGCTCGATCATCGCCTGACCCTGAACGTCGATATCTACCGGACCGACCTGCGCAACTATCAGGCGAATGTGCTGCAGGAGGTCGGCGGCCAGGTCGTCCAGCTTCTCACCAATGCGGGCCGTGCGCGCAGCCAGGGAGTAGAGGCAGAGGCGACCGCCCGGCCATTCAAGGGGCTCTCGGTGCGCGGCTTCGTCGCCTATAACGACGCCAAATATCTTTCCTATGCCAACGGCCCGTGCCCGCTGGAGGTGACCGGCAAGGCGACCTGCGATCTGTCCGGCAAGCCGATCGCGGGGGCACCCAAATGGACGACCGGCCTCAACGGCACGTACGAGCATGGCCTTGGCACGCACATGGCCGGCTATGTCAGCGGCGAATATTCCTGGCGGTCGAGCTTCTTCGGATCGCTCGATGATTCCGAACTCACCAGGACCGGCCGATACGGCCTGCTGAACCTTCGGCTCGGCGTCCGCAGCAAGGATCAGCGCTGGGACCTCTCGGTCTGGGGTCGGAACGTCACCAACGTTCATTATGCCGCCAACTACTTCAATTACGGCTCCCTTCTTCCCGGCACCTATGTCGCCTTTTTCGGCGATCCGGCGACCTACGGCGCCACGTTCAAGATCAACATGTAGCCCCCTCGTCCAAGGAGTTTGTTCCATGAAATCCCTTCACGCCCTGCTCGCCGCATCCACGCTCGCGCTGACAAGCGCGGGCGCGGTGGACGCCGCCCCGCCCAAGGCGACCGACACCAGCTTCACCATCGCGGTGATCCCCGACACGCAGAATTATCTGGACTATACCCATCAGACCGATGCGAAGTTCGCGTTCGACGCGCGCGAGATGTTCCTGGAGCAGATGCGCTATATCGCCGGCCGCCTGCGCAGCCAGGGTGGCGACATCGCGTTCGTCGATTCGCTGGGAGACGTCTGGCAGCATCAGTCGCTGCCGATCGACCCAGCGCATGCCGCCCGCGGTTTCAAGCGCGTGGCCAATCCCATCATGGACACCATGTTCGCGCCCACGCCGAAGGTCCGATTGATCGAGATGCCGACCGCGAAACAGGGTTTCGAACTGATCGCGGGCAAGACGCCCTTCTCGGTCGTGCCCGGCAACCATGATTACGACGCGATGTGGACCGACGCCAATCATCCGCCGGCCGCCAAGTTCGTCGACATGTCGAGCATCGGCATGCTCCACGCCGGCGGCCTCGACAATTTCCGATCGGTATTCGGCGCGGACACCGCCTTCTTCAAGGGCCAGCACTGGTACGTCGCCTCACATGACGGCGGTGCGGACAGCGCCCAGATCTTCACCGCCGGCGGCTATCGCTTCCTGCACATCGGCCTGCAGTTCGACGCACCCAATGCGTCGCTCTTGTGGGCAGCCGGGGTGATCAAGGCGCACCCCGGCCTGCCCACGATCATCTCCACCCATGATTACATGACCAACGAGGGGGCGCGCGTGCCCAACCCGATCATCGACAACCACGCCGTCGACGCTGACGACAACAGCCCGCAGATGGTGTGGGACAAGTTCATCAGCCAGCACGACCAGATCTTCATGGTGCTGTGCGGCCACGAACATGGCCAAGCCTTTCGCGTCGACGCCAACCGGTTCGGCCATCCCGTCTACCAGATCCTTGCCGATTATCAGGATCGTCACCAGACCGCGATCGATGCCGGCGCCAAGCTGCAGCAGGGCGAAGGCATCGGCGACGGCTGGATGCGCTTCCTCGCCTTCGACATGGCGGGCAAGACGCCGAAGGTGCATGT
This sequence comes from Pseudomonadota bacterium, assembly GCA_040388155.1. Taxonomy (GTDB): domain Bacteria; phylum Pseudomonadota; class Alphaproteobacteria; order Sphingomonadales; family Sphingomonadaceae; genus Sphingomonas. The sequence continues at coordinate 186,392 of JAZKCJ010000013.1, forward strand.
CCAGACCTATTCGACGCACTACAAAAAGCAGAGTGTCGACACGGCCGATTATGCGGGCTGGTATAAGGCCAAGGAGAAACCCAAGATGAGCGATGCGGATTTCCACGGCCAGGACGATTTCAGCTTCGACCTCACCGATTTTCGCACGCGCTTCAGCCGGAGGAGCTGATTCGCAGGATCATGAAGGGGTGGGCCATCCAGGCCCACCCTCGGGAAAGGATGATTGAAACGGTGACGAACGAGACCGCCGACACCAATGGCGGCATTATGGAGCGCGGGCGCGGACGCCCCCGGGATGCGGAAAAGGACCAGGCAATCCGCGATGCGGCCTGGGACGTCCTGGCGCGCAAGGGCTATGACGGTCTCACCTTCGAGGCGGTCGCGGAAGCGGCGGGGTGTGGTCGCGCGACGCTCTATCGTCGCTTCTCGTCCAAGCTCGAGCTGATCGCGGCCATCATGCACGAGACCTCCCGCCAGGTGGAACCGGAGATTCCGCCCGGCACTGATGCCAGGGAGGGCCTGCTGGCCCATGCCGGCGCTTTTGCCCGCTATATGGAAGGATCGCGCGGAAAAGCGGTGCGAAGCCTCAGCGAAGCCGAGTCCCGTCTTCCCGAGCTTGCGCTGGTGACGGAACGCCAGAAGGAGAATGAACGCGAATATTATTATCTGTACTTCCGCCAGCTGGCGCCGCACGCCAGCGACGCGCACCTTTCATTCGCCTTCGACACGCTGGCGGGTGCCATGCTGCACCACACGATCATCTGCCGCCGGATCATGACGCGCCGCGATATCGAGATGATCGTCGATGCAACGCTGTTCCTGCTCTGCCGCGATCCGGATCGATGATGCACCAGCAGAGTCCGGGACTCCACACCTGGATAATGAGTATCCGGTCTGCCAGACCGGGTCTCGACCTTGAAAGTGGTCTTACGCAAATTTGCATCATGCGCAGGAGGCCTCAACGCAGCCCGCGAATTTTCACGAGAGAAACCGCCACCCCGCCAAACCCACAGGGACGCCGGCCAAACGATCCAGGCATTTGGCCAACATGCCAGGCTGAGACCGCCAAGGTCCCGACAAGGTCATAATCGCTATATCAAACCAGTGATCTGAATTGCGGGGTGGCAAGCGCAGGTGGGACGTGAGAAGTAGTTACTCGTGGAGGGGAGTATCGTTCGGATCGGCTTGGGATAGCGTCTCCGGAACGTGTGAAGCGGAGCGTTCGACCTTCGGCTGCTACGGCACGGTGGAGGGAGGCAGGCTGGCGACCGACGAGGGCTGTATAGAATGAGTCTCAACTCTAGCAGGCCGACTTTCTCGCTGGCTGGTCCAACGAGATGCTCATCAATAAATTGAGAAAGGATGCGGTGTGCAGTGGTCTACTCTGGTCGCACTGGCAATGGTTTCCACGGCGCCCGATGCGCAGGCACCAGCCGAAACGCCGGCGGCACATGTCGAGCGCAACGTCGTGGATCGCCCGGGACGGCCGGGAATCCGCGTCACGGTGCCCGCGGGGGCAAAATATCTAGGCGCCGACCGCTTCGTGCTCAAAGAGCTCAGCGATTGCGAGATGCACATATTTGTCGAGGCCGATGCCGATCACCGGGTCCGTCGCTTCTATTGGGTACATTTCGAGTCCAACCTGCCGACCCGACCAGACGACCGCATGCACTATGCTGACACCGATCATAGATCCAAAATCTGGGGAAAGACGGTATGGACGAGCTTCGAGCCGGCACAGATGACCCGTGTGCCACGCCATGGCACCGATACGGAGCATTTCCGCGACATTATCCGCAACGCCGGATACTCAATGCCAGCCGGCATGATGACGGCGCGCCTCGTCCGCCTGCTTGATGACCCACACGATACAGGGTTCGGTCGCCATGAGGTCATGTTGCTTTATGGCGAGGACCTTGCTGCCAACGGGCTGACTTTCGACGATGTAACCACCAATGGAAAACCCAACGGACGCTGGGCGGCGCTTGAGCAGCCCTTACTGCGCCGCGCCACTCACGCCTTCCGTATGAGCGAGCATTGACCACTGGAGGCGAATACCGCGCCGGCGCAACGCGGCCGGATGACGTGCAAACGGGCGCGCACGGCGTTTGGAAGGCCGACGCCCACAAGATCATCAACGGCGCGGTCGCAGCAATCGTCACGCGTCCGCGAAGGGCGACGAAGTGGCGCTAAACGGGTTCGGCAGATTCAAGGTCAAGGACCCGCCGTCGGACCAGGGGCACCTCCCTCGACGGGCATGGCGATCGCGATCACGGCGGAGAGAAAGCAGACCTTCATGCTCACCAAGGCACTCAAGGGCAAACTGAACAGCTGACGCGAATCGATGCGGCGAAAACAGCTGCTATGCTTCTGTTCAGATGGATCGGACTCTAGCTGCGCTGTGCCTCGCGTGCGGCAACGACAGCAAGACTCTGGCCAATCTCGCGCTCGCCCCCATGAAGCGACCTATGACCGGTTGTCCGGTTCGCCGTTTCCCGTCTCGTCTTCATTCATATTCTGGACGGCACGTGGAGCTAAGGTCTGGTTATGCTCGCCGAGCATGGGCGCGGCGAAGGGGACAGGACCGGAGGTCCGCGCGAACTTTATCGCACGCGTAACGCCCCGATAGCGACCCAATATCGGATGGGAGATGTTCGCCACCATGTCCTCCGCACGAACCTGCGGATGCTCGAACATGTCCTCGATGTGGCGAACCGCGGAGCACGGCACGGCGGCGCCGAAGATTTCTTCCCATTCAAGCGCAGTCCGCGTGGCAAGTGCAGCGCGAAGCTGCGGGACCAGTTCGGCGGCATGCTCGGCGCGCTTGCGCACACTGGCATAGCGATCGTTGCCGGCCAGCGCATGCAGCCCTGCCCGCTCGCACAGCGCTTCCCAGAAGTGCGACGTATTGGCCGAGAGATAGAGATAGCCGTCACGAGTGGGATGAAGCCCGGTGATGCCACCGGAGCGCATGTCGCGCGAGATGTCGTGCGCCTCCCCCTCGGCCTGGACCATCCGCGCCGACTGCATTGTCAGTGCACTACGCAGCAGCGAGACCCCGACATATTGCCCCTTGCCGCTGCGCTCGCGCTCGAACAGCGCCGACGCCACGCCCGCCGCGACCAGTGCCGCGGCGTAATAATCGACCGGTGAGCCATAGGTCAGCTCAGGTACCGGCGGCTTGCCCTGGAGCACGCACATGCCGGTCATCGCCTGGAGCACCTGGTCGTACCCCGCCTTGCCGCGCAGCGGACCTTCCTCGCCATAGCCCGTGACGGCGCAATAGATCAGGCGCGGATTGACCGCCTCGAGCCGGGGATGGTCGATGCCGAGCCGTTCGGCGACGCCGGGACGGAAATTGTGGACCAGCACGTCAGCCTGCGCGACCAGGCCGAACAGCTGGTTGCGATCGACTGCCTGCTTGAGGTCGAGCACGATGCCCCGCTTGCTGCGATTGACGCCGAGGAAGGCGCGGTTCTCGCCCTCGAGCGTCGAGGGATAGGCGCGCAAATTATCGCCGGCTGGCGGCTCGACCTTGATCACGTCGGCACCCTGATCGGCAAGCAACGAGCAGCCATAGGGGCCCGCGATATAAGCACTCAGGTCGAGCACGCCGATGCCCGAGAGCGGCCCGTGCGGGCCTTCGCGCGCGGGGTTGTCGAACGCGGACGGGGAGGAGGTGTAGGCGTTCGTCAAGATCAGCTTCCCGGTTGGGTATAAGGTGCGGGGGCAAATAGGTCGCGCTGCCAACGGCGGGGATCGTTCTCGACACGGCTGGCGACGTCGAAGATCATCGTGGCACGGCGTCGCTCGTCATAAACGGGCCAGGGCGGCAATCCGGGCAGGTCGGGACTGCCCGTGCTGGCGAAGGCAACCAACCGCCGCTGCATCAATCGCGACAACGCACGCGTGCCGTTGCCGGTCCAGGCATAGGGCCCGTCGATGGTGCCGAAGACGAGCGCGATATCGATGCCGTGGAAGGCGCCGCGATCGGGGTTGGTCGGGGACCGGAAGTCGACCTGATAAACGAAGGCCGAACGGCCGGCGCGGGCACGGAGTTCGGCCTCGATCACTTGCGGGCGCCAGCTGCGGCCATCGGTGGTGGCGGCGTAGAAGATGTCAGCGGGCGAGGCCTTGGGCATATGCGCGCGATAGGCGTGGACCACTGCTTCGGGCAGCAGGTCGACCGGCAATTCGGCGGCCATACGGTCGGGCAACGCGTCCCAGCTCAGCCCGCGCATCTCGGGCGAAGCCGGATCGGTGAAATCGCGCGTCTCGTCGCGGGTCGCGCCGAGCATCAAGTCGACGCCGAGCCCGTTCGGGTGTGCGTCGGGCCAAAAAGGGTGACGCGCCAGCGAGCGACCGTCGAGCACCGGACCGAAATAGATCGGGCTGCGCTCGATCGGATCGTCGGCGTCGAGCGCCTCGATCAGTTTCTCGACGGGCTGGTCGAGCAGGCGCTGTGGTGCGTCCGCTATCCCGAGCCGGGCGAGATAGGCGCGCGCTCGGCGGGTCGCGTGAACCGGCCCCGACACCGTCACCTGCTGCCCGCTCATCGTGATCGCGCGCCGGAACAGGCCGCGCGCGGCGGGCATCGCCATCAGCGTCGCGATCTTGGCGCCGCCACCCGATTGCCCGATCAACGTGACGCGCGCCGGGTCGCCGCCGAACGCGGCGATATTGTCGCGCACCCATTGCAAGGCGAGAACGAGATCGAGTTGCCCGGCATTCCCGCTATCGGGAAACGCCGGATCGAGCCGCGCCAGATAGAGATAGCCGAGCGCGTTGAGGCGGTGGTTGACCGTCACCACGACGACATCGCCCGCCGCGGCTAGGCCGCGCCCGTCGGTGATCGGGTCGTTGGCGCTGCCATAGGCGTAGCCGCCGCCATGAATCCAGACGATCACGGGCAGCCGCGCGCCCGCTGCCGGCTCCGGCGTCCAGACGTTGAGGAACAGGCAATCCTCGGCCTGCGGGCGGCGCTTGCCGCGCTGCGGGCAAGCCGGGCCGGGCTCGGTCGCGCGGACCGTCTCCGGCGGCACCGGTACGGCGGTGGGCGCCCGAAAGCGCCTGGCCTGCCCGTATCGGATACCGCGGAAGGCCGCGACGCCGTTCTGCCGTTCGCCGACGAAGCGCCCGGCCCGGCAGGCGATCACCGGATCGCCCGCCCCGTGCGCTACGCCGGCGGCAAGCATGGCGGCACTTCCGGCTATTATCGCGCGCCGCGTCGGAGAGGCGAAGGCACCCGGCGTCACGCGTCGCCCCTGGCCAGGCCAAGCCAGGTCAGCCGCCACGCGCCGTCCTCCCGCCCGCCCGCGCGATACCAAGGCTCGAACACGATCGACGCGCGACCCTCCGGCTCCAGCCGGATCGTGTCGCCATCGGCGACCGCGACCGGCGATCCGGCGAAGCGCACCGTCTCGCTGCGTTTGAAGCCGTCGACCAGACCGGTTGCATAAGCGAGCGGCCCGCGGCTGACCGCGACGAAATCATAATGCATCACTTCCTGCGCGACCGGCACATTGCCGGGTGCGAGCGATTCCTGCACGTTGTGCTGCGTCGCGTGATGCACCCTGACCGGCATCGGCACATCGAGCGTGATGACATCCCCCGGCGCCCAGTCGCGCTCGATGCGCGCATAGCGGCCCGGGATCGCCACGATCATCTCGTCGCCTACGCGCAATGTCGCATGCTCGGCCCAATCGGGAATGCGGACGTCGACCGCGAAATGTGCAGGCGACACGGGCGTCACCTCGATCGCGATCGGCCCGTCGAACGGATAAGCGGTTTGCTGGCGAAGCTGAACGACACCCGCCTCCGGCAACGCGATCTCGGCGGAGGACTCGCCCAGCAGGTTGATCGCGATCGCACCATTGGCGGTCACGCCATATGCGATCGCCGGCAGTTCCTCCAACGCCATCGCCCCGCTCGACTTGCAGCAGCGCCAATAGGTCGTGTGTATCCGCCGTCCGTTGGGGAAGGAATAATAGCACCAATCCTCGCCGTCGGGCGCCTGCGCGCCCAACAGGTCGTTATAGGCGCTGCGCTCGATCTCCTGCGCGAAGGCCGCGTCGCCCAGGATCGTCAGCAATTCGCGGTTGAGCTGGATCCACGCCATGGTCGAGCAGGTCTCGACATAGGCTTCGGGGCTGAACACGCCGGCGGGATTGAACACCTCGCGCGAGCGATGCGCGACCCCGCCCCATGGTCCGCCGCCGAGCGTCAGGTGATGCGAGCGCACCGCCTGCCAGATGTTGCGCACCGCAGCGAGATAGCGTTGCTCCCCCGTCGCGCGGTGGAGCTTGGCGAGCCCGACCAGGTTCCACAGCAACTGATACGCCTTGCCGGTGGCGATCTCTGACGGGTCCGCGCCCGCCAATGCCATGCTCAGCAAGCGGTTGCGCGGCTCGCGTTCGGACTGGTCGAGCACCAGCTGCGCGAGGTCGCGATAGTGTTCCTCACCCGTCGCCAGATACAATTCGACCGCGGGATCGAGCAGCACCGTCGCCGACAGCCCGAAATGGTTGCCGAGATCGGTGATCGCGATCCCGCTTTCGCTCAGCGTCCGCCAGCACAGATCGCCGATCTTGCGCGCGGCGCTCAGGTAGCGATCGTCGCCGACCGCCTTCCACAATTCGACCAGACCCAGGATCAAATAGGCATGCGTCCAGATATCCCAGGTCCGCAACGCCGGCGCGCCGTCCCATGTCACGGGCTTGGGCGGCTGCTTCACCATGAAGCGGCGCGAGGGTGCGTAATTGCCGAGATAACCGTCAGCACCCTGGCGCTCGATCAGATAATCGGCGATGCGCAGCACGCGGCTGAGCAGCGCATCGTCGCCGGCGCGCACCGCGGCGCGGGTCGCGGCGACCAGCCACTTGCCGGCATGTTCGCCGTACCAATCGCCTTCCTCGTCGCCTGCCACGACCTCCGGCGCGAAAAGAGCGATCGCCGGGCTGTGCTCATCGGTGATGAAATGCGAGAGCCGACCCTTGCGATTGGCCTCGACCGCTTCGCCGAGCAGCCCGCCCAATGTCGCCGCACCGGGCGGCGCGAGGCGCATCGCCGGCTCAGCGATCGGCGGCACAGCGGAACCCGATCCCGGCCGAACGATCCTTGGCAGGCGCCATCAGCAGCAATTTGCCGTGCTGATCGAGGCGATAGGCCGGCGGAAAATACCAATGCGAGGTCTGCGGCTGGTAGGCGCTGCCGCCGCGCAGCACGCCGCCGCGGATGCGGTCGTCATGATATTCGTCGGTCCATTGCCAGACGTTGCCCACCAGGTCCTCGGCGCCGAACGGACTGGCACCCGCAGGATGCGCGTCGACATCGGCAGGTACCGGCATGAGGCGGTCGAGCGACGGCGCGGGCACCGCGGCCTCGTCCCATTCATTGCCCCAGGGATAAAGCCGGCCATCGGCCCCCTGCCCGGCATATTGCCATTCCCATTCGCGCGGCAGGCGCTTGCCTGCCCAGGCGGCGTACGCGCGCGCATCCTCGAGTGAGATCCAGGTGACGGGCTTGTTTTCCCACCCGGCCGGCGGTGCCCCTCCCTGCCAGTGGAGGAGGAAATTGCGACCATCGGCCGGCGCATATCCACTGCCGTCGAGGAATACCTTGAACTGCGCATTGGTCACCGGGAAGCGGTCGATCCAGAAGGCGTCGATCGCCATCCGCCGGCGATGCTGACGGCGCGGGCTGTCTTCCCAGGGATATTGCACGTCGACGCCCTCGGCGGCGTAGCCCTCAATCTCGATCCCGTGCACCACGAAGTCGAAGTCACCGGCGGGGATCGCGACCATGCCTGCGGGCGCCTCGGCGTAGCGCGCGGTCGGCGCAATCGGGACGAGCTGCTGCTTGGCCGAGGTCCAACCCGCCGACAGCGAGGCGAGCGGCGTCACGGCCCGCGCGCGCATCTCCGCAAGGAAGTCGTCGAGTCCATCGACCATTTGCCCTTCGCGTACCGCCAGGATCGCGCCGAAGCCGCGCCCGGCAATCTCCAGCCTAAGAACCGCGCGGTCACCATCGATCCGCGGATCGAGCGCGACGCCGTTCCAGACATCGACATAGCGAGTGCCCGCGACATGCGGCACCGCGAGTTGCTCGCCGCCGAGGGCGTATTCATTGCGGTTGATCAGCGTCCACAGGGTCCGCCCTTCGCCCGGGAAACGGCTGGCGAAGATCCCTGCCTGCAACGTCCGCTCGTACGGCCGCCAGTCGGGGCTGACGATCAGCGGCGCGAAGAAGCGCTGCACCATCGCCAACCGGCGCAAGGTCTCGGCATCACGCGGCGTGAACATGTTGACGAAGCCGAAGACGTTCTCCCACGCGACGTAGCCGACGCCATTGAAGAAGGCGTGTTGCAGGTCGTTGGTCCGCGCGCGGCTCCAGCGGTTCTCGATGTTGATGATGTGCCGCGGCTCGAGCCATTTGAGCTTGAGCACCGTCGGGATGCTCTCGTCGGGGACACGCTTGGTCCAGCTCTGCAGGTTCCAGCTGAGGATATGATCGCCAGCCTGCGAGGTTGTCTCAGGCTGCAGTACCACCGCGCTGCCCGCCGTCTCGCACGCCTTGTGGAACGCGAGCGGTACGCCGCTATAGGTGTCGCCGTTGATGCCGTCGGCGCCGGTCGCCGCGACGATCGCGGCCATCCGCTCCCAGTCGGGCGCCTCGCCCGGCCGCGTGCCGTTATCCCACGGCATGGTCGGCAGGAACACCTTGACCCCGCGCGCGTGGAAATCGGCGACCGCCTGTTTCAGTCCCCCGATCCCGCCGGGCAACGCATCGACCAGGTCGAACTGACCGCGGTCGTCGACCCCGATATTGGGGTAGATATACCAGATGAGCACGCTGTCGACCGTGCCGAGCCGCGCCTCGAGATCGTCGAGATAGCGGTCGACCGTGTAACGGCCGGTTTCGGGATCGTAGAAATAGCGGTCCTCGACCATCAGCAACGTGTGGACGAAATTCGTCTGCGACCATTTGAGGTCGGGCCGGCAATAGAGATCGTCGTCGAAACCGATACGGATGAGATGTTCGCGGCGCCACTCGATCAGTCCCTGCACCCATTCGTCCGCCGCGCCGTCGGCGTCGATCTTCCACCGTCCCATTTCCTGGAACGGCCAGCCCGGTACCTTGCCCGGTGTGGGCAGATAGGGACCGGTGAGCGCGTGCGAGAATTTGACGTCGCTGGTCGTATGGATCGGGTTGGTCATAGATCTTTCTTCAACACGCCGGGTCAATGCCGCAATACGCGGCGAGATCGACGCGGTCGTGCTGGCAGGCAATGATCAGGAAGGCGTCGACGTCGCTACGCCGTGGGATGCTCGATTGCGCACCCGCCCGGGTCGTGACGAGCGCCGCCGCGGCTGCGGCACGGGCCAGCGCCGCCGGGAGGTCGAGGTCCTGCGCCAATCCTGCAGCCAGCACACCGCAAAAAGTGTCCCCCGCCGCCGTCGTGTCGACCGGTGTGATGATAAAGGCCGGCTGGAGTAGATAATCGCCGCCGACGCGCGCGCAGGCGCCACGTCCGCCAAGCGTCACCACCGTCGTCGCAACGCCGGTTCGCGCCAGCCGATCGGCAATTGACCCATGAGCGCCGACCAGCAGCCCGAGTTCGTCCTCGTTGACGACCAGTACGTCCACGACATCGAGCAGTTCGGCGGACAATGCCCGCGCAGGCGCGGCGTTCAGCATCACCCTGACACCACGATCGTGCGCCGTTCGCGCGAAGGCAGACACGGTCTCGACCGGCGATTCCAGCTGCATCACCAACCATTTGATGCCGTCGAGATCGGACAGATCGTCCGCGCGGAGATCGGCATTGGCGCCCGGCGCAACGGTGATCGCATTTTCCGCCGCATCGGACACGGTGATCAGCGCCGCACCGGTCGATCGCGGCGAACGGCGGACGTCGAGTTCGACGCCCATGCTCGCCAGCGAGTCGGTAATCAGGCGCGCGAGGTCGTCGTCGCCGAGCGCCACCAGCATCCTGGTCGCAACGCCGCCCGCCCGCGCCGCAGCGGCCGCCTGGTTGGCACCCTTGCCGCCGGGGAAGATCGCCAGGTCACCACCAAGCACCGTTTCGCCGGCCGCGGGAATGCGGCCCGCGCGCACGACGAAGTCGGCATTGGCGGAGCCGGCGACCAGAATGCAGGAATCGGATTGGTTGCCCACGTCCCTTCCCTTGGCTCAGAAGTCGCGGTGGAACGTAAGAGATACCGTCCGCCCGCGGCCCGCAAAATAATTCTGGTAGATATCGATCTGCGACGAGCTCAGGAAATAGAACTTGTTGAACAGATTCTCCACGCCGAGCGAGACAGTCCCGATGCTGCCCGCCTTGACGTTCGCCGTCAGGTCGAAAAGCGTATAGCCCTTGGTATATTCTTTGATCGCCGGGAGGCGGCGACTGAAATAGCTGGTCGAGCCGAGCGACAGCGAAGCTGCGGGAACGAAGCGCCACGTCGCCGTCGTCGTGAGCTTGTCCGGCGATATATTGAGCACGCCGAGCGGCGTGTCGATCGGACTGGCCACACCATTGGCGGCCGAAGTCTTGCCGACGACGTGGCTGTAGACGACATTGAGGCGTACGTCGCTGGTCGGGCGCAGCTCGCCGCTCACGTCGAAACCGTAGATCGAGATCGGCCGCCGATTGAGGACATAGTCCTTGGTCACCGGATCGATCGCATAGGTCGAGCCATCCTTGGACTTCGATTGATAATAGGAAATGCCGAAGCTGCCGATCCCGCCACGCCAGTTGAAGCCGATCTCCTTGTTCTTGAAGATCACCGCCTGGAGTCCGATCAGCGACGTGACGCTGTTGCCAGCCGTGCTGACGTTGCGCAGCGGAATACCCACATTCGGTAGCGAAAAACCCTCGCTGTAGGTCGCGAAGGCAGAGAAGCCGCTACCGAACCGCCCAATGATGCCGGCGTTGAACAGGTCGGCGTTATATTTGAGCGTACCACCCTTCACGAACACGCTGTTGCGGTAATAGGTCGTCGTATAGTCGGCAATCTTCACGCGGCCGTCCTCATGGCGCCACCCACCGCTCAGCGTCACCGGACCGATATCATAGCTTAACTGCGCATATGGTTCGATGCCGGTATAGTTCATCGGCGGCACCCATACGCGATTGGTCTGGGCGAGGTATTGCTGCGTCTGGTCGTGAACGAGGTCGATGCCGAAGCGCAGCTCAAGGCCCTTGATCAGCAGATCCTGATAGGTGTCCGACGTACGCAAGCCATATTTCTTGGACAGAATCTCGGACTGGTCGAAGATGACACCGGTCGAGATGCGCGGATCCTGCTTGTCGATGAGGTTGTCGCCAGGAAAACGCATCTCCTGCTTGGCATAATAGGCCGTCGCCACCAGGTTGCCGCCCAGCAGACTGGTATTGCTGTAGTTCAGCGCGAATTGCAGGAAGCGGTTGAAATCGGGCTTGAACAGCAGCTGGCCGGTGACCGGATCGGTCGGCGGACCGGACTGCGCGGTGTCGGGAATACCCGTGGTCTGGTCGGTACCGGCCGCGGGGCGGACGCCTGCGACATAGTGGTAATTACCGTTCGCCTTCAGGTAGAAGAAGCTTGCCGTCGCTTCGAGGCGCTGCGAGCCATTATCGCCGAAGTCGTGGCCGACCTTGAGGAATAGGTCATACTGCTTCGAATCCGCCAGCGAACTCGATGCGCTGAGGCCGATGCGCCGGCCATTGGCATCATAGGTGATGCCGCGCGATAGGAAAGAGCCGGCAGCGAAGATGTCGATCCCGTCAGACTTATGGGCGATCGTGGCGCCCAGCTTCCACTGCGAGCTGTCGTCGCGGAACTGCGTGCCGAAGCGGGCGGTGACGCCGAGATGCGTGCCGTCCTGGGTGGCGCGCTTCGAGATATAATTGATGATGCCACCGGCCGCACCGACGCCTTCGGCCGCCGAGGCGCCCCCGATCACCTCGATGCGTTCGATCGTCCCCATGTCGGTGAAGGTCGCGTTGCGGCTGCCGTCGCGCAGCGGGGTCGATTGCGGAATGCCGTCGAACAGATAGAGCGCGGTGCGGCCGCGAAACGTCTCGCCCAGCGTGTTCATCGTCTGGTTCGATTCCGAATAGCCCGGCACGGTGCGCGCGAGAATCGCGGTGGCGTCCTCGGTAATGGTGAGCGAGCGCTGCACCTCGGCCGGCGTGATGACGGTGATCGCCCCGGCGATCTTGTCGACCGCCTTGGGCGAGCGGCTGCCGGTGACGATGACTTCGCCACGATCGGCTGCCATGTCCTGTCCATCGGCGGAACCACTCTGGCCACCATCGGCGACTGATGCCGCGGAATCGGCGCCAGCCTGGGCAAAGGCCGGCAGGGCAACGCTCGATAGCAAGGCCGCCGCAAGCGTCAGACGCGCATGATTAGTCATCGGATATCCTCCCCATACCTATTTTTTCCGGAGGGTATAGCGGTGCAGAGGCACGCAAAAGCGGCAGCCCGCTACGTTCACACATCACATTTTATGTGGTTCGCCCGCCAAGCCCGACTGCAGTTCTGGGTTGCCAGACCACAGTTTTCCTGCGCTGTGAACGCAGCATCAACGCGCTTTTCGCGCGCTACACACCAGCCGACCGCATCGAACACATCAACCGGCGCGGCGATCAGGGGAGAGTGTGTCGATGCGCAGCAAATTGTTCGTGCCCTGCTCGCGTCCCGAATTCTTCGCCAAGGCGGCGGCCGGCGATGCCGATGCTCTATCGTTCGATCTCGAGGATGCCGTTCCTGGCAGGGACAAGGCGACGGCGCGAGCGAACCTGGTCGAATGGCTGCAATCGGACGCCGCCGCATCGTCGGCCAAGCGCCTGATCGTCCGGGTCAATGCGCCCGATACCCCTTTCTTCGCCGACGATCTCGCCGCCCTGGCTGGCCTGCGCATCGACATCGTCAACCTTCCCAAGGCGGAATCACCAAACGTCGTTCGCGCCGTCGTCGCACGGATGGACGAGGTGAGCATCGCGGCAGACCTGCTGGTCACCATCGAGAATGCAAGCGGGCTCTCTCGCGCCGCAGCGATCGCCGACGCGAATCCGCGGGTGATGGGGCTGCAGGTCGGCCTCAACGATCTGTTCGCCTCGCTCGGTATCGATCGGAACGACGTCCGCCATACCCATGCCGCCTTGTGGTCGATCCGGCTGGCCGCAGGCGAAGCCTCGCGCATCGCCTTTGACGGAGCGTGGCCGGATCTGGCCGATGACGATGGGTTCCGCGCCGAAGCCGAACTCGCTCGCAGCCTAGGCTTTCTCGGCAAAAGCTGTATCCACCCGCGCCAGGTGACAATTGCCAACAAGGTGTTCGACAAAGGCGAAGATATGGCGCGCGCGCAACGCCTGTTAGCCGCCGCTGCGGAGGCCGAGGCGCGGGGCCAGGGCGCGTTCCTGTTCGAAGGTGCGATGGTCGATGCGCCGGCAATCGCGGCGGCGCGCAGAACCGTTCGCCGCCGGGGGGAATCGGCCTGATGCGCGGTCTGCTGAAAACATTGCTGGCCGCGTTCCTCTTGGCATGGATTGCGGCCCCCGCCTTCGCCGAACCGCCGGTATCGACCGTCACGACGCCGCTGCCGCCTCTGGCAACCGGCGAGCCAATCCTGCTCGGCGCGGTCGACGGCCATTCGATCGCGATCGATCAAAATGGGAAACACGCCTTCGCGTTCGACGGTCGCAACTGGTCGGCGATCGACGCCGGCCGAATCGCGATAGCCGGGAGAATTCTTGCTGTCGTCAGCGACGGCCGCCGTGCGGTCCTCCTGTTGGGGGCTGACGGCCTCGCCCAGGCACCGGTCATGCTCGCTTATTCGGGCGGCCGCCTCGACGGCCGCGCCCTGCCGCCGCTCCCCCTCCCCCTGCGGACGGCCACTGGCGCGTTCGAACCCGACGCGCTGCTGGTCGCCGGCATCGCCCGCGACGGCACGCCGCGGCTGTTTCGTCTGTCATGGTCGAAGCCGGACAATTGGCAGGCACTGCCGGCGTGGCCGGGAGGTGGCGCACCGGCCGCGCTCGCGGCACAGAATGGCGGCATCTTCGTCACGCTTGCGAGCGGGCAGCAATGGCGCTGGCTGTCAACGCATGGCTGGCATGCGGGTGCGCCGTCACCCGGCACGATCGTCCCCGGTTCGCCGCGTGCCATCGGCCAGGCGTATCTGCTCTATCTGATCGGCAATTCGGGCGGCACCCGCTTGTATAGCTATAGTGCGATCACCGATGCTTGGGCGCCGCTGGGACCGGCTCTGACCAAACCACAGATGGCCGCGGTAAGTCAGGGAGACGGCATCCTGTCGGCAGCGCGCGACGGCCGGGGATTGGCCTTCTCGGCGTTGACGCTCAAATCCGCGCGCCAGTCGATCTCGCCGATCGATATGGCCATCATCGCTGTCTACATGTTCGCGATGCTTGGCATCGGCCTCACCTTCTACCGCCGTGCCAAGCAAGGGCCGTCGAGCGAATTCTTCCTCGGTTCGCGGGCAATTCCCTTCTGGGCGGCCGGCATCAGCATGTTCGCCGGCAGCATCAGCTCGATCAGCTATCTCGCCGTCCCGGCGAAAGCGTTCGAGACCAATTGGGAATACATCATGTCGAAGATGACGACGGTGTGCGGGCTGATGTTCGTCGCCATCTTCGTCGTTCCGATCTTTCGCCGTCTCAATCTGGTCTCGGTCTTCAACTATCTGGAGCAGCGTTTCCACCCCGCGATCCGCCTGTTGTCGAGCGCCTTGTGGATCATGATGCAGATAGCCGGACGGATGGGAATCGTGCTCTATCTGCCGGCGATGGCGATCGGTACGATCACCGACACCAATGTCGTCGCCTGCATCGTCGTCGTCGGACTGTTCACCATTGTCTACACAGCGCTCGGCGGCATGCGTGCAGTGGTCTGGACGGACGTCTTCCAGGTGCTGGTGCTGACCTGCGGCGCGCTCTTCGCCATCGGTTTCATCGTCTGGCAGATCGGTTTCGGCACCGTGGTGGACACGGCAGCCGCATTCGACAAGACCAAGATGCTGAACTTCAGCTTCGACATCACCCAGCCGACAGTGTGGGGATTCCTGGTGCTGGTCCTGTTCGACGTAGTCCTGACCTTCCCCAAGGATCAGGTACTGATGCAGCGCGTGCTGGCGACGCCGTCGGAAAAGGCGGCAAGCCGATCGGTCTGGCTGTTCGCGGCCGTGCTGCTGCCCAGCGCCTTCATGTTCTACATGATCGGCACGGTGCTGTTCGCGTATTACCGGGTGCATCCCGCACAGCTCAATCCAATGCTGCCGATCGACACGGTTTTCCCGTCCTTCATCGGCACCGAGCTGCCGCACGGGGTGGTCGGGGTGATCATCGCGGGCTTGATCGCCGCGGCGATGGGCACCCTGTCCGGAATCATCAACAGCGTCGCAACGCTGCTGTCGGTCGATTTCTATGATCGCCTGGTGCCGGGGCGCAGCCAGCGGCAGATCGTACGCTTTGCCGAGATTTCCAGCGTGGGGGTCGGCCTGATCGGAATCGGAATCGCGATCATCCTGTCGCGGCTCGACATCCATTCGCTGCTCGACCTCACGATCGAACTATTCGGGCTGTTCGGCGGCAGCTGCGCGGGTGCCTACACGCTCGGTCTGTTCACCAGGCGCGCCAATTGGCAGGGCGTCGCGATCGGCATCGTGCTCGCCTCGATCATCACGCTCGTCGTTTGGATCTTCAGCCTCGTCCACCCCTATCTGTATCTCGCGCTGGCAATCGCCTCCTCGATCGTAATCGGCTATGTCGCGAGCTTTCTGTTCCCGCCGCCCAGCCACTCACTCGAGGGGCTGACGATCTTTTCGCCGCGCACCGGTGGGATCGAAACCGAGGAGTCAGCGCTATCGATACAGGCTTCCTGAAGACGTTCGTCACCGTCGTCGATCATGGATCGATGGCCGCCGCCGCGCGCGTGCTCAACATCAGTGCGTCAGCGGTCGCCCAGCAACTGCACGCTCTTGAGCGCGAATTGGGCGCGCCCTTGCTGTTGCGCGTCGGCCGCACGATGCGGATGACTGAGGAAGGTGCGCGTGTCCTTGCGCCTGCACGCAAGCTGTTGCGCGACGCGACCGACCTGCGCGGCATCGCACAGGATGGTGCGGTGACGGGCGAACTGTGGCTTGGCGCCTGCACCACGCCATTGACCGGCCTGCTGCCCGACATCCTGGCGGGCGTGAGCAAGAAGTTCCCGCAGGTGAATATCCACATTCAGTCGGGCAATTCAGCGCAACTCTTCGTCGATGTCGAAGCGGGAAAGCTCGATGCGGCGCTGGTGCTCGAAGCGCCCTATCCGCTGCCCAAGACGTGCGACTGGCTGCTCCTCCGCGAGGAACCGCTGATCGTGCTGGCGCCACGCGCGCTGGCAGATCGCGATCCGCTGGCGTTGCTGCGCGAGGAACCGCTGATCCGCTACGACCGCAATCAATGGGGGGGCCGGTCCGCCGACGTCTATCTGAACGAGCGCGGCATCGTGCCGCGCGAACGATTCGAACTGAACGCCCTTAATGCAATCGCGATGATGGTCGATCGCGGGCTGGGCGTATCGATCGTGCCCGATTGGGCGCCCCCATGGCCGGAGGGGATCGATATCGTCCGGCTACAACTGCCTGAACGACGTGTGGGCCGGCGCATCGGCATCGTCTGGTCGCGCTCCAGCGTGAGGACCCGACTGGTGACGGTATTGCTGCAGGAAAGCGAACGCCTCGCAAGTGCACAAGATCGACCTTCAGGGCCGCAACCGAGCCTATTGGATGGAAAGCCCTGATCGTCCGCCGCCGTCGGCCATCGTCATTCGTCAGCGCGCTGGCTGACACGAACCCGCCAGGAATAATGGTCCGGCTCCTGCGCCGCGCAACCGGGGTTGCGGAAATGCTGGGTCAGCGATTGACGCCAGCGTCCCGTCGAGTTCCCCGTCGTCATGTGCGGAGTCGCGCTATGATGAAACGTCACGCTGCCCGGCTCGATCGGGCAGACAACGACATCGCTGTCGCCTGGGATTTCGCACACGAGCAGATCGCTGGCCATTTCAGGCGGATTGCGGTGTTCAAGCAGATTCCCGTGTCCACCCCGAACGAAGTGCATGCAGCCATTCTCGATACCGACAGCGTGGAACGCGGTCCAGCAGGTCACGCCGCGATTCTGCAAGGTTCGCCCCCAATAGGCCTCATCCTGATGCCACGGCGTGGGCGCTCCGACGCCGGGCGGTTTTGCCAGAAACTGCTCGTACCAGAACGCCATGTCCTGCCCCATCAACGCTCCGCCGAACCGGGTCGCCCAGCTTCGGAAGCGGGATCTCGGCAACCAGGGGAACAAGCGATCGACACCGCTCTGAACGATGCGGAAGCTGCGCTGACCGAGCGGTTCGTCGCGGCGCCAGTCCCAATCATTTCCCCAATCCGCCGGACGTTCGATCATTTCCGCCCCCATATCTGCGAGCGCCTGCTGCTCGACCGGGTCGATCGCCTCGCGAACGACAAGAAATCCGTCCTTCTCGAACTGAGCGATGTCGTCTTCGGTAGGCTCCGGATAATACATGACTCTCTCCCAATGGATGCCCGTCGCGGTGAGCCTTCACCCTAGCCGCCTGGGAGGAATCGTCTTTATCTGCGGCGTGCAATGCGTATCCCAAACGATTATGCTGACTGCATGACCGCAGGAGGCACCGCTTCGACGGACACCACTGACTATGCTCTGGCCGCTATGCTGTCGCCCTATGTGCGCGGCGCGCTCGAACACTGGCGGGGCCCATGGCATATCAAACGCTGGGTCGTGCTCGACTATCTGCTGGTCTATATCGTATCGGGGACCGGGCATTTTTCGGTTGGCGACAACGCTTTTGACGTCGGTCCGGGCGACCTGATCTGGATCCCGCCCGGCGTCCTTCACGAAATGCGTGGCACATCCCCAGCCATGTTCGTTGCCTATCTGCACTTCGATCTGGTGCATGATGCCGAGCGAAGCCCGCGCGTGAGGAGCGGCGCCAGATATCCGCAAGGCCCGCATCCCGACATGCATCCGGCCTGGGCATGGGAACCGATCGCGAGTTGGAACGGCCTGCTGCCCGTCGTCAACGGTTCGGCGATCTACGCGTTGATGCGGCAAGCGATTGCCGAGCATCGCGGAGCGCGGCGTCCGCTGCGTATCTCAGGTCTTATGCTTGAAACCTTCGGCGAAATCGCGACTGGTTTGTCGGCCTCGGCTGCCAGTGCAGGCGCGCGCTGGCCAGCCATGCGCCGCGCCGCCGAGCGAATCGTGGCGACGCCGGAGGCAGCATTGGACCTGAAGTCGTTGGCCCGCGGTGCCCGGTTAAGCGAGTCTCATTTCCGAAAGCTCTTTCGGGAAACGCATGGAGAAAGCCCAAGAGAAATGCAGACTCGCGCACTCATGCAGAAGGCTGCCGAGTTGGTGCTTCATTCCAGTTGGAGCGTCACTGAAATCGCCTATCAGCTCGGGTTCAGCACGGTTCACAATTTCTCCCGCGCATTCAAACGCGAGATCGGCGTCTCCCCGCAGGGCTACCGACGGACGTCCGGCTGATATCGGTCGAAGTCCGGCTTGCGGGCGAGCGGCACTGCCCTCCTCTCAAATCAAGCTGGGACATTCCAGGTATCTTCATGATCGTGTCGGCGAACCTGAGACGCGCCATGACCAGCCGGATCGGCAGGCCGGCGCGAAGCCGCGCACGATCGAGCTGTGCCTGAGCGCGTGGGCATGGTCGTCGCAGGGAGCCCGGCGTCCTCGACCGCCTGTTTCCATTTCCGGCTCATCTCGGATGGCGCACGAACTGAAGCACGAGTTCGATTCTCGCAGGAGTCACAAACCTTTTTAATGACTTATGTTCAATGAAAAGCGGTGGTAAACATCACCAACAGAAATCCCCGGAAACACCTGGATATCAGGGGACGGATTTTATTCTTTGGGATCGGCTTGGCGGGCCGCTCGGCCGATTTGAGACGATGATCGCGATGCTCAGCGCCGATTCTCGTCTACCTCCCGCCATACAGCCCCGAGCTCAATCCGATCGAGCAGGTCTTCGCCAAGCTAGCGTCTGATGCACAAGGCCGCCGAGCGAACCCACGACGCAACTGGCGACGCATCGGATCCTTGCTCAACACCTTCAGCCCAACCGAATGGCGCAATTACCTGCTCAACGCCGGATACGGATCAAGATGATGTCATCCGACTCTAGGGTTGTTGATCGTATCGGTTGAACCATCCGATGATGGCCTCGACCCTCGATGCGGACTGACTCGGACGAGCGGCCATTTCGTGGAACGCATCCGGCACCCTCAACAGGCCGGTCGGGACACCGCGATATTGCAGCGCGCCATAGAATTGCTCGGCTTCCGCAATCGGCGTGCGCACATCCCTTTCGCCAACGACCATCAGCGTCGGTGTTTTGACATTCGCCACCAGCGACAGCGGCGAATGCTTCCAATAGCCCTCCGGGTCCTCCCAGGGCGTCCTGCCGATCCAGTTGCTCATGACTTTGTAGCCGGCGTCCGAAGTCAGCGCGAGACTGGTCCAGTTCATCGCGGGGCGCTGCGACGCCGCGGCGCGGAACCGGTTCGTCTTGCCGACGATCCAGGCGGTCATGATTCCGCCTCCCGACCCCCCGGTCACGAACAGACGGCCGGGATCGGCATATCCTTGCGCAATCGCCGCATCCACGACACTCATCTGGTCGCTATAATCGACGCCGGGATAGTCGCGGTTGATCGCGTTGGCGAATGTCTCGCCATAGGAAGTCGAACCCCGCGCGTTGGCGTACACGACCACATAACCGGCGGCCGCGTAGAGTTGATCGTCGGTCGAGAAATACGGGCCATAGTGCAGGAACGGTCCCCCATGAATCTCCAAGATCATGGGATATCGACGTGAGCGGTCGAAGCCCGGTGGCGTCAGTATCCAGGCGTCGATCGGCGTCCCGTCGGATGCGATCACCTTCAATGGCGCCAACGCACCCAGCGATCGCTTGTCCAGGAGCCCGGCGTTGAGCCGGGTCAACCGCTTGGCGACGCCATCGCGAACGATCATCACGTCGGCCGGGTGATCGGAACCGCCCTGCGGGATAGCGACGGTGCCGTCCCGCGCGACCGAGAACGCGCCACCACTATAGGGAAGATCGAGGCCGCTATCGGCCAGTCCTTCCGCTACTGGGCGTACGGTGCCGCCTAGTTCGAACCGGACCACCTTGTTGACGCCCCGGTCCTCCAGCGAAGCGTAGAGGCTGCGTCCATCCGCTGCCCAGACCGGCGCGCTCAGGCTGCGGTCAAGACTTTCATGCGCGACACGGACATGACCGCCATCCATATCCATCACGTAGATCTGGCGATTTTCGTACGGACGACGACGATGATCGTCATAGCCGCTAAAGGCGATTGTCCGACCATCGGGTGAGATGGCCGCAGAGGCCGCCGGACCGTCAAGCTGGGTCAATCGTGTCAATGCGCCCCCGGCAAGTGACACCCGATAGATCGCGCTGCGATAGCTGTCGGTCTCCCAGCCCCGATCGCGACGGCCGGTGAAGATCAGCGACAGGCCATCGCTTGCCCATGACACGGGCCCGGCATCATCAAATGGCCCAGTAGTCAGTTGCCGCAGTTCGCCTCCGACCAACGACACCATGAAAACATGATCATAGCCGGGCTCGAGATCGCCCTTCCCGTCCTTGTGATACATGGCGCGGGTCGTAAGCGTGACCGGCGGCGCCCAATCGGCGCCCGCGGGCTTGATCAGGGTCGTTCCGAGCGTCTCCGGCGGCGCGGAGGCATGCATGATGAAGGCGATCTTCATACAGTCGGGCGACCAGGACACGGCTGAGGCCGGGCTGGCCAGCGTGGCAATCCGAACGATCCTGCGCGAGGCCAGAGTATAGGTGAACAAGCCGCGCGCCTGTCCCTTTGGCGAGGCCGTGAATGCCAGCAACTTGCCGTTCCCGCACCAGCGCGGCTGCGCACCCCCGACGGCCGCCATACCGCCGAGCGGCCGCTGCACGCCGCTGTGCGTGTCGACCAGCCAGATCGATTCCAGCCCCTCATCGGCCATGACGTCGTTGGCGATCCGGACATAGGCGACCAGATCGCCGTCAGGACTGATTTGCGGATCGCTTGCCTGGGTCAGGCGGAAAACATCCTGAGCCTGGAACCTGGCAGGCGCCGCTGGCGCTCCTGCCATCGTCACGCCCGACACCGCAACCAACCCCGCCGCAACCAGGGCGCGAAATACCGCCATCGATCTTCCCCTTATATGCTTGGCGATTCCATCAAGGAACAATCATCTTGCAAGACGGGTCGCTCACGATCGGGCAGCGCCCCCCCCAATCCGAAAATAGAACAACCCGCCGCTATGAACACAGTCGGCTAAGTCCGAGGATGATAGCGATCCCCGAGCTGGTCAGCCGTTCACATATCGACCTTGAGCGACAGCGAGTAGACCCGCGGCCTGATGAGATAATAATCAGCGTAACCGTCCGTCCCGCTTCCCGTCGAATAATAGCTATAGGAGGCCTGGGAGATGCCCTTCGAATTGAACAGGTTCGAAACACCCAATCCGACCTCGAAGCGCCCCTTCGACACCTTCGCACGCAGGTCAGCCGTGGTGTAAGCGGGCAGCATGAGGGCACTGTCGATCTGTGCCTGGCGGCTGCCGGTATAGCTCAGCGTGCCGGAAAGGCTCAGTTGCGTGCCCGACGGTCCCGCCGTGACGAATTCAGGCTGAAAGCTTGCCTGCAGCTTCGGCGTACCCGGCAGGCGAGTGCCCGCGGGAACCTCGAAATTGCCGGTATAGCCGCCCGCGACGTCCGTCGCGAAGTTGCGGGTACTTTGGAACGGCGCCTTGGTTTTCGCATCGGTGTAGGTCATGCTGCCGTTGAACCGCAAAGCCTGGACCGGGCGCCACCGTATTGCGAGTTCGACGCCCTTCGACACGGCCTTACCCACGTTCGAGATGATCAGGAAACCATTCCGATCGGCCGATGTAATCTGGGGATTCTGCCAGTCGATATAAAAGGCGCCGACATCCAGGTTGAGCGTCGAGGTCGGGGCCAGCCGAATGCCGGCTTCATAGTTCCAGAGATTGTCAGACTTGTATTCCGCCGCCCCCGGCGCCGTGTTCACACCACCGAACCTGAAACCCTTCGCGGCCAGCGCATAAAGCACCGTGTTGCCCGGCATCCGATATCGCACCTCGAACTTAGGCGTAAAGCCGCTCTCGGTATGCGTCAGCGACCGGCTATTGGCGCTGGACGCGAGCGCGGCCGTCCGGACCTGATCGAAGCTGACGCTGGTATGAAAATACCGCCCGCCAGCACCGAGTTCCAGTCCACCGATATCCAGTTCGACTTCACCGAAAACGGCGCGCTCTTTCGCGATGCCCGTACGCGAGACGTTGAAGTACAGATCGCGATAGACCGGATCGTTCGCACCGACCAAGAAGACGTTCTGCGTCCGGTGAAAATTCACATCCTGACCGAAGACACCGACCAGCCAGTTGAACGTCCCCTTTTGCGCGGAGGCCACGCGGAATTCCTGCGAGAAGCCGTTGGAGCTTCGGGCCTCGATGTTCCGCGCTTCCTTGACCTGCGGGAATGGCCCGAAGCCCAGAAAATCCTGTGAAGGAACATCGATACCGGTGGTGACATCCGGCACGAGCAGCCGGGTGAGATCGCTGTTTGCGTTTCTCGTCTTGCTCTGATGCGCGGTCAACGAGGTCAGCTTCACCGGCCCGAGGAGATAGTTCACCTCGAGCTTCGCCAGGCTGAACCGAGATTCGTAGGACGAGGGGTGACGTGAATTATAATAACGCACATCCGGCCCCACCGAGGCCGACGTATCGCCCTGATGCGACTCCTGGTAGATATACAGGGCGTCGATCGTCAGCCGATCGTCAGGCCGGTACAGCGCGAGGACGCGACCACCCTTCACCGATCGACCATTCACGTTCTTCTCGTTCGTCCCGACATTGTCCTGATAGCCGGGATCATTCTGATACTGTCCGACGAACCGCAGTGCGAATTTGTCGGTAGCGACCGGGAGATTCAGCGCGGCATAAACCGAAGCCTGGGCTTCGCCGCCCTGCGCGACGTCCCCGGTCACCATCATCGAGCCGCCGATCTTCGCAAGGTCGGGTTTCTTGAACGTGTAGTTGACCGCGCCGCCCAGGGAACCCGAACCATAGAGCGCGCCCTGCGGGCCACGGAGCACTTTCACCGCATCGAGATCAAACGCCGAAATGTCAGGCGTCGACACATATTGGAACGGGTCGGTGAACGGCACGTCTTCGATATAGATTCCGGTCGGCAACTGCCCGACGCTGGTGTTGTCGGACGACGTGCTGGTGCCGATGCCGCGGATCGACAGCAACGAGCCATCGGCGGATCCCTTGTTGAACTGAACGCCGGGAGTCAGCTTGAAGATATCCTCGGCATCCTTGGCACCCGTCTTTGCCAGATCCTCTGAGGAAACGATATTGACCGTACCCGCTATATCTCGGACGTTCTGGGCACGCTTGCCGACGACGACGATATCACCCTGCCCGGCCGGGGCTATGGGGTCGTCCTGACTTTGACCTGCAACATCCTGCGCCATTGCGGCGCTGCACTGTGCGAAAGCCGTCATAGCTATCGTCGAGCTGACAAACCCAAACAACCGGACCGCATTACAGATCTTCCCTGACATCCTCAACATCCCCAATGAATTTTACGTCATGGCGCGACTATTGTTGCCACACAATCCAGCCAGTCCGCCATTATTATGGTCACTTAATTTTATTATTACTTGCCGGACCCTGTGTTTTGCCGAATAAATATTATCCCACTTATCCTTCAGATCGCGGATTTCGGGAACTTCCACTCCCGATAAAGCATATTAGGATATGCCAGCACGCCGGCCCAATGCCGGATCGGCATATAATCATGCAGGCCACGGCGGGATTCGCTCCGGCTCGAAGCCGTCATGCGCTATCCTTGTCGCGGCCAATCGCCGGTCCCGGATCACAGAAATGCGTCGAGCGCCTGCAACAGATCCCGAGGCGCCTCCTCCTGCGGACTATGCCCGCAGTCGATCGGATGGCCGCTGACATTACGCGCCTTGTCACGCCAGGTGGCGAGCACATCGTATAGTGCACCAACGGTACCGCGGCCGCCCCATAGCGCCAGAAGCGGGACTTCGATCCGGCGATCGCCGTCCTCGGCATCATGCTCCAGATCGATGCCGGCGGCGGCGCGATAATCCTCGCAGATCGCATGACGCGTGGCGGGGTCGCGATAACAGCGCCGATATTCTGCCAGAACGCGCGGATCGACGGCGCCCTCGACCTTGATCTGGCCGGCCAGATGGCGATCGAGAAAGAAGTCCGGGTCGGCGGCAATCATCCTTTCGGGGAGATCGAAGGGCTGGATCAGGAAGAACCACCAGAAATAGCGTGTCGCGAATTCCTTGTCGGTCCGGTCGTACATCGTCGCGGTCGGCGCGATGTCGATCAGGACGAGACGGGTCACCTGTTCGGGATGGTCCAGCGCCATGCGGTGCGCGACGCGTGCGCCGCGGTCGTGACCAACCACGGCGAAGCGATCAAAACCCAGCGAGCGCATCACCGCGACCTGATCAGCGGCCATCGTCCTTTTCGAATAGGTCGCGTGATTGTCGCCACCCGGCGGCTTCGCACTGTCGCCATAGCCGCGCAGATCCGTCGCAATCACGGTGAAGCGCTCGGCGAGCGTCGGCGCGACCTTATGCCAGGTGAGATGGGTCTGCGGATGCCCGTGCAGCAGCAGCAGCGCCGGCCCCGAACCGCCGATCGCCGCGCGGATGCGAACGCCTTCCACGTCGATGTCTTGCCAGCGGAACCCCGGCATCAGGGCCGGATACCCGATGATGTCGCTCATCGGACCGCTGCCTCGACCAGCCAGGGATGTTCAGCGAGATAGGCCTGCTGAAAGGAATGGATTTCCGCCGCGTGAGTCAGCGTGTCACCGATGCGATCCAGCCCGAGGAGCAGCGCACGCCGAACCTCGGGGTCGATCTCGAAATCGATCGATATGCCCCCGGCCACGATCGTCTGCTTTTCCAGATCGATGGAAATCAGGCCGGCATCGTTGGACAAACAGGCCGCAAGCGACGCCATCCCAATCGGATCCAGCACGATCAGGAGCAGCCCGTTATTGGCGGCATTATCCGCAAATATACCGGCAAAGCCGGTGCCGATGATGGCGCGTATCCCATATTGCAGCATCCCCCACACCGCATGTTCGCGCGACGAGCCGCAGCCGAAATTCGGTCCGACCAGCAGGAAGCGGGTATCCGCCATGTCAGCGCGATGCAGCAGGAACTCCGGGCGCCGGCGGCCTTCCATATCGAACCGCAGATCGTGGAACAGACCCAGGGCCAGACCGGCGCGGTCGATTCCCTTCAGAAATGCCTTTGGCATGATCACGTCGGTGTCGATATTCGCCGCCGGCATCGCCGCGATACGTCCGGTCAGTTGCGTGAAACGCTCCGTCACAATGCCTCCAGCGGTGAAAAGCGCCGCACATCGGCAAGCTTGCCGGTAATCGCCGCAGCCGCCACCATTGCCGGGCTCATCAGATGGGTTCGTCCGCCGATGCCTTGCCGCCCCTCGAAATTGCGGTTCGTGCTCGATGCGCAACGTTCACCGGGCGCCAGCATGTCGTCATTCATCGCCAGACAAAGCGAGCATCCCGACTGCCGCCACTCGAAACCGGCATCGATGAAGATCCGGTCCAGGCCCTCGGCTTCCGCCTCGCGGCGCACGGTGCTGCTGCCCGGCGAGATCATGGCGCGGACCCCGGGCGCGACTCTCCGTCCGTTGAGGATGCGCGCGGCATCGCGCAGGTCGGTGATCCGGGCATTCGTGCAGGAACCGATAAAGGCCCGGTCAATCGATACATCCTCCAGCGGCATGTGCGGCGCCAACCCCATATAGGCGATAGCGCGCGCGGCATCCGCCCGACGGTCGATCGGCAAATCATCGGGATGGGGGACCCGGTCGCCGATCGCCAGAGCCTGATCCGGGCTGGTTCCCCAACTGACCATGGGGGGGATATCCTCGGCGCGCAGCACGACTTCGGTGTCGAAATGCGCCGCCGCGTCGGTCGCCAACGCCAGCCATTGTTCGCGCGCCAGTTCCAGCATCGCCACCGGCGGCGTACGCGGACGCCCCGAGATATAGTCGAATACCTTGCTGTCGGGCGCCATCAACGCCACCCGGGCCCCACATTCGACCGCCATGTTGCACATGGTCATCCGCCCCTCGACCCCCAGGTTGCGAATGGCCTCGCCAGCGAACTCCAGCGCATGGCCAGCGGCTCCACCCGCACCGATCAGGCGGATGACCGCCATCACCGCATCCTTCGCGGTCACACCCGTCGGCAGCTGCCCATCGATCGTCACACGCATATTCTTCAGCCGGTGATGAATCAGTGTCTGCGTCGCCAGCAGATGCTCGATGTCCGAGGTGCCGATGCCGAACCCGACGGCCCCGAACGCGCCATAGGTCGTAGTGTGGCTGTCCCCGGCGGCGATCACCAGCCCGGGCAGAACCCAACCGAGATCGGGCAGGACCACATGTTCGATCCCCTGTCGGGGATGCAGCACATCATAGATCTCGATGCCGAAATCGCGGCCGTTCTGCACAAAATAGTCGATCTGCCGCTGCGCGCCGCCATCACTGCTGCCGGCGCCGCGCGCTGGGTCGGTCGAGTTGACATGATCAACGACCCCCAAGGCGGCTTCGGGCCGCCACAGCCGCCGTCCGGCATCGCGCAGTCCGCTGAACGCCTGCGGACTGGTATATTCGTTCAGCACCGTGCGATCGACATACAGGAGCATCCGTTCGCCAGCGCCCGCGGCTTCGCCCAGGGACAATATCCGATGCCGATCGATGATCTTGTCGTAAAGCGTTCGCGACGCTGGCATATCATTCCCTCTTGGCGGTTTGCGAAAGCGGGACTTACAGTGCGCCCAACGTCCGTTACCAATGCCGGGAAATCATCAAATCATGCGATCTGCGCGGTAATATGGACACGATGTGGCTCGAGGACTTCATCACGCTGGCCGACGAGATGAACTTCTCGCGGGCGGCGGAAGCGCGCAATATGACTCAGCCCGCCTTCAGCCGGCGGATCCGCGCGCTTGAAGACTGGATCGGCGCGACATTGGTGGATCGCGATACGCACCGCATCGCGCTGACCGAAGCGGGTTTCGCCTTTCGCGGCATTGCCGAGGAAATCCTGCGCAGGCTGTCGCTCGGTCGCGATCAGGTCCGTGAGATCGGGGGCGCGCAAGTCAGCGAATTGCGCTTCGCGTCCACGCACGCGCTCTCCGTGACCTTCTTCCCATCCTGGTTTCGAGGCCTGGAGGACGGATGGGATGTGGGCACCGTCACGCTCGTTGCCGATCATATGACCGCGTGCGAACGCTTCATGCTCGAAGGCAAGGCCGATCTTCTTCTGTGCCATCATCATCCGGCCGCATCCCACCGCCTCGACCCGTCGGGTTTTTCATCGCTGCACCTGGGTGACGACGTGCTGCTGCCTGTTTCCGCCGCGGCATCCGATGGCACTCCGATTCATCGCCTGCCAGGCACCGACGCCAATCCGCTGCCTTATCTCGAGTTCGAGGAACGGTCAGGCATGGGCCGGATCATACAAGCGGCAAAGGTGGCCGGCAGCGGGATCACCGCGCTGCAGCCGGTCTTCAGGTCGCATATGGCCAGCGTCCTGCTGACCATGGCGCGCGACGGACGCGGCATCAGCTGGACTCCACTGAGCCTGGCGGAAACCGACCTCAAGGAAGGACGGCTGGCCCTGGCCGGCGACGATCAATGGCATATCCCGATCGAGATACGGATATTCAGGCCGCGCGCGAGACGGAGCCAAAGAGTCGAGGCGTTCTGGGATATGTTGAAAGCGCGAAGCGCATAGCCGAGGCCAGGCGGCGCTTGTCGCTACCCGGCCCTATTTTGCCCGCGGCCTATACTCCAGCACCTGTGTCGAAGCAGCAACCGCCCGCACATCGTCGGGATTCATGACGATCTTCTTCAGTTCGTTGGTCTCGTGCATCATGGTCTGGTCCGACAGATGCGGATTGCCGACCCCGCGCGGATCGACGAACAGACTTTGGCCCCCCGCATCCACAACCGAATAGAGCGCGGGATGATCACGGTTGAGCTCCATCAACCCCACCCAGCCCTCGCCACCATTGTGCGGAGCCATCGTCGGCCCGATGCGAAGGATGGCGGACAGACGGTTCGACGGGTTGTCATCATCGGGAAGTTCGGGACGATCAGCCTTCTTTGCGGCTGGATCATAATATTTCCAGAAAACCGGCATCCGCCATTCGGTCATCGGTTTGCCGGGAAATTGCGGTTTGACCTGTCCGACCGTCGCTTTGATCGTCTCGATCAGCACCGCGTTGCGATCACGGCCGTGGAAATAATCGAAGACAAGAGGGGCACCGGCCTTGTCGCCCTGGAAGGCGCGCAACAACAGGCTGGTCTGATATCGCAGGTAGCGGCCCTCATCGACCTTGCTCCACCAATTGCCGATATCCTTGCCAAAAACGATGGCGGGCGCGACATTCAGCCATGTCCGGAACAGCGTCAGTCCGGGATTATCATATTGATGGTCGGCATCGAGATCTTCGTAGAGGCCATTATAGCTCAGCATGAGCTCACCGGCCTGCTTCACCTCCGGGTCATCGCTGGCAGCGATCGCGGCACGAATATAGGGGGCAAAGAACGCCGGTGTCGTCTGCGTCCGATCCTGCGCTCCCATGGCATTGAAAATCTTGCGGTTGAACTCCCGCATGTCCAGCAGCGTGATCGCATTGTTCGAAGCGGCGAGTTGATTGCCCAGCCAGGTCCGGAACGTCGCACCGATGCGGGCGTCGTTCCCCTCCATCGACCAGCTCGTGGCCTTGCTGTTCCAGCTATGGATATAGCCCTGGCGAGGGTTGAGCATATGTGGCCGCTCCTGCGGCGTCAGGAAGCCGGTCCATTCATACTCGCCGGTGCCCGGCGTCGGCAGGCGCGGATCCGCGCCGGGCGCCAGCTTCGGCAAATTGCCGGCTTCCCAGAACGCGATCTGGCCGTCTTCGCCGCCATAGCAGATGCCCAGATTCCAGCCGACGCGATCCACCCCCTTGGTTTCGAAATCGGACAAGCTCTTCGCCCGTGCCATTTCGACGATCCCGACCCAGGTATCCAGTTCCTTGCCCCGCAGCCCGAAACGGTGGGAATAGGCGACACCATGTTCCGCGTCCCAGTTCACGACCGGGCCATGGACCGTCCGGGCGACCTCATGGGTGATCGGTTCGCCGCCCTTGACCAGGATGGTCTCGATCCGATGCTCCATGGTCTGCCAGGCGCCCTTGAACCAATATTGATATCGGTTCGCCGGGTTGAGACGTTCGGCGAAAATCGTGTTCGCCTGCGCCACGCCCGAGGTCAGGAGCCAACCATGCTGCACGCCACGTCCCATGAACGGAGGCCCCCAGCCGCTGGAGCTGAAACCAGCACTATCGAACCCGCCGCCATTGAGATGGATTTCGGGCCCATCGGCAGTGGCTTCCATCATCAGCACATGGCCGCTCGCCGACTTTTTCGGGCCGACCACCAGGCAACGGCTGGCTTCCCTGGGCAGCTCGGATGGAACCGTCGCGATATGTTGCAGCGATCGGAGATCGACCGCGCCTGCCTGTAACGGCAAAGGGGTCGCGACGGGTATTGGCCGGGCCGGCGCGAGATCCTCCCCCTTGGGTATCGCGGTGGGTGAATCAGGGTCCGAAATCGGCACGACGTCGTCAAAAATCTGACGCCCGATCTTTTCGCCATAACGGCTTGTCATCGCATTCAGAAACTGGAGATTTTGCAATTCGTAGCTGTCGCGCCCATTCGGAACGGACGCGATATAGGCGAGATAGTCGATCAGGCTCCATAGCGTCGGCTTGATTCCCCACCGGATAAACTCCAGCGGTGTCCTGTGCTCCGGGTCAGCGTTGACCTCGGCGATCGCTTGATTGACCCCATCGACAAATGCCTGGATCATCAACTGATGCTCGACCGGAATTGCCCGGTACATGCGCATCAGCTCGGCACTGGAAAGCTGCCGGTCGCGGGCGGTCTTGTCCGATTCGATTGCTGTCTTGCCTAGGACCTCGGCACGCCGGCCGGTAGCGCCACGCCGGGCGAGTTCCATTGCCGCGAGCCGATCCTGCGCCTCGGCATAGCCCGCACCAAACATGATTTCCGCAGAAGTCTTGGCGAAGACGTGCGGCACGCCCTTCGCGTCCCGATAGATCGTTACCTTCTGCTCTGCGCCATCGGCATTTGTCGGTTGGCGCTCGGCATCGACTGCCGGGGCAAGGAACAGGGCAGCGAGAAGAGCAGTGCTCCTGCCGCTCAAGGTCACGAAATTCGCCAGTCGCATGGTGCGCCCTTCAGCAGGATGTTTTCGAGAGAAACCGTTCGGCAAGCGTCGCCCACAAGGCGGCCCCCACCGGTGCGACTGTGTCGTTGAATTCATAATGCGCGTTGTGCAGCATCACCGCGCCGGCCCCCTGGTCGCCATTGCCGATCAGCATGAAACAGCCCGGTTTCTCTTCCAGATACCGTGCAAAATCCTCGCCCCCCATCGTGGGTTCGTCGAGGTCGATGAAACCGTCTTCACCGACGAGCGAAACGGCAATCTCACGGACGCGCGCGAACATATCGGGCGGATTGTGCATCGCGGGATAGCCTCGTTCATAGACCAGCTCAGCATGAGCCCCGAAGGTCGACGCGACGCTGGCCACGACTTCCTCCAGCCGCGACTGCACGATGTCCTGCGTCGCCCGGGACAAGGTGCGGACGGTCCCCGCCAACGTGGCGGTTTCGGGAATCACGTTGAACGCGGTGCCCGCCGCCACCGTGCAGACCGACAATACGGCGCTGTCGAGCGGATTGACCGAGCGCGACACAATGCTTTGCAGCGCGATCACCATGTGGGAAGCAACCAGCACCGGGTCGACCGCGAGATGCGGACGAGCGGCATGACCGCCGCGACCGGTAATGACGATCTCGAAACGATCAGCCGCCGCGTACATTGGCCCCGCCCGACCGGCCAGCTTGCCGGCAGCCAGACCGGGGCGATTATGAATGCCGAAAATGGCCTGCATTGGGAAACGATCGAACAGACCATCCCGGATCATCGCGCTGGCGCCGCCGTCGCGGTCGCCGTCCGCTCCCGAATAGCCGAGCGCTTCCTCGGCGGGCTGGAAGATGAAATGAACCGCGCCATCGAAATTGCGCGTTTCGGCAAGATATTTGGCGGCGCCCAGCAGCATCGTGGTGTGCCCGTCGTGGCCGCACGCATGCATGACCCCCGGGACGACCGACGTATGATCCGATGCGCGTAGTTCCGTCATCGGCAGCGCATCGATATCGGCGCGGATGCCGATCGCGCGATCCGACTGCCCAGCGCGCAATGTAGCAACAATGCCGGTTCCGCCGATGCCGGTATGGATTTCTTCGATCCCGAACGCGCGCAGCTTCTCGATGATGAACGCCGCGGTGCCGTGCTCCTGAAAGCCAAGCTCGGGATGCCGGTGGAGATGCTGGCGCCAGCTAGCAAGTTCCGGCTCAAGAATGGAAAGATCGATGGTCAAAGCCTTGCCTCGTCGACAATGATTTGGTGGGTGCGGACGACTATCACGCCGCGACTGGCACGCCTGCTCGTTTTTCCTGCTGACGCGCTGCTATCGGCATCGCCAGTCCCGACACGACACCCGCCACGCTGGCCGCCATCAACCACCATGCCGGCACCAGCGGGTCGCCTGTTATCTTGAGCATCCATGCGATCAGAAATTGCGCGCTTCCGCCGAAGATCGACACGGCAAGCGTATAGGTCAGCGCGTAGCCAAGGCTGCGACGGTCGCGACGGAATCCTTCCGCCAGGCAGACGTTGGCGGGCGCGGTGCACAGCGCGTAGAGCGTGGTCAGGATGAAGGCGCCCACCGCAAGCGTCGCGAGCGACGGATATCGCGTGATCTGAACGAAGATCGGGTAGATGAGCAGCAACAGGGCGATCCGCGGCCAGACGATCAACGGCCGCCGGCCCAGTCGATCGGAAAGCCAGCCACCCAGCAATCCAAACACGAACAGGCAGGACCCGGTAATGGCCGTGGTGGTAAAGGCGGTGACGGTATCGAGCTTCAATATGCTGACGGTATAGGTGTTGAAATATTGCAGCGTGTAGTTGGTGATGGTTCCGGAAAGGATCAGGACCAGGCCGGCGACAACGACCCGGGCAAATGGCAGATCCTCGCTTTCCAGTTCGGAAGTGGAGCCTTGGTGAAGCGTTTCCGGAATGATCCGGCGCAAATAGAAACCGATCGGCAGCAGGACGGCGCCCAGCAGGATCGCGATGCGCCATCCCCAGTCCGTTACGGCACTGGCCGGCAGCATCCAGGATATGACAAGCCCGACAATTCCTGCAGAAAGCACCGCAACGCCCTGGCTTGCGATTTGCCATGCGCCATAGGTGCCTCGGCGATCCGCCGGAGCAGCCTCGATCAGCAAGGCGGTCGTGGGCCCGACTTCGCCGCCGAGCGCGAACCCCTGAACGAGGCGCGCCAGCACGACGATGATCGCACTCCCGATGCCCAGCACCGAAGCCGGCGGCGTCAACCCGATGACCAGAAGAGCCCCGCCCATCAAGGAGAAGCTGAGCAGCATGGCCGGCTTGCGGCCAGCCCTGTCGCCATAGCGGCCGATGACCGCGGCACCCAGCGGCCTTGCGAGAAACCCCACGGCGAACGCCGCCAGGGCCGCGAGCAGGCCATCCGATTTGCCCGCGAACAGGCTGGCCCCGATCTGGGGGGCAAAGAACAGGAAGATCGTGAAGTCGTAAAACTCGAGCGTATTGCCTGCGACCAGGCCGGCAAGATGAGACGTTTTCAGATTGTTCTTAGCTGGCTGGTCGAAACCCAGTCCCATTGTGTGTCTCCCCTGCCGGCTCGACGGGCCGCTGTAGCCACACTGTCCAAAAACAGCCTTGATTGTGCCAATGCCCATTCGACATAGATATATTCTCGTCGTGGAGCGACATGATGCAGGTCAGCGTCCCGTCTCGGCCCGATCATGGAGTGTTATGACTCATTGATCGTGGGGAGGCGCGCAAGCGGCGATCTCTCTGCGCCAGACAGAATTCGCAGGAACGATCGCCATGATCACCGACGAACGCTCGCTTCCATATGACGTTTTTGTCGTGGGATTGCACCGCCTACTCGCGGGATTGGAACGAAGAGAGGGGGAACGCGGAGACCGACCCTTTGGCGATGCTCGACGTGATTGCGCCACCGCTCACCGACAGGCCCGTCCTGATAGCGGGACTCGAACCGCGCTGAAATGGATGTTAGTCCGGTTGATGACAGGCTGAAGGCAGACATGGTTTCACACGCCGCGACAGCCAAGTGTCCACCTTCCTAGCCTCGTCTTCGTTTGAGAAAGACGCCGCCACAAGCACATGCCAGCATGGCCGAACCGGCAATCAGGAAGGCGTCGCTATAGGCGAGCAGCAGCGCATCGTGATGGACGATCCGATTCATCAGCGCCAATGCCTGTTGCCGCAATCCAGCCGCCTGGAGCCCGTGAAACGCTGATACGCGGTCAATCTGCTGGTGCGCGAAGGCGCGCACCATGCCGATCATGCGCTCGTGGAACTCGGGCGAATAGGGGCTGACCGCTTCGCCGATCCGCGCCGCGTGGAGCTTCTCACGCTCGACCACGAACTGGCCGGCCGCCGCGATGCCGATCGCGCCGCCGATATTGCGGACGGTGGAAAACAGCCCCGAAGCCGAGCCGATCTCCGCCTTCTCAAGCCCGTCGACCGCCATCACGCCCAGCGCGACGACGATGAACGACTGGCCGATGCCGCGCACCACCAGCGACGGCACGATCACGTTCGCCGCGGCATCGCCGTCGAGATGCATGTTCATCAGGCACCCCGCCGCCATGACGACGAAGCCGAGGATGATGATCGTCTGCACGCTGGTCCATTTCATCAGCCGGGGTGTGGCGAAGGACATGACGAGCTGGATCAGGCCATAGGGGATCATCGTCAGGCCGATCTGCGCCGCGTTATAGCCATGTGCCTCCGCGAAATAATTGGGCACCAGAAAGACCACCCCGAACACGATCGCGCCGAAGGTGAATTGCATCAGGCTGGCCAGCCCGAAATTGTAGCGGCCGAGGAGGCGCAGGTTGATCAGCGGGTTCCGCCGGCGCAGCTGGATGATGACGAAAGCGATAAGGAACAGCGCGGCGATCGTCGTCATGCCGACGATATAGGAGGAGGCGAACCAGTCCTTGCGCCCGCCCTCCTCCAGCACGATCTGCAAGGCGGAGAGACCAACTGCCATGGCGACGATCCCGCTCCAGTCGCCAACGCGCAGCTTCCCGAGCGACAGGGGGCTGCGCGGCGTGGCCCAGCCGATCGCCGCGAGCAACAGCAGACCGGGCGGGACCTGAAGGTAGAATATCCAGCGCCAGCTATAGGCATCGGTCAGCCAACCACCGAGCGAGGGCCCGGCCGCCTGCGCGACATTGTTGGCGACCGCGAACAAGGCCATCCCGAACGGATGCCTGGACGGCGGCAATTCGGTGACGATGATCTGGAACGACAAGGGTATCAGCACGCCCCCGAACGCCCCTTGCAGCGCGCGGGCAACGATCATCGTGTTGATATCGGGGGCAAGCGAACAGGCGATCGAGAACAGGACGAAGCCGCCGGTCCCGACCATCAGCACGCGCCGCGTTGAAAAGACCGACACCAGCCAGCCGGTCATCGGGATGATGATGATCTCCGCGACCAGATAGGCGGTGGTGATCCATGACCCCTCCTCGAACGACGCGCCGAGCGATCCGCGGACATCAGGCAGCGAGGCATTGGTGACGTGGACGTTCATGCCCGCCATGAAGCACCCGACGACGCCCCCCAGCACCGCGACCCAGGCGCGGAGCGACACATGATCGGGGTTCGCGGCCGCTTGCGCCTGCGTCGCCATTAGCGGTTGCCGCGCGTGTCGACGATGGTCTCCACCGACATGCCGGGGCGCAACCCGCCAGCTTGCGACTGGCCCGTGTCGATGCGGATGCGCAAAGGCATGCGCTGTACGATTTTGGTGAAATTGCCGGTGGCGTTGTCAGGCGGCAACAGCGCGAATTGCGCACCGGAGGCGGGCGCGAAACTGTCGACATGACCGTTGAGGGGAGTGCCGCCGAACGCATCGACCATGATCCGTACCGGCTGGCCGGGGCGGACTCGCGCGATCTGGGTTTCCTTGTAATTGGCGACGACAAAGGCCGTCCCCGGCACCAGGGCCATCAGCGGCGTTCCCACCTCGGCATATTGGCCCACGCGCACGACACGTTGCCCGACCAGCCCGGCGACCGGCGCGCGGATCACCGTGCGATCGAGATCGAGCCGGGCGGCATCGAGCGCTGCTTCCGACCGGCGCAGCGCGGCTTTCGCCTTGTCCCGATCGGCGGCGGCGGCGCGCCGTTCGGTGGCCAGCACCGGCAGGGCATCGCGCGACGTGGCAAGCTTGGCGCGGGCTTCGGTCAGGCCAGCGCCCGTGCGGCCGGCATCGGCCTCGGCAGTTTCAAGCATCCGGGTGCTCGTGATCTGTTGGCGGGCGAGATCGGACTGGCGGCGATAGGCGAGCGTGGCGAGGTGCGCGTCAGCCGCCCGCGCGGACACCGCCGCGACATCCTGTGCGATCGCGCTGCGCTGCTGTATCGATCGCGCGTCGAGATTGGCGATCCGCGCCGCCGCGGCGGATATATCCGCCCGCGCTGCCGCCACCGCGCCTTCCGCTTCGGCAACCCTGATGCGGTAGTCACGATCGTCGATCCGCGCGAGAATATCGCCCGCGCGCACTCGCTGATTGTCGGCGACCGCAACCGAGACGATATTGCCCGCGACGCGCGGCGCGATCGCGACGACGTCAGCGCGCACATAGGCATTGTCGGTCTCGATCAGGAAGCGGCCGACGCTCCACCAGTGAAGCGCGAACCCAATGGCGGCGAGCAGCGCCAGCGCGCCGGCCGCGACCAGCGTGGGACGTCGCGATGGTCGAGCGGGGCCGGAGGCCCGAGTGTCGGAAGCAAGGTCAGCGGTCATGACGGGAATACTCGGGAAAAGGCACCGCCGTGGCGGTGCTGGATCTTTGGGGACGCGGCAGCGTGACGGCGGGGGCCTGTTCCCAGCCGCCGCCCAGCGTCTTGAACAACACGACCTGCGCGACCGCGACTCGGGTATCGGCATCAGCGAGCGTGGCCTGCGCGGCTGTTTCCGATCGATCGGCATCGAGCACCTCAAATGCCGTGGCATCTCCTGCCTTCCGCCGGGCGCGGACAAGCGCGGCTGCGCGCGACGTGCGATCGGCGGCGACGCGTAGCTGCTCGCTGCGGCGGAGAAGGCTCGCATAGCCTGCCGCAGCCTGGTTCACCTCCTTGAGCGCGCCCAGGATCGCCGAGTCGAAAGCCGCAAGCGCCGCCGCTTCGCCCGCCCGCGCCCGACGTATCCGCGCACGGGCTGAGCTGAGGTTGGGAAAGCTCCACGATAGCAGCGGTCCAGCTCGCCATACGAAATTCTGCCGCGCGCCGAGACCGTCGATCGACGGGGAGGATGAGGCCGCCGAGCCACCCAGCGACAGGCGCGGATAAAGGTCGCCGACCGCGATGCCGATCCGCGCGGTGCTCGCGGCCAATGCCTGTTCGGCGGCACGCAGATCGGGGCGACGACGCAGAAGCGCGGCCCCGTCGCCGACCGGGATGGCGGTCGCAAGCTTGGGTGGCGCGCGACATTCGGCCGCCGCGACGGGCATCTCAGTCGGAATATGGCCGGTAAGGACCGCGAGATCAGTCAGCGCACGGTGACGCACCTCCTCCAGGGGAGGAAGCGCGGCCCCTGCCTGGGCGACCAGCGCCTCCGCCTGCAGCACATCGGCGGGCGTGCCGACACCCGCCGCACGCATCCGCTCGGCAAGCTCGCGGTCCTTCCGCACCACGGCGAGCGATCGGCGGGCGATGTCGGCCTGGCGGGCGAAGCCGCATGCCGTCACCCAGGCCTCGGTCACGCCCGCCGCGATCGCGACCCGAACACCGTCCTGCATCGCGCTCGCCGCCCGCGCATCGGCTTTGGCCGCGCTGATCATGGCGCCGATCCGCCCGAACAGATCGACCTCCCATGCGACGCCGATGCCCAGCCCGAAGCGTGAGCCCGACCGGATTTGGTCGTCGCCCGCAGCCACCGCGGCAATCTGGTCCTCCAGCGTGCTGCCCGCGCCGGCGTCAGCCGATACGGCCGTTGCGGGCATCCGCGCTCCGCGTGCTTCGCTCAGGCTTGCGCGGGCTTGCAGCAGGCGCGCCGCGGCGACCCGCAAATCTCGATTGTTGGCCAGCGCCTCCTCGACCAGCCCGTCGAGCGCCGGCTCGTCGAACAGTTTCCACCATTGCGAGGCGGGCACAGCGGGGGCGGTCGCGCCATCATCTGCCAGCACCGCCGGCGCGGTTATCGTCGGGCGCGGCGGCCGGGACGGCGCCGTCGTGCATCCGGCAAGCCCGGATACGGCGAGGAGGGATGCACAGACATTGCGGAACGGTTGGCTCACGGCGCTTCCTGGCTGACGGAGCGGCGAGCATTACGACGCGATCGCTTGTCCTTCTCTCTCGGAAATGACAATCATCGTCGCGATATGGACAGGTTGCGCACCTATGAAGATTGTGAATGCGCGCCGCGCCCGGTTTCGGCGCTGGCGAGCGACCATCCCGACGGCGATCATGTCGCGCCGCATCGTCATCCGCGCGCGCAGCTCATCCACACGCTGTCGGGGGTGATGACCGTGACCAGCCGGGCGGGAAGCTGGGTGGTGCCCGCCGGCCGCGCTGTGTGGATGCCGCCTCATGAGGAGCACGCGATCCGGATCGCTGGCCATGTCAGCATGCGGACGGTGTTCGTACGCGACGACGCGCGCGCTGGCCTGCCGCAATGTTGCGAGGTGTTGGAGGTGTCGCCGTTCCTGCGCGAGGCAATCGTCGCGGCGACGTCGATCCCGCTCGATTATGCAACGGGCGGGCGCGACGCCCGGATCATGGAGCTGATCCTCGACGAGATCGAGGCAGCTCCACGCTTGTACCTGCACGTCCCGATGCCACGCGACCCGCGCCTTGCGCGCCTGTGCGCTCGCCTCATCGCCAATCCGGCCGCGCCCGTGACACTGGAGCGTCTCGGCGCGGACAT
Source organism: Pseudomonadota bacterium (assembly GCA_040388155.1). Lineage (GTDB taxonomy): Bacteria > Pseudomonadota > Alphaproteobacteria > Sphingomonadales > Sphingomonadaceae > Sphingomonas. The sequence continues at coordinate 224,722 of JAZKCJ010000013.1, forward strand.
CCATGTCAGCGGGCGGACGCTGGCACGGATGTTCCATCGCGAACTCGGCATGAGCTTCGGCGAATGGCTGCGGCGGATGCGGCTGCTGCTGAGCCTGCCCCGGCTCGCCGCGGGCGTTTCGGTGCTGGAGGTCGCGATGGAGCATGGATATGACAGCCCAAGCGCCTTCGCCGCGATGTTTCGCAGGACTCTGGGTGTGTCCCCAACCGCATATTTCGATCGAGATCAGCGACCGCCCGATTGAGGAAGCGCGGTCGAGCCCATTCTGATTCGTGCAGGGCCGCGGCCGCGCCGCCCCCTTCAACCACCGGATCCTTTGCCTCGCTCACCAGCAAAAACGAACTCAGCCGGAGCCTTCCGCCTTCCATGTCGCGACGAAGACATCGCGATACGCCGGCGTGTCCGTATCGATCGGCCGGATCGGCGTGACGCCATGCAGCACCCGGTGGTCGTCCAGAAGCACGGCGTCACCCGGTGCTGCCAGGGTGAAGCGGTCGATCTCCGGCCGACCGGCAATCTGGATCTCGGTCACCCCTTCCCCGGCGTTCACCCGATCAATCAGCATCACCAGCACCCAATCAACCCCGTCGCGATGCATTCCCTCAGGGGTCGGGCGACCCGGCTTCTGCGCCGTGGCCTCAATCCGGAACTGATGCAGCTCGACATGCCATTGAGCGGCCAGGGAGCTTTCACCAGCTCCCTCGAAGCAAAGGGTAGCGCCACGGAGCAAGCGCCGCATCATCTGACTGTCGACGATGGCGTCCTCCATCGGCTCGAACCAGCGTTGAACATCGCCATTCAGCTGATTATAGTCACGGCTCTGGAAATGGGGCTGGTGCGGCTTTCGCGTGATCGCGTCCGGAGTGATCGCCAATGCAGCGTGACGGCGTCGGCGATAGCGACCGCCATCAGCCATGTATCGATCGAGGCCGAGCCGATTCCACGATTCCGCAAAGGTCTTCCAGCTCGAATCCAGGCCAGGCGTCGGTAACCAGTCGATCGTGCCGGGCGCCGGACGAAGGAAGCCCTGCGCAGCAAGCTCCCCAGCCAGGCGAGGGTTGACCTCGCTTCCAATGTTCACCGACCGTAGGGCCACAGCGCAATCACCACGTCAACAACTGCCCCGGTAGCGAAGCAATATGCCCATCATATAAGGGTTCATGCGGCCAGATCATGGCCAGCGGCATCGCGAGTTCCCGCCTCCGGTCCCCGAAAGTTGTCGACACTGGACCGGCCGGGGAGCATCGTTGTGGCTTCTGTTCGCTGCTCGCCCTCGGCCTTTCAGATCAGTTTCGCATTCTCGAGGAGTTCCTCGACATAGCTACCCTTGATCCTGGCAAGCGCGACCTTCTCGATCATGCGGGCGACGAACGGCAGCTTCAGCTCGTCGAGTGGCTTGCGATCATTCAGGTAATACAGAGCGTCGAGCAGCACGCGAACATCGAATGACGAGGCGAACACTTCCGGGACGCCGCGATCGACGCCCACCAGCGTATAGACCGCCTCCATCGCCGTGCGCACCGAATATTCGGTGGTGAACACGGTGTCGCGCTCGGTCTCGGCGAAGTTGCCGATGAAGGCCAGGTTTCTCGACGTCTCCGGCACCACCAGTGGTCGGTCGCCGACGGCGCGCGGCATGAAATAGGACGTGATGTACGGCATATTGCAGGGGATCGTGCGCGCCGCGTTGCGCGCGAGGTCATCGATCTGCTCCTCCGGCACGCCGAGATGGTATAGCCATTCGGCGCACAGTTCCGCGCCGGTGCATTGGCGGATCGGCTTTTTGACGTAGTCGCCGGGCTTGTCGGAAAACAGTCCGTACAGCCAGACGACGAGATCCTTTTTCGGGTCCTGCGCCGCGAAATGCGGCTGCCTGCTCATCGAAAACCCGTAGAGCCAGCTCGAATCCTTGATGTTGCACGGACCGCCGGTCACGATCCGGCCCGAGCGAGGATCGCGCCCGGTGATACGTTCGATATAGGGCACGATACGGTCGTCGGTCAGCGTGACCGTCGCTGACATCGTCCAGTTCGCCTCGGGGATGTTTTCGCAGAACTTCTCCGGACGGCCAAATGCAGGATCCCGCGCGGCAAGTTTCTTCCACAGCGACCAGGCGCCGCCGCGATCGGTGACGACGGGCGCGGGCGTATTATTGTCGCCATAGGTCGAGCTTTCGGTGATCGAACCGTTGGTGACGAACACCAGGTCGGCAGGCGCCAGCGCGATCTTCCCGGCCTCGCCATCAACCGTCAGGTTGATCGTCGTGGCGACCTTTTCGCCGCCCGCGCTGGTGACCAGGATATCGTCCACCTGGGTGCCATACTGGAAGGTCACGCCGTGCCCCTTCAAATACGCGACCAGCGGCAGGATCAGCGATTCATACTGGTTGTAATGGGTGAAGCGCAGCGAGCTGAGATCGGCGAGTGTCGACACGTGATGGACGAAGCGCAAGATGTAGCGCCGCATCTCGAGCGCGCTCGCCCAGGGCTCGAACGCGAACATCGTTGCCCAATAGAGCCAGAAGTTGGAGGCGAAGAATTCACCGGTGAAGACCTCGTCGATGCGCTTGTCGTCGAGGTCCTGCTCCCGCATCATGGCGAGCCCGATCAGTTCCTCCACCGCCTTGGGCGTGAGCGTCAGGTCGGGTAGCTGGTCGATCGGTTCACCACGCTTCTGGATCGCGCGGCACGGGTTGGTCGACGGGTCGCTCTTGTGCAGCCAGTACATCTCGTCGAGCACCGAGGCGTCAGGCGTCTGAAGCGAGGGGATCGAGCGGAACAGATCCCACAGGGTTTCGAAATGCGCTTCCATCTCGCGACCGCCGCGGATGATGAACCCTTTATGCTCGTCGAGGATACCGTCCATGCTGCCGCCCGGCAGGGGAAGTTCCTCGAAGATCGTGATCGCGCTGCCCGGCATCTGCGCGTCCCGGACCAGGAACGCCGCGCCCGCAAGCGATGCGAGACCGGACCCAACGAAAAAGGCGCGGCGGCCGTCGATACCCTCCGGCTTGAGAGGCCGGGCAAAAGCCTCGAAATTGCCGCTGGACCTGTACATGACAAAACCCTTTCGCAAGATCGACCACGTTCAACGCAAGATGGTTCTAGCACGAATCCGTGACGAAACGGCCCATCGATCGAGTGCCTGAGAGCGAGACCATTCTCCACAACCGAGCCTGCGGGCAGGCACACCAATCCTCCGGATGCTTTCGCATCCGGAGGATTGGTTCGCCGGGATCGTCGGGCTTAGTCGGTCACGCCGCGCGCCGCGCTGTCGATGAAGTCAGCGACGACATCAGGCTGCGAGACATAGACCGCATGGCTGCCGGCCTGATCGATCGTCTTCGCGCCGGCGCGGTTCGCCATCATGCGCTGGGCGGGAACGGGGATCATATGATCGTCGGTCGCCACCAGATACCAGGAGGGCTTGTTCTTCCAGGCGGCCGTGGTCACCTCGCCGTTCAGGGCATCCAGCCCCCATGGCACCTGCGACTTCGCCATGAAATCCGCCTGTTCGGGCTCCACGTCGGCGGCGAACGAGGCCGCGAACTTGTCCTGGTCGAGCATCAGGAAGCCATCGACCGGCGGCAGGATCGGTGGCACCGGCGCGCCCGGCGCAGGGTTGGCGATCAGCTTGCCGACGGATTCGCCGGCGTCGAGCGCAAAGGCGGTGACATAGACCAGCCCGGCGACCTTCGGATGATTGCCGGCTTCGGTGATGACCGCGCCGCCATAGGAATGGCCGACCAGGATCACGTCGCCGTCGGCGGCATCGATCACCCGCTTCGTCACGGCGACATCGTCTTCAAGGGAAATGGTGGGGTTCTGAACGACGCTGACCTTGTAGCCCTTGCTGGTCAGGGCGCGGTAGGTTCCTTCCCAGCCCGAGCCGTCGACGAAACCGCCATGGACCAGGACGACCGACTTGATTGCTTTGTTCGACATCTGAAATCTCCTTCGTGGTAGCGTTCTTCAACTCCCACCAGCGCCCTGATTGACTGCCGGTGTGTTGCTGCCTCACCGAGATACGGCTGCGCCCCGGCGCGCGGAAATTTCGATTTCCCATACCATTATTCACGGTATGAATGACGGCCATGAAGGCGAATGCCGACCTGCGAAATATCGACCTGAACCTCCTGCTCGTTTTCGACGTGCTTCATCGCACCCGGAATACGACGCGAGCGGCCGAGCAATTGCATCTCACCCAGCCTGCCGTGAGCAACGCGCTCAAACGGCTGCGGGATCAGTTTGACGATGTGCTGTTCGTAAAGACCGCGACCGGTATGCAGCCGACGCCCAGGGCGGACGACATTGCGAGATTTCTCGACGAGGGTCTTGCCTCGGTCCGCCTGGCAGTGAAGGCTGGCGAGGCATTCGATCCGGCCACCGCGACGCGCAGCTTCCACTTGTACGTCAGCGACATTGGGCAATCAGTTTTCATACCTCCGCTCGCCGCCAGGCTCAGGACGGTCGCACCCCACATCCATCTGTCCACGCATTACGTGCCGCTCGAGACGGCGCAGCAGATGATGAAACTCGGCCAGATTGACCTGGCGATCGGCAATTTCACCGGGCTCCACGGGGACTTCGTTCAACAAAAGCTGTTCGATGAGACCTATGCAGTGCTCGTTCGCGCAGAACATCCGGAGATCGGTGCTACGCTATCCATCGATCAATTTTTCGCAGTGGAGCATATCGACTATACGCCCACCGTCGGCAGCCACGCGCGTTTCGAAACGGAACTCGAAGCGCTTTCGACCAAGGCTGGAAAGACCCGGAACGTAGCGCTGCGGCTGGCGCACTCCTTCGGCATCGGCCGTATCGTGGCGTCGAGCGATCTGATCGCCAGTGTTCCGAGTCGTGTCGCGAGCGCCCTCGCCAATTCGGAGGATGTTCGCGCCGTGGCCTTCCCGGTTGAAATACCAACCGTCGATATTTCGCAATTCTGGCATGAACGATGCCATCGCGACGACGGGCATCAATGGCTGCGCTCGCTCATCTACGAAATATTCAACGACAAGCGCTCCAGTTCGGTAAATCAGGCGCATTTGGGCGCGCGGGACAGCTAACCCCACGTGAAGAGAGGCTGCTTTCGGCATCATCAGCCCCTCATGACGCTCGTAAGAAATGTCCGGAACGGGAAGGATGCCAGCGGGTCCTCTGATCGGCGACAAGCAAACGACGGCCTCGGTCAGGAACACGCGCTTGAGGACTCGTCTACAACTGGTCGACTGCTGACCGGCGGGAAGGCACCACAGCGTTCCCCAATGCCATCGACAGCGGCGGCTGCGCGTCCATGATCAGGCTTCTCCATCTGCATGGCCGTCAAACCAGCCGGCGAATGGAGAACAGGATCAGCGTCCTGTTTTTCTGAGGAAGATGCCGGGCGGAACGCCAATGGCCTGCCTGAACTGGTTCGTCATATGCGCCTGATCGCTGTAGCCAAGTTGTTGGGCGATCCCGGCCCATCCGCCTTCATGCCCTGCCATGCGCATTGCGGAGAGGGCCCGTATCTGCCGCCTGATCCAGACCAGACTCACGCCCACTGAATCATGGAACAATGCTTCCAGAGTACGAATGTTCAGCTCGCATGACCTGGCAATGGCCGGAATCGGTAGTTCCGGCTGACTCCAGCAGATCTCGAGGATCCGCTCCACGATCTCTGTCCTGGCCACGCGATGAACCGGCAGAGCCGCGATCGTTTCGAACACCTGTCCTGCCGTGACGCCGAAATCGTCCTTCGATATACAGGATCGCGCCCATGCCGGGCTGAGCGACGAATGCACGGATTCGGCCGGTATTTCCATATTCCGTATCCTGGCGACTGGCCGCGGGAAGAAAGGGTGAAATCCGCCAGGCTTGAAACGGAGCCCTGCAATACGGCCGGAGCCCGATAGAACATGGCGTTGGCGCTCTGTTTTGACGCCTGCCACAAAGGCGTTTTCGTCGACCAGCACCAAATTGACGCAGGGCATCGCGACAATGTCCAGCGGGAGGGAGGTGTCCGCCGGGATGTCCCATTCAGCGATCCAGAGGTGATCTAGGTAGGGCTGCAATGACGATGGCGGTGAAAAACGCTCCATGCACAGCGACGGTGACGGGGAGTCGGGCCGCAATATCCCTTCATCCGTCGGGAACAGTGGTTCGGCGTGACCTGCGGAAATCTTCAATACGGTCCCCGATGTCCCGCCTAACGGTGAGCCGGCAGCTAAGTTAAGAGGAGCAGCCGATGCAATCGGTTTTCGAGATTGAGACGTCGCGGTTCATGCCGGTGCCGCAGGAAGCGGCCTGGAGGGCTCTCATCGACCCGGAGCAGGTCCGGCAGTATATGTTCGGAGCGCAGGTCGAGAGCTCGGGCGTGGTCGGCGGCCCAATATCCTATCGCTACGAATGGGACGGCAAGGTGTTCTTCGATCGTGGGACGATTACCGCGCTGGAACCTCCCCGCTTGCTCGCCATGACCGTCGCACGCGAAACCGATTCCGGGCAGGCCGTGCCCGACGGCTACAACACGCTCATGTTCGAGGTTCGACACGAGCCGGGCGGATGCCGGGTTGCCGTTCGCCAGGGCAACAATCCGAGCCAGGAACTCGCCGACAGGTCGAAGCAGAACTGGGATGGTGTACTGGATCAGCTTGAGCGCTTCCTGAAATCATTGCCTGAACACGAATAGGCCGGAGAAAAACTGTCCATGCACGTCAAGCGTGTCTAAGTGATGGGCGCACCTTTCCCGAAAGGTGCGCGATCCGCCCCGTGACAGGTGCGCGGCGGTGTCCACCATTCGAGTCCGACCATGTCCGATCACCTGAAGATTCTGCTTCAATATCTGCTGCCCAAGCAGCGCCTGACCACTTTCGCCGGCCGGATCGCCGGAGCGCAGGGCAGCGCGATGACGCTCCCGCTGATCCGCTGGTTCGTTCGCAAGTACGGCGTCGATATGACCGAAGCCGAGAATCCGGACATCGCCAGCTATAGCAGCTTCAACGACTTCTTCACCCGCCCGCTCAAGATGGGCGCTCGGCCTCTCGCCACGGCTGACTTCATCTGCCCGGTGGACGGCGCGATCAGCCAGTTCGGCACCATTGATGACGACCGGATACTGCAGGCCAAGGGCCATCGCTTCACCACCACCGAGCTGGTCGGCGGCGACGCCGCGCTGGCGAGCCTGTTCCGCCACGGCAGCTTCGCCAATCTTTATCTGTCGCCCAGGGATTACCACCGCCTGCACATGCCCTGTGACGGCAAGCTGACGCGCATGATCTACGTGCCGGGCGCGCTGTTCTCCGTGAACCCGACCACGGCGCGCGGCGTGCCGAAGCTTTTCGCGCGCAACGAGCGCGTGGTGTGCGTGTTCGAATCCCCGGAATATGGCCCGTTTGTGATGGTGCTGGTGGGCGCGACCATCGTCGGCAGCATGGCGACCGTCTGGCATGGCGTGGTCAATCCGAAGCGTACCGGCAAGGTTTCCGAATGGACCTATGCCGATCAGGACGTCGTGCTGAAAAAGGGCGAGGAAATGGGCCGCTTCCTTCTCGGCTCGACGATCGTGATGCTGTTCAGGCAGGACACCATCGCCTTCAGCAAAGACTGGGTGCCCGAGCGGCCTGTGCGCCTCGGCGAGATGATGGGCAACAGTCCGGGCTGAACATCTTCGGGCACTGCGTATTGGACGCGCGGAGCCAGCACGGCTTCATCGCGCCATGAATGGGTCAGCGGATCGTGATCGGGAGATCGCGCCCGGTCGATGCGACATTCCCGGCCCGGTCGGCAGCGTAAATGCGGATGGTGTAGCTACCGGGCGGGATATCCGCCGGGTTCCATCCGCCCTGCGCTGCCTGACCGTGCCGCACCATGTTGGTGACGACGTAGAGAAAGCGTGTCCGCTGGTCGCTATGGACCGTGTCGCCGCTGGCGGGGGCGTAAGCGATCTTCGCGGCATCGGTTGCGGTCGGCATTCGATCGAATTCGAGCGTGATGCGCGGCTGCTCGTACCCACGCACCGGAGTGCCGTCCGCCTTCAGTATCTGGAAGCCCGCCTTGTACAGGCCGAGGCGGCGGCGGGCGGCGTTGCCATCGACCTGATCCCAGGCTTCGACGACGATGGCGACGGCGCCGCCAGCGGCCGGAACGACGAGGCGGCCATTCTGCATCCCGGTCAGGCGCTGGCCTGCGGCATCAAGGATGTGCACGTCATCGAGATGCGGCGCGATATGATCGGCGAAACCGGGGAAATGCAGCAACAGTGCGTTGACCTTGGCGCGCGGCGGTCCGAGTTCGAGATGGACATGCGCCATGCGGTTGATTGTGCCAAGCGGATCGCCGACGCGGAAACGGGTGCCGCGCTTGACCCGGACGCGGGTGACATGGCCCCCGGCATCGCGGATCACCTGGAAACGCGCGGGATCGAGCGGCGCGCCCGTCGGGCTGCGGCCGACACGCATGTGGATATAGGTGACCTGGTCGATGCGCAGGCCTTCGCTCAGCCCTTCGACGTCCCAATTGGGCAGCGGATCCTGCACCGTCTCGTTCGCTGAGGCGAGCACCTGCTCTCCCACCGGTGCGCTGATATCGAGGCCGGCATGAAGGTGATCGCGGCTCTCTCCCTGATAATTGCCACGCACCTCGCCCAGGTCGCCGACCACCTCGTGCCAGCCATATTGCGGTGCGACCGGCCACGGGAACACCGGCGCGCGGACCAGGGCCGGCGGCGCGGGCTCAAGCACAGCCACCGTGGCGGGGGCACCGGCGCGGCGCGGTGTGAGCTTGCGGATCGCATAGGCAGAGGCATCGGCGACGTAGAGTGCCCCTGCCCGATCGATCGCCAGGCCGGCAGGACCGGTCAGCGGCAGCGCGGCGTTGCCATCGATCGCGGCCCCCGGCCCGGCCAGCACGCGCAGTTCACCCGTGGGCGACATCTGCACGATACGCGCGCGGCGGAAGGAGGCGATGTACAGGAATCCGTCCCAGGTCGGCGCCAGCGCGATCGGCGCCTTCAGCAGGCCTGCCCCGTCACCCGGATCGGTTCTGGCTACGGTCGAGACAAGGCCATCCTTGTCGATCTTGCGGATCGCATCGTTGCCGGTATCGGCGACAAGCAGCGCGCCGTGGCGATCGATCGCGAGGCCGCCAGGTGTATCGAAAGCGGCGGCGGCACCCTGGCCGTCAGCGAAACCCGGCGCGTCGCCACCCGCGAGCGTCCGCACCTGGCCATCAGGGGTGATGAGGCGGATCCGGTCATTATAGCTGTCAGCGACATAGACATTGCCCTTGTCGTCCGCCGCCACCCCCATCGGCCCGTTGAAGCGCGCCTGCGCCGCCACACCGTCGCGCAGCCCCGCGACTCCGTCCCCCGCGAGGGTGGTCACGGCCCCCGTGGGGCTGATCATGCGGATCGCGTTGGCTCCCGTATCCGCGACGATGACATTGCCCGCGGTGTCGAGGGCGATACCGGACGGCGTGTCGAACGATCCTGGCAGGGTCGTGACGGTGCCGTCCGCGTCGATCTTGCGGATTCGGTTGGTGTCGCCGGCATCCGCCACATAGAGCGCGCCGCGCGCGTCGATCGCGACCGCGAACGGATCGCTGAAGCGCGCGACGGCCGGCGCGCCATCGGCATGGCCGCGAACGCCGTCTCCGGCCACAATCGCAAGATCCGCCTGCCAGCCGAATTTGGTCGGAGCGGGCGCGAACCAGCCCAGAGTCTGCAGCAGCCAGAGCCCTCCCCCCACCGCAGCCAGAACGAGCAGGGCAGCCAGAATGACGATTTTGCGGGGGGATTTCTTGAACATCAAACGCGCCTTACCAGCAACTACGAAGCCATCTCGACAGGGGACTGCGGAGCAAATGCGGTGCTCGCTAAGAGCTTTTGCGAACAGGCGCCATGGAATTGAGATGCCCCTGTCGCACCAGGCAGCTTGGGAAGAGGTGCAGGCGACTGGAGATCAATAGGAAAAGTTCAGCGTCGCACGCAGGGCGCGGCCGAACTCAGGCCTGGCGAGAAAATAGCTGGTGCCCATGCCGCCCGCGTCGAACGATCCGGCTCGCGGATTGCCTTCGGTAAGGCCGAGCGCGTTCGTGACATTGGTCGCGTGAAGCGCGAGTGTCAGACGATCGCTGATTCTGGCGTTCATATCGATGTTGACGAGCGAGAAGGACGGCAGCCGCTGCGTGTTCGCGATATCGGCGAAGCGATCGGAATAGTGTACGAATTCAGTCGCGATGCGTAGCCTGCCGGCGAAGAGGTTGAGGCTTGGCGTGGCGCGCAGGGACAATTTCGGCACGCGGATCAACTGATTGCCGGTGACGTTGCGGGTGACCGGCAGGCCCCCGGCCAGTTCGACATAGCTGAAATTGCGATAGCGCGGATCTTGGAGCGTCGCCTGCAGGTCAAGCTGCAGAGGTCCCGGCAGGTCCGCATGGCCGGCAAGTTCGAGTCCGACGGTGGATGTATCGGCGATCGAGGTCCGGTCGACATAGGTATTGGACACCGGATCGAAGCGATAGTCAGTGAACGGCAATCGCGCGAAATGGGTCTTGTAGGCGACGGCTGAGAGATTCCAGTGCCGGCGCCGCACGATGAGGCCCGCCTCCGCCATCGTAATCGGGACGATCGCCTCGTCGGTCCGGTTCGGCGAGCCGATGAACTCGGTCGCGCTCGGCAACCTGGCGGTGCGCGCGAACCGCAGGAACAGGCCGGTGCCCGGGCCGGGGTTGAAATTGATGCCGGCCGTCCAGCTTAGACCGGAGAAAATGCGGTGGATCGGCGTGATCTTGCCATTGCCCGTCAGCACCGCATCGTCGGCCAGCGTCGCCGGATCGCCCAGGTTCACAGGGGAATTGCCTTCGACGCCGCCGCCGATCCGAATCCGCTCCCAGCGTCCGCCCAGATCGATGCGCCAATGGGGCGCCAGCTTCCATTCATCGGCCAGGTACAGCGCCACGTTCGAGGATCGCAGATCGACCCGGTCGAACAGCGAGCCATAGCGTATGAACCCGTTGTCGGTCAGCGCACCGACTTGCCGACCACCGGCATCAAGGGCGACGACGTCGAGCCGCCGCGCCTGGCTGCGTACATCGAGCAGCACGGTTCCCATCGTCCGGTCGAAGCCGAGGCTGGCATGATCATAGGTCAGGCCGAGCGCCAGGTCGTGATGCCCCCATCGATCGACACTGTGCGTCAGTCGCGCATCGCCGATGAATTCGCGCATCGGCATCCGAACCGACAACAGGTTGGCACCGACGACCAGCCCGTTGCCGTTGCTGTCGGGCAGGAACGGCTGACCGGTGTCGGCGTAGCGGATCTGCGTCGCCGATGTGCCGGGAAAGGCCGCCGCCACCTGCTGGCGGACGCTTTCGAGATAAATGCTCCCGGACATCGGCCGGCCGATCGGGAACAGCCCGTTCCTGACGGTGCTGCCGGTCCTCAGCCGCGCCTTGACCTCGAGCGCGCTCACCTCGTCGAGCGCAAGCCGTCCGGTCATCGTGTAGAAGGTGACCCGGCTGTGCGTGCCCTGCGACAGGTCGAAATCGCGCTGGCCCGTCGCGGTCTTGAACGGGACATGGAGATTGTCCGGCCCGGCCAGCGTGCCGAACAGCGGATCGAAGCCGGAAATGCCGTGGACGTCGCCCCGGGCATCGAACTGAAGCGGAACGGGCAGATAGAGAATGACACGGTCGTCCAGCCGCTTGACGTTGAACGACAGGCGAGCCCGGCCATCGTCATAGTCGATGCCAGCGCGGAGCTGTCCGCCCTGGTCGGCCAGATAGCCAGGATCGCGCAGGCCATCGTCGCGCCGATAGAAGCCTCCCAGCGAAACCCCGAGGTTCGGCGCAATCCGCGCACCGGCGAATCCGTCGACCCGGCCATAGCCGAAGCTGCCGCCGGTCGCTGAAAAGATATAACCCGGATCACGCAATCCGCTCCGGGTGAGGAAGTTGACGCTGCCGCCCGGGGCGTTGGGCATGAAGATCGCAGAGGGGCCGCCGCGTACCGCTTCCACCCGCTCGACCGTCGGATCGGCCCGGTATATCTGGTCGGTATTCAGATAGCCGAGACCGCCGTCATATTGCACCGGCAGCCCGTCCTCGAGCAACGCCACCGAGGAATAGCCATCGGTCGGGATGCCCCGGGAGCGGACATTGTTGCTTGCCTCCCCGCCCGTCGATTCGACCCAGAAGCCGGGAATCCGGGTGAACAGCTCAGCCGTGGACTGAGGTCCCTGACGTGCCAGCGTGGCAGCATCGATCCGCGTGACCGCGTAGCTCAGCTCGGCCTCCGCGAGCGGCACGCCGACGGCGCGCCCGGTCACCACGATTTCCGGCGGCGGCGGTGAAGGCGGCGCGGGGACAGGCAAAGGCGCGGGCGGCGGGACGTCGGGGCGCTTGACCGTTCGAGCAAGGGGCGAGGAAACAACCGCGCGCAGGGTGACGACCCGATCAGTGAAGCGGGCGATCTCGAGCCCGCTCCCGCGCAGCAACCGGTCGAGCGCCTCGCGAACTGGCATCCGGCCGCGCAGCGCTGCGTTGCGCCCCCCTGTAGCGACCCTGTAGGGATAGAGTATCTGGACCCCGGCCTGACGCGCGAACTGGTCCAGTGCTGCCGACAGCCCCTGCGCGGGAATGTCGAACGGGGCCGACCGTCCACCCTGCCCCGCCTGGACCGGCGCCGGCGCGATCATCGCCACGCCGCACAGAAGACCAGCCGCGAACCGGGCGGCGGGTTTGGAAGCACGGTGGTTCGATGGCCCGAAGAAGCGACGAAGGCCGTGAGTCAGACACATGATCCGTCACTGGCGCCCATGCGCGACAGCTTCATGTCACGACGACCCTGCACACACAGCGTCCGGGCGAGCGGTCAGCCGCGGCGGCGGAAAAGCTGAATCTGATTGCCCTTCTGGCGATGGTCGATGTCGAACCCGTCGCGTAGGGCGAGCAGGAAGCCATCGGGGTTGTCGATCTGGAATTCCCCGCCGAGCCGCGTGCCGGCGAGGTCCACCTGCTGCAGCACGATCTTGTCGGGAAGATAGCGATTGAACTCGACGATCGCCCGATCGAGCGGCATGCCGTTGAAGACGATCTTGCCGTCTTCCCAGGCAGTGGCAGCCGCGACGGCGTCCGGTGACCGGGCAGAGATTCGCGCCGCACCGTCACTGACCGTCAGCGCGCTGCCGGCATGGATCGTCCCGGCAGGCGTGCCGCCATAGGCAGCCTCGGCCCTCCCGGCGACAACCAGAAGCTCGCCGCCGCCGGGCTCGATCCGGAACGTGAACTTCCCGCCGCCAAGGCGTGCATCGATCGGATCGCTGTATACCCGAAACGGCCTGGTTGCCTCGCGAACGAGCAGAGCCGCCTCACCTCGCTCGATCCAGAATTCAGGTCCGTTCTCGAAACGCCAGGCGACACGCGTATCGGTATTGAGCATCGCATGGTTGCCGTCGGGCAAACGGATGGTCCGGCGCTCGCCAACGGCGGTCGAGGCGAATGCCCTGCGCGGCCATGCCAGCATGGCGCCCATGCCGCCGAGACCGAGCATGGCAGCAACCGCGCCCCCGGCAACCGCACGGCGCGACCAGGTTCCCGTCGCTGCCCGATCGGGCTCGGGCGGCGGACCAGATTCGGCTGGCTCGTCGAGCAGCGCGGCGAGGCGCGGATCGGCGGTTCGCCGCCATGTTGCAGCGACCTGGGCGAAGGCGGCGGCATGCCGAGGATCAGCGGTGCGCCAGGCATCGAACGCCTGCTCGTCCGCGGTGCCGCAGTCGAGCGCCACCAGCCAATCGATCGCCTGCTCGCTCAGCCCTGCTCCAGCCTTTCCTTCCTCTCCCATGCGGGTATTCGCTCCGTCTTCGCCTGTGCTTCCTGCCGGTTCAGCCTCTGCGTCAACAGGCGAAGGGCCTTGATCAGGTGTGTCTCCACCGTGGAGACGGAGATGTTCATTCTTTCCGCTACTTGAGCCGGGGGCAAGCCCTCAATTCTCCGGAGAATCATGGCCTCGCGCATGCGCGGCGGCATTTCCTCCAATATCTGGGCGACCCGCCGCAGCTCGGACCGGTCCATCGCCACGACGTCGGGGGTCGGTTCCTGATCGGCGACGTCAAGCGTGTGCAGGATCGCGCTCCGGTCGAGCCGGACGACCTCGGCGCGGCGAAAGCGTTCGATCGCGAGGTTGCGGACGATCCGCAGGGTGAAGGCGTGGGGATTGGCGATCGAGGCCCAGTCTTCGAGCGCGAACAGCCGCGCATAGGCTTCCTGCACCAGTTCCTCCGCCTCTTCCGCCTGCCGGACGAGGCTGATCGCGTAGCGGCGCGTCTGCTGGTGATAGGCGAAGACATGATCGGCAAACCATATGTCGATGTCGCGCAGCCATGCCATGTCGTCGCCGCTCCATCGGAAATGCCGAACCGTGACTGTGCCTAAAGGCCGCGTGTGACAGCCGGTTGACAGTCCCTCGCCGGCCGGGGCCGCATCGGGCGACCTGACATCGCCGCACCGAAAAAATTTGCGCGACCGGTAGCGGAAACCGCCGCCTGCCCCGTCTGCGCGGCGAAGCACAAACGAAAGCCTTTCACCGACGCGCAGCCGCGCGCCGGAACGACCGGACACGCATCTCTCGGGTCCGGAGAACCGCCAGAGCAATCAACCGAAGGGGAAAATCATGAAGCCGTACCTGATGACATCGTCGCTGCTCGCCCTGCTATGCGCCGGGACGGCCCCCGCATGGGCGCAGGACAGCCAATCCCAGGCGCACGACCAGCAGCCTGATGCTCAGCCCGCGCAAGGCGGCGAAGCCGGCGACATCATCGTCACCGGCCGCGCCGGCACCGGACAGCGGACCAAGGCCGAAATGAGCTATTCGGTCACGCGAATCGACGAGGAAGCGCTGCGCCTCCAGGCACCGACCAGCGTCACCGAGGCGCTGAAGTCGGTCCCCGGCTTCTGGGTCGAATCCTCCGGCGGCGAGGCAAGCGGCAACGTCCGTGCGCGCGGCGTGCCGGTCGACGGCTTCGGCTCGATCCAGCTGCTGGAGGACGGCATCCCGGTCCAGCACGATCCCGCGCTCGGCTATCTGAACGGCGACCAGGTGTTCCGCCTGGACGAGACGATCGAGCGGATCGAAGTGGTGCGTGGCGGCCCCGCGTCGCTCTTCTATTCGAATGCGCCGGCGGGTGCGGTCAACTTCATCCCGCGCAAGGTGGGCGACAAGGCGGAGGGCCTGGTCAAGGCCTCGCTGGGCGCCGACAGCATGTACCGCATGGATTTCTGGGTCGGCGCGCCGATCGGCGACTGGAAGGTCGCGCTGGGCGGCTTCTATCGCTCCGAGGGCGGCGTGCGCGACCCCGGCTTCACCGCCAATCGCGGCGGCCAGATCCGTGCCACCGTGTCGCGCGAATGGGAGCGCGCCAAGGTCAGCCTCGACGTGAAGCGGGTGGACGACATTGTCGGCTTCTACACCGGCATCCCGATGCGCACCTATCCTGACGGCAAGATCCGCGCGGTACCGGGCTTCAGCGGCAATTACGGCACGGTCGCGGGCCCAGAGACGCAGCGGGTGCGGATGATCCAGGGCGACGGCGGCACCTATGATTTCGACAACAGCGTCGGCACCCAGGTGAAGCGCACCCAGATCACCGGCAAGTTCGAGTTCGAGCCCTGGGACGACTGGAAGATCTCCAACGTCACCCGCTACAACGACACCTGGACACAGCGGAACGGCGTGTTCCCCAATACGCTGCAAAGCGCGTCGAGCCTGCTGACCCAGCAAGCCGGCCTGCTTGGCCAGGCGCCCGGCGCGACCGCGCTCCAGTTCCGCTACGCGACCTCACCCGGCCAGATCTTCGACACCGCCAACCAGAACGGCAACGGGCTGGTCATCGTCGGCGGCCTGCGCGGCCTGACGCTGCCGGTGAAGGAGTTCATGAGCGACACCCATATCTCGCACCGCTTCGAGATGGGCTCGACCACCCATGACATCACCTTCGGCTATTATTTCGCGCATATCGACGAGGATTTCAGCCGCTATTCCTCGACCGCGCTGCTCGACGTACGCAACAACAGCCGGCTGCTCGACCTGGTTGCGGTCGACGGCGCGGGCAATGTCCTCAAGACCTTCACCGACCATGGCATCTACAAGTACGGCTATGAATGGGAGAATGCGCATGGCGAGCAGACGAGCCACGCACTCTACCTGGCCGACGAATGGCAGATCACGCCGAACCTGCGCGTCGACGGCGGCGTGCGCTGGGAAACGATGCGCACGCGCGGCACGGTCGGACTGAAGAAGACGGTCAATCTCGGCACCCCGGCGACCTCGTCGATCCTCACCGGCAGCGGCGTCTATGCCAATTACGACAAGAATTACGCCCATGCGACCTGGACGCTGGGCGTCGACTATCAGTTCAGCAAGCATGCCGGCCTGTTCGCCCGCTACACATCGGCCAATCGCCTGCCGAGCCTGGGCAATTTCGTCACCAGCCCGACATCGACTCCCGTCATCCAGACGATGGACCTGGGCGAGATCGGCCTCAAATATTCAAGCCCGCTGATCGACGTCTACGCAACCGGCTTCTGGACCAAGTACAACAACGTCTCCTTCACCAACTATCGCTTCGACCTGAACGGTCCGGCGATCAGCGAGACGCGTTATGCCGACACCCAGACATTCGGCCTCGAGCTGGAGGGGACGGTGCGCCCGGTGCGCTGGTTCGACCTGTCGGCTACCGCGACGATCGAGGACCCGCGCTACAAGGGCCTTACCTATGTCGATGCCTCGAAAAAGACCTTCGACTTCGACGGCAACCGCCTGATCCGCGTGCCGACGGTCAGCCTGCGCCTGGTACCGGGCCTCAACCTGCTCGACGGCCGCATCCGCCTGCAGGGATCGTGGGAATATGAAGGCGCACGCTATGTCGACACCGCCAATTCAGTGCGGCTGCCGGCCTATGGCACGATCAACCTGAGCGCGCGGTTCGACGTGTCCCGCAGCCTGTCGCTCTATGGCTATGTCGACAACCTCAACAACTCGCTTGGCCTGACCGAGGGCAACCCGCGCGCGGGCGAACTGCAGAATGCCGATGCAGGCGCCAACACCTTCATCGCGCGCCCGCTGATCGGGCGGAACTTCCGCGCGGCCGTGATGTATCGGTTCTGACCATGAAGAAGCGTCTCGCGTCCGCCCTTCTCGCAACCCTCTTCCTGGCCGCGCCTGCCTTCGCGCAGGTGGGCCGGGCGGGGCCATCGGAAAGGGTGGACGCGGGCACGCCCTGGCGCGTGCTCAAGGGCGAGCTGACGCGCGCCAGCTACGAGCGGTACACCGATGTCCCGTTCGACCTGCCCGCCGGAGTGACCCGGATCACCATCCGCTTCACCTATGCCGGCAAGGAGCAGCGCTCCGTCATCGACCTCGGGCTGCGCGACCCGCAGCGCTTCCGCGGCTGGAGCGGCGGTACGCGCGACCATATGACGCTCAGCACCGAGGATGCGACGCCCGGCTATCTCCCCGGTCCGCTGCCACCCGGGCGCTGGAACCTGATCCTCGGCGCACCCAACATCCGCGAAGGCGCGCGCGCACCGTACGAGGCGCAGATCTTCATCGACCGCGCCCCGACCGTGACCGAGTTCGCCGACGCCCCGATCGCGGCGAAGCCCGGCTGGTATCGCGGCGACCTGCACATGCACAGCGGCGACAGCGACGGCAGATGCAAGGCCCAGTCGGGCGCGAGCATCCCCTGCCCCGTCTATCGCAACGTCGAGGCGGCAGCAGCGCGCGGCCTCGATTTCATCGCACTAAGCGACCACAATACCACCGCCCATTATAACGCGCTGCGCGAGTTGCAGGGCGCGTTCGACCGGCTTCTGCTGGTGCCGGGGCGCGAGATCACGACCTTCTGGGGCCATAGCAACGTCTTCGGCCCAACCGACTTCCTCGATTTCCGCATGACCGGCCCGACCTGGGACCAGGCGCGCAAATGGATCGACCCGGTTCATCGCGAAGGCGGAATCGTCTCGATCAACCATCCCGGCGCACCCTCGGGCGAGATCTGCATGGGCTGCGGCTGGCGCATCGAGGGCCTGCCGGACGGCGCGGTGGATTCAGTCGAGGTGGTGAACGGCGGCACCATGCGGGAGACACGATCAGCCGACGGCCAGTTCCAGGGGCTCGCTTACTGGACCGGGCTGCTGAACGCAGGCCGGCACGTGACCGGCATCGGCGGCAGCGACAGCCACGAAGCCGATCGCCCGGCGAGCGAACCAGGCGCGATCGGCAGCCCGACCACCGTCGTCCATATGCCTGAACTCTCGGTGCGCGGATTCCTCGCCGGCATTCGCTCGGGCCGGGTCTTCATCGACGTCGAGGGCACGAAGGACCGGTTGCTCGACCTGTCGGCCTTCAGCGGCACGCAGCATGCCGATATGGGCCAGACGCTGCGCCCGCGCGTCGGCGAGGCGATTCGCCTCTCAGTCGACCTCAAGGGCGTGCCGAGCGGGACGGTGCAGGTAATCATCGATGGCAAGGCCGAGCCTGCCTATCGCGCTGCGTTCGACGCGAGCCATCCCGCCTCGATCGCGCCGTGGCAGAGCGACGGGCAGGCCCATTGGATCCGGGCGGACGTCCGCGACGACCGGGGGCGCCTGCTGCTGATCGGCAACCCGATCTATGTCGCGATGGCTGAATAGGATGGTGACGCGGGCTCCCGCGAACCTGCATGCGACTGATCTGCAATCCGCAATTCACCTGCCGACACTTTCAGAGCCTTCCCTTGTTGCAACGATGAGAAGGAAGCGAGGCGCCGGCACCCACCATGACGGCGTTCTACGCGGTGTAGCTCGGTGGTTGAATCTAACGCGTGTTGGGAATGTCATGAGGGTTGCTGACATTCTCTGGCCTGGTCGGCCTTGATATTTCACGTGACTTTACAATAGGATAGGTAAGACCAGTTCTTCCCGGTCGACCTCGCAAAGCAAAATGGGCTGTCCCGCTTGCGGCACTCCGACGCTCGAACGAGCGTGCGTTCCCCGAACACAAGCTTGGCTTGCCCCGGGGGGCAAGCCAAGCGCGAGCACGCAACGAGTCCGCGTGACGGAGGGATGAAACTGCTCGTACGCGATTTGTGCTGGTCTAGCTGGCCTTCTTCGCTTCGCACTCGCCCACGCGCTTGCCGATGACCTGCGTCTTGGTGTTGACCTTGCCGCCGCCGGCGGCGCCGGGCATTGCCGGCATGTTCATCGAGGCATCGCTGGTAACATCGTAGCTGGTGCTGCCGAAATTGCCCGACATGGTGGCACGCATCTCGCCCTGTCCACCGGCAACGCCCTTGCAGACCAGGACAGCGTCCATCTTGCCATCGGACATCGCGAACTTCTCATAAGTGCAATTCTGCGCGCCGCCAGCGAACATGTTCTCCGGCGGCTTGGCAACCATTTCCGGCGTGAGGCAGCTCTCCACCGTCTGGCTTCCTGCCGCGCTCATCTGCTGTTTCATCGCTGCGCCCATTTGCGCGGGCATGCCCGGCGCATCGACCGAGAGGATCTTGATCGTGGTCTGCCATTTGCCTGGCTGAAGCTTCACGGCATCCTTCGTCACTGCAGCGACTTCGGCAACCGAAGCATTCTCCGCCTTGACGCTGGATTGGGAATGGCAGGCGCCCAGAACGGCGATGGCGGGCAACAACATAACCAGATTCTTCATGGCCTTCTCCCTTTGGCTCGGCACGACGGCACCCTGAACAGGTGCCGGACAAGCGAACGCGAAACGCATGAAATCACTTCGCTATCCAATGGGATTGCAAATTTCTTGCAGGTTGTGACCAGAATTCGCCTCCGCCGATCTCAATGCCCATTCGACATGGATTTATTCCCCGATCTGCGGGACGGGCCACGCGGACCAGCGATCCTTTGCCTGAGAAGCCCAACGCTGCGGCGTTCAAATTTTCACGCCCGCATTTCCACCATAGCGGTTTGGTTCACCCAAAGCATCGAGCCTGCGACGCGGCATTCCGCCGCAGGGGGTTTCTCGTCATGCGTCGTCGTTCGGCTATCACCTTGCTGCTGTCAGGCATCGCGCTTGCGCCGGCATCCGCTTGCCTTGCTGCTCCGGTAGCGGCTGCGTCCCGCACAATCGCGCTCGATATTCCGGCATCGGACCTGGCCGCGGCCCTGAACGAGGTCGGGCGCCAGGCGGGTATCCAGATCTCCTTTCCGTTCGACCGCGCTTCCGGCCACCATGTGGTACCGCTGAAGGGCCGGATGACGCCGCTCGATGCCGTGCGCCGGCTCATCGCCGGTACCACGCTCGCCGTGCGCGAGGCGGGCGAAGGCCATATCCTGCTGACCGCCGGGGAGCAGCGGACGAATGCAGCGGCATCGACCAACGATGAGGCGACGACCGATGGCGACATCGTCGTCACCGGCTTCCGCCTCGCCACTCGCCGCGCGCTCGATACCAAGCGCAAGAGCGGCCAGATCATCGACGCGATCAGCCAGGACGAGGTGAGCCAGCTCCCGGACGTCAATATCGTCGAAGCCGCGCGGCGCATTCCCGGCATATCAGTGATGACTGATCGGGATTCGAGCCGTGGGCACGACAATTATCAATATGTCACGATCCGCGGGCTCGACAGCCGCTACAATCTCGTGACCGTCGACGGCGCGCAGATCGCCAGCGCCGACAGCAGCTATCGCGGCGCGCAGCTCGCGATGCTGCCTGCCTCGCTGGTCAGCGAGATCCAGGCGATCAAGACTGTGACTTCCCAATATGATCCGCACGCACTCGGCGGTCAGCTCAACCTCGTGACCAAGAGTGCGTTCGACACCGGCACCTCGCTCACCGCGCAGGCAATGGGCGGCTGGACCTCGCAGACCGGCAAGGTCGTCCCCGACAGGAATGCGAATATCCGGGCCGACGCGACAGGCTCGATCCTGTTCGGCGCGAACCATGAATTCGGCCTGGTCGTGTCGGGCGAATATCAGCAGCTCCATGCCTCGGCGCTCGCCAACCTGCCCGGCGACACCGCGGGCGCCGGATGGACCTATTATACCGCCGCCGGCGCGGCGACCGGAGACATCGCCAACTCGACCGGACGCGCCGTGCCCGTGCGCGTGCAGGATTATGCCTTTGACGAGAAGCGCGAACGCTACAGTGTCAACGCCAAGCTCGAATATCGTCCGAATGACCGCTTCGGCGTGTCGATCTTCGGCGGATATTATCACGAGCTCTCGGACGAGGACCGCTACGAGGCGCTCGCCCTTCCCTCCAGCAGCTATACGCCGGGCGCGACGGCCGATACGGGTAGACTGAACACCGGCAATTACCAGCTCGGCCTGGTCGCCCAGCCGGAAAAACGCCGTACCTGGCAGGTCAACGGCAACGCGCATTATGACTTCAGCGATAAACTAAAGCTGACCGCCGGCGCGTCGAATTCCCAGGCGCACTACAATGAAGATCGCTGGATGTATAAGTGGAACACGGGGATGGTCATCACCGCCACCTCGGCCGCCACGTCCAATCTTCCCGCCTATGGCTATAGCTACCAGAACGCCAACGGCCAGCCGACGATCACGCTGAACGATCCGGTGGCGGCGGCGAAGGCCGCCAATTACGGGCCCCGCTACTGGCGCGACATCGTCTACGACATCGACAACCGGGTGCGCGGCCTGCACGGCGAGCTGTCGTGGAATTTCGGCGCCAACGATCGCGGCCTCGGCATCCAGGCCGGCGTCAACCAGACGCTGACTCATGTCGAGAGCCTGCTCAACTATCGCGAATGGTTTGCGAAGGACGCCGCATCGGCAGCATTGATCGGCAATCTCGACCAATATTCGCAATCGACCGTGCTGACGCCGCTCTCGGCGCCGGGCATCAACTTCTACCTGATCGACGCGGCCAAGGCGAAGGCAGTGCTGCTCAACCATCCCGAATGGTTCCGCCAGTCGACGGCACGCGTCGCCGACGGCAACAACGCCTTTTACGAGCTGCGCGAATCCATCACGGCGGGCTATGGCCAGCTCCGCTGGCAGAGCGATGCCGTCAACCTGCAGGCCGGGCTTCGGTACGACAGCACCTCGGTCGGCGTGACGACTCACCTCAACGGCGGGAGCGCGCTGGTGTCGCGGCAGCGCAATTACGCCTATGCCCTGCCGTCGGCGGTGGCGACATGGAACGTCACGAGCGCGGTGAAGCTGCGCGGCGGCATCAGCGAGACGATCGGCCGCCCCGATTACGGCCAATATGGCGCGACCACGACCATGTCGCTCGACCTTTCGTCAACGCTCACCCCCCTGACGATCAACCAGGGCAACCCCGATCTGAAACCGCGCCGCTCGTGGAACTACGACCTGTCGGGCGAATGGTATCTCGGCGCGGGCGGCCTTCTCTCCGCGGCCCTGTTCTACAAGGACATCCACGACGAGATCTTCACCAAGTCCACGGTCGGAACCGGCGTCTATACCGATGGCGTCACCTATGGCGCGACGATCACCCAGCCGGTCAACGCGTCGCGCGCCGCCGTGAAGGGGGCCGAGATACAGATCGTCAAGGACCGGCTCGATTTCCTGCCAGGCCCGCTCGCCAATCTCGGCGTCTCGCTCAATGCCACCTGGCTCGATGGCCATTTCGATTTCATCTCCACCAACGGTGCCAGCCGGCGGATCGGCGCGCTCTTCAACCAGCCGAACCATATCTACAACGCGACGCTCTTCTATGTGGACGGCCCGTTCAGCCTGCGGGCTGCATTCAACCGGATCGGTGCATCTCCGGTGTCGGTCGATTCGCAGTTCAGCTGGCGTGATATCTGGGCGGATTCACGCGATCAGCTCGATCTGCATGCCAGCTATAATGTGACGCCCTGGTTGCAGGCGGTCGGCCAGGTGCAGAATGTGACGAACACGGCGTTCGAGGCGCATCTCGGCCAGAATCGCGAGCTGCTGCAGACGCGCTATCCGGTGGGCCGGACCGTGTGGTTCGGGCTCGTCTTCAAGCCCGGCGACAGGAAGTGAGCGACGCGTCCTCCGGGCACCCATGCCCGGAGGACGCGGCCTTGCCGAAAATGACAGGCGTGACCGGGTCCTGTCACGGCACCGTATCAATCCAGCCCTAGGGCAATCGGGAAACATCCAGAATCGAGCATTTCCCCGACCCATGTCCTGGCTTCGCCCGATCGATGCATGGTTCGCATCGTCAGTCCTTCCCCATGAGAGCGAGCTGCTGCGCCAGGCGCGGCGCTGGGCCCTTGACGACGACGAGGCCCGCGACCTGCTGCACGAGGCCT
Source organism: Pseudomonadota bacterium (assembly GCA_040388155.1). Classification (GTDB taxonomy): domain Bacteria; phylum Pseudomonadota; class Alphaproteobacteria; order Sphingomonadales; family Sphingomonadaceae; genus Sphingomonas. Next base: position 247,979 of record JAZKCJ010000013.1, read on the forward strand.
ATGCCCAGCTCCTCCAGCTCGACCGCTGGGACCAGATCGCCAACCCCGCCGCCTATACCGTCCGCATCATGCGCAACACGGCGCTCCAGCGGATGCGCCGCGCGCGGATCGTGCCCATGCGCCAGTTCGCCGCGCTCGAAGAAGCGGAGCATCCCGACCCGGCGCCCGACAGCTTCGCCATCGCGGCGGGCCGCGACGAGCTGAGGCGCATGATGACGGCGATCGATGCCCTGCCCCTTTCATGCCGCCGCGTTGTCCTGCTCCGCAAGTTCGAGGAATTGCCGCCCCGGGCGATCGCCGAACGGCTCGGGCTCAGCCTCTCGACGGTGGAGAAGCATCTATCGCGCGGCATCTTGCTGCTCTCGCGTGCCCTGCGCGATCTTCCCGTTCCGGCCGACCCAGCCGGTTCGACCGGGACGAGCGACGCCGCACGACGGCAGGCATGAAGAAAATCGCATCGATGGCATGGCGGTTTCGCTTCCGCTAATCATCGGGAGGTGATCGGCATCCCCACGGACATGAGAAGAGCATTTTGACCCTATCGATCGAGCGCCAGGAGCGAATCGAGGCCGAAGCGGCCGATTGGCTCGCCGCACTCGACGCCGGACGCGCCGATGTGGCTACCTTCGAAGCCTGGCGCGCGTCCGACCCTGCCCATGCCCTCGCCTTCATCCGGATGAATGCCGTGTGGCGCGACCTCGATCGCTTACGCGGCGGCCGTTCCGCTCATGAACCAGCCGATGCGGCAGCCCCGCCAATCATGGCGGCCTCCCGCATGCCCCTGCCGCGGCGCACCGCGCTCAAGGCAGCCTTCGGCATGGCCGGAGCGCTGGCGGCAGGCGGCGCCGTCTTCGTCGCAAGCCAGGCAGCGGCACACACCGTTGAAACGGCAGTCGGCGAGCGCCGGCGCTTCTACGTCGCGGATCATACCTGTCTCGACCTCAACACCGGAGGCCGGCTGCGCTGGTGGCTGGCGGAAGGCCAGCTCGAAGTCGAGCTTGAGCGAGGAGAACTCGCCCTGGACCTTCCGCAGGGCACCCAGCCCTGCACGCTGCATGTCGGCGCAGCGCGGTTTAGCCTCGGGCCCGGCCGGTTCAACGTGCGCTTGCGCGCCGGAGATGTCGTCGATCTCGCGACCATCGCCGGCAAGGCCTGGGTGCTGCCGCTCCATGGCCGTTCCGAGACAGCGCTCGTGGCGGAACGCCGCAAGCTCGTCGTCACCGATGGGAAACAGCAGGGTCAGCCCCTGTCGGACGGTGACATCCAGGCCCTCTCGGCCTGGCAGGAGGGCGAGATCCTGTTCGACGGCCAGCCCCTGACGGAGGCGATCGTTGAATATAACCGCTACCTGCCCGCACCGATCGAACTGGCACGCGCCGATATGGGCCAGGTCCGGCTGGGCGGCCGTTTCCTCACCAACGATCCGAGCGAATTCCTGAAGGCCCTTCGCCTCAATTTCGGTATTCGCGCCGAGGTACGGCGGGACCGGATCGTCCTGTCGTCCTGACTGGCCCCGTCAGCTTGCTTCAGCAATGCCGGCTCGCCCGGATTCCACCTCGAAGCGCGCAATCGTCGACACGGCGGAGTCGGGATTGCGGGCATCGGCCAGGCCGCGAAACAGGACTTCGCTGCCCTTCCCGCTCAGGTCCACCCTGGCATAGCCGCGCACCTCATTCTCGGCGAAGCGAACCCCGGGATTCGCCTTAGCCTCGTCACGCCATCCGGGGTGGTTGTTGAGCGAGGTGATCGATCCGCCGACGAATTCCGCGGCGACCGGAGCGGCATCCGGATGATCGGGATGATGGATATCGGTGGCAGTGAAGGCATGGATATCGCCGCTCAGTACGACAGGGTTGGGCGTCTTCGCATCTACCCAGCGGCGGAAGATCCGGTCGCGCGCGGCCGGATAGCCTTCCCAGCGATCGGCCGGATGGACGACCGCGCCCTGTTCCGGATGACGCGGATCGATCATCGCGAACGGCGTCATCAGAGTCTGCTGCGCGAGGAAATTCCACTGCGTGCGCGTCTTCCCCAGCGCGTCGAGCAGCCAGCGCTCCTGGACGTCGCCGAGCATCGTACGGGACGTATCGTGGCGCTGCGGGCAATCGAGCACCCCGACCAGATAATCGCGATGCTCAGCGAGCAGTTCGGGCGGCTGGCAGGCGCGGGCACCCCGGAACTGCCGGTCGTCGATCACCTGGAACTGGGCGAGCGCTCCCCAGTCCAGCGTCCGGTAGAGGCGTGCGTCGGGCCCCGAGGGACGGGCAGCCGCTCGTAACGGCAGGTGCTCCCAATAGGCCTGATAGGCCGCTGCGCGGCGCGTGAGAAACGCGACGGGATCGCCATTGTGCTCGTCCAGCGCACCGGCATAATCATTCGCGACCTCATGATCGTCCCAGGTGACAATCCATGGCGCGGCCGCATGAGCCGCCTGGAGCAGCGGGTCCATCTTGTAGGTCGCGTAGCGTATCCGGTAGCCTGCCACATCGAAGGGTTCGGGATTGAGATGGCGGCGGACGCCGCCATTGCCCGGGGCGTTCTCATAGATATAGTCGCCGAGGAACAGGATCAGCTCGGGGTCTTCGGCGACGATGTGACGCCAGGCGGCGTAATAGCCCGCTTCGTATTTCTGGCACGAGCCGAAGCAGAAACGGAGGTGGTCGACGGTCGCCCCCGGTGCCGGAGCCGTCCGCGTCCTGCCAACCGGACTCGCCACGCCATCGGCGACGAACCGATAGAAATAGGGACGCGCCGGACGCAGGCCCGACACTTCGACATGCACCGAATGGCCGGCGGCCGGATCGGCAGCGGCAGTTCCCGACCGGATAACCCGGGCGAATCCTTCATCCTCCGCCACCTGCCAGCGCACCGGAACGCGGCGGGGCGGCATGCCGCCCCCGGCCTCAAGCGGATGCGGCGCAAGGCGTGTCCACAGGACCATCCCGTCGGGCGACGGCTCGCCCGACGCCACGCCGAGCGTGAACGGCGTATCGCTGCCGAGCAGCACGCCGGCTCGTGCCGAAAAGGTCAGCAGAGCAGGCGCGGCGATCGCACCGGCCTTCAAGATATCCCGACGAGTCTTACGAAGCACTGACACCCCACACATCCGGGACCGCAAAAAGGCGGGCCGCCCTGAGTCTCTCGTCTCCGATTGTGACGTGCACGCGACATACCCCGGTCTGTCCCTTGGTGCCAGGCGGCCAGCCGTTCCACCGGCCCGGCTTCGTCCACCATGGGAGAAGGGCCCCCTGCGTATTTCACCGTGATTCATTGCTGATGCCGCAAATATCAAGGGCAGGCACCTCGCCGATATCACTTCCCGACGACCATCCCTAGGTCTTCAATCCGAAAATTGTGACGCTCCATATTGCTATCGAAGGGAGGACTTGCGGCAGTCGATGGCTTATCGCATGCTGATAATCTCTCGTAAAAAGCGAAAACATTCAGCTTCAATTTGGTACCATAGGGCCGGTTGCCTGAACTTGTCGTAGTCGTGTCATCCACAACTGATAATATATCCCGGCTCCTGTAGTGCGGGAGGCGAAAGAGGGGGAAGAATGCAGCCGGCGGAAGTCGATACCTTATTGTTCTCGATGGGCGTGCGGCAGCGCTTCACCCAGGACACCCCGATCCTTCCCGAAGTCTGGTATGCCTATGCCGCAACGCCGGATCAGCGGCACGATTTGCTGATCACACCGCTCAACACCGATTCGGCCAATCGCCTGCTGCGGGAAATACTGGAAGCGCCCGGCGATGCAGACCTGATCGCGACATGCCCCGCGGCGCTCCGCGGATTCGTCGCGATGCGCCTGACGTTCGATGAATTCTGCCAGCTTATCCTGCCGCGCACGCATTGGGCCAAGGCCGCCGTCGCGCTTGCACGACGCAACGACTATCGCGAGGGCTGGTTGCACCTCGCGTTCGAGCGCAACCGCCGCCTCGCCGTTTCCCCACCGCCCCGCGACAAGGAGATGTCGGACTTCGAAATCGGTCGGATTGCCGTGCTGATCGGCGCGATCCTGGCTGACCGCGAAGCCCTGCGCACCGGGCCCGCAAAGCCGAGGGACGGAGATTTTCTCTCCGAAAGCTTCAGCAACGCCGAAAAGCTGATCGCCCGCCTTTCCGACGCCCCCGCGACGGGCGCGATCTGGCGCGTCGCGATGAACCGGCCGCTCGACCTTTCGGACGAGCAGGCCCGCGGCACGGTCAAGGCGGATGCCGCGTTCCGCGTCTTCGAGGTCAAATGCGCTGACATCTGCTGGGCAGTCATCGATTCCGGTATCGACGCCAGTCATCCGGCCTTCAACGACGCAGGCACCTCCCGTATTTCAGGCGCCTATGATCTCACCAGCCTTCGCCCGCTGTTGAACGCCGCCTATCGGACCAATCCAGCGAACAACCCGCGGCTGGCCCGATGCTGCGCCGCCGCAGGCGTTGCGATCGACGATGGAGTCCAGCTCCTCACTGCGATCTACCGTGCCCTTGATACCGACACGATGGACTGGTCCTCGATCGAACGGCTCATCCGACTGGAGAATCCGCCTCCACCGACCGATGGCCATGGTACCCATGTCGCGGGCATCATCGGCGCCAACTGGCGCGACGACAATGGCGAGCCCATCGTCATCGGGCTGTGCCCCGACATCCATCTGCTCGATCTTCGTATCCTCGCGCCCGCACCGGACGAGGGAGAGACTACCGAGGAAGACACTGAATTCGCGGTGATCAGCGCCCTTCAGTTCGTTCGCTATCTCAATGGGCGCAACGAACATATCGCAGTCCACGGCGTCAATCTGAGCCTTTCCATTCCCCACGCAGTCGAAAACTACGCCTGCGGGAGAACACCGATCTGCGACGAATGCGAACGACTGGTCGGGGCCGGCGTGACCGTCGTCGCCGCGGCCGGCAATAACGGCTATCAGGGTTTCGCCACGACGAAGGGCCTTTATCGCGGCTATGCGACGTTGAGCATCACTGATCCCGGCAACGCCGATTCAGTGATCACGGTCGGTTCCACGCACAAGCGCGAGCCCCATACTTTTGGCGTCTCCTATTTCTCAAGCCGGGGGCCGACCGGCGACGGACGCCTGAAACCCGATCTGGTTGCACCGGGCGAACGCATCAGGAGCACGCTTCCCGGCGGCGAGTACGGACCGCTCGATGGAACCAGCCAGGCGACACCGCACGTCAGCGCGGCCGCCGCCATGCTGATGGCCCGCTTTCCCGAACTGATCGGACAACCACGGCAGATCAAGCAACTGCTGTGCGAGAGCGCGACCGACCTCGGCCGCGAGCGCGCCTTTCAGGGACATGGTCTGCTCGACACGCTGCGCGCCCTTCAATCCTATTAGAGGAGCCTATCGATGGAGCATTTCACGCTTGAACCGCTGGCCGCCCGTCACGGCGACTGTCTGTTGCTGCACTACGGTCCGGCCGCCGCACCCGGCACGATCCTGATCGATGGGGGCCCCTCCCAAGTCTATGGCAAGACGCTCAAGCCCCGGCTGAAGACGCTGAAGGCAAAGCGCCCGGGCGGCGCCTTCGCGATCGACCTGCTGGTCGTCAGCCATATCGACGACGACCATATCCGCGGCATCATCGACTTCACCGAGGACTGGCGCGACGCGAAGACCGATCATCGCCCCTGGGACTGGCCCGTACGCCAGCTCTGGCACAACAGCTTCGAACGGATCGCCGGCGGCAACCCCAATGATGTGAGGGCATCAGTACTCGCCTCGTTCGGTACGCAGAATTTCAGCGACATCGCTGGGCTCGATACGGACAATGAAAACGAGCACGCTGCGTTCAAGATACTGGCGAGCGTCGGTCAGGGCACGCAGTTGCGCAATGACGCGAAATTGCTCGATATTCCGACAAACCAAGGATTTGATGGCCTGGTCCAGCCACCCGCCGATCCGGGGGAGCCCGTTCCGTTCGGGGATCAGCTCCGGCTTCATGTCGTTGGCCCATTGCCCGACCAGCTCAAGGCTTTGCGCGACAAGTTTGCCCAGGAATTGCCCAAGGGACCGGCCGCATCGCTCGCTGCCTATTCGGACACATCCATCCCGAACCTGTCGAGCATCGTGCTGCTGGCCAAGTATCGCGACAAGTCGATGCTCCTCACCGGAGATGCGCGCGGGGACTATATCCTGACCGGGCTGGGGAATGCCGGGTTGCTCGATCAGGGCAGGCTGCATGTCGATATCCTCAAGATGCAGCACCATGGCAGCGACCGGAATACGGCGGGGGAATTCTTCGAACGCGTCACGGCGGATCATTATGTCGCGTCGGCAAGCGGCAAATATGAGAATCCGGATCGCGCGACGTTCGAGATGCTGGTCAGGGCGCGACCAAAGGACGATCGCTACACCATCCACCTGACCGGCGAGGTGGCCGATATCGACGTGCTCCGGGCGAAGGAACGCGCCACCACGCGTGATCAACAGGCCAGGGACAACAAGCCTTTGTCGCCCCAGTGGGACGACGCCACGGACAGCCTCGCGGCATTCTTCTCACGCGCCACGCAGGACGGGTACAAATTCACGGTGCAGACACCAGCCCTTCACCCGGCGCCGATCGATCTCCTTGATCCGATCGGCTTCTAAGCCGCGCCGAGGGAATGGATCGTAGCTCCATTCGCGTTGCCGCGACGGGGACGGCTACCTATCTGCAACCATGATCGCTGGCGTGACGGATGCGACAGCCATCCGCACGTTGTGCAGGAGGATCTGATGGAACAGGCCGACACTCCGCGAACCGATTCACCGCCGCCGGACGACCCCAAACCGCCTGCCGATCTCGACCGCTGGCTCGACGAAGCGCTGGAGGATACTTTCCCCGCCAGCGACCCGGTCGCGCCCCGAAAGGTCTCGAAGGTCACTCCGGCTCGAAATTGTGCAGGATCACCGGGCGCGGGTTGAATGGGATACGCGTCGACATCGGCGTCAGCGGGCTGTTGCCGGCGCGGTGCCAGCGGCCCTTGGCAGCGGTCACGATATCGCCCTGGTCAGCCTCGAAATAGGGGAAACCCTCGATCTGATAACCGATCCTGCCTTCCATGATGAACCAGAACTCGGTCCAGTCGACATGGAAATGGCCCTTGTTGGTCGCCGGCGGCACTGGCTGCGCCTTTCCGCGCAGGATGTTCGAGGTGAAATGATCGTCCCACACGAACTTGCCGTTATAGGCCTTGTCCCCGACCGCGATGTCCTTCTGGAAATCCACCCAGATCGGGTTGCTCGTCCCGCCCGTGGCGATCGTCGCAGGCCCAGGATTGCCACGCACCTTCACATAGGTGCGGCCCGGATACGCCTCCGGCGTTTCGGATAGCGGGAAGAGCGGTGGCGAGCCGGCCTGCCGCACCTCGAAGCGCAGCGACGGCTTATCGCCCACTGTCTCGATCGTATAGAGATGGCGGAACGGCACGCTGACCATGAAGCCCTTGGTCGCGACAAACGGCTCGACGCCGTCGATCGTCACCTTCATCGATCCGTCCTGCACGATCCAGGCGACCCGGTCGTCGGCGTACATGCGCGCCCTGGTCTTCTTGCCGACGCCCAGCGAGATATAGTCCGCATCCTGTTCCCGGTTGCGGATGATCGGCTGAACCCAGTCAGTCCTGCCGCGATGCGCGGCGAGGATTTCGGACAGTTTCCAATGAACCTTGTTCGGCGCCACATAGGAGGTCGGCGTGGTCGGCTTGGCCGACCAGTAGTGCTCCGGAATCTTCGGCGCGGAGGGCATTGGTTCGGTCTGCGGCACGAACTGCGCGGCAGCCATGCAGGCAGTCGAGACCGCGACGACAGCCACACCAAGATAGAACAGGACCTTCATCGCATTCCCCCTCCAACGGCGTTGCCGCCCTTGGAGGTAGGATGCATGATATCAATATTGCATGCAAGATGCCCGAACGATCCTCGACGAAAGATCAGGCACCCCGGTCTAGCATCCTGATGATGCCGGAAAAATCCAGCCCGCCCTGCCCTTCGTCCGCGAACTTCTCGTAGAGTTCGGCTGCCTTTGCGCCCATCGGAGTGTCGGCGTGCGCGCCCGCCGCCGCTTCCATCGCGAGGCGCAGGTCCTTGAGCATCAGCGCTGTCGCGAAGCCGCCCTGATAATCGTGATCGGCCGGCGTGTCCGGGCCGACGCCGGGCAGCGGGGCGTAGCTGGTCATCGACCAGCTCTGGCCCGATGAGACCGAGGAGATATCGAAGAATTTCTGCGGATCGAGCCCGAGCTTCTGCGCAAGCAGGAAAGCCTCGCACGTCGCGACCATGGTCGCGCCAAGCAGCATGTTGTTGGCGATCTTCGCGGTCTGACCGGTGCCGCTTGGGCCGGCATGGATCACCGCCTTGCCCATGTCGGACAGGAAAGGCTCGGCCCGGTCGAACGCCTCCGCACTACCGCCGACCATGAAGGTGAGCGTGCCGGCATTGGCCGCACCGATGCCCCCGGAGACGGGCGCGTCGACCGCGGTCAGCCCTCTGGCCAGCGCCGCTTCGCCGACGCGCTTGGCGGTGGCGACGTCGATCGTCGAACAGTCGATCAGGATCGCCGACGCGGGCGCGGTACCGAACAGGCTCTCGGTATAGACCTGTTCCACATGCTTGCCGGCGGGCAGCATGGTGATGATCGCCTCGGCACCGTCAGCCGCTTCTTCCGCGCTGGCGACGGGCAGGCAGCCCGCCGCCTTCGCACGCTCCAGCGCTTCCGCGGAGAGATCGAAGGCGCGAACGTCATGCCCCTTCTTCGCGAGGTTCGCGGCCATGCCGCCGCCCATGTTGCCGAGCCCGATGAATCCTACGCGTGCCATGTTATTTTCCCGTCCAGTTACCGGGGCGCTTCTCGACGAACGCCGCCATACCTTCCTTCTGATCCGCCGTGCCGAACAGGCCGTGGAACAGGCGCCGTTCGAACTGCACGCCCATGGCGAGACCCGTCTCGAACGCTGCGTTGACCATCTCCTTGTTGGCCTTGACCGCGAGCGGCGCCATCGACGCGATCGTGGCGGCGGTCTTCACCGCTTCCTCGACCAGATCGGCAGCCGGGACGATGCGACTGACGAGGCCAGCGCGTTCAGCCTCCTCGGCGCCCATCATCCGGCCAGTCAGACACATCTCCATCGCCTTGGCCTTGCCCACTGCGCGCGTCAGGCGCTGCGAACCGCCCATGCCGGGGCCGACGGCGAGCTTGATCTCAGGCTGGCCGAACTTCGCGGTGTCGGCGGCGAGGATGAAGTCGCACATCATCGCCAGTTCACAACCGCCGCCGAGCGCGAAGCCGGCGACCGCGGCGATGATCGGCTTGCGCGTCGCGGTGAATTTCTCCCAGCCAGCGAAGAAATTGTGGCCGTACATCTCGGCAAAGCCCTGGGCCTGCATCTCCTTGATGTCGGCGCCGGCGGCGAAGGCCTTTTCATTGCCGGTGACGACGGCACAGCCCTGGCTTTCATCAGCATCGAACGCGGCCGTCGCGGCGATCAGGTCAGCGAGCACCTGGCTGTTGAGCGCGTTCAACGCCTGGGGCCGGTTGAGCGTGATCAGCGTGACGGCGCCGCGCTGTTCAACGAGGAGGGTTTCATACTCTGCCATGGAAGGTTCCTTATGCGGGAGTCCACGCCTCGCCATCAGGCAAGGGCGCGAAAATCTGGTCGATGACGTGATCGGTGACGCCTTCGGGCGTCGGCGGATCCCATCGCGGCGCATTGTCCTTGTCGACGATGACCGCGCGGACGCCTTCGAGGAAATCGTGGCGCTGCACGACATGCGCGCCGACGGCATATTCCTGGCGCATCTCATCCTCGAAGGTCGGCATCATCGCCCCCTCGTGGAGCAGGCGCAGCGAGACCTTCATCGTCTGGGGCGACTTGGTGCGCAACGTGGCAAGCTGAGCTTGGGCCCATTCGCCGGGATCAGCCTCGAGCGCGGCGAAGATTTCCTCCAGCACGTCGGACGCGAACAGCCGGTCGATCGCGTCGCGGTGCGCCAGAATGCGGGCATCCGGAGCAGGCGCCGACACCTCGTCGAGGATCGCCGCGATCCGCTGGGGCTCCGCGGCGATCCGGGCCTTGGCCTCGTCCAGCCGGTCGCTCGGCAGGTAATGGCTCGCCAGGCCCAGCTCGAGGCACTCCGCACCATCGAGACGATGGCCGGTCAGCGCGAGATATTGCCCGGTGCGACCCGGCAGGCGCGAGAGATACCAGCCACCGCCGACATCCGGGAACAGGCCGATCCCGGTCTCAGGCATGGCGAGCCGGGTGCTCTCCGTCGCCACGCGATATTTCGCCGGCTGCGACAGACCGACGCCGCCGCCCATTGTGATGCCGTCCATGAAGGCCACGATCGGCTTGGCATAGGTGAACAGCCGGTGGTTCATGCGATATTCGGTGTGGAAGAATGCCCGTGCTTCTACGCCATCCTTCGCGCCGCTCTCCGCGAGCATGCGAATGTCGCCGCCCGCGCAGAAGCCACGGCCCTCGGCATGGTCGATCAGCACCGCCTCGACATCGGGGTCGGTGCGCCAGCCGTCCAGCGCATCGAGGATCGCGGCGCACATCGCGGTATTGAGCGCGTGGATCGCCTTGGGCCGGCTGAGCCGGATACGGGCGACCTTGCCGTCGCTTTGGGTGAGGACATCAGTGGTCACCAGATAACTCCGTTCGTGCCGAGTAGAGATCGAGCCTGTCGAGAGCTCCTATCGAGGCAGATGGCACTCGGGACGGACGACGGCGGAGACATTCTCACAGCGCTCACTGCCGCGTCAGGTCCCGGCCGACGATCATGCGCATCACCTGGTTGGTTCCTTCCAAGATCGAATGGACGCGCAGGTCGCGCCAGAAACGTTCGATCGGATAGTCCATCAGATAGCCATAGCCGCCATGGAGCTGCAACGCGCGGTCGGCCACCGATGATCCGGTGTCAGTAGCGAGGCGCTTGGCCATCGCCGCGAACTTGGTCTTGTCGGGCGCGTTGGCCGTCACCTTGGCCGCCGCCATGTACAGCAGCGCCCTTGCCGCCTCGAGCTCGGTCGCCATGTCGGCGAGCATGAACTGGGTGTTCTGGAAATCGGCGATGGCGGTGCCGAACTGCTTGCGGTCCTTGGTATATTTGATCGCCTCATCGAGGCAGCGCTGCGCACCGCCGAGCGAGCAGGCACCGATGTTGAGCCGCCCCCCGTCAAGCCCCATCATCGCGATGCGGAACCCCTCGCCCTCCGCGCCGACCAGATTCTCCTTCGGCACGCGGACGCCGTCGAACATCACCTGAGCGGTCGGCTGCGAATGCCAGCCGAGCTTGCGCTCGTTCGCGCCGAAGCTGACGCCCGCCATGCCCTTCTCGATCACCAGGCACGAGATGCCCTTGGGCCCTTCCTCGCCAGTGCGGACCATGGTGACGTAGATCTCGTTCTCGCCGCCGCCCGAGATGAACTGCTTGGAGCCAGTGACGATATAGTCGTCGCCGTCCCTGACCGCCTTCGTCTTGAGCGCCGCGGCGTCGGATCCCGAGCCGGGCTCGGTCAGGCAATAGCTGGCGATCTCGTCCATCGTGACGAGGCGCGGAAGGTATTTGTCCTTCACCGCCTGGCTGCCGAAACGGTCGATCATCCAGGACGCCATGTTGTGGATCGAGATGAAGGCCGAGGTGGACGCACAGCCATAGGCCATCGCCTCCATGATCAGCGCCGATTCCAGCCGGCCGAGATTGATGCCGCCACTTTCCTCCGAGACGTAGATCGACGCGAAGCCGAGCTCGGCCGCCGCCTTGATCGTCTCGCGCGGGAAGATGTGCTTCTCGTCCCATTCGGCGGCGAAGGGCGTGATGCGGTCAGCGGTGAACTTGCGCGCCAGTTCCTGGATCTCGCGCTGATCGTCGGTGATGTCGAATTGCTGGGTCATGCAGTGCTTCCTGAGAGAAAAGTCTAGGCCGCCTTGGCGGTGAGGTCGGGGCAGGTGCGATGCGGTTCCCTGCGCCGGGTGCGGCATTCCCGACGCGCGCCGCCGAACGCCGCCACCGCTGGCGGCTGGTGCATCACGCGTTCGTTGAACAGCGCGCCGGCTATGCGGGCGTCGTTGCGGTCATACCAGCGCGGGCCGGGAATGCCCTTCGCCCATGCCATCGCCTCGGACAGGGTGCCGTTCGAGGTCGGGACATTCGGCTCGCTGTGATAGATCGGGTCGCGATAGGCGGTATCGGCCGTCACGATCCGCCACCCGTTGTTGCGCAGCGCCTCGACCAGATCGCCGATATAGCGCGCGGCGAGATCGGTCTCGTGCAGCAGCATCATGTGTGCGGGCGAGCGACCGATAGTCTTGCGCATCAGCCTGTCGGAGAATTCCGCCGACTGGACCATCGTCTCGATATAAAGGTCGTGCAGGGCATCCTCGTCGATCGGCTTGCCCGCCCTCGCCGCCTCCAGCGTCAGGCGTTCGATATACCAGTCCGATCCGTCGATCGTCACCGCGCCGACGAGAAGCCCCCGCGCCTTCAGTCCGTCAAGCACCGCGCGGCGCTTGGCCCGATCCGCGCCGCCCTGGTTGAGCCCGGGAAAACGGAACCAGGGACGATAGCCCGGCTGGTGCTTCAACCATGCCTCGGCCTCGTCGATATCGGCGAGGAACGCCGCGGCCGGCACGACGGCGAGGCTGCGGTGCGAGAAGCTGTGATCGGCGAGCACATGTCCGGCGGCGGCATAGGCCTCGATCAGACCGAGCGACCCGTCCTTCGCGCCGACGCGGCCCGGATTGACGAAGAAGGCGGCCTGGGTGACGCCCGATGCCCTGAGCGCGGCGATCAGGCGCTCCGTCCGCTCCTCCCTCGAATAGAAGGCGCCGGGCGCGCGGGGGATATCGTCGAAGCTGAGGGCGATCGTCTTTTGCGGCGGAGGGGCCTTCCCGATGGAACGAGGCGCGTCGACGGCGCCGCCGATCGGCAGCATCACGCCGACCAGCGCAACCAGGGTCAGAAGCGCCCGCAGCGCGATCATCTCAGCGTCCCCTTGCATCATTTCTGGACACCGGAAGGGGTCTATCGCGCTTGTTGGAGAATTCCCACAGGCGCGATGGACGGGGTTTCGCGACCGAGCCATAACGGCTCCGATATGACGCGGCTGATGCTTCTGGATACGGTGATGCGGATGCTGGCGATCGGCCAGCTGCTGCTGATCGCGCTGGTGATCGGGCGCGGCCGGGCGCCGAGGCCGATACGCATCGCGACGGCGATGCTGCTGCTTGGCGTATGCTGCTACCTGACGCTGGCGACTCATCTGTTCCGGCCGACCGAAGGGCCGTTCTGGGCGATCGTGCAGCTTCTGGCGCAGTCGGTGCCGCTGCTGCTGTGGATTTTCGCGCACCTGCTGTTCGAACGCGCGATCGACCGGCGCGCACTCATCGCCGGCATCGCGGTGACCGTCGGATGCTGGGCGTGCTTCTTCTTCGCGCGCTATGCCGGCAATGACCTGCGCACCTCGATCGCGCTGTTCCAGCGGACCGTTTCGCTGATCCTGATCGGCCACGCGATCCTGATCGCGCTTCGCGAGCGCGGTGACGACCTGATCGAGAAACGCCGCCAACTTCGCGTCGGATTCGTGATCGTGGTCGGCACGCTGGCCTTTGTCGTGATCGCCCTGGAGATGTTCTTCGGCTTCCGCCGCGCAGGCGCCGACATCGCCATCGCGCAGGCGACCGCCATCCTGATCGCGACCACCGCCATGGGGGTCGCGCTGCTGCAGAGCGATCCCGAGCTGCTGTTCGACCCGGCACAGCCGGAACCGACCCCCGCCCCAAGCTTCAGCCCGTCCGAGCATGTGCTCAACCGCAAGCTCGAGACCGCGATCGCCGGGGCGGTCTACCGCGAACAGGGCCTGAGCATCGGCGCGCTGGCCGAGCTGCTCGAAACGCCCGAGCACCGGCTGCGCAGCCTGATCAACCAGCGGCTGGGCTATCGCAACTTCTCGGCCTTCCTCAACCATCACCGGATCGGCGAGGCCAAGGCGCTGCTGGTCGATCCGGCACATGTCGACCTGCCGATCCTGACCATCGCGATGGACCTTGGCTATGGCTCGCTCGCGCCGTTCAACCGCGCGTTCCGCGAGACCGTCGGCCAGTCGCCGAGCGAATATCGCCGGGAGAACATCGTGCGGAACTGAAAAAACGCGATCGATTCCGGAATCGATCGGCATTTTTCGGGCTGGCGCAGCATCGCAGCGCGCAGCCGGATAGGCAGACTGCTGGACCCAACCGAACGGAGTGGCAATGTGATCGAGACCCTGCAGACCATCGGCGACCATTGGCTGCACAGCTTCACCGTCGAGATGACCCGCTACCTGTTCGGGGCCGCGGGCGTCGCGATCCTCTATTGGCTGCTGCGCCGCTGGACCGCGCCGCGCCGCATCCAGCAACGCGAGGCGACCCTGGCCGATCGCCGGCGCGAACTGCTGCTGTCGGTGCAGACGGTTGCGATCTTCGGCGTGGTCAACCTGATCACCTTCGCGATGATCACGAGCGGCGTGATCACCGTCGCCCGCAATTTCGACACGGGCATGATCGCGATCCAGCTCGTCGCGATGGTGATCCTGCATGATTTCTGGTTCTACTGGATGCACCGCGGCCTGCATTTGCGCGCGATGTTCCGCCGCGCCCATGCCGCGCACCACCAGTCGCGCACCCCGACCTCCTGGGCGTCCTATGCCTTCGCGCCGATCGAATCCGTGTTCGAGGCGCTGTACGTGCCGGTCTTCCTGTTCGTCCTGTCGCGCTTCGGGCCGATGTATCCGCTCGCGGTGTTCATCTTCCTCGGCCACCAGATCGCCCGCAACGCGATCGGCCATTCGGGGCATGAACTCGCCTGGTCCGGCTTTACCCGGTCGCGCTGGACCGGCTGGCTGACCACGACCACCCACCACGACCTGCACCACAGCGAGGGCCGGCACAATTTCGGCCTCTACTTCACCTGGTGGGACCGGTGGATGGGCACCGAGCATCCGAAATATCATGCGCGGTTCGAGAGCGTAGCGGCCCGGAAATCGGTCGAAGCAAGCCCGGCCACCGCCTGACCATCGTCGCCACGGACCAACACGGGCCCGTGGCGCGAGAGACCGAGGCAGCCGGCCAAGCGCCTCACCCCATGGTCGGGATGACGAACGCATTGGCGGCATCGCCGACACCACCATCGGGCCAGCGCTGCGTGATCGTCTTGACCTTGGTCCAGAATTTCACGCCTTCCATGCCGTGCTGGTTGGTGTCGCCGAACGCCGAGCGCTTCCAGCCGCCAAAGGTGTGATAGGCGACCGGCACCGGGATCGGCACGTTGATGCCGACCATGCCGACATTGACGCGCGCCGCGAACTCCCGCG
Source organism: Pseudomonadota bacterium (assembly GCA_040388155.1). Classification (GTDB taxonomy): domain Bacteria; phylum Pseudomonadota; class Alphaproteobacteria; order Sphingomonadales; family Sphingomonadaceae; genus Sphingomonas. The sequence continues at coordinate 263,327 of JAZKCJ010000013.1, forward strand.
CGGCATGGCCGTTGCGGGTGAAGATGGCGACCCCGTTGCCATACTGATGCTCGCTCGGCAGGCGAAGCGCGTGTTCGAAATCGTCGGCGCGGACGATCTGCAGCACGGGGCCGAAAATCTCTTCCTTGTACGCCTGCATGTCGGGCGTGACATGGTCGAACAGCGACGGGCCGATGAAGAAGCCCTTCTCATGGCCCTGCAATTCGAAGCCGCGGCCGTCGACGACCAGTTCGGCGCCCTCGTCGACGCCGGTCTGGATCCAGTTCTCGATGCGCTGCTTGTGCGCGGCGTTCACCACCGGGCCGTAATGCGCATCATTGTCGGTCGAGACGCCGACACGCAGTGCGTCGATCGCCGGGATCAGCTTCTCGCGCAGTGCGATGGCGGTCTTCTCGCCGACCGGCACGACGACCGGCAGCGCCATGCAGCGCTCGCCCGCCGAACCGAAGGCGGCACCCGACAGGTCGGCGACTACCTGGTCGAGATCGGCATCGGGCATGACGATGCCATGGTTCTTCGCCCCGCCCATCGCCTGGATGCGCTTTCCGGCGGCGACGCCGCGGCTGTAGACATAGTGCGCGATGTCGGACGAGCCGACGAAGCTGACCGCCGAGATCGCCGGATGATCGAGGATCGCATCGACCATTTCCTTGTCGCCCTGCACGACCTGGAAGATGCCCTCGGGCAGGCCTGCCTCAAGGAACAGCTCGCCAAGGCGGACGGGCACGGAAGGATCGCGCTCGCTTGGCTTCAGGATGAAGGCGTTGCCGGTCGCGATCGCGACGCCCGACATCCACAAGGGGATCATCGCCGGGAAGTTGAACGGGGTAATGCCCGCGCCGATGCCGAGCGGCTGGCGCATCGAATAGACGTCGATGCCGGGTCCGGCGCCCTGGGTATATTCGCCCTTCAGCACATGCGGGATGCCGCAGCAGAACTCGATCACCTCAAGCCCGCGCTGGATGTCGCCCCGCGAATCCGCGATGACCTTGCCATGCTCGGACGAGAGCAGGTGCGCCAGCTCGTCCATGTGCTTCTCGACCAGCGCCTTGAAGTTGAACATCACGCGGGCGCGGCGCTGCGGGTTGGTGGCGGCCCAGTCGGGTTGCGCCTTTTGCGCGGCGGCGATGGCGGCATCGAGCACGGCCTGATCGCCGAGCTGGACCGTCGCCTGCACCTGGCCGGTATTGGGGTTGAACACGTCGGCCGTGCGGCCTGAACCGCCGCCGGAGAGGCCAGCGACGTGATGATCGATGAGGCGCATATCCAACCTTCCCAAAACTTTTGTATTCCTCCCTTACGCTCGGAGAATTTGCAGGCAAGGTGTGTGGGGTGCAGGTTGGGGCTGCGATTTTGCAGGGCGCTGGGGTGTGGGGCGACCTTCGGAGAACTCCAGCGTTATGCTTGTTGCAGAGCCGCAAAGCGTGTGGAAATCAGGTATGACTGACAGTCAAATGGATCGCGCCGCGAGAGAAAATGCTTGGAGTAGCGTATGCCGTGGAGGAATATGTGGATCAGTGGATATGTATCCATGATGCTCTACTTTATACTGATCACACTCGGCTTTGCGCTTCCTGTGCAGGGGCATAAAATCGATAGCGCCTTATGCAAACCCGCACTTATTGGCGACGGAAGCTTGAGGCATAGGGTAACTGCTATCTTGGAGTTCGATGGACTGGAGCACACGTTTTTATCGGGAGCTTCGTGTCCACGCTCAAGATCGATCGAGGTCGTCAAGGGCTTCTCGATACCTGGCAAAAAAGGTAAAGACCTATACCGCAATATAATCCGATCAGCCAAGATATCATCGCCCGGTAAAAGGTATGGTGTTCGGTTTAGTGGACAAGTTACAGTCCACATGAATGAGTCTGGGGAATATGTCGCTACAATAAACTCTGTCTTTTCATCAAAAATAGAGTTGATAGGCTCGTAATAAAACTTGAAGCACCAAATCTTATTACCGGACCAGTGACAAGTTAGTAAATCCAATAAAATCGACCTGAGCGCGGTCGCGCAACTCAAGCCCCTCGATGAGGCTAGCGCGGCTGTTGGTATAAATGCCCACACCCTGCTGGTCGCGACATAGGCAGACGCGGGATCGACGGTGTTGGCGCGGAACGCTTCGAGGTAGGCGGGCACTATACGACCTCCGCGCCGTTCCTGGCGGCACAGGCGCGCCATGATCGTGCCAGGGTGGCTTGGTGGCCGGATGAACTGGCCCATCCTCCTGACCATGCGGCGGTCGCCGATGCGATCATGGCCAGGATGGATGCCGGGGCGCGCGAACTGGAAGAATAGAGCTGCTGATACGGCCCCGCGACCGGGAACGGCAGGTGCCGATCCCGGCAACAGTGCCGATGATGGTCCTCGCCGGTGTAGCGGTGCGGATCAGCCGGCGCGCTGCGCCAGCACGGTATCCAGCATGTGCATGACGAACTTCTGCGGATACTATTAAGGGAGGCGCTCGCGTCCTTGCGGAGAAAACGGGTGTTTCCATCGTGTCACCGCGCGGTACGGTGACCACTCCGGCACCAAACTCGCACACGGATGCCGCTGTTCGCGGAACAGCAAATGCCGTCGGAAACGCCAAGGCGAATGCCGGGCCGGTCGCTGACGCCGCGTGTCAAAGAACGGGAAAATGCTAATGAGAGGTAATGTAAAGTTTAATCTTTTGCTCAGTCTTTTGACTATTATCGTTATGGCTGCGCTAGGATTGATCATCGATGTTGCAAGATTTTTTGTTTACAACTACCAGCAATATATTACAGAGTATTTCACATTTACTATTTCAATGACTCTAATTGGGTTTGTGATATCAGCGACACAGGTGATCAAATTTTACTTGAGCAAGCGAGAGCGATGATACAGCCAAGCTAAAATCCACTGGTATCCGTAATAATGGACTGCCGCGGAAGTTCGAAGTGGACCTCTACCGGGATTCCAAGCGAAGCTCCGAGAGATTTCTAACCTTCTTGATCCTCCTTCGCTTGGTAAATTCGCGGGCAGGGCTCCGGCGGCGCTTGTGAGGGCTGCAATGCGGGTTCCGGCGACGTGGCGTAATTGGGGTTCCGGTGCAGTGCATTTGATTGCCCCCGCCAGGCGCCTGCAGCATCCCAGCCTATGCCACGGCTGGCACGCGCCGTCTTCCCAGGACACCCCCAACCCTGCGACGTATCGCGGCAACAGCCGGGCCCAGACCTTTTCGGCGACGAGGATTATGCGCTCTATCGCTATCTGTTCGACGCGCACTGCGCGGCCGCCGAAGTCGAAAGCTGGCCCCGGGCGCTGATGCCGAACCATGTTCATCTGGCCCTACGCCGGCCGACCCGAACGCCTCCGCCGTGCGCTGGCGGCGATGCATCAGTGCTATGCAGGCCATATCCGCGCCCGACTGAAGCGCGTCGGCCATTTCTGGCAGGAGCGCCTCGACCGCATGGCGACGGACGAGGCACATCTCGGCACCTCGCTACGATATGTCGCGCCGAACCCGGCGCGCCAGCCTGGCGACACGAGCAGCGGACTGGCGATGGTCGAGCGTTCACGCCCATCTCCGCCGCTTCGACGATGGCATCACGGCGCGTGAACCCGTCATTGCGCGTTATCTGGATTTCGCCGAGCCCCTCGCGGCTGGAGAGGATGTGGAGCGACTGATACGATTGCGCAAGGCGGAACAGATCGGCCGGCCGATCAGCGATGCCGCCTTCCTCGATCGGCTCAAAAATGAAGCGGGCCGATCCCTCAAGCCGGCAGGCCCCACCTCAAATCGAGATGAACGCGCTGCCACCGGAATCCGGGATCAAGGGCTTCAGCATTCCTGTGGCAGTACGCTCAATTGCTCCGCGCTTCCAAAGTTACAGAAAGACTATTACCCGTATCGCTTACTGCTCCTTGGCAAAATAACTCGTGATATTGCAGATTCCACTGGTTGTTTCATAGAAAATCCCCACGCGCGTCCCGAGCGCCCTGGCGCTTAGCACCAGCGCCCAAAAACGGTTGAGATCATCGGATGTGGCGCTTGAGGAAAAATTCAGAACACCACCGGCACAATTCGAGGCAGTATAGGAAACCTGGAGACGAGTTGCCGACGCATTATAATTCTGGAGCCGCCAGCCGGTTGGTATCTGGTCAAAATAGTTGTCTGCGAGCGCGGGGACCGGAAACAAGGCGATAACGACACTCAGTACTACATATACAAATCTCATAAATCCTCCTGACGGAATACCTCCCGTCACGATAAGAGTTGCCGCTTGCAAAACGTTCGCAACGGCTTTACTTGTAATATTTATCGAGAAATTTCTCAATACAATCAATGCAACTCGCGATATTTACGCAAAGTTTTGAAATATACAACGCCATTAGCTTATAAATACAAAAATCTACTGTAAGAAAAGTCGCAGAAATTTTTATTCGATACCGAAACTAGTAATGTAACAATATCCTGTAGAGGTTTCATAATACACCCTCATATTTCTTCCGGCAGCTTTTGCTGTCACCACCATAGAGATATAACGATTTTTCTCATCACTCGTAGCAGCGGCCGTAAAATTCAATGATCCCTGAGTACAGGATGACCCGGCATTGAATGTTGATAATTGGGCCCCGACGTATTGCTGAATGAGCCATCCAGTTGGTACACCGCTGAGCAGCGCGTCCGCCGAACAAGGCTGAACAAACAATACAGAAATCGCCGTAAATGAAATTGGAAACCTTCCGGTGATTAATACTCTAAGGCAAACCATCCAAATACCATGTATTTGGCGAAACGCTTTAGCCCACATAAAAACCAACCCCCGATCGATGTAAAATTATCCATAAACGTACAATAAACTGCCATCCTTTGAGAAAATCTGCACAAATAGTCAGTTGCACTGCAATCGTATTGCGCATCCATCGGCAAGGTAGGCAATTTTTCGCTAAATACTCAGCCCAAACATTTAGGTTACAATTACTAAGCCGATAAATATCTGTAGGTTTTGTTGCCCACGCGCGGCGACGTGGATTGAATAGAAATATTCCGTTCTTCACTGACCCGTCAGAACCACGTAAGCGACCTGCTCGTGACCAATAAGGCAAGCACCAGTTCCCTGAATGGAAACGATTTGGTGCTTCGCCGAAGCGGTTAGCAGTCCGGTAAGAATAGTTTGCCCAGAGACTGTACTGGTATCGACACTCCAAAGGCCGTTGGGATCTGCACATGCCGGCAAGCTTCCATTGCGAGTTCCGGTATAAGAAAACCATGCCGCACCACCATTACCAATGGTAATATCGGATACATATCCGCCTGTAGCTGATGAGGCATTTGCGGAGGTTGTCATGCAGGCACTGATGAAAAATAGTCCAACGGCCCGTTTAACGAAGTCTGCAAACATAAGGATCCTCCTAAAGGTTCTTTCTACACTACGGCGCATCGCCCAATCACCTCATTGCCACAGCCTGCTGAACGTCATCGACCCTGGCGTCGGAGTGGGTGTGGAACCGGGTGTGGGCGTTGACGTCGGGGACGGACAGGTCAGATCCCCCCGCCGCGATACGACTGAATCCGATTTCCCGCGGGATCGAAACATGAGGTCATTGTGATTCCATCGCTCGGCCCAGCTGTTCGCGTGCTCGACACTGGCCGGCCGAGCGACTCATTAGGTGAATCTGGTCGTCTCGTCCGCCGCGGATGCTGCGCTGCCGACAAGCGCGCCAGTTGTAGCCCCGGTCATTAATAAGGCATCGCGCACGTATGACATTTCCCCCGCAGGCAAAAATAGCTGAAGATGCCGCAGACTGCTGCATTCGTCGCTACGATTCTCCACAGCTGGCCTGCTTTTTCGGGAGCGGCCGGTCAATGTAGAGAAGCCGTTTTTTTGGCACCATTTTAGCGGCAACTCGTCATTGAGAATCGCCACGCGGTGCCCGGAACAGACAGCGCTCGGCGGGTCGCCCTTACCGCCTCTGCACCAACCAAGCTTTTCCGGTAGAGCGAGAATAGTGCAATTGCCGCTCCAAGAAGAAGCCTGAGTGCGTCATCCGCAGGCCAGCCCAGCGCCATCGCAATCAAGCCCGCTCTTCGACCATGTCACGGCCTCAAGAAACGACGCCAGCACGCCGTGTTCCCCCCGCCCGATTGATCGTTGAATCGTAAACGTCGAGACAGGTGACTTGCCGCGCCGCAACCATGGTGATCGAAACTGGACTACACTCCTTTAGTGAGACTCAGTAATTGAGCGACAGTGCGACATTGCCATAGGTCTGATGGTTGTTGGATTGGTCGAGCCTAGCGTCGACCTCGGTCCCGCCCTTGGAACAGGGCCCGCTCGTGCGGCGCCAAGGCGACGCAATCCTCGCAAAACTTTGCGATCTTCATGCTCGGATAATTTGCAGGCACCGCGCCGGCAGTGCATGTGAAGGCTGCAATTATGCAGGATTGTGTCGCTCGCGATCAGCCTTCGTCGCTCTGCCGGGCTCGTTCCGGTACCCGGCGTTCCGCCAGTACCCAGGGCCTTTTGATATGCGGGTCGGCGGCCCCCGGGGACAAGTCCGGGGTGCTGGTGAGGTGGGCGACCGGGCGGTGCAGAGGAACGGTTACAGCACTATGTTCGATTGGGATGACCTGCGGATCTTCCTGGCGGTGGCGCGGTCGCGGCATCTGGCTTCCGCGGCGCGGTCCCTCGGCATGGATGCGACGACCGTTGGCCGCCGGCTGCGGCGGCTTGCTACGGCGCTCCAGTCCGAATTGTTCGAGGTGGAGGCGGGCGAGCGGCGGCTGACCGAGCAGGGCCAGGCGCTGTTCGCGCATGCCGAGACGATCGAGAGCACCGCGCTGCATGCGCTGGGCGAAGTGGGCGGCGGGTCCAACCAGGCGACCGGCCATGTCCGGCTGAGCGTCGCCGAGGGCGTGGCCACCTGGGTGCTGGCGCCGTGCCTGCCCGAGTTCCGCCGTCGCCATCCCGACATCCGGCTCGACCTGGTCACCGCATCGGGCTTCCTCAACCCCTCGAAGCGCGAGGCGGATATCGCCGTCATGATGGCCCGCCCCCGCCATGGCCGGCTGATCGCGGCGAAGCTCGCCGACTACCGGCTGAGGCTCTACGCCGCGACGCGCTATCTCGACGCCCACGGCCCGATCGCATCGATCGAGGAACTGGGACGCCACACGCTGATCGGCTATGTCCCGGAATTCCTCTATTCGCCCGAGCTCGACTATCTGGGCGAGGTCGCGCCGGGGCTAGACGCCAATCTCCGCTCGACCAGCATCAACGTGCAGTATAGCGCCATCGCCAACGGCACCGGCATCGGCGTGCTGCCCAGCTTCATCGCCGACCAGGACCCAGGCCTTACCATGTTGTTCCCCGACCAGGTCGATATCGTACGCAGCTTCTGGCTGGTGGCTCATAGCGACATGCGGCGGCTCGCGCGGATCGAGGCAGTGCTTGAATGGTTGAAGGAAGCCGCGACGGGCAGTCTGCGCCCGGCGGCCTTTGCGCCCGGGAGAAGGATATGAGCGTCGCATTCCGTCGCGAGAGCGACGAAGAACATATGGAGCCGAAGTTCGAACTGCCGCTGCCGCCGGGCCCGAATCTGGTGACGGCGCGTGGCCGCGCGTTGATCGACGCGCGAGTGGCTGCGCTCGAGGGCGAGATTGCCGCAGAAGCCGACGACGCAGCGCGCGAGGTATTGAAGCGTGAACTGCGCTACTGGAACACGCGCCAGACCACCGCGATCCTGGCGCCCGAACCCGATGGCGAGGAAGTCGCCTTCGGCACCAGCGTCACCTTTCGCCTCAACGGGGTGCTCCGCACCATCCGGATCGTCGGCAGCGACGAGGCCGATCCGGCTGACGGCCGCATCGCCTTCACCGCGCCGCTGGCGAAGGCCATGATGGGAGCCGAGGCCGGCGAGCATCTCGACTATAACGGCGCGCCCGATGCGATCGAGATCGTGAAGATCAGCCGGACGGGCAACGAAAAAGCTGAACGGGAGTAATCCGCCTGACATATTTTGCGACAATCCGAATCCTTGTCGATGCGGATGCATGCCCCGTAAAGGACGAGGTCTACAAAGTGGCCTTTCGCCACGAGGTGTCAGTGGCCATCGTCAGCAATTCCATCATGCGAATCCCGGTTCACCCGCTCGTCGAGCGGGTGATCGTGAACGATTCGTTCGATGCAGCCGACGACTGGATCGCCGAACGGGCCGACCCGTCCGCCGTCGTCGTGACCAGCGATATCCTCCTGGCCGACCGGTGCCTCAAGGCCGGTGCCACCGTGATCGCCCCGACCGGCAAGCCTTTCACCACCAGCTCGATCGGGGCGGCGATCGCGACCCGCGCGATCATGGCCGACCTGCGCGCGGGCGGGGATGCGATCGGCGGCCCCGCGCCGTTTTCGAAGGCTGACCGGTCCCGCTTCCTCTCGGCACTCGACCAGGCGCTGGTGTCGCTCAAGCGGAAGGTCCAGCTGTCTTGAGCCAGGATAAATTCGAGCGTCATCGGCAGCCCTGGACAAGCGACGAGATCCAGAAGCTTCATACTCTCGCGAAAAAAGGCATGGCGCTCAAGGCGATAGCCAAGGCGCTGAAGCGAAGCGAGGAATCCACTAAGGATCGCGCGAAGGCCGACGGCCTCTCTATCGCGAAACTTAGATAGGATATAGGATATACGACTAACAAAGCATTTGCCTGTTCCGCCTCGGGCGAGACAGGAACCAAGGGTTGAGGGACGGTGTTTGGCGCATTCCTGCACGGGGGCTTCCCGTCGCGACATGCTGGCACGGCCTGAAGCAACGGGAGCAAGAATGACCGTACGATCGCCTGACCCTGCGCGCATATCGACGACGCTCGCCCTATTGACGGCGCTGGCGCTGCTGTCTGGCTGCGGCAAATCCGATACGGCCAAACAGGGCGGCGGCCGCCGGGGACCACAGGGTCCGCCGCAGGTGGGCTATGTCGTGATCAAGCCGACCAGCGTGCCGATCACCACCGAACTGGCGGGGCGGACCACCGCCTTCGAAAGCTCCGAGGTCCGCCCGCAGGTTTCCGGCGTGATTCATCGGCGCTTCTTCACCGAAGGCTCGCTCGTGAAGCAGGGCCAGCCGCTCTATCAGATCGATCCCAGCCTCTACCGGGCCGCAACCAACCAGGCGCAGGCCAATCTGGCGAGCGCCATGGCAACGGCCGAAGCCAGCCGTATCAGGGCCGAACGCTACAAGCCGCTCGCCGATATCGAGGCGGTCGCGAAGCAGGACTATACCGATGCGGCAGCGCAGGCACGCCAGACCCAAGCGGCCGTCGCGCAGAACCGTGCCGCGCTCGATACCGCGCGGATCAACCTGCGCTTCACCACCGTCCCAGCGCCGATCACCGGCCGGATCGGCCGGTCGCTCTATACCGTTGGTGCGCTGGTTACGACCAACCAGACCGATCCATTGACGACGATCCAGCGGCTCGACCCGATGTATGTCGACATCCAGCGGTCGACCGCTGAGTTGCTTGCCTTGCGCCGCGAACTCGCCACGGGCGGCCAGACCCCGGCCAATGCCGATGTGCGCCTGAAGCTCGAGGACGGCAGCGACTATGGCTATACCGGCACGGTCGAATTCTCCGAGGTCGTCGTGAGCCAGACGACCGGCACGGTCACGATCCGCGCGCGCTTCCCCAATCCGCAAGGGCTGTTGCTGCCGGGCATGTTCGTGCGGGCAAGCTTCGCCCAGTCGATCAGCAACAATGCCTTCCTGATCCCGCAGCCAGCCGTGTCGCGCGACCCGAAGGGCAATGCCACCGTGTTCGTCGTCGGTCCCGACAACAAGGCGATCCAGCGCAAGGTGACCGCAACTCAGGCGATCGGCACGAACTGGGTCGTCACCTCCGGCCTGAATGCCGGGGACAAGGTGATCGTCCAGGGCGTGGGCAAGACGATCCCGAACCAGGTCGTGCGACCGGTACCGGCGGGCCAGCCCGAGCATATCGGCGCGCCGCAGGGCAAGGGTGAGAGTCGGGGCGCGGGCCAGGGCACCCCGACCGGCAAGAAGCCCGGTTGACCGGCCGGTGATTTCGCGCATCTTCATCGACCGGCCGATCTTTGCCTGGGTCGTCGCCATCATCATCATGCTGGCGGGCGCCGGCGCGATCCTGACACTGCCGATCGAGCAGTTTCCCGACGTGGCGCCGCCCAACGTCAACATCCGCGCGAATTATCCCGGCGCATCGTCGGAAACGCTGGAAAACAGCGTGACCCAGGTAATCGAGCAGCAGCTCACCGGAATCGACGGGCTGCTCTATTTCAGTTCCAATTCCAACTCGCGCGGCGGCGTGAACATCAGCGCGACCTTCGCCAAGGGCATCGATCCCGACATCGCGCAGGTGCAGGTGCAGAACAGGGTGCAGCAGGCGCTGCCCCGCCTGCCCGCCCAGGTGCAGCAGCAGGGCCTGACCGTCACCAAGTCCAACCCGGACTTCCTGATGGTCGCGGCGATCTACGACACGACCGACACCCGCACCAACCAGGACGTGTCGGACTATATGGTCTCCACCCTGCAGGAGCCGATCGGCCGTCTGGAGGGCGTGGGCGACGTCAACGTGTTCGGATCGCAATATGCGATGCGCATATGGCTCAACCCCGACCGGCTGGCGAGCTTCAGCCTGATGCCGAGCGACATCATCACCGCAATCCAGGCGCAGAACGCTGAAGTCGCGGCGGGCGAAGTGGGCGGCGTGCCCAACAGCCCCGACCAGGCGCTGAACGCGACGGTGACGGCGCAGAGCCGGTTGTCGACACCGGCACAATTCGCCAACATCGTGGTGAAGACCCAGCGCGACGGATCGACCGTCCATCTGTCCGACGTCGCGCGGGTCGAGCTGGGCGCGGAGAACTACGGCATCGTCAGCCGGGTCAACGGCCATCCCGGCGCGGGCATCGCCATCAGCCTGGCGCCCAATGCCGACGCGCTGAAGACCGCCGAGCTGGTCAAGGCCGAGATCGAGGCCCAGGCGAAGAAGTTCCCCAAGGGCTTCGCCTACGACTATCCGCAGGACGTGACCGGCTTCATCAAGCTGTCGGTCGAGGAAGTGGTGTGGACGCTGATCGAGGCGATCATCCTGGTCGTCATCGTCATGTTCATCTTCCTGCAGAACTGGCGGGCGACCCTGATCCCGACGATCGCGGTGCCTGTCGTGCTGCTCGGCACCTTCGCCATCTTCGCGGTGGCCGGCTTCACGATCAACACGCTGACCATGTTCGGCCTGGTGCTGGCCATCGGCCTGCTCGTCGACGACGCCATCGTCGTCGTCGAGAATGTCGAGCGCCTGATGGAAGAGAATCCGGGCATGAGCCCGCGCGACGCGACGATCGAGTCGATGAACGAGATCACCGTCGCGCTGATCGCCATCGCGCTGGTCCTGTCGGCGGTGTTCCTGCCTATGGCGTTCTTCGGCGGATCGACCGGCGTGATCTACCGGCAATTCTCCATCACCATCGTCTCGGCGATGGTGCTGTCGGTGGTGGTCGCGCTGGTGCTCACACCGGCGCTGACCGCGACCATGCTCAAGCGCAAGGACGAGGAAAGCGAGAGCAGGCATGAATCGATCCGGTGGATCCAGCACCGGATGGAGGGCGCCAAGACCTGGTTCAACACCAGTTTCGAACGCATGGTCGAGCGCTATACCAACACCGTCTCCAAGGTGGTCGATCGCAAGGCCCTGTTCCTGATCATCTATGCCATCACCGTCGCGATCCTGGTGATCCTGTTCGTCAGGCTGCCGACCGGCTTCCTGCCGACCGAGGACCAGGGCACGACCAGCATCCAGTTCAACCTCGCCCCCGGCGCGACGATCGGCAAGACCCAGCAGGCGCAGCGCGAGATCGAGAAATATTTCCTCAAGACCGAGGGCAAGGATACCGACGCGATCATGACGGTCGCGGGCGGTGGCGGCGGCGGCCAGAATACCGGCCGCGGCTTCGTCGCGCTGAAGGACTGGTCGGAACGCAAGGGCGAGAAGAACGGCGCCGACGCGATCGCGCGACGGGCGACCGCCGCGCTGGGCGGCCTGCGCGACGTCGAATTCTATTCGACCGTGCCGTCGGCCGTACGCGGGCTCGGCCAGTCGGCCGGCTTCCAGATGGAGTTCCAGAATACCGGCGGGCTGAGCCGCGAGGAGTTCAAGGTAGCGCGCGACAAGCTGCTCGCCGCGGCGCGTGCCGACCCGACACTCCAGGCGGTGCGCCCCACCGACCTGCAGGACCAGCCGACGCTGAAGGTCGATGTCGATGCGCAGAAGCTGAGCACGCTCGGACTGAACCAGGCCGACGTCAATGCGACGCTGTCGACCGCCTGGGGCGGCCGGTACGTCAACGACTTCAACGACCGCGGCCGCGTGAAGCGTGTCTATGTCCAGGGCGATGCGCCGTTCCGTGCGGCGCCGGATGACATCGGCTCCTGGTTCGTCCGCGGATCGACCGGCGACATGGCCCCCTTCTCGTCCTTCGCCAACGTTTCCTGGGGCACCGCGCCCTCGTCGCTCAGCCGGTTCGGCGGCTTCTCAGCCTATGAGCTGCAGGGCCAGGCCGCGCCGGGCGTCAGCTCGGGCGAGGCGATGAACCGGATGGAACAGCTCGCCGCGCAATATCCCGGCACCAGCGTCGCCTGGGCCGGCCTGTCCTTCCAGGAGCGCCTCTCCTCGGGGCAGGCGCCGTATCTCTATGCGCTGTCGCTGCTCGTCGTCTTCCTGTGCCTCGCCGCGCTGTACGAGAGCTGGTCGATCCCGATCGCGGTGCTGCTCGTCATCCCGCTCGGGCTGGTCGGGGCGATCTTCGCGGTGACGTTGCGCGGGCTGGAGAACGATGTGTACCTGCAGATCGGCCTGCTGACGACGATGGGGCTGGCGGCGAAGAACGCGATCCTGATGATCGAGTTCGCTGAACAGGCCGAGAAGCAGGGCAAGCGTGTGATCGAGGCGGCGCTGGAGGCGGCCCGAATACGTCTCCGCCCGATCCTGATGACCAGCTTCGCCTTCATCTTCGGCGTGCTGCCGCTCGCCGTGTCGACCGGGGCTGGCGCGAACAGCCGTGTCGCGATCGGCACGGCGGTGATCGGCGGGATGCTGACCGCGACGATCCTCGCGATCTTCTACATCCCGCTGTTCTTCGTGCTGGTTCGCCGGGGCACCCGCAACGTGCTGGCACATCTGCACCACGAGCACCCCGCGCCCCCTGCCCAACCGGTGCAGCCCGAAGAGGGGATCGCGTGATGCGCCGCCTGACCATATTGCTCGCGGCGACATCGCTCGGTGCCTGCTCGATGGCGCCCAAATATGTCCGCCCCGAAGTGCCGGTGCCGTCGTCCTGGCCGGCCGGCGACGCCTATCTGAAGCAGAGCGAGGCAGCGCTGCCCACCGTCACCTATCGCGACATCTTCCGCGATACGCGGCTGCAGTCGCTGATCGAGCAGGCGTTGATCAACAATCGCGACCTGCGCATCGCCGCGGCAAACATCGCTGCCGCACGGGCGCAATATCGCATCCAGCGTTCGGCGCTGTTCCCGGCACTCGCCGTATCGGGCGGAGCGACCCATGCCGATAATGGGAACAGCAACGGCGAGCGCAGCAATTTCTCGGTCGATGGCGGCATCACCGCGTTCGAGCTTGACCTGTTCGGCCGTATCCGGTCCCTCAGCACCGCGGCGCAGAACAGCTATTTCGCGACCGAAGCGGCAGCGCGGGCGACGCGCCTGACATTGGTCGGCGATATCGCCAGCGCCTGGCTGACCTATGGCACCGACAAGAGCCTGCAGGCGATCGCGCAGGACACCGCCGCGAGCGCCGAGAAAAGCGTCACGCTGACCCGGGCCCGGCTTGAGGGCGGTATCGCACCGCGCACCGACCTGCGCCAGGCGGAGACGGTACTGGCCACCGCGCAATCCGACCTTGCGCAGCAGACCACCAGGGTCGCGCAGGATATCAACGCACTGCAATTGCTGGTCGGCGCACCGATCGACCCCGGCCTGCTGCCCGGATCGATCGAGGAAGCCGGCAAGACGGTCGCCGAGCCGCCGGCGGGGATCGATTCAGGCATATTGCTGCGGCGTCCCGACGTGGTGCAGGCCGAATATCAGCTTCGCGGCGCCAATGCGCAGATCGGCGCGGCACGGGCGGCATTGTTCCCGCGCATCTCGCTGACGACGGTGCTTGGGCTGGCGAGCGGCTCGCTCGGCAGTCTCTTCGAGGGGGGATCCTTCAACTATTCGGCCGGCGCCAATGCCAGCTACACGATCTTCAACGCCGGCGCGGGCCGGGCGAATGTGCGCCAGACCGAGGCGCAGCGCGACGCAGCGCTCGCCGGCTACGAGAAAGCGATCCAGACCGCGTTCCGCGAAGTGTCGGATGCGCTGGCACGGCGCGGTACGATCACCGAGCAGATGCGCGCAACCGAGGCGCTGGCCAGCGCGGCGGCTGACAATTATCGCCTGTCCGACGCGCGCTATCGCGGCGGCATCGACACCTTCCTGCAGAATCTGGATTCGCAGCGATCGCTCTATTCGGCGCGACGCCAGCTCGTCTCGACCCAGCTCGTCGCGGCGACCAACCTCGTCACGCTCTATCGTGCGCTGGGCGGGGATTCGATGCTGGACGCTACGGCGGCCGGGCCGGAGCCGACAGGCAGCGCCACCACCGACTGATTGCTGCGGCGATGCTGCGGCCTGTCCTGCAGCAGGCTCGCTTGACGGATGCTTAAAGCCGGTAAAAGATGGCGGTTGCATGACGACCCCACCCGATCCAGGCGCATTCTTCCGCGAAATGCTCGGCCAGTGGGAGCAGATGGCCAACCAGTTCGGCGGCCAGGTGATGAAGTCGGGCGAATTCTCCCGCGTGATGCAGGGCGCCAGCAGCGCGACGATGACCGCCCAGGCGGCCGCGCACCAGATGATGGACAAGGCGCTGGCCGCCGCCAACATGCCGAGCCGCAGCGAGGTCGAGGACCTGTCGGCCCGCGTCAGGCGGATCGAGGAGTCTGTCGGGCGGATCGAGGCGTTGCTGATGGCGCAGGCCTCGGGCGTTCCGCAAGGCATCGTGCCGTCGGAGCGGCCACGGCCCAAGCGCACCCGCAAGCCGCCGGAGAAGCCGGCTTGAGCGGGTCGCAGCGCTGACCATGGCCGACCGGAACGCCCCCGACCTGTTCACCCAGGCCAGCACGGCGTTCGACCGCGCGTTGCAGCGCAACTTCAAGGGGCTCGATTATTTCGCCTCGCCGGCGCCGACGCTGGGTGCCAGCCCCAAGGATCTGCTGATCCAGCGCGGCACGATGAACCTCTATCATTATCGCCCGATGACCGACGAGGTGTACCGGGTGCCGTTGCTGCTGGTGATGGCGACGACCAATCGCGGCTATATCTTCGACATGGTGCCGGGGCAGAGCCTGGTCGAATATCTACTCAAGGCGGGATTCGACGTGTTCATGCTCGACTGGAGCCCGCCCCGCGCGGACGAGAAGGGCTTGAAGCTCGACGATTATGTGCTGGATTTCATCCCCTCCGCGATCGAGCGGGTTCGGCGGGAGACCGGCGAGGACGAGTTCACCGTCATCGGCTATTGCTTCGGCGGCGTGCTGTCCCTGCTCTGGGCCGCGCTGCACCCGGACGCGCCGATGAAGAACCTCGTTACCTTCACCACGCCGGTCGATTTCTCGAAGATGGAGATGTTCCAGGCCTGGGCCGACAAACGCTTCTTCGATGTCGACCGGCTGGTCGATACGTTCGGCAATTGCCCGGCGGATTATCTCTACACCGCGTTCGACATGCTGCGTCCCGGCGCGCGGATCGCGGGGAATATCAGGCTGATCGATAACCTCTGGAACGACGAGTACGTCAAATCCTTCCGCATGTTCGATCGCTGGGCCAGCGACACGCTGCCGCTGGCGGGCGAATATTTCCGCGAGACGACCAAGAAGCTGATGTGGGGCAACGCGCTCAACGAGGGCACGATGGAGGTCGGCGGGCGGGCGGTCGACCTGGCCGCGATCACCGCGCCCTTCCTTCACGTCACCGCCGAACACGACCATATCGTGCCGTCCGCCGCGTCAGCGCCGCTGATCGACAAGATCGGATCGGCCGACAAGGAACAGGTGACATTGAAGGGCGGCCATGTCAGCCTCGTCGCCGGGGGCAACGCGATCAAGCGGCTATGGCCGAGATTGGTCGAGTGGTTGGGGGAAAGGTCGACATGAGCCATCACATCAGGCGGTTCGCGCCGGGCGACCGCGACGCGATGCTCGCCTTCGCCAACACCCTGCCCGAGCATGACTTGCTGTTCCTGGGTCGCGACCTGAAACATCCACGCGTCGTCGATGCCTGGCAGTCGGCGATCGAGGAGGGCTGGATCGATAGCCTTGTCGCCGAGGATGGCGGGCGGTTCGTCGGCACGGCGGCGCTGGTGCGCGATCCGCTCGGGTGGAGCGCGCATGTCGGCGAGATCCGGCTGCTCGTCGCGCCGGGCAAGCGCGGCAGCGGCATCGGCCGCGACCTGCTCGAGGCGATCTATACCGTCGCGATGGAGCGCGGGCTCGAGAAGCTGACGGCGCAGATGACCCCCGACCAGATCGGATCGGTGATGCTGTTCGAGAGCCTGGGTTTCCGCGCGGAGGCACTGTTGAAGGACCATGTCCGCGACCGCGACGGCAAGCCGCACGACCTCGCGATCCTGGCTCATGACGTCGCGCGGGTTTCAGCGCAACACCGGGCGTTCGGGATGGATGAATGAACCATATCGCAATGCAGCACGTTCAGACTGCATGTACAGGAAGGATGACCGAATGACTGCACCCAGCGCCGAAGAGATACGGCCGCCGTCAGCGCTTCTCGCCTTTACCGAGTTGCCGCGCGCGCTTGCCGAATTCGGCTCGCTTGGCCTAGCGGCGCCGATCCTCGCCACCGCGCCGCGCGGCGACGGGCATCCGGTGATGGTCCTGCCGGGCTTCGTCACCAGCGACCGGTCGACCACGGTGCTGCGACGGTTCCTGGGTTCGCTCGGCTATGATGCGCATGAATGGGGGCTCGGCCGCAACCTTGGCCCCAAGGCGATCGGCTATGAGGGCGAGAAGCTGGTCGAACGGCTGCGCGATATCCACGAGGCGACCGGCCAGAAAGTGAGCCTGGTCGGCTGGAGCCTGGGCGGCGTGATGGCGCGCCAGCTTTCACGCCGAGTGCCGGAGGCAGTGCGGCAGGTGATCTCGCTCGGGTCGCCCTTCACCGGCACACCGCGCGCAACCAATGTTTGGCGTGCCTATGAGGTGCTGACAGGGCAGAAGATCGACGATCCCGACGTGCGCAGCCAGCTCCGCGAAAGCGCTGCGCCGCCGCCGGTGCCGTCAACCGCGATCTATTCGCGCGAAGACGGTGTGGTCGCATGGCGGAACTGCATCGAGCCGCGCGGGCCCGAAACCGACAATATCGAGGTGCATGGCAGCCACTGCGGGCTCGGGGTGAACCCGGCGGTACTGTACGCGATCGCCGACCGGCTTGCCCAGGCCGAGAACGACTGGCGGCCGTTCGAGCGGAACGGGCTGAAAGCGCTTGTCTATCCCTTTGCCGGGCATGCCTAGGAACTGAAGCCCGGACCCGATAACGGGCCCGGGCTCCCCTGCTATTGCTTGCACGCCTGTTTGTTGAGATTCCCTGCCTTCGAGCAGTCGTAGTGGACGACCTTGCCGGTCTTGGTCGTCCAGGCGACGATCCGGCCACTCGGCTGCGCGGGTGCAGCGGGCCTCGCGACAGGCTGCGGATGGGAGACCGGCATCGGGCGCGGCGCGGGGGCCGGTGCCGGACGGGCCGCGACGACGGGTGCAACGGGGGTTGCACCGCGGCAGGCTGCCTTGGTGGCATTACCCGCCTTGGAGCAGTCATAATGCCGGGCGGCAGCCGGAACCGCAGCCGGCTTGGCCGCCGCCACGGGCGCCGGTTTCACCGCTGCTGCGGGTGCCGGCTTCACCGCTGGCTTGGGCACGGCAACCGCTGCGCCCTTGCACGCCGCCTTGTTGGCGTTGCCTGCCTTCGAACAATCATAGTTGCGCGCCGAAGCGGGCGCCGCCGCCAGCAGCATGGTGCCCGTGATTACACAGGCTGCAATCGACCATCGCGACATCGCTCTTCTCCCCTGAAGCCGCCGGGTACCGGCGGCAGGATGCGGGGACGATGTGCCTCTCCCGAAGCGGGTTCAAATGAACTTATTGTCATGTTCGGGAAGGCTCAGGCGGGCCGACGACCGGATATTTTCGCCCTCTCCCTCGCGCGAGGGAGAGGGCGAAAGGTTATTTGTCGCCCTTCAGCGGGGCGACGGCGTCGCGGCCGATCTGCATGATCAGTTCGCCGATCTCGCGCGCCTGGCTCATGCTGCGGCTGCCCTGGTCGCGCAGATAGTCGCCCTGCACCTTCATCACTTCGGACAGGTCCTTGGCCGCGGCGGCGGCGCGCATCGCGGCAAAGGCCTGGCGGGCATTGTTCTCGGCCTGGTCGATCAGCTTCATGCTCACGGTCGAGCCGCCTTCGGCGACCTTGGCGCCCGAGGCGCGCATCGCCTCGCCCGCCTTCTTCGCCGGATCGACGATCTTTTCGTTGATCGTGTCCTTCACCTTTTCCGTGGTGCTCTTTTTCTCGGCCATCATGCTGCTCCTTTCCTGCGAGGTGCCGGCTTCGCCGCCGGTTTGGGTTTGACCGCGGCCCTTGGCCTGGGCGCGGCTTTGGGTTTCACTGGCTCAGTTCCGCCGATCGTCACTGCCTTCAACGCTTCGAACGACGATTTGAGCGCAGCGGCATATCTTTCCGGATCGGGCATCATGTCGCGATCGGCGGTGAAGGAGATCGCGATGGTGTCGCCATAGGAATAGACCGGATTGATCAGACCCATGGAATCGAACACCGGCGCGGTGCCGTAGCTCGCCAGCATCTTCGCGCCGCAGAAATAAAGCGGGACGCGCGGGCCTGGTACATTGGTGACGACCGTGTTGAACACCGGTGCGTGCGTGTTCGCTGCCCCCACCCTCGTGTAGAGGCGCGCCGCCAGGCCGGCGAGACCCGAGGGGATGAGCTGGCTGTAGTCCGCAAGGCTGCGCGCACCGACGGCGTTCGTCATCGCCTTTGAATTGACCGCCTCGTCATGGACATATTTCAGCCGCGCCAGCGGATCGGCAATGTGCGTGCCAAGCGGGATGACCATCGCCGAGACGAGGTTGCCGAGCGCCGCCTTCTCCCCTTCCCCGCGCACCGAGATCGGCGCCATCGCGGTGAGCGATTCCTTGGGCAGTTCGTTCTTGTCTTCGAGATAGGTGCGAAGCCCTCCTCCGACGATGGCAAGGATCACGTCGTTGACCGTCGCATCGGCCACCGCATCCTTGATCGCGCGAATCTCGGCGAGCTTGAAGGGCACTGCGTCGAAGATGCGGTGCGGCGATACCTTGCCGTTGAAGCGGGTCCTGGGCGCCATCTTCGTATTGGACAGGCTCACCTCGCCTTTGCCGACCGTCGCGGCCAGCTTGGCCATGCCGGGGAGCGAGCGGCCGATCGTCTCGACCACACGCATCGGCTGGCGGAGCGAGTTGAAATAGCTGCGGGCGAGCAGGTCAGCCACATTGGGCATGTGCTCCGGCTTCCACTCGTCCTTCTCCTTAGGCGGCGCCATGCTTGCGTCGAGATCGTGGACGGCGGTCGACATCTCGACGCCGGACATGCCGTCGACCGCCGCATGATGAACCTTCGACACCAGCGCGAAACAGCCGGGCGGCAGGCCCTCCACATTGTCGAGTCCCTCGATCACGGTGAATTCCCAGAGCGGCTTGTTGAGGTCCATCGGGCGCGAGTGGAGGCGAGCGACCTGGATGCAGAGCTGGCGCCAGTCACCGGGCTTGGGCAGCGCGATATGGCGGACGTGGAATTCAAGGTCGAACTCCGGGTCCTCGATCCAATAGGGATGGTCGAGATCGAACGGCACCCGCACCAGCCGCTGGCGAAAGCTGCGCGCGCCGGACAGTCGGGAACCGATGAAGTTGAGGATATCCTTGAAGCGGACGAAACCGCCCGGCGCTGTCGCGGGATCGTAGATGGCGACCGAGCCGATGTGCATCGGTGTGTGCGGCGTCTCCAGATAGACGAATGACGCGTCCTGGCCCGATAGCTGAAGCATGCTTACTCCCTCTCCCCTCCGGGGAGAGGGCGGGGGAGAGGGGCGGTGTGTCAAACCGCCCTCGCCTCACTGCCCCTCTCCCGCCGTCGCTACGCTCGACTGCCCTCTCCCCGGAGGGGAGAGGGCGGCTATTTCCCAAACCCGAACACGTCCTGGTGGAAGCGTCCGTCCTCGATCAGTTCTTCAAGCCAGGCCGATCCCTGTGCATGTTCGTCGCCGGCCTGCTGCATCTGGATGCGGATCAGCGTGTCGCGTACCGCGGGCGCCATGAAACGACCGTCACCGCACAGGAAAATCTGCGCGCCAGCGCTGAGCGCAGCCCAGACGCGATCCTGTTCGGCCCAGAGTGCGTCCTGAACGAACTTCCACGGATGGGAATCGACAGCGGAGAAGGCGAGATAGGGGTCGATCACCCCATCCCGCGCCCAGCCTTCGACCTCGTCGCGGCAGAACCAGTCGTGATCGGGATGGCGGCAACCAAAGAAGAGCAGGCTGGTCGCAACCTCCTTCCCCGCCAGTTTTTGCGCCGCGCGTTCCTGGATGAAGCCGCGCAGGGGCGCGAAGCCGGTCCCGGGCCCGATCAGGATCATCGGTACGCTTGAATCGGCCGGCGGCGCGAAGGGCGGGTTCGGGCGGCGGACATAGCCGAACACCTGGTCTCCCGGCGCAACGCCCTGCATATAGCCGGAGGCGAAGCCGCGATGTTCGCCAAGGCCCGACCAGGCGGGCGCGGCCATGGTGCCGACGATCAGTTCGGCAACATCGGGCGACACGAGCGGGCTGGACGCGATCGAATAGAAACGCGGGGAGATCGCCGCCGACAATTCGACCAGCGAGTCGAGCGAGAGCTCCGCGGCGGGATGCTGGTCGAGCAGATCGAGCAGAGTGAGGCGTTTGCCCGCCACCTCCGCATCGAATGCCTCTTCGAGTTGGACAAGCGCTCGCTTCGTGTTGGGGCAGCGGGTCTGCCCCGCGATCACTGCGAGCGCGCGCCTAGGCAGCGGATCGGACAGTTCGACGAAGTCGGTCAGCAATTGCCTGACCGTCACCGTCTGGCCGAGCGGCAAGTGGCGGAAGCGCCCGCCCTGCCCGTCCACGCGCAACTGGCTCGAACCCTTCAGGCCGAGCCGGTCGATCGCGCGCTCGACCAGATCGGGGCGGTTATGGGCATAGACGGCGATGTGATCGCCGGTGTGGTAATGCTGGCCCTGTGGCAGGCGGATGCGAATGAAACGGGTCGAGGGGCGTGGCGGCTCCTTCGCGAAATCCCATAAGCCGTCGGCTGGCAGGATCAGTTCGTCATTGCCGGCGATCTCAAGCTGCTGGGCATGTTCCGGCAAGGCGGCGGCGCGTGCCGCCGACGTATCGATCGGCTGGAGCGACAGGGTCGAGACGGATTCGCTCGGTGCCGCATCGCTGCCCAGCGCCTTCCACAGATCGCGCACGAAACCGGCGACGGCACCGTCGAAATCACCCTGCCCGTCCGCCTCTGCGCGGGGCAGCAGGCGGGTCGCGCCCGCAGCCTCGATCGCGGCATCCACCCGTTTCGGAAAGATCTGGTAATTCGGCCATTGGCTGTTGCCGATGCCGAGCACGGCGAAGCGCGCGCCGCTCCAGTCAGCGCCCTCGAAGGCGCCGGCATCCAGCCCTTTCTCAACGGCGAGCGCACTGTCGGGTGCACGGCCATTATAGGTGGCGGTGACGATGACGATCACCTTGTCCTCGGGCACCGCGCCACCCTTGAAGCTTTCGTCCATCGAGCGAACGATCGTCTCGAACCCATCGAGATTGGCGCGCTCGGCGATCTCCTCCGCAATGTCACGCGCGGTGCCGAGGCTTGAGCCGTAGAGCACCGCGAAACGCTGGCCCGTGCCGGAAACCGAGGCGACCGGCGCCTCCTCCACCCGCGCTTCGACGGGAGCGACGCTCAGACGTTCGTGCGGCGCGCGAAGCCGGACGCGCATGTAGAACTCGTCCGGCTTGATCGAGAGCGTTTCCTTGATCCGCAGCCTGTAGGCATGGGGATCGCTGATCGCAAATTTCTGGAGCAGCATGGCGAGGGCGAGCTTCGCCTCGACCATGGCGAACTGGCGGCCGATGCAGGCGCGCTCGCCATTGCCGAACGGCTTGTAGGCATGGGGATGCCGGGCGGCCTCAGCCTCGGGCAGCCAGCGGTCGATGTCGAACTCTTCCGGATCGGTCCAGACGCCGGGATCGCGGTGCAGGCCGGGCGAGAAGACGTTGATCGGCCGATCCTTGCGCATGTGCCATTTGCCGCCGATCACCACGTCCTCGAACGGCGCGACGCTGAAGGCGGGCGCCGTCGGCCAGAGGCGCATCGCCTCCTTCAGGATGCGCTCGATCACCTCCAGCTTCACGATGTCGGTATAGTCAGGACGCTTGTCGCCGGGCAGGACCCGATCGACCTCGGCATAGGCCTGCGCCAGGACGTGCGGATGGCGCAGCAGCAGATGCTGGGAAAAGGTGAGCAGCCCCGATGTCGTCTCATGCCCGGCGATCAGGAAGGTGAGCACTTGATAGCGGATGTTGATGTCGTCGAGGCCCTCGCCCGTTTCAGGATCGACCGCACTCAGCATGAGGTTGAGCAGGTCCTTCCCGTCGTTGGGATGAAGGCGGCGTTCGGCGATGATGCCATCGACCAGCGCGTTCATCTCGGCGATGTCGGCCTCGTACTGGCGCATCGCCTTTTTGGCGAAGCGCTGCTGGATCGGCAGCCGAGTGATCATATTGAGCGATTCACCCAGCGCCCGACCGAGCGCCTCCAGGAAGCTGTCCAGTTCCTCCTTCTCGAAGCTGTTGAAGCGGTGGCCGAAGCCTGCGACCGCAATCGAATCGAGCGTGAAGCGGGTCATGTCGTCAGCGACGAGCACGTCAGTCCCCGACAGGCGCGACCATTTGCCGACAAGCTGGTCGGCCACCTCGAGCATCATGTCGAAATAGCCGCGCATCGCACGCTGGCTGAAGGCGGGAAGCAGGATGCGATGCGCCTTGCCCCAGTTCGGTTCCTCGCTGAACGCGGTGAACAGTCCGTCGCCGGCGAACTTGCGCACCACCCGCAGGCCAGGCCCGGGCATCTTGCGGAAGCGAGTCTCGTCGCACAATTCGGCGACGAGATCGGGCGAAGTGACGAACAGGCCGATCCGGCTGCCGAATTTGAGCTTGAAGATGCCCTGGGGGAAATCACGGCTGACGGCGAGCAGGTGACCGATCAGCCCGGCGCGGGCGATCTGGTGGAGATGCCCGACGACGGGCAGGCCCGGTGGCGACGGAATCACGGGTCGCTCGACCACAGCTGTCGCCATCCTCCCACCTTTCCCCTGTGTTCCAGGGCGCATGTCGTTGGACGGCAGTGGAACACAGGCGAGCGCCGGGCGCAACCTTGGACGATCCGCGTGGCCCCTCCTTAACGTGACCTCAACACCCGCTGGGGCAAGGCCGGGGCATGATGATGGTTCGCAAGCCCGTCTCCGCCCTGCCATCAATCCCAATGCCGCTCGCCGTGGCACTGACGGTCCTGTGGGTGGCCGTGGTGTGGATGACGATGCCCCTCGTCACCACGGACATGACGACGTACCTCCTCCCCTGGTTCGACCATATCGTCGCGACCGGCCCTGCGGCGTCCTTCGCTGAGCCCTTTTCCAACTATGCCCCGCCCTATCTCTACCTTCTTGCCGCGCTGAGCCTGTTCAACGGCGTGCTGCCGGCCATGATGCTGATCAAGCTGCTGTCGATCGCCGGAACGGTGGCGCTGGCCTTCGCAGTGCGGCACCTGCTCTCGCGTTTCGATACGCCCCAGCCACTTCGCACCGCCACGCTGGTCTTCGCGATGCCCAGCATCCTGCTCAACGCAACGCTATTCGGCCAGTGTGACGCGCTATGGGCTGCACCGTGCGTGATGGGCATCGCCGCCGCGCTGGATCGCCGGCATGCCGCGATGCTCGCCTGGTGCGGGCTGGCGCTGGCGTTCAAGGCACAGGCGGTGCTGGTCGCGCCCTTCTTTCTGGCGTTGCTGATCAAGCGTCGCGTGCCGCTGGGGCTCTGGCTCATCGCGCCCGCCGTCACGATCGTGACGATGCTGCCGGCCTGGGCGGCAGGCTGGCCCGCAGCCGATCTCGCGACGATCTATCTGCGCCAGGCAGACACCTTTCAGATGCTGTCGTTCAACGCGCCGAATATCTGGGCGATCCTGCAGGCGCTCCCGCTCGGCCTGTCGCTCTCCGGCCTGGCCTGCGCCGCCGCGATCGGCGGGACCGCTGCCTATATCGCGCGCTTCTCGACCCAGATTCTCGACAACAGGGCGCTTCTGTCCGCTGCCTTGCTGGCGACGCTCGTCACCGCCGGGCTGCTGCCCCGCATGCATGAGCGCTATTTCTTCCTCGCCGATGTGCTGGCGCTGGTCCTGGCACTGGTATGCCGCGACAGGCCAAGCCTGACGATCGCGATTCTGGTCCAGGCGGGCTCGACCCTGGCGCTGCTCAGCTATCTGAGCGGCATCGCCGGATTGGCCGCGCTTGGCGCAGTGGCGATGATCGTCGCGACGCTTTTCCTGGCCCGGCCGCTGCTCAAGCCCGCTGCGAACGACAATCCTCTTATGGCACGTACAATTTGACGATCGGCGCTGCGGCAAAACCGTAACCTATGGTAGCTATCTGACCCATTCGTGCGATTCGGGAGTGGGGGATTCATTCGGATGTCGATGTTCAACAACAACAGGAATAGTCGCGATCCGGGCGTCACGCTGCCGCCCGCCCCTGCAGCCCAGCCGTCGGGCGGGAAGCGCGGGATGTTCTCGGTGCTCGGGCCCGACGTCACCATCGTCGGCAACGTGACGGCGACGGCCGACCTGCATATCGACGGCCGCATCGAGGGCGACGTGAATTGCGGCAGCATCGTGCAGGGCACGGACAGCCGGATCAGTGGATCGGTCAAGGCAGACATCGCGCGCCTGGCTGGTGCGATCGAAGGGTCGGTCTCGGTGCGCCAACTCACCATCGAACGTGCCGCGCGGATCACCGGCGATGTCGAATATGAGACGATCGCGATCGAGAATGGCGCGTCGATCGACGGCCGCCTGAAGCATATCGCGGCCGACGCGGGCACTCGCAATTTCGAGCGCCACGTACCGATGGCCCCGGCGCCGGACATCATCGTGGTCAGTTCGAACGGCGAACCCGCCTGATCCTTACAGCCTGATCCTTACAGGGGGCGGTCAGCGCGACTGCCCCCTATATGCCGATATTCCCCATCGCATCCTGATATCGGGCCGACGCGCTTGCGATATCGACGGCGAAACCGATCCACATCGCCATCAGCACCGCGCTGCCCAGCCAGTAGGTCATCGCGCGCAACTGAACCTTGCGCACAACGATGTGGATAAAACTGTGGAGAACCCGCAGGAGAACATAGGCCCAGGCCAGCGCCACCTGCACATGGTTGGCCTGATGGGTGATCATCAGCAGCGGCACGATGGCGAAATAGAGCACCGGCATCTCGAAGAGATTCCGCAGATTGTTCGCGGGCATCTCGACTGGCTGGAAGTAGCGCAGCGCCGCTTCCCCGCTTGCAAAATCCTCCGCGGATGGCGGGTTGCGCCTGATATGGCCGATCCGCTCGACGAACAGCCAGAACCATATCGTGACGATCAGCGCGACCAGCGCGAAGGTCGGCCATAGAATCGCGAACGGCATGAAGCTTCTCCCCTGTCGCGGCATTTCTGCCCGTGGCAAAGGGAGCGAGTCCAGTAGCAACCGGAGAGTGATGATGGCCCAGATGACCCTGCCGATGGAAGGTGGCTGCCGCTGCGGCAAGGTGCGCATCCGGATCGACAAGCCGCCGATGATGACGATGGCATGCCATTGCACCGGCTGCCAGAAGATGAGCGCCAGCGCCTATTCGCTCAGCGTCGCCATTCCCATCGACGGCTTCACGGTAACGAAAGGCGACACCGTGATCGGAGGGCTCCACGGCGACCAATCGCAGCATCATCACTGCGACTGGTGCAAGAGTTGGGTGTTCACCCGGATCGCGTTCGACGTCGGCTTCGTCAATGTCCGCCCGACGATGCTCGACGACGCAGGGTGGTACGTTCCGTTCATGGAGACCTATACCAGCGAAGCGCTGCCCTGGGCGAAGACACCCGCAAAGCACCGCTATCCGCAGTTTCCGGAGATGGCGGATTTCGGGAAACTGCTCGCCGAGTTTGCCGAACAGGCTTAGTAGCGGGGGCCATGCCTGGTCCCCTTTACCGTCGTCCGGAGGTCGAGATGAGCAACGCCGACTTGAACGATCGCCAACTTCTGCGCGAAGCCATTACTGCGTACCGCAAGAAGAATATCGAACGCGCCAGGCCTCTCTTCGCCGAATTTTCCGAACGCAGCATCGCGAGGGTCAAAGCCAAGGTTGCGAATGATCCGGCGTGATTGGGCGTCCGGCCAGGCACGTCGCCTGCCAAAAGCTCCCCTGAAGCCATCACGGATCCGGACGCTCACCCGTGCCGGCGACCGGATCAGGTCGATCCGGCAACCTTCCTCCGCTACGCGCAGGCCCCTGCTTCCAGCTCGGCATCATATTTTGACGACGCGGCAGCGAGCGCCGCGATATCATCGGAGCAGATGAACGATTTCAACGCATCGAACTTCGCCTTCTCCCACTGGTAGATGCCCAGGGCGAGGAGGACGGCGACCGTGTCCGATGGAAAACGCTGGCGGATGGGAGCAGCGGGATTGCCGGCCACGACCATGTAAGGCGCGACATCCTTCGTGACGATTGCACCGGAGGCAATGACCGCACCTTCGCCGATGGTGATGCCGGGCATGATCATGGCGCGCATGCCGATCCAGGCGCCGTCTCCGATGACCGTATCTCCCTTGCCCGCGTACGCATCGAGAATGACTTCGGGAAAGGGGTAGAGGCTGAACCAGTCAGTGCGGTGAGTGTGGTTGCCACCCATGAGGATGACCGCCTCCGCAGCGATGCACACATGATCGCCGATATAGAGCTGGTCGATGGGCCATTGCGACACCCAGGTGGCTGCGCTGTATTCGTCACCGTAGAGATAGCGGACAACGCTCTGCTCAAACGAGCCCGACCAGGCATCGCTATAATAGCTGTTTCGCCCGCGGATATGGATGTTTGGATTCTTGACCGTCTCGTGAAGATATTCGACGATCGACCAATGCTTCCCGGGAGGCATCTTACTTGGCATATGGAGCTTCTTCATTATGTCTTCGCTGGATTTTTCCGTACCGTGACTCAACGTCACCGCACGGCGCGGCTGAGGACGGTCTCATGCCATTCAGCAAACTATCCCCGGCATGAACGGGCTTGACGGTCACCATCAGCCGCTTGATTCCGGTCAGCAGGTGGGCGGGAATGCCCAATCCATTCTGTTCACGAAGCCGAGAGGCTAAAAGTGAATGGACAGGAGAATGGGAAGTTCAAGTCGCCCATGCCGGCCGATGTCAGCCTGCCGCCCTGCCTGAATGCATCGCTGAAACTGAGTCGGAGGGTCTCGCCGTATCTCCCACTATTATCGTGTATCGCATGGTGGGGGTTGCCGCAAGCCGGGGCCCTTGTCCTATGAAAACGGCCCTCGATTCGCATCAAAGGAGCCGCGAGCCATGTCAGCTTCCGCCAGCATGTTTTCACCATCATTCTTCCACGGGACACGGGCCGATTTGAACCCCGGAGACCTGATCGTCGTCGGCTACCAGTCCAACTTTACCGAAGCCACGCCGTTATCCTGGGTGTATCTGGCAGGTACGCTCGATGCGGCGATCTGGGGTGCCGAGCTTGCCGTGAACGGTGAGCGAGAACGGATTTACGTCGTGGAACCGACCGGGCCGATCGTGGACGATCCCAACCTGACCGACAAGAAGTTTCCCGGTAATCCGACGCTCTCCTATCGCTCCCGCGATCCACTGCGAGTCATTGGCGAAGTCACTAAGTGGCAGGGGCACCCGCCTGAACAATTGCAGCAGATGAAGGACGGCCTTGCCCGTTTGAAGTCGAAGGGCGCGGATATCATCGACTGACACATGAACGTATCCGGCATGTCCCGATGGGTTTGCATAGCGGCAGGTCTTCAACCGGAGGGTCGATCTCTCGCTCGGCGGATGGCACCGGCACGAGAATCGATCGGCGCCTCCGGCCTGGCTGAATAGAGCTCTATGGTGCGATCAGCCGGGCGCGATCGAGATCCTGTTCCGTCATCTCCCGCGCCGAGACATACCGCGTCGTCCATTGCGGGTAGCCCCCGGGTGTCATCTCGATATCGGGAAGGCCGATGGGATCGTCGCCCGTCTCCGCCCACCCCGCGCCGAGACAATGATCGCAGATCACGCGTTTGCAGCGGAAACTCACCAGATCGATTTCGCTGTTCCATTGCCCATGTCCCTTGCAAACGGGGCACATCGCATCGAGCGTACCGTTGCGGGGCTGAAGCGGAACGATGTCGAACGCGTGCGGACTGTCGGGCCCGGCGCAGGTGACGATCATGCTGGCGTGAGGCATCGGTTCCCTTCTTCTTCCGCGCAAACGCTCCAACGAGCCGGGTTCGTATCGGGTCCGGTCTCGTCAGGCTCCGGCACGCATTACCCGATATCGGCCTGGGGCCCGGTTCGATTGTTCAGCCCAGCATGCCCTGATAGCTCGTCGGGCTTCGCGGCAACGATATCCGCGCCGCGATTCCGGCCGCGACGACCAGTGCCAGCGCCGCACCGCCGAGGACCAGCACACGCCGCGACGGCCACCGCTCGCCGGCCAGCAATATGGCCGCCAGCGCCGCCGCCATCATCGGCCAGAGGTGATAGCGAAGATCGGAGGCGATACTCACCATGGCGAAGCTCGCCTCAAGCATGAGCGCCGAGACCGCGAGCGCCAGCGCGAGATCGCGCGCCGGGCTCTCCGGCCGGGCCAGCGCGACGCACAGGCCGACGATGGCGACGACGATCCAGGCGATGGGCCAGCCGAGCGGCGTCTCGGCCAGCCAGCCGCCGATCAGGGCGATCGCCGACGCGGCCGGCCCAGGGGAGCCGAGGCCGAGATCGTTGGGCTCCGACCGGCGTGGCGGCGCTGAGTCAGGCCTGCCCATCGGCACGAGCAGGCGATCGGTCGAATTGAGATGCGCCAGCCGGTGCCCGGCATAGGCGATGGGATGACGTGCGATCGACCCGAGCCACAGGGTCGTAAGCGCACGCGGCGGAATCAGTTCGAGACGCCGCGCGATGCTGCCGCAATGATCGTCGTCGCCAAGCGGATCCCAGAAATAGGGCTGGTAGCAATGGCGCTGCTCAATCAGCGCGCGCTCGGCCGGGAGAAGGACGTCGGCGCCGCCGGAAAAATGCGCGATGCCCGCAAGGTCGAAGATCGGCAAGGTGCGCGTGACCTTGGTCTCGTCAGCACCGAGCAGGCCGTGGTTGATCGGCGGGCTCACCGCGAGCACCACGAGGATGCCCGCGACAATGGCGAGGCCGCGCTGCCAGAGGCGCATCGGCCATGGTACCAGCATCACGACCAGCGGCACGACCGCGAAGACGGCATTCGCGCGAACCAGCATCGCATACACGAGCAACGCCGCCACCGCCGCCATCGCAATGATCGGCATGCGCCTGCCCGCGAGGCGCCACCAGCCTGCCAGCCCCGTGGCAGCCACGATCGCGCCGAGCATCTGGGTGTCCTTCAGCACGGCGGCCTGCCATCCGGCGAAAAGCGGGAGTGCCCCAAGGGCAAGCACCGCCGCGCCAGGACGCGCCCTGCCCGACCGGGCGAGCGCGGCCGCGAGGAGACCCAGGCCGAGCCAGTACAGGACGAACTGGACCACGAACATCGGCGTCGCGCCCGGCCCAAGCGGATGCAGCACCGCCCAGAGCCGCGCCATCGCCGGCGGATGCCAGTCGAGATAGGCGCCGCTCAGGACCTGCTTGTACTGCTCGACCGAGTCATACTCGACCGCGCCCGGCCACCAGATCGCCAGCGCGGCGCAGCAAAGGAGCAAGGCGGCGATGGCGAAGCGGGCCGGGGCGAGGCGGACCGGGGTCCCTCGCCCGACAGTCACGTTTTCTGAAGATCCCGGAGCCACCTGCGCTGCCGGATCAGCGGATGCGTTGACCGCCCTTGATGACGGCGGTCGGATGCTCGAGCAGGCGGACATCGGCCAGCGGATCGCCATCGACCGCGACGATGTCGCCATAGCGCCCGACCGCGATCGTGCCGACATCGCCGGTGCGCCCGAGCGCCTGGGCGGCATTGCTGGTCGCCGCGCGGATCGCCTCGAGCGGCGGCATGCCCCATTCGACCATCTTGGCGAACTGCAGCCCGTTCTGGCCGGCGGGGAAGACGCCACCATTGTCGGTGCCGAAAACCATCTTCACGCCAGCCTTGTAGGCATCGCGGAAAGTCTCGCGCTGGCGGCGGCCGATCGCCCGCTCCTTCTCGAGCGATTCCGGATAGACGCCGTTCTTCGCCCCCTCGGCAAGGATATAGTCGTCGTCATAGATATCCATCGAGAACCAGGCGCCATGCTCCTTCGCCAGCCTGAAGGATTCGGCATCGGCAAGGCTGGCATGCTCGATCGTATCGATACCGGCACGGAGCGCGTCGTTGATCCCGGCAGTGCCATGGGCATGCGCCGCGACCTTCAGCCCAAGCATGTGCGCCTCGTCGGCGACTGCCTTCATCTCCTCAAAGGTCATCTGCTGGGCGCCGGCGACGTCGGAACGCGACAGCACGCCACCGGTCGCGCAGATCTTGATCACCTCCGCGCCATATTTGCGCACCTTGCGCACGAGCTTGCGATAACCCTCCGGCCCGTCGGCGACCGAAGGCGTCGGCACTGCGGCGAAGCTGGGGGGCAGCCCTTCCGTCCCGTCGCAATGCCCGCCGGTCGCGCCGAGCGCAAAAGTGGCGGGAACGACGCGCGGGCCGGGCACATAGCCACGATCGATCGCCTGTTTCAGGCCGACATCGTTATACTCGTGCGAGCCGACGTTGCGCACCGTGGTGAAGCCGGCCTCAAGCATCGCCTTCGCGTTGGCGACACCCACGGCCTGCCAGAAGCTGTCGGTGAATTCGAGCGCCTTGAAGCCGCTGATCCGCGCATCCGAATCGAGATGCACATGCATGTCGATCAGACCGGGGAGGATGGTCTTGCCGGCGAGATCGATCCGCTTCGCATCCTTCGGAATCGCAACCGCGCCCTGGGTGCCGACCGTGGTGATCCGGCCATCGACGATCACCACCGCAGGCTTGTCCACCGTCCGCCCGGCAGCGACGTCGAGCAGATGATCGGCGGTCACGACCACCGTCTCCGCCGCGCTCGGCGCAGCGACCAGCGCCAGCAACGCACCGCCCAGATATTTCAGCATGGCTTCCCCCTTTTTTCGACCCGCCATCGCATCGCGGCGGGCCGTTTTGCGATCCCGCCGCCGGACTAGCGCAGATTCGAAATGCGGTGAAACACAACTTCCGCTCGTGCCAGCCAGCCATCGGGACGGCCGGGAGGCGAATGAGGGACGGACCTCACGCGCCACAAGGCCGGCGGGCACCGAACGGTCAGATGTGCAGCGCCTTCCCATAGGCGCCGAGCACGCTCTCATGCATCATCTCGGACAGTGTCGGGTGAGCGAACACCGTCTCCATCAGCTCCGCCTCGGTCGTTTCGAGCTGGCGGGCGACGACATAGCCCTGGATCAGCTCGGTCACCTCGGCGCCGACCATGTGCGCACCAAGCAGTTCGCCGGTCTTCGCGTCGAACACCGTCTTCACGAAACCCTCGGCCTCGCCCAGCGCGATCGCCTTGCCGTTGCCGATGAAGGGGAATTTGCCGACCTTCACTTCATGGCCGGCTTCCTTCGCCTTGGCCTCCGTGAACCCGACCGAGGCGACCTGGGGTCGCGAATAGGTGCAGCCCGGGATGTTCCAAGTCTCGAACGGATGCGGCTTCTCGCCGGCGATCGCCTCGACGCAGACCACGCCCTCATGGCTCGCCTTGTGCGCCAGCCAGGGCGGGCCGGTGACGTCGCCGATCGCATAGATGCCCTCGACATTGGTCCGGGCATAGCCGTCAGTGACGATGTGCCCGCGATCGGTCTTCACGCCGAGCTTCTCGAGCCCGATATCCTCGGTATTGGGCACGATGCCGATCGCGACGATGGCGTGGCTGAACTCCTCGGTGGTCACCGTGCCGTCCTTGCCCTTGATCTTCGCGGTCACGCCCTTCGCGCCCGGGGTCAGGCCCTCGATGCCGGCGCCGGTCACGATCCTGATCTTCTGCTTGGTCAGCGCCTTTTCCATGAAGGCGGATACTTCCTCGTCCTCGACGGGGAGGATGCGCGGCAGCATCTCGACGATGGTCACCTCGGCGCCCATGTCCGAGTAGAAGCTGGCGAATTCGACGCCGATCGCGCCGGAGCCGATCACCAGCAATTTCGTCGGCATCTCTTCCGGGACCATCGCGTGGCGATAGGTCCAGACTCGCTTGCCGTCGGCCTTGGCGAAGGGGAGGTCGCGGGCGCGGGCCCCGGTCGCGATGATGATGTTCTTCGCTTCGAGCTCGGTGGTCTTGTCGCCCTGCCTGACGCTGAGCTTGCCCTTGGCGGTGATGGTGCCGGTGCCTTCGTAGACGGTCACCTTGTTCTTCTTCATCAGGCCCTTTACGCCAGCGTTGAGCTGGCCCGCGACCTTGCGTGAGCGCTCGACGATCTTCGTGAGGTCGTAGCCTGGATTGTCGACCTTCAGGCCGTAATCAGCGGCGTGGCTCATATAATGATAGATTTCCGACGTGCGCAGCAGCGCCTTGGTCGGGATGCAGCCCCAGTTGAGGCAGATGCCCCCGAGACGCTCCCGCTCGACGATCGCGGTCTTCAGCCCGAGCTGCGCCGCCCGGATCGCCGCGACATAACCGCCGGGGCCCGAACCGAGGATGATGAGGTCGAAACTGTCAGCCACGTGGTAGATCCTTCTTCTCCCTCCCCCCTTGCGGGGGAGGGCTGGGGAGAGGGGGCGGAGACGAAACCGGCTCGATGCCGGGTTCGTCTCCTTCGAGCGCAACGAGGATGGACGTAAGAACGCCCTCCGGATTCTTCAGTATGTCGTTGTTCCAGAAACGCAGGAGACGGAAGCCCTGGGCTCTCAGCCAGTCGTCGCGACGCGTGTCGTAGGTGCTTTCCAGATGCTGCGAGCCATCCGCTTCAACGATCAACCGTGCGGCAAAACATACGAAGTCGACGATATACGGATCGATCGGCTGCTGGCGTTTAAATTTCCATCCGGCCAGCCGCTTGTTGCGGAGGACCTGCCAAAGCGCTCGTTCAGCTTCCGTCGGATGGGAGCGCATGTGCTTGGCGTTGCCAAGTGCGCTCGACTTCGTCGAGCCCCCTCTCCCTCCCAACGCTTCGCGTTGGGCCCCTCCCTCCCCCGCAAGGGGGGAGGGGTTAGAAGAAGATATGCTGATCATCCGGCCAACGCCTTTGGCCTGCCGTCCTTGCCCATCGATACCAGAATATAGGTGCCCCGCGCCGCCTGCGCAGTGCCTTCGCCGTGGCGGTCGCGGCGCCAGACATCGACCGCGACCGTCATCGAGGTCTTGCCGGTCGCGACGATCCGGGCGTGGAAGGACACTTCGTCGCCGATAGTGACCGGCGTGGTGAAGCTGAAATCATTCGCCGCGACGACGGGCGCGTGGCCGCCGCAATGGCGCGAGGCGACCGAGCCGGCGGCAAGGGCCATCTGCCCCATCAGCCAGCCGACGAAGATGAAACCATAGGGATTCGCATCCGCCGCCATCGCGGTCGCCCGGATGGCGGGCGGGCTTTCGGGAGGGACGTCAGCCATTGGCGCTTGGCTGGCCGGTCTTCGCCTCCTGATCGGCGCGCCAGGCGAGCCTGAGCGGCCGGATGCCCATGAACGCCACCACCGCCATCACGACATAGGCGACGTCCCAGATCGCCCCCGCCGAACGGGGCACGCCCCAGACAGCCGCCGACGCGAGCAGCGCCGTGCCGACAAGGCCGGCCGCGATATGAAGCAGTTCGAAGAGAGTCCGCTTCACCGCGCCCTCACGCGACCATGCCCAGCGGGTTCTCCACCAGTGCCTTGAACGCCTGCATCAGCTGCGCGCCATCGGCGCCGTCGATCGCACGGTGATCGAAGCTGCCGGTCGCCGACATGACCGTCGCGATGCCGAGCGCATCGTCGATAATCCAGGGGCGCTTCTCCCCGGCGCCGATCGCCATGATCATGCCCTGGGGCGGATTGATCACCGCCTCGAACTGCT
>JAZKCJ010000014.1:0-249362 GCA_040388155.1 Pseudomonadota bacterium
AGATCATGTCGAAGATGGGGATCGCGGTGATCTCCAGCTATCGCGGCGGCTATAATTTCGAGGCGGTCGGGCTGTCGCGCAGCCTGGTCAACGATCTTTTCCCGGGCATGCCGGCAAAGATCTCGGGGGAGGGCTATGCCTCGCTTCATCTCAACGCGGCGCTGCGCCACGAAGCTGCCTATGACGAAGTGGTAGTGAACCTGCCTATCGGCGGCTTCTACCGCCAGCGTCACACCGGCGAAACTCATGCCTATTCGGCGCAGCTGATGCATCTGTTGCAGACCGCGGTCGCGACCGACAGCTACTCGACCTATCTGCAATTCTCGCGCGGGGTGGAGGCGTTGCCGCCGGTCTATCTGCGTGACCTGTTCCAGTTCAACTACCCGAACGAAGGCGTGGCAGTCGACCAGGTCGAGGCGATCACGGAGATCCGCAAGCGCTTCGTCACGCCGGGCATGTCGCTCGGCGCCCTGAGCCCCGAAGCGCACGAGACGTTGGCGATTGCGATGAACCGCATCGGCGCCAAGGCGGTGTCGGGCGAGGGTGGCGAGGATAAGGCGCGCTACAGTCCCTATCCGAACGGCGACAACGCCAATTCGGGTGTGAAGCAGATCGCGTCGGGCCGGTTCGGCGTGACGGCGGAATATCTCAACGCCTGCGACGAGATCGAGATCAAGGTCGCGCAGGGCGCAAAGCCGGGCGAGGGTGGGCAGCTGCCCGGCTTCAAGGTGACCGAGTTCATCGCGAAGCTGCGCCATGCGACGCCGGGGGTGATGCTCATCTCCCCGCCGCCGCACCACGACATCTATTCGATCGAGGATCTGGCCCAGCTCATCTATGATCTGAAGCAGATCAACCCGGTCGCGCGAGTCTGCGTGAAGCTGGTCAGCTCGGCCGGCATCGGCACGGTCGCGGCGGGTGTCGCCAAGGCGCATGCCGACGTCATCCTCGTCTCCGGTCATGTCGGCGGCACCGGCGCATCGCCTCAGACCAGCATCAAATATGCCGGCACGCCGTGGGAAATGGGCCTCTCCGAGGTCAACCAGACCCTGACGCTCAACGGCCTGCGCGGCCGGATCAAGCTGCGCACCGATGGCGGGCTCAAGACCGGGCGCGACATCGTCATCGCTGCGATCCTCGGTGCGGAGGAGTTCGGCATCGGCACGCTGTCGCTGGTGGCGATGGGCTGCATCATGGTGCGGCAATGCCATTCCAACACCTGCCCGGTCGGTGTGTGCGTGCAGGACGAGCGCCTGCGCGCGAAGTTCACGGGCACGCCGGAAAAGGTCATCAACCTGATGACCTTCATCGCGGAGGAAGTGCGCGACATCCTTGCCCGGCTCGGTTTCCGCAGCCTTGACGAGGTGATTGGCCGCACCGAGCTGCTCCGCCAGGTCAGCCGCGGCGCCGAGCATCTCGACGATCTCGATCTCAACCCGATCCTCGCCAAGGTCGATGCCGACGATGCCGAACGGCGTTTCAGCCTGTCGGCGTGGCGCAACGAAGTGCCGGACAGCCTCGATGCGCAGATGATCAAGGATGCGGCGGCGGTGTTCTCGCGCGGCGAGAAGATGCAGCTGACCTATTCGGTGCGCAATACGCACCGCGCGGTCGGCACGCGGCTGTCGAGCGAGATCACGCGCAAGTTCGGCATGTCGAAGCTGGCCGATGGGCATGTCCATGTCCGTCTGCGCGGCTCGGCCGGTCAGTCGCTGGGGGCGTTCCTGTGCAAGGGCATCACGCTCGAAGTGTTCGGCGACGCCAACGACTATGTCGGCAAGGGCTTGTCGGGCGGCATCATCGCGCTGCGCCCGGTGGTCAGCTCGCCGCTCGCCAGCCAGGACAACACGATCATCGGCAACACCGTGCTGTACGGCGCGACTTCCGGCAGCTTGTTCGCGGCCGGCCAGGCGGGCGAGCGGTTCGCGGTGCGCAATTCGGGCGCGACCGTGGTGGTGGAAGGCTGCGGTGCGAACGGGTGCGAATATATGACCGGCGGCACCGCTGTGGTGCTTGGGGCGGTCGGCGCGAACTTCGGCGCCGGCATGACCGGCGGCATGGCCTTCGTCTATGACGCGGACGGCAGCTTCGAACGCCGCGCCAACCCGGAAAACATCGCGTGGCAGCGCCTGTCCTCGATGCATTGGGAGGCGGTGCTGCTCAACCTCGTCCGCGCCCACCATGCCGCGACCGACAGCAAATGGTCGGCGGCGTTGCTCGACGACTGGGGCCGTGCGATCGACCGATTCTGGCAGGTCGTGCCCAAGGAGATGCTGACGCGCCTGACGCACCCGTTGGATGACCGGTCGGAGATGGTGGCGGCCGAGTAGGGCACACTCGACCACATACGCGTCATGCCGGGCTTGTCCCGGCATCCATGGTTCCGCAAGCGCCGCAGTGCTCATGTGTGCTGAGCGATGGATCCCGGAACAAGTCTGGGGTGACGGGAGGGGGCCAGATCCGATCGTCCGAAAAGAAAGTCGATCGCGCGTGCCTTGGCAAGATCGCGACAATCGTCCGCCATCATGCCTTCCCCCGCTCGCCCGCTCGGCCTAACAGGGCCTTATGTGGCAGCTTTATCAATTCCCCCTGTGCCCCTTCTCGCGCAAAGTCCGTCTCCTGCTCGGTGAAAAGGGCGTGGGCTACGACCTTGTGCGCGAGAATCCCTGGGATCGGCGCGACGAGTTTCTCGACATGAATCCGGCCGGCCAGGTGCCGGTGATGGCCGATCCCAAACGCAACATCCTGTTGATGGATTCGATGGCGATCTGCGAATATCTTGAGGAGACGGTCGACAAGGCGGCGATGATCAACGGTACGGCGGTCAACCGCGCCGAGATCCGCCGGCTGGTCGCCTGGTTCGACACGCAATTCTTCCAGGACGTGACCGCTCCGCTGCTCGGCGAGCGGATGATGAAACGGATCGTGACCCGGGATTCGCCCGACGCCAAGGTGCTGCGCGAGGCGATGAAGGCGGCCGAGCGCCATCTCGATTATACCGACTATCTGCTCGACCATCACAACTGGATGGCCGGCGCGACGATGAGCCTGGCCGAT
Organism: Pseudomonadota bacterium; assembly: GCA_040388155.1. Classification (GTDB taxonomy): domain Bacteria; phylum Pseudomonadota; class Alphaproteobacteria; order Sphingomonadales; family Sphingomonadaceae; genus Sphingomonas. The sequence goes on from JAZKCJ010000014.1 coordinate 3,058, forward strand.
CTTGCCGCCGCGGCGCAGATTTCGGTCGCTGATTATCTCGGCGGGATCGACTGGAAGGGTCATGAACAGACCGCGCGCTGGTATCGCGGCTTCAAGAGCCGGCCCAGCTTCCGGCCATTGCTGTCCGAACGGATGACGGGGATCACGCCGCCCAAGGAATATGACGATGTGGATTTCGACTTCTGATGCACAAGGTTCCTGATCCGGCCGAGGGTGTGGTGGCGCAGATCGGCTTCGACGATTTCCTCGCGGTCGACATCCGTGTCGGCACGATCCTGGAGGCGCTCCCGTTTCCGGAGGCGCGCAAGCCTGCCTATAAGCTGACGATCGATTTCGGGCCGGTCATCGGCGTGAAGCGTTCCTCGGCGCAGATCACCGATCATTATACGCTCGAGGAACTGCCCGGCCGGCAGGTCGCCGCGGTGGTGAACTTTCCCCCACGCCAGATCGGCCCGATGATGTCCGAGGTTCTGACGCTCGGCTTTCCCGATGGCGAAGGCCGGGTCGTTCTGATCAGCCCGAGCGTTACCGTCCCCAATGGCGGCAGACTCTTCTAGGCAGCGGATTCGCATCGGGACGGCGGGCTGGTCGCTGTACAAGCCGCCGGCCGGCCGCTTCCCCGACAAGGGCAGCCATCTCGAGCGTTATGCGGCGACGTTCGATGCGGTCGAGATCAACTCGAGCTTCTACCGCCCGCATAAGCCAGAGACCTACGCACGCTGGGCGGCGAGTGTCCCGGCGGGTTTCCGTTTCGCGGTCAAGCTGCCCGGGGCGATCACGCACGAGCATCGGCTGGTCGACTGCGAGACATTGGTCGAGCGTTTTGCCGGGGAGGTCGCGCATCTCGGGGAGAAGCGCGGGCCGGTCCTGGTCCAGTTGCCGCCCAGCCTCGGCTTCGATGCGCCGCGCGCCGACCGGTTCTTCGGCTTCGCCCGTGAAACATTGGGGGGCATGATGGTGTGCGAGCCGCGCCACGCCGGCTGGTTCACCGCCGAGGCCGATGCGTTGCTCGGGGAGTATCGGGTGGCACGCGTTGCCGCCGACCCGGCGCCGGTGCCGGGTGCGGCCGAGCCCGGCGGGTGGCGTGGCCTGCGTTACGCCCGGCTCCACGGATCACCGCGTATCTACTGGTCGCACTATGACGCGGCGGCGATCGAACGGCATGCCGGCGTGGCGCACGCAGCGGAGGTCGAGAACTGGACAATCTACGACAATACCGCGTCGGGCGCTGCGCTCGGCAACGCGCTGGAGATGCTCGATCGCGTCAACACGATCCGTAACTGACGGGGATCAGCCGTCCAGGCTTCGGGTCGCCTGTTCGAACATGTCCTTTGACAAGCCCGGTGTCGCCACGATCCGCTGGAGCTCGGCGCGCATCAGGCTGCCGCGCGCTTCGTCGAAGCGGCGCCAGCGGCCGAGCGGTGGGATCAGTTTCGCCGCTGTCTGCGGGTTGAGCTTGTCTAGCGCGATGAGCTGGTCGGCGACGAAGCGATAGCCCTCGCCCGACACGGCGTTGAACGCCCGCTGGTTGACGCTGAACGCGCCGACCAGCGATCGCGCGCGGTTCGGGTTGGCCAGGGTGAAGTCGCGATGCCGTGCCAGCTCAGTGACGCTGGCCAGCGTATCGTCACGCGACGACAGCGCCTGGGTCGAGAACCATTTGTCCAGCACCAGGCCATTGTCGGAATAGCGGTTGTAGAAGATGTCGAGCGCGGCGATCCGCCTGTCCGAATTGCCGTTGACCAGCGTGGTCAGCGCGCCCTGGCGGTCGGTCATGTTGTCGGCCGCCTCGAACTGGGCGAAGGCGAGTGCAGCCGCCTCGTCGCCGCCATTTGCCGCGATATAGCCGAGCGCGACCGTGCGCAGTCGGCGCAGTCCCTTGGCCAGCGGCGAATATTCGAAATGGGCAGCCCGGGCGCCCTCATATTCGGCACGCCATTTCGCATCGAGCGTCCGCCCGATATCCCGGCGCAGCGCCTCGCGCGCTGTGTAGATTGCTTCGGGATCGACGACCTTCATCTGGTCGCCGATGAAGCTCTCCGACGGCAGCAATACCGCTTCCGCCACGAAGGCGCGGTCGAGATGGGGGTCGTCGAGCGTGTTGGCGATGGCGGCGATCACTGGCGCATGATCGGCACGGCCGAGGCTGACCGCGCCAACCAGTGTGTCGAGCATCAGCTGTTGCATCGCCTCGTACCGGGCGAACGGATCGTCGTCATGCGCCGACAGGAAGGCGAGATCGGCCGCGGAGCGATCGGTCTCGATGACGACAGGCGCGGTGAAGCTGCGGTTGATCGACAGGACCGGACGCTCGGTGATCGTCTCGAAGCTGATCCGCTCCTCGGCATCGGTCAGGAGGATCAGTTGCTCAGGGCCGATCGGGCTCGCGCTGTCCGCTCCGAACAGCTTCAGCTTGAGCGGCAGGACCATCGGCAGTTTTTCGGGCTGGCCAGGGGTAGGCAGGATTCGCTGCGACAGGGTGAGGGTGGCGCGGCCGCTGCCGGCCTCATGCGCCAGCGAGGCAGTGACTCGCGGCGTGCCGGCTTGGCTGTACCAACGGCGGAACTGGGTGAGGTCGATCCCGCCCGCTTCCTCCATGCAGGCGACGAAATCCTCGCAGGTTGCCGCAGTGCCGTCGAACCGCTCGAAATACAGGTCGGTCGCGGCGCGGAAGCGCTCGGCCCCGAGCATCGTCGCCATCATGCGGATGACCTCGGCGCCCTTGTTGTAGATCGTTGCGGTGTAGAAGTTCGAGATTTCGAGATATTCGTCCGGGCGGATGGGATGGGCGAGCGGGCCGGCATCCTCGGGGAACTGGGCGGCTCGCAGGCCGCGCACGTCCTCGATCCGCTTGACCGCCGCCGAACCTTGGTCGGCGGAAAAGCTCTGGTCGCGAAAGACGGTGAAACCTTCCTTCAGCGACAGCTGGAACCAGTCGCGGCAGGTGACCCGGTTGCCCGACCAGTTGTGGAAATATTCATGTGCCACCACCGCCGCGATCGCGTCGAAATCGTAATCGGTCGCTGTATCCGGATCGGCCAGGATGTAGCGCGAGTTGAAGATGTTGAGACCCTTGTTCTCCATCGCGCCGAAGTTGAAATCGTCGACCGCGACGATGTTGAACACGTCGAGATCATATTCGCGGCCATAGACTCGCTCGTCCCAGGCCATGCTGGTCTTGAGCGCTTCGAGGGCGTGGCCGGTCTTGGCGACGTCGGCGGCGCGGACCCAGATGCCGAGCGCCACCTCGCGGCTCGACCCGGTGACGAAGGTGCCGCGGTTGGCGACGAGGTCGCCGGCGACCATCGCGAAGAGATAGCAGGGCTTGGGGAAGGGATCGTGCCACTCCGCCCAGTGGCGCCCGTCGCCGAGATCGCCCTCACCGACCGGATCGCCATTGGCGAGCAACACGGGGAAGCGCGCCTTGTCGGCCGTCATGCGCACCCTGTAGCGGCTGAGCACGTCGGGCCGGTCGGGGAAGAAGGTGATGCGGCGGAAACCCTCCGCCTCGCACTGCGTGCAGAGATTGCCGCCGGAGGCATAGAGACCCATCAGCTGGGTATTGCGATCGGGCGTAATTTCGACCTCGGTCTCGACCACATGGGCTGAGCCGGTGAGCGGGATGACGAGGGCATCATCCTCCAGCGACCAGTCGTTGATCGCCGCGCCGTCGACCTTCACCGAAAGCGGGGTCTGGCCGCCGCCGTCGAGGCGAAGCGGTGAATCATGCGCGCCGTTGCGGATGATGTGCAGTACTGCCCTGACTCGTGTCGCCTCCGGCGCCAGGTCGAAATCGAGCGCGATCTCCGGGACAAGCCAGTCGGGTGCCTCATAGTCTTCGCGGCGCGTGACATGGGGCTGGGCGGTGGCGGTCTGGACGTCGAGCATGTCGCTGGATGTAGGGTGGAGATTCTCCTCGTGCCACCGAAATCGCCGCCCCGGTCGCCGCACTTGCGCGCGCGCGCGGCAATGCTACGCCGTCGGCCATGATCCCGATTGCACAAGGAAAAGGCATGTTTCGTTCGGTTGGCGCGATCGCGCTGATGAGTTTCGCGGGCGCTGCGCTGGCCCAGACGGCTCCAGCCCCGACCCCGGCTCCGACCGCGCCGGTGGCGAAGGATACGAAGGCCATCAACGATCTCGTCAACGCGGTGCTACCGGACGATCAGGCGGCGATGAAGGCGCATGTCATGTTCCTCGCCTCGGATGCGATGCGCGGGCGCGAGGCTGGCAGCCCGGAATATGACATCGCGGCCGAATATGTCGCGGCGCAATTCTATGCGGCTGGCCTGCGCCCCGCGGGCGATGACGGCGGCTATCTGCAGAAGGTGCCGCTGGTCACCTATCGCGCCGGCGACAAGGGGGATCTCGTGGTGACCCGCGACGGTGCGCTGCCGCAGCGGCTGGTCTTCGGGGAGGATTATGTCCCCGGCGCGCATGCCGGCGCCGCCTCGACGGCCATCGACGCGCCGGTGGTGTTCGTCGGCTTCGGTATCGTCGCGCCGCAATATAAGCGCGACGATTATGCCGGGGTCGACGTGAAGGGGAAGATCGTCGCCTATCTTGGCGGTGCGCCGTCGAGCTTCCAGAGCGAGGAGCGCGCGCATTTCTCGGGCGGTACGACCAAGGCGATCTACGCCCAGTCGCGCGGCGCCGTCGGCACGATCCTGATCCAGCCGCGCCCGCTCGGCAACGCGGTGCAGGGCTGGGATCGCCCGCGTGTGACCTGGGCCAGGCCAGACGGTACCGGCGATTCGCCGGGCGCGCCACAACTGGCGACGATCAGCGATATCGGCGCGGCCAAGCTGTTCGCCGGGGCGAAGACGCCCTGGGAAAGCGTCCTGAAGCGAGCGACCAATGCCGAGGCGAAGTTCAAGGCGGAGCAGTTGCCCGGCAGCCTGGCGGTCGCGGTCAGGACGACGTTCCGGCAGGGCATGAGCAGCAATGTCGCCGGCATGATCCCCGGAAGCGACCCGAAGCTCGGATCGGACGTCGTGGTGCTGTCGGCCCATCTCGACCATCTCGGCGTGCGTCCCGACATGAAGGGCGACAACATCTTCAACGGGGCGGAGGACAATGCGGTCGGCATCGCCTCGCTGATCGAGGAGGCCAAGCGCTTCAAGGCGAGCGGCAAGCCACCGCGTCGCAGCGTGATGTTCCTGGCGGTCACCGGCGAGGAGAAGGGGCTGGTCGGTTCCGACTATTTCTCGAAACATCCGACCGTGCCGATCAACCGGATCGTCGCCGATGTGAATCTCGACATGCCGATCCTGAGCTACCGGTTCGAGGACATGACGGTGTTCGGCGCCGACCGTTCGACGCTCGGGCCGATCGTCAGCAAGGCGGTCGCGACGCTCGGGGTGACCATGTCGCCCGATCCCGATCCGGCCCAGGGCATCTTCGTCCGGTCGGACCATTATCGTTTCGTCCAGCAGGGCGTGCCATCTGTGTTCCTGTGGCCGGGTCAGGCCGGGCCCGGCAAGGCCGCGACGGCCGAGTTCTTCGCCAAGCGCTATCACCAGCCGTCGGACGATTTGTCGCAGCCGATCGACTGGAGCCAAGGCATCCGTTTCGTCGATGCGAACTATGCCATCGCGCGGGAGATTGCCGACGGCGACGCGCGACCGCGCTGGAACAAGGGCGATTTCTTCGGCCTGCTCTATAACGGGTACGGCGCGAAATAACCGATCTGCTCGTCTTCGGCCTGGGCTATTCAGCCCAGGCGCTGGCGTCCCGGCTGCGGGGCGAGGGCTGGCGGGTGACCGGCACCAGCCGCGACGGCAGGCCCGGCACGATCGCGTTCGGCGACCGCGCGGCGGTGACGGCCGCGATCGCCGGGGCGACCCACATTCTTTCCTCGGTGCCGCCCGAGGAGGAGGTCGACCCGGTGCTGGCGACATACGCGCCGGCGCTCGCGGCCGCTGGCGCGTGGTGCGGCTATCTTTCCTCGACGGGTGTCTATGGCGACGCCGGCGGGGCATGGGTTGACGAGAGCGCCCCGACCGGCGGCGGACGACGGCGCGCACGGGCAGAGGCCGATGCTGCCTGGCTGGCGATGGGCGCGCGGGTGTTTCGCCTGCCGGGCATTTATGGCCCGGGCCGGTCGCCCCTCGACCGGATCGCGCAAGGGCGCGCGCATCGCATCTACCTGCCGGGGCAGGTGTTCAGCCGGATCCATATCGACGATCTTGTATCGGGCGTGATCGCCGGGTTCGACGCGCCGGCCGGGGCGTACAACCTCTCGGACGATCTGCCGGCCGGCCAGAATGCGGTGATGGCGTGCGCCGCGCGCCTGCTCGGCCGCGATCCGCCGCCCTTCGTTCCGCTGGGGGCGTTGTCGCCGGCGGCGCGCGCCTTCTACGACGAGAATCGACGAGTTGCGAACGGCAAGGCGAAGCGGGTGCTCGGCTGGCGGCCCTTCTATCCGGATTATCGGGCCGGCCTGCGCGCCCTCAGCGCGATGATCAGCCCGACGCCTGTCAACGCGGCGCCGGCACCGGCAAGCAGCGACCAGCGATAGCCTTCGAAGATCGTCGACAGCAGCATCGCGATCACCGGGATGATTACGCTCGAATAGGCTGCCTTGGCCGGGCCGATGATGCGCAGCACCCCGAAATAGAGGGTGAACGCCAGCGCCGAGGCGATCACGCCGAGATAGAGCAGGCCGAGTATATAGCCGAACCGAAGCTCGATCACCGGCGGGCCGGCGATCGTCCAGGCGATCGTCGCATCCATCGCCGCGCCGAGCAGCATGGCGATGCCGAGCGTCGGCGCCATCGGATAGCGACGCGCTGTCTGGGTTCCCTGCAGGATGTTGGCGGTCGAGGCGGACAATACCGCGAGCAGGGTGACGCCGACCCCGGCGAGCGCTGCCTGGGGGCCGTGCGGATCGGAACGCGCCTCATGGACGAACAGCAGCGCGACACCCGCCATCGCCACCACTGATCCGACGATCAGCTGCCCGCCAAGCTTCTGGCCCAGGAAGATGCGGCCGAAGATCGCATTGGGGACAAGCAGCAACGCGAATACCACCGCGACGAGGCCTGATGTGATGTAGGTCTCAGCCCGATAGACGAAGTTGAAGTTGAGGCAGAACTGGGTGAACGCCAGGGCGAGCACGAACAGCCAGCCGCGCCTGTCGAGCGTGACCGTCTCGCGTTTCCACGCGGCATAAGCGAGCATGGTGAGCCCGCCGATCGTGAAGCGATAGGCGACCGACCAGTTGAGCGGCACCACGCCGAGCTGGCCGGTGATGACGATCCAGGTCGATCCCCAGATCAGGGTGACGATGCCGAACGGGATCAGCACCGCAAGGCGCGTCGATGGCGGTGCAGGCTGGTCGGACATCAGCCTTCGCCCTAGCGCCGGGCGGCGCGAGACGGGACGGGCGATTTCCTTGTCGGATGATAAGCTGAGCCTATCAAAGTGCCGCGATCGCGTCGGCGAGGGGGCGGATATCCTCCTCGCGCTGGTTCCACGAGATCACCAGTCGCGCCTCGCCGGGCCCCCAGTCGTAAAAGTCGAAGCCGAGCGCGCGCAGGCTTGCGGCCTCTCGGGGCGAGACGCGGAGGAACACCTCGTTCGCCTCTACCGGATTGACCAGCCGGTCCCCCGCCGCGCTGGCGAGAAGCGTCGCGCCGGCATTGGCGCTGCGGGCATTGTCGAGCCAGCGATCGTCATCGAGCAGCGCGAGGATCTGTACCGCGAGATAGCGTCCCTTGGACAGCAGCAGCCCGGCGCGCTTGCGGCGATAGAGGGTGGCGGCCACCAGATCGGGTTTGAAGAAGATCAGTGCCTCGGCGCTCATCCCCCCATTCTTCACGAAGCCGAAGCTGAGCGCATCGACGCCAGCGCGCCAGGTCACGTCGGCCGGCGAGCAGCCGAGATGCGCGACGGCATTGGCGAAGCGCGCGCCGTCCATGTGCAGCCCGAGGCCCTTCGCCTTTGCCAGGTCGCCGATCGCGGCGACGTCGTCGGGTGAATAGACCAGGCCATATTCGGTGGCGTTGGTGATCGAGATGGCGTGCGCCTGGACCTGGTGCACGTCGTTGCGCGTTGCATCCAGCACTGCCCGGATTGCGGTGGGATCGAGTTTCGCACCCGGCCCTTCCGCCAGCAGCAGCTTGGCACCGTGCGTGTAGAATTCGGGCGCGCCGCATTCGTCGTTCTGGATGTGCGCCTCGCGGTGGCAGACGATCGCGCCATGCGGCTGGCAGAGCGCTGCGAGCGCGAGGCAGTTGGCCGAGGTACCCGACGGTACCCAAAGCGCACTGACGTCGGTCTCGAACAGGTCCGAGAACAGCCCGTCGAGCTGCTTGCTCCACGCGTCGCCGTCATAGGCGGTATCGAGGACATTTGCCTCGGCCAGCGCGGCGAGCACGGCCGGATGGACCGGGGCGGCATTGTCGGAGAAGAAGCGCATGCGAGTCGCCTTGCTGCGCGTCGCGGCGAACGTCAACTCGCCTTATTGCTCCTCGTCGGCCGGGACGCGCGGCGGGGCGCGGTCGTCACGGCGGGGCCGGGGATCGGGCCGCGGATCTGGGGTGTCGCGGTTCGAGCGATTGATCTCGATGCTGCCGTCCCGGCCGATATGGAGGTTGAGGCCAAGCCCCTGCAGCTCGCCCTCGACGGGAAGGCTGACCGCGTCGGGGTCGATCATGTTCTCCGCATCGGGGTCGACCTCCTCGGCTGCCGGCTCGGCCGCATGGGCGGGGCCGACATTCAGTGCCTGCTGCATGAAGTCGCGCCACACTCGCGCGGGAATGCCGCCGCCCGACAGGCCGGGATTAGGGGTGTTGTCGTCATTGCCGACCCACACGCCGGTGACGAGCCCGCCGGCAAAGCCGAGGAACAGCGCGTCGCGATTGTCCTGGGTTGTGCCGGTCTTGCCGTAGGTGTCGACCGACAGGGCCGCCTGGCGCCCCGTGCCTGATTCGGCCGAGGCGGAAAGCAGGTCGAGCATGTCGTCGCGGATCCGACCGGTCAGCGGGCGGGAGCGCGTGGTCAGCGCCGCATACCAGCTCTGGTCACGCACCTCCTCCAGCCCGCGGGCAGCGACCGGATAGGATTCGGCTGCCACCGCCGCATAGGCGGACGTCAGCTCGAGCAGCGACATGCTCGACGTGCCGAGCGCGATCGTCGCCTCATTCGGGATTGGCGTGGTGATGCCGAGATCGCGCGCTGCCTTGATGACATTGGCCACGCCGACCTTCTGGATCAGCCGGGCCGCGGCGACGTTGCTCGACCGGGCAAAGGCCTGGCGCAGGGTGATCTCGCCGAGATAGCGGCCGTCGGCGTTCTTCGGCGACCAGTCGGCGATGGTGATCGGCGAATCGTCGACCATCGAATCCGGGGTCATGCCGCTGCGCAGCGCCGCGAGATAGACGAACAGCTTGAAGGCTGATCCTGGCTGGCGCCGGGCCTGGGTGGCGCGGTTGAACGGGCTGTCGGCATAGGATTTGCCGCCGACCATCGCGACGACTCGGCCGTCGGGGCGCATCGCGACCAGGGCGATCTGCGCCTGGCGGAGGCCAGCCCGCCTCACCGCGCGTTCGGCGGCGTTCTGCAGGCGGCGGTCGAGCGTGGTCTTGACCGTCGTCTCGGTGGCGATCTCGCCGGCGCGGTCGCGCGCCTCGGGCAGGACCCAGTCAGCGAAATAGGTGCCGTCGGGCAGCGACTTGATCCGGTCCACGGCGAGCCGCGCGGGGCTGACATCCTCTGCCGTGCCCTTGTCGATGAAGCCGGCGGCGGCCATCGCGCCGACCACCAGCTTCTGCCGGTCGCGCGCGCCCTTCAGGTTGACGGTCGGTGCGAGTTTGGACGGCGCCTTGACCAGCCCGGCCAGCATCGCCGCCTGGCCGATCGACAGATCTTCCGGGTCACGGTTGAAATAGTGCTTCGCCGCGGCGCGCAGGCCATAGACGTTGTCGCCGAAATAGACGTTCGACAGGTAGCGCGAGAGGATCTCGTCCTTGGACAGCCACGCCTCGAGCCAGAAGGCGATCATCACCTCGCGCACCTTGCGCGCGGCGGTCCGGTCCGAATCGAGAAAGGCGTTCTTGGCGAGCTGCTGCGTGATGGTGCTGCCGCCCTCGCGCACCCGTCCCCGGCTCATATTGTGGAAGAAGGCGCGGATGATGCCCTTCGGATCGATGCCCCAGTGCGAGCGGAACCGCCGGTCCTCGATCGCGAGGAAAGCATTGGTGACGTTCTTGGGCAGTTTCGCCGCATCGACCGGCGCACCGATGATCGCGCCGCGTCTCGCGATCGGCGAGCCGTCATCGGCGAGCAGGGTGATGCTGGGCGGCGTCAGCGGCTTGAGCGATTGCGACAGGGGCGCCGTCACCGCGAGCCAGCCGACCGCGAGCACGAACAGGATGATGAGGATGCCGATGCCGCGCGTGAACCAGCGCCAGTAATTGCGCCGCCGCACCACGGGCAGGTTGGTCGTATAGGGTTCGGGCGGCCCGGGCGCATGGTCGAAGCGGCCTGAAAAGGCCGGCGGCGGCAGGCCCTCGGTCAGGTCCAGGGGAGATTTGCCCTGCGATGTGGAAGGCTCGAAAGGATAAGGACGCATGGCTCCTGTCAGTCCGTCCCCGGTTACGCCGCCCGGAGGTGTGTTAGCGTACTATACCAGTTGCCGCAAGCATTTGACATGCCGCCATCCTAGCAGGCGCGGGGTCGCCATGCGAGCGGAGACCGCGAGGCATTGAGGCGATGCCGTGCAGCGTCTATCTGGATAGGGTGCAGCACCGCATGAACGAGGACCCCCGATGACTGATATCGCCACCGCCGCTACGCCCCTCGTCGTGGGGATTGGTGGTACGATCGGCGGCACTTCCTCGACCGAGCGGGCGCTGCGCATCGCGCTCGACGCTGCGTGCAAGGAGGGATTCCGCACGCGCATGTTCGGTGGTGCGGACATGGCGCGCCTGCCACTCTACGATCCGCGCGCGACCTGCCGGACCGAGCAGGAGCGCGAGTTCGTCGATACCGTGCGCCAGGCATCGGCGCTGATCATCGCCAGCCCCGGCTATCACGGCAGCATCTCGGGCGTGGTCAAGAACGCGCTCGATCTGCTTGAGGAGACGGCGAAGGACGAGCGGCCCTATCTCGCCGACATGCCGGTCGGGCTGATCGCCACCGCCTATGGCTGGCAGGCGACCGGCAGCACGATCGCGGCGCTGAGGTCGATCGTCCACGCGCTCCGCGGCTGGCCGACGCCGTTCGCGGCGGCGATCAATACGCAGCTCACCAAGTTCGACGATGACGGCGGAAGCAGCGACCCGGCGGTGCATGAACAGCTCTGCCTCGTCGGCCGTCAGGTCGCGCGCTTCGCGCCGATCGCCCAGGATGGCTGAGCAGATCCGCTGGCCAACGGGTTTCGCGCCGGCCGAGGCGCCGATCCACGTCGTCAATCGAATCGACACCGCGACCGCGCCGGAGATCGTGTGGCGGCGGCTGATCCACGCGGCTGGCTGGCCGGCGATCTATGCCAATGCCAGCGACGTGACGATCGAGGGCGGTGGTGCCGATCTGTTCGCTGAGGCCCGATTCACCTGGAAGACCTTTGGCGTCGCGTTGAGGAGCGAGGTGAAGGAATTCGAGCCCGAGACGCGCATCGCGTGGCTGGCGAAGGGGATCGGCGTGACGGCCTATCACGCCTGGCTGATCGTGCCGGTCGGGACGGGCTGCACGATCCTGACCGAGGAGACTCAGTACGGGCTGGTCTCCCGGGTCGGGCGGTTGCTTTTTCCAACGCGGATGGAGCGATGGCATCAGAAATGGCTGGAAGTCCTGGCGGCCTGATTTTCCCCTCCCTGAGAGGGAGGGGAATAAGGAGACTCACCTCGTCGGAACCGGCTCGTCCCCGGTATAATCGTAGAAGCCCCGGCCGGTCTTGCGGCCATACCAGCCGGCTTCGACATATTTCACGAGCAATGGCGCGGGGCGGAATTTGGGGTCGCCGGTGCCCTCGAACAGCACTCGGGTGATCTCCAGGCAGGTGTCGAGGCCGATGAAGTCGGCAAGGGTCAATGGTCCCATCGGGTGGTTGAGGCCAAGCTGGCAGGCGAGATCGATGTCGGGGATGGTCGCGACACCCTCGCCCAGCGCGAAGCAGGCTTCGTTGAGCATGGGCATCAGCACGCGGTTGACGATGAAGCCCGGCGCGTCATTGGCGCGGACCACTTTCTTGCCGAGTGCCTTTGCGTAATCCTCGACCAGCTTGACCGTCTCGTCCGAGGTGGCAAGGCCGCGGATCAGCTCGATCAGGCCCATGACCGGCACCGGATTGAAGAAATGCACGCCGACGAAGCGCTTCGGGTCGGGCGAGGCTTGGGCCAGGCGGGTGATCGGGATCGAGGAGGTGTTGGAGGCGAGCACCGCCTGATGGCCCAGCACCTTGCCGACCTCGGCGAAGATCGAGCGCTTGATCTCCTCGCGCTCGGTCGCCGCCTCGATCACCAGGCCGCAGGACGACATGCCATGGACGCCCTCGATCGGCTCGATCCGGGCCAGAGCCTGGTCGCGCGCGGCGGGGTCGATCTTCTCCTTGGCGACGAGCCGGTCGAGCGCTTTGGCGATTCCCGCCTTGCCGGCCTCGGCGCGTTCCTTCGACACGTCGGTGAGCAGGACGTGAAAGCCCGCCTGTGCCGAGACCTGTGCGATCCCCGCGCCCATCTGCCCCGCCCCGATCACGCCTACCGTCTGCATTGCCCTGCTCCGTTGTTCTTCAAAGTCGCGCCGGTCCTATCGACTTGGAAGCCGCTGGGCTAGGATCGCGATTGCAGGTTGAACGACTGGCTGATTATCTGGTGGGCGACGCCGGTTCGCTGAAGCTGGTGTCCCTCGCTTTACGGAAGGGGAGGGCCTGTCACGGCGCGTGCCGTGCCGGCTGTGCTTCCGCCAGGATCACCGCGAACAGGCCTTGCGGATCGGTCCATTCGGCAATGGGAGTCCAGCCGCCCGCGCGGAGCAGGATTCGGCCGTCGCGCTGGCCATATTTGTGGCTGTTCTCGGTGTGGATCGTCTCGCCCGCCGCCATGGAGAAACGGCGTCCCTCGATGGTGAAGGCGATATCCTCCCGCGCCTCAAGGTGCATCTCGATCCGCGACCGGTCGTCGTTCCAGATCGCGCGATGACGCAGGGCGTTGATCGGGATGGTCCCGTCGAGCTCGCGATTGACCCGTTCGAGCAGGTTGAGGTTGAACGCGGCGGTCACGCCCTGCGCATCGTCATAGGCTGAGACGAGCACGCGTTCGTCCTTGATCCGGTCCATGCCGATCAGCAGCATCGATCCCTCGCCGAGCGACGCCTTCATCGCACGAAGCAGATCGACCGAGCTGTGCGGGATCATGTTGCCGATGGTCGAACCGGGGAAAAAGCCGAGTTTCGGAAGGCTCGCGACCGAGGCAGGCAAGGCGATCGGACGGAGGAAATCGGCCTCCACCGGCAGCACCGGCAACCCGGGAAACGCGGCGGCCAGGCCAGCCGAGGATTCGCGCAGGAAATCGCCCGAGATGTCGATCGGCACATAGGCGGCCGGATTGACGCTATGAAGCAGGATCGGCGTCTTGGTCGAGGAGCCCGAGCCGAACTCGACGACCGCCCGGCCTTCGCCCGCCAGCGTCGCGACCTCGGGGCAGGCGTGGCGCAATATCTCGGTCTCGGTGCGGGTGGGGTAATATTCCGGCAGCTCGGTGATCGCCTCGAACAGTTCTGATCCGCGCCGGTCGTAGAACCAGCGGGCGGGGATGGCGCGCGGACGCGTCTCGAAGCCGCGCAGCACGTCGGCGCGGAAGGCCGGATCGGCGAGGGTGACGTCGCCGTCCTCGATTTCGGGCTTGAGCATCAGAGATCCTTCGCCAGGCGCACGCCGGTGAACTGCCAGCGCTGGTGGGGATAGAAGAAGTTGCGGTAGCTCGCGCGCGCATGGCCGCGCGGGGTGGCGCAGGAGCCGCCCCGCAGCACGAACTGCCCGCTCATGAACTTGCCATTATATTCGCCGACCGCGCCCTCGGCCGGCCTGAAGCCGGGATAGGGGCGATAGGCGCTGCCGGTCCATTGCCACACATCACCGAAAAAGGCGGGGCCATCGGTGGCGGGGCGCGGCTCGACCGGACCCGCCGTATCAAGCTGGTTGCCCCCACTCGGATCATGCGCGGTGGCGGCGGCTTCCCATTCGAACTCGGTGGGCAGGCGCGCGCCGGCCCAGCTCGCATAGGCATCCGCTTCGTAGAAGCTGACATGAGTGACGGGCGCGGCAGGGTCGATCGGACGGCGACCGTCAAGACCGAAGCGAGTCCACACGCCATCCTGCTGTTCCCAGTAAAGCGGCGCGACGATCCCCTGCGCCTTCACCCAGGCCCAGCCGTCTGACAGCCAGTGGCGCGGATCGGCATAGCCGCCATCGGCGATGAACGCCGCCCATTCGCCATTGGTGACGGTGCGGTCGGCGATGGCATGCGGGGCAAGCAGCGTCGCATGGCGCGGGCCTTCGCAGTCGAAGGCGAAACCATTCCCCTCATGGCCGATCTCGACGACGCTGGCCTCGCCTTCGAGCCAGCCGATTGGCCCTGGCATCGCGACGGGCACCTTGCGCTCGGCCGGCCAGATCGTCGGTTCGAGCGGGTTCAGGGACATCAGGTGGAGGATGTCGGTGATCAGCAGTTCCTGATGCTGCTCCTCATGATGGCAGCCGAGCGCGACCAGCTCGATCGCCGCGTCGGGCAGGTCAGGCAGGGCGGCACGGATCGCGGCATCGACATGGGCGCGATAGGCAAGCACCTCGGCCAGGCTGGGCCGGGTAACCATACCACGCCGCGCCCGGCTGTGGCGTTGTCCCTCGGCCTCGTAATAGCTGTTGAACAGGAAGGGGAAGCAGTCGTCGTGGAGCGCGTAACCGGCGACGAAGTCGCGCAGGATGAAGGTTTCGAGGAACCAGGTGGTGTGCGCCAGATGCCATTTGGCGGGTGACGCATCCTCCATCGACTGGACGGTGGCATCAGCGTCGGAAAGCGGCGCGACCAGTGCCTCGGTCAGCGCGCGAACGGTCGCGAAGCGCGTCGCGAGCAGGTCCGTTCCGGGGTGAGGGTCCGATTTTGTTCGCATTCTGTTCCCTTTTCCAGAACGCGCCGGCCAAAGTCAAGCCAAGCTACGGTCCCGTCAGGTCTCGGGACGCACCCGGAATCCACAGAACGTCGCCACCCGCGTCTTTGTTCACACGCCTCGCGGCGACGAACAGATAGTCCGACAGGCGGTTGAGATAGGAGAGGGCGAGCGGATTCAAAGGGGTGGCCTGCGCGGCGGCGACGGCGGTGCGCTCGGCGCGGCGGGCAATGGCCCGGGCGAGGTGCAGGGCGGCGGCGCCGGCAGTACCGGCGGGGAGGATGAAGCTGGTCAAGGGGGCGAGATCGGCGTTCATCGAATCGATCTCGTCCTCAAGCCGCGCGACCTGCGCTGCGACGATGCGAAGCGTCATGTCGGAAGGGGCGTAATCCTCACCGGGCGTGGCAAGATCGGCACCGAGATCGAACAGGTCGTTCTGGATTCGCGTCAGCGCGGTGGCATATCCGCCGGGCCCGACCGCTGCGATCGCCACGCCGATCGCGCTGTTCGCCTCGTCGACATCGCCGATCGCGGCCATGCGCGGATCGTTCTTGGCGACGCGCGATCCGTCGACCAGGCCGGTGGTGCCGTTGTCGCCGGTGCGCGTGTAGATCTTGTTGAGCTTGACCATGGCCGGGCCGACCGTTGGGTCAGGTCCTGCCTGCGAGGAACAGGATCAGCACGACGATCACGATCGCGATCGCCTGGAAGAAGATGCGGTACTGCATCATCTTGTTCGACTTCAGCGCCGAGGCGGTCGGGCCATTGCCCTCGCCCTTCACCTCGTTGCTCGCGTTGAGCAGGAAGACCGCGAGGCCGCGGACCAGCATGGCGACGGTCGCGAGCATCGCCGCGATGAGGAGGATGAAGAGGAAGGTGTTCATGCCACGTATTTAAACCTCCGAAAGCCGAAAGCCAATGGGCAGGCGCCCGGCGCGCAGGTCCCCGGCCAGCGCCTGCCCGTCAACCCCGGCCACCCGCATCGCCTCCAGCGTCGGGGCCCTGTTGCGCTTGGCAAGCCGCTGGCCAGCGTCGTCGGCGAGCAGAGCATGGTGACGATAGACCGGTGTCGGCAGGTCGAGCAGCGCCTGGAGCAGCCGGTGCACATGAGTCGCGGCGAACAGGTCGTGGCCGCGCACGACATGGGTGACGCCCTGCGCTGCGTCGTCGATGGTCACGGCGAGATGATAGCTGGCGGGCGCATCCTTCCGGGCGAGGATGACGTCGCCATGCATCTCGGGCGTTGCGACCACGTCGCCCCCGATCTCGTCATGCCATATCAATCTGCCGTCATGACGGAGTTGTTCCGGCATTTCCTCCGCGGCGGGGGAGAGGAGATCGAGCGCGCGGGCCATATCCAGCCGCCACGCATGCTGCTCGCCCGCCAGCCGCCGGTCGCGCTGGTTGGGCGCAAGGTGTCGACAGGTGCCGGGATAGAGCGGTCCGGCATCATCATGCGGCGCGGAAAGGCTGGCGGCGATCTCGGCGCGGGTGCAGAAACAGGGATAGAGCAAGCCAAGCGCCTTCAGCCGATCGAGCGCCCGGGCATAGAGCCCAAGCCGTTCGGCCTGGAACAAGACCGGTCCGTCCCATTCGAGCCCAAGCCAGGCGAGGTCGCGCAGGATCGCCTCGACGAATTCGGGGCGGCTGCGCGTGCCGTCGATATCCTCGATGCGCAGGAGGAAGCGACCGCCCCTCTCCTTCGCGCGGTCGTGCGAGAGGATTGCCGACCAGGCGTGGCCGATATGCAACAGCCCCGTAGGGCTGGGCGCGAATCGGGTGATCACGTTGCCCAAACCGGCTCTTGACCGCGAGTCGCGCGCTGTGCTGTCATCACAGCGTCATCCTAGTCGGCGATTGCCGCGCCAGGAAGTAAAGGGGGTCGTTCGCGTGTACCATCCCGATCTGATCCGCCATCCGGACAGCTGCCCTGCCCTTGTGTTGAACGCCGACTATACGCCGCTCAGCTATTATCCGCTCAGTGTCTGGCCTTGGCAAACTGCGATCAAGGCGGTGTTCCTCGATCGGGTCGACATCGTCGCCGAATATGAGCGCGAGGTGCGCAGCCCCAATCACCGGGTCAAGCTGCCCTCGGTGATCGCGCTGAAGTCCTATGTGCGGCCAAGCGCCTTTCCCGCCTTCACCCGGTTCAACCTGTTCCTGCGGGACAAGTTCGAATGCCAATATTGCGGATCGGGGCACGACCTGACCTTCGATCACGTCGTGCCGCGCGCGCAGGGCGGGCGCACGACCTGGGAGAATGTCGTCACCGCCTGCGCGCCGTGCAACCTGAAGAAGGGCGGGCGGACGCCGAAACAGGCGGGCATGCCACTGCATATTGGCGCGATCAGGCCGACGAACTGGCATCTGCAGGAACATGGCCGGCGGTTTCCGCCCAATTACCTGCACGATACCTGGCATGACTGGCTCTACTGGGACGTGGAGCTGGAGGCCTGAGGGAATTTCCCTCTCCCGGCGGGAGAGGGATCTGAAATTCGCGTCGATCGTCGGTTGACCGGAACGATACTGCGCTGCAGCATCATGCCATGGCCGATCTTCCTTCCATCGCGAACAACCCCGACATCCGTTTCCTGGGCAAGCTGCTCGGCGACGTCATCCGCTCCTATGGCGGGGACACGCTGTTCAGGCGCACCGAATATATTCGTGCCGCCTCGGTCGACCGGCATCGCGGCGTCGCGGCCAAGGATTCGGTCGATCTCGGGCTCGACCGGCTGAGCCTTGACGAGACGCTGGATTTCGTGCGCGGCTTCATGCTGTTCTCGATGCTCGCGAACCTCGCCGAGGACCGGCAGGGCGTTGCCGCCGAAAAGGGCGCCGATGTCGAATCCGCGCTGAAGCGGCTGGCGGACGAGGGGATCGATCATGCAGCGGTGATGGCGCTGCTCGATCATGCGCTGATTGCCCCGGTGCTCACCGCCCACCCGACCGAGGTGCGGCGCAAGAGCATGATCGACCACCGCAACCGCATCTCAGAGCTGATGGCCCTGAAGGACGCGGGGCTGGCGGAGACGCCCGAAGGCGACGCGGTGGACGAGGCGATCCTGCGCCAGATCGCTCTGCTCTGGCAGACGCGCGTGCTGCGCAAGGAGCGGCTGTTCGTTGCCGATGAGGTGGAGACTGCGCTCAGCTATCTTCGCGACGTGTTCCTGCCGGCGCTGCCCGCGCTCTACCAGCGCTGGGACCGTGCCCTTGGCGAGCGCAGCCCCAGCTTCCTGCGGCCCGGGAGCTGGATCGGCGGCGACCGCGACGGCAATCCCTTCGTCACGGCGGATTCGCTGCGGATCGCACTGGCCAGGGCGTGCGAGGCGGTGCTCGGCCATTATCTCGACGCGGTGAACGCGCTGGGTGCCGAACTGTCGATCTCGACCGGCATCACTGCGGCCGATGCGGGGGTGCAGGCACTGGCCGATGCCAGCGGCGACAATGCGGCGAGCCGGGAGGACGAGCCCTATCGTCGCGCGCTGTCGGGCATCTACGCCCGGCTCGCGGCGACTCATCTGGCGCTGACGGGGAAAGCGGCGCCCCGGCCGGGCCCGTTACACGGTGAGCCCTATCCCGATCCGCAGAGCTTCCGCGCCGATCTCGTCACCATCGCCCGGGCCTTGCGCGATGGCGGCGGCGGGGCGCTCGCCTCGGGCGGGGCGCTGGGGCGGCTGATCCGCGCGGTCGAGACCTTCGGCTTCCATCTCGCCACGCTCGACCTGCGTCAGAACAGCGCGGTGCTGGAGCGCGTGGTTGCCGAACTGCTCAAGGTGGCGGGCGTTGAAGGCGATTATCTCGCGCTCGATGAATCGCAGCGCGTGTCGCTGTTGCGCCACGAACTGTCCAACGCGCGGCCGCTGTCGAGCCAGTTCGCGACCTATTCGGACGAGACGGCATCCGAACTCGCCATCGTCCGAGCCGCTGCGGATGCGCATGCCAAATACGGACCGGCCTGCATCACCCAGCATATCGTCTCGATGGCGCAGTCGGTGTCCGACCTGCTCGAAGTGAACGTGATGCTCAAGGAGGTCGGGCTCTACCGGCCGGGTGAGACACCGCGCGCGGCGATCATGGCGGTGCCGCTGTTCGAGACGATCGGCGATCTGGAGGCTGCGCCGGGCATCATGACCGAATGGTTCGCCCTGCCCGAGGCCGGCACGATCACCCGGGCGCGGGGTTTCCAGGAAGTGATGATCGGCTATTCGGATTCGAACAAGGACGGCGGGTACATCACCTCGACCTGGTCCCTGTCGAAAGCCTCGACCGCGCTGAAGCCGGTGTTTGACAAGGCGGGTGTCGGCATGCAGCTTTTCCACGGGCGCGGGGGCGCGGTCGGGCGCGGCGGCGGCTCCGCCTTCGCGGCGATCCGGGCGCAGCCGGCCGGCACGGTGCAGGGGCGTATCCGTATCACCGAACAGGGCGAGGTGATCGCCGGCAAATATGGCACGCGCGAAAGCGCGATGACCAACCTTGAGGCGATGGCCTCGGCCACCTTGCTCGCCAGCCTTGAGCCGGATGTGCTGTCGCCAGCCGAGCAGGCGCGCTTCGGCGCGGCGATGGATGCTTTGTCGGGCAGCGCCTTCAAGGCCTATCGCGACCTGGTCTACGGCACCGAGGGCTTCCGCACCTTCTTCCGCCAGATGACGCCGATCGCCGAGATTTCGGGGCTCAAGATCGGCTCGCGCCCGGCGAGCCGCACCAAGTCCGACCGGATCGAGGATCTGCGCGCCATCCCCTGGGTGTTCAGCTGGGCGCAGGCGCGGGTGATGCTGCCGGGCTGGTACGGCGTCGGCCAGGCGATCGCGGGATTCGAGGACAAGGGGCTGCTCGCCGAGATGGCGCAGGGCTGGCCGTTCTTCGCGGCGACGCTCGACAATATGGAGCAGGTGATCGCGAAGTCGGACATGGACATCGCCGAACGTTATGCGGCCCTGGTCGAGGATCGGGCGCTGGCGGACAAGGTGTTCGGGGCGATCCGGGGCGGCTGGCGGCAGACACATGACGGGCTGCTCGAGATCACTGGGCAGTCGCGCCTGCTGGAGAAGCATCCCGCGCTCGACGCATCGATCCGGCTGCGGCTGCCCTATATCGAGCCGCTCAACCTGCTGCAGATCGAGCTGATGAAGCGCCACCGTGCGGGCGAGACCGACGAGCGGATCGGCGAAGGAATATTGCTGTCGATCAACGCGATCGCGACGGCGCTCAGGAATTCCGGGTAGCAATTCCTCCCTGAGCTTGCTCGGGGAGGAGTTAAGAAAGGAATGGCGCCGCCAAGTCGGGTCTCACCCTGAGCAATCGGCCAGTCGCCCGATCAAGTAGCGCCCAGGTCGACACCGCTTCCACCTTCACCTTGCCGTCGGCGCCGGTAAATCGCACATGCCGGTCGAACCGGGCGCCCCTGGGTGGTTCGGGAACCCAGGTCTCGCCCGTCACCATCTCGCCAGGGCCGACATTGCCGCGATAGTCGATCTCGTGCCGGGTCACGACCCAGATATAGGCCTGGCGCTGCTCGGCCGATGCGATCGCTTCCCAATGCGAAACCGCGATATCCTGAATCCACCTCACCCAGACCGCATTGTTGACGTGACCGAGCTCGTCGATGTCAGCGTCAGTGGCGGTCCTGGTGAGGGTGAAGGCCATCAGCCCTCGACGCCCATCTGCCACAGGACGAAGGCATGCTCCTCGGCTGCCTCACGCAGGCTCTCGAACCGGCCGGATTTGCCGCCATGCCCTGCGCCCATATTGGTCTTGAGCACCAGCATATTGTCGTCGGTCTTGGTCGCGCGCAGCTTTGCCGCCCATTTGGTGGGCTCCCAATAGGTCACGCGCGGATCGTTGAGGCCGCCCGAGATGAACATCGGCGGATA
Organism: Pseudomonadota bacterium; assembly: GCA_040388155.1. GTDB lineage: Bacteria > Pseudomonadota > Alphaproteobacteria > Sphingomonadales > Sphingomonadaceae > Sphingomonas. The sequence continues at coordinate 24,036 of JAZKCJ010000014.1, forward strand.
GGCCTGCGCCTTCACCTGGTCATAGGGCGAATAGGATCTGATCAGCTCGAAAGCCGCCTTGTCCTCGATCGGATTGCCCCATTCGGGCCATTCGCCGGGGGTGAGCGGCAGGTCGGCGTCGAGCATGGTGTTGAGCACGTCGACGAACGGCACATCGGCGATCACCGCGCCCCACAGGTCCGGGTCGCTGTTGACCACCGCGCCCATCAGCTCGCCGCCAGCCGAGCGGCCTGCGATGGCGATCCTGCCGGCGCTGGTCCAGCCGCCGGCGATCAGGCCCTCCGCCACGTCGACGAAGTCGTTGAAGGTATTTTCGCGCTTCTCCAGCTTGCCGTCGAGATACCATTGCTGGCCGAGATCGTCGCCGCCGCGGATATGCGCGATGGCATAGGCGAAGCCGCGGTCGAGCAGGCTCAGCCGCCCGGTCGAGAAGCCCGGGGGGATGGCATAGCCATAGGCGCCGTACGCGTAGAGGAAGAGCGGCGCTGAACCGTCTTTCGGGAAATCCTTCGGATATACGATCGAGACCGGCACCTCGGTCCCGTCGCGGGCGACGATCTTCAGCCGCTCGGTACGGTATTTGTCGGCGTCATAGCCCGAGGGGATTTCCTGCACCTTCAGCGTGGTCAGCGTCCCGGTCGCGACGTCGTAATCATATTCGGTGCCGGGCGTGACCATCGATTCATAACCGACGCGCAGCACGTCCATCGCATATTCGGGATTGTTGCCGAGGCCGGCGTCATAGCTTGCCTCGGGGAAGACGATGCGTTGCGGCGCGATGGACGAATCATAGCGGTGGATCTCGATCTGATCGAGCCCGTCCTCGCGCCCATCCACGATGAAGAAGTCGCGGAAACAGTCCACGCCGGTCATGTAGAAATGCTTCGACGGGCCGATCAGCTCGGTCCATTCGCCCGGTGCCTCGATCGAGGCCGTGCAGAGGCGGAAGTTCGGGTCGGTATCGTTCGTGTGGATGAACAGGGTGCCATCATGCTCGTCCACGTCATATTCGCGGCCGACTTTTCGGGGCGAGACGCAGACTGGCGTGGCGAGCACATTGTCCGCCGGGAGGAGATATACCTCGCTGGTCACATGGTCGCCGCTCGCAATCACGATCCATTTGCGCGAGCTCGTCTCGCTGACGCCGACGCGGAAGCCCTCGTCGGCCTCCTTGAACAGCTCGACATCCTGGTCGACCGGCGTGCCGAGCCGGTGGAGCCGGGCATTGTCGGTGCGCCATTGCTCGTTGGCGAGGCCATAGAGGAAGCCGCTGTCGTCGGCGGTCCAGACGATCTCGGACAGCATGCCGGGGATCACGTCGGGCAGATGCTCGCCCGTCTCGAGATCCTTCACCCGGACCTCGAACCGTTCCGAGCCATTGTCGTCGATCGCATAGGCGAGCAGCCTGGCGTTGTTGCTGATCGAGAAGGCGCCGAGGCGGAAATACTCCTTGCCCTCGGCGAGCGCGGGCTCGTCGAGGATCAGTTCGTCCGGGCCCCCGGCGACGGGCTTACGCCACCATTTGCGGTACTGGCCGCCCGTCTCGAACGCCGTCCAGTAAAGCCAGTCGCCATCCTTCTGCGGAACGGAGGCATCGTCTTCCTTGATGCGGCCTTTCATCTCTTCATAGAGCCGGTCGGTCAGCGGCTTGTGCGGTTCCATCACCGCCTCGAAATACGCGTTCTCCGCCTCGAGATAAGCGAGCACCTGCTTGTCGGTGACCTCGGGATAGCCCGGGTCCTTGATCCAGGCATAGGGATCTTCGATGGTGATGCCGTGCGCGGTGAAGCTATGGGGGCGCCGGTCGGCGACGGGAGGCTTGGGTGCGGTCATATGCTCCCTTTAGCGCCCGTGCCGGGCTTGTCTAAGCCTGTCCTCCGTCGTCTTCGTCCGGATCGCGCACAAAGTCCCGCAGCGCGCGCGAGAGCTGCGCTATTTCGTCGACGACCACACTCCCCTCTCCGGCCTCGTAGAGGAAAAGCTGCAGGGGAGAGATTTCCTCGCGCCGTCGCGGATCGATCTCGAGCTGCGGCCTGATCTCGCGCTGGACGATTTCATAGATGACGAGGTTGCTGGTTTCCGGCTCCTCGGTGACATAGGGCTGGCCCATCTCGTGAAGCAGCTGCTGGATGATCCGCCGCGCCATCGGGGAGCCGGCATTGTACCGGGTAAGCCGACCGCGATACACCGCGAGGGAGATATCTCCGGCGCGCAGCTCGTCGGTCCACCGCACGATGAATCCGGCCAGCGTGTTGATCGAGATATTCTCGCGCGCGGCGCCGAGCCAGAGATTGTGCGGGACGTTGTTGAGCACGATCGCCAGCCAGAGGATGCGAAATTCGACACCGTCGTCTCCGGCCTCGCGCCGCGCGATATCCGCTGCCTGTCGCGCGATCGTGGGATCGACCACGTCGACGATTTCCCGGGATATTTCGGAAAGGTCGTGCGCATCGAAATTGGCGATGATGTGGTTCATCAGGTTGCGCAGCGTGTGCCACGCCGTGATGTGGCGACGCGCCTGGGAGGCAGCGCCCGTCGGTATGGCGAACAGGCCGGGGCGTCCAACGATGCCGGCAATGCCGCCTGCCTCGTTACGCGCGAAGCCGAGCGTGCCGATCCCGCGCGCCGCGTCGTGTGGCCGCCCGGCGAGACCGAAATAATAACGTATCAGGCGCACCAATCCCGGCGGCGCATCGGCTTCCAGCAGGGCCGCGATCAGATTGATACGCCGGTCGGCGGCGCTGTCTCCAATCTCGTTCGCGCCAAGCCCCTGCCAGAAACCGGCGGCCTGCACTAACGCGTCGGCAAATTCGCCCTGCTCGGCTTCGTCGTCGCCCGGTCGGTTGACGATGAGATCGCCGAGCTGCGCGTCGATTTGTCCGGCATCCTCGGCGTCGCCCAGCAATGCCTCGATCTGGATTCGCTGCACGACCTGCGGGCCACGTAGCATGGTCGCGACCCTCTGCAAGGCGACGACATGCGGGCCCCGGTTGAGCATCTCGTGCTGGCGAACCAGCGAGGTCACGCGGTCGCCGCCTGCCAGTGCCATGCTCTCCGCGGGGGGCCTGCCGGCTGCCTGGAAGACCTCCGCGCGGCGATCTTCGGTTACGGGACGCCGGGTTTGACTTGCCAGATCCGCCACGGCTGCTCCCCTCGACGCCTGTCGCTACCGGGCGCCGGATCAAGGCTAGGCGCGCCTGGAGCGCGATGTCAATCAAGCCGCCGGCGCGCGCGACCCTTGTCCTGTCCGCGGCGTTTCTGGCATCACTTGCCGATGCCGGGCGTCACGTTTCCGTGGCCCTCAAGTCTCTTTGTGAAAGATCGCTGATGTCCACCCATGCCGCCCGCCTCGCCGCTCTTCGCGAACAATTGAAGCGTGACCGGCTCGACGGATTCGTCGTCCCGCTGACCGACGAGCATATGAGCGAATATGTCGGCGCCTATGCGCAGCGCCTTGCCTGGCTGACCGGTTTCCAGGGTTCGGCCGGAAGCGCGGTGGTGCTGCCGGAGGAAGCGGCGATCTTTACCGACGGGCGCTACACCTTGCAGGTGCGCGAGCAGGTCGACGGTGCGCAGTGGGACTATGTATCGGTGCCGGCGACGAGCATCTCGATGTGGCTCGGCGCCCATGCGGCGGCGGGCGCCCGGATCGGCTATGACCCATGGCTGCACACGCGCGGCTGGGTCGAGGAAGCGGGCAAGGCCCTGGCCGGGCGCGGCGCGGAACTGGTCCCGGTCGACACGAATCCGGTCGATGCGGTGTGGCCTGACCGGCCGCAACCATCGGATGCGAAGCTCGCCGTGCAGGACGAGGCCAGCGCCGGGCAATCCTCGGCGGAGAAGCGTGCGGCGATCGCCGACTGGCTGGCTGAGCGCAAGGCCGATGCGGTGGTGCTCTCGGCGCTCGACTCGATCGCCTGGACCCTGAACGTGCGCGGGCAGGACGTGGCGCATACGCCGGTCGCGCTGGCCTATGCGATCATCGATGCCGACGGCACCGCTGACCTGTTCGTCGCGCCGGAGAAGGTGGCCGACGACGTTCTCATGCATCTCGGCAATGCGGTGCGGGTGCGGGATCGCGCGGCCTTCCCGGCGGCGCTGGCCGCCTATGCCGGCAAGCGAGTCGCGGCCGATCCCGAACGGGCGGTGTCCGCGATCTTCGGCAGGCTCGAGGCGGGCGGGGCGACGGTACTGAGCTTCCGCGATCCGGTGGTGCTGGCCAAGGCGATGAAGAACCCGGTCGAGATCGCAGGCCACCGCGCCGCCTCGGTGCGCGACGGTGCGGCGCTGGCGCGGTTCCTCAAATGGGTCGAGGAGGAAGCGCCGAAGGGCGGGCAGACCGAGCTGTCCTGCGTCGCTAGATTGCAGGCATATCGCGAGGCGACCGGGGTGCTGCGCGACACATCGTTCGACACCATCTCGGCGACCGGCGCGCATGGCGCGAGCCCGCATTATCATTCGACCCCCGAATCGAATGCGCCGCTTGAGCCGGGCCAGCTCTACCTGGTCGATTCGGGCGGGCAATATGCCGACGGTACGACCGACGTGACGCGTGTCATCCCCATCGGCACGCCGAGCGAGGAGATGCGCGACCGGTTCACCCGTGTGCTGAAGGGGCATATCGGGCTGGCGACAGCGGTCTTCCCGCCGGGCACCAATGGCGGCCAGCTCGATTCGTTCGCGCGCCGGCCGCTATGGGAGGCGGGGCTCGATTTCGCGCATGGCACAGGCCACGGCGTCGGCGCCTATCTGTCGGTGCATGAAGGGCCGCAGCGGATCGCCAAGCCGAACTATCCGGGTGGTGGCCCTTCGGAGCCGTTGCGCGCGGGGATGATCCTCTCGAACGAGCCCGGCTATTACAAGGCAGGCGAATACGGCATCCGCATCGAGAATTTGATTCTGGTCGAGGAACGCACGATCCCCGGCGGCGACGAATCGATGCTGGGATTCGAGACGCTGACCTTCTGCCCGATCGAGCGGTCGCTGATCGTGCCTGAACTGCTGACGGTGGCTGAACGCGATTGGCTCGACGCCTATCACGCCAGGGTGCTGGAAATCCTGGGCCCCGAGATGACGGGCGAGGAACGGGAATGGCTCCGGGCGAAGTGCACCCCTATCGGCTAGAATCGTCCTCGCGGGGCGCGGGCGGTGTATCGCCCGCGCGTGCCTGTGCCTTCCGCTTCCGCAGATTCTCGCGCAGCGCAGCGGCGAGGCGTGCGGCTTTCTCGTCCTTGTCGGCCATAATGCCTTATCCGATGCCCGCTTCGCCTTGACAATCCCGCCGCCCTCGTCTCTTAGGCGCGCTCCGCCGTTGGCCGTAAGGGCTCCGGACCGGTAATGCTGCCGTAGCTCAGTGGTAGAGCGCATCCTTGGTAAGGCTGAGGTCGTGAGTTCAATCCTCACCGGCAGCACCATTTTTTTCTGACATTGACCCTTTAGGGGTTCGCTTTTGATATTTTAGCGAACCTCGAGGGCGTGCGGGCGAGGTGGTGGATCCGATGGTGGTCATCCACATCGGATCGATTCTCGCCGTCTGCCGGATCTACCGCGAGCGACTTGCCGCGTTGAGTTGCGCAGGGGCAATTACGGTTTCGTCCCATCCGCCGCCAACCGCCTTCACGAGCTGGACGCTTGCCTGCAACCGGCGCGTCGAGAGGTCGATCGCCGCGCGGCGAACCCGCAGCGCCGTTGCCTGTGCCGTCACGACATCGAGATAGGTCACCGCCCCCTTCACATAGCGGTTGAGCGACAGGGTCTCGACCTGCGTCGCCTTTTCCGACGCACGTTGTTCGGCCGCGTTCTCCTCACCGAGCAGATGCAATTGCGACAGGCTGTCCTCGACGTCCTGAAATGCCTTCAGGGCCCTTGCGCGATACTGTGCCGTTGCCTGGGTCCAGTTCGCCTGTGCAACTGCCACCTGCGCTCGCCTCCGGCCACCGTCGAAAAGGCTGGCGACCATCGTTGGGCCGACCGACCAGAACAGGTTCGGTGCGCTGATGAGGCCGGAAAGTGCGGTGCTCTGAAATCCACCCTGGCCACCGAGCGAGATCGACGGGAAAAAAGCTGCGCGCGCGACACCGATCTCGGCGTTGGCGGCAATCATCCGCCGTTCCGCTGCCGCCACATCCGGGCGCCGCTGCAGCAGTGTCGAAGGAACGCCGATCGGCGTGACGGGCATCGTCAGGCTGTCCGGTGCCGGCTCAATCGCGAAGCCCGACGCGGGCGTGCCGACCAGGCTCGCAATGGCGTGTTCGGTCAACGCCCGTTGCGCGCGGACGTCAGCAAGCTGGGCCTCGGCCTCGGCCAATTGTGATCCCGACCGACCGGTATCGACCCCGGATGCGATGCCGCCCCGGAAGCGCCGCTGCGTCAGGGCGTCCGCCTGGCCATAGTCTTCGACTGTGCTCGCCAGCAGGGCGATCTGCTGATCCTGGCCGCGAAGCGCGATATAGGCGCTGGCGAGCTCGCCGCCGAGGCTTAGGCGAATGGCCGCGACATCGTCCGCGCTGGCTGCGGCTTCCGCCTTGCCGGCGACGACGCTGTTGCGGACGCGGCCCCAAAGGTCGAGTTCGTAGCCGATACTGCCGCTGATCGTGTCGGCGGAGTAGAAGTCTGGCTGGGTGGCGCTACGCAGCGGCCGGTCGTTCGACTGACGATCGCGATCGAACTCGCTCCCGAGACCGATCGTCGGCAACAGGCTCGACCTTGCTTGGGCGAGATAGGCCCGTGCAGCATCATAACGGCCAAGGGCGCCCGCAAGGGTCGGATTGCCCGCCACTAGTTGCTGTTCGAGCCGGTCGAGTGCCGGGTCACCAAAGGATGTCCACCACGCGTCCTGTGGACGCCCGCTTGCCGGATCGGCGGGCAGCCACGTGCCCGCCTCCTTGAACGCCGGTGGTGCCGCGATGACAGGGGGTCGGTAGACGGGTGCCATCGAACATCCGGCCAGACTGCCCAGTACGGCCAGGGCAATCATAGACCATGCGCGTTCAGACATGATGCGTCATTCCCACCCGAACCAGCTCGCCGTTGGCGATTGAGTCCGGTGGATTGTCGATGACCTTCGCGCCAGCCTGAAGACCCGCCTTGAGCTCCACAGTCGCACCAAGGTCGCGACCAAGGGTCACCGCCCGCAATCGCACCCGCCCGTCAGGGCCGACCACGGCGACCTGTGTCCCCTGTGCCCGGAAGATCAGCGCGGTCGACGGGATCTGGGCCGCACCGCCCCCTCCGGGCACATCGAACTGTACCTGTGCATAGCCGCCGGGTTTCAGCGCACCGCCCGGATTGTCGGCAACCAGTTGCACCTGCAGCGTGCCCGACTGCGGATTAATGGCATGCGCATCACCCACGATCCGCGCGGTGAAGTGACGTTCCGGAAATTCCGGAAGCGTCATCGTCGCAGTCAGCCCCGGGGTCATCGTCGCCGAATAGGCCTGCGGTACGCTGACATAGATCCGGATGCGGCCGATGCTCGCCAGCGCAAAGAGAGGCTGCTGGTTCGTCGCGCCGGGGCCGACCAGGTCGCCGATATCGGCGGCGCGGGCGGTGATCACGCCGGCGAAGGGCGCACGCACGGTGGCGAAAGCCTTTTGCGCAAGCAATCGGCCGAGATTAGCCTGTGCTGCCTGTACCGCGGCACGCTTGACGGCGAGGTCGCCATTCTTCTCGTCGGCTTCCTGTCTCGATACTGAGTTCGTAGTCAGGAGGTCGTTCCAGCGCGCGGCGGTGTCCCGGGACAGCGTGGTCGCCGCACGCGCGCTGGTGAGATCGGCACGGGCCTGCAGAATCTGCTCGTCCAGCTCCGGCGTGTCGACAAGGCCGAGCGGAGCTCCGGCAGGAACCATCGCGCCGATATCGCGGTACCATGCCTTCACATAACCGGGCGCGCGGGCATAAAGCTTGGCCGCTTCCCAGGCCTCCATCGTTCCCGGCAGCGTCAACGCGCTGGAGGCCGACGATGCGGTCGCCGGCACCAGATGGACCGTTGGGATCGATCGGTCGTCCGACCATTTCTGCGCGAGGCCGGCATCCGCGGCGCGTGTCATCACGCCAAAGGCGACCACCCCGGCTGCGGCGAAGGCGGCGGCGATCCCGGCTGCCTTCAACCCTTTGGGCGCGCGGGTCGCCTCGATCGGCGTGGCATCAGGCATGGACGAGAACTCCATCTGGGATTGGGGGATTGGGTGCGCTTGCTGGGCGAACCTTGCGGTGCGCCATCGCGAACAGCACGGGCACGAAGACGAGCGTGGCGATGGTCGCGCAGATCAGGCCACCGATCACCGCGCGGCCGAGCGGCGCGTTCTGTTCTCCGCCTTCGCCAAAGCCGAGCGCCATCGGCGCCATGCCGATGATCATCGCAAGGGCGGTCATCAGGACGGGCCGGAACCGGGTCGCGCCGGCTTCGGCGGCGGCAAGCGCAGCATCGCCGATTACAGCGAGCCGCTCACGGGCGAAGGTGACTACCAGAACGCTATTGGCCGTCGCCACGCCCATGCACATGATCGCGCCGGTAAGCGCGGGGACCGAGAGCGGCGTATGGGTTGCGAACAGCATCCATATGATGCCGGCCAGCGCAGCCGGCAGCGCGGAGATGATGACGAACGGATCGATCCAGGACTGGAAGTTGACGACGATCAGCAGATAGATCAGCGCGATCGCGCCGAGCAGGCCCAGCAACAGGCCGGTGAAGGCGGTGTTCATGGTCTCCACCTGGCCGCGCAGGTTTACCGAGGCGCCCTTGGGAAGACCCTTCGCATGCGCGTCGATCACCCGCTGGATGTCGCCCGCCACCGCGCCGAGATCGCGACCCTGTGTCGTTGCATAGACGTCGTAGGACGGCTGAACCGCATAATGCGAGACGACGGCGGGTGACGGCTGGCGCTTCATCGTACCAAGCGCGCCGAGCAGCTGGAACTGGTCCGCACCTGATCCGGTGACGGGAATATTCTGCATCTTGGACATCGAATCGATGCGATATTGCGGTGCCTGGACGACGATCGGATAGGAGACGCCGTTCTTCGGATTAAGCCAGAAGGCGGGTGCAACCTGGAAGCTTCCGGCGAGGTTCACCGCCACGCTCTTGGTGACGTCATTCTCGGTGATGCCCATACGGTCGGCCCTGCTGCGATCGACCGAGAAGCTCAGTTCGGGATAATCGTTCGCCTGCTGGAGGCGTACATCGGCGATCCCGGCGATGTGCCGCATGGCGACCACCAGTTCATCGGCATAGGCTTCGTTCGCCCTGGTGTCAGGTCCGGTGACCATCACGTCGATCGGCGCCGGCGCGCCGAAGTTCAGGATCTGACTGATGATGTCGGCCGGCAGGAAGGAGAAGGTCGACCCGGGAAATTCATCGGGCAGCCGTTTGCGCAGCGCGTGCAGATAGTCAGCGGTCGGCGCATGATCCTTGTTCAGGGTGATCAGAATATCGCCATCCTGGGGGCCGACGCCGCCGGTATTGGAATAAGCGCGATTGATGCCGCTGACCGGCAAGCCGATATTGTCGACGATCGACGCCAGTTGGTCGCGCGGCACCACCTGGCGGATAGCATCCTCGATATGGTCGAACAGCGCTGCCGTCTCCTCGATCCTCGTTCCTACCGGCGCGCGAACATGAAGATTGATCTGCCCGGCATCGACGGTCGGAAAGAAGTTTCGGCCAAGCAGCGGGATCAGCGCGAACGACAGGAGGACGACCGCGAGAAAGCCGGGCACAAAATGGCGTCGCCGCGGCAGTGCGAAGGCGAGGATCGCGACGTAATAGTGGCGCAGGTGTTCGAACCTCGTCTCGAAGCCGTGCTGGAAGCGACGAAAGGGATTGCGCGTGCGGGGCCGACCAGCGCCGGCGTCGTGGCTGACCATCTGCGCAGCGGTAAATTCGGATGCATGGTCGCGCAGGAGGTAGTTGCCCATCGTCGGCACGAGCGTGCGCGACAGGACGAAGGAGGCGATCATGGCGAACACCACCGCCTTGGCCATCGGTGCGAACAGATATCCTGCGATTCCCGGCAGGAAAAACATCGGAACAAAGGCAATGCAGATGCAGAGCAGCGATACGAAGGCTGGCTGGACGATCTGTTCGGCGCCGTCGAGGATCGACTGACGAACCGGCTTTCCCTGCTCCAGATGCCAGTTGATGTTCTCGATCGTCACCGTGGCGTCGTCGACGAGGATACCGACCGCGAGCGCGAGTCCGCCCAGCGTCATGATGTTGAGGGTCTCGCCCGTAATTGCCAGCCCGGCGATGGCTGCCAGGATCGCAAGCGGGATCGACGCGGCGATGATCACCGTCGATCGCCAGGAGCCGAGGAACAGAAGGATCATCAGTGAGGTGAGCGCGGCGGCGAGCACGCCCTCGCGGATCACGCCGGAAACAGCCGCCTTGACGAACAGCGACTGGTCCGACAGTGGCGCCACGAGCAGGTTTGGCGGCAGCGTCTCCTTGAGCTTGGGGAGCAGCGCCATGACCTGGTCGACGATCGCGATCGTCGAGGCCGAGCCGCTTTTCAGGATGGTCATCAGGACGGCTCTGCCGCCATCGACCCGTACCACGTTGCGCTGTGGCGGAGAGCCGTCACGGACATGTGCGACATCGCGCATATAGACCGTGCTGCCGTCGACTGTCTTGATCGGCAGGTCGTTGAGCTGCTCGATCACCTCCGGGCTGTTGTTCAGCCGGAAATTATACTCATACTGACCGATCTTGGTCGTACCCGCGGGCACAATCTGGTTTTGCGCGGCAAGGGCTGTTCCGACATCGGTCGCCGAGAGGTGGCGCGCCTGTAGTGCGGCCGGATCGAGGTCGATCTGGATCTGGCGTTCCTTGCCGCCATATGGTGATGGGATCGCGGCGCCCTGGACCGAAGCGAGCGCCGGCCGGATGAAGTTCTGGCCCAGATCGTAGATCTTCTGCTCAGTGAGGTCGCCGGACGAGAGTGCGAGCTGCAGGATCGGCACCGTCGATGCGTTGTAGTTCAGGATGAGCGGGGGCGTGATGCCGGGCGGCATCTGCTTCAGCACCGTTTGCGATACCGAGGTCACCTGGGCGGTGGCGGTACGGATATCGACGCCGGGACGGAAGAAGATCTTGACGATGCCGACACCGGACAGCGACTGGCTCTCGACATGATCGATGTCGTTCACCGACGTCGATAACTGGCGTTCGTAATAATAGACGACCCGGCCGGCCATGTCCTGCGGCGGCAGGCCGCGATAGGTCCATACGGCGGCGATCACCGGTATCTTGATATCGGGGAAGATGTCGGTCGGGGTCCGGAACCACGCGATGGTTCCGCCGAGCAGGATCAGTATGGCCAGGACCACGAACGTATAGGGTTTGCTGAGCGCGAGCTTGACGAGCTGAAGCATGGCTGCCCCGATATTGTTCTAGGGTGCCAATGGGGCGCTGGCTGGGCGACGGGGGAGACGCTGCAACGCACCATTGGCAACGCGGCAAATCGAACGCTTTCCCCGAAACGCCAAGTTAAATGAATTTCACCTGGGCAAGGTGGGCGCGTGGCGTAGCGTCATTCTGACACGGGCGACGAGTCCCGGCGAACCATCGGCAAGTTCCAGCTCGAAGTCGTGGAGATGGAGGATCGCCGCGACCACACTCAATCCAAGTCCCGAGCCGGGATAGGCCGCCGCCTTCGAACCGCGATGGAAGCGTCGCAGCACCGCCTCGCGCTCTTCGACCGCAATGCCCGGACCGTCGTCGCGAACTTCGGCAAGAAGTTCATTCCCGGAGCAGGCGATCCTTAGGGTGACCTCGCGCACGGCGAACTTGATCGCGTTATCGACGAGATTGCCGATCGCTTCGAACAAGAGCTTCTCGTCGGTTTGGACCTGGGGCGCCGCGCCAATGTCGAGCCGGAAGGAAAGCCCGCGCTCTTCCGCGAGCGGTTCGTACAGGTCGAAGACATCGGAGAAGAGCCGGGCGATATCGGTGGGCGCGAAGGCTGCGCGCCTGGCGCCAGCCTCGATTTCGGATATCCGCAGCAGCGCTGTGAAGCGATCGAGCGCGATCTCGAGATCGGCTTCGGCGGTGGCGAGGAGTTCCGCCAGACCGTCCGATATTTCCGGAAACTGCCTGGCACGGTGCAACTGGGCGCGAACCCGGGTCAATGGCGTGCGCAGATCATGGGCGATCGCGTCGGTGACGCCTTTCACCTGTTCCATCAGGCGCTCGACATCGTCGACCATGACATTCACCGTTCGCGCGAACTGGTCCAGTTCGTCACCGCGACCGGCGATCGGCATGCGCACCTCGAGATAGCCTGCGGCGATCCGTCGCGCGAACTGCTGCAGATCGCGGACCCGGCGCAGCGGATGCAGGCTGAGCGCGATCGCGGCCAGCATCATGCCCGATGCGGCGGCGAGGCCGCTGAGGACCAGGATGACCAGGATGCGCTGCCGCAGATCCCGGATCTGACTGATATCGCGACCGATCATGATCGTCTCGCCGGCCGATGTGGACACCCTGAGAAGACGTACGGGGCCACGTCGACCATTGCCTTCGATATCGGTCGGTTGATTCGGTGGCAGGTCGGCAACGCGCGCCATGTTCCCCGCAAGGCGTTCGCCGTCACTGCTGAAAAGCCCCCCATAGGAAAGGCCGCGGTCGCCGCGATCGATGTCGGTGGCGATCCGCGCGGGCAGGTCTGCGGCCGGTACTGCGAGCCAGAGCGAAGCCTGAGCGCGCAGGATCCGATCGTTGCGTGCGGTCAATTCCTGCTCGGTAAGAAAGTAGATGAGCGCGAGTAACGCGACGACGCCGATCGAGAAAAGCGACCCGAGGATCACGGTCAGGCGGAACGCACTCGTCCGTCGAACGTCGCGCAGCCTCAGTCGTTCAGACAGCATCGAGGCGATAGCCCTCGCCCTTGACCGTGGCGATGGCCGATGGTCGCCCCGGGCGATCGAGCTTGCGCCTCAGCCTCGCGATATGGACGTTGATGAGGTTGGCGCCAGGATCGAAATAATATTCCCAGACCTTTTCGAAGATAATCCGGCGGCTCATGACCTGACCGGCATTGCGCGCGAGAAATTCGAGCAGGCGAAACTCCAGGTGCAGCAGCTTGACTGGCTCCCCATCGACCGAGACACGGCGATGGAGGAAGTCGATGTGCAACGCGCCGATCGTGAGGGTGTTCTCTTTGGCCGTAGATGCTGACCGGCGCAGCATGACCTCAACCCGCATGGCCATTTCACCTGGGGCGAACGGCTTGACGAGATAGTCGTCTCCCCCCGCGCGCAGGCCCGCGATGCGTTCATCGACGTCGCTGAGCGCACTGATCATCAGCACCGGCGTTGCTATTCGGCGTTCGCGCAATTGGGACACCACGGCGAGTCCGTCCAGCCCCGGGAGCATGCGGTCCAGCGTGATGGCGTCGAATGGTTCGCGCGTCGCCAGCTCGAGCGCATCATGCCCGTCATGGACCAACACCGTCTCGTGCCCGGAGGCGCCAAGCTCGGTCGAAATCTCTCGGGCGGTCGCTCCGTCGTCTTCGATAACGAGAATTCGAGCCATTCCGACACCATAGTTCCTGGCGACACCCGCAACAACTGGCTGCGCGCTTCGGCGCCTTGTTTAGGCTGGGGGCGTGGGCGTCGGGTCACGGTTCGATGTCGGCGGCGATTTGCTCCGCAGCCGAGGCGCCCTGCCAACCTTTCAAGTGGCAGATTGCGCCGAGCCAGAATCGTCTGCGTGGCAACTTCTGGCACAAACCATTGATTCGTAATGTGTCATTCGCGAACGTCTTAAGCGGACTGTCACTCTTCCTCCGAGGTCGACGATTTGAACAACCGCTGCGGAGTTCCCCCTTATCGCAGGGTCTCGGCATGGCTGCAGGGACTCAATGCCGATGGCGGCGTGACATTGACCACCACGATGATAGGATCGCGACCTTCCCGGGGGTGCTTGCCATGCAGGACCAGGAACAGCGGCATGTATCGCCGACGGATCACGCTACGCTTGCCCGCCCGGCGCTGGCAGCAGGCCCGCGGCACGCGTCGCTTGTGCAATTGTCGGCGGTGCTGAACGCAGCGCCCGCAGTCGCCCGGACGGCGGCCGCCGCGCGACTTCTCCAGCGCGTGCCGCGTGGCGCTATGCGACCGCTGGCGAAACCTGCCGCGGTGCCGGGTCAGACGGCGCAACGCGTGGTGATCGATGCCAAACGCCCAGGCTGGAAGCTCGACAGGTTCGACGACAAGGATCAGATCTATACCGATCTCGCCGGCCGTCTCGGCTATGGCGACGCGAAGATCGAAGAGTTCGAGAAGCGCTTCCCCAATCTCTATGCCGAGTATGTCGTGCCGGAAAATGTCCAGGTCGACATCGGCGTCATGGCCGAACAGGCCATTCTCGGTGTGATCCGCCCGCCGGCGGCGCTGAACAGCGTGAGTGCCGGGCGCCAGGCCGTTGGCAGCGTCATCGACGCGGCGTCGAGTGCCCTCCATGCCGCCAAGGTGACGTTCGTCGTCCAGGGCAGCGGCGCGCAGATGCTGCTCGGCGCCGCGCCCTATACCGCGCCCGACGATGTCGACATCATCGTCAACAATATGGTGGCGGGCAGCCAGGCATTGCGTGCCGCAGGGTTCGTCGAACTGATGGACGACATGAAGGAAAACCCCGTCGCAGCCGCTGCAGCCGGGGCAGCGGGAGGCGCTGCCGGCAACAGCGGCGGCGCGCGGGCCGCAGTGTCCGTCGCCACGGGAAAGACCGAAGGCGGCAGCCTCGCGGTACGCAAATTCAGACACGGCCCGACGGGCAAGACGGTTGATCTGGTGATGGAAGCCGAAATGGGGCCGGCCATCAAATATCTCGGTCGCGAGGACATGGACGGCACGACGGTCCTGTCGCCGCTGGAGGCCATCAAAGCGATCAATTACCGTATCCAGGTCAAGGGGGAGCGGCCAAAGGACATCCAGGCGTTGATTGTCCTCGCCACCAAAAATCGCTTCGCCTTTTCCGCGGAGCAACGGGCGGCGGTCGAGGCGATCGTGCGCGAGCGTCTCGGAGAAAAGGCGATCCCCGCCATCTTCGCCAAATAGCGGGCGCTTGGCAGCGCGCCGGACTCGGCGCATATTGTGGATCGCCCATCGCAGGATGCACCATGGCCGATCTCTTCCCATCCGATGGCATGTCGCGTCAGGTCGGTCGGCCGCGATGATCGTTCGCGCTGAATCGCACGATCCTAACCGCGCATCGGCAAGGGAATGAGCGGCTATGCCGATCCGCAACGCAGGGGCACCGCTGGCTCAGGCGCTGGGCCGTCGGCCGCCGGGAACGCCATTGCCGGTCAACTCGATGGTGCGCGATCGGTCGAGTCGCTCGTCGCGACGAGTCGGCTGCTCAATGCGCGTCCCGCGGTCGTGGCGCTGCGGGCCATGGCCGGCACCCTCACGCGGCAACCGCGCGACGTGGATAGCATGCCCGCCGCCACGACCGCCGTTGCGCCGGCCCAGTTGATGAACGCTCAGCCACCTGACGAGGAGGAATGGGGTCCGTTCCAGGGCGCGGGCGATCAACAGGTTGCCGAAGACGAGTGGGGTCCGTTTCAGGGCGCGGGCGATCAACAGGTTGCCGAAGACGAGTGGGGTCCGTTTCAGGGCGCGGGCGATCAACAGGTTGCCGAAGATGAATGGGGGCCGTTTCAGGGTGGCGGCGTAGCTGCGGTCGCGGCTCCCCCGGCACCGAATCCGCATGCCGGCCATGGGCTCGAGGTCGGCATTGGCGCGCATCTCGCCGCCAACGGGCCGATGTACACCACCAGCCTGTTCAACTGCATTGCGCTGCTTGCCTATGATCCGCAAACGCCGCTGGCATGCCTCTACCATTGGAACACCGGGGGTGGTGCGTTCGAGATGGACGACGGCCAGGAAGACGAGGATGGCGAGATGCAGTATGGGCTAGTGCCCAGTGAGCGCGGCATCGCCGCCGCCAAGGCGATCGTCGATGGCGGGGCGCCGGGGGCGACCGCCTATCACGCCGTGTTCGGCAGGTCATGGGGCGATGCCGAACTCGCGCCGCGTCGCCCTGCGTTCGAGGCGGCGCTTGCCCATGCCTTCCCCGGCATCACCACCTTCGCCACCCCGCATGGCAGCGCACGCTGGGCCTCGCCCAATCTCATAGGCTATTGAGAGCCGGAGGGCTCGATGGGCCTCGATCCCCCGCCCCCTTTCCCGGTGGAGATGATCGGCGGGAGGCTTCGGGTGCCTTAACGGTGCTGTTGGTTTGCCCGCTCGACCAGCGCCTTTTCATGCGCTCCGGTCGGGCGCGGTGAGTGCCGCATCTGACGGCAATCGTCGACCCGCGTCCTGGTGCACACCGGATATTCGCGGGTGTCTCTCGGCCGGGCAGCGGCGGGGGCGATGCACGCCGCGTCGACGACGGCACCGGTCAGCAGGATCGCGCCGACCAGGGCGGCGGCCCGGCCAGTGGTGTTGCGATGGTTCAACATGGAACTACTCCTTCTTCAGGAGGTGTTACGCGAGTCTCAGGCAGACATGTCTGCGGCTCGTGACCCGTCCTTCACGACTCGCTGCATCGATGCAGCAGGCGCAGAATCGACCCGGGACCTGACACGCGCCTTACAACGGTCCGCTTTTCGCCAATGTCCGGCAATATGGAGAGAAATTAAGATACCCGTCACCTCGCCGCGGCGGTGCGCGGTTCATGGTCCGGCTGATGGAGACGCTCAATGCTCACTCTCAAGGAAGGTCGGCCGAGGCGTGCCGTCTCGCCGCGCGGGATTGCCGCATGCGCGCATGGCGCTCACCTGGCGGATGGAGTCGTGACCCAGGATGAGCGCGGGATCGACCATGCCCGGTGCCGGCATTGTGGATGTTCGCTGACTAGGGTCCCGACGCTTCGGCGATGGTATCAGTCCGGGACGATGGGATAGGCCCTCATGCGGCCGCTGGTGCCGGGGCAGATCATCCTGCCAGCCTGCGGGTTAACGACAATTCACGCAGGGGCCACCCTCCGGACGAATGCCGTGACCGATAGTGGCGACTGACAGTCCGGCGATGCGATCCGCACCGCCGGGGCTGCCGGTTGGCAAAGGAAATGGTCATGGTGATATCGTTTGGCCGCAAGGCACATATTGCCGCGACGATCCTCGCGCTCGGGTTGGGCGCGCAGACCGTGGCGGCTGATGCCCAGCAGCGGCGCGAGGGCGGCGCGGGCAATATGTCGATCCAGCGCGGGGGTGAGGGTCGCGACGGCGGCAGCTTCGCCGCGGAACGCTATCGTGAACCGCGTGGCTATGCGCGACCCGCTCAACCGGCCGGCGCCGAGATCCGGCCGCAAAGTCCTGACCGGGCCTATTTAAGCCACAATTTCACGGCCGACCGCCCGGTCCATGTCGGGCCCTATCATGGGCCGCAGGGCTGGCAATATCGCCGCTTCCGGTCGGGACAACTGCTCCCGGCGATCTTCTGGGCGCCTGAATACCGGCTGCTCGATTACTGGCTGTTCGGCCTCGACATTCCGCCAGTCGGCTACGAATGGATTCGCTACGGTCCGGATGCGCTGCTCATCGATCTGGACACCGGCCAGATCGTGCAGGTGGTCTATGGCAATTTCCTGTAGGGTTAGTCGCCTTCCGCGAGCGACACGTTAAGCCGGAGGACAACGCGCAGCCCGGGCGCGTTGTCCTCCAGGGCAAGGTCGCCATGGTGCAACCCGGCGGTGGCCTCGACCAGCGCGAGCCCGAGGCCCGAGCCCCCGATGTTGCGGGCCGGGTCGAGCCGGCCGAACCGGCGCAGCGCATCGGCATGCCGTTCAGGGGGAATTCCGGGGCCGTCGTCCGAGACGGCGATGGTCAGGCCGCCCGGGAACGCAGAGGCGTGGATCAGGATCCTGGTGCCGCCAACGGCATAGTTCAGGGCATTGTCGATGAGGTTGCCGACGGCCCGGCTGATCAATTCCCTGTGGATGAAGACCCTGGCCGTCGTTTCCACGCTGGTCTCGATCGCGAATCCACGGTCCTCCGCCACTGGGCCGTAGATTTCGGCCAGGTCGTCCAGCAGGGCACCGATGTCGGTCGCGACGAAATGGTCCCTGCCGATCCCGCCCTCGGCCCGGCTGATCAGCAGGGCGGTCGTCAGCATCGACAGCAGCGTATCGGCTTCGCATGCTACCCGGTCGAGCGCGGCGAGCGCGTCGGGATCGCGGGTTTCGAGCACGGCCCGCTCGAGGACTGATTTGAGGCGGGTGACCGGAGACTTCAGGTCGTGCGCCAGGCCGTCCGTCAGCACGCGCAATTCGGAGATCAGCTTTTCGATGCGGTCGAGCATGACGTTGATCGCGCGGCCAAGGTCATCAAAGGCGTCGCCGCTGCCGCGGATCGGCACGCGCTCGGCGAGCGCGCCGTCGACAAAGGCAGTGGTGGTCGACGTGATACGCTTGATCTGCCGCGACAGGACGCGTCCCAGAAGCAGCGCGCTCATCAGGATCAGGCACAGGCCACCTATCAGCGCGGCCCCGATCACTTCCTCGTTGATCCGCGCGAGACGGATATTGGCCTCGCTGACATGACCCATCAGCAGCCTGGTGCCGTCGGGCAGCTGCGTCGTGCTTATCCCCATGCGCTCAGGCCGGTCGCTGCCGGTGCGGTAGAGCTCGATCTCGCGCCAGTCGGTGCGCGAGGGGACGGTCGTCGGCCAGTCGCCGAGATTCCCGATCAGCGGCGTACCGTCCGGCGTGGCCAGCAGGATGACCGCGATACTGTGCCTGGGCGACTGAAGGCGATTGCTGATGAGCCGGGTCAGGCCGAGTTGCCCGCCGTCGCGATAGGCGTCGAGAAGCTCGTCGCGAAGATCGTCGACTGACTGGCGCTGCTCCTCGGCAAGCGCCCCCTCGCTCGCCTGCCGGACGAAAAGGAGGCTGCCCCCGATGATGGCGATCTGGAAGGCGAAGGCGAGGAGGACGAACCGGGCAACCGTCGATCGGGGGATCAGGTGCCAGGACGCCGCCATTCAGGCGCCCAGCCCGAGCCGGTAGCCGGATCCGCGCACGGTATGGAGCAGCGGGCGCTCGCTGCCGTCGTCGATCTTGCGGCGCAGGCGGCTGATATGAACGTCGATGACGTTGGTGCCCGGATCGAAATGATAATCCCAGACACCTTCGAGCAGCATGGTGCGGGTCACGACCTGGTCGATGTGGCGGAGGAAATATTCGAGCAGCCGGAATTCGCGCGGCTGCAGCTCGACCAGCCTGTCGCCGCGGCGAACCTTGCGCGACAGCAGCTCCATCTCGAGATCGTCGCAGCTAAGCTTGGTAACGACCGCGGCGCCGGTGCCGCGGCTGCGCACGAGCAGCCGCACCCGAGCGAGCAGCTCGGCAAAGGCGAAAGGCTTCACGAGATAGTCGTCCGAGCCGCCGGTCAGTCCGCTCACCCGGTCCTCGGGCGATCCGAGCGCTGACAGGATGATGACGGGCGTTTCGATCCTTGCCGCGCGCAAGGCCTGCAATACGGCCATGCCGTCCATGCCCGGAATCATGCGATCCAGAATGACCGCGTCGTAGCTTCCATCGCTGGCAAGGAAGAAACCGTCGCGGCCGTTGCCGGCACGGTCGACCGTGAAGCCCTCCTCGGTCATCCCTTTGACGATATAGGCTGCGGTCGCTTCGTCGTCCTCCACCAGCAACAATTTATGCCCCATGGCTTTCTCCCGATCGCTTCAATGCCATCCTGCGCATATGGCGGCCGTGCAGGATCGTCAGGGTGACGATCGGCCTCCGGTCGTGCCGCATATACGCCGCTGCGTCATTCAAGCCTTTGATCGGATGGTAATCGATCGCGGTGATATTGTCGCCGACCGAAATGCCGGCCTCGACCGCTGCGCCGTTCGACCGGCGGCTGGTGACGACCAGGCCATGGGCGGGCGGTGCCGCTTCCTCGACGGTCATTCCGGGCAGCACGCTGACCGTCGTCGACGCGGGCGCCAAGTTCTTGAGGGCCCGGCGCCCGATATGGGTCGTGAGCAGCATCAGCGCGCCTGCGATCGGCACGAGGCCGAGCAGGGCGATCAGCCACCGAACGGAAAGGCGCGCGTGTTGGCGAGTCATGGCACGGACGGGTCGGCTCGGAAAATCCGCTGCGTCATCGCGAAGGAGGGGGCGGTCGCCGGAGGATGCATGTCGATATTTGTCATGTCGCCTTGATCCCGCGACCCGGCCAGGGGCTCATAGGGATGAGCCCCCGTCGAGCCGTACTTCCGGGCCGTATTTCCGACCCGGCCTCTATTACTTTGCGGGCGTTGCCACCGGAGGAGTCGTCGCCATTGCCGCCCGATGATGGTGGCGATGATGACGATGGTGGCGATGATGCCTCATCCGGTGATGATGTCTCCCCGCCCGATGGTGGTGCCTGCCCCAGCGATGGTGTCGTGCCGAGCGATCATGGCGCATCCCGGTCGCGCTGCGCTGCATGCAGCCGTCAGTCACGGTTTTCGAACAGATCGGAACGTTGCCGGCAGCAGGGGCTTCAGCCTGGCTGGCTTGTGGCGCCATTGGGGCTGCGTTGGCCGCAGTCGCCAAGCCGAGGGACAATGCCGAGAGAATCAATAGCAATTTCATCTCACTCTCCATCTCAGTTGCGAGGGAGGCGGGGCCTCCCGGATCGCGCGGGATGTATGATCGTTTTCAGTACTTCAGTCACATTAACCTTTGGTCATGATTGATTAATGGAATTTTGGCCCACGGCATTGGCAAAATCTACGGATTCCTTGGATGTATTGTGTTGATCCGACGGTATTGGAAAACGATTTGTGTGATTTTTATCTGTATTTTTGATGCAATATAAATAGATATGCTCAATAATATTAAATTGGCAATGATAATGCGCAGTAAAATGGAGTATGCGTATGGAAGTTGGGAAATCTATATTTCCAGCACGCGGGAGGCCGCTCGTTCCATATGGCCGTTGATGGTCCTGTATCTCTCCGTGGAGGAAGCCCGGAGCCGTCGGCTGCGGGGCGAGCCATCGCTCACATTGTTGCGAGCGAGTCGCAAATAACCTAGGCGAGGGGCGTCGGCACGGGTCACCAGGGCGTGAATCGCCTGCGGTGCGGATGCCCACGCCCGAATGGATGGACAGGCATTGTGAGTGAACGGGAACCTTCGCGACAATCTTCCGGTGCGTTGCGCATCGGCTGGCTGTTGCTTGGATTCCTGTTCGTCGCGCTTGGCATCATCGGCGCGCTATTGCCCCTGATGCCGACCACCATCTTCCTGATCCTGGCGGCGGGCTGTTTCGCACGCTCCTCGCCGCGCCTCGAGGCACGGCTGCTCGATCACCCCCGCTTCGGCCCGACCCTGCGTGCCTGGCGCGCGAGGGGGGCGATTCCCCGACGGGGCAAGATCGGGGCGTGTATCGGCATGGCCGTGGGGCTCGCGCTGTTCACGGTCGGCGTGCACCCAGGGATGGTCGTGCTCGGCGTGGTCTCGATCGCGCTGCTGCTGTGCGCCGCCTGGATCGTGACGCGCCCGGCCGGCTAGTCGGCTGGCAGCCGCTCGACGCGGAACCAGTTGGCATCGATCCAGCCGCGCGGCGTTCCCGGCGCCGCGCGGGTGAAGGTGAACAGCGCGGGGCGCGATCCCTTCCACCAGGAGAAGCGCGCGAGCGGGATGGCGTCGCCCATCGGGGTGAAGGCCTTGCCGTCGAGGCTGTAGCTGTAGCGGACGGTCTGCCCGATGCCGACCTCTGCGCGGAACTGGATGTCCTTTGCTGCAATCTTCGGGCCGGGTGTCTCGTCGCCTTCGGAGGCGAGCGTGATGCGGGCAACACCCTTGTCGCGCACGACGCCAATCCAGCTCGGGCGGACACCGAACAGGGTCAGGCCGCCGCGCTGGCCATCCTTCATGCCGCTGATGTCGATCCGCGTCGTGATTCGGCTCGGGCCCTGCAATATCTGGGTCAGGGTATTGTGCGCGGTTACGAGATGCTCGGCGTGGCCAGCGGTCAGGCGCAGATAGCCGGGGCGTCGGGCGAGGCTCCACGCCGCATTGTCGGGATTGTGGTTCCATTCCCATTGCGGGCCGAGCGTGCGGCCTGCGAAGTCGTCCGAATCCTGCAGCCGGTCGCTGGTCGGCACGATGCCGGTGTCGGGCATGGCATGGGTCGCGACCGGCTGGCCGCTGGTCTTGCCGGGGATCGGGTCGCCCATCACCGGCCAGTCGTCGACCCAGTTGACCGGCTGGAGATGGACGATGCGGCCGAACGCGCCGGTCGAGTTGAAATGCGCGAACCAGCCCTGGCCCGACGGCGTCTCGACCCAGCCGCCCTGGTGCGGGCCTTCCAGTTTGGTGCTGCCCTGTTCGAGCACGACGCGCCATTCATAGGGGCCGCGAATGTCGCGTGACCGCAGCGCGACCTGCGATCCCTTTTCCACCCCGCCGATCGGGGCGAAGATATAGTAATAGCCGTTGCGCTTGTAGAATTTGGGGCCTTCGAGGATCGGCAGATTGGCCTTGTCCTCGACGATCACCGTGCCGGCGTCGAGCACGCGGGTGCCGTCGGCGCTCATCTTGTGGAGGATCAGCGGCCCCGCGCCGTGGCGCGAATGGACCAGCCAGGCCTGGCCGTCGTCATCCCAGATGGGGCAGGGGTCCTCCAGCAAGGGCTGGTCGATCACCTTGGTGGGTTTGGCCCATGGCCCTTCAGCGCGGGTTGCGGTGGACATGAAGATGCCTTCGTCCGGCGTCGCCCAATAGACGTAGAATCTGCCCTCATGATGCCTGATCGAGGGCGCCCAGACGCCGCCGGCATAGCGCGTGCCGCCAACCGGCTTGGAGATCTTGTCGGTCAGCGTGTGCGGACCGGGCATGTCGTATTCGGGCGCGAAATCGAGCTTCGGCAGGACATGGCCGATGATCGCCCAGTGGACGAGGTCGCGCGACTTCAGGATCGGGATGCCGGGCGAGAAATGGAAGCTCGAGGCGACCATGTAATAGTCGCGGCCGACCCGGATCATGTCCGGGTCCGAATAATCGGCGAACAGGATCGGGTTGCTATAGGTCGCCTGTTCCGGTGCGGCTGCGCCGGTCAGCGGTGCGAGCAGGCCGATCGCGGCGAGGGAAAGCAGCGCGCCCTTCATAGCGCGATGCTGTTGCCGTATCCGATGACGATGGTGGCGAGCACCAGCAGGCCGACGCCGCCCCACACCGTGGCACGGACCCGCGGCGCGGCATCCTTCCATTCGCGGAAGGCGAAGCCCCAGAGCGTGCCGAAGATGATGATCGACGCCATGTGCAGGGTCCAGGAGGAGAAGCCGAAGCGCCCCATCTGGCTCTCGCCCATCGTGTAGAAGAAGAACTGGAAATACCAGGCGGTGCCGGCGACCGCGCAGAGCAGGAAATTGGCGAGCAGGGGCGCGCCGGCCGCCGCGCCGCCGCCGACCCACTGGCCGGCGCTCCGGTTCTTCACGATCAGCCAGGCGCACCAGATGGCATTGGTGATGAGGCCCCCGAACATCACGAGGCAGAGGATGGGGAGGCCAGTCCAGAGCGGGCCGGTGCCGGCCGCCGCCGACAGCGCCTTGATCGGCTCGCCCGCGGCAAGGCCGAAGGCGAAGCAGGACGACATGATGCCGGAGAAGACCGCGACCGCGATGCCCTTGCGGAAATCGAACTCGGCGACCGCCGCTGCCTTTTGTTCGGGGGAAAGTGCTGCATCCTTGCGCGCGCCGGCCATGGCGACGACGATGATTCCGGCCATGGTGATGACTAGGCCGAGCAGGATGATGTTGCCGCTTGGCGTGTCGAGCAGCTTGGCGGCGAAATCACCCTGGAACAGCGGCGGAATAAGGGTGCCGAACACGGTGCACAGCCCCAGCACCACCGCCATGCCAAGCGACAGGCCGAGATAGCGCATGGTGAGGCCATAGGTCAGGCCGCCAAAACCCCAGAGCATGCCGAAGACGATCGGCCAGACGATCACCGGCAGGGGCGCGGCGCCGAGCACGCCGAGCAGGTCGTTGGTCTGGATGCTGGCGAAGAACCACGGCGCGAGCAGCCAGGAGAAGATGCCGCCCGTCAGCCAGTAGATCTCCCACGACCAGCGTTTCACCGAGCGATAGGGGACGTAGAAGCTGGCGGAGGAGAGACCGCCCAGCCAGTGGAAGAAGACGCCGAGCAGCGGATTCGCGTTCATGTGTTTCTCCCGGGGGCTGGTTCGGCGAGCGTGTCTGTAGGCGTCATGCCGGACTTGTTCCGGCATCCACTCTGCGGCGGGGCGCAGCGCTTCTTCTGCGAGGCGTGCGCGCGAACACCGGTGGACCCCGGAACAGGTCCGGAGTGACGGGCGTGGGCGAGCCCGGCCCTAAACATCCAGCCCAAGCCGGTAGATACGATTGGCATTCCGCGCGAACAGCGCGCGCCGCTCGTCATCGCTGAAATCAGCGACCGCATCCGCCAGCGCACCCAAGGTCGTGTCGAAATCGGCGAACAGGCGGTCGGTCGGGAAATTGCTCGCGATCATGGAGCGGTCAGTGCCGAAGAGGTCGATCGTCTCGCGCACCCGGTCGCGCACCGCCGTGGCGGTGAAGGGGCGATAGACGAAACCGAGGCCGGAAATCTTGATCGAGACATGGGGCAGCGCTGCGATCGTCTTCATCGCCGCGTGCCAGCTCCCATCGCTGTCGACGCCCATGCCGGTGTGGTTGATGATCACCGGCGTTTCGGGATGTCGCTCGATCAGCCGGGCGAGTCCGGCGATCTGGCCGGGATAGGCCTGGAGGTCGAACGATAGGCCGTATTTGGTAAGCAGGCCGAAACCGCGCGCCCAGGCCTCGTCGCCGGTCACGTCGCGCGCCGTATAGGTGCGGTTCGGGTTCTTGTGCCAGTTCACGATATGGCGGATGCCGCGCACGTTGCGGCGTCGGCTATGGTCGGCGAGCAGCGCCCCGACGCTCGGGTCGTCGAGCGCGGCATTGGCGATGATGGCGTTGGGCATGCCGCGCGTGTCGGCCATGTCCTGCAGCCAGTCGGTCTCGGCGAGCGGGTTGGCCGCGCCCGCGTCGAGATGGACCATCCCGACGACATTCCAGCCCGCCGCCTCAGCCAGATAGTCATCAAGCAGATGGTCCCGCGCGATGGACTGCGTATTGCCGTTCGGCCCGCTGTCGCCGAACGGCGGCGACAGCCAGGCATAACGATCCCGGGACAGGTCCCAGAGATGCACATGAGCATCGATGAACGGCAGGTCGCGCAATCATTCTCTCCCGGTTCCGTCCCGGCCGTTGCCGGTGGCGGCTGCTGAGGCCGTCGATCAGAAGGTGGTCCGGCCCCCCGAGGTGTCGAAGGTTGAGGCAGTGGTGAAGCTGCACTCCTCGGACGCCATGAAGCAGACCATCGCTGCGGTCTCGTGGACCTCGCCGAGCCGGCCCATCGGAATCTTCGACCGCATGTAATCGACCTGGCTCTGCGGGAGCTGGTCGAGGATCGGGCTCTCGAAGGTCGCGGGCGTAATGGCATTGGCGATCACGCCGCGCGTCGCCAGTTCCTTGCCGAGCGACTTGGTCAGGCCGATCACCCCTGCCTTGGACGCCGAATAGGCGGAGGCGTTGGGGTTGCCCTCCTTGCCCGCCACCGAGGCGACGTTGACAATCCGGCCATAGCCGCTCGCCACCATGTGCGGCACGACCGCGCGGCAGCAATAGAAGAGGCCGTTGAGGTTGACGTTGATCACGTTCAGCCAGCTCTCGACCGGGTAGCTGTCGACCGGTGCGGTGGCGCCGGTGATGCCGGCCGAATTGACCAGGATGTCGATATGGCCGAGCAGCTTCAGGCTCTCCGCCGCGGCGCGCTCGACCGCTGCATTGTCGGCCACGTCGAATGCGATCGCGTCGCTGGTGCCGACATCCGTCTTGGCCTCCTCAAGTCCCTCGGGCTTGAGGTCCCACAGCACCACGCGCCCGCCCTCGGCGATGATACGACGTGCGACCTCGCGGCCGAGCCCCGATGCGCCGCCGGTGACGATCGCCGTCCGTCCTTCGAATCGTCCCTGGTACAAGGTCACGCGGCGGCTCCGTTCCGGTTCCAGGCGACGACCTGCTGGCGTTGCCGGCCAAGCTTTTCGATGCCGAGTTCGATCACGTCGCCCGCCTTGAGATACCAGGGATCGGGCTTCTGCCCCATGCCGACGCCCTTGGGCGTGCCGGTGGTGATGATGTCGCCCGGCTCGAGCGTCACGAACTCGCTGAGATAGGAGACGATCTTCGCCACGCTGAAGATCATCGTGCTGCTGCTGCCGTCCTGGACTCGCTTGCCGTTGACCTCGAGCCACATGCCGAGATCCTGCACGTCGCCGACCTCATCCTTCGTGACGAGCCAGGGGCCGACCGGCCCGAAGGTGTCGCAACCCTTGCCCTTGTCCCAGGTGCCGCCGCGTTCGAGCTGGAACGCGCGCTCCGACACGTCGTTGATCGTGCAATAACCGGCGACATGGTCGAGCGCCGCGTCCTCGGCGACATAGGAGGCGCGGGTGCCGATCACGACGCCGAGCTCGACCTCCCAGTCGGTCTTTTCCGAACCGCGCGGGATCATCACCGGATCGTTCGGTCCCTGCAGGCACGAGATCGCCTTGGTGAAGAAGACAGGCTCGGGCGGCTCGGGCAGGTTGGATTCGGCGGCATGCTCGGAGAAGTTCAGGCCGATCGCGATGAATTTGCGCGTTCCGGCGACGGGGGTGCCGTAGCGTGGTGATCCCTCGACCAGGGGTAGCGATGCCGGATCGATCGCCGCAAGCGTCGCCAGGCCCTCGGGCGAGAGCTCGGTGGCGGCGATGTCGGCGACATGACCGGAAAGGTCGCGGATATTCCCCTCGCCGTCGAGCAGGCCGGGCTTTTCCTGGCCGGCGGGGCCGTAACGCAGCAATTTCATCGAAGGCGTTTCCTTAGTGGGTATAAGGGCGGTGGAGCGGGATGTCGCGGTTGAGCTCGACGCCGAAACCGGGCTTGTCGAGCGCCGAGGCGCGGATCCGGCCCTTTTCGGGGATCGGCTCGCCGAGCAGCTGCGGCGCGAACATCGGTACCACCTCAGTCGGCCCTGGATGCATCATCAGGAATTCGGCGAACGGGCTGTTATGCCGGGTGATGACGAAGTGATAGGAATAGACTGACGATCCATGCGGCACGACCAGCTTGCCCGCCGCATCGGCCAGCGCCGAGATCTTGAGCAGCTCGGTCACGCCGCCGCACCAGCCGACATCGGGCTGGATGATGTCGCAGCACTCCATCTCGAGCAGCATGCGGAATCCCCAGCGCGTTGCCTCATGCTCGCCGGTAGTGACCAGCATGCCCTTGGGCACGTTGCGCTTCAGCTCGGCATAGCCCCAATAATCGTCGGGGCTGATCGCTTCCTCGATCCACTTCAGGCCATGTTCGTGCGCGCGGATCGCAAGGCGCGTCGCGTAATTCACGTCGAGCGCCATCCAGCAATCGAGCATCAGCCAGAAATCGGGGCCGCATTTCGCGCGCATGTCGGCAAGCGCGGCGATATTCTTCTCAAGCCCTTCCTCGCCCTCGGCCGGGCCGTGGTGAAGGGGCAGCTTGCCGCCGATGAACCCCATTTCCTTGGCGAGGTCGGGCCGCGCGCCGGTGGCATAGAATTGCAGTTCGTCGCGCACCGCGCCGCCGAGCAGGTGATAGACCGGCTCCTGCCGCAGCCGCCCGAGCAGGTCCCACAGCGCGAGATCGACGCCCGAGATGGCGTTCACCACCAGCCCCTTGCGGCCATAATATTGAGTCGAGAAGTACATCTGGTCCCAGATCTTCTCATATTCGGTCGGGCTGCGCCCTTCGAGGAAGCGGGCCAGATGCTTTTCGACGATGAAGGCCGCAGGTTCGCCGCCGGTCGTCACCGCGAAACCGATCGTGCCGTCATCGGCCTCGATCTCGACCACCAAAGTGCCGAGCACGTTGATGCCGAAGCTGCGCCGCGACTGGCGATATTCGGGATAGCGGCTCATCGGCGTGGCGATGTGATCGTCGATCCAGTGGCCATCGGCCTGGTCGTGATAATCGGCGCCGCCGCCGCGCAGCACGAAGGCGCGGACATGCTTGATACGGGGCAGGGTCATGCGGCTTCCACCAGGAGGGAAGGGCCGGCGTCCGCAACGGCGGACACATACATAGCTATAGGCACGGCATACCAGCATTTGGTACGCAACCGTGCCGCCCGTAGCGGATCAGATTGCACGCTCCCCGCATTCCTCTCTGCGAATTACCGCTTGATAAATTCCATAATATGGGAAAGAATATTATTAGATGAGAAACGCCCCGTCAAATGCTGATTTAGCCGAAAAGGCGGTAGAATCGGCTGGCGATGCCAAATCGCAGCCCGGCAGCCAGACGCTGTTGCGCGGTCTTGACGTGATCGACGCGGTCATCGACGGCCCGATCACGCTCGCCGATCTCGCCGCGAAGCTCGGTCTCACCCGGTCGACCACGCACCGGTTGGCTACCGCGCTGATCGACCGGCGCTACCTGACCTTCGTGCCGCGCCTCGGTTATCATTTCGGGCCCAAGCTGCTCGAACTCGGCTTCCATGCGCAGCAGCAGACCGATCTGGTGCAGGTCGCGCGGCCGCATCTGGAGGATCTCGCCGCCGCGACCGAGGATACCGTCCATCTCGGCGTGCTCGACAGCGAGCGTGCGCTCTATCTCGACAAGATACCGGGCCGCCGCCGGGTCGAGATCAGCAGCCGGGTCGGCGACCGCCAGCCGCTGACCTCAACCGGCCTCGGCAAGGCGCTGCTGCTCGACGACGATCCCCGCCACTGGAGCAAATTGTTCGAGGAGGATCGCTCGGCCGGTTCGCCCCCTGCCGACTATGCGGTCTGGGAGGAGCGGATGCGCCGCTATGTAGAGGTCGGCCGCGCGTTCGACCTTGAGGAGAATGAGGATCTGATCCGCTGCGTCGCGGCGCCGATCCGCGGCGTCGGCGGGCAGATCGTCGCGGCGATCAGCGTGTCGAGCGCGGCGCAATATATGGCCGACGATCGGATGCAGGCGCTGTCGGACGATGTCCGTGCGACGGCCGTCGCCATCAGCCGGGATCTCGGCTGGTCCGAAGGGGCTGCCCGGCGCCCTGCACCGCGATCGCGTCGATAGGAGGAATATGCTGCTCGAAGGCAAGACGATGCTCGTCACCGGGGCATCCGCGGGGATCGGCCGTGCGGCGGCGATCGGCGCCGCGCGGCAGGGCGCCGACGTGGCGATCAATTATCTGCATGACGATGAAGGCGCCGCGAGCTGCGTCGCCGAGATCGAAGCGCTTGGCCGCCGCGCGTTCGCGATGCACGGGGATGTCGCCGATCCGGCAACGGCGACCGCGTTCGTCGATTCGGCCGTGGCGGCGCTCGGCAAGGTCGATGTGTTCGTCAACAATGCCGGCATCTGCCCGTTCCACGCCTTTCTCGACATGCCGGTCGAGACGTTCGAGCGCACGATGCGGGTCAATCTCCACGGCGCCTATTTCATGGTGCAGGCAGCCGCGAACCGAATGGTCGCGCAGGGCACCGGCGGGTCGATCGTCGCGGTCTCCTCGATCTCGGCCCTGGTCGGCGGCGAATATCAGACTCACTACACGCCGACCAAGGCTGGCGTTCACTCGCTGATGCAGTCGGCCGCGATTGCGCTCGGCCGGCACGGCATCCGCTGCAATTCGGTGCTGCCCGGCACGATCCTGACTGACATCAACAAGGACGATCTCGCCGATCCGGCGAAGCGCGCACATATGGAGGGGCGCATCCCGCTTGGCCGTCTCGGCCAGCCGGACGACCTTGCCGGGCCGATCGTCTTCCTCGCTTCCGATCTCGCGAGATATGTGACCGGGGCGGCGCTGCTGGTGGACGGCGGCGCGTTCGTGAACCTGCAATAAGGCCCGCCAGGGCCCCGATGGAGAATCCATGACCCTGTCGCTGTTCCGCGTCGATGCCCATGACAGCGTCGCGACCGCGCTCCACGATCTGGACGCCGGTACCGTTGCGACCGTCGGCGATGTCGAGGTGACGCTGACTCAGCCGATCGGTCGTGGCCACAAAATCGCGGTCCATCCGCTCCACGCGGGCGATCCGGTCCTGAAGTTCGGCTTCCCGATCGGTGTCGCCACCGCCGCCATCGCGCCGGGCGACCATGTCCATATCCACAATCTCGCGACGGCTCTTGCGACGAGCGGCGACTATGTCTGGCGCCCGCACGTCCATGAGGCTGAGGCGACGGTGCCCGTCACCGGTTTTGCCGGCTATCGCCGCGCCGATGGCCGGGTCGGCACCCGCAACGAGATCTGGATCATCCCGACCGTCGGCTGTGTCGGGCGCACCGCGCAGAAGATCGCCGAGATTGCCGGCCGCCGCCATGCCGGACGGGTCGACGGCGTACTGGCGCTGGCCCATCCCTTTGGCTGCTCGCAGCTCGGCGACGATCTGGACGGCACCCGGTCGATCCTCGCCGCCCTTGCCGCGCATCCCAATGCCGGTGGCGTGCTGTTGGTCGGGCTCGGGTGCGAATCCAACCAGCTCGACCGCCTTCTCGCCGAGATCGATCCGACGCTGCATGACCGGATCCGCAGCGTCGCGGCGCAGGTCGCGGGCGACGAGATCGAGGAAGGGCTCGCCCTGGTTGACGACCTCGTCGAGGAAGCGGCGAAGGTCGAGCGCACGCAGGTGCCGCTCTCGGATCTGGTACTTGGCGTCAAATGCGGTGGTTCGGACGGCTTTTCCGGGCTGACCGCGAATCCGCTGGTCGGGCGGATGAGCGATGCGGTCACGCGGGCGGGCGGCACGGCGATCCTGACAGAAATCCCCGAAATCTTCGGCGCGGAACAATTGCTGATGGACCGGGCCGTGGACGAACAGGTGTTCGACGGCATCGGCGCGCTGGTCAACGACTTCAAACGCTACTTCACTGAACATGGCGAGCCGGTGTCGGAGAACCCGTCGCCCGGCAACATCGCCGGCGGCATCACCACGCTTGAGGAAAAATCGCTCGGCGCAGTGCAGAAGGCGGGGCATGCGACCGTCACTGACGTGCGTCATTATGGGGAGCGGGTGCGCCGTACCGGGCTGACCCTGCTCGAGGCGCCGGGGAACGACGCCGTGTCCTCGACCGCGCTGACCGCGGCTGGCGCGACCATCATCCTGTTCACCACCGGGCGCGGCACGCCGCTCGGCTTCCCCGCCCCGACGATCAAGATCGCTTCGAACACGCCGCTGGCCGAGCGCAAGCCGAACTGGATCGACTTCGATGCCGGGCAGGTGCTCGACAGGGGGATGGATCAGGCCGCCGGGGCGCTGCTCGACACGATCCGCGCGATCGCGTCGGGCAAGGAGACCGCGTCCGAGCGCAATGGTGAACGCGAGATCGCGATCTGGAAGCGGGGCGTGACCTTGTGAGGGCACCGCTGTTCGCGGTTGCCCTGCTGCTGACCGCCGGAGCGTCTGCTATCGCGCAGCCGACTGACCGGCCGATCGATCGGGCGGCATTGGTCAAGCGCCACGACGTGACGCTGACGAAGGTCGATCCGCACGCCCCGCTGATGTTGGGCAATGGCAGCCTCGGCTTCACTGCCGACATCACCGGGCTGCAGACCTTCCCGGAACAATATTCGACGGTCGCGCCGCTGCTGACCATGGCGCAATGGGCGTGGCACAGCTTCCCCAATCCGCATGGCTATACAGAGGCGAACGGGCTGGTGCAGGTGCCCGTGCCCGGCGGCGGCACGCAGCCCTATTCGTACATGCGCGATTTCGACGCACTGAAGACCAATCCGGCGCTGGTCTGGCTGCGCGAGAATCCCCACCGCTTCTCGCTCGGCCGGGTCGCGCTGGCGCTGAAGGGCAGGGACGGCAGGCCTGCCCGGTTCGAGGCCTTGTCAGTCACGCGCCAGCATCTCGACCTGTGGAGCGGGGCGCTGAACAGCAGCTTCCGCTTCGACGGCCAGCCAGTGACGGTGACGACGCGTGTCCATCCCGATCGCGACATGGTGATGGTGGAGATCCATTCACCGCTCGTCGCGATCGGGCGGATCGGCGTGGATGTTGCCTATCCCGGCGTGTCGCGGACCCTCAATCCCGATCCGTCCGACTATGGCGCTGCGGCGAGCCGGCGGACGACCGTGCTGGCGCGCCGCCCCGGCTCGCTGCTGCTGAGCAACCGGATCGACGATACGGTTTATTATTCGACCATAGCGGCCACCGGGGCGTCCATCACCCAGGCAGGACCTCACGCCGTCCATGTCGCCGCAGGGAGTGGCGACCGGATGGTGGTGTTCGTCAGCTTCGACCGGACGCGCAAGCCAGCGCCCGGTGCCGACTATCCCGCCGCCAGTGCCGTCGTGTCGAAGCACTGGCGCGATTACTGGTCGAACGGTGGCATGATCGACTTCACCGGCAGCACCGATCCGCGCGCGCCGGAACTCGAACGGCGCATCGTGCTGTCGCAATATCTGGCGGCGATCAACCAGGCGGGCGATGTGCCCCCGCAGGAGGAAGGGCTGTTCTCGAACAGCTGGAACGGCAAGTTCCATCTCGAGATGCATCCCTGGCATGCCGGGCATTTCGCGCTCTGGGGCCGGCCGGCGCTGCTCGAACGGTCGATGGGCTGGTATCTCGATCATTTGCCCCACGCCCGGGTCGAGGCCGCGCGCCACGGCGTGCAGGGCGCGTGGTGGACGAAGATGTCGGGGCCGGAAGGCTATAACAGCCCAAGCCCGATCAACCCCTTCATCATGTGGCAGCAGCCGCACCCGATCTATCTGGCGGAACTGCTGTACCGCGCACATCCCGACGCCGCGACGCTCGCGCGCTATGGCGACCTGGTCGACCAGACCGCGCGGTTGCTCGCGACCTGGCCGCGCTGGGACGCGGCGGGCAAGCGCTTCGTGCTCGGGCCGCCGATCGTGCCGGTCCAGGAGAATCACGATCCGATGACGACGGTGAACCCGGCGTTCGAAATCGAATATTTCCGCTGGGGGCTGAAGACGGCCCAGGCCTGGCGCGAACGGCGTGGGTTGAAGCGCGAAGCGGGCTGGGACAGGGTGATCGAAGGGCTCGGCCCGGTGCCCGAACGCGACGGCCTGTACCTGCCGGTCGAGACCGAGCCCGATTTCTGGCGGAACACCTCGTCGCCGGCCTGCCGGCGCAATGCGGTGGCGGCGGCCTGCCTCAACCGCGATCATCCGTCCTTCCTGATGGCCTTCGGCACGATCGGCGGTGACCGCATCGATCGTGCCACGATGCGCCGTACCCTGGCTGCGGTCGAGGCCGACTGGGACCTGCGCCAGACCTGGGGCTGGGACTATCCGATGATCGCAATGACCGCGGCTCGGCTTGGCGAGACGGAAAAGGCGGTCGACTGGCTGTTCCGCGATACTGCGAACAACCAATGGAGCGTGAATGGCATGACGCCGCGCGTGAACCTCGATCCTGCGTCCAAAGGCGGACCGGACGGGCCGGGCTATACCAGGGTGGCGGAAACCTATTTTCCCTCCAATGGCAGCCTCTTGCTGGCAGCCGGGATGATGGCGGCCGGATGGGACGGGTCGAGCGGTCACGCGCCGGGTTTCCCGAAACAGGGATGGACGGTACGTGCCGAGGGAATCAGGCCTTTGCCCTGATCGGAAGGCATGGAGGCCTGTGTCTCGAGGGACACGCAATTCCAGATCCTGAACATGTATCCCACGGATTGCGAATCGGTGATTGACGCACCGCTTCTCACTCTATAAAATGCAGTCCCACAATATGAGAAATTATGCCGTCTAAAAATGGTAGCGCTACCTCGAAAGCTGCTTTCGGGGTTCGATGCAACAGGACGGCATCGCGGATCGAACGGACTAACCAGACCGGTAATCGGCGAACGGCAGGGCCGCGCAAGCGGACGGATACAAACGAAGCGCCTCCCGCGGGGAGGCTGCAAGAGGGGATGGAACCTATGAAAGACACCCGGATCACCAGTCGCCGCGCGCGCTTCCTGTGCGGATCGGCGCTCGTCGCCGCGAGCCTGGGCCTTGCCTCGGTCGCCTCAGCGCAGACCGCAGCGCCTGCCACCGGCCAGGGCGCGTCTCTCACCACCGCGCCTGATGAGGCGAATGCGGACGAGAAGGAGATCGTCGTCACCGGCTCGCGCATCAAGCGCGCCGAGTTCGATGCCTCGACCCCGGTCAGCGTGATCAGCGCGGAGGACGTCAAGCTCGCGGGCACGGTCAATATCGAGAAGCTGCTGAGCGATTCGCCGCAGTTCGTCGGTTCGCAAAATGGTGGTGCGACCGATAACACGGCGCCCGGTGGCGTCGCCAATGTCAACCTCCGCGGCTTTGGCCCGACGCGCAATCTCGTGCTGGTCAACGGCCGCCGCTTCGCGATCTACGGCCCCGACCAGATCACCGATCTCAACACCATCCCAAGCTCGCTGATCGCACGGACGGAAGTCGTCACGGGCGGCTCCTCGGCGGTCTATGGGTCGGACGCGATCACCGGCGTCGTCAACTTCATCATGCGCGACGATTTCGAGGGGGTCGAAGCCAAGGCCCAGCTCAACCTCGCCACGCCGACCGGCACGCCGACCTATAATTTCGACGTCACGCTCGGCGGCAATTTCGCCGATGGCCGCGGCAATCTCGTGGTCTCGGGCAATTATCTGCGGCGCAAGGCGATCACTCGCGGCGAGCGCGGCGACTTCGCCTATGATTCGCTCTCGGACGGCTGCGTCGCTCCCGGCACCGGCAGCGCCAGCCATGCCGGCACGCCCTTCGCGGTACCGTCAGGCCAGACCTGCACGTCGGCGGGCGGCCAGCTCGGCTTCATCGCCGGCGGCAGTGGCGATATCCCCAATGGCCGCTTCTCCGGTATCCCGGCGTTCGGCGGCACGAATGCGGCGCTCAACGCTGCCTATACGGCGGCCGGCCTGGGCGCGCTCGGCTCGCGCGGCTTCACCTTCAACAACGGCGGCACGGCCGCGCGCCCGGCGCTCACCCCACAGGACGATTTCAACCTTGGTCCCGACAATTATCTGATCGTCCCGCAGGAACGCTGGATGATCAACAGCTTCGGCCATTATGATTTCACCGACAATATCACCGGTTACATGGAGCTGCATTATTCCAACAACCTGGTGAGCGCCCGGCTCGCGCCGAGCAATGTCGGCGTGCCGACGCTGTTCAACGTCAACAACCCCTATCTCACGCCGCAGCTGCAGGAGGTGTTCCGCCAGCTCGATCTCGCCGAGACCGGCACGACGACGGTGACGAGCGGGTCGACGACGCGGACCACGACTGCCGGCGACGGCCTCGCGGTGATCACTGCCGGCCGGCGTTATCTCGAACTCGGCCCGCGCCGCTCCGATTCCCGCCGCAACACCTTCCGCGGCGCCTGGGGCTTCCGGGGCGATCTGGGCAACGCGTCGGACAGCTTCCTGACCGACCTGTCGTACGACGTCTATTACAGCTACGCCCGCACCGAAGAGACGACGCGGCTCAGCAACGCCATCTCGCGCAGCCGCCTGCAGGCATCCCTGCTGTCGGTCGGCGGGGCGGCGCCGGTGTGCAACATCTTCGGCCAGAACATCTCGGCCGCCTGCGCCGCGGCGATCTCGATCAGCGCGACCAACTCGACCACGGCGGAGCTTCAGGTCGCCTCGGCCAACATCACCGGCAACCTGTTCTCGCTTCCTGCTGGCCCGATCGGCTTCTCGACCGGCGTCGAGTGGCGCGAATCGAGCGCGACGTTCAGCCCCGACACCTTCCTTGCCTCGGGCGACGTGGCCGGATTCAACGCCGGCCTGCCGACCAGTGGCCGGGTCTCGGCCAAGGAAGTGTTCAGCGAAATCCGCGTGCCGCTGATCCACAACACGCCCTTCATCCAGAATCTGACCGCGAATGCAGCCTTCCGCTATTCCGACTACAGCCTGAAGGGCGTCGGCGGCGTGTGGACCTATCTCGGCGGGCTCGACTGGCGGGTGAACAAGGACATCGCCTTCCGCGGCCAGTATCAGCGCGCCATCCGCGCGCCGAACGTGGCGGAGCTGTTCGGCGGCAGCAGCCGCTCGGTCCAGACGGCGACTGATCCCTGCTCCAATCGGGTGCCGGTCGCGCAGCAGACTGCGGCGGTTCGTGCGGTCTGCATCGCGAACGGCGTGCCGGCGGCTGCGGTGTTCACCGCTGCCGTCCAGCCCGAGCCGATCATTCCGGTCGATTCGGGCGGCAACGCCAATCTGGGCGCGGAAAAGTCCGATACCTTCACCGCGGGCGTCGTGCTGACCCCGAGCTTCGCCAAGGGGCTCTATATCAGCGTCGATTATTTCAACATCACGCTGGACGGGGCGATTTCGCAGCTCGGCGGCGGCCTCGCCAACACGATGAACCTCTGCTTCAACATCCTCCAGGACGCCAACAGCGCCTATTGCCAGGCGATCAAGCGCAACCCGAATTCGGGTGCGATCCAGGATCCCTATGTCGCGCAGATCCGCAACGCCAATACCGGTTCGCTCAAGACGTCGGGTATCGACTTTGCCGCGCGCTATCACCTCAATGTCGGCTTCGGCTTCCCGGGCCTCAGCGAGACGAGCTCGTTCGATTTCGGCACCAACGTGACCTGGCTTAACGATTTCACCTCGACCCCGGTCGCTGCCTTCCCCAACATCAAGAACCATTGCGACGGGGCGTTCGGCACTGTCTGCGGCCAGCCGTTGCCGACATGGCGCGGCACGTCGCGCGTCACCTGGAATCTCGGGGATCTGAGCCTCAGCGTTCGGCATCGCTATATCGGTTCAGTCACGACCGATCGTTATCTGCTGCCGCTGCGCTCCGGTGCGGCGAATGTGCCGGCGCTCAACAGCTTCGCCTATCCGAAGCTTGGCGCACAGAATTATTTCGACCTCTCGTTCAACCTGGGCGTGATGAAGAACCTGCAATTCTACGGTGGCGCGAACAACGTGTTCGGCAAGCAGCCCCCGGTCTCGACCCAGGGCCCCGGCGCAAATACCTTCGCCGCGACCTATGACGTGATCGGTACCGAGGTCTTCTTCGGCGCGACGGTGAAGTTCTAGAACGGGAAAGTCACATCAAACCCGTTCGTGCCGAGTAGAGGCCGAGTAGACGCAGCCGTATCGAGGGCTCGTATCGAGGTACAGGTGGAGAGCGCGAGGCCTGTACCTTGATCCGTCTCTCGACCAGCTCGATGGCTATTCGGGACGAATGGGCTGATGTGACGCTGGATGAACTCATGGGGTTTTCGGGGAAGGGGAGCCCTTGGCGATTCCTTCCCCGTCCATCCCGATACTGCAGGAGGCCCGATGACGCTCGATCGACGTTCGATGATCCTGGGCGGATCGGTTGCCCTGACCGCGGCGGCGGGGGCCAGCCCGTCGCTTGCCGCCGATCGCCAGGGTGCGTCCCTGCCCGTCGCCGGGACGGGCGGCTGGGTCGATGTCCGCCAGTTCGGCGCCAGGGGTGACGGCACCACGATCGATTCGATCGCGGTCAACAAGGCGATCGATTTTGCCGCGGCGCGCGGCGGCGGCACCGTGTTTTTCCCGGCAGGCACCTATGCCTGCTACACCATCCGCCTGAAGAGCCGGATCACCCTCCATCTTGACCCGGGTGCGACGATCCTCGCGGCGCCCGCGCCGGCCAGCGGCAGTGGCGGCTACGACCATGCCGAGCCGATCGGCGATCATGGCGCCTATCAGGATTTCGGCCACAGCCACTGGCGCAACAGCCTGATCTGGGGCGAGGGGCTGCACGACATCGCGATCACCGGCTCAGGCCTGATCTGGGGCAAGGGCCTCGGCCGGGGTGACGGCAAGGACAATTATCTCAGCGATCCCAACGGCCCCGGCACCGGCAACAAGGCGATCGCGCTGAAATTGTGCCGCAACGTGCTGCTGCGCGATTTCCAGGTGCTTGAGGGCGGCTGGTTCGCCTTGCTGGCGAGTGGCGTCGACAATCTCACCATCGACAATCTGCTGGTCGACACCAACCGCGACGGCTTCGATATCGATTGCTGCCGCGGCGTGCGCATCACCAACTGCACGATCAACTCGCCCTGGGACGATGCGATCTGCCCGAAAAGCAGCTTCGCGCTCGGTTATCCGCGCGATACCGAGGATCTGATGATCGCCAATTGCCTGGTCACCGGCAATTATGTGATCGGATCGGTCATCGACGGCACCTGGAAGAAGATGCCTGCGTCCTTTGCCAACACGGTCCACGGCCGGATCAAGTTCGGCACTGAATCGAACGGCGGCTTCAAGAAGATCACGATCACCAATTGCGTGTTCGACGATAGCCAGGGCCTTGCGCTTGAGACGGTCGATGGCGCCAATTTCGAGGATGTGACGGTCACCAACGTCACGATGCGCGGCAGCTTCAGCTCGCCGATCTTCATGCGGCTTGGCCGGCGCATGCGCGGGCCGAAGGGCACGCCGATCGGTACCCTCAAGCGGGTGTTGATATCCAACATGGTCAGCTCCGGTGCCGGCTGGTTGCCGTCGATTCTGGCCGGCATTCCTGGCCATCCGATCGAGGATGTGAAGATCAGCGACGTCTTCCTCCACCAGATCGGCGGCGCGCCGGCGGCGATGGCTGCATTGCGCCCGCCGCTCAACGAACTTGCCTATCCGGAGCCCAACATGTTCGGCGACGTGCCCGCGACCGGGTTCTTCATCCGCGACGTGCGCAATATCGAGATGAGCAATATCGAAATCGCGGTGGAGAAGGCGGATCCGCGCGCTGCCTTCTATCTCAACGACGTCGAGGAAGCTGATTTCTTCCGCCTGCGTGTGCCCAGGGGGGAAAGCTTCGTGCTCGACCGGGTGAACAACTTCCGCAGCTTCGGCAGCCGGTGGCTCAAGGATCGGACGGTCGACGGGCTGGTGTCCGACCGCTTTTAACTAAAGCCCCGGGCGACGCTCGATGCTCTGCGAGCGGGCATGAGAAACCGCCTCAACAGCGACGCCGGCGACGCCTTCTTATTGTCAAGCAATTACATTAATATAGGCAACCGTTTCAGAGAGGGGGTCGACCGAGCAGGTGCCATTTCCGACAACCTCAACTTGGCGTCCAGTTGCAAAAGCGGTGAGCAGATTTGCTTGAGCGGCTTGGCCGCCGGCTGTCGTTACATCGATGGCCCATCGCGTGGGATAGCTGGCAGCACAACTTGGTGGAGAGGTGCGAGTCCCATTTTGGAAGAAAACGAAAACTCCTGATGTGAAGGAGACTGTCCTGACAATAGTTCCACCCGCGGCTGATCCCGCTTCAGCGCTTTGGCATATCAGGGCCAGTATCACGGCTGCGCCAAATCTAAAATATTTAATCATCCACCATGCCCTTATTTTACTTATATAGTCTTCGTGCAAGCCAAAATTAATAGAAAATATGCTTCATTCTGGGAAATGATCTTGATGTCTTGAGTATAGAATAGCCAATTTCGGATTGGAAGGGACCACCGAAAATTTTGAGCGCGCTTCATCGATCGCGCGCTTTCGCAATCAGTTCCATCATTCTACCGAAATCCATCTCAGCCTTGACGGTAGTCGTGTGGTGTATCCCTTTTTGTCCTGATGGCTATCTTGCGGCGCCCGTCGATCGTCTCGGGATTGTCGTGCAGGCGGTCGACGCGCTGGTATCCCACCGCTTTTGATCGAGCGCGGGCAACCCATCCCTCCACTCCTCTCCCGAAGGAGAGGAGTGGAGGGCGCGGTCAGGCGGCAAGCGCCTCGCGATAACGCGGCGCGACCTCGCGGTTCGAAAGCTTGCCGTCCATCGCCAGGCGCGCTGCCTCATAGGCCTCCCACTGGCCCTCGTCGGCGAGCGGCGGAATGGTGATCGTCTCGCCGCGATCGAAGCCGAGCAGCGATGCGTCGACCAGGTCGCCGGCTTCCATCAACCATTCGGCCGGGAAGCTGTCGACGTCCTTGCCCGAGCGTTCCCAGATCTCGGTGCGGGTCGCGCCGGGCAGCACGGCCTGGACACGCACGCCCTGCGGCTCGAGCTGCTTGGCCAGCGATTTGCTGAGGTTCAGCACAAAGGCCTTGGACCCGCTATACACGCCGTCGAACAGTTCGGGCGCGAGCGCCAGGACCGAGGCGATGTTGATGATTCCGCCGCTCTTGCGCGCGGCGAAGGCCTTGCCTGCTGCTCCGGCGAGCAGGGTCGGCGCGGTGATATTGAGCGCGATCAGCTGCTCGACCTGAGCGACGTCGCTGTCGAGCAGGCCGCCGTTCAGTGACATGCCGGCATTGTTGACCAGCAACGTGATCGTCGAATCCCAAGTGAGCCGGTCCTCGACCTTCGCCAGATCGGCACGGTCGGTAAGGTCGGCGCGCAGCACCTCGATCGTGCGGCCTGTCTCGGCAATGAGCGTCGCGGCGAGCGCTTCCATCCGCCCCGCGTCGCGCGCGACCAGGATCAGGTCGTAGCCGCGATGCGCCAGCCGGTCGGCATAGACAGCGCCAAGGCCAGTCGATGCGCCAGTGATGACGGCTGTGCCCAAAGTCGAATTCGTCATGCTATGTCTCCAGTCATTCAGCCGGCTCCGGCCGGGTGACTTGCAGAATGATAGTAATGTCACTATCATTCTGCAATGGACGCTGGGAAATAATGGACACCGATAGATATTCCAACGGGCCCTGTCCCGTCGCGCGCGGCCTCTGCCATGTCGGCGACGCGTGGAGCATGCTGATCCTGCGCGATGCAGGCGGTGGCGCGACCCGCTTCGATCAGTTCCAGAAGAATCTGGGCATTGCCCCGAATATCCTGACGCGCCGGCTGGCCGCGCTGACCGAAAGCGGGCTGCTCGAACGCCGGCGCTACAGCGATCATCCGCCGCGCGACGAATAC
Organism: Pseudomonadota bacterium; assembly: GCA_040388155.1. Lineage (GTDB taxonomy): Bacteria > Pseudomonadota > Alphaproteobacteria > Sphingomonadales > Sphingomonadaceae > Sphingomonas. The sequence goes on from JAZKCJ010000014.1 coordinate 64,879, forward strand.
CTGCTGACGGCGACCGGGCGCGATTTCCTGCCGGTGCTGTTTGCCTTCGGTGCCTGGGGCGCCCGGCATTTCGGCGATGCGCCCGTCTCCCGCCTGGTGGAAGCCGGCAGCGGCGTGTCGGTCGAAGCGATCGTGGTCGACAAGGCGAGCGGCATGGCCCTGTCCGATCTCGACCTGCGGGTCGAGCAGCCGGGCGCCTGACCGGGAAGGCTGGTCAGGCTCGGCGCTATCGGGCAGGCTTCGTTCGATGGCGATCGAAGCGCTCATTGCCCGTTACGGCCTGGCCGCGATCTTCCTCGGCGCGGGGATCGAAGGCGAGACCTGCGTTCTGGCCGGGGGCGTGCTGGCGCATCGGCACCTGTTGCCTCTGTGGGGCGTCTGGCTGGCCGCGGCGGCAGGCTCGTTCGTCGCCGACCAGCTCTTCTTCGCCGGAGGCCGCTATTTTCGTGAACATCCCCGTGTCCGCGCCATGGCGGCGAAGCCGGGCTTCGCCAAGGCGCTGGTGACGCTCGAACGGCATCCGGTCCTGTTCGTGATGGGCTTCCGCTTCCTCTACGGCCTGCGCACGGTCAGCCCGATCGCGATCGGCACTTCGCACATCCACACCCGGACCTTCCTGTCGCTCAACGCGCTGGCGGCCGCGATCTGGGCGGCGTTGTTCACCGGCATCGGCTATGGCTTTGGCGGCGGGATCGAGCGGCTGTTCGGCGGCACGCTGTCCGCCGGCCGGCTGGTCCCGATCGCGGCGGTCGGCATCGTGCTGCTCATCGGCGTCGCGCAGATCGTGCGCTGGTCGCACCATCGCTATGCCGACCGGTGCGCGCGGGAGTCGGCGCGCGTTTCGCTCAGCTGATCAGCATGCCCGCCAGTGCCGCGCTCATCAGGTTCGCCAGGCTGCCCGCGATCAGCGCGCGGATGCCGAGCCTGGCGATCATCGGGCGCTGGTTCGGGGCGAGGCTGCCCGTCACCGCCATCTGGATCGCGATCGACGAGAAATTGGCGAAGCCGCACAGCGCGAAGGTGATCACCGCGATGGTCCGCGGGCTGAGCGCGCCCTGCTGCGCGCCGAGCGAGATATAGGCGACGAATTCGTTGAGCACGATCTTCTGCCCGAACAGGCCGCCTGCGATCTGCGCTTCGTTCCACGGCACGTTGAGCAGGTACATCACCGGCGCGAAGACATAGCCGAGCAGTCCCTGGAAGCTGAGGCTGGGATAGCCGAACCAGGCGCCGACACCGCCCAGGATGCCGTTGGCCAGCGCGACCAGCGCGACGAAGGCAAGCACCATCGCGCCGACCGCGACCGCCAGCTTCACGCCGGTCTGCGCGCCCTGCGCCGCCGCCATGATGATGTTGGCCGGCTTTTCCTCGTCATGGCTCGCCTCGGCGATATGGATGATCTCCGCCTCCGGGTCGTCGCCGAGCGGAAGCTGGTCGAACGGCGCTTCCTTCACGTCGGGCATCATGATCTTGGCCATCAGGATGCCGCCGGGCGCCGCCATGAAGCTTGCCGCGAGCAGATATTCGATGCGGATTCCCATCGAGGCATAGGCGGCGAGGATGGTGCCGGCGACGCCGGCCATGCCGCTGGTCATCACGGTGAAGAGCTGGGCCGGGGTCAGGCCGGCGAGATAGGGGCGAATGACCAGCGGGGATTCGCTCTGCCCGACGAAGATGTTCGCCGCGGCGCACAGCGATTCCACCTTCGACACGCCGATCACCCACTCGATCGCGCCGCCGATCCAGCGCACCACGAGCTGCATGATGCCGAGATAATAGAGGATCGAGACCAGGGCGGCGAAGAAGATGATGACCGGCAGCGCCTGGATCGCGAAATTCTTGCCGAGCGGGTCGGCGGCGAGGCTGCCGAACAGGAAGCTGGTGCCGGCATTGGCGTAGCCGAGCAGGTTGGCGACGCCGGTCGACATGAATTCGAGCGCGTGCACGCCCGCCGGCACCTTGAGCACGAGGATGGCGATACCGGCCTGGAGCAGGAACGCGGCGCCGACGACGCGGGGGCGGATCGAGCGGCGGTTGCTCGACAGCGCGAAGGCAATGCCGAGGATCACCGCGATACCCGCGATGCCGATGAGGAAATGGTTCATAAGTGGCGCCCCGCCCTGCCAAAAATACTGATATCGCCCGATGGGCATGCGGGGACGCACCATACAGGCCGCAAGCGATTGGGCTAGTGTCGGTTTGACGTGTGCGTAAAAGGCGGTAGCGTCGCCGCGATGAACCAGACCTCTCCCGCGATCCCGCGTTCCCTCTTCGTCTATTCGATCTTCTATGGTGGCATGGTCTGCATTGCCGGCGTGCTCGGGGTAAAACAGGTCAAGCTTGGGCCCCTGGCGGTCGAGGCTGGAATCTTCGGCTTCCTGCTGCTCGTCGTCATGGGCAGCGCGGTGACCGAGCTGCACGGGCGCAAGGCAGGCGACATGCTGGTCCGCTTCGGCTTCGTGCCGCTGATCGTCTCGGCGGCGCTGATCCAGCTCGTGCTGGCGCTGCCGACCGATCCCGGCATGTATCCCCCGGCGGTCGACGCCTTCCCGATCGTGGTGGGGCAGAGCGCGCGGATGATGGTCGCCGGGCTGATCTCCTATGGCATTTCGCAGACGCTCAACATCTTCATCTTCTCGCGGCTCCGCCAGGGTACGGGCAAGCTGCTCTGGCTGCGCGGGATGATCGCCAGCATCGTCTCGCAGGTGGTCGACACGGTGCTGTTCATCTCCATCTCCTTCTATGGCGAGCGGCCGATCCTCGGGCTGATGGGCGGGCAGATGCTGGCCAAGGTCGTGCTGTCGATCGTGCTGGTGCCGTTCCTGATCACCTTCTTCGTCTGGCTCGGGCGCCGGCTGGACGCGGCGAAGGGCTGACCCGGCACCGGCCGGGCGCTGTGGCGCGGGCGCCGTCATGAGCGGCATTTTCGGAATCTTCGTTCGCGATGGCGCGCCGGGGCGTCTCGCCGCGTTGCGCGGGGCTGGCCGCTTGCCGCAAGGACGCGCGCCCGTCTTCAGCGACGCAACGGCGATGCTGAGTCAGGAGCGACCGGTCGAGGGCATCCGTGATGGGGATGCGGCGGTCGCGACGGCCGGCAGGATCCATAATCGCCTCGAAATCGCCCGCGCGCTGTCGCTCGATGCGGCGATGGTGAGCGACCACCGCCTGTTCACCCTGGCCTATGCGAGATGGGGGCAGGGGTGTTTCAGCCGAATTCATGGTGACTGGAGCTGTGCCTGCTGGCACCCGGCCGAGCAGCGCCTGGTGCTGGCGCGTGATCATCACGGCAATACGGGGCTCTATTATCATGACGCCCCGGGCATCTTCGCTTTCGCGACCGCGCGGCGTGATCTGCTTGCGCTCGGTCTTGCGCCGGTCGAGATGGACGAACTTTATCTCGCGCAGATGCTGGTATCGTGGCGGGCCTATCAAGGCGATCGTACGATCCACGGACCGATCAGGCGAGTTCCGCCCGCCCATGCCCTCATCATCACGCCGGACCGGATCGAGGTGCAACGCTATTGGCGGCTCGAGGACACGCCGGAACTCCGAGTGCGCCGTGACGAGTATGTCGAGGGGCTGCGCGAGATATTCGACCGTGCAGTGCGCGAGCGCCTTCCGGATCGGGGCGGTGTGGCCGCGACGTTGAGCGGCGGTCTTGATTCTGGTTCGGTCGCGGTGACCGCGGCGCAGATGCTCGCGGGCAGCGGGCGGCGGCTGGCCGCCTATACCTCGGTTCCGCTCGCTGACCCCTCCGCCTATGCCGTTGGTGGTCTGGGCGACGAATATGCCCTGGCGCGCGACACCGCCCGCGCTGCCGGCACAATCGATCTGCACAGGATCGACGCGGCGAGCGTCTCGCCGATCCAGGCGATCCGCGACATGCTTGATATCGTGCTTGAGCCCCAGCATGCGGCCGGCAATTTCTTCTGGTTGCTCGACCTCTACCGGACCGCCGCACGCGCGGGTCATGGGGTGGTGCTCACCGGTCAACTCGGCAATGGCGGGATTTCCTGGTCGGGCGGAATCGGGGCGCTTCCCTGGCGGCGGCAGATAAGCACGCTTGGCATGGCCGGATGGGCAAGGCGCCGCGTGCGGGGGATGCTGCCCGTCAGGATCGAGCAAGGCTGGCGAGGCTGGCGGAATTCAGGCGACTTCGGCGGATCGGCGATCGTGCCCGATTTCGCGGGACGGCTTCGCCTGAGCGAACGTCGCGCAGCCGATGCGGAAGAGGCCCCCTATGTGTCCCCGCGCCTGGAACGCCTGCGGATGCTCCTTCCCGGCAGGTCGCAGGTCGGCGCCCTGCACGCCGAAATGGGGCGCGCTGCCGGCCTGAGCGTGGGTGACCCTACCGGTGATGCGCGGGTTCTCGCTTTCTGTCTGTCAGTCCCCGACTCAGTCTTCGTTGATCCCGCGACCGGCCAAAGCCGATGGCTGATCCGCGAAGCGATGAAGGGACGCCTGCCCGAAACCGTTCGTCTCAATCGGCGAATGGGCATCCAGGCCGCTGACCTCGTGCCCAGGCTGCGCGCGTGCCCGGCAGAGGTGGGCGATGCCATCGATAGCATCGCCCATGGTCCCGCAGCCGGTTATGTCGATACCACGCGGCTCGAAGCTGCCTGGCGCCTGCTCCGTAGCGAGGATACGCCGCAGGCCTATTCCCTTGCCGTCAGCGTGCTGACCCGTGGCATCATGGCAGGCCTTTTCGTCAATGGCTTCGGAAGGAGCTGGTAGCATCCGCTGTCGTCTCCCGAGGCCGGTGTCTCAGATGGCCGGGGGCGCAATCGATCCATTCAATTTTCTTGACTCCTATTTCGATGGATGCTTTCCGGCCCTGAATTTCCGGGAGAAATCGATATGAAGCAGCAGGTTGAGGCACCCGTCACGACATCTCAGATCGACGCGCCGACGATCGACGCGCCGGTCTGGCATCGGCCCGAGATCACCCGAGTCTCGCTGAAGGAAACCATGTATTTTTCCGGGTCGCCGATCGATGGCGGCACCGAGGGCAACATTACGCCGGTCTGAGGACCACGGCGGCCGGCCCCGATAGACCAGGACGGGCGATGGGTCAGTCGTTTCGGCAACCCCGGGCGCGTGCCCTGCGGGGAGGGCTCGCCCGATGAAGGATGGTGGATGGCCTGTCATTATTCGATCCATGGCCTGATCCTGTCCCTGCCCTTTCCCTGCGACCTGCTCGAGGCCGCACCGGCATCCGGCGCCGTGGACGTGACGGTCAGGGAGGGAGAAGTCCCTGCCGCGCTGGAGAATGCCGCCTTTTGCGATCATGATGTCGATGTGGCGCTGACGGCGTTCCTGTTGCGGGGGGGAGCACGCTCCGCGCGATTCCTGGTGGAGAATGGGTCGACCATCACCGTGCGCAAGGCGGCCGGGTGCGATGACGCGCTTTTCTTCCATCATCTCCTCTATCCGGTGATCGCGGCCCTGCTCCGGCAGCGCGGGCTGCTGGTCTTCCATGCTTCCGCCGCCGTGCTTGGCGGCCGGGCGGTGCTGGTCGCGGGCGATTCCGGCGCAGGGAAATCGACGGCGATCGCCGGGCTGATGACGCGGGGCTGGATCGTGCAGAGCGATGATGTCAGCGCGGTCAGCATCTCCCCGCCGGGCGGTATCGCGGTGCTTCCCGGCACGGCGCATATCCATCTGGACGAGACGGCGACCGCCGGGCTGGCGCTCGACACGAAGGATCTGCCTCGTCGCGACTGGCACCGGATGAAGATGGCGGTGCCCGCTGCCGTGGCAGGGCAGCGCGCGGCCCTGCCGCTGCGTCGCCTCGTCTGGCTGAGCCGTACGGAGGGCGGGCTTGATATCAGCCGGGTCGAGGGCCGGGCAAAACTGCCTTTCCTCCTCCACGCGCTCTATGGTCCATTGCTGCCCGAACAGATCGCCGGACGATCCGCGACCCTTGCGCGGTTGCTGGCTGATATCGAACTGCTCGTGATAGCGCGGCCTGGATCGGGCTGGACCGCCGACGCGGTGATCGACGCCATTGCCGATGAGGCGCCGGCGCCGATCGGCGCGGCTGGCGTCTCCGCTATATCCCGCCTGTCGGCCTGATTCGATCATTCTCCCCGTTTCATCTTCAACGCCAAGGATTTCCCGCGTGAACGATATGCCGGCCGTTTTCGGGCCCGACACGATCATCATCCGCAACAACGACGTTCCGGTGACGCCGGTCGATCGCGATCTGGTCGTGCTCAACCTGGCGACCAATAGCTATGTCGGGTTCGACGATATCGGCCGACAGATCTGGGTGATGATCGCCGGACCATGCCGGATCGGCGATCTTTGCCGCGATCTGGCCGCCCGATATCGCGGATCGCCGGACGCGATCGCGCGCGACGTCTTCGCGTTCCTCGACGAACTGCGGGAAGAAGAGCTGGTTCATGTGGTCGAGGCGTGACCTGATCCGCATCGCATCGCCCAGTCCGTTCCGGTGAGCGCCGATCTGCTGCGCTGCCTGCGATGGGACATCGAGGGCGACAGGCGCCTGCGAAACCTGACGCCGGGTGACTGGGAACGGCTCTGGGCCGTGATCGTCGAAGGCAATGGCCATCACCTGCTCGCGCGACGGCTGCAGCGCGCCCTGGTCGATGCGCCGGCGCCGGTCGCCGCTGGCCTGCGCGCGCGGGCCATGGCGATCGCGGCGCGCACGCTCGAGGGGCGGGGGCTGCTCGCCCGAGCGATCGCCGAGACGGGGCGTCCCGCCCTGCTCCTCAAGGGAGTCGATCTCGCCGAGCGGCTCTACGGCAATCTCGGCCATCGGCCGATGGGGGATGTCGACCTGCTCGTCCATGCCGAGGATGCGATGGCATATCACGCGCACTTCACCCGGCACGGCTTCGTCACCAGCGCGCCGCCGAGCGCCGAGCTGCTGGCGCTCGAGGAGCGGCACCATCTGATCTACGTGCCGCAGACCGGCCAGGGCATGCCCTTCGAAGTGCATTGGCGCCTGTCGGAGGCGCGCAACGACGGTCCGGTCGACCGGGCGGCGATATGGCGCCGGGCTCTTGCGCATCCGCTGGCGCCCGGCGCCCGGGTCATGAGCCATGAGGATCTGTTCCTCTATCTGTGCCTTCATCTGAAGCATCACGGTTTCGAGACGCCGCTGACTCAGCTCTGGGATCTGGCCGAGCTGCTGCGCGCGCCGGCTTTCCCAATCGACTGGCCGTTGCTGTGGCACCGCGCGGCGGAATGGCGCGTGGCCGAGACGGTACGGGTCGCGCTGTTTCTGGTCGAGGATACGCTTGGCGTGCCGGCCGACATGCTGTCCGGCTGGCGGCCCGACGCGCGGCTTGCCGCAAGGTTGCCCGATCTGCTGCCGTCGCTCGGCGGATATCCGCCGTCCGCGCATGCGCAGGGGCGTCTCGCGGCGGTGTTGTCGCCGCATGGCGGCTGGGCCGAACGCTGGCGCGCGTTGCGGCGGGGGCTGGTGCCGACTCGTTTCGAGGTGCGGTCGGGTTATGGCCGCCCTGACGACGGCCTTTGGGGCGACATCCGGGCCTATCTTCGGCGCTATCGCCGGCTGATCGGCACCAAGGGAGCAACCGTACGGGCCTGGGCCAGCGGCAAGGGCGGCGTGCGCGGCCAGATCGATCGGCTGGAGGCGCTGCGCAGGCACCTGGACGAAAGAGGCTGATCGGCACGCCGGACGAGAGGGAGGGATTAGCGTCGTCCCACGCTTTCACCGCGCCGCCTTCATGGCTATGGGGCCCGCATGACCGATCATTCCCCCGATCCCGCGCTGCTCGCCAAGGCGGAAACGCTTGTCGAGGCGCTGCCCTATATGCAGCTTCATGCCGGTGCGACCTTCGTCGTGAAATATGGCGGCCACGCCATGGGCGATCCCGAGGCGGCGCGCGATTTCGCCGAAGATGTCGTGCTGATGAAGGCGGTCGGGATCAACCCGGTCGTCGTCCATGGCGGAGGGCCGCAGATCGGCGCGATGCTGAAGCGGCTTGGGGTCGAATCGCGCTTCGTCGACGGCCTGCGCGTCACCGATGCGGAGACCGCGCGGATCGCCGAGATGGTCCTGGCCGGATCGATCAACAAGGAAATCGTGAGCTGGATCGGCCAGGCCGGCGGCCGTGCGGTCGGCATTTCGGGCAAGGACGGCGGCTTCGTGACGGCGGAGAAGGTCGGCCGCAACACGCCGGACCGCCTGCAGGGCATCGAGCGGCATGTCGATCTCGGCTTCGTCGGCGAACCGGTCGGGGTCGACCGGCGGATCATCGACACGCTGTCCTCGGCCGGGATCATCCCCGTCGTCGCGCCGATCGCGCAGGGCACTGACGGCCAGACCTACAACATCAATGCCGACACCATGGCTGGCGCGATCGCGGCGGCGCTCGGCGCGCAACGCCTGTTCATGCTGACCGACGTGGTCGGCGTGCTCGACAAGTCGGGCGAATTGCTGACTGATCTCGATCCCGCCGCCATCGCCGATCTGCGCGCTGACGGCACGATCACCGGCGGGATGATCCCGAAGCTCGAGACCTGCGTCGCCGCGGTCGAGGGCGGGGTTGACGCCGCCGTCATCCTCGATGGCCGGGTGCCCCATGCGATGCTGCTGGAAATCTTCACCAGGCGCGGCGCGGGCACGCTCGTTCGCCGCTGAAACGGGCCTGTTCGAAACGGATGCGTTTCGCTAGGCTCGGCTTTCCACTCGACCCGGAGATCTACCTTGGCCTTTTTGATGGTCCTTCTCTCGATCGTTCAGGTACTGCTCAGCGTCGCCACATGGATCATCCTGATCCAGGCGATCCTGTCGTGGCTGATCGCGTTCAACGTGATCAACACCTATAACGAGACGGTGCGCCAGATCTGGGAGGCACTGAAAAAGATCACCGAACCATTTTATCGTCCGATCCGGCGGATCCTGCCCGATTTCGGCGCGCTCGACCTGTCGCCTCTGGTCGTGCTGCTGATCCTCTACATCCTGTCCAACATCATCGTTCCGGCGATTGCCGTGCAGCTCCAGGCGCCGCCCACGATCTGAGCCGTGCCGGCATGGGGACTCCGGCCGGACGGGATTGCGATCGCGGTGCGCGTCACGCCCAGATCCTCCCGCGACAGCCTCGCGGCGGGCACTGAGGAGCATTTCGCCGCGCGGCTCGCGGCGCCGCCGGTCGAGGGGGCCGCCAACGTGGCGCTGATCGCGCTTGTCGCCAGGGCCTTCGGCGTGCCGAAGCGCGATGTCAGGTTGACGGCGGGCGAGACGGCGCGGCTGAAACGCCTCTTCATATCGGGTGACGCCGCATCGCTGGCGGAAATCGCGGCGAGCCATTATGAGGCGGCGCCATGAGCGCTGACATCATCGACGGAAAAGCCTTTGCCCTGGCCCTGCGCGGCCGCATCGCGGATCAGGTGACGGCATTTGCCGCCGCCGCCGGCCGCCCGCCCGGTCTCGCGGTGGTGCTTGTCGGCGACGATCCGGCCTCCGCCGTCTACGTCCGCTCCAAGGGCAAGGCGGTGAAGGAGGCGGGCATGGAAGGGTTCGAACATCGCCTTCCCGCCACTGTCTCCCAGGATGATCTCCTCACGCTGGTCGACGCGCTCAACGCCGATGTGAATGTCGACGGCATCCTGGTCCAGCTTCCGCTGCCCTCGCATATCGACGAGCGCGCGGTTACCACCCGAATCGATCCGGACAAGGATGTCGACGGCTTCCATCCGGTCAATGCCGGGCGCCTCGCGACCGGGCTTGAAGGATTCGTCCCCTGCACGCCGCTCGGCTGCGTCATGCTGCTCAGGGACCGGCTGGGCGACCTGACCGGGCTCGACGCCGTGGTGATCGGGCGGTCGAACATCGTCGGCAAACCGATGGCGCAATTGCTGATCAGGGAAAGCTGCACCGTCACCGTCGCCCATTCGCGGACGAAGGATCTGTCGAGCATCGTTCGTCGGGCCGACATCGTCGTGGCGGCCGTGGGACGGCCCGAGATGATCCGGGGCGAATGGATCAAGCCGGGCGCGACGGTGATCGATGTCGGCATCAACCGCACCGAGGACGGGCTGGTCGGCGATGTCGATTTCGCGGGCGCGGCCAGCGTCGCCGGCGCGATCACGCCGGTGCCGGGCGGGGTCGGGCCGATGACGATCGCCGTGCTGCTGCGCAATACCTTGCTGTCGGCGCATCGCCGGGCACAGGTTCCCTATGACAGGGATGCCTTGTGACCAGGGACGCCTCGTGATTCTCGCCCTGTCGCTTGCTGCCGTCGCGTCGCTCGCCGCCGCGGTGCCGCAGACTGCGGCCGATACCGAGCGCGCCTTTGCCGGCGCCGCCCAGTCGGAAGGGCAATGGGCTGCGTTCCGCCGGTTCGCGACCGAGGACGCGGTGATGTTCACGCCGCGACCGGTCAAGGCACAGGCGTTCCTGAAGGATCGCAAGGATCCGCCCGCCACGCTGATGTGGTGGGCGGCGGACAGCTATGTCTCGTGCGACGGGGCGCTGGCGGTGAATACCGGCCCATGGGCCAGGCCGAAGGGCGATGCCTTCGGCTATTTCTCCACCATATGGCAGCGCCAGCCGGACGGCGGCTGGAAATGGACGATGGACGGCGGCGACGACCTTGCCATGCCGCGTCCGGCCGGCGACACGCCGAAGATCCGCCATGCCTCGTGCAAGGGCAGCCCGTCGACCGTCGCCGCCGTGCGCTATCGGGACGGCGAGAGCGCCGAAGGCCAGTCGGAAGACCGGACGCTCGCCTGGCGATGGCATGTCGCGCCGGACGGCGCGCGGACCTTCGACGTCTGGCTGTGGGACGGCCGCGCCATGAAACCGGTCATCGCCGACCGGATCGCCGCGCAATGACCGCTCCCCAATGACCGGGGGCCTGATCGCGCTCTACGTCTCCTCGTTGATCACCTTCTTCGTGGTGATCGACCCGCCGGGCTGCGCGCCGATCTATGCCGGCCTGTCAAAGGGCGCGTCGCCGCCGCATCGCCGGGCGATGGCGATCCGCGCCGTGCTGGTCGCCGCCGCGATCCTGTTCGTCTTCGCGCTGTTCGGCGAGGATCTCCTCCGCGCGCTCGGCATCAGCCTGGCGAGCTTCCGTATCGCGGGCGGGATCATGCTGTTCCTCATCGCGCTCGAGATGGTGTTCGAGAAGCGCACCCAGCGGCGCGAGGACCGCGCTGCCAAAGTCGCGGAGACCCCCGAGGTGGAGGATGTCTCGATCTTCCCCATGGCGATGCCGATGATCGCAGGCCCTGGATCGATCGCCAGCGTCATGCTGCTGATGAGCCGCAACGATGGCCTGGAAAAGTCGCTCGTCGTGCTCGCCGCACTGGCGACGATCCTGGCGCTGACGCTGCTCGCCCTGCTGGCGGCGGGGCCGATCATGCGCGTGCTCGGCGTGAAGATCGAGGCGGTGATCACCCGCCTGCTCGGCGTGCTCCTCGCGGCGCTCGCCGTGCAGTTCGTGATCGACGGGGTGCGGATCAGTCTGCTGTAGGCGCCGGCTTTTCGTCGTAATTGATCCGGAACAGGCGCAGCGGCGATTTCTTCGGCAGCGGCAGCTGCTCGAGCCAGCCGGGCACCTTGTTGTGCGCGAGCTGGTCGTAGAAGCCGCCCGGCGCGCGCGACCGGTAGATGGTCGATTCGGCCATGTTCGGGCAGATCAGCAACAGGGTGGCGCCGTGGCGCTTCGCGATCGCGCGGAAATTCTCCGGCGTGCCCTTGAACGCGTGCTGTACGTCGAGGATCGCGTCGCCATTGCGGTGATAGGGACCGGCGATCGCGTTGTGGTGAGTCACGGTGATCAGGCGCGGGCCGAGATCGACAAAGGTGAAGATGGTCTGCGCCGGCAGCTTGTCGAGCGGGGCGAGCGCCGGAATCGTCGGGCAGCGGCCGCTGGCATTGTTGACGATCTGGACTCGCTTGCTGGGCTGGTCGATCTGAAGATATTTGATCGCAAGGCCGGAAAAGAGCCCCGACACGGTCAGGAAGGCGACGACGGTACCGACCACGCGCACCACCAGCAGCCGGCTGTTGAGGCACCAGGGCAGGACGATCCAGCCGAGCGCGGTCGCGCCGGGTACGGCGAGAAGCTGCGCCGCGGGCGCGGCACGCGCCTGCCAGAGGAGCATCGCGGCGGCGAAGCTGCAGAACAGCAGCACCGGAACCCAGTCGCTTGCCCTCGCCGTGCCGCGCGCGCGCCAGGTGGCGAGGAGCGCGCCGATCAGGCCGATCACCGGCAGGACCACGATCGGGAAGGCGGTGCGGAACGGGTGCCGGTAGATCGGCCGCGCTTCGCGGACATTGTCGAGCCACTCGCGCGCGAGCTCGGGCGAGACCTGTTCGGGTCGCCCGAGGCATTGCGGGAACAGAAGGACGAAGCCGGTGACGATCGCGGCGCCGGCTACCACGGCGAGGGCGAGGCGGAGCCAGCGCTGTTCGGGGCTGAACCGGCCGAGCAGGAACAGCAGCACGCCGGCTGCGATCATCACGCTCAGCCAGACCGGCGTCAGCGCGTCGCAGCGCAGCACCTGGTTGGCGTTGGAGGCGAACAGGGCGAAGCCGAGCGCGCTGCCGCCAGCGAGCGACAGGGCATAGACCGTCATGCGCGGCGCGTCGCTCCTGTCCCACACCCAGCGCAGCGCGATGATCGCGCCGGCCATCGCCGCATAGGGCAGCAGCTCGAGTCCGATCGTCAGCGAGACGGCGCTGGCGATGCCGACGATCGCGCCGCCGCGCGCGCCCTTTGGATCGGCCAGGCCGGCGACGGTCAGGCTCAGCATGGCGAGCTGCCAGCCATGATGGTCGATCCGGTCGGGCATGAACATCAGGATGGTCGAGGTGCAGCCAGCCAGCAGGAACACCAGCGCGAGCGTCCAGGCGGTGCCGCTGACCAGTCGCCGCACCGTCGCCGCAATGCCGACCATCGCGATGCTGAGCGGCAGGATCGGCGCGATTCCGCAGGCAAGGCGCTCGGCTTCGGCGACCCCGACGAACGGTTTCAGGATCAGGATCAGCGCGGCGATCGGCAGGTCGACGATTCGGCTCCAATGGATATCGAAGCCGCCTGGCGGATTGAGCTTGTACTGGCGAAGATCGTACCAGCCCTGCCCGTGCAGCAGCGCACGGACCTGGGCGAGGCGCATATTGTCGTCGGTGTCGCCCAGCGACAGCCACTGGATCGCGTTCCACCGGTCGAACAGGAACCATATCACGACCGCGAGCCAGGCAAGCAGAGTCAGCCGGAGCCAGTATCGGTCCAGTTCCCGGACGAGCGGATGGGTGGCGGCGTTTTGCAAAGGGCTTCCCTCGGTCACGTTCGCGCTCTAGTGCGGCGCGCGTAAAGGGCAAGGCACGCGTGACGGCGATACTGAGACAGATCGAGACCTGGCGGGCGAGCGGGCTGCTCGAACAGCTGATTCGATTCGGCATCGCGGGCGGAATCTCGAGTGTGATCTATTTCGCGGTCTATATGCCGCTCGCGCTCTATGTCTTCGGGGGGCACCTTGCCGTGCTCGCCGTGCCGCCCGCGTTCCTGGTGGCGGTGGTCGCCGGTTTCTTCCTGCACAGCGCGTGGAGCTTCAAGGGTCACGGTACCCGTGACCAGAGCGGCCGGCAGCACCTCAAATTCTTCCTCGTGCAAAGCTTCGGCCTGCTGCTCAACGCCGCGTTCACCTGGATCATCACCGGGCCGCTGTTCCACGGGCCGGTCTGGCTGCCGATGATTCCGGTGCTGACGGTGACGCCGCTGGCCACGTTCGCGCTCAACCGCCAATGGGTATTCGGCTAAGATGGACCGTATCGTCTACGATCGCATGGCGGCGCACGACTCCACTCACTGGTGGTACACGGCACGGCGCGACATCCTGGCCGATTATCTGGTGCGCGAGGGCAATCTGCCGAAGAACGCGCGTATCCTGGAGATCGGCTGCGGCACCGGGCACAATCTGCCGATGCTGGCTGCGTTCGGCACGGTCGATGCGATCGAGATCGATCCGGCCGCGCGCGAGATCGCGAGTGCGCGGCTGGGCAAGCCCGTCGGCTCCGCGCCGCTGCCCGAACTCACCGGTGTCGACCGTGGCGGCTATGACCTGATCGCCGTGCTCGACGTGGTCGAGCATATCGAGGACGATGTCGCAGCGCTGAAGGCGATGGCCGAGTGTCTGAAGCCGGGGGGCAAGATCCTGATCACCGTGCCCGCACATCAATGGATGTGGAGCGCACACGACGTGGTGAACCACCATCATCGCCGTTATTCCAAGGCGTCGCTCGACAAGGCGATCCGCGCGGCCGGGCTCGAGCCTAGGAAGCTCGGCTATTTCAATTCGCTGCTCTTCCCGCTGGCTGCGGCGGCACGGCTGGCCGGCCGCCTGACCGGCAAGGACGACAGCGACGATTCGCCGCCGCCGAAGATCGTCAATTCACTGTTCGAGGCGATTTTCCGCCTGGAACGTCACCTGGTGGGGCGCGTGCCGTTCTCGCCGGGTGTGTCGATCATCACGCTCGCCTCGCCGGCCGGGTAGCCAATGCCCCGCGCTTGATTGTCACGCGAAGGCGCGAAGCCGATCAAGATCATCCGCACTGCCCGGCGACAGCCCGGAATGGCTGCATATCGAAGCCCGACGGTCGACCAAAACACGGCATCTTTGTGCCTTCGCGTGAACCAATCCTGGTCTTGGCCGACTTACGAGCGTGTCGAGGTAGCGTCGCTCCTGACGGCAACGTCGGCCGCCTCCGCCCGGTAGCCAAGCGTCGCCCGACCCTGCACCGGGCCCGCGATATCGGCGACGAGATACAGTGGGCGCCGCTTCGATTCGACATAGAGCCGCCCGAGATATTCGCCGATCATGCCGAGCACGAACATCTGCACCGCGCCGAGCAGCACTACGACCAGCATGGTCGAGGTCCAGCCCTGCACCGCGCTGCCGGTCAGGAAACCGACCGCGATATAGACAAACAGCAGCAGCGATGCGCCGGTCAGCGCGAGGCCGACATGGCTGGCGAAGCGCAATGGTGCGGTCGAGAAGCCGGTGACGGCGTCGAGCGCGAAGCGGACCATCTTGCCGAGCGGATATTTGGTCTCGCCGGCATGCCGTTCGGCCCGGTCGTAGATGAAGGGCACCTGGCGGAAGCCGATCCAGGCGACCATGCCGCGGATGAAGCGCGCCTGTTCCGGCAGCGACAGGAAGGCGTCCAGAGCCCGCCGGGTCATCAGCCGGAAATCGCCGGTGTCGAGCGGGATGGGCGTGTCGGTGATCCGGTCGAGCATGCGATAGAAGATTGCCGCAGTCGCCTTCTTGAAGATGCTTTCGCCCTCGCGCTTGCGGCGCACGGCATAGACAACGTCGGCCTGCTGCTCGGCCATCGCCTTGCGCATGTCGGTGAGCAGCTCGGGCGGGTCCTGCAGATCGGCGTCGATGATCAGGATCTGCTCGCCGGCGCACAGGTCGAGCCCGGCGGTCAGCGCGAGCTGATGGCCATGGTTGCGCGACAGGTTGATCGCGACGAGGTGCGGATCGGCGGCGGCGATGCGCTGCATGGTCGGCCAGCTGTCGTCGCGCGATCCGTCATTGACGAACAGGATCTCGAAATCCTCGCCCACCGCAGCCCGCGCCGCAGCGGAGACTCGGGCGTGCAGGATATCGAGACAGGCTGCCTCGTTGTAGCAGGGGACGACGATGGAGAGCGCGGGGCGATGCATGGGCGCGCTGTTTAGCGGCAAGTCGCGCCCCCGTCATTGGGAGATTGCGGCGGCGCCGTGCTTCTCCCCTCCCGCGTGGTGGGTGAGGGGAAGGCCTGTCCGCAGGCAACCGGCATCTCCTGACTCGCGGCGTTCGGGCGGTCGCCCTTGAGATGTATCCGTCCCGCGGGCCGGTTGACCGACACCTGGGGCGCGGGAATAACGCCGGATACGAAGAAGCACGGGGACCGGGACGGTGGCAAAGAAGAAAAAGCTCTTGCCGAAGGATTTCGAGGCACTGCTCGAACAGGGCGATCTCGACCGGCTAAAGGCGGTGTTTGACACCTGCGAGCTCGATGCGCGTGGTGGCGTGTTCAAGCAGACCGCGCTCGCGTTCGCTTCGTGCCCGGACGATCTGGCGCGCTGGCTGGCGGAGCAGGGTGCGGATATTTCCGCCGGTGATACCTATGGCGAAACCCCGCTGCATTCCCGCGCGCGTAGCTGGCAGGGGCGTATCGGTGTCCTGCTCGATCTCGGCGCCGATGTGAATCGGGGCGAAGGCGGGCGCGGCACGCCGTTGCATGGAGCAGCGGCAGGCTGCCACATGGACAATGTCAGGCAGCTTCTGGAGCATGGCGCGCACGTCGATGCACTTGATGAGGATGGCTTTACGCCACTCGAACATGCGCTTCAGCGATGCAGCAATGCGCAGATCGAACGGATGGCGCCGCTTGCGGCAGCGTTGCTCGATGCCGGCGCCCGCACGACCAAGCGCACGCGGGATTTCGTGACCCGGATCGGCACCGACTTCGAATTTCACCGCGCGAATTTCAATCAGGAGAGCCGCGATGCGGCCAGCGCCGCGCTTGATCGGCTCTATGCGCTGTTCGACGTGCCGCCGGTGCCGCGCCGGGCGACGCATGACGGCAGGTCGCCGATCGTCGCCACGGCGGATCGCTGGCAGGACCGGCATCAGCAGCTCTGGGCGTTGCTGGTGCCGTCAAGCGGCGCCGCGGCGACCGTCCAGGGCGAAGTGATCCGGATATCCGGGCGGATCGCTGACGAACTCGACGGCAATGGCGGCGCGAACTGGGATGCGCAGTATCGGGCGATGGCTGACGCCTGGCTCGCGCATGTCGGTTCGGGCAAGGCGCTGCCCGGGCCCGAACTCCACAGCGCGGCGCAGGTCATTGCGGAGGTAAAGCAGCGGACCGGGGATGCACGGCGTCTGTGTGAGCTTGCCGTGGCATGGGTGACGCTGAACCCCGGCCCGGTCGCGCTATCGCCACCTTCCTATCATCGCTGATTTGACAATATAATATTGGTTTAACTGATCTATATCGTGCCATCTGCCTGACTGGCCGCGCGTCAGACCCGCTCCACCACGCTTACAGCGTCAGCCGCGCGGAGCGCCGCGATCAGGCGCGTCAGATGGTGCAGGTCGTGCACCTCGACGTCGATCGTGTTGGTGTGGAAGCCGGTGTCGCGGTTGTCGAGACGCATGTTGACGATATTGGCCTTTTGCGCGCCGATGATCGTCGCGATGACGCCGAGCGCGCCGGGCTCGTTCTTGACTTCGACCGAGATGCGCGCGGTGGCTCCCTCGGTCTTGTCGCCCCAGGCGAGGTCGACCCAGTCGGCATCGTCGCTTTCGGCCAGCCGCGGGCAGTTGATCGTGTGGACCTCGATCCCCTCGTTCGGCCGCCTCAGGCCGACGATCCGGTCGCCCGGCACCGGATGGCAGCATTCGGCGAGATCGAACGCGACGCCCGGGGTCAGCCCCTTGATCGAGATCGCGCTTGTCTGCAGCGGCATCTCGCGCGCCTTGGCCGCACTGGCCGAGCCGGGCATCAGGGCCTCCATCACTTCCGCATCGGTGATGCGCCGTCGCGCGATCGCTTCCATCAGCGCTGCCTCGTCGGCCAGCTTCAGCCGTTTCAGCGCGGCGTCGATCGCGTCCGCGGCAAGCGGCGCGGGGAGGCGCTGGACGATCTCGTCATAGATTTTGCGCCCGAGCGACTGGGTCTCCTCGCGCTCCTTGTGGCGCAGGTGGCGCCGGATCGCGGCGCGCGCCTTGCCGGTGATCGCGAAACTCAGCCAGTTGGTCTGCGGCTCCTGCGCCTTGGAACGCAGGATCTGCACCTGGTCGCCATTCTCGATGCTCGTCTTCAGCGGCACGACGCGGCCGTTGATCTTGGCGCCCACCGCCTGGTCGCCGAGATCGGTGTGCACGGCATAGGCGAAGTCGATCGGCGTCGCGCCCTTGGGCAGCTGGTGAAGCTCGCCCTTGGGGGTGAAAGCGAAGATGCGATCCTGGTACATCGCCATGCGGGTATGCTCGAGCAGCTCTTCCGGGCTCTCGGCATTGTCCAGGATCTCGACCAAGTCGCGGATCCAGCTCACCTGGGTCTCGGGGCGGACCTTGTCCTGCTTGTAGGCCCAGTGCGCGGCGAGGCCCAGCTCGGCCTCCTCATGCATCTCCCCGGTGCGGATCTGCACCTCGACCCGGGTATTGTCGGCATGGATCACGCTGGTGTGGAGCGAGCGATAGCCGTTGCGCTTGGGTGTCGAGATATAATCCTTGAACCGTCCCGGCACCATCGGCCAGCGGCGGTGGATCACGCCAAGCGTCTGGTAACAGGCCTCCTCGCTCGGCACGATCGCGCGGAACGCCATGATGTCGGAAAGCTGCTCGAAGCTGATGTGCCGTTCGGCCATCTTCTTCCAGATCGAATAGGGGTGCTTCTCGCGGCCTGAAATATCGGCGTCTATGCCGTGGCGGGAGAGAAGCAGCTTCAGGCCGGACCCGATCTTGGCGATCCGGTCCCCCCCGCCTTCTTTCAGTTGGAGCAGGCGCTTGTTGATCGAATCATAGGCCTCGGGCTCGAGCTCCTTGAAGGCGAGCGTCTGCATCTCCTTCATGAACTCGTACATGCCGATCCGCTCGGCGAGCGGGGCATAGATGTCCATCGTCTCGCGCGCGATGCGGCGCCGCTTGTCGGGATTGGGGATGTAGTGGAGCGTCCGCATGTTGTGCAGGCGGTCGGCCAGCTTGACCAGCAGCACGCGGATATCGTCCGACATGGCGAGCAGGAACTTGCGGAGATTCTCCGCCGCGCGCTCATTCTCGGTCTGGGCCTCGATCTTGGAGAGCTTGGTGACGCCGTCGACCAGCCGCGCGACGGCGGGGCCGAACAGCTTCTCGATCTCCTCGATCGTGGCGACGGTGTCTTCCACCGTGTCGTGCAGGATCGCGGTGGCGATCGTCTCGTCGTCGAGATGCAGCTCGGTCAGGATGCCGGCCACCTCGATCGGGTGGCTGAAATAGGGGTCGCCCGAGGCGCGCTTCTGCGTGCCATGCGCATTGACGGAGAAGACATAGGCGCGGTTGAGCAGCGCCTCGTCGGCTTGCGGGTCATAGTCGAGGACCCGGTCTACAAGTTCATATTGGCGCAGCACGCCTTAAGATGGGGCCGCGATGTATTGCTTTGCAACAAAAAGCTGGCCGCGGTCGTGAAACCGCGGCCGGCAGGGGGAGATCACTTCGCGCGGGCGTTGCACTTGGCGAGGGCATCGGCGTCGAACGCCTGGCCGCCGGCGGTGAACGCGCTCAGCGCGCCGGCGCGCTGCACGATCATCTGGCACACGATGTTGTCGCGCGCCGGTGCCTTGTTGGCGGTGAACGCGGTGTCGCGCCACTTCCACATGAGATTGCTGGTGATGAAGCTCGTCTTGGTCGGTTGCGCTACGGGAGTGGCCGTGTAGTAGCCCTCCGGGCCCTGCGCGCTGCTCGCGACGGGCGCGAGCATCATGACGGAAGCGGCGAGCGCGGCGGCGATCGAAAGAATGCGGGTCATTGTTTGTCCTCCTTGAAACCAGTTGCGAAACACTACCTAGTGTATTAAGTCTTAGGTTGCAACTGAAAACTTATATGGCATTTCCATGACGGGCGAATTGCGATACGCTCCATGGGTCGAGAGGACTGAGATGGGCGGACATATCCGTGAGAAGCTGAGCGAATGCAGTTTGCCTGCCGCGCTCGAGGCGATGGGCGAACGCTGGAGCTTCATGATCCTGCGGGCTGCGTTCAACGGTCTCCATCATTTCGAGGAGTTCCAGTCGGAACTCGGCATCGCGCGCAACATCCTGGCCAACCGGCTCGCCCGGCTGGTCGAGCATGGCATCCTGACCCGCGAGGCGATGCCGGAGGATCGCCGCAAGATCGAATACCGCCTGACCGAGAAGGGCGCGGCCCTGCTGCCGACGATGATCGCCCTGCGCCAATGGGGCGAGCGCTGGGAAACCGGCATGCCGGCGACCCCGGTGCTGGTCGATGCGCGCGACATGCGGCCGATCGGCCCGATCGAGGTGCGCGCCTGGGACGGGCGGGTGCTGACCAAGCATGACCTGCTCTGGGCGCTGGCCGAGGATGTCGTCCACGAGCCCGAGATGCGGGCGGCCGAATAGGTCAGCCGGGCAGCGTTTCCAGATAGGCGCGGATCGCCGGATCGATCGGGACCGGTTTTCCCGTCGGCAGGTGGACGTTGACGATCACCATGTCGATCACGGTGTGCAGGTCGCCGGTCTGCGCATGGCAAAGTTCGAATCGCTGGGTCATGCTCGAATTGCCGATTCGCCCGATTCGCACGAATGCGTCCAGCGTGTCGCCGAACACGAAGGGCTTCAGATAATCGATCTCGGTGCGCCGGACATGGAATTCGGTTTCGGTCCAGACCGGGCCGAGCGCCGCGCCGATGCCGGTCCAGTCCCAGAATTCGGTCGCCGCCACATCGGCATATTCGAGATAGCGCGAATTGAAGACGACCTTCTGCCCGTCGATCTCGGCATAACGGACCTTGAGGCTGGTGGAAAAGGCAAAGCCGGGACGGATCATGCCGCGGCGATGGCCTGCGCCGGGCGCCCCGTCAATCCGGCGTGCCGATAGCAGTCAGGCCGCGGCGAGCTCGATCCGGTTCCGGCCGGCCGCCTTGGCGGCGTAGAGCGCATTGTCCGCAGCGCGGAAGGCATCGTCGATGCTGTTCTCCGGGCTCAGCGCCTCGAGCCCCATGCTGGCGGTAATGTGCAGCGGGGGGGCGATGCCGGGCACCGGCCGCTCGGCAAGCGTCCGGCGCAGGCGTTCGCACACGATGCCCGCGTCGACCACCGCGAGCCCTGCGAGCAGGATGCCGAACTCCTCGCCGCCGATCCGCCCGATGGAATCGACCGGGCGCAGATTCTCGCGCAGCAGATCGGCCAGCATCAGCAACGCCGCATCGCCGGCGGCATGGCCATGGTCGTCATTGACCCGCTTGAAATGATCGAGGTCGAGCAGGGCGAGGGTGGATGGACGGTCCGGCCGCAGATGGAGCATCGCTTCCTCGACCTGCCGGCGGAAGGCGCCACGGTTGAGCAGGCCGGTCAGCGGATCGGTACTGGCGGCACGGAGCAGTTCGTCCTCGCGTATCTTGCGACCGTCGAGATCGCGGATCACGCTGAACACCGCGGTGATCCGGCCGGATTCGTCGCGGACCGACCGCATGTTGGATTCGAACCAGGCGACGTCACCGGTCGCCTTGGTCGCGCGATACTCCACCGTGAACACCCGCTCAGGCGCGGCCAGGGCCTCGACATGCACGGCGCTGACCCTCTCGCGGTCCTCGGGATGGACGAGGATCGCGGCATTCAGGCCGATGATGTTGTCAGGCTCGAAATAGCCGAGCTCGCGGACGGCCGGCGAGATGAACCGGATCGTGCCGTCGGGCTCGAGGGTCATCATGATGTCGGTCGCGTTCTCCGCCATCAGCCGATAGCGGGTTTCGTTCTCGCGCAGCGCCGCCATCAGCCGGTCGCGCTGCACCAGCGCGGCGGCGACGGGCAGCGCCGTCACGAACAGCACGACCAGGTAGAATTGGAAGAATTGCAGCCGGCCGGCCTGGTCGACATGCATCAGCGCCATCGGCCCATGGCCGTTGGTGGTCAGGATGCCGCCGATGAGCGCGACGATCAGGATGCCGACCGCAGCGCCGAACCGCTGGAACGCGAAGGTGCCGATCAGCAGCGGCACGATCGGCAGGAACAGCAGCGGCAGCATGCTCTGGTAGAAGACAAGGAACGTGACCGTCGAAAGCAACGCGATCGCGCCGACCGCCTTCGGCGTGCCGCGCCGGGCGTGGAAAAGCGGCCAGTCGATATCGCGGCGGGTGACCTGCATCGCGAGCGGCGCCGCGATCAGCGTGCCGACGCCGTGGCCGACGATCCAGTCGAACAGCGCCGGCAGGAAGCCGATCGGCAGCAGCCGGCTCGCCATCCATGCGCCGGGCAGGCCGCTCGCGGTCGGCGCGAGAACCCCTGCCGCCAGCACGAACAGCGCGATCGAGCGCGAATGGTCGAGCTGGGTCCGGTCGACGCCCCAGCGCCTGAGCAGCAACGCCGCAAGCGCACCCTCGCCGACATTGACGAGCGCGAAGGGCGGGGCAGCCGCCGGGATCGGGGAGAACAGCAGCGACGCGGCCCAGGTTCCGACGGTTGCCGCGGCCAGGATCGGCCACCATCGCCGCACCGGCGTGATGCACAGGGCGGCGATCAGCGGCGCGTTCGCAAGCCACAACAGGGCGATGCCGTCGCTCAGGCGCGTGAGCAGGATCGCGCCCGAGGCGAGCGCGAAATAGCTCAGTCCGACGCCGATGATCGCGACCGGAGAAGGCGCGGCGGGGGAAACGCGACCCATCCCGCCGCCATAGGCTCAAAGCCTTAAGCGCAGGTTAGGGCAGAGCCACCCCCGGCCGCGGGGCGGCAGCCGGTCAGCCGATGCGCGCCGGGGTGTTGACGCCCATGCTCTGCAGATAGCGCTTCACGTTGCGCGCTGCCTGGCGGAGGCGTTGTTCGTTCTCGACCATCGCGATGCGCACAAAGCCTTCGCCATTCTCGCCGTACCCGACGCCGGGTGCGACAGCGACCTTGGCATGGGTGAGCAGCTGCTTGGAGAATTCCAGACTGCCGAGATGGGCGAGCGCCGGCGGCAGCGGTGCCCAGGCGAACATCGATGCGCGCGGCGGCGGGATATCCCAGCCGGCGCGGCCGAAGCTTTCGATCAGCACGTCGCGGCGGCGCTGATAGAGCTGGCGGTTCTGCTCGACAATGTCCTGCGGCCCGTTGATCGCGGCGACCGCGGCTGCCTGGATCGGGGTGAAGGCGCCGTAATCGAGATAGGATTTCACCCGGGTCAGCGCTGAGATGAGCTGCGGGTTGCCGACCGCGAAGCCGATCCGCCAGCCGGCCATCGAATAGGTCTTGCTGAGCGAGGTGAATTCGACCGCGACGTCCTTCGCGCCCGGCACCTGCAGGATCGAGGGCGTCGGGCAGCCGTCATAATAAAGCTCTGAATAGGCGAGATCCGACAGCACCCACAGCTTGTGCTCCTTCGCGAAGGCTACGACCCGCTCGTAGAAAGCGAGGTCGACCACCTCGGCGGTCGGGTTGGACGGATAGCCCATCACCAGCACGCTCGGGCGCGGCACGGTGAAGGCCATCGCCCGCTCGAGTGCCTCGAAATACTGCTCGTCGGGCGTGGTCGGCACGCTGCGGATCGTCGCGCCGGCGATGATGAAGCCGAAGGTGTGGATCGGGTAGCTCGGGTTCGGCGCGAGCACGACATCGCCCGGCGCGGTGATCGCCTGGGCAAGGTTGGCGAGGCCTTCCTTCGACCCCAAGGTCACGACCACTTCGCTATCGGGGTTGAGCTCGACCCCGAAGCGGCGCTGGTAATAATTGGCCTGGGCCTTGCGCAGCCCGGGGATTCCCTTCGACGCCGAATAACCGTGCGCGTCGGGCTTGCGCGCGACCTCGCACAGCTTCTCGATGACGTGCGGCGGCGGCGGCAGGTCGGGATTGCCCATGCCGAGATCGATGATGTCCTCGCCGCCCGCGCGCGCTTCCGCTCGCATCGCGTTCACTTCGGCGATGACATAGGGGGGCAGGCGCTTGATGCGATAGAAATCGTCGGACATGGCTACTTCCGGTTAGAGGAAGCCTGCCCTTACGTGATTCCGTCGCGCACGTGAATGACGGACATGCGTTGATGCGTTAGGGTGGTCGAAATTCGCCACCCGAGGATCCCCATGGCCGAGTCCGACGCTCCCGCACTGCCCAGCCTCGAGGAATTGCAGCACTGGACCTGGGTGATGGGCCGCGCGCAGCAGATGATGCTGGAGAGCGGTCTCTCCACCGCCGCGGAACGGAGCGATGCCGGCCTGCCGGTCATTCCCGGCCTCAACGATCCGGCGACGATCCGGCGGGCCGAGGCGTTCTGGACCGACAGCATTGGTCTCTGGCAGCGCTTTGTCGATCCCAAGGCAGCGCCGGCCGACGACGGCAGGCACGCGCGCGACAAGCGTTTCGCGGCGCCGCAATGGCGCGACAACCCGTTGTTCGACTGGATTCGCCAGAGCTACTTCCTGATCTCCGACCATCTGCTCGCGAATATCGACGCGCTCGAGGGCGTGGACGACCGGCAGAAGGAGCAGCTCCGCTTCGCCGCCCGCGGTTTCCTCGAGGCGATGAGCCCGAGCAACTTCGCCGCGACCAATCCGGTGGTGCTCGAAAAGACGATCGAGACCGGCGGCGAGAACCTGCTCAAGGGCCTGCAGAACATGCTGGCCGATATCGCCAAGGGCCAGCTCACCCATACCGATCCCGACGCGTTCGAGCTTGGCCGCAACCTCGCGACCACCCCGGGCAAGGTGGTGAAGCGCACCCCGCTCTACGAGCTGATCCAGTATTCGCCGACGACGGAGAATGTCCTGGCCGTGCCGCTGGTCATCTTCCCGCCCTGGATCAACCGCTTCTACATCCTCGACCTGACGCCGGAGAAGAGCTTCATCCGCTGGGCGGTCGACCAGGGCATCACCGTGTTCATGGTCTCGTGGAAATCGGCCGACGCCGGCATGAAAGAGGTGGTGTGGGACGATTATGTCGAGGCGCAGATCGATGCGATCGATACGGTGCGCGCCGGGCTGAAGGTCGATGCCGTCCATACCATCGGCTATTGCGTGGCGGGCACGACGCTTGCCGCCACGCTGGCGGTGCTGGCGGCGCGGGACATGGCGGACAAGGTGAAGAGCGCGACCTTCTTCACCGCCCAGGTCGATTTCTCCCGCGCAGGCGAATTGCTCAATTTCGTCGATGACGAGCAGCTGAAGACGATCGCGACCCTCTCTCCGGAAGGGTTTCTCGATGGCCGCTATCTCGCGCTGACCTTCAACCTGCTGCGCGGCCGGGACCTGATCTGGAACTACGTCACCAACAATTATCTGCTCGGCCAGGATTATGCGCCGTTCGACCTGCTCCACTGGAACGGCGACACGACCAATCTGCCGGCCAAATGGCATCTGAGCTACCTGACCGATCTCTACCGCGACAATCTGCTGGTGAAGCCGGGCATGCTCTCGGTCGGCGGCACGCCGGTCGACCTGACCAGGGTGAAGACCCCGTCCTATATCCAGGCCGGGCGTGAGGATCATATTGCCCCTGCCGAAAGCGTCTGGAACATCACCCACATCTTCTCGGGGCCGGTGAAGTTCGTGCTCGCCGGTTCGGGCCATATCGCCGGCGTGGTGAATCCCCCGGCACTGGGCAAATATCAATATTGGCTCAATCCCGGGCACGTGGAGACGCTTGCCGATTTCGTCGCCGGCGCGACCGAGACAAAGGGAAGCTGGTGGCCCGACTGGATCGGCTGGCTGCGTGGGCAGGATGATTCCAGCGCGCCGGCCAAAGGTGCGCGCCAGCCCGGCAAGGGCGCGCTGAAGACGATCGAGGACGCGCCGGGGAGCTACGTCCGGGCACGCTAAAGGGCAGTAATTGCGGCCTTATGTCCGCAGCATGACGCTTATGTTGCGGTGCAACAAAAAAGCTTGCGCTCCGTGCAGCATGCGACTATATTGCAGTGCAGCAAGCAGCATGAGGAGGCCCTTCATGGCCAGCAACGGACGCAAGCCCGAAACGTCGGCCAAGGCCCCGGCAACCGCGACGCCGAAGCCGGCTCCCAAGGTACCGGCCAAGCCGGAGGTTGCCGCAAAGCCTGTGGCAAAGACAGCCACCAAGCCGGTCGCCGCCAAGGCGCCGGTCACCCCGGCTCCTGTCGTGACGAAGCCAGTCCCGCCGGTGGCCGCAAAGATCGAACTGCCCGAACCCGCTCCCGTCGCCGTCAAGGCGCCGGCCGAGCCGGTGGTCGCAAAGGCCGAAGCGGCGCCAGCGCCGGTGATCGAAAAGGCAGTCGAAGCCGCAGTGAAGACCCCCGAAGCGATCATCGAAACCGTCACGCCCGCCGCCGTCGAAGCGCCGGTCGCCATCATCCAGAAGGAAGTGAAGACCATGGAAGCCAATCTGAAGAACGCCGCCGAAAAGGCCCAGACCCTGTTCGCCGAAGCCAACGAGCGCGCCAAGGCAGCCGTCGAGAAGGGCACCAAGCTGTTCGAGGAAGCCAATGAATTCTCGAAGGGCAACATCGAAGCCCTCGTCGAATCGGGCAAGATCGCAGCCAAGGGCTTCGAGACGCTCGGCCAGGACGCTGCCGAGTATAGCCGCAAGCAGTTCGAAGGCGCGACCGCAGCGCTGAAGAGCCTGTCGACCGTCAAGTCGCCGACCGATTTCTTCAAGCTGCACAGCGACTATGTCCGCTCGTCGTTCGACTCGATCGTCGCGCAGACCTCGAAGAACACCGAAGCAGTGCTGAAGCTCGCCGGCGAGGTCGCCCAGCCGATCTCGAACCGCGTCGCGCTCGCCGCCGAGAAGGCGAAGATCGCCGCGTAATTTCGCGCACGATCGTCGGGAAAAGGAAAGGGCGGTCCCTAGGGGCCGCCCTTTTCGTTTATCTGCGCCACATTCAAGGTTGATGGTGCGCTACCTCTTGCCCTTGGGGCGCGGCTTGCCATATTTTCGCTTCACATGATCAATCAGCTTACACCGACGGCAATGGCCGAGCGCCGCGACGGGGAAGGCGGCGATGACGAAGGCACCGGCCTCGGCATCGCGACCCGCACCCGCACGCGGACCAAGCAGCCGACGCCGTACCGGGTGCTGCTGCTCAACGACGATTACACGCCGATGGAATTCGTCGTGCTGGTGCTCCAGCGCTTCTTCCGCATGGACATGGAGGCAGCGACCCGCGTGATGCTCCACGTCCACCAGAAGGGTGTCGGGGTGTGCGGCGTGTTCAGCTACGAAGTGGCGGAAACCAAGGTCGCCCAGGTGATCGAGTTCGCCCGGCAGAACCAGCACCCCCTGCAATGCACGCTGGAAAAGGCCTGACCCCCTAATTCCTCCCCGGCACGGGAGGAACAGGAGCTCACCGCGCCTCGGGCAGCCACCCCAGATCGAGCCCGGCATAGCGATCGACGAAATTCGCCGCACGCTGCAGCGCCCGCTCGTCGGTCAGCGTCACCCGCCCGGCTTCGCGCGCGATGATGCCTTCTTCCTCAAGCTGCCGAAGCATTCGGTTGACGTGGACGGCGGTCAGGCCGGTCGCGTCGCCGATCTCCTCCTGGGTCAGGCCAAGCGTGAAGCTGCTGTTGGTCGCCTTGTCGAGCATGCGCATGCGGTTGCGCATTTCGAGCAGGATGCCCGCGACCCGCGCCTTGGCCGAGGTCCGGCCGAGCGCCGCCAGTCGGTCGGTCAGCGCAGCGCGCTCGATCTGGTTATAGACCATGATCAGCGCGGC
The DNA here is from genome assembly GCA_040388155.1 of Pseudomonadota bacterium. Lineage (GTDB taxonomy): Bacteria > Pseudomonadota > Alphaproteobacteria > Sphingomonadales > Sphingomonadaceae > Sphingomonas. The sequence continues at coordinate 92,251 of JAZKCJ010000014.1, forward strand.
GAGCCGCGGATGGTCAGTGATCAGCTTGCTCATCGCCGTGCGCTCGAACGGGCAGACCACGGCATCGGTCAGCGCGGTGATCGTCTCGGGCGCCTCGCGATAGACCAGCGAGGAGACCCCCATCATGTCGCCCGGAAACAGGAAGCGGAGGATCTGGCGGCTGCCGTCATCGAGCAGCACCGAACTCATCATCGTCCCCTTGCGCAGGATGAACAGCTCGCTGCAGCGATCATTCTCGCGCTGCAGGGTCCCGCCGCGGCGGAGCTGGCGCTCGCGCTCCTCCAGCTGCCCCAGCGCATGGTGTTCGCCAGGCGTCAGTGCGACCATGTCGCTCAATCTTTCGGCGAAGCAGCTACCCGGCACGCAAACATTCCCCCCAACCCCGACGAGCCAGAGCATTGCAGGAGAATCAGTGCATTAAAGTCGATCAAGCGCTGTCACTGACACGCAACATCTTCGCCTTACGCGAAGGGGCTACTTGCGTGGCCACGCGCAGGCGATAGAAGCCGCCAATGGACCGTATCCTCATCCGCGGCGGCAAGCGTCTTTCGGGCCGCCTGCCCATCTCCGGCGCCAAGAACGCAGCCCTCACCCTCATGCCGTGCGCCCTGCTCACCGAAGAACCGGTGACGCTCAGGAACCTGCCCCGGCTGGCCGATGTCGACAGTTTCGGGCATCTCCTCAATCAGCTCGGCTGCTCGACCCAGATCGAGGGCGCCCGGCCCGAGGATTTTGGCCGGGTGATGACGATCCGCGCCGGCAAGCTCACCGCGACCGAGGCGCCCTATGACATCGTGCGCAAGATGCGTGCGTCGATTCTGGTGCTCGGCCCGCTGATCGGGCGGGCAGGCGAGGCGACCGTGTCGCTGCCGGGCGGCTGCGCCATCGGCAACCGGCCGATCGACCTTCACCTGAAGGCGATGGAAGCGCTTGGTGCCGAGATCGAACTGGCCGCGGGCTATGTGAAGGCGACCGCGCCGGGTGGGCGGTTGCCGGGCGGACGAGTCACCTTCCCGATCGTCTCGGTCGGCGCGACCGAAAATGCGGTGATGGCGGCGGTGACTGCACGGGGCGGCTCGATCATCGAGAATGCCGCGCGCGAGCCGGAGATCGTCGATCTGTGCAACATGCTCGTCGCGATGGGCGCGTCGATCAATGGCATCGGCACCGAAACGCTTGAGATCGAGGGGCGTGACCGGCTCCACGGCGCGACCTATCGGGTGATGCCCGACCGGATCGAGGCAGGCAGCTATGCCTGTGCCGCCGCGATCACCGGTGGCGCGCTCGAACTGGCCGGCGTCGCGATCGACGATATGCGTGCGACCGTCGCGGCACTGGTGGAGGCTGGCGTCACGGTCGAGGAACGCGGCGACAGCCTGTTCGTCGAGGCGACCGGCCGGCTTGGCCCGCTGACTCTGTCGACGGCGCCCTTTCCCGGCTTCGCGACTGACATGCAGGCCCAGTTCATGGCGATGCTGGCGCTGGCGGACGGCGCGAGCGTGCTGACCGAGACGATCTTCGAGAACCGCTACATGCACGTGCCGGAACTAGCCCGCATGGGGGCCGACATCCAGGTGCGCGGGCGCACCGCGGTGGTGCGCGGCGTCGACAAGCTCGTCGGAGCGCCGGTGATGGCGACCGATCTGCGTGCCTCGATGAGCCTGATCCTCGCCGGTCTCGCCGCCGGGGGCGAGACCCAGGTCCAGCGCGTCTATCACCTCGACCGGGGGTATGAGCGGCTGGAGGAAAAGCTCAGCGCGGTCGGTGCTGACATCGAACGCGTCAGCGACGGCTGATCAGGACCACCGGCGTTCCGACGCCGGGCGCTCTATTCAGCCCGCCACCAATTTCCGTCCCGCGGCGTCCACCACGGCGCCGCCGCGACGATTCGATCGGCATAGTCGGGCCAGTCCGGGTGCACCAGCGGAAGGCCCGTCGATTCGGCAAGGCGTATGATCGTCTCGCGGTCGAGCCGCTCCGGTTCGTGGCCGAGCTCGCGACAGGCGAGCCGGTACAGCTCCATCTCCTGGCCCCAGAAATAGAGCGACTCCGCGCCGGTATTGGCCTGGATGCGGTGGACATCGTCCCATTTCTGCGGCTCGACGAACTTTGCCCAGATATCCGCCTGAACGCTGTCGACCCGTCCGTCGGGGCGCCAGGCGAGCGCATCGTCCTCCACCACGGTGATCTTGGCCCGAGCCTCGGGCGGTAGCTGCTCGAAGATGCCGAGCGTGTCGATCAGTTCGATGATGTGCGGATCGCGCTCGACCACGGTGACTCGCTCGACCGCCGGGTTGAGCGCCACGTTCGCCGCGCACCAGCCCATGCCCATGCCCAGCACCGCCGTATGGCCATAGGCGGCGGCGATCCCGATCTCCTGGCTCTCGACCTCCGCGGGGACGATCGACATCCAGCTCGCATCGCTGCCTTCGGACGGCCCCGTCAGGATCGTGGTGCCCGCCATGCCATAGGTCTTGCCCCAATAGCCCCGCGCGCCCGTCATCAGGATGACGCTTAGCGACCAGGGACCCCAGGTGCCGGCGCGATAGCGGGGAATCCACAGACTGCTGGAGAAATCGCCCAGGAGCAGGCGCGGGTCGATTCCTGCATCGTCGGCTGATGTCATCCGGGGTTCGCCTTGAAAGGGATGGGACGGCGCACGGGTATCGACTTTGCCGTGGAGTTCAAGCGTCCGGAAGCGCCGAGGCCAATTCCGCTCGCCAACTTTCCGGCCGCTGCTATCGTGCGACGCAGGCGGATATCCGGGGGGCGACGTGAGCGAGCGCAAGATCCAGATCGTGATCGTCGGGGGCGGCGCGGGCGGGCTTGAGCTCGCACGGCGGCTCGGCGCGAAATACGGGCGCAGGCGCCACGACATCATCCTGGTCGAACGCAACCGCACTCATATCTGGAAGCCGCTGCTGCACGAGGTCGCGGCCGGATCGCTCGATGCCAATCTCGATGAGGTCGGTTATCGCAGCCATTGTCACCGCTGGGGTTATCGCTTCTTCCTCGGCACCCTTGAAAGCATCGATCGCGAGCATGGGGAGATCGTGGTCGCGCCCCTGCTCGACGAGGATGGCAGCGAGATGATCGCGCGCCACGCCATCCGCTACGATTATCTGGTGATCGCGGTCGGTGCCGAGACCAATGATTTCGGCACGCCCGGTGCCCGCGCGCATTGCATGGTGCTCGACGACCGCACCCAGGCCGACAGGTTCCGCAACCGCCTGCTCAACCATTGCCTGCGCGTTTCCCGTGCGATGAGCCTCGATCCGGCGTCGGACGAGCATGTCCGAATCGCTGTCGTCGGCGGCGGTGCAACCGGCGTCGAGCTGACGGCCGAACTGTTCAACTCGGCGGCAGCACTGCGCTATTACGGGCTCGAGACCTTCGACGAGAGCCGTCTGCAGGTAACCCTGATCGAGGCAGGCCCGCGCATCCTGCCGGCACTTCCCGAAAAGCTCGCCGCGGCGGCGCAGGCCGAGCTCGAAGCGCTTGGCGTACGCGTGCTGACCGGCACGCGGGTGACCGAGGTCACCGCCGGGGCGATCGTCACCGGCACTGGCGAACGTATCGAGAGCGAGCTGCGCGTCTGGGCGGCGGGCGTTCGCGGTGCCGCGACGCTCGATCATATCGGCGGGCTTGAAACCAACGCCACCAACCAGCTTCTCGTGCGGCCGACGCTCCAGACCACGCTCGACGACCGCATCTTCGCAATGGGCGATTGCTGCTCCTGCCTCGATCCGGCGACCGGTCGCCCGGTCCCGCCCCGCGCCCAGGCAGCGCACCAGATGGCGTCGAGCGTGTTCGGCAACCTCGTCCGGCTGATGGACGGGCGGGGCCTTGTCCCCTTCGCCTATCACGACCATGGCTCGCTCGTATCGATCAGCCGCTTCTCGACGGTGGGCAGCCTGATGGGCAATCTCGTCGGCGGGCGCATGGCGATCGAGGGGCGGCTGGCCCGCTTCGTCTATGTCTCGCTCTACCGCATGCACCTGATCGCGATCCATGGCCGGTTGCGCGGCATCGGGCTGATCGTGATCGGCCGGGTCAACACCATCATCAGGCCGAGGCTGAAACTGCACTGACGAGTCGGGGCGTCCGTCCCAACCACCATCGTCACCCGGGACTCGTCCGGGGCCCATCGCGCCGCACATCCAACGAGCGTGATGCAGGCGGAGCAGCGGATACCGGAACGAGTCCGGCATGACGAAAGAGATCTCAGATCGAGTCCGGCGCCACACACTCCCCTTTCAGGGAGCGTAATCAGTCCAGCCCGAGAATCCGGCGGTTGCGTGCCGCGTCCGGTGCCGTCCCGGCGAAGTCGTCGAAGGCGCGGTCGGCCTTGCGGATCATATGGGCCTCGATGAACGGGGCGCCTTCGGCCGCGCCCTGTTCGGGGTGCTTGAAGCAGCATTCCCATTCGAGCACCGCCCAGCCGGCATAGTCGTGCCTGGTGAAGGCGGAGAAGATCGCGCCGAAATCGACCTGGCCGTCGCCGAGCGAACGGAAGCGGCCCGGGCGGTCGGCCCAGTCGGCATAGCCCCCATAGACGCCGGCCCGGCCATTGGGCCTGAACTCGGCATCCTTCACATGGAACATGCGGATCCGGTCGTGATAGAGGTGGATGAACTCGACGTAATCGAGCTGCTGCAGCACGAAATGGCTTGGGTCGTAGAGGATGTTGGCGCGCGGGTGATGGTTCACCGCGGCGAGAAACCGTTCCCAGCTGATCCCGTCGTGCAGATCCTCGCCCGGATGGATCTCGAAACAGGCATCGACGCCATTTTCCTCGAAGACGTCGAGCAATGGCGTCCAGCGCCGTGCCAGCTCCCTGAAACCTTCCTCGACCAGCCCGGCGGGACGTTGCGGCCAGGGATACATGGTGTGCCAGAGCAGCGCGCCTGAGAAGGTGGCGTGGGCGTCCAGCCCGAGCCGGCGGCTGGCACGAGCCGCCATGCGGACCTGGTCCCTGGCCCATTCAGTGCGCTCGGCGGGTTTCCCGTGCACCTCAGCCGGGGCGAAGGCATCGAAAAGCTCGTCATAGGCCGGGTGGGTCGCGACGAGCTGGCCTTGGAGATGAGTCGACAATTCGGTGATCGCGACCCCGGCCTCGGCGCAGATGCCGGCGACCTCATCGCAATAATCCTGGCTTTCTGCCGCCCGCTTCAGGTCGAACAGCCGTGAATCCCAGGTCGGGATCTGCACGCCGACATAGCCGAGATCGGCCGCCCATCGCGCGATTCCGCCGAGCGTGTCGAACGGCGCCGTGTCCCCCGCAAACTGAGCGAGGAAGATGGCGGGGCCCTTCATGCATGTTCTCCCAGATTGGTCCACGCGCCGCCGCCGGCGCTGCTGTCATGTGCCGCCTGGATGAAGCGCATGCCGGCGACACCGTCGGCAAGGCTGGCATAGCAGGGCTGGTCGGGCGTCTTGCCCCGCACCGCGTCGGCGAAATCGCGATAGATATTGGCGAACGCCTCGAGATAGCCCTCGGGATGACCCGACGGCACGCGGGTGACGCGCATCGCCGCGTCGCCGAGGTAGGAGCGGTCGACGCCGGGGGTCCAGATCTCCTCCGGCCCGCCGCGGCGCGCGACGCGGAGATGGTTGGGATGCTCCTGATGCCAGTGAAGCCCGGCATGCTCGCACCAGACTGATATCTCCAGGCCATTGGCGTCGCCGGTGCAGATCTGGCTGGCGACCAACGTGCCGCGACCGCCGCCGCCGAGGTGGAACATCGCGGCGCCGTCATCGTCGAGCGCCCGGCCCGGCACCGCCGCGCGCAATTCGGCCGAGAGGCGGGTCATGCGCTCGCCGGTGATATATTCGACCAGGTTGAAGGCGTGGGTCCCGATATCGCCGAACGCCCCGGCGAGACCGGAGCGGGCCGGGTCGATCCGCCATTCGGCCTGCTTGCCGACCGCGTCGCCGGTCTGGGCCAGCCAGCCCTGGGTGTAGCGCACCGCGACCCGCCGCACCGCGCCGAGATCGCCTGCCGCGATCAGCGCGCGCGCCTGCCGCACCATCGGATAGCCGAGATAGGTATGGGTGACGCCCACCAGCCCGCCGGTGCGGATGGCGGTCGCCTCGAACGCCAGCGCTGCGTCGAGCGTATCGGTCAATGGCTTGTCGGTGAGGACCGGCAAACCCGCTTCGAGCGCGGCTATGGCGACGGGCGCGTGGACGTGATTTGGCGTGACGATCGCGATGAATTCGGCCCGCTCGCTTTCCGGCAATGCCCTCTCGCCGTCGATCAGCGCCTGATAGCTGGCGTAGCTCCGGTCGGGGGCGATGCCCGCCGCGATGCCGGAGCGCGTCGCCCGCTCAGGATCGCTGCTCAGCGCGCCAGCGACCAGCCGGCAATTGCCGGCGATGGCGGCGGCGGTGCGGTGGACCGGGCCGATGAACGCGCCCTCGCCGCCGCCGATCATGGCGAATCTGACTGGATCGGCCGTCACGCGGGGAGCGTCCGCAGATAGGCGATGCTTTCAGTGAGGGCGGTGAGCTGCGGCTGGACCCAGGGCGCCTCCTGCTCGACGAACCAGCTCTTGATCCGCGCTGCCTTCGCCGCCGCGAACACCGATGGCCAGTCGATGCTGCCCTTGCCGATCGGCACGGTGGTCAGGTCCCCGGCGATCGTGCCGGGTTTGCGCTCCTTCGTCGCGATATCCTTGACGTGGAGCAGCTCGATCCGCGCGCCATGCTCCTTCAACACATGCGCAGGATCATATCCGGCCGCGGCGACCCAGCCGAGATCGAGCTCGAACGCGACAAGCGCGGGATCGGTATGCTCGAGCAGCTCATGGAACGCGACCTTGCCGTCATAGGCGAGGAATTCGGCCGGGTGGTTGTGATAGGCGAAGCGCATGCCGAGCGCCGCGGCGCGCGCGCCGACCTCGTTCATCCGCGCAGCATTGCGGCGCCAGTCGTCGAGGGTCATCGCCTCGGCGACGGCCTGGACCCAGGGCCGGCCGGGGCGCAGCGGCTTTCGCCAGGCGGGCGAGGACGCGACGAAATAACGCACGCCGACATCGCGCGCAGCGGCGAGCCGCGTGTCGACCTCGCCCATCAACTCCATCATCGAATAATGGCAGGAGAAACAGTCGAGCCCGGCGGCGGCGACGCCTTTCCGGAAATCGGCCGGCGAAAGGCCGACCCAGCCGGCTGCCTCGACCCTGTCATAGCCGATCGCCTTCAGCGATTTCAGCGTGCCGGCGAAATCTTTCGCAAGGTCTTCCTTGACCGTCCATAGCTGAAGGCCAGGCGGCAGGCCGAGCGGCATGGCGCCGGCAGATATCGGCAGCAATGCAGTACCAACGGCAGCGCCTGCGGCACCGAGAAACATGCGGCGATCGAGCATCGGACCCCTCCTGTCGGGAGTCACGGACTTGCGCCGCTGCCGCACCATGTGGTGCGCTCCCATCCTATATGATTGCCCGGGAGGCGCGGCGATGCAAGCCGCAAGAACAGCCATTGGCCGTGCTGGCTGACTCGGCGCGCCTTCAGATGCCGCCGCTCCACAGTCCGATCATGATGACGAGGGGAACGCTGGCGAGAACCAGCGGGACGATCCGCTTCACGGGGTTTCTCCTTTGAGGTCGGACCAGCGATTCGCCCCGCCTGACGGGCCCGGTGCGTGACGACGCTGCGTCAGGCCTGACGCAAATCGGCCATCCGGACACAAGGTCCGGATGGTCGATACCGGCCCGTCAGTGAGGGGCAAAGACGGGCCGGGCGTACCGCCGTCGCCGGGGGGGCTTTAGGGTGACGGTACGCGGAGTCTTGTGACTCATTCGCCCCGCGGTGTCCGTCGCGCTGCGACCGGAGCGCGACGAATCTGCTGCGGTGCGGCGAAACCTCCGTTCTAAGCCTTGAGACGGTGCCGCACCTCGCCCCAGTGGCGCGGCCCGACGCGGACGACCGCGCCCGACTTCAGCTCAAGCACCATGTGCCGCCCGATCGCGCTGATCCGCAGGACCGATTCGGGCCGGACGAAAGCGGAGCGATGCACCCTGATCATGTGCGCGGGATCGAGCCCCTGTTCGAGCGCTGCCATGGTGATCCGGATCATATGGCTTCGTTCAGGCGTGTGGAGCAGCGCGTAATCCTTGGCCGCCTCGATCCATTCGATCGTGTCGACCGGCACGCGGATCTCGCCGCGCGAGGTGGGGATCCAGAATTCCTCCTGATAGGTGCTGCGCAGGGGCGGGGTGGTCTCAGCGTCGCCCGCCGCCTCGTCGGCGGTTCCGGACGGCGCCGTGGCGCCCAGGCGGCGCAGCACCGAACGGATGCGCGCGAGCAGCTCGCGCGGCTCGAACGGTTTCATGATGTAATCGTCGGCGCCCAGTTCGAGCCCGACGACCCGGTCGATCACGTCGCGGCGCGCGGTGAGCATGACGATGCCGATGGTCGGGTTCAGCGCGCGCAGCCGGCGGGCGATGCTGAAGCCGTCCTCGTCGGGCATGGTCACGTCGAGCACGACGAGCGTCGGCATGCCGCGCCCGAGGATCGTGTCGAGATCGGCGCCACCGCCGGCTTCGTCGACATCCATGCCCTGCTCACGGAGATAGGCGGCGACCGGCTCGCGCAGGTCTTCCTCGTCATCGACCACGACGATGTGGGGGACAATGTGCGGATTGGCGCCGGGCGGACTGACGGGATGCGGGTTGACGGGGCGTGGATTGGCGAGTGAGGTCATGCGAGATCCATCTGCTTGAGGAACCGGTGTACCGCGTCGAGCGTGAAGGGCTTTTCGAGGACCGGGCGTTTCACTTCCTCGAGGAAGCGCGCCGCCGCGACGCCCAGCGTGTCGCCGGTAGCGAAGGCGACCCGGTCGAGCAGGTCGGGCCGTTCGGCCGCGATCCAGGCGTGGAGATGCGGGCCGTCGATCCCGGGCATGCGCAGGTCGCTGACGACGAGGTCGTACTGGCCCTGTGCCAGTTTCTCCTGCGCAGCGCCGCCGCCGACCGCGATATCGCAGACGAACCCCTCGATCGAGAGGAAGTCGGCAAGCGATTCGGCGATTTCCTGCTCGTCATCGACGACCAGCGCCTTGCGCAGCGGCGCCTCGACCTGCGGCACGGGTTCGGCGGCGGCGGGCGGCAAGACGGGGCCGGCGTCGATCGGGAGCGTCAGGCGGAAACAGGCACCGCGTGCGGCCGGCATCAGGTCAAGCCGGCCGCCATGGGCTTCCGCCAGGCCCTGGGAGAAGGACAGGCCGACGCCGGTACCCTGGCCCTGCGGCTTGGTGGTGAAGAAGGGTTCGAAGATCCGCCGCCGCGCCTCTTCGGGAATGCCGGGGCCGTTGTCGGCGACCTCGAGGATGACGGTGCCCGGATCGTCGCCGGTCGCGGTGCGGACCGTCAGCGCGCGGTCGGGCACGCGCGCCCCGACCAGTGCCTGCTGGGCGTTGACGATCAGGTTGATGATGATCTGGTGGAGCTGGTCCGAATCAGCCGAGATGCCGGGCAGCGCCGGGGCAAGGTCGCGGGTCGCGGCGATGCCGTCGTTCCTCAGGCCATATTCGGCCAGGTCATAGGCGGCGTTGGCCACCGCGTTGAGATCGACCGGCTCGCGTTCCGGCCGCTTCTGTCGCGCCATGGCGAGGAATGTCTGGACGATCCGCGCGCAGCGGTCCGCGGCGCGGCGGATCTTCTGCGCGCGCTCGGCCAGCTCGCTGCCGCGCGACTGGCGCTCCATCATCACTGCCTGGGCGACGACGATCGACAGCGGGTTGTTGAGTTCGTGGCTGACCCCGGCAAGCAGCGAGCCGAGCGCCGACAGCTTCTCGGTCTGATAGAGCGCCTCGCGCGAGCGGGCGAGCGCTGCCTCGGCGCGCTTGCGCTCGGTCAGGTCGAGGGTGAAGCCGCCGGTCCGGGCGACGCCGGCGCCGGTGATCGGGAAGACCATCGAGAGCACGTGGCGGTCGCCATCGGCGTTCTCGCCTCCGTTTTCGCCCATGCCCTCAAGGGCGATCTCGGCGCTGGCGACCCGCCCGTCCCGGCCGAGCTCTTCAAGCCGGGCGAGCTCCGCGGCGATCGCTGGTGGGAAGATCTCGTCGGAATGCGCGCCGTGCAGATCCTCCGGCGTGCGCCCCAGCGTCTTGGCGAATTCGGGATTGACCCGGACATAGCGCCCGTCCTCGTTCTTGAGATGCATCGCGACCGGCGCATTCTCCAGGAAGGCGGAGAGTTGCGCCTCGCTTTCGGCAAGCCGCTCCTCCGAATGGGCGCGTTCGAGCACCGCGAGCGTTCGATCGGCGAGATCGCGGACCAGGTCGACCTCGCTGTCGGTCCACCGCCGGGGGCTGCCGTGCTGGACCGAGAGCACCGCGACGATCTTCCCGCCGCGCATCATCGGAAGGGTGAGCACCGCGGCGATGCCGAGCGAGTCGAACAAGGGGCGATTGCGCTCGTCGAAACGGGGATCGGTGGCGACATCGTCGACGCGCACCGGTTGCCCGTCCATGTGCGCGGCGGCCAGCCTCGTGCCGAGCGCAGCGGAGGCGTAGCGCTGGTTGACGATGCTTGGCCGGCCGGTCGTCCATTCCTGCAAGATGCAGAGCGTGATCCCGTTATCCTCGCTCTCGGCGAAGTTGGTGCGCATCGCGCCGAGATGCTCGCCGAGTGCGGCCAGCGTCTGGGCCAGGATGTCGCGCGCCGTCGCCTGCTGGCGGATACGGTCGTTCCAGGCGAGCAGGAAGGCCTGGTTGCGTTCGCGTTCCTGCAGCGCCGCCTGCGCATGAGCGCGCTCAAGCGCGACCCAGGTACGCTCGGCGATGTCGCGCATGAGCTGGATCTCGCCGACATGCCAGCGGCGCGCCTGATGGTGGTGGACCGACAGGGCTGAGTGGAGCCGATCGCCCTGGACCAGGGGCACGGTGACAAAGGCCCGAATGTCGGCGTTCAGATAGCGCGCGACCGCCCGGGGCTCGAGTCGGGGATCTGCCTCGATGTCCTCGTACTGGATGATCTCGCCGGCGTTCCATTCGCGATCGGCCGCCGCGCCGATGTTTTCCAGCAGGAAGCTGTTGCCGTGGAGGCTGGCGACGCCATCGCGCCATTCGCCCGTCACGGTGATCATCCGGCCTGCCGCATCGCCTTCGGCATAAGTGGTGCGGGTGGCGCCGAGATGCCTGCCCAGCCATTCGAGTGTGGTCGCCATGATCGCGTCGGGCGACGCCTCGCCGCGCACCCGGTCGCTCCAGGAAAGCAGGAAGGCCTGGTTGCGCTCGCGTTCCTGCAGGGCCGCCTCGGCGCGGGCGCGGGCAAGCGTTGCCCAGACTCGCTCGGCCAGTTCCTCGCACAGCTCGATCTCGTCGCGAGTCCAGATGCGCGGCAGCGTGTCGAGCACTGCCAGCATGGCGACCGGCGTGCCCTCCTTGACGATGGGGACGTTGATGCTCGAACGCACCCCGATCAGCTCGGCGACGCGCCGTACCGGATCGGCGGGATCGCGGCCGGGGCCGTGATTGTCCTCCACCACCCGGCTTTCGTTCACGTCGTGCCGTCCGGCGAGGCCGGCAAGGGCCTCGCCCAGCGCCAGGAGCCTGGCGGTGTCGTGCTGGCGCACGCCCCCGGCGGCGTGGAAGATGTCGGGTCGGTCCGCGCCGATGTCCCCGATCTCGCCATAGAGCATGTGCGCGACGCCGAGATGTTCGGCCAGGACGCGCGACAGCATGATCAGGATCGCATCGGCATCGGCCAGGTCGCGCGACTGGTCGTGAAAGGTGCGCAGCACCGCCTGGCGCCGGTCGTGCGCCTGTTTGTCGCTGAAATCGATCTGCACGCCGCACCAGCGCACGACCGTTCCATCGGCATCGCGGATCGGCACTGCCTTGCTGAGATAGGGGCGATAGCTCCCGTCGGGGCAGCGCATCCGCAGCAGCAGGGTCGAGGTCTCCCCCTCGTCCCAGGAACGTTTCCAGGTTTCGAGCGCGAGCGGCAGGTCGTCGGGGTGGCAGATCCCGCTCGGATCGCCCTGCTCGGCGCTCGTGCCGCCGAACATCTCGTGCCATTGGCGATTCGCCCAGCGCAGCACGCCATTCTCGTCGCCGACCCAGCACAGGCCGGGCAGGTTCTCCGCGAGCATGCGGAACTGTTCTTCGCTCTCGCGCAGCTCGGCGATGGTGCGATGCCGGCCGGATACGCCGGGCGCCGCGCTGCCCGCCGAATCGGATTCGGGATTGGCGTCGACGCCGTATCGGTCCTGCATGGTTGCTCTGCCCCTCTGCGCCGCATGATAGCGCCACTTCGGTGGCTTGCAGAAGGGTGCGGTCGCGGCCCGGTCGCTGGCCGCGCCGCGTTCGTCGCAGCTTCGTCGCTTTCGTCGCAAGCCGTGGCCGCCCGGCCGCCGGATCGCGCAGGATTAATGGCATGGAAAGCGTATCCGCCGCACCCGGCTCCACCGCACCCAAGGGCCCGGAATCGTTGCAAAGTCTTGCTGTCGGTTGCTTCGCCTCGATTTGCCGCGACCGGCTGGCGGACGAATTGCTCCTGTTCTCGCGGCGCTGCCCCGACATCGATATCGGCGTGCACGAGATGCCGCGCGGCGCCCTGTTGCCCGCGCTGCGCGGTGGCGACCTGTCGCTGGCGGTGCTGCCCGGCGGGCCCGAGCCGGATATCCAGTCGATCGGGCTGTGGCAGGACCGCGTGCTGGTCGCGATGCCGGCGGGGCACAGGCTGGCCGCGTCGCCGGCGGTCGAGCCGTCCGAGCTTCGCGACGAACTCTTCCTGACGTCGCAGCAGCAGTTCGGCGGTGACATGCACCGCTTTCTCGCGCAGCGCATCCTGCCGCCGGGGCCGACGCTCAACGCGACGATCATCGATCTCGGGCCCCCGAAAATCCTCGACCGCGTCGCGCAGGGCGACGGCGTCGCGCTGATCAGCGGCAGCCATGAAGACCATGTCAGTGGCGGGATCGTGGTGCGGCCGGTGGAGGCGCCGGGCGCGCTGTTCCCGGTGCGCGCCTATTGGATCGCGGAGGAGCCGGCCGAGCCGCTGGCCGGGCTGATCCGGAGCCTGAAGGAGCGATCGGGCCTGTTCGGCGCCGATGCTTGTTAGGGTGTGGTGGGCCCGTCGGGATTCGAACCCGAGACCTACAGATTAAAAGTCCGTTGCTCTACCAACTGAGCTACGGGCCCCGACCAGGGACGCGCGTTACGAGCGACGCGGGCGCCGGTCAACCGCGCGTGCGCGCGCCAGGAGCTGACGAACCGTCAGACCGGTGACCGGATCGCGCCAGGCAGGCACCAGCGCCGCCAGCGGATCGAGCACGAAGCGGCGTGCGCGGAAGGCGCGGTGCGGCACCGTCAGCACCGGATCGGCCCATACCCCTCCCGACCACAGGACGATGTCGAGATCGATCACCCGCGCACCCCAGCGGCGGCCGGGCCGGCGCCCGAAATCCCGCTCGATGCGCTTGAGCCGGTCGAGCAGGGCGCGGGGCGATTCGGCCGAATCGAGGATCAGTGCGGCATTGGCGAAGCGGCGCGACGACGGGCCGACCGGGGCAGTGGCGAAGAATCGCGACACCGCGACGACCGGCCCCAGCGCCGCGACCGCCGCGCGCACCATCGCCTCGGGGCGGCCGTAGCGCCCGGGGCGGTTCGATCCGATTGCGATGGCGTATCTTGTTACTGGCACCGGGACGTGCACTAGCGCGGCATGACTTTCTCCCCAAGCCCGATCCCCGATACCGAGCCGCCGCGCGATTGCCCGCTCTGTCCGCGCCTTGCCACTTTTCGCGAAACCCTGCGGGTGCAGGAGCCGGGCTGGTGGAACGCGCCGGTGCCTGCCTGGGGCGATCCCGACGCCTGGCTGGTGATCGTCGGGCTGGCGCCGGGCAGGCAGGGCGCCAACCGCACCGGCCGGCCCTTCACCGGCGACGGGTCGGGTACGCTGCTGTTCAGGGCGCTCGGCGCGCACGGGCTCGCCAGCGGCGATTATGAAGGGACGCCGGAGGATTCACTGAAGCTGAACGGCGCGATGATCCTGAACGCGGTCAAATGCCTGCCGCCGCAGAACAAGCCCGTGCCCGAGGAGATCCGCACCTGCCGCGGATTCCTGGAAAGCCAGGTGGCGGCACTGCCCAGGGCGCGGGTGTTCGTCGCGCTCGGGCAGGTCGCGCACCAGTCGGCAGTGAAGATCCTGGGCGGCAAGCTGCCGAAATGCCGTTTCGCGCATCTTGCCGAGCACCGCGTGCCCGACGGGCGAATCCTGATCGATAGCTATCACTGCTCGCGCTACAACCAGAATACCGGCCGGCTGACCGACGAGATGTTCGATGCGGTGTTCGCCCGGGCGCTCGAGCTCAGGCCCGGCTAAAGCGCCAGCACGAGCACCGAGGCGAGCAGGGTGACGATGCCCAGCAGGAAGATGCGGTCGGCCCAGTCTTCCCACCGGTCGATCTCGGGCGTCGCGCGGATCGACAGATAGGACAGGCCGCAGCTCGCACTGAAGCAGACGGCGCTGAACCACGCGATCTCGTCGGCAAAGGATTTCTGGGCCTGGTTGGTGATGTGCAGCCCGGCGATGATCAACAGGGTGATGCCGAGGAGGTTGGACGCGGCGTTCAGGATATGCGTGGTCTTCTGCATGGGGCGCCAATGCCCGCGCGTGTCTGAACTCAGCCGAAACGCGGCCTGCTCGCCACAGGGGACTCCTCCGTTCGATTTTCGGCGCGGCGCATGCTATGCCCGTTTCGTCGCTGAGGGAGTGGATTCATGCTCGTCGTCGCGCTCCTCGCCTTGCCCGTCATGACGGCCGCTGTTGCCCTATGATCTGGCGATGCGGGTGGGTCGGGCCGCGATCGGCGCGACCTGTTTCGTGGCCTTTTATTACGGGGTGCAGGCGCTTGGCACCGGGGCGACCCGCATCAATCCCGCGCTGCCCATCGACTGGCGCCTTCCCTGCGTCCCGGCGATGGCGTGGGTCTATGCCGTCGGCGTCCTGTGGCCGTTCATGCTGGCGTTTCTCTTGCCGCGATACCTGATCGACCGTGGCCTTGCCGCCTTCGTGTTGCTGAGCGCCATGGCCGGCATTCTCTTCCTGGCCTTTCCCACTGACGGCAGCGCGCTCCGTGCGCAATGCGTCGCGGCGACCGGCGGGGTCCTTGGCCTTGTCGAGCGGCTCGACCCGCCGGTCAATCTGATGCCCTCGCTGCATGTCGGCTATGCGGTGCTGACCGCATCGTGGCTTGGCCATGCCGGGTCGCGCTGGCGGTGGCTGGCGGCGGCCATGGCGGCGCTGCAGATGGTGGCGGTCTGCCTCACCAAGCAGCATTTCGTCGCCGACGCGGCTGCCGGCGCATTGCTGGCGATGATTGCCTATCGGCTCGCCGCCATCGGCTCGGCCGGGCGGGAGGGGATATCGGACAGCCAGCCCTGTCGTTCGAGAAAACCGACCATGCGGCCGGCGATCACCTCAAGCGACGGGTCGGGCAACGTCCCGGGGATCGTTGCTCGCACCGAGCGATAGGCGCTGCTGTCGTAGCGCTTGAGGCTCATCGTGGCGATGTGCGGTGCCGAACGGTTGAAGAAATCGAGCAGCGGGAACACCGGTTCGTCCGGCGTCGCCAGCGCGTTCAACCGGGCGACAAAGGGCAGGATCGGCAGGTAGTGGAAGCGGAAACCGAAATCCCGCTCGATCTGGCGCACCAGTTCGGTCAGGCTGTAATAGCGATCCGCCGTAAGGTGCAGGCTCGCGGTCGTATCGATCGGCCGCTGGCTGATCGCCACCAGATTGCGCGCGACCACGTCGACGGGCAGCAGGCTGACCTGGTTCGGCGTATCGACCGCCACGCCGTGGCGGATCATGAAGGCCAGCAGCCGGGCTGCCACGTCGTGGCTGTCGCCCTGCAGCCCCGCGCCGACCGAGATGAGCGACGGCCGGTAGATCGCCACCGGCAGGCCCTGCGCACCGGCCTGGCGGACCAGCGTTTCGGCGACCCATTTGGTCTGCGAATAGCCGAAGTCCAGTGCCTCCATCGCCTCGTTGCAATCGGTTTCGCGCAGCACCCCGGCACGGGTCCAGCCGAAGACAAAGGTCGACGACACATGGTGGAAGCGCTTTGGCGCGCCGCGCGCGGCAAGGTCGAGCAATGTCCGCGTGCCGCAGACATTCGCCGGGCGAAGCGCGTCGTACGAGCGCACATAGTCGACCATCGCGCCGTTGTGGACGATGTCGTATCGAGTCCCGGCGATGCACTGCAGCTGTGCCGGGTCGAGGCCAAGCGCCGGGCGGGACAGGTCGCCCGGCCAGACGCTGAGCCGTTCCGCGACCCCGGCGGCGGCTGCCCGGTGCGCCAGGCCGGCGCGGTCGAGCGCGGCGATGATCCGGTGCCGTGCCATGTCGGGATCCTCCGCGCGGACCAGGACGGTGATCGGCAAGGGACTTTGTTCGAGCAGCTCGGCCAGCAGGAACGGGCCGAGAAAGCCGGTCGCCCCGGTCAGCAACACTGCCTCGCCATGCCTGGCAAGCGGCGGACGCGGCGTCGCGCGCGCCAGCGGCATCGCTGCATCGCTGCGCATCCGCTCCTGTTCAGCCGCCCGGCCCAGCGCCGCGCCTGACGCTATCCGCGCGGCAGTGATATGGGCGCGAGCGGCATGCCCCCCGGCAAATGCGTCGGCCAGGTCGAGAAGCTCGCCGCAGCAGGCTTGTTGAAGCTGGGGGCCGTCGAGGCCGTCACCTGCTTCCCCGATCCCTCCGGCCTCGAGCGCGACCATGTCCTGGAACTCGAGCTGAAGCTGGACGAGCCGGAGCGAGTCGATTCCGGCTGCCTCGAGCGATTGTCCGGCAAGCTCCGGCGCGTGTTTCACGCGACGCCTCAGCCAGTCGAGCGCTGATTCCCGTGCCTCGCACGGCCTGCCTGCCGTCATACGATGGTCGAAAACCGGCCGAAGCAGCCCGGCCTGCAATTCCTCCAGCATGCGCCGCCGTGCGAGCTTGCCCGAGGTGGTGCGGCGAATGCTGCGCGCCGGCAACTGGACTACCCGGTCGATCCGCAATCCGCTCGATGCCGCGATCCGGTCGGCCAGGGCGGCAGGATCGATCGGCTGCGCGCTGCGCGACGGCTCGCACAATAACAGGACGTCGCCGTCGTCGTCCTGCACCGCGACCCCGCGGGGATCATCGCCAAGCAACGCTTCGATATCGTGCGGATGGAAGTTCCGGCCGGCCTGGATGATCAGCTCGCGCGTCCGCCCCGTGACATAGAGCTCGCCGTCCCACAGGAAGCCCAGGTCGCCGGTGGCGAGCCACTCATCCGCCGTGCGTGTCGGCCGGTTCCAATAACCCGGGGTAATGCTTGGGCCACGGACATGGATTTCGCCGACCTCCCCCGCGCCGCAGCGATTTCCGGCCGCCCCGATGGCGATGTCCAGATTGGGGAGCGGGGCCCCGCAACTGGCCAGTTCGACGCCCGGTCCGCCCGTCGCGGCCAGAGATTCCGCCTTCCCGACAGCCAGCTGGTGCGCGTCGACCGTACGGCTTGCACACCCGCCGCCGGTCACCGCCAGCGTTGCCTCGGCCAGCCCATAGGCAGCGACCAGCGCATCGGGCCGCAGGCCAAGCGTGGCAAAGCGCGCCCTGAATCGCCGGCAGGTTTCGGGCCGAACCGGTTCGGCACCGTTGATCATCACCCGCAGCGCCGACAGGTCGATATCCGCCAGCTCTTCGTCGCTGATCGAAGCCGGCGCGAGGGCACGCTCATAGGCGAAATTGGGCGCCGCCGCGAAGGTTGCGCGCTGTGCGGAGAGCAGCCGCAGCCACAATGCGGGCCGGCGCAGGAAATCCGCCGGCGCGAAGCCATGCGAGCGGCCGCCCATCACGATGGGAAACAGGCCGAACCCGATCAGGCCCATGTCATGAAACTGCGGCAGCCACGACACGCCGACCGGCGCATGGTCGAGCAGCGCGCGGGCGTTCGCAATGATGTTGTGGTGGGTGGCGATCACGCCCTTTGGGCTGCTGGTCGAACCCGACGTATATTGCAGAAGGGCGATCTTGCCGGGGTCGTCGCGCCAGCCGGGCGCGGGTTCGAGTGCTCCGTCGCAGGCAAGCACCCTCAGGGAACGGGCCAGGGATTCGTCCTGGGCCAGCTCGGCGATCTGCGATTCGAGGGCCAGGCCGACCATCGGTGCGCAATCGGCGAGAATCGCGGCGATCCGCGCCCGCACCGCCGGACTTCGCCAGCCGCGCGGCGAAGAAACCGGCGCCACCACCGGAATCGCCCCCAGCCGACAGCAGGCGACCAGTGCGACGAGCAGTTCGATTCCCGGTGGATGCAGCAATATCGCGCGCTGCAATCGTTCCAGCCCGTGTCGTCGCAGATGCGCCGCCAGTCGTTTCGATCGTTCGGCGACGCCGGCATAGTCATAGCGTGCGGTTTCGCGTCCGGCGCCGTCGTGAAAAGCGAACAGCAGCGCGTCACCCCGGTGGCGTGTCCAGCTATCCAGGCATGATGAAATGCTGTCCATGGATCTGCCGTGCTCTCCGATATTTCAATGCTATGTCTAATGGAACATTAAGTCACTGTGGATATAATCCATAAAGGTAAGTATTTGCGTTGCGGCTTACTTAATGATCAGAAATTAATTACAATTAAGTTCCGCGGGGAAATATGCCTGATGCGTTTTCGGCGCGCTTCACAGATGCCTTGATGGGCAGTCATTCGATTTTGCTGTGAAGCAAAATTGCAGTCAAATCCGTTATAATCACACTTGCGAATCGGCAGGGTGGTTTGTATCTGAATTATGGATCGTTTCTGCAATATGAATTATTGTATAGAAACGACATATTCTCCGGTCGCAAGATAGATAGTATCTATAGCAGATACTTCATGATCTGTGCCTGATCTTGTTTCAGGCGCTGAAGAATCATGTGGTATTTTCAGCGCGGGTGGCGAATATGAGTGTGTTTGTCGATCAGTCGTCGGGCGCCGATACCGGCAATGTCACGATGGATCTGTTCACGATATCGTGGAACGACGGCAATCTCGGTCAGGGGGCAAACACGACCGTTGCCGGTGGGCTCAGCGGTATCAGTTCGATACCGGTCGCGCCGGTGACTTATGCCGGCGGGGTGACGACGGGCATGGCCACGGCCAGCCGCCTGTCCCAGATGGTCACCACCGCCACTGGCCTGAACTGGGGCGACCCAATCGTGATCACTGGCCTGTTTGGCGGGATCGATCCCTATTCGGGCGAGGATATCACCGGCAACGGCCTCACCTATGTCGACACCAACGTCACCCCGAACGTCATCCATATCGCTTATGATACCAGCCAGGCCAACGGGCAGGGACTCGCGCTCTATGACGTAGGGGGTCACGCCATTCAGACACCCAATGCCGTGATCCTCTATCACGAAATGTCCCACGCCTTTCACAACGCGCTCAACCAGATTCCCTTTCCGCAGAGTGCCTGCCCGGGCAACACATCGGACGAACCGGCGGCGGAAATCGATGAGAATGTGCTGCGGACTCAGCTTGGCCTGTGCCAGCGCGACGTGTGCAACCACAATGGCGGGATCGGCTGGGGCAAGGCGTGCGGCGGGCGGGCGACGCCCACCGGCCCGCCGCTGGCTGACGGCGATGCGCCCGACGAGGATACTGGCTGCTTCATCGTCACCGCCGCCGCCGGTTCCGGCCGGGCACCGGAGATACTGGCGCTCCGCGCGCTTCGCGACGGCCTGGCGGCGCGTTCGGCAATCGCCGGAGCGCTGATCGGTGCGGTCTATGACGAGTATTTTCGCTTCAGCATCGGCATCGCCGCGCGCATCGCGACGGCGACGGCAGCGCGACGCGCGGTAGGAGACCTGGTCGTCAGCCCGCTATTTGCCTGGTTCAACCTGGCCGACCAGTTGACGCGCGATCCGGCTGACCGCGGCGCTGTGGAAAAATGGCTCGGCATGACGGGCAGGGCCCGCGATGCCGACGGCGCGGTGCTGTTCGCACCGCTGCTTGAACGGGCCGCGCAGGGCGACATCGATCCTTCATTGCTCGCCCTTGCGCCCGAGCTTCGGCACCTCGCGGGACTGCCGCTCGCGCGCTGGGCGCTGCTCGAGCCGCTTGCGGCGATGTGGCGCGTCCCTGCGGACGACGCTGGTGCCGAGGACGGCCTGATCGCGGAAGTGGCCGCCTGGCTCGCCGCTGCTCCGATCGACCGGCTCGAGACAGTGCGCGATCCGGCGGACGACGAGATCGGCGCGCTGGCGCATCTGCTCGCCTTTGCGCCGAACGCGCGGCAGCGGCTGGGCACGCGTCTCGCGGCGGCATGGCCTGGAAAACGCGACGCGCTTTGCCGTCACGGTTTCATTTCCTGATCGGCGAACAAGGCGGACAGTCATCATGGCAAGCAACGATGTGAAGGTGAACCAGATTGCGATAGCCGCTCCGGACGCGGCGGCAGGCTCGCGCGCTCCGATCGCCCTGAATGTGGCGGTCGAGAACACCAGCGCCAGCCGGCGCTATGCGAACAGTACCCCCCGATACTATGCCTATGACGCGGCGACCCGGGTGTTGACGGTCCATCTTGAAGAAAAGGCTCCGGCGCTGCCGCCCGGCCTCATCATGATTTCGGACCATCCCCGCACGCCAAAGCAGGTCGAGGTCGCGCCGGGTGGCAAGGCGACATTGCAGGCCCTCATCCCGTCCGTGATCCGCAAGCCTGCGGCCAATGGGGTGGGTTGGGTCGAAGAACCCATCGGGCCGGTCGATTCTGTCGACATCCGCGTGCAGCACAGCGCCGACCCGCTGCCCGCGGTAGGGGAACATGAAACCGGCACCGAATATCGCGCCCGCGCCCTGAGCGGCAGCGAAACCTTTTCCGCCCGGGTGAAGGCGGAACCGGCCCGGCCGACAAGCCGCAAATAGGAGATTCCGACATGGCCTCGATCAACGACGTCTATAATCAGCTGGTCACCGTCAATTCGGCGCTGGCAAGCATCAACACCAACGTCATCGCAGGAACCAGCGCGACCAACGCGGTGAAGACATCGGTCGACAAGCTCGACACCGACGTGAAATCGGGTTTTGCCGCCACCGTTGCCGCGCTCGATCAGGCAGTCGCCGTCCTCTCGGTGATCGCGGCGATCGAGGTCGAGGAAGTGAAGCTCATGTTCCATCTGACGGAGCAGGCGGACACGATGATCTGCGCGCTTGAGCATATCTCGCAGAACACCTGCGGAATCCTCACCCAGGCAACGGTGCAGACCGGGCTCCAGACCGGGATGCGGAACGATCTCGACGCGCTGCTGGCCATCGCCGAGACCACCAACCCGGCGGCGGCGCTCGAAAGCGAGCGGCTTGCCGCGCTGCGTGCCGAGATCCATCGCTGCTGTCCGCCGGAAACCACGCCGCCGGCCTGCTCCTACGCCCCGTGTCCCAGGCCAAAGCCGGTCGGCCAGCCGAAGCTGCCCGATCTGCCCAAGCCCAAGGGCGACACCCGGCCGAAGTGACGCTCTCCGCCGATCGGCCGGAGGAACGGGTTCACGCCCCCCGGTACAGGCGCGGAATACGGGTGCTGGCGTCGATGCGCCGCAGCGTCAGATATCCTGGACCAGCCGTCCGTACAGGTCGGGCCGCCGGTCCCTGAAGAAACCGAACGCAGCACGGTGGCGCTTGATCCGGTCAAGGTCGAGCGTGGCGACCAGCACGCCGGTTTCCTCTGCCCCGAACTCGGCGATCAGGTCGCCGCGCTCGTCGGTGATGAAGCTGTGGCCGTAGAAATGTTGGCCGTGCTCGGTGCCGATCCGGTTGGCGGCGACCACCGGCACGACGTTGGACACGGCGTGGCCGACCATCGCCCGGCGCCATAGCCGGCTGGTGTCGAGATCGGCGTCGTGCGGCTCGCTGCCGATCGCGGTCGGGTAGAACAGCACTTCGGCGCCCATCAGCATCATCGCGCGGGCGGTTTCGGGATACCATTGATCCCAGCACACCCCGACGCCCAGCGTCGCCGACGGGCCCGGCCATACCTTGAAGCCGGTATTGCCGGGACGGAAATAGAATTTCTCTTCATAGCCCGGGCCATCCGGGATGTGGCTCTTGCGATAGACGCCCATCAGGCCGCCATCGGGGCCGATCATCGCCAGGCTGTTGTAATGATGCGGCCCGTCAGCCTCGAAGAAGCTGGTCGGGATGGTGACACGGAGTTCGGCAGCGAGGGCCTGCATGGCGAGCACTGCCTTGTGCTGCCCGACGGGCTTCGCGTTGGCGAACAGGCCTTCATCCTCGACCCGGCAGAAATATTCGCCCTCGAACAGCTCGGGCGGCAGGATCACCTGCGCGCCCTTCGACGCCGCCTCGCGGACCAGTTCGGAGACATGGGCGATGTTCGCGTCGATATCGCTCGAAAAAGCGAGCTGGAGCGCGGCGACGGTGATTTCGGTCATGCGCGGCCCCTTAGCGGCTTTCGCGGGAAAACGGCACCCGTTCAGGCCGGAATCTGCTGGCTGATGCAATGGAAGCTGCCGCCGCCGGTCAGGATCGCGTCGGCATGCAGGCCGACGACGTGGCGGTCGGGGAACAGGGCCTGGATCGCCGCGACCGCCGCCGAATCATTGGCGGCGCCATATTGCGGCACGACCACCGTGGCATTGCCGATATAGAAGTTCATGTAGCTCGCCGGGATGATCTCGTCGTCGCGCAGCACGCGGCCAGGGGAGGGGATGCGCACGATCTCGACATTGTGGCGGGCGGCGTCGCGCGCCGCATTCTGATAGACCAGCCAGTTGGGGTCATTGTCGTCGGGCTCGGGAATGGCGAGCTTTCCGGGCGCGACGAAGCGCGCGAGATTGTCGACATGGCCATCGGTATGGTCGTGCATCAGCCCGTCGCCGAGCCAGATGACCTCCGAATAGCCGAGATCCTCGGCCAGCCGTGCCTCGATGTCCGCACGCGACAGGCCAGGGTTGCGGTTGGGGTTGAGCAGGCATTGCTCGGTCGTCACGGCCAGGCCGGTGCCGTCGCCGTCGATCGCGCCGCCCTCGAGAATCCAGCCGCACGTCTCGGTCTGGATATGTCGCCGCGCGGCGAGGCGCAGCCCGATATCGTCGTCGCCGGGCAGGTCGTACTTGCCGCCCCAGCCATTGAACCGGAAATCCCGTGCATGGCCGTCTCCGGTGACGATCGCCGCCGTATCGCGCAGCCAGATGTCGCCGAACGGTTCGACCACGACCTGCGCCGCGTCGCCCGCGAGCGCTCTGGCGGCCTTCGCCGCTTCCTCGTCGGCGGCGACGAGCAGCACGCGCTCTCCCTTGCCGCCGGCATGGACTGCGCGGGCGAACGCCGCGACTTCAGCGCGGGCGGGATCGAGATCCTCCTCCCACAGATCGGGGTGGCTCGGAAAGCCGATCCAGACCGCCTTGTGCGGGGCCCATTCGGCGGGCGGGGTAATTCGTTTCACTTTGCCTCCGCGCGGCTCTTGTCGCGGACCGCGCGGAATTCGGCGGTCGGATACCAGTTGGGCCATGCAGTGCCGTCAGCAAGGGTACGGCCCATCATGTAATAGAGCTTCACGTCCTGCAGCGCAGCGCCCCAGTTCCAGTTGGGATCATATTCGTCCTGCGGCTTGTGATAGCGGTTGGTATTGTAGTCGTCCGACGCTGCCTTGCCGGCGGCCGGGCCCCCAACGACCAGATCCTCGCCCGCGCTGCCGTCGAGCATCGGCACGCCGAGCTTGGCGAAGCTGAAATGGTCGGAGCGGTAATAATAGCCGCGCTCAGGCGACGGCTCGGGTGCGATGTGCCGGCCCTGCGCCGCCACCATCGGCTTGACCATGTCCTCGAGCTCCGACTTGCCGGCGCCCGCGATCACGAAGTCCCGTGCCTCGGGATAGATCTTCAGCGCGTCCATGTTGACGCCGCCGACGGTCCTGTTGAGCGGATAGACCGGATTCTCGGCGTAGAATTTGGAGCCCAGCAGCCCCGATTCCTCGGCAGTGACCGCAAGGAACACCTGGGAGCGTTTTGCGGCGCCCGCCTTGACGTTGGCTTCGGCCAGGGCGACCAGGGCGGCGACGCCGGAGGCGTTGTCGACCGCGCCGTTGCAGATATCGTCGCCATTGACCGCGTCGCAGCGGCCGAGATGGTCCCAGTGCGCCGAATAGAGCACGACCTCGTCGGGCCGTTCGGTGCCCGGCAGCACGCCGACCACGTTCTTCGATGCCTGGCGGCGGATCGTGTTGGTCCAGCTTCCGTTGGCCTTCAGCCCAAGCGGCACTGCCTTGAAGCCCTTGACCTTCGCCGCTGCGGCGAGGGCCGCGAAATCCTTGCCCGCGCTGGTGAACAGCGCCTCGGCGGCGGGTTTCTGCATCCAGCCGATCGCCTTCGACTGATCCATATGGTTGCCCGGCGTATCCTGTTCGAGCTGCGGCCCGGTCCAGCTCGACTGGACGACGCCCCAGCCATAGGCGGCCGGCTCGGTATCGTGGACGATGATCGCCGCGGCCGCGCCCTGCCGCGCGGCTTCCTCGAATTTATAGGTCCAGCGGCCATAATAGGTCATGGCGCGGCCGCCGAAATCGCCGTCCAGCGTCATGGTCTGCCAGTCGGGATCGTTGATCAGGATGACGACCGTCTTCCCCTTCACATCGACCCCGGCATAGTCGTTCCAGCCACGCTCGGGCGCGTTGACGCCATATCCGACGAAGACGACCTCACTGTCCTTGAGATCGACCTTCGGCACCACCTGATAGGTCCCGATCACGATGTCGGTGCGGTAGGCGAGGCTGACCGGCGCCTTGCCGCCGGTGAAGACGAGCGGGCCGACATTCTGCGCCGTGATCTCGACCAGCGGCACATCCTGGAACCACTTGCCCTTGTTGCCGGGCTTGAGCCCGGCCGCCTTGAAGCGCTCGACGATATAGGCGGTGGTCTTGTCCTCGGCGGGGGTGGCCGGGGCGCGGCCCTCGAACGCGTCGGACGAGAGCGTCTTCGTCACGTCCTTCAGGGTCTGCAGCGGGATCTCGGGTGAATCGGGCGCCGCCGCGGTGAGGATGATGGCAGCGGACAGAAGGAGAAGGGGGCGCATGACGGCTCCTCGGGATTTCGTGACGGGCCGCTTTCTGACAGCGCGCCGGGGTCGGCGCAAGCGATCCGGAAATAGAACCGATTCGGATGAATTGTTCGATTGTTCCCGCCATATCCGCCAGTACTATGAGATAGCATAGCGAGTTTGGGGGGTAGGTTCGTGACATTCTGGATATTGGGGGCGCTCGCGGGAGTGCTCGCCGCGCCGCAGGCTGCGCCTGTCGCGAATGAGGCAGCGGCCAGTTTCGGCGCGCGCGAGGGTGTCCAGCAGATCAGCCTGTCGCCCGACGGCAACAGCATCGCCTATATCCAGCCGACTGCCGGGCGGGGCGCCTCGCTCTATATCGTCAATCTGGCGACTGCCCAGCCGGTGGCCATCCTGAATTCGTCGGGCGATCCCGACCGGCTGAGCTATTGCCGCTGGTCGACCAGCAAGCGCCTCGTCTGCGGTATCTACATGATCGTGCCGAGCGGGATCGGCGTGCTTGGCTTCACGCGGATGATCGGCGTCGATGCCGACGGCAAGAATCTGAAGGTGCTCAGCGCGCGCGATTCATCAAAGGCGCTGGACATCACGCAGAATGGCGGCACCGTCATCGACTGGCTGAGCGACAATGCCGATGGCAACGTGCTGATGACGCGCCAGTATGTCCCGGAGGAGAGCACAGGCACCAGGCTTGCCAACTCGCACGACGGGCTTGGTATCGAGCGAGTCGATACCAACAGCCTGAAGCGGGCCATGGTGGAGACCCCGCGGGTGGACGCGGCTGAGTATATTTCCGACGGTCATGGCGTAGTGCGGATCATGGGCATGCGCCCCAAGACCGCGGACGGGTACGACCAGACGAAGATCAACTATCTCTATCGCAAACAGGGCAGCCGCGACTGGTCGTCGCTCAGTTCGGTCAAGGATTCGTCCGGTGCCGGGGACGGCTTCGATCCCTATGCGGTCGATCGCGACCTCAACGTCGTCTATGGTTTCGATGACAATGCGGGACATGTCGCGCTCTATTCGATCGCCCTCGACGGAACGCTGCAGCGCAATCTGGTGCTGGCGCGGCCCGATGTGGATGTCGACGGCCTGATCCGCATCGGCCGGCAGCAGCGTGTCGTCGGCGCAAGCTATGCGACCGAGCGGCGCCAGGTGGAATTCTTCGATCCGGAACTGAAGAAGCTTTCGGCGTCGCTGTCCAAGGCGCTGCCCGGCCTGCCGCTCGTATCGGTCGTCGATGCCAGTGCTGACGAGAGCAGGCTGCTGCTGTTCGCTGGCAGCGATGTCGATCCCGGCCGCTATTATCTGTTCGACAAGAAGACCCGTAAACTCGAGGAGCTTCTTCCGAAACGGCCGCAGCTTGCCAAGATGACCCTGGCCACGGTGAAGCCGATCAGCTTTCCCGCTGCCGACGGGACTCAGATTCCGGGCTATCTGACCTTGCCGCCGGGCAGCGACGGCAAGAACCTGCCAGCGATCGTCATGCCGCATGGCGGGCCCGGCGACCGCGACGAATGGGGTTTCGACTGGCTGTCGCAATATTTCGCCAATCGCGGCTACGCCGTGCTTCAGCCGAATTTCCGTGGATCGGCGGGCTATGGCTCAGCCTGGTTCAAGCAGAACGGCTTCAAATCCTGGAAGATCGCCGTCGGCGACGTCAACGATGGCGGGCGCTGGCTGGTCAAGCAGGGCATCGCGGATCCGGCGAAGCTCGGCATCGTTGGCTGGTCCTATGGCGGCTATGCCGCGCTGCAATCCCCGGTGCTCGCGCCGAGGCTGTTCAAGGCGATCGTGGCGGTGGCGCCGGTCACCGATCTTGAGACCCTCCGGTCCGAATCGCAGAGTTTTTCGAACTATTACCGGGTCGACGCCTTTATCGGACACGGCCCGCACGTGCGGGAAGGGTCGCCCGCGCAGAATGTCGAGCGAATCGCCGCGCCGGTGCTGATGTTCCATGGCGACCGCGACCGGAATGTCGGCATCCGCGAATCGCGGATGATGGCATCGCGCCTGAAGGAGGCGGGGAAGCCGGTCGAACTGGTCGAGTTCCACAATCTCGACCATTATCTCGACGACAGCAATGTCCGCACCGGGATGCTCGACAAGATGGACAAGTTCCTTCGGGCATCGATGAAGTTCTGACCAACAGAAAAAGGGCGGCCCCTCGCGGGACCGCCCTTTGTTTCCTGCCGGAAGACCGGTCGATCAGCGCGAGTAGAACTCGACGACCAGATTCGGTTCCATCTTCACCGGATAAGGCACTTCGTCCAGGGTCGGCACGCGGGTGAAGGTCACCTTCGCGCTGCCGTCCGGCGCGACGTAATCGGGGATGTCGCGCTCGGCGAGGCTCTGCGCTTCCATCACCAGCGCCATTTCCTGCGCCTTCGACCCAAGCGTGATCTCCATGCCCGGGAAGACGCGGCGCGACGCGATGTTGCACTTCACGCCGTTGACCTTGATGTGGCCATGGCTGACGAGCTGGCGCGCGGCGAACACGGTCGGGGCGAACTTGGCGCGATAGACGATCATGTCCAGGCGCTGCTCAAGCAGGCCGATCAGGTTCTGGCCGGTGTCGCCCTTCATGCGGGCGGCCTCATGGTAGCATGCCCGGAACTGCTTCTCGGTCACGTCGCCATAATAGCCCTTGAGCTTCTGCTTGGCGCGGAGCTGGATGCCGAAATCGGAAACCTTGCCCTTGCGGCGCTGGCCGTGCTGGCCGGGGCCGTATTCGCGCTTGTTCACCGGGGACTTCGGACGACCCCAGATGTTCTCGCCCATGCGGCGATCGAGCTTGTACTTGGCGCTGGAGCGCTTCGACATATGTATTCCTTTGCAAGTGCCAACAACAAGACCTGCACCTGGCGGTGCCGATCGATATCCGGTCATCGCTCTGCCTAGCTGATTCGGAAATCAGGCAGGGCCGCCGCTTCACCGGAGTGCGGGGCCTTTTGCGAAGGGGCGGCCTCTTGCAGAAAGCGCCGCCGCGGTCAACCTTCTATTGGCGGTCGCTTGACGCGCTGCCCCCGCGCCGGTCGGCATACCAGCGCGACGAATCGCGGTTCGCGTCCTCGATTGCCTTCCACTCCGCCGCGGTGTGGCATTGCGGCTTGCTTCGCACCCTCGATCCCGTCGCCTGGTCCCGGCGGCAGATCTTCTTGTCGGGGTTGGCCGGTTCCTCGCCCTTGGCAAGCGCCGGAACCGACGAGAGCATGACGCAGGTGAGGGCCAGGGTGGCAAAGGTCCGCATGATTATCCCCAGTTTCGAAAAAGAGTCGACAGTCGCCGTCAGGCAGCATGGCGACAGGACGTATCGTCGCGCATGGATGGCCGCAAGAGTTGAAAAAACGGCGTTTAAATAACGACGCAGCCGTTTCCGGCGCGATGGTTCCAATCGCCGGGCGTGCCGGTGCTGGACACGCGTTTCGACGGCGCTATCAGGCGGCATGACTGAAACGATCCTGTCCGGCATCGACTGTACGACGATGGTCGAAGTGCGCGCGGGGGTCGATCAGGTCGATCGCGACCTGGTCGACCTGCTCGCCCGCCGCTTCGCCTATATGGATGCCGCCGCGCGCATCAAGACTGAGCGTGGCGCGGTGCGCGACGAAGCGCGAAAGGCAAGGGTGATCGCGAATGCCCGTGCGGCGGCCGAGGCGGCCGGCCTGCCCGGCGCCGAGATCGCGGCCTTGTGGGACCGGCTCGTGGAAATCTCGATCGCCTATGAAATGAAGGCGTTCGACCGGCGGGATGACCAGGCTAGAATATAGGGGCGGTCCGCCGTCGGCGCCTCAGCGCTGGCGCGGGGTCTTGGGCCGTTTCGCGCCCGCCAGCGCCGACAGCACGCCGCGCAGGGTCCGTACCTCCTGGCTCGACCAGCCCGGCTTGGTCAGCAGCGTGCGCAACGTTCGCCGCGTGACCGGCGTCCGGTCCGGCGGGAAGAAGAAGTTGGCATCCTCAAGCATCGCGTCGAGCTGAAGGATCATTCCCTCGAGCTCTTCCTGCGGCGCCGGCTCGGGCAGGTCGGTCTCCGGCGGGGAGGCGAGCGCGATTCGCTTCGACCATTCATAGGCGACGAGGATCACCGCCTGGGCGAGGTTCAGCGACCCGAACTCGGCATTGATCGGCACGGTGATGATGGTGCGCGCCAGCGCGACGTCGTCGGTCTCGAGCCCCGAACGCTCGGGGCCGAACAGGATCGCGGTTCGGCCTGCGCTCGAATGGATCGCGGTCGCTGCCGCGTCGGGCGTGATGACCGGCTTGGTGACGCCGCGCTTGCGCACGGTGGTCGCATAGACCTGGGTGCAATCGGCCACCGCCTCGGCAACGCTGTCGAACACCTGCGCCTGTTCGAGCACGATATCGGCGCCTGAAGCGGCCGGGCCGGCCGAAGGATTGGGCCAGCCGTCGCGCGGGGTGACGAGGCGCATCTCGGTCAGCCCGAAATTGAGCATGGCGCGCGCTGCCTTGCCGATATTCTCGCCGAGCTGCGGGCGGACGAGGACGATGACCGGGGGCGGGGAGGGTGAGGGGGCGACGGGAGCAGGCGCCGGCAGATCCGTCTCCCCTGCCCGTTCGTCCCGAGTAGCCGTCGAGCTTGTCGGGACGGCGTATCGAGGGGCAGGCGCGGGAAAAGGTTTCTTTGCCGCCGCGGACAGCGCGGCCCAGTCACTGCGGAACAGTGCTTCCTTTTTCTTGCGCGACCAATCCTTGACCTGATGCCCCGCTTCCAGGGCTTCGATCCGCGACGGGAAGTCCTGCGACCACATCAGCGTCACCGGACGCCGGCTATGAGTATAGCCTTCGACCTCGCCGGCCTGATGCTGGCCAATCCGGTGTTCCAGATTGTCGGTGTGACCGGTGTAATAGCTGCCGTCGTTGCAGCGCAGGATATAGGCCCAGAAAGTCATGGTTCGGGCCTATCCCTCGATATGCCCTCTCGACAAGCTCGATGGCTACTCGGGACGAGCGGAGGCGGAAAAGCACGCAATTTTCGCACTCCTCACCCCTTGGCCACCTCGTTCACATTGCCGGCGAATTCCTCGAAGTCCCTGGCCTCGCGGAAATCCTTGTAGACGCTGGCGAAGCGGATGTACGCGACCGAATCGAGGCCCTTGAGCCCCTCCATCACCATCTCGCCGATACGTTTCGAGGGGATTTCATTCTCCCCCTGAGTCTCGAGCTGGCGCTGGATGCCGGAGACGAGCTTCTCGATCCGCACCGCGTCGATCGGGCGCTTGCGCGCGGCGATCGAGACCGAGCGGAGCAGCTTCTCGCGGTCGAACGGCTCGCGCTTGTCCTCGCTCTTGATCACATGGAGCTCGCGGAGCTGGATCCGCTCGAAGGTGGTGAAACGCGCGGCGCAGCCCTCGCACTGGCGGCGCCGGCGGATCGCGGCGCCGTCGTCGGTCGGACGGCTGTCCTTTACCTGGCTGTCTTCATGGCCGCAAAAGGGGCAACGCATCGGATCAATATCCCGTTCGTGTCGAGGTAGATGTCTGGCTCGCCGACGCGCCGTATCGAGGGGCATGCCCCTCGATACGCGCGCCCGGCGTCGCTCGTTCGCTACCCGCCGCGAACGGAAGTTGCTAGATGCCTTCCGGGTAGATCGGGAAGCGCGCGCACAGCGCCAGCACCCGCTCGCGCACCGCCGCCTCGACCTGGCCGTCGCCGGCCTCGCCATTCTTGCGCAGGCCGTCGAGCACGTCGGCGACCATGTTGCCGATCTCGCGGAACTCGGCGGGGCCGAAGCCGCGCGTCGTCCCGGCCGGCGACCCGACGCGGATGCCGCTTGTCTTGGTCGGCGGCAGCGGATCGTTGGGGATGCCGTTCTTGTTGCAGGTGATGCCGGCACGCTCGAGCGCCTCGTCGGCGTCCTTGCCGGTCACGCCGAGCGGGGTCAGGTCGATCAGCGCGAGATGCGTGTCGGTGCCGCCCGACACGACCTCGGCGCCGCGCTCCTTGAGCGTGGCGGCGAGGATCTTGGCATTCTCCACCACCGCGGCGATGTAGCTCTTGTACTCGGGCTGGAGCGCCTCGCCGAAGGCGACCGCCTTGGCAGCGATGACGTGCATCAGCGGGCCGCCCTGGAGGCCGGGGAACACCGCCGAATTGATCTTCTTGGCGATCGCCTCGTCATTGGTCAGCACCATGCCGCCGCGCGGGCCGCGCAGCGTCTTGTGCGTGGTGGTGGTCACGACATGGGCGTGCTCGAGCGGCGAGGGATGCAGGCCGCCGGCGACGATGCCGGCGAAATGCGCCATGTCGACCATGAAGATCGCGCCGACCTCGTCAGCGATGGCGCGGAACTTCGCGAAATCGATCTGGCGCGGATAGGCGGAGCCGCCGGCGATGATCAGCTTCGGCTTGTGCTCGCGCGCAAGGGCAGCGACCTGGTCGAAATCGATCAGGTGCGTGACCGGGTCGACGCCGTAAGCCACCGCGTTGAACCATTTGCCCGACATTGCCGCCCTGGCGCCGTGAGTCAGGTGGCCGCCGGCATCGAGGCTGAGGCCCATGATCGTCTCGCCCGGCTTGACCAGAGCGAGCATCACCGCGCCGTTGGCCTGAGCGCCCGAATGCGGCTGGACGTTGGCGAAGTTGCAGTTGAACAGCTTCTTCGCGCGCTCGATCGCGAGGCTCTCGACCTCGTCCGAGGGTTCGCAGCCCTGGTAATAGCGCTTGCCGGGATAGCCTTCGGCATATTTGTTGGTGAAGACCGAGCCCTGGGCCTGAAGCACTGCCTTGGAGACGATGTTCTCCGACGCGATCAGCTCGATCTGGGTCTGCTCGCGCCGCAGCTCATGGGCGACGCCGCCGAACACGGCCGGGTCGGCCTCGGCGAGGCCGCGGGTGAAGAAACCGTCGGGCTGGACGTCGTTGAGGCTGCGGGGGTTCGTGCTCATGCTGGTTCCTTCGCGAAGCTGGGCGCGCCGAGCATCTCGACGCGCGGGGTGTGGCGGCCACCGGCGAATTCGGTGGTCAGGAAAGCGGTGACGCAGGCCTTGGCCATGTCCTCGCCCGTGAGGCGGGCCCCCATGGCAAGGATGTTGGCGTCGTTATGCTCGCGGCAGAGCGCCGCCGACAGCGGCTCGCCGACCAGCGCGCAGCGCGCGGCGGGATGGCGGTTGACCGCGATGGAGATGCCGATGCCCGAACCGCACAGCGCGATGCCGCGATCGGCCTTGCCGGCCGCGACGTGCCCGGCAAGCGCATAGCCATAATCGGGATAATCCACCCGCGCGTCCGAATGCGGGCCGAGATCGGCGACCTCATGCCCCTGTTCGCCCAGCCACGCGACCAGCACGTCCTTCAGTGCGAAGGCGGCATGATCGGATGCTATGGCGATGCGCATGAACGACGCGCTCCTTATACTCGGCGAAAGCGGATGCGGGGGCCTTTACGCAAAGCGCGCGGCGAACGCTACAGGCTAGAGTCGGTTGCGGTGCCAAGCTGAACTATCAGCGCCGGTGGAGAAACAACCGGTTGGGAGTAAGGTGGGATTGCCGCGTCTTCCTGGGCGGTCTAGCGTCGGCGCGTGACGGATGTGCCCCAAGCAGCCCAGCGACAGCCAGCGAGCGACGCCCGCCTGCGGCTGGTCGAGGCGCTGGTCCGCACCGGGCATGAGGACCGCGCCGCCTTTCGCGATCTTTATTCGCTTACCTCGGCGAAGCTTTTCGGCATCTGCTACCGTATCTGCGGCGAAAGGCAGGCGGCTGAAGATGTGTTGCACGACGTGTATCTGACGATCTGGAAACGGGCTGGCGCCTATGAGCCGCACCGCGCGAGCCCGATCACCTGGCTCGCGACGATCGCGCGCAATCGCGCGATCGACTGGCGCCGGGCGCAGGGCATCCGCCGGGCGAGTCCGATCGAGGATGCGCCGCCGATTGCCGACGACGCGCCGCTGGTCAGCGAGACGCTGGTCGCTGACGAGGAGGCGCACCGGCTCCACGGGTGCCTCGAAGGCCTTGAGGATCGCCAGCGCGGCGCGATCCGCACCGCCTTTTTCGATGGCGTGACCTACGCCGAACTCGCCGAACGTGAATCCGTGCCGCTCGGCACGATGAAGAGCTGGGTCAGGCGCGGTCTTGCCAAGCTCAGGGAGTGTCTCGACCGGTGAGCGACGATCGCACCCTGGACGACACGCCCGACATGGCCGCGGCCGAGCTCGCTTTGGGATTGCTCGAGGGCGAGGAGCGTTCGCGCGCGCTGCGCCGCGTGCTCGCCGAGACCGGCTTCGCGCAGGATGTCGAGCGGTGGCGCGGCCATCTGGCGCAGCTGTTCGATCTCTGGCCGGCGATCCCCGCGCCCGCTGGCGTGCTCGAGCGGGTCGAATGGTCGATTGACGGGCCGGCCGCCATGGCGGCCCCGGCGCCGCCGCGGCGCCACTTCTTCTGGCCGGCGATAGCGGGCGTCTCAAGCGTCGCGGCTGCCGCCCTGCTGCTCGTCGTGGTGCTGCGTCCGATCAGCTACGTGCCGCACCCGGTCCGGCCGGCTGCGACGCCGACCGCGCCGGTCGCCGCGGTGCCGGCCAAGATGCTCGTCGCCTCGATCGATCCGGTCGAGAAGGGAACGCCGGTGACCGCGGTCTATGATCCTGGCTCGGGGGCGTTGCGCCTTACCGCGGCGGCGCTTGCCGATGCCAATCGCAGCGCTGAGCTGTGGGTGATCGGCGGCGACGGCGTGCCGCATTCGCTCGGCCTGCTGCGCAGCTCGGGCGGGTCCTCGTTCGCGGTCAATACCGCCAATCGCGCGCGCCTTGCCGCAGGGGCGACGCTGGCAGTGTCGCTCGAGCCGATCGGCGGCTCGCCGACCGGCCTGCCGACCGGTCCGGTCGTCGCCACGGGTGCCCTCTCGCAGGTTTGATCCCGGCACGCCTGCGTCCTTATCGGATTCCGGCCGTATCTGTACCGTGCCCCAGCCGGGCGCCCGTACAGGAGAGCATCCATGCACCGATCCGTCCGAATCGCCATCGTCGCCGCCGCCGTCGCGGTCAGCGGCGCGTCAATGAGCAATGCCCAGACCAACCCGATGGTTGGCGGGGCGGCGATGTATCCGACCAGGAACATCGTCGAGAACGCGGTCAATTCGAAGGATCACACCACCCTGGTCGCCGCGGTGAAGGCCGCCGGGCTGGTCGACACCTTGTCCGGGCCTGGCCCCTTCACCGTCTTCGCGCCGACCAACGCTGCCTTCGCCAAGTTGCCGAAGGGTACCGTCGAGACGCTGCTGAAGCCCGAGAACAAGGGCACGCTGACCAGCGTGCTGACCTATCATGTGGTGCCCGGCCGCATCACCGCGGCCGATATCGCGGCCAGGGCCAGGGCTCATATGGACAAGGCGACCTACACGACCGTTCAGGGCGGCACGCTGACCTTCATGAAGAGCGGCATGGGCTGGGCGATCGAGGACGCCAAGGGCCATAAGGGCAGGATCACCATCGCGAACGTGATCCAGTCGAACGGCGTGATTCATGTCATCGACACGGTGATGATGCCCTGATCCGAAAAAAATATGCGCGGCTATGCATCCGAGCGGACTCCATGCGCGTATTAGCCTTTGTCTTTCCTTCCCAAGCGAAAGGCGAGTAACCAGGTACCGCCATTCCCCCTCCTATGCGGTGCCGTGCGTACCGGACCTGCCGGCCCCCTTCGCCGGCAGGTCCTTTTCATTTCGACGCAAGCTCGTCATGGAAGCGTCATCGGATTGTCCTAGCGGGGCGTGGGCCCCGCCTGTTTCAGGTCCGCAGGAGAGCATTCCCATGGCCATCGCCGATCGATCGCCCAACGAATCCAAGAACAATGCCGTGCGCGCCGCCGTGCACCGGCACGATCACCTGTCGAAGCAGGGCCTGCTCGAACGCGCCTTCACCTTCGCGTTCCGCGGCCTGGTCTATGCGCAGATCTGGGAGGACCCGGCGGTCGACATGGAGGCGCTGGCGATCACGCCCGACAGCCATGTCGTCACCATCGCCTCGGGCGGCTGCAACGTCCTGTCGTATCTGACGGCCAATCCGCGCGCGATCACTGCGGTCGACCTGAACACGGCGCATATCGCGCTCAACAAGCTGAAGCTTGCCGCGGCGCGGCGCCTGCCCGGATATGAGGCGTTCCACCGCTTCTTCGGCAACGCCAACAGCCGCGCCAACATCCTCGCCTATCGCACCTATGTGCGCCCGCATCTCGACGAGACGACGCGGCGCTATTGGGAAGGGCGCGACATGATCGGGCGCCGCCGCATCGGCGGTTTCGCGCACGGCGTGTACAAGCGCGGGCTGCTCGGCAATTTCATCAGCGTCGCCCATATCCTGGCGCGGCTCAACGGCCTCAACCCGAAGGTGCTGCTCAAGGCCAATTCGATCGAGGAACAGCGCGAGATCTTCGACCGCGAGTTCGCGCCGATGTTCGACAAGGGCTTCATCCGCTGGCTGACCGACCAGCCCGCGTCGCTGTTCGGCCTCGGGATTCCGCCAGCGCAATATGAGGCGCTGGCCGGCGACGAGAAGATGGCGACGGTGCTGCGCGAGCGGCTCGAGAAGCTTGCCTGCGATTTCGACCTCAAGGACAATTATTTCGCCTGGCAGGCCTTCAACCGCGGCTATGGCGATGGTCCGTCAGCGCCGCTGCCGCCCTATCTCCAGCGCGAGCATTATGAGGAGATCGTTGAGCGCGTCGACCGGATCGAGGTGCGCCACATCAATTTCACCGATTATCTGCGCAGCCGCGAGGACGCGTCGCTCGACCGCTATATCCTGCTCGACGCGCAGGACTGGATGACCGATGAGCAGCTGACCGACCTGTGGACCGAGATCACGCGGACGGCAAAGCCCGGTGCGCGCGTGCTGTTCCGCACCGCTGGTACCGCGACGATCCTGCCCGGCCGGGTGCCGGACGCAGTGCTTGGCCGCTGGGACTACCGTGCCGAGGATTCACTCGATTATACGCGGCGCGACCGTTCCTCGATCTATGGCGGCGTGCATCTCTACGTGCTGGGCGACGCAGCCTGAGCATGGACGCCGGCCATGCGGGGCATATGGATGCGATCTACCGGACGCAGCGCCATTTCTACGACCTGACCCGCAAATATTACCTGCTCGGCCGCGACCGGCTGATCCGTGAACTGGCGCCCCCGCCGGGCGGCAGCGTGATCGAGATCGGCTGCGGCACCGGGCGTAACCTGATCGTCGCTGCCCGGGCCTGGCCGGATGCGCGCTTCTACGGGATCGATATCTCGGAGGCGATGCTGGAGACGGCGCGCAAGAACGTGGCCAAGGCGGGTCTGGCCGACAGGATCGTCTTCGCGCAGGGCGACGCGACGGCGTTCGACGCGCAGGCGCTGTTCGGCGTCGCGCAGTTCGACCGGGTATTCCAGAGCTATACGCTGTCGATGATCCCGGACTGGCAGGGCGCGCTGCGCGAGGGCGCGGGCAAGGTGGGAGCGGGCGGGCGGCTCGACATCGTCGATTTCGGCCAGCAGGAGGGCCTGCCTCGGGCGTTCCACAGGCTGTTGCTGGTGTGGCTGGCGAAGTTCGACGTGTCGCCGCGAGCGACCTTGCGAAACGCGGTGGAGGAGATTGCCGTGGTGCAGGGGCTCGATGCGGCGTTCAAGCCGCTCTATCGCGGCTATGCCTGGTCGGCGCGGCTGAGCCGGGGCTAGCGGTGGAGCCTTTACCCGAACAAAAGGCTGGAGCTTTTGATGAGCGCTATCCGGACGGTATGGATTTCTCCTGGCTGGCGAGTGACGGTGGCGGCCACGTTGCGGTTCTGGTAACTGCAGGTAGAGGGCCTGTGCCATCCTCAGCCTTTTCGCGCGCGGATATTCTTGCTGAGGATCATGAAGAATTCCTCTGGGAAATGCCCAAAATTTGCGACGCGCAGCTAGTGATGCCTGGTTATGAGCGTGCCGACTTTCCCCAGCTCGCCGAACGCGGCCTGACGGTTTTCGACTGGACGGATATGCATCGTGTCCGCGACTACGCCAACGCTTATGAGGTTGTCGCGCGGCCGGCTTCTCCCGTCTCGATTGACGATCTGCCTGAAAAGCTCCGTGCGGTCGCACGCGATCTCGCGTTTCCTGATATCCGCTTCAGTGAAGTAGCATCGTTCGATCCACGGCATTGGGTAAAGACCCTCGACGCGCTTCGGCAGGGCTAGTCTGCCGTTCGCCTGAGCTTGCCCGGTTGGGGGACTGAGTCAGGCTTAGTGCTGGATCGGTGGGGGTTCGATTCAACCACGTGTAGGATTATGCCAGCGTCGGATCGGGCAGCGCGCAGTTTCGGCACCGTCCCGCTCCTTCTCAGCTTGAAGATTGTAGGAATTCGCGCCCGCGATTTTCCGCGATAACAGGGGTGACGGTCCGCTGTTTTTCCGCTGTTATGCCCTTGTTGGGGCGTAACAGGGAAATGACACGCAAGCCATTGGAAGAGTTGTGGAAATTCGGGTGCGAAATCCAACATAACAGCGGTAGAAAAATTCGGCGACATAACAGCGGAAAAATAGCGCTCAGCGCGCCGAATCGACGGCCCCGATGCCCCTAGTGGCCGAACAGCAGGTACAGGATGATGATGACGGGGATCGGCACACCGATCGCCCAGAGCAGACAGCCTTTTCCCACGTCGACCTCCATTTTCGTAACGGGCATGAAACAGCCGCCAGGGAGGATCGGTTCCGTCTATGCGCGGAGCAACGCGTCCCCCTCCGTTTCGGGGACTTCACCGCTGCGTGCCGACACCGTCACCGTCGTCGCCAGGTCCATCGTCACATTCCCCAGCGTGCGGAAGATGTCGGGGATCGTCTCGACCGCGACCAGCAGGCCGAGCGGGGCGACGGGCACGCCCATCGCGATGCAGATCGGGGCGATCGAGGTGACGAAGCTGATCTGGCCAGGCAGGCTGACCGCGCCCATGGTGGTGACCGCGGCGACGGCAACCCCGGCGGCGAGCTGGACCGGGCCGATCGGCACGCCGAACCAATAGGCGACATAGATGGCGACAGCGAGGTTCATCGGCGGGCCGGTGACCCGGAAGATCGCCACCGCCAGCGGCAGGACCACGCCCGAGGTGGCGACGGGCACGCCGAGCCCCTCGGCCCCGCGCAGCATCGCCGGCAGCGAGGCGAGCGAGGATTGGGTACTGATCGCGACCGCCTGCGCCGGGACCGTCGCGCGGACGAAGCGGCGCAGGCCGACCCGCCCGCCGATCGCGCCGATCGGGAAGGCGGCGATCCACACGACGATGCCGATCGCTGAGATGATCAGCACATAATGGAGCAGGGCGCCGAAGGCGGCGGTGCCGGCTTTCGCGCCGACGACATAGGACAGCGCCAGCACGCCGATCGGCGCGAGCCACAGGACCCAGCCGATGACGATCAGCATCGTATCGGCGACCGCCTGGAAGAATTTGGTGAGCAGCACGCGCGGCTCGGCCGGCAGGCGGGTGAGCGCGAAGGCGAACACCAGGGTGAAGAGGATCAGCGGCAGGAACGCGTTGTTGGCGGCGGCGGCGACCGGGTTGCTCGGCACGATCGACGCGATGAACTCCGAGAAGGGCGGGATGTCGCCGACCGGCGCGGTTGCGCCGAGCGCCGTCCGGAGCGCGGCCGCCGCCTCGGTCGGAAGCGGGAACCAGCCGAGCAGCAGGGGCGTCAGGATCGCGGCGAGCGCGGAGAAGAGCCAGAGCAGCCCGATGAACAGGGCAAGCGCGCGCCCGGCGACCCGGCCGGCGCGGGCTGCCTCGGCCGTCGCGGCGACGCCGGTGACGAGCAGCGACACGACCAGCGGGACGATCGTCATCTGAAGCGCGTTGAGCCAGGCGGTGCCGATCGGTTGGGCGATGACGATGCCGCTATCGGCGGTGGAGGGCGCCCAGGCGGCGATGCCGATACCGATGGCCAGCCCCAGGACCAGGGCAAGGAGAATGCGGGTTGCTTGCGACATGCTCGCCCTTCGATCTATCCGGCGCTATCACGCCGCTACGACAAACAGACGGCATAGCGCTTCCCGGAAAAGTGGGAACCGGTTTTCGAAATCGGGAAGCGCGGGGCACACAGGCGGATCGGACACGCGGGCATGGCAAGAAAATATTTCGGCACCGACGGTATTCGCGGGGCGACCAATGTCTCCCCGATGACGGCGGCGATGGCGATGAAGGTCGGCATGGCCGCCGGCGCGCATTTCGTGCGCGGCGACCACAAGCACCGCGTGGTGATCGGCAAGGACACGCGCCTTTCGGGCTATATGATCGAGAATGCGATGGTCGCCGGGTTCACCAGCGTTGGCATGGACGTGGTGCTGGTCGGCCCGATGCCGACGCCGGCCGTCGCGATGCTGACTCAGTCGATGCGCGCCGATCTGGGTGTGATGATCTCGGCCAGCCACAATCCCTATGCCGATAACGGCATCAAGCTGTTCGGGCCCGACGGCTACAAGCTGTCCGATGCCGACGAACTGGCGATCGAGGCGTTGATCGACGGAGAGGTCCCGCTGGCGCCGTCGCCGGATATCGGCCGGGCCCGCCGCGTCGAGGATGCGCGCGGGCGGTACATCCACTTCGCCAAGTCGACCTTCCCGGAACATCTGCGGCTCGACGGGCTCAAGATCGTGGTCGATTGCGCCAATGGCGCCGCTTACCAGGTCGCGCCCTCGGCGCTGTGGGAACTCGGTGCCGAGGTGATCGCGATCGGCACCACGCCGAACGGCAAGAACATCAATGACGGTGTCGGCTCGACCGCGCCGCAGGTCCTGTGCGAGACGGTGGTGGCGTCGGGCGCGGCGATCGGCATCGCGCTGGACGGCGACGCGGACCGGTTGATCGTGGTCGACGAGCAGGGTCGCGTCGTCGACGGCGACCAGTTGATGGCGACAATCGCGAGCGGCTGGGCCCGGCGGGGCCGGCTGGCCAATGGCGGCCTGGTCGCGACGGTGATGTCGAATCTCGGGCTCGAGCGGCATCTCGCGACTCAGGGGATCAAGCTGATCCGCACGCAGGTCGGCGACCGCTATGTGCTCGAGGCGATGCGGGCGCAGGGGTACAATGTCGGGGGCGAGCAATCGGGCCACATCATCCTGTCGGACTATGCGACGACCGGCGACGGGCTGGTCGCGGCGCTGCAGATCCTGGCCGAGCTGGTCGAAAGCGGCATCCCGGCGAGCGAGCTGCTGCACCGTTTCGAGCCGCTGCCGCAGCTGCTGAAGAATGTCCGCTTCAAGGGTGGCAAGCCGCTTGAAGCCGAGGCAGTGAAGGCAGTGATCGCCGAGGCCGAAGCCGAGCTTGAGGGCAAGGGCCGGCTGGTGATCCGGCCCTCCGGGACTGAGCCGGTGATCCGGGTGATGGCCGAGGGCGACGATCCGGCACAGGTCGAGCGCGTGGTTGACCGGATCTGCGACGCGGTGCGGGTGGCGGCTGCGTAGACAATTCCCCTCCCGCTTGCGGGAGGGGAGATAAGACGGAACGATCATGCTTGAGATGCGCCCTGACTGCGAACGCTGCGGTACCGACCTGCCTGCCGATGAGGCAGGCGCGTTCATCTGCTCGTTCGAATGCACCTTCTGCGCGCCGTGCGCCGAGGCGATGGACGATCGCTGCCCCAATTGCGGCGGCGAGCTGATGGACCGGCCGGCACGGGTGGACGAGGCGCTGGAGCGCTATCCGGCGTCGACCGAGCGGAAGTTCAAGGGGCGGGCGTGATACTATCCCACGCCCTGGCGTCATGCCGGACTTGTTCCGGCATCCACCGTTCCACCCGCCTTTCGGCCTGCTGGTTTGCGGGACGGTGGACCCCGGAACGAGTCCGGAGTGACGATGAAGCAGGCGCCGCGGCATGACCCCGCGCATCCTTGTCATCGCAGGGTCGGATTCGGGCGGTGGCGCCGGCATCCAGGCTGATATCAAGACCGTCACCATGCTCGGTGGCCATGCGATGACGGCGATCACTGCGATCACCGCGCAGAACACGCTTGGCGTGCAGGGCGTGCACCCGATCCCGACCGATATGGTGATCGCGCAGATCGATGCGGTCGTCTCCGATATCGGCGTGGATGCGGTGAAGATCGGGATGATCGGATCGGCCGAAACCGCCAGCGCCGTGGCGCGCCGGCTGGAAGCGATGACGGGCGTGCCGATCGTGTTCGATCCCGTCATGGTCTCGACGAGCGGCGCGACACTGGCCGATGGCGCCACGATCGCCGCCTTCGAACGGCTGATGCGGATCGCCACGCTGACCACGCCCAACCTGCCCGAGATCGAGGCGCTGGGCGGAGAGGCGATGGCTCGCGGGCGTACAGGGGCATTGCTGGTCAAGGGCGGGCATGGCGAGGGCGAGGAGATTGTCGACCGGCTGCTGTTTGCTGATGGCGGCGAGGTGCGCTGGGCCGATCCGCGCATCGAGACGCCGCACAGCCATGGCACTGGTTGCACTTTGGCCAGCGCCATCGCGACTGGCCTCGGACGTGGCATGACCCTCGCGGATTCGATCGCGCGGGCACGGGTCTTCGTCCGGCTTGCCCTGCGCGAGGCGCCCGGCTTCGGCGGCGGTCATGGTCCCATGGGGCATCAGGCCGTGCGGCTCGACGGCGATCTCGGCGGGGCGATGCTCAACCAGATCACCGTGCCGCTTGTCGATTATGCGGCGAGCGCTGCCTTTTATCGCCTGCTCGGCCTGCGCCAGATCGTTGAGTCGGCGCCGCGCTACGCCCGGTTCGAAAGTGCTGGCGGCGGTACGCTGTCGATCGAGACGGCGGACGAGATTGCGGGCAGGCCGGTGATGTTCCTCGAATGCGGGGATCTGGATGCAATGGTCGTGCGGGTGCGCGAAGCCGGTATCGCCGTGACCGATCCGGTGATGGAAAGCTGGGGCTGGCGCGAGGCGCGGCTCGCCGATCCCGCGGGTAATGCGCTCTGCCTCTACCAGGCTGGCGAGAATCGCCGTTTCCCGGCATGGCGGCTGCCGTGACTCGGCCCTCCCTCAAGCATGAAAAGCTTTGCCTCGCGCCGGTCGCCGGCGTTGACGAGGCAGGGCGCGGGCCGCTGGCCGGGCCGGTCGTGGCGGCGGCGGTGATCCTGCCCGCCAGGGGCATTCCGCGCGGGATCGATGATTCGAAGAAGCTCAGCGCCACCGAGCGCGGCCGGCTGCATGACCGGTTGCGCGCCTGTGCCATGGTCGGGGTCGGAATCGTCGAGGCTGACGAGATCGACCGGCTCAACATCTACTGGGCGACGATGAAGGCGATGACGCTGGCGGTCGAGGCGCTCGGCCAGGCACCGGCGCATGTGCTGGTGGATGGCAACCGCCTGCCGCGCTGGTCCCATCAGGCGACGGCGATCGTGTCGGGCGACGCGATCTCGCTGTCGATCGCGGCCGCGTCGATCATCGCCAAGCACACCCGCGACACCATCATGATCGCTCATGCCGAATCGCATCCGCAGTATGGATGGCACTCGAACAAGGGCTATGGCTGCCGCGCGCACCTCGACGCACTGCGCGCTCATGGCCCCACACCGCTTCACCGGCGCAGCTTCGCTCCGGTCGCGCAGGCCTGGCTCGATTTTTAGCCCATATCTGGATTTGTGAGTCTTTTCGGCCACACACCATGGATTGAGCCCCTGTGGATAACTCGACTCAATATCTGGGCAGCTTCCTAAAATGTTCCGGTTTGTTAACGATTTGGCAGGCGTTTTCGTTAACTAAACTCTGCTTGACCCGAGTCCGTACATCCGCAGGGATGCGCCGCTCTTCAACGGGGGTAGCTAGTGATGGGTGTGATCGAGAAGGTTAAGGCGCGTGCGGTTGAGCCGGCGACGGAACAGCGGGCGCATGCCGGGCTGCCGCTCGACAGTATCATCATGCAGGATTGCATCTCCGCGATGCGCGCCCTGCCCGCGAAGTCGGTCGACCTGATCTTCGCCGACCCGCCCTACAACCTCCAGCTCGGCGGCGATCTCAGCCGGCCGGACGGCAGCCACGTCGATGCCGTCACCGACGACTGGGACAAGTTCGATTCGCTGAATGCCTATGACATGTTCACCCGCGCCTGGCTGGCCGAGGCGAAGCGCATCCTGAAGGACAATGGCGCGATCTGGGTGATCGGCAGCTATCACAACATCTTCAAGGTCGGCAGCGCGATTCAGGATCTCGGCTACTGGATCCTCAACGACATCGTGTGGCGCAAGGCCAACCCGATGCCGAACTTCAAGGGCACGCGCTTCACCAATGCGCACGAGACGCTGATCTGGGCATCGATGGGTGAGAAGGCGCGCTATACCTTCAACTATCGCAGCATGAAGACGCTGAACGACGAGCTTCAGATGCGCAGCGACTGGGAATTCCCGATCTGCGGCGGGCAGGAGCGGCTCAAGCGCGACGGCGTGAAGGTCCACCCGACACAGAAGCCCGAGGCGCTGATCTATCGAATCCTGCTCGCCTGCACCAAGCCGGGCGACGTGGTGCTCGACCCGTTCTTCGGCACCGGCACGACGGGCGCGGTGGCCAAGCGGCTCGGCC
Source organism: Pseudomonadota bacterium (assembly GCA_040388155.1). Lineage (GTDB taxonomy): Bacteria > Pseudomonadota > Alphaproteobacteria > Sphingomonadales > Sphingomonadaceae > Sphingomonas. Next base: position 135,771 of record JAZKCJ010000014.1, read on the forward strand.
GGCGCTGGATCGGCATCGAGCGCGAGGCCGGCTATTGCGCTGCCGCGATCGAGCGGATCGAGGCGGCGCTACCGCTCGACGAATCGGCGCTGGTGACGATGCAGTCGCCCAAGGCCGCGCCGCGCGTCGCATTCGGGACGATCGTCGAGAACGGCATGCTTACCGCCGGCGCGGTGCTGACCGATGCCAAGCGCCGCTACCGCGTGACGGTGCGTGCCGACGGCTCCGTCATGAGCGGCGACGTGACCGGATCGATCCACAAGCTCGGCGCGACCTTGCAGAACGCGCCTGCCTGCAACGGCTGGACCTTCTGGCACTACGAGACGCCCAATGGGCTGAAGCCGATCGACGCGCTGCGGCAGGAATATCTGCTGGCGACCCAGCCCTGAGCGCAGGTCGGGATTGCTGCGGTCGATTCCCACAACCGTTCGTGTCGAGTAGAGACCGAGCTTGTCGAGGCCTCGTATCGAGGCACCGTGATACGGATGGCGCTTGCCCCTCGATACGCCATCTCGACACGCTCGATGGCTACTCGGGACGAACGGCGTGGGTGGAACGGACAGACTGATGACCAACGCGCTCCACCTCCGCCCCGTCCAGTTCGTCGATACACCGGTTGGCCGCGACGGAGAGGTGGCGCGGCTGGCGGGCGGGATGACGTGGTTCTCGGCCTATGAGGTGATCGAGGGCGGCAGGCGCCGTACGATGTCGATCGCCGCGTTCGAGGCGACGCTCGCCGGACAGAATGAACGCGCCGCGCAGCTCCACGCGCGCATCACCGCGCCACGTCCCGCGCTGGCGTTGGGCGACCGGGTCCTCCGTTTCGATCAGTCGTCGGTCGCGGGCATCCTGAACGTGACGCCGGACAGCTTCTCCGACGGCGGCAGGAATGTCGACGAGGCGGCTGCTGCCGAAGCCGGGTTCGATCTCGCCGTCAAAGGCGCCGCGCTGATCGATGTCGGGGGTGAATCGACCCGGCCCGGGGCACCGCTCGTCTGGGAAGGCGATGAGGTGAAGCGCGTGGTGCCGGTGATCGAGCGGCTGGCGAAGAGCGGCACGCTGATCTCGGTCGATACCCGCAAGGCAGCCGTGATGGAGGCGGCGCTCGCCGCCGGCGCCGCGATTGTCAACGATGTGGCAGCCTTGCTGTGGGACGACCGTGCGCTCGACGTCGTCGTCCGTGCGGGGTGTCCGGTGATCCTGATGCACTCGCCCGATCCGAAAACCGGTCCGCATGGCGGCAGCGGATATGGCGATGTGCTGACCGAGGTATATGACTGGCTCGAGGCGCGCGTGGCTGCGGTGGTCGCCGCGGGTGTGGATCCGGCCAGGATCCTGGTCGATCCCGGTATCGGCTTCGGCAAGTCGCTTCAGGACAATCTCGTGCTATTGAACGGGCTGGCGCTGTTCCACGGCCTGGGCTGCCCGATCATGCTCGGCGCGAGCCGCAAGCGGATGATCGGGGCGCTTTCCAACGAGGCGCCGGCCGACCAGCGGCTTGGCGGGTCGATCGCGCTGGCGCTCAAGGGAATCGAGGCGGGCGTGCAATTGCTCCGCGTGCACGACGTGGCGGAAACGGTGCAGGCGCTGCGCGTGTGGCGCGGGCTGAAGGATGCGGCGCTGGTTGCGCCGCGCTGGAACGCAACCGGATAACGGGCTGGAGGAGACGCGGCTGCTCAGGCCGCGTTGTCGATCCCGAGCTCGCCGAGCTTGCGGTACAGCGTCGACCGGCCGATCCCCAGTCGCCGTGCCACCTCGGTCATGCGGCCGCGATAATGGCCGATGGCGAGTCGGATCACATCTGCCTCGATCTCCTCGAGCGCGCGCAGATTGCCATCGGCGTGGAACAGGGTGACGCCGCCGCTGGTCGCCATCGGCGACGGGCCGGGCGTGGTGTGGCGCTGTGAACCGAGCGCTGCGATCTGCGGGAAATCGAGCCGGGTCAGCGCGTCGCCGTCGCACAGCACGGCGGCACGGAACAGCGCGTTCTGGAGCTGGCGGACATTGCCCGGCCAGTCATATTTGCCCAGCAGCGCCAGCGCGTCGTCAGTGATGCCAAGCTCGCGCAGGCCCGGCTGCTCGGCGATTCGCGCGAGCAGGTGGCGGGCGAGCGCGGGGATGTCGCCGGTGCGTTCGCGCAAAGGCGGGATCGTCACCTGGACGACATTGAGGCGGTAATAAAGATCCTCGCGGAAGCGGTCGGCCTCGACCTCCTCGATCAGGCGCTTGTTGGTCGCCGCGATGACCCGCACATCGACCTCGCGGGTGTGGCGCGCGCCGATCGGCTGGATCTCGCCCGATTGAAGCACGCGGAGCAGCTTGACCTGCGCCTCCAGCGGCATTTCGCCGATCTCGTCGAGGAACAGGGTGCCGCCATCGGCCTCCTGGAAACGGCCGATCTTGCGTTCGAACGCGCCGGTGAAGGCACCCTTTTCGTGGCCGAACAATTCGGATTCGACCAGATTGGCGGGGATCGCACCGCAATTGACCGCGATCATCGGCTTCTTCCCGCGCGGGGAGGCGGCGTGGATCGCTTCGGCCACCACTTCCTTGCCGACGCCGCTTTCGCCCTCGATCAGCACCGGTACGCGGGCGCGTGCTGCCTTGGCGGCGATAGCGAGCGCGGCGCGGAAATCGGGGGCCGAGCCGACGATCTCGTCGAACGCGAGCAGGGCAGGAATCTTCTCGGTCAGCGGGCGCAGCTCGCCCGCCGCCTTGCCGGCGACGGCGGCGTCGAGCGCGCAGAGCAGGCGTTCGGGCGCGAGCGGCTTCACCAGGAAGTCGGTTGCCCCGGCGCGCATCGCCGCGACGGCATGCGCGACTGAGCCGTTCGCGGTCAGCATCAACAGGGGCAGCGCCGGGCGGCGCTGGCGGATTTCGGTGATCAACGCGGTCGCGTCAGCGTCGGGCGCCCAGTGATCGAGCAGGATCGCGTCGAGCTGCATGCCGTCCTGCGTGCCGAGCATGGCGATCGCCATCTCGCCGTCATTGGCGAAGACGGCGCGCCACCCACGCCGCGCGGCGAGCGCCGCGACGAGACGGCGCTGCGCCGGTTCGTCATCGATCAGCATCAATAGCCGCTGTCCGTTGCGCGTCATTCCGCTTGTCCAATCGTACCGATCCAAGCGCTAACCATAGGCCTTAGGTGTAAAAGCGGCCTTAAACGCCCCAAGGCGGGACTTGAGGGACAGCGCACCGCCCGCTAAGCAGCCTGCACAGAGTTACAGGCAGGGGACGACCGATGGCCGGAAACGGCGATATCAAGTTTCACGAAGAGACGTATCACAAGGTGATCGGTCTCCTGAAATGGGGCGCCATTGCCTGCTTCCTGATCGCCGCGCTGGTGATCTGGCTGATCTCCGGCAAGTAGCGCCGGGTGAAGATCGCGGTCCTCAAGGAGCAGGCCGCAGGGGAAAGCCGCGTTGCCGCGACCCCCGAAACGGTCAAGAAATTCATCGCGCTTGGTGCCGAGATGGCGGTCGAGGCGGGGGCTGGTGAGTCAGCCTCCTGCGCCGATGCCGACTATGCAGGGGCCGGCGCTGCGGTCGGCACGCGGGCCGAGACGCTGAACGGCGCCGATATCGTGTTCGGTGTGCAGGGACCCGATCCGGCGAGCCTCGGCGGCGCGGCGCCCGGCGCCTGGATCGTCGCGAGCCTCAATCCGTTCGGAGAGCGCGCGCGGGTCGATGCCTATGCGGCTGGCGGCTATGAGGCGCTGGCGATGGAATTCATGCCGCGCATCACGCGCGCCCAGTCGATGGATATCCTGTCCTCGCAGTCGAACCTCGCCGGGTACAAGGCAGTGCTCGACGCGGCGGCTGAATATGGCCGGGTCTTCCCGATGATGATGACGGCAGCCGGCACCGTGTCGGCCGCGCGCGTGTTCGTGATGGGCGTCGGCGTTGCCGGCCTGCAGGCGATCGCCACCGCTCGGCGGCTCGGCGCGCAGGTCTCGGCGACCGATGTGCGCTCCGCGACGAAGGAGCAGATCCAGTCGCTCGGCGCCAAGCCGATCTTCGTCGAGAATGTTGCCGGCATCGAGGGCGAGGGGGCGGGCGGCTATGCCGGCGAGATGAGCCCTGAATACCAGGCGGCGCAAGCCGAGCTGGTCTCGGGCCATATCGCCAAGCAGGACATCGTCATCACCACGGCGCTGATCCCCGGGCGCCCGGCGCCCAGGCTGATCTCGGCGGCGCAGGTCGCATCGATGAAGCCCGGCAGCGTGATCGTCGATCTCGCGGTCGAGCAGGGCGGCAATGTCGAGGGCGCGGTCGCGGGCGAGGTCATCACGGTCTCGGGCGTGAAGATCGTCGGGCACCGCAACGTGCCGGGCCGGCTGGCGGCCGATGCCTCGGCGCTGTTCTCCCGCAACCTGTTCAACTTCCTCAGCGCCTTCTGGGACAAGGAAGCGGGCAAGCCGGTGCTCGACGCGGAGATTGGGGACGCGATCCGGCTGACGCAGGGCGGTAAGGTCGTCAACGCGAGGCTGCTGTCTTGATCCTACCCGGAACGGAGTGGCGGGTTGGAATGCCCCCGGCATTCCAAGGTCATGCCGGGGGCACGATCGACCCGACACTGGCGACCGGCGAAGCTGGTGGAGGGGGGCTTCCGCAAATGCTGCGTCCCGAAGTCTCGATCGCTCGGAAGCTTCGTCGTGAGATGGGTCTACCCGAAGTGCAGCTCCGGCAGCGGCTTCGAGGGCGCGTCGGCCGCTTCAAGTTCCGGCGCCAACATCCAATTGGCCCCTATATCGCCGACTTTTACTGCCGTTCCGGGGGGGATTAAGGAAGAGTCATGGATTTCATCTCGATCCTGTCGATCTTCGTCATGGCCTGTTTCGTGGGCTATTATGTCGTCTGGTCGGTGACGCCTGCGCTTCACACCCCGCTGATGGCGGTGACCAATGCGATCTCGTCGGTCATCATCGTCGGCGCGCTGATCGCGAGCTCGGCGGCGGCGGGCGGATCGGCCTCGTCGAAATGGCTGGGGCTGTTCGCGGTGGTGCTTGCCAGCGTGAACATCTTCGGCGGATTCGCCGTCACCGAGCGGATGCTCGCCATGTACAAGAAGAAGGAAAAGCCCGTCGCGAAGTGAGCGGCATGCGGTTTTTGGGGGTTTAGCACATGCATGAAGCAGCACCGGTCAATCCCTGGGTAGCGCTGGCGTACCTGATTTCGGGCGTCTGTTTCATCCTGGCATTGCGCGGCCTGTCGTCGCCGGCGAGCTCGCGGCAGGGCAATCGCTACGGCATGATCGGCATGGCGCTCGCCGTGGGTACGACGCTGTTCACTCATGAGATCGCCTCGCTGCCGGAAATCCTGGTCGCGATCGCGATCGGTGCCGCGATCGGCGTGGTCACCGCGCGGAAGATCGCGATGACCGATATGCCGCAGCTTGTCGCTGCTTTCCACTCGCTGGTCGGCATGGCAGCGGTGCTGGTCGGGGTGGCGGCGTTCCTCAATCCAGAGGCGTTCGGCATTGCCGGCGCCGATGGCGAGATATTGACGGTCAGCCGGATCGAGATGGGGCTTGGCGTCGCGATCGGCGCGATCACCTTCTCCGGCTCGGTGATCGCCTTCCTGAAGCTCAACGGCAATATGGGCGGCAAGCCGATCATGCTGCCGGGCCGCCATGTCATCAATCTCGGCGTGCTGGCGGGCATCCTCGGGCTGATCGCCTGGTTCACCCAGGACCAGAGCCCCTGGATCTTCTGGACCGTGACGCTGCTCAGCTTCGCGATCGGCTTCCTGCTGATCATCCCGATCGGCGGGGCCGACATGCCGGTCGTCGTCTCGATGCTCAACAGCTATTCGGGCTGGGCCGCGGCGGCGATGGGCTTCACGCTTCACAACACCGCGATGATCATCACCGGCGCGCTGGTCGGATCGTCGGGTGCGATCCTCAGCTACATCATGTGCCGGGCGATGAACCGAAGCTTCATCAGCGTGATCGCGGGCGGGTTCGGCGGCGACAGCTCGGGCGGCGGCGCCGCGGCGGCGACCGACCGGCCGTGGAAGCGCGGTTCGGCGGAAGACGCCGCCTTCCTGATGCAGCAGGCGGAACAGGTCATCATCGTGCCCGGCTACGGCATGGCGGTCGCCCAGGCGCAGCATGTGCTGCGCGAGATGGCCGACAAGCTGAAGGAACACGGCGTTCGCGTGAAATATGCGATCCATCCGGTTGCGGGGCGCATGCCTGGCCACATGAACGTGCTGCTCGCCGAGGCCAATGTGCCTTATGACGAGGTGTTCGAGCTCGAGGACATCAACAGCGAATTCGCGCAGACCGATGTCGCGTTCATCATCGGCGCGAACGACGTGGTCAATCCGGCAGCCAAGACCGACAAATCCTCGCCGATCTATGGCATGCCGGTGTTCGACGTGAACAAGGCCAAGACCGTGCTGTTTATCAAGCGCTCGATGGGCGGCGTCGGCTATGCGGGCGTCGATAACGACGTCTTCTACCAGGACAACACGATGATGCTGCTGGCTGACGCGAAGAAGATGGTCGAGGAGATCGTCAAGTCGCTCGATTGATCCGGAACCGAGGGTTCATTCAGATGATGCATCCATTTTGGCTGGTATTTTTGCATCGTGAGCGCCTGCCTCTGGGCGATATTCTCGCTTTCCCATCCATTATGGATGTACCTATGGCTAACCCATTCCGCCTGAAAGAGTATTTTTGCGGGACTCCGGGCCGAGGGGGCAACCGGATCGCGTGATGGTGGGGACAATGATCCATTCGGCGAAGGAGGTAACCTACGCCATGACCGTGCCGGCGCTGATCGTCGCCGACGAGGGTGCCGAGGCCTTGGCCGCGCTCGAGGCGATTGCGCTGGCTGGCGGCCGGGCGCTCGGCCGTGTCGACTGGCATGATGCAGCGGAGCATCTCGGCCAGCAGAACGTGCTTGGCCTCGTGGTGATCGAAGCCGAAGACATTCCCGACGAGACGCTCGCTGCCGTGCTGCCTCATGTCGAGGCGCTGGTGCAGGCCATCGACGCCCGTATCGTTGTCGCGCTGGCCCCGCACCAGATCGACCTGGTCTCGGCGTATCTGTTTGGCGGCCATGTCGATCTGCTCTGCGCACCGTCGCTCGCCGATCGCGTCGCCGCGCTCGCTGTCGCGCTGATGCCGCCTGCCGGACGCCTCCACGATTCGCGGCGCGATTCCGATTCGGCCCGGTTGCGGCGGATGCAGAAGGAGATCGCCCGGATCGCCGAGATCATCGCCCGGCTGAGCGGCGAGGAGGATGGCGAGCCGCTCCTGCCCGGTCTCAAGGGCCGTGCGGGCGATTATGACGCAGTGCCGGACGGCGAATCGACGCCGGTTATCGCGCGCGATGTACGCGAAGTGATTCGCGCCCGCCGGCTGCGCGATCAGTTCTTCGAGCGCGGGCTGTTCGAGGACCCGGCCTGGGACATGCTGCTCGATCTCTTCGCGGCCGAGCTTGAACAGACTCAGGTCTCGGTCTCAAGCCTGTGCATCGCCGCTGCGGTCGCGCCGACCACGGCGCTGCGCTGGATCGCGAAGATGACCGAGGCCGGGGTGTTCGTTCGCCACGCCGATCCCTTCGACAAGCGCCGCGCCTTCATGGCGCTGTCGCCAAAGGCACATGACGGGATGCGTGACTATTTCATGGCGGTGAAGCGCGGCGGCCCTGTCGCTTGACGCTTGCCCATCGCCGCGGGCGATGGCAACGGGGACCGCTCCAGGACGCGATTTCCGAATCACCGGTTCTCCCGGTGTGAAATCCTTTTGGGAGGGGCGATTAGCTCAGTTGGTAGAGCGTCTCGTTTACACCGAGAATGTCGGCGGTTCGAGCCCGTCATCGCCCACCATCCCCTCCCCGAGCGCGAGGGCGTGCGATCTGCCCGCGCGGCGCGGCCGGTGCATATGAACAGGAGGCAATCACCATGGCCACACCGGACGAGCGGCTGAACAAGCTGCTGGAAAATTTCATGGGTCACGTCATCTCGCTGGACGGTGTTCGCATGGCGCACCGGCATGTGATCGCCGAACTTCTTGCCCGGCTTCCGGACAGCGATTTCGTCGACGAGCTGATCGCCGGTGCCGATGCGAATGAAGCTGAGCCCGGCGAGATGCGGCGTATCGCCGCTTATCGGACTGAGCTGGAGGCGCTTGCCGAGGAAGCCAGGGCAACGCGCGAGCAGCGCGGCGAGGATTAGGTTTTCGAGCTCATAGCGCTCTGAGCAGCCGTACCGCCCGGGCGATCCAGGGCGGGTCGGCGACGACCTGCTGCCGAGCGCCCGCGCCGAGCGGCAGGATCTGCAGCCTGCCTTCCTCCCGCCCGATCAGCCGTCCGAACAGGAATCGGCCCGCCGGGCGCGGCACCAGCACGTCGCGGTTTAGCGCTTGGGCATAGCCGTCGGGGGCCAGCGTCTCGCACCATAACTCGTCGCCGGCGCGATAGTCGCCGATCCCGGTGGTGATGGTGACAGCGACCAGGCCCGGCGCCGGCAGCGGCGGGACGACGGTCGCCGGGCGTTTCGGGGCGTGTGCACCGCTGGCGTCAAGCACGGCCGCGACCGGGATGTCGGCGCGCTCGGGCAGCTTGACCAGGTCGGCGGCGGTGACGCCAAGGGCATCGGCGATGCGGTTGAGCCAGCCGACCGAAACTGTGCGGGTGCCGGTTTCCAGCCGGCCGATCGTCTGCGCGGTGGTCGGCGGCACACAGCGGTGGGCGACATCGTCCAGGGTCAGTCCCTTGGCGCGGCGGACTTCGCGGATCGCGGTGATCATTGCCGACTCCTAACCAGATCGGTTTCCGTTTATTCCCCAAACGCGCCACCGGGACAAGGCTCGTCCTTTTTCAGCCGGAATGACCTGCAACGGGGCTGGCATCCTGCCGCTTCGCCGATCATGATGCGCGCCGCGCCGGTGGGGCGGCGCGAGGGAGACCGGCATGCCCGTGAAGCGCGAGATGATGGTCCGGCGCGGTGATCTGACTCAGACTGCGATCAACGAGACGCTGGTGAGCGAGCCCAGGGACGGCGAAATCCTGCTCGAGATCGAGGCGTTCGCGGTGACCGCCAACAACGTCACCTATGCGGTGGTGGGGGACCAGCTCGCTTATTGGAATTTCTTCCCCGCGCCAGAGAGCTGGGGAATCGTGCCCGTGTGGGGCTATGCGCGGGTCGTCACGTCACGGCACCCCGAGATCGCGGTCGGCGAGCGTGTCTATGGCTATCTGCCGATGGCGTCGCACCTGATCGTCCAGCCGGGCAAGATCACGCCGGACGGATTTCGCGACATGGCGGCCCACCGCCAGCCAATGAGCCCGATCTACAACCAGTATCGTCGCCTTGCCGCCGATCCGGTGCACGATCCGGTGCGGGAGGACGCGCGGATGCTGTTCGCGCCACTGTTCACCACCAGCTTCCTGATCGGGGATCAGTTGCGCCGGGCCGGCTGGCATGGTGCGACCACGCTGATCGTCACCAGTGCGTCGAGCAAGACGGCGATGGCTGCGGCGCACGTCGCTCGGGCGGACAGCCCGGCGGTGCGGCGGATCGGGCTGACGAGCCCCGGCAATATCGCCTTTGTGCAGGGGGCCGGCCTGTATGACGAGGTCATCGGTTATGATTCGCTTGAAGGGCTGGCGGTCGAAGGCAGCGCAGTGCTGGTCGATTTCGCCGGCAATGCGGCATTGCTTCACGCCGTGTATGATCAGTTGCCCGGGCAACTCGCCTATGTGCTGCGTGTCGGGGTGACTCATCATGACGAACAGGGTGAAACGGGGGATCTGCCCGGGCCCGCGCCGGTCTGGTTCTTCGCGCCCGATGCGGCAACCGCGCTGCTCGGCGAAATCGGCCCGGAGGCGTTCAATGCCGCCCTGGCTGAACGCTGGGCAGGCTTCGTCGCCGAGGCGGAAACCTGGGTGAGCGTCGAGAAAGGCACAGGCGCGGAGGCGCTGCAACGGGTGTGGCGCGAGCAGGTGGCCGGCCGCGCTCCGCCGCAAAAGGGCTATGTGCTCAGGCTCTGAACCCCGACGAACCGGCGATACGCCCAGCCGATCGCGATCAGCGCGACGCCGAGGCCAAGCAGGGAAAGGATGCGCAATATCCCCTCGAGGATAGCGGCATCGATCAGGAATACCTTGAGCGTCACCGCGACCAGCAGGCCGAGCCCGACGACTCGGAAATCGTCAAGGTTGCGGCGGATGCCATGGGTCAGCCAGACAAGCGCCAGGCCGAGAAAGGCCGCCGAATAGAGCCAGTTCTCGGTCCGGCCGATCGGCCCGGTGAGGATGTCGCCATGCGTTGCCTGGCGGACAGTCGCCGCGACCGCCACGGCAATGGCGGTCAGCATGGCACCGCGCCACCAGCGATCGGCGCGCTGCGGCCAGAGCCATGCCGCGACCAGCGCGGCGTCGAGCGTCGCCAGGTTGAGCAACGGGATCGTGCCGACTGCCTGAGGCACGAACGCGGGATTGAGGATCGCAAGGTCGAACCAGACGAACCGGGACAGCGCGACGATCAGCAGGGCGCGGGCGATGTCCTGCCGGTATCGTGCGGCGATCCACGCGGCGGCAAAGAAGATCTGGGTGATGACGACGCGTTCGAGCATGCCCAGCATTTCGAAGCGCGACGTGTCGGCGATGGCCAGCGGGGCCTTTGCGAGCGCGTAGAGGGTGATGGTCCCGGTCGCGGCGAGCACCGCGATGGTGCGTATCCGCCATGCTTCGGGCAATGCCGGCCCGCGCCACAAGGCGATGCCAATCAACGTGCCTGACAGCGTCAGCTCGCGCAGCACCGTCAGGAGCGGCGGCAAGGCGAGATAGGGAAGCGGGTCGCCAGAGAGCGACAGTCCGAGCATCCACAGCAGCTTGCCCAGCAGCGGGATGGCAAAGGCAAAAGTGACGGCCCCGGCGGCGATCGGCCAGGGACGTGGTGCCGGACGGCACAGGATCAGCGCTGCGGTTGCCGCTGCGAGTCCGGGCGTATGCCATGGCGCCGGCAACAATGCCGGCACGAAGCCGAGCGACCAGGCGAGCGCGATCCAGCCGAACGCCGTGCGTGCCCTTCCGGGCAGCAGCAGCCAGGCACATGCCGCAAGCAGGCAGGCGGGCAGCAGGCCGATCGTGGCGAGATCGAGGATCGACGGTGTCGGTTCGGCGAGGAAGATGCTCCGCGCATAGCCGGTGGTCCGCGCATCAAGGGCCATTCCCGCCATCGTCGTCACCACCGGTGCGAAAGCGAGATAGCCGATCAGGGAATCGCGGGTGCGCCGCGCCCATGTCGCAAGCGCGACGGCGATGATGAGCCAGGCGCACCAGCACCATGGCGGCGCGATGATTTCGGCCATGGCGAGGCCAAGCAACAGTGCCGCCAGCGCTGCGCCGCCCGTGAGCGCAGTCGACCATTGTGGCGTATCGTCAGCTTCGTCCCGCGCGCGCCAGCTCAGCGCCGCCGCGGCCAGCGCTGCGAGCGCCAGCAAGGTCGCCCAGGACGGCGATGCCAGCAGGTCATGCGCCAGGGCCAGCACCAGCAGGATCGGTTCTCCCGTCGCGCCGAGCGCAATCCCGGTCCACAGCACGCTTCGCCGCGCGAAAAGATGACCGGCAAGGCCGAACAGCAGGGCGGTGGCCAGGGCGGCCAGCGGTGCGCTGGTCAGATTGCCGGCCTCGAGCGCGATGCCGAGCAGGGCCAGGACAAGCACGAGTGCCGCGGCGCCGCCGGGTGCCAGCGCATCATCGCGCGATCCGAGCCACAGGGCGGCTGCGCTCAGCAGCAGATACAGCCCCCAGGCGAGGGGCCCGAAATCGAGCGCCGGCGCGAGGATCAGCAGCTGGACCAGCCCGGCGACCAGCGGTAGCACGCGAAGCCAGGGGCGTGCCGCGCCGGTGCGGGGCAGCGCCAGCGTTGCGCCGATCGCGAGCAGCACGACAAAGCCGCCCACGCCGGCCAGCGCATGCCCGGAAACCGCGGCGACTAGGATGTTCACCCAGGCGAAGCCGCCACCGCATGCCGCGATCGCCAGCCACACCCAGCCGCGCCGGATCGCCAGCCCGAACAGCGCCGCGACGAGCAGCCCGAGATAGATGAGCAGCGGCCCGACATTGCCGGGATCGAAGCTTGAGACGAGCGGTGCCGCAAAGCCGCCGATCAGCGCCATGATCGCGGTGGGCGGGCCATGGCGCAGCGCAAGGCCCAGGCCGGCTGCCGTCACCGCGACCATGATCGCAAAGGCCGGGGCTGCGCCGAGCAGGTGATAGAGCTGCGCCGCGATATAGAGGGTGCCGTACAGGCTCGCGATTCCCGCCCCCGCCAGCACCTGCCCGATCCGTTCGTCGTCGCGGGTGGCGGGGAGGCGGCGTGCGACTTCGCTCGCGGCGACCAGGATCAGCCCGAACAAGCCCGCGATGATCGTGCGCGCGGCGGGACCGAGCAGGCCGTTCTCGATCGAATAGCGCACCAGGAAGAAGGCGGAGAGCACAAGCGCGGCACCGCCGATCCAGATCGGCAGCTTGCCGCCGACGATATTCTCGAAGCTGAGGCGGATCGGCTCGCGGAAGGGAGGTGTGTCGTCATGTGTGGTTCGCAACTCCTCCACCGGCTCCCGCACGACCGGCTCCGGTGCGGCAGGTGCGGCTTCGACGTGCGCTGGTTCGGGCGCGGGCTCAGGTTCGGGGGGCAGGGCGATGGCCGGCGGCGTGGTAGCGGCCTGGGCGCGTACGATCGTTGCCGGGCGTCTCGGTTCTGCGGCCGTTGCGCGTTCAGGCGCCCGGTGTTCATCGCGGCGCGGACCGCGATCGATCGTCAGGCCGGGGTCGAGCCGGATCAACCGGTCCTGCAGGTCGGAAACGCGATGTTCGAGCCGCCGGACGCGGGCGACGACGCGCTCAAGCGCAATCCCGAGCGCAACCGCGGCGATGAACAAGATGACCGTCACGCGCGCCTCCCCGGTTCCGCAGCAGCGTGAGTCTGCCACAGCGCGGCCACGCTGTCTCGCGTCACGCGTCCGGGAAGGATGAGAATGGGTTGCGACATGCAACTGACATGCTAGGACCCGACATTCGACAAACGGGCCGCAAATGGGAGAATGTCCGATGATCGTCTATGGATCGAGCATGTCGCCGTTCGTGCGCAAGGTACTGGCCTTCGGCACTGAGAAGGGGATCGCGCTCGAACTGTCACCCGCCGGCATGGGCCGGGGCGGGCCGGCGTTCGAGGAATGCAGCCCGTTCGGCAAGATGCCGGGCTTTCGCGATCCCGGCGCTGACAATGGCCGCGATTTCTGCATTTCGGATTCGACCGCGATCATCACCTATCTTGATGCAAAGTTCCCGGCGCCGAACCTGATCCCGACCGCGCCGATCGCTCGGGCACGGGCCATCTGGTTCGAGGAATTCACCGACACGATGATGTTCGCGATGATGGGCAAGGTGTTCTTCAATCGCTTCGTCTCGCCCAGGGTATTGAAGCAGCCCGGCGACGAAGCGGTGGCCGAGGCTGCTGTCACCACTGAATTGCCGCCGTTGCTCGACTATCTGGAAGGGCAGATTCCGGCGAGCGGTTTCCTGGTCGAGGACCGTATCACGCTGGCCGACATCGCCGTGGCCAGCCCGTTCGTGAACCTCGCTCATGTCGGCTGCCCGATCGATCCTGCGCGCTGGCCGAAAACGGCGGCCTATGTGCGCGGCATCCTGGCGCGGCCGAGCTTCGCGCCGATCGTGGCGGCGGAGCAGGCGTTCATCGCGCGGGTGGCGTGACGCCCGCGCGGTTCTCCGCTGTCAGGCCGGTGTCTGGCGCGTCCACCAGCGCCGGGCAGCGACGATGGCCCAGATGCCCTCGACCAGCCCGAACGGCCACGCGCCCTGCAGGAAGCCATAGGCCGACCCGAGCAGGCAGAACAGGGCGAAGCCGAGGCCCCACCAGTGCGACCGTGCGTCGAACGCGTAGCAGACCAGCATTCCCGTGACGGCAAAAAGGCCGAAGGCAGTGAGCATATCCATGACTGTCGCCCTATAGCGAAGCCGGGGCCGATGGAATCGTTTCGCCCGATCTGGCCGGTCGTCGGTTTCGGACCATGCGCGGCGATGGTCGCTTTCGCCGACGGTGGAGCAGGGCGGCATTTTCGGCTAGGAGGCGACCCATGCGGTTCGACTTCATCAAGTGCCACGGCTCGGGCAATGATTTCCCCCTGATCGACGCGCGCGACATCCTGCTCGACGATTCGGTCTGGGCGGGCGTGGCGCGGGCTCTGGCTGACCGGCGCGGAGCGGTCGGCGGCGACGGGCTGCTGCTGCTGACGCCGGGGGACAAGATCCACGGCTTCGGCATGCGGATGTTCAATTCGGATGGCAGCGAGGCCGAGACCTGCCTGAACGGCCTGCGATGCGTCGCGCGGCTGGGGTTCGAACGACAGGGAATCGACCGGGCGCTGGTCCGCCTGAAGACCAGCGCCGCCGAGGCAGCGCGCGATGCCGATATCGCGCCGGGCGTGGTGACGATTCGCGAAACGGCCGGGCCGGCCGATCTCGACGTGACGCGCTGGCCGCTCGGCATCGACGCGCACGAGATCGTCCAGCAGCCGATCGCGTTGCTGCCGACCGCGCGCAGCTTCACCGCGGTGGCGATGCCCAACCCGCATCTGGTGAGCTTCGTCGACACGGTTGACGAGGCAGAACTGGTCGCGGTGGGCGAGGTTTGCGAGGCGGCGCCCGGCTGGCTGCCCAATCGCGCGAATGTCTCCTATGTCGAAGCCCGTCCCGGTGGGTTGTTCGTCCGCACGTTCGAGCGCGGCGTCGGCCTGACCGACAGTTGCGGCAGCGCGATGGCTGCCTCCACCTTCGCTGCATGCCTGACCGGTCGCGCGGCGTTCGGTGCTGAGCTGACCGTGTTCAACCGCGGCGGGCTGGTCCGGGCGCAGGCGGAAAGTGATGGCATGGTCCGCCTGTCGGGCAACGCCACCTTCGAATGGGAAGGCTCGGCTGAGGTCGACTGGGAACGCGGGCTGGCGGGCGACCTGACCGTCGCACGGCATTTCGATGCCGAGATCGCGGCCTGGGCCGGGGTGGT
Source organism: Pseudomonadota bacterium (assembly GCA_040388155.1). Classification (GTDB taxonomy): domain Bacteria; phylum Pseudomonadota; class Alphaproteobacteria; order Sphingomonadales; family Sphingomonadaceae; genus Sphingomonas. Next base: position 150,812 of record JAZKCJ010000014.1, read on the forward strand.
CGAGGCGATCGGATAACACCTTCGATCGCGCGAACCTGTACCTAAGCCGACAACCATGTTCAGCAACCATGCTCGAACTGAGGCGTACTTCCCCTCATCGCCCAATGGATGGGCAAGAGAGGAGTTGTCATGAAAATCTCTATCATGCTCGCCGCCGCCGGCCTGGCCGTCGCGTCGATGGGCGTCAGCACGGCTGCCGTCGCGCAGAACCGGAACCATGACCGCGATGGCTATCGCGACGGTCATCGTGACCGTGGCGGGTATCGGGACCGCCGCCATTATGATCGTGGCCGGCACAATGGCTATGACCGACGCCACTATGACCGTCGCCATTATGGCTGGAACCGCCATTGCCGGACGGTCTGGCGCTATGGCCACCGCGTGCGCGTCTGCCGCTGACGGATGCCGACGGGGCGGCGGCACTGTCGCTACCGCCCCTTTTATTATGCCGCCGGCATTTGCGTCCGCGCAACGTTCGGCGGCATCAGTCGTTCTGCCTACGTAACGTCACCAGGAGGGTATCAATGAATCGCTTTACCAAGATCGCCGTCATAGCGGCGACGAGTTGCCTCGCGATCGCCACGCCGGGCTTCGCGCAGACAGCACAGGACGATTCCCGCTTCCAGCAGGCGCAGCAGCGGTTCCAGAACGAACTGCGCGTCTTCCAGCAGGAATTCGACCGCTATCAGCAGGCCTCGCGCAACTACCGCCGCGGCGGCGGATATGATCGGGGACCGGGCGGCCCCGACGGTTATTACAATGACGATCGGGACGAGGGCGGCTATGATCCGTCACGCTATTATCGCGGCGGGGCCAATTATCAGGAGCGCGTCCTGACGTCCGACGACCGCGTCTATCGCGGCACTGACGGCCGCTATTACTGCAAGCGCAACGACGGCACGACCGGCCTGATCATCGGCGCGATCGGTGGCGGCGTCCTCGGCAATGTGATCGATGGCGGGCATTCGCGCGGCGTGGGCACGATTCTGGGCGCGATCGTCGGCGGCGTGGCTGGCAAGTCGATCGACCAGAACAACCAGCAGGTGAAGTGCCGCTGATCCGGCGCCTGTTTCCTGCCTAACCATAGCGGCGCGGAATCATTTCGATTCCGTGCCGTTACGGTTTTCAGATGAAACGCGGGATCGGTCGCGGATGCGGGGTCATGCGGTCCGACAGGTCGAAATCCACCTCGTCGACATAACACCAGCCCCAGCCCTCGGGCGGATCATAGCCTTCGATGATCGGATGGCTGGTCGCGTGGAAATGCGCGGTGGCATGCCGATTGGGCGAATCGTCGCAGCAGCCGACATGGCCGCAGGTGCGGCACAAGCGCAGATGGACCCACCAGTCGCCCGTCTTCAGGCATTCCTCGCATCCGTCGGCGCTTGGCCTCACGTCGCGGATCCCACCCAGATGTGTGCATGACTCGCTCATCACGATAGCGTAGCGCAATTGCCGCCGCCGCCAACCCCGTCCCGCCCGCTTTTGCGGGAGTCCGGTGACGCCGCAGGACGAAAGAACAGCCATGGTTCCCCGGATATTGATCGATACGGCCGAGATCCCCGGCGGCGACGTATTGCGGCTGTTCCGCCGCGGTGACGAATTCTCGATCATGCTCGGCGCCAACGAGCTGATGAACAGCCGCGTCTTCGGATCGGAGGAAGCCCTGGCGACCCTGGTCTGCGATCGTCTGGGCGACAGGGCTGCGCCGCGCCTCCTAGTCGGCGGGCTGGGCATGGGTTTCACGCTCCGCGCCGCGCTCGGTCGGCTCGGCGTGGACTCGATGGTGACGGTGGCGGAACTCGTGCCGGCGGTCGTCGCCTGGGCGCGGGGGCCGATGACGTCGATCTTCGCTGGATGCCTTGAGGACCCCCGGACAGTCGTCGTGGAAGAGGATGTTGCGGCGCAGATCGCTGGTACGCGGAGCGCCTGGGATGCGATCCTGCTGGATGTCGACAATGGCCCCGACGGCCTGACGCGGCGCAGCAACAACCGCCTCTACAGCGCGGCCGGGCTCGACGCGGCGCGCCTGGCGCTTAGTTCAGGGGGGCTGCTCGCCGTCTGGTCGGCGGCGCCCGACGCAGCGTTCGTGCGGCGGCTGGAGACGGCGGGATTCTCGGTCGAGGAGGTGATCGTGAAGGCCAGGGGCGGACGCGGCGCACGCCACGTCATCTGGCTGGCGACGCGGCTCTGACGCCAGGGGCACCTCCGTTCGCCAAGGCTCATCTTGGATGGCCGTTGCTGCCGCGGCGGGGAAACTGTTACTCATCCGAAACATAATTGACTTGGAAGGGGGGCGACCCTGACATAGGCTCTCGGGCGAAGAGGAGAGAGGCCATGGCGACCGGAACGGTAAAATGGTTCAACGACGCGAAGGGTTTCGGCTTCCTGACCCCGGATGACGGCGGCGAGGATCTGTTCGTGCATTTCTCGGGTATCAACATGCCCGGTTTCAAGACGCTCGCCGAAGGGCAGCGCGTATCGTTCGAGGTGATCGAGGGGCCGAAGGGCAAGCAAGCCGCCAATATCCAGGCGGCGGATTCCGAATGACGCCCGCCCGCCGGAACGGTGCGGCACCGGGGCCGATCCTGCGATGTCGCGACATGCCTGTCTGATGATTCGTTTGGGCGAATCGTACGGGGCATCATAGCGACTTCCCGAAATCCGGCGCTCCATCGGCAGGCCGCCTGCGGCGGTCTCCCGGAATTTGTCCCATAACGGCTTCATTTTTCTCTTCGCATCTGCCGCATGACGCCACGATGCGCGGACGGCGTCGACCGTCATTTGGGAGGCCTGCAGCCGCTGAACACGTGCTACATGACGACGCTGCGAAAGCGAGCATCGGGAGCGCTGGCGGTTGCGATTCATACTCGGATCTTTGCATTGTACAGGCCCCCGGCAGACCAACGATCTGCGCAACTGCGTGCTTTCCGATGGTAAATCGCGCGGCTGGGGCCGAGGGCGCCGCTCGGCTAGGCTCTTGATCGACAGTCAGGGTGAGATCTGCTGCAGTGCAGCATGCATGCGCCGGCATTCCGCACGGGCGGCCGCCGATTGTCGCGACCTCTGTCCGGGCGCCCTGACGAGGGGTGGCCCGGACAGGAAGAAGGAACCAAAGCTGTTGCGCTTGGGCAACAGGCCGCAGAATTTGTTCGCTTGCGCGGAAACCATCCTTTGGGTAGGGAGTTTGCGCTGTCCGAGTGACAACTGAGAAAGGGGATTTTTATGCGGAAGCTTGCCGTTGCTATGGCGCTTGCCTCCACCGCTCTCGCCACACCTGCCCTGGCCCGCGACAATTCGTGGTATGTGGGTGTTGAAGGTGGTGCGCTGCTCGTCGAAGATTCGAATTTTGATATCGGCGCGCTTTCCGGTGCCGCCAAGATCGACCATCACTATGGGTACGATGTTGACGGCGTGATCGGTTACGATTTCGGCGGGTTCCGGGTCGAAACCGAAGTTGGCTACAAGAACTCGACGGTCGATACCTATTCTTCGACCACGACGACACCGATCCGCAATTTCCAGAACGTGCCGATCAACGCTCCGGCGGGCACCTATGATTATGCTGGCGGTCGGACCACGGCACTCAGCTTCATGCTGAACGGCCTGCTCGATTTCGGTCCCGATGACGGCATCCAGGGCTTTGTCGGCGGTGGTGTCGGTGTCGCCCGCGTCAAGACCAAGGTTGGCCTGAATACGCTCAGCAACTTCCTCGACGATTCGGACACTGTCTTCGCCTGGCAGGGCCTGGCCGGTATCCGCGCGCCGCTGACCCGCCATCTCGACGCGACGCTGAAGTATCGTTTCTTCAACGCCGCCAACCTCAAGCTGGTCGACGTTTCGGGTCGCGCGTTCGACGGTCGTTATCGGTCGCACAGCATCCTGGGTGGTCTGACCTACAACTTCGGCGAGCCGCCGGCACCGCCGCCGCCGCCGCCGCCTCCCCCGCCGCCGCCTCCCCCGCCGCCTCCGCCGGAGCCGGTTCCGGTCGTGGCACCCCCGGTCTGCTCGCCTGGCCCGTTCATCGTGTTCTTCGAATGGGACAAGTCGGACGTCACGCCTGATGCGTCGTCGATCCTCGACAACGCGATCACCCAGTACCAGAACTGCGGCAATGCGCAGGTCATGCTGGCCGGTCACGCCGACCGTTCGGGTTCGCCCAAGTACAATGTGGGCCTCTCGCAGCGTCGTGCTGACTCGGTGAAGGCTTACATGTCCGCGCACTCGATCCCCGAGGGTGTGATCTCGACGGAAGCGTTCGGCGAAAGCCGCCCGCGCGTCCAGACCGCCGACGGCGTTCGCGAGGTTCAGAACCGTCGCGTGGAAGTTACCTACGGACCTGGTTCGGGCAACTAAGCCCGGACTTGAGTTCGAAGAAACGAGAGGGAGATCGGCATCGCCGGTCTCCCTTTTCGTTTGTGCAAGCGGCATGACGACGGCAATTAATGGCCGATCCGACAGCAATTCGTTTGATGTCGGCTGATTGCCGCCCGGTGCACTGGCGATGCGCCGACAATTTCTTTGGGCTGACCGTCTTTGTCCTGCCGTCTGCGCCGTCAGGGGTGGCAATCGCCCTTTGGTAGGCTAGAGGACGCGGGCCGGCAGCGGCGCCATCCACATATGAAACAGGGTACCAGGCATGCGGATAACGATGATCGGTTCGGGCTATGTTGGTCTGGTATCGGGCGCCTGCTTCTCGGATTTCGGCCATGACGTGATCTGCGTCGACAAGGACGCGAACAAGATCGCCGCGCTCGAGGCCGGCAAGATGCCGATCTTCGAGCCCGGGCTCGATACGTTGGTGGCGACTAACGTCGCGGCCGGCCGGCTGAGCTTCACCACAGATTTGAAGTCAGCCGTTTCCGGCGCCGATGCAGTGTTCATCGCGGTCGGCACGCCGTCGCGGCGCGGCGATGGTCACGCCGACCTGACCTATGTCTTCGAGGCATCGCGCGAGATTGCGGCAGCGATCGACGGCCCGATCGTGATCGTCACCAAATCGACCGTACCCGTCGGCACCGGCGACAAGGTCGAGGAGATCATGAAGGAAGCGGCTGGCGACTATGAGATCGCGGTCGTCTCCAATCCCGAATTCCTGCGCGAAGGCGCCGCGATCGGCGACTTCAAGCGCCCCGACCGAATCGTCGTCGGCACCGAGGACGCGCGTGCTCAGCAGGTGATGCGCGACATCTATCGCCCGCTCTATCTCAACGAGAGCCCGATCCTGTTCACTGGCCGCCGTACCTCCGAGCTGATCAAATATGCGGCGAACGCATTCCTCGCGACGAAGATCACCTTCATCAACGAGATCGCCGATCTGTGCGAGGCTGTCGGCGCGAACGTCCAGGACGTGTCGCGCGGCATTGGCCTCGACAACCGGATCGGTTCGAAATTCCTCCACGCCGGTCCGGGCTATGGGGGCTCGTGCTTCCCCAAGGACACGCTGGCACTGCTCAAGACCTCAGAGGATTACGAGACGCCGGTGCGCATCGTCGAGGCGGTGGTCCAAGTCAACGACAACCGCAAGCGCGCCATGGGCCGCAAGGTGATCAAGGCGCTGGGTGGCGAGGGCAAGGGGAAGACGGTCGCAATCCTCGGTCTGACCTTCAAGCCCAACACCGACGACATGCGCGACGCGCCGAGCCTGGCGATCGTGCAGAGCCTGCTCGATGCCGGCGCGACGGTTCGCGCGCATGATCCCGAAGGCATGGATATCGCAAAGGCGATGATGCCTGCCGTGACCTATTGCGGCGATGCCTATGAGGCGGCGGCCGGCGCCGACGCGGTCGTGATCGTGACCGAATGGGATATCTACCGCGCGCTCGACCTTGGCCGCCTGGCCACTACGATGAACGGCAAGGTTATGGTCGACCTGCGCAACGTCTATCGTCCGGCCGAGGTCGAGAAGGCCGGCTTCGCCTACAGTTCGATCGGACGATAATCGCATCCCCCAGGGGGAGGTGCCCGTCACCGAAGCCGCATCATGCCTTTGTGCGCGGCCTGCCCATGAAATCGCGCTTGGCGAGGGGGACGCCTTTCCAGCGCAGGATGTCGTATGCCGTCGCGGTGTGAAAATAGAAATTGGGCTGCGAGAAGGAGAGCAGAAACTCCTCGGCGGTGAAGTCGACCTGGCGCTCGCCGGCGGAGAAGCGCACGTCGCGGCCGATGAAGCCGTCGACCTCGCCGGGGTCGATGGCGCGCAACGCAGCGATCGTTTCCGAAATCCGGGCGGCGAGCCCCGCGAAATCTCCCGGCGGCGTCGACAGGTCGGGCGAGAAGCTGCCCCGGCGGACGCCTTCGATCGCACCGAGCGAATGCACGGCGGTCGATTTCACCTGATAGGCGAAAGGCAGCATATCCTCGGCGAGGCGCGCCTTGATGATGTCGTCGGGGGCGAGGCCGCGTTCGGTGCAAAAGGCTTCGGCCTTGCCGATCAGGCCGGCCACGGCGCCAAGCATTTGCAGTTGCGAAGGAATGGTGGCGGCGTGGAGCGAAAAGGTCATCGGGTTCCTCTCTGGCGATCGGGCAGCACAAAAGGAGGCAGGCTATCGATCACGCAATGGGCAATGCATGAAAACCCACCCGAGCCGGTTTTACGCAGCCCGATACTGGTTCATGAAAGCAGCGCTGCTTGCAACCAGGCTGGCGCAATCGCGTCGCCCAGTGCCTCAATCCGACGCAATTCGACCATCAGCCCAAGTTCGGGATAGGTCGCACGCGTACGGTCGCCGGGTTCGGCGATCGGCGCGACCACCAGACGGCGATTGACCTTGGCGCGGTGATGCATCCGCGCGGTGTTCTCCTGGCCGACATAACAGCCCTTGGCGAAGCTCACGCCATTCAACTCGCGGGCATTCGCCTCGAGCCACAGGGTCTTGTCCGATCCAAGCTCGGCAAGCCCCTCGGTGACGCCGAGCGACAGGCGATGCGCCGTCCACCCGGTCGCCGCCTCGCCCGGCTCGCCGAGCCAGCGCCGGCCGAGTTCGGCAAGGCGGGGGTCGGCTACGCCGCGGTCGCCGTCGATCGACCAGTGCACCGCGCCCGCGACGCGCTCGATCGTGATCGGGCGGCGCAGGCGATAGATCATCAGGCGCCGGGCGAGCGCTTCGGCGGCCTCGGCCTCGCAATCGATCAGCACGGCATCACCATCGGCCCAGAGCAGGAAATCGAACAGCGCCTTGCCTTGCGGCGTCAGCAGGCCCGACCAGCGCGGCGCCGACGCTTCAAGCGTCACGACGTCCTGAGTCACCAGGCCTTGCAGGAAACCGCGGACATCCTCGCCGGCGATACGGATCAGCGCTCGATCGGCGAGCATCGTGGGATGCGGGGTGGTTTCGCTCATGGCGAACAGGTAGGAGGTCCGCCGGGCAAGCGGAAGAGCCGGAGAAGATCGTGACAGCGACATATGACCTGAAGCTGACGGGCGGGACCGTCCACACCCCGGCAGGCCCGGTGCGCGCCGATATCGGGGTACGCGACGGCCGGATCGTGGCGATCGGCGCGGCGGGCGATGCCGGCGAGACGATCGACTGTACCGGGCTCGATATCCTGCCTGGGGTGATCGATACCCAGGTCCATTTTCGCGAGCCTGGGCTGGTCCACAAGGAGGATCTCGAAAGCGGCAGCCGCGCTGCGGTGCTCGGCGGGGTGACCGCGGTGTTCGAGATGCCGAATACGAAGCCGAACACCGACAGTGCCGAGGCAATCCAGGACAAGCTCACCCGCGCGCACCATCGCATGTGGTGCGACCATGCCTTCTATGTCGGCGCGACCAACCACAATGCGGCTGCCCTGGCCGAGCTTGAGCGCCTGCCTGGCACGGCGGGGGTCAAGATCTTCATGGGCGCTTCGACCGGCGACCTGCTCGTCGCCGAGGATGCCTCGCTGGCCGAGGTGCTCGCTTCGGGTCATCGCCGCGTCGCGATTCATGCCGAGGACGAGGCGCGGATGAACGCGCGCGCCGGCGAACGCGTGCCCGGCGACCCTTCTTCCCACCCGGTTTGGCGCGACGACGAAAGCGCGCTGCTCGCGACGAAGCGTATCCTGAAGCTGGCGCGCGATGCTGGCCGCCGTATCCATGTGCTGCACGTGACCACGCCGGCTGAGCTCGAACTGCTCGGGCGGCACAAGGACATCGCCACCTGCGAGGTGACGCCGCAGCATCTCACCCTGGCGGGCGAGGAGGCCTATCCCCGGCTCGGCACGCTGGCGCAAATGAACCCGCCGATCCGGTCGGGCGCGCACCGCGACGGACTGTGGCACTGGCTGCAGCAGGGGGTGCCCGATATCCTCGGCTCGGATCATGCGCCGCACACGCTGGAAGAGAAGGGCAAGCCCTATCCCGATAGCCCCAGCGGCATGCCCGGCGTGCAGACGATGCTGCCGCTGATGCTCAACCATGTCGCCGAAGGGCGCACGACGCTTGCCCGGGTGATCGACCTGACCAGCGCCGGGCCGCAGCGCGTGTTCGGCATCGTCGGCAAGGGCCGGATCGCGATCGGCTATGATGCCGATTTCAGCATCGTCGACCTGAAGGCGCGCTGGACGATCGAGGAGAGCTGGCTTGCCTCGCGCAGCGGCTGGTCTCCTTTCACCGGCATGACGCTGACCGGCCGGCCGATCGGCACCGTCGTGCGCGGCCAGCGGGTGATGTGGGACGGCGCGCTGGCCAGTGCGGCGCAGGGTGAACCGATTCGCTTCGAGGCGGTGGAGTTCGGCTGACCGGATGGATCAGTCGCTGCTTTATGTCAGCACGCGTTGTCCCGGTGCCGATGGCGGCGCGGCGCACGTGCAGGACATTGTTGCCATTTCCCGGCCGCGCAACGCCTCGCTCGACGTGACGGGCGCGCTCGTCGCAACGCCGGGCAGCTTTGCGCAGATCCTCGAAGGCCCCGAGGCGCATCTGGCCCAGCTGATGGCCAGCATTCGGCGCGACCAGCGCCACTGCGACATCAGGCTGATTGATCTCGGCGGGCGGGCCAGGCGGGATTTCGCTGGCTGGTCGCTAGCCTATAGCGGTGAATCGTCGCGCGTTTCCCGTGCGATCAGCCTGCTGATGGAGGACACGAACTTCGATTTCCCGAAGCACGTGAACCGCCTCTATTTCATGATGCGTACTTTCGCCGGGTGACGGCGTCGCTCAGAAGGGCAGCCATTTCGATTTGTGGCTGAACTTCATGTAGCCGACGTTCACGCCCTGCCGCCAGCCCACGCCGAGGCGGATCGGGATCACCACGATATTGCCGCGGCGAAGATAGGTCGCGGCGAAACCGCCGACGAAATAGAGCCGGCCTTCGCCTGCCGGGAAACGGCGGAACAATTCTTCCGAATCATGGAGGTTATAGACCAGCACGAAGACCTTGTTCGCGTCGCCGCCCAGGTCGAAGCCGACTGAGGGCCCGGTCCAGTAGATCGGCATCTGCCCCTCGATCTTGTGGAACATCGTGCCGCTGCCGTATCGCAGCCCGACGACCAGCGCACCGGAGGCTTCGCGACCGGAGATATAGGCGTTGGGTTCGCCCTGTTCCTTCAGAGTCCGCTCCAGGATGCCGGCCAGGCCCGATGCGCCCTTGCCGAACGTGCCTTCAGCGGCGCTGAGCAGTTCCTCGCGCCTGAACGTCGATCCCTGCGCCGCATCGGCATTGGCTTCGGTCAGCGCCGTGCCGCCCTGGGCTGGGCCCCCGGGCTGGTAGCCGGCGGCGGGCGTGTTGGGGTTGCTCGGGTCATAGGGCGGATATTGCTGCGATCCCGATTCGACCGGCGTGTCATTGTACCGCGGCTGGCTGTCGGGCGACACGGCCGTGTTCCGCTCCGGTGCGGGCGGCGGCGGAGTCTGGCGGCGCTGCAGGTCGCTGTCGATCGCCTCATTGGGATCGATCGTACGCACCTGGGCAATCGAGGGCGCGGGACCGACGCCGATGGCGGTCGCCACCAGCAACAGGATCAGAAGGGCCTTGCGCATCCGTAATACTCCCCCAGCGCGCTTAATGGATCAGTGTTGCCCGTCTGCGGCTTGCCCCACAATGAACCGCGCGACGACCCGAGTCGAATTCGGGTTGGACGACATGCGAGAGGCCGGTTGATCGCAGCCGAACCCCTCGCTATAGCCGCCCTTCGCCGCCAGGCCGGAGACGTGGGTGAGTGGCTGAAACCAGCGGTTTGCTAAACCGCCGTACGGGGTTTACTCGTACCGAGGGTTCGAATCCCTCCGTCTCCGCCAGATTTCGATCTTTAGCGAACCTCCTCGAACCGGGGAGGCAGGAAGAACCGCAGAAATCTGCAGTTTATTATGTATCTGCAGACCGCTTGAGTTCGTGCAGACCTCCGCCCGGTTTTTTTGCGTGCTCCGCAGTGCCTGGCCGGAGCGGCGGGCGCATAGGATCGCGAGCTCCGTATGAGCCGTAGCTTGGATCAAAGCCGGATAGCTGCTAGATTCCGCTTGATGCGAGCAGTGTGGACCTTTCTCATCCTCTGCATGATGACGATGTCGCTCTTTGCGGCATCGATGGTGCACGCCAATGAAGACCTTGCTTGCATGGACTCGAGTTCGACCCAGATTCTGGGCCATGTCGACGGCGATGGCGACCAGGTGCCGGCGGACAGCGACAACGGCTATCCCCACCATCATGGCGCCTGCCATGGTCACCAGGTGACCCCGCAATCCGACAATGACGGGCCGGTCGTGAGCCTCGCGTCCCAGGCACTTCCTTCTCCGGGCAAGAGCTATCTCCTGCCCGCGGCAACCGTCGACCCCGCGCTGCGCCCTCCACAAACCTGACTACCACACGCCCGCCGGCCCTGAGCCGCGCGGGACTCGTCTGGTTTGTCAGGAGTTTCATAGATGCATCGATTTGTCGCGGCGTTGCTCGCCGCGGCGTCCTGTGCCGGTGTGGCGCAGGCGCAGACTTCACCGCCCGTAGAGGCGGGTGAGGTCCTCACCCTGGATTCGGCGCTCGCGCAAGCGGGTGTCTCCTCTCCTCAAGCGGAGGCCGCGGCTGCGGGCATCCGCGCGGCTGAAGCGGGCCGGACAGTGGCTGGCCTCAGGCCCAACCCGTCGGTTTCCGCGCAGTCCGAAAACGTCGTCGGCAGCGGACCCTATCGCGGGTTCGACCAGGCCGAGACCACAGTCACCTTCTCGATGCCGCTCGAACTGGGCGGCAAGCGCGGTGCGCGGATCGGCGTCGCAGACGCGCGAATCGGGCGTGCGGAGCTGGAAGCGGCGATCACGCGTGCCGATGTTCGGCTGCGTGTCACCCAGGCCTATATCGAGGCAGTGGCCGCCGACCGCCGCCTGACCATCGCGCGGGATCAGCTGCGCATCGCCAATGAGTCGCTGCGGGTTGCCAGGGATCGGGTGATGGTCGGCGAGAGTTCGCCGATCGACGAGCAGCGCACCTCGGTTGCCCAGATCAATGCGCAAACCGGACTGGAGCGCGCCGAGCGCGGCTTTCAGGTCGCCCGCGACAATCTGGCATTGCTGCTCGGACAGCCTCTTGCGGGGACCTTCGACCAGGCCTGGTTCGATCGTGTCCGTGCCGTTGGCCCGGATGTGCGGCCGACGGCGGACGGCACGCTGGCCTATGCAGCGGCGCGCGCCGACCTGCTGATCGCCGACGCCAATGTCCGGCTCGCGCGCAGCCAGCGTGTGCCTGACCTGACGCTCAGCGCAGGCGCCCGGCGGCTCTCGGCGACCGGTGACACCGCAGCGGTGCTTGGCATCTCAGTACCGCTACCGTTCTTCAACAACGGGCGCGCCTCGGTCTCGCAGGCCAATGCCGAACGCAATCAGGCCGGGGCGCGGCAGCGGGCAGTAAAGCTCGACGCCGAGCAGGACATCGCAATCGTCCAGCGGGACCGGGACAATGCGGCAGCCAGCGTCCGGGCTTCCGGGCCGGCGCTCGCGGCGGCAATGGAGGCCGCCCGCATCGCCCGTCTTGGCTACGGCCAGGGCAAGTTCGACCAGCTCGTGCTGCTCGATGCCGAGCGGACTCTCGCCGAGACCCGCAACGCCGCCGTCGATGCACTCGCCCAATATCATGATGCCGAGGCCCGGCTGGCGCGCCTGATCGCGCCGGCGCCCGCTTCTTCCGGAGACAATCAATGACGAACGACACAATGCGCCTCCTCGGCGGCGCGGCCGGCATTGCGCTGATCGCGGCGGTCGGCGGCTATGGCATCGGCCAATGGTCGGGCGAATCGGCAACTCCCCCCGGTGCCGAGATTCCGAAAAAAGGAAAGCTTGCCGAAGCACCGACCGACAGCATGGCCATGGCGGAAAACGCGATCCGGCAGGCCGGCATCGCCGTCGAGACGATCAAGGAAGGCGGGCTCGGTGCGGAGATCATGGCCCAGGCGACCGTCTCTCATCCTCCGTCGGGTGAGGCGATCGTGACCGCGCGCGCCGGCGGTGCGGTGACCCGCGTGTTCAAGCGGCTCGGTGACCCGGTTCGCGCCGGTGAGACGCTGGCGATCGTCGAGAGCCGGGATGCAGCGCAGATCGCCGCCGACCGATCGGTTGCGAACGCGAAGGTCGTCCAGGCGCAGAAGGCACTCGCCCGCGAGCAATATCTCTACAAGGAGCGCGTGTCGGCCAAGGTCGAACTCGAACAGGCCCAGGCCGCGGCCGCCACGGCGATGGCGGAAGCGCGGCGCGCCCGGGTGGCCGCCGGTGCCGCCAATGTCACGCGGGACGGACGCGGCGTGATCGTCGCCAGCCCGATCTCGGGCAAGATCACCGCCGAGGCGGTGACGCTGGGTGCGTTCGTCCAGCCGGAAACCGAACTGTACCGGGTTGCCGATCCGAGCAGGATCCAGATCGAGGCGGCGATCGCCCCGGCCGATGCCCAGCGCGTTTCGCCGGGCGACAGGGCGATCGTCGAACTGCCCGACGGGCGCACGGTCGATGCCAGCGTCCGCGCCGTCACGCCGACGCTCAGCGGCGCGACGCGCTCCGCGACTGCGGTGCTGAACGTGCCTGCAGGCCTTCAGCCCGGCCTTGCAGTGCGGGTGCGGCTCATGCCCGCGCCTGGCAATGTCAGCAAGGCGATCGTCGTGCCTGAGGATGCCGTCCAGTCGCTGGAAGGGAGGGACGTCGTCTTCGTGCGAACCCCCCAGGGCTTCCGCGCGGTCACCGTCCGCCTCGGTCAGCGCAGTGCAGGCCGCGTCGAGATCCTGTCGGGCCTTCAGGCCGGCCAGAGCGTCGCGACGCGCAACGCGTTCCTGCTCAAAGCCGAGCTCGGCAAGGGCGCGGGTGAGGAGGAATAAGCGATGATAGCGAACCTCATTGCGCTCTCCGTGCGTGCACGCTGGGCAGTCCTCTTCCTTTTCCTGGGCGTAGCGGGCGTCGGCGTCTGGCAGCTGATGAAGCTGCCGATCGACGCCGTTCCCGACATCACCAACAAGCAGGTGCAGATCAACACGGTCGATCGCGGGCTTTCCCCGGTCGAGATGGAAAAGCTGGTCACCTACCCGATCGAGACCGCGCTGGCCGGTATCCCCGGTCTCGAGACGACACGCTCCCTGTCCCGCAACGGGTTCAGCCAGGTCACGGCGATCTTCTCGGATTCCACAGATCTCTATTTCGCTCGCCAGCAGGTCGGTGAGCGACTGACCCAGGCGCAGGAAAACCTGCCTCAGGGTGTCCAGCCGCAGATCGGCCCGGTCACCACCGGCCTCGGCGAGGTCGTCATGTACACGGTCGGCTATGCGAACCCTGACGGCAAGGGCGCAAAGACGGTCGACAGCCAGCCCGGCTGGCAATCGGACGGCAGCTATCTGACGCCCGAAGGCGAGCGGCTGACCGACGAGATCGCCAAGGCCGGCTATCTGCGGACGGTCCAGGACTGGATCATCCGCCCCCAGTTGAGAACCGTCTCCGGTGTCGCCGGCATCGACTCGATCGGGGGCTATGCCAAGACCTTCGTCGTCGAGCCCGATCCGGTGAAGCTGTCCAACTACGGTATCTCGTACAGCGAACTTGGCGAGGCCCTGGAAAATGCCAACGTCGCGGTCGGCGCCAATTTCTTCAACCGCGCCGGCGAGGCCTATCTGGTTCGCGCGGACGCCAGAATCCGCTCGGTAGAGGAAATCCGCAACGCCGTCGCCGCGACTCGCGGCGGCGTGCCGGTGACCGTCGGCCAGCTCGCCAATGTGAAGGTGGGCGGCGACCTGCGCACCGGTGCCGCCAGCATGAATGGCGACGAGGCGGTGGTCGGCACCGCACTGATGCTGATCGGCGAGAATAGCCGCGTCGTCGCCAAGGCGGTGGGCGACAAGCTCGGGCAGGTTGCGAAGACCCTGCCGCCGGGCATCAAGGTGCAGGTGGTGCTCGATCGCGCCAAGCTGGTCAACGCGACCGTCTCGACGGTCGAGCGCAACCTGACCGAGGGTGCGCTGCTCGTCGCGGCGGCCCTGTTCCTGCTGCTCGGCAACTGGCGGGCGGCGATCATTGCCGTACTCGTCATCCCGTTCTCGTTCCTGATGATGGCGATGGGCATGCGGGCGTTCGGCGTGCCCGGCAACCTGATGAGCCTGGGCGCGCTGGACTTCGGGCTCATCGTCGACGGCGCCGTCATCATCATCGAGAATTGTCTGGCGCGCCTGGCGCACCGGCAGGAGCATGAGGGCAGGCTGCTCATCCTGCGCGAGCGGCTCGAGGAGACGATACGGGCATCGCAGGAGATGATCAGACCCACCGTTTTCGGACAGGCGATCATCCTGCTCGCCTTCGCGCCGCTGCTGATGTTCACCGGGGTGGAGGGCAAGACTTTCTCGCCGATGGCCATCACTATCATGCTGGCTCTGGGCGCGGCATTCATCCTTGCGATCACGCTGGTCCCGGCGCTCGTCGCACTGTTCATTCGCGGCAAGGTTGCCGAGAAGGAAGTCTGGCTGATCCGCAAGTCGAAGGAGCGATATCTGCCGCTCCTCGACATGGCGATCGCACGGCCCTGGCCGTTCATCGGCGGTGGACTGGCCTTCTTCCTGCTGGCCATTCCCGCCTTCGGTCTGCTCGGATCTGAGTTCATCCCCCAACTCGACGAGAAGAATGTCGCGCTGGCCTCGACGCGCGTGCCCTCGGTCAGCCTCGGCCAGTCGCTCGCGATGCAGCTCCAGGTCGAGGAGGCGGTGCGCAAGCTGCCCGAGGTGGAACTGATGTTCTCGAAGACGGGCACGGCGGAAGTTGCGACCGACCCGATGCCGCCGAACGTCTCGGATGCGTTCGTCATCCTGAAGCCGCAGGACCAATGGCCTGTGGGGGTGACGAAGAAGGAGCAGGTACTGGCGCGCATCGAAAAGGCGGCGGGTGACCAGCTTGGCAACCTGTTCGAAGTCAGCCAGCCGATCCAGTTGCGTTTCAACGAACTGATCGCTGGTGTGCGCGGTGACGTCGCTATCAAGCTCTATGGCGACGATCTCGACAGGATGTCGGCCTCGGCCAACGAGATCGTCCGTGTGCTCCAGGGCATCCCGGGCGCGGCGAGCGTCAAGGCAGACCAGACCGGCGGCGCGCCCACGCTCGACGTCCGGTTCGATCGTTCGGCGATCGCGCGCTACGGGCTGACCGTGAAGGAAGTGGCGGACACCGTCGCGGCGGCGATGGGCGGGCGCGAGTCCGGCCTGCTGTTCGAAGGCGACCGCCGCTACGAGATTGCCGTGCGCGTTCCCGAAACGACCCGCGTCAATCTCGACGATGTGCTGGCGCTTCCTGTGCTTCTGCCGCAGGCGGAAGGCTCGACACGACGATCGATCCCGCTGGCGCAGGTCGCCCGGATACGATTCACCGATGGACTCAACCAGATCACCCGCGAGAACGGCAAACGCCGCGTCGTGATCCAGATGAACCTGCGGGACCGCGACGCCGGGTCGTTCGTCGATGAGGCGATGGCCAAGATGGGGCAGGTGACGCTGCCGGCTGGCTATTATCTGGAGTGGGGCGGACAGTTCCAGAATCTGCAGGCAGCATCCCGGCGCTTGTCGATCGTGGTCCCGATCTGCTTCGCGATCATTTTCGGTCTGCTCTACATGGCGCTCGGCGGTGTTGCCCGGGCAGCGGCGGTGTTCCTCGCCGTTCCGCTTGGCCTGGCGGGCGGGGTGTTCACCCTCGTCATGACCGGGATCGCCTTTTCAGTGTCGGCGGCCGTCGGGTTCATCTGTCTTGCCGGCGTCGCGGTACTCAACGGCCTCGTGGTCATGACGGCGATCCGCGAGCGTCTCGAGGCTGGCGTCGCATCGGCCGAGGCGATCAGGCAAGGCATGGCGGAAAAGATGCGGGCGGTGATCATGACCGGCTTCGTCCCCGCCATCGGTTTCGTGCCCATGGCGCTCGCCACGGGTACCGGCGCCGAGGTCCAGAAGCCGCTTGCCACGACCGTCATCGGCGGACTGATCGCTGCCACCATCCTCACTTTGCTGGTACTTCCGGCCATCTCCAGGGTTGTCCTTGGGATGGCCGAGGGCCGCAAGGCCAGGCGTGAGGAGAATCAGGGGGTGGGCGGTGAAGCCGCTCCGCACCCTGAAGCTTGAGGAGGGACCGAATGTCCAACGTCACACTGCTTCGCCTCCATACCGACGAAACCGCCTGTCTGGAGGACCGCAAGGTGCGTGAAGTCGTCGCCAGCCCCGTGCGTGAGGTAGGGCTGGCCGGGGCGGTGACGCTTGAGGCGATGATCGGCTTTGGCCGTTCCGCGCGTGTCCGGCGGCGCCACGTTCCCGAAAGCGACCGTGTGGTGGTGGTCGATATCCTCGGTGGCGCCTTCGCTCGGGGTCGGCAGGGCTGATGTCCGCGCTCGCCTATACGCTGGTGCCGGTGGCGGCGGTCCTGCTCGGATCGCTCGTCGCCGTCATCCGCCGGCCCGGCGATGCGGCGATCAGCGCGATGCAACACCTCGCCGCAGGCGTGGTGTTCGCCGCCGCCGCCACCGAGATCCTGCCCCAGGTGCTGCATCAGGCATCGCCCCCGGCAACGCTGATCGGTGGCGGCCTCGGCATCGCGGTCATGCTTGGCCTCAAGCAGATCGAAGAGCGCTTTGCCGGCAAGGTCGCGCTGCTTGTTGCGGTCGGCCTGGATATCCTTGTCGACGGGCTCGTGCTCGGCCTGGCTTTCATCGCCGGGGCAAAGGCCGGGCTGCTGCTCACCATCGCTCTAACCCTTGAAGTGCTTTTCCTTGGCCTGTCGGTCGCGACTGAGCTCGCGGAAGGGACGCGGTCGAAGCTGCGGGTGATTGCGATCATCGCAGGACTGGCGTTGATGCTGCCGATCGGTGCGCTGGTCGCCGTGCCGGTCGCCGCGTTGCCGCCGGTGGTGATCGCCGGCTTCCTGAGCTTTGGCCTTATGGCCTTGCTGTATCTCGTGACCGAGGAACTGCTCGTCGAGGCGCATGCGAAGCCCGACACGCCGCTTATTGCCAGCATGTTCTTCATCGGTTTCCTCGGCCTGCTGCTGATCGAGGAATCGCTGGGGTGACTGGGTCATTCACCGATCAGCGGAAATCGCCGCCTGGGTTGTAGCTTTTCTTATGCCTAAATCTGGCGATCTCGATTTTATTATTATATTTCAATCGGATTTGGTGAATCCCGTATGGCCGCGATTTCCTCCTCCCGATCCGGCTTTCAGTCGGGGCGGTCCGGCGCCCGTCACCGCGCCGGACCGTGCCAGTGTCGAATCAGGCGTCTTTCGGCAACAGGGGCCGGAAGAAGGAGCGCTCATAGCGTCGGAAGCACTGGTTCTCGGTCGCGAAGGCGATTGCCTTGGCGACGTCGGGGTCGGCGCTCGCGTCCTTTCGATATTGTTCATAGGCAGCGAGGCTCGGAAAGCTGAACATGGCCAGTGCGACGTCGCTTGCACCCTCTGACGGTAGGAAATAGCCGTGATGAGTCCCGCCGAAACGCGGTAGCAGGTCGAGCCACATCGCGGCATATCGTTCGAAGACCGGAATCCTGTCCGCGTCGAGCTCATATCTGATGTAGCAAGTAATCACCGTGCCGGGCTCCATGGTCGCGTTGCGGGTAACGGGGCCCTAGGCGCTTGCGGCGTTTCGATCATGCAATGATTGTTCACGGGTGCTGAAAGGACCGACGGGGCTGGCGCCGGGCGGTACTCTGCACCCCCTGTCGACCGTCGGAGATTCTATGGACGCGGGGGGCCCGGCAGCGTCGCGAACATCGGCTCGAACACCGGCGCGACGAAGCGCGCGCCACGTGCGCTCAGATGGTTGCCATCGAAATAGAGCGGGTAGCCGGCGTCGGTGATCTTGCAGGTCAGCGGTCCGCACAACCGGTCCGCCGGTTCGATCACGCTGACCAGGTCCTGTCGCTCGAGGTCAGATGTGATGGCGCGGAAGGTGGTGTCGCGGCGGAGATAGTCGGCACGCGCAGGTTCGATCCGGTGCATCACACCCAGCAACTGCGCCTTGGCAAGCCGCCGGGGCTCGGCGAAGGGTGCGTCCGGCACATCCTGGACGATCTGCACCGCGATGCCGAGCGCGTGAAGCTGCTTCACGCCCGCCTCGAAGGCGCGCCGGTCGCCGCCCGGCGGTTCCGGATCGGCGTGCTTGCCGCCGCCATAGACGCTCCAGTGGGCGGCCAGCAGGACGACCCGTGGCCGCTCCTCGGCGAGGAAGCGCATCACCGCCGCGTTGCGGGCCACGCATTCCTGCTTCCTCTTCGCCAGGAACATCCATTGGTCCGCCCGCTCCCCATGGGCACGGATCGGCAGCAGGGGCGGACAGCCGAGCGAGGTCAGGTCATATCCCGATACATGGTGGCGGTGGGCCAGCATGTCGAGCGCGGGCATATAGACTGCCGCATGCGAATCGCCCCACAGCACGAAACTGGGGCGTGCCGTCGCGGCGCCGATGCGGCAGCGCGTTGCGGTGCGGATCGTGGCGACCGGCTGGCCCGCGCATCCGTAATCGGGCTCGGGCCCGCGTTCGTTCAGATGCTGCACGGCCGGGTCGAATCGTCCCGGCAGGCCGTTGGCGAGGTAGAGACCGCCGCCATAAAGCGCGAGCGCGCCGCTTGCGGCCGCCGCGCCCAGGAACAGCGTTCGCCTGGACAGGAGCAATCGGGGCTTGCGGAAGGGGCGCTCGATATAGCGCCAGGAAAGCCAGGCAATCGGGAAGGCGAGCAGCACCACTCCCAGCCGGACGAAGCGATAGGGTCCTAGCAGATAGTAATTGCCGAAGACGAGCAGCGGCCAGTGCCAGAGATACAGCGAATAGGAGATCAGCCCGATCGCCACCAGCGGCGTCGCGCCCAGCACCTGTCCGACGCGCGACCCGCGCGCCTGCGTCCCGTAGAGGATCGCAGCGGTGCCGAGCACCGGCTCGAGAGCGTTGACGCCGGGAAAGGCCGATCGTTCGGAGAGGGTCCAGATGGCGTGCCCGATCGCGGCGAGCCCGATAAGCGCGACCGCATCGCCCGGCCAGCGGCGGCGCGGTGGGGGCAGGATGTCCGTGGCGAGCAGCGCGCCGACCATGAATTCCCAGGCCCGCGACAGCGGTGAATAAAAGGCGCCGCCGGGATCGTTCTGCAATGCCCAGACGCCATAACCGAACGAGACCAGCCCCGCCGCGATGAGGGCGGTGCGCGTCGTCCGGGCCTTGTGCCGCACCAGCAGGAGAAGGGCGGGGAACAGGATGTAGAATTGCTCCTCCACCGCGAGCGACCAGGTGTGGAGCAGCGGCGTCGCTTCACCGGTGAGGCTGAAATAACCCTCCCAGCCCCAGAATAGCAGGTTGGAGCCGAACAAGGCGATCGCCGCGAGGCTCTGTCCGAAGGTGCGGAAGTCGGCCGGCAGCAGGATCCAGGCAGCGATGCCCGACGCGGCGAGCATCGCCAGCAGCGCCGGCATGATCCGCCGCACGCGCCGCTCGTAGAAGCCGATCAGGGTGAAGTGGCCTGCGTCGCTCTCCCGCAGGATGAGCTGGGTGATCAGATAGCCCGAAATGACCAGGAAGATGTCGACGCCGACGAACCCGCCCGGAAAGCCACGGATGCGGGCGTGGAACAGCACCACCGCCAGCACTGCGATCGCGCGCAGCCCGTCGATCTCGCGCCGATAGGCAGTGGCCGAAATCCCGCCCTGCTCGCCTGTCCCCGTCAGCTGCCCTCTCCCCTCGATTCGCCAGCACGGCATTACGAGGGGCGAGTCAAGCGTGCCGGGCTATCTCAAGCCATCACGTTGCGGCCACGCGCGATGCTGGTGCTGTAGCCGACATTGCCCTTGGCCGAGCGTGTCTTGATCGTATCGACCATGACCCAGTCGTTGCTCACCCGCTCGGGCGTCAGGGTCATCGCCATATAGCCGCGCCGGCTGGTGTCGCACCATTTCAGCTCGGGATTGGCTGCGACCAGCGCTGCGGCGACGGCCTTGGGATCGGTCCCGAGCGCTGATTCATATCCGGGGGACGTGATGGCATGTCCGGCGAATTCGACGCCGGCGGGCTTGCCGTCCTGCGCCAGATCATAGGCCCAGGCATTGTGGCTGTCGCCGGAGATGACGACCAGATTGGCGCCCAGCGCCTGCGAGGATTTCAGGAAGCGCGCGCGTGCGGCGGGATAGCCGCCCCAATTGTCGAAATTGAACGGCAGGCCGCTTTTCGCCGCCGCGATGCCGGCCATGATGTAGCCCCTGGAGCGCTGGCTCGCGTCCGGCGCGAGCCAGCTCGCCGCCGCAGCCGGCATCACCGTCTCGCCCATGATCGTGCCGAATCCGACCACCTGCCAGCGCTGGCCCGCCTTGACCGAGGCCCGCATCGCATGCGCCAGCCAATCCTCCTGCTGCGACCCCATCATGGTCGCCGCCGGATCCTGCCAGGCACCGTCGCGGAACGCCTTCAGTGCGGTTGCCGGATCGGCCTGCTTGAACAGGGGGCCGATATCGGGCTGCTTCGTCCGTGCCAGCAGCCGGGTTTCGGTACGGAACAACGTCGCCAGGGTACCGATGTCATAGGCCTTCCACGGCTCGTCAGAGACCGGCATCCACTCGCGGAACACTTGGATCGAGGCAGCGCGCCGGACATTCCAGTCGCCCTCGTCAGCGTGGTGGTTCTCCGCCCCGCCTTCCCAGCTGTCGTTCGCCGATTCGTGATCGTCCCATTGCACGATCATCGGCACCAGGCTGTGCAGCTTCTGCAGGTCGGGATCGGCGCGATAGCTTGCATAGCGCAGCCGGTAGTCGGCGAGGTGGATCATCTCGGTCGCGGGCTCGATCCGCCGGCCTGGCACCGTTTCCTGCACCGACGGGTAAATGCCGGCGGGATATTCGTAGAGATAGTCGCCGAGATGGACGGCAAGATCGATGTCGTCGCGCGCTGCGGCATGGGCATAGGCGTTGAAATAGCCGAAGGGCAGGTTCGAGCAGGAGAAGATCGCCGCGCGGAAGCTTTTCACCGCGCCCTCGGGCAGCGTCTTGGTTCGGCCGGTCGGCGAGAAGCTCCCGTCCGGCGCGACGAAGCGAAAATGATAGGTCCGCCCGGGGGCGAGGCCGCCGACGGTGATCTTTGCCGTATGGTCGCGCCACGGGCCCGTGATCTGCACGCCGCCCGCGACGATCTTCGCGAAGTCGGCCGTTTCGGACAGTTCCGCCCTCAGCTCGACTGCGTCACCGTTCGCGGGGACATGGCGTGTCCATAGCAGGATCGAATCGGCCGACGGTTCTCCGCTCGCGACTGAATGGGTGAAACCCGTGCCATGGGCGACATTGGGCGTCTGGGCGAAGCCCGGAATGGCGAAGGCGCCGAGGCCAAGCGACCCCGTCAGCATGAACGAGCGGCGATCGATCCGGTGGTGCATCGGCATTTCCTTCTTCCTGCCGGTCGTCCCTGCACCGGCTCTATGGCGGCTCCGTGACAGCAGGTGCCATCGCTTCTAAGGGCGGGTCCGATGTCCCGATTATTTTCCCTGGCCGCTGACCGGCTGACGATGCCGTCGACGCTGGTCCGACGACTGATCGTCATCGCCATCGTGGCGATCATCGCCCGCGCGATCACCTTCGGCAGCCCGGTCGTCCATGTCGACGAGGAATTCTATTTCGTCGCGGCGCAGGCCTGGTCTCACGGCGCGCTTCCCTATGTCGATGTGTGGGACAGGAAGCCGGTCGGCCTGTTCCTGATCTATCTGCCGGCGGCGGCGCTCGGCATGCCGCTCGGCATCTGGGCCTATCAGGCGCTGGCGCTTGCCAGCCTGGTGGCGACCGCCCTGCTAATCGCGCGGCTCGCCGATCGTGCCGGCTGGAACAAGGGCGCACTGGCGGGCGCCCTCGCTTATGTGTTGTGGGTCAATTTCCTCGACGGGCAGGGCGGCCAGGCACCGATCTTCTACAATCTGCTGATCATCGGGGCTGCCACTCTCGTTGCGCCCCGCGCCGGAGAGAGCGCCCCGCGCCTGCGCGGCTTTGCCGGGATGGCGCTGGTAGGCCTCGCACTCCAGGTCAAATATTCGGTCGTGTTCGAAGGCATGTTCTTCGGCCTGTGGCTGTTGTGGCGCGACTGGCGGGCCGGCGCGCGCTGGACGATCCTGCCCTATGGCGCCGGACTGGTCGTGGTCGCGCTGGTGCCGACGATCCTGTCCTGGCTCGCCTTTGCCTCGCTCGGCGCGAGCGATGCGTGGCTCTACGCCAACATCACCTCGATCCTCGATCGCAAGCCCGATCCGATGCTCGAGCAACTCGGCAACCTGGCGACGATCCTGCTGATCACCTCGCCGCTGATCGCCGCGACCCTGCTTGCGATCGGCTCGGACGGGCACCGGACGCCGGAGACGCGCCGGATGCGGCGCTGGCTGTTCGCCTGGGCAGCCGCGGCGGCGCTGGGGCTGCTCGTCTTCGGCTCCTGGTTCGAACATTATGCGCTGCCGCTGCTGGTGCCGCTCGCCATCTGCTCGGCCGGTTTTTTCGGCGATCATCGCTCGGGCCGGCGCGTCACCCTGCCGCTGCTGCTGGTGGCCCTTGCGGGCGGCCAGACATTGCTCTTCGTCAAGCGGCACAATCGCGGCACTGCCGAGCAATTCTACGCCGTCGCCGAGGCGATCGGGCGCGGGCCGGGGTGCCTCTACGTCTATTCGGGCGAAAGCGGCTTCTATCCGGCCAGCGGCCGCTGCGTGCCGACCCGCTATGTCTTTCCAAGCCATCTGGGGCGTATCCGCGAAGAAGGGGCGATCGGTGTCGATCAACAGGCTGAGATCGAGCGCATCCTGGCGCAGAAGCCAGCCATCGTCGTCCTGCGTCCGGCCTATCGCGGTGAGCGGGCGGACCTGCGGGCGCTGGTGATGGATGAAATGCGACGGAACTACCGGTTGCAGGCGGTCAGGCCGCTCGGCAACCAGGCGATCGAGATTTTCGCCCGGCGGCAAAGGGTGTTGGAATCGAATTCGACTCTAATTGGCCGGTTTAAATCGCGACTCGCTCAGGCGATTTCATAGAATGTTGATGACGCGCGAAATGGATTTCCGGTAATTTTGCGTCAGCCGGGGATTTGAACCCACAGATCGGCTCGCCGCACGTCGAGCCGGCAGAGGCCGCGTAGTTTGTGGCGCCGCGCATACTCCAATACCCGAGTGTCGTAATCGGCGGCCAGCGGTTTGGCGAACTTCCAGTCGGGCGGGTTGAACGTGGAAAAGCCATTGATCGTCGGCACACGCCAGAGCTCGGCAAGGAACATCGCATCGACATTGTGCGGATAGCGCTCATTCTTCTCGGCATTGACAAAGAGCGGTTCGTTTTGGCGGGCGGCGACCACATAGAAGCTCGCGCAGCGGGCAGGCGGTGGGGGGATGCCCCATAGAGCTGAGCGTTGTACGGAACGACTGAGCCGCGCCGGAGATTCGGCGCTGAGATTCTCGACCACCAGCAGCGCCACAATCACCACGGCCAACCATGGCTTCGATCGTGCCAGCAGGGTTGCCTTTTCCCGCCAGGTCGCGACAACGAGCAGCAGAAACGGCAGCATCAGCCAAAGCTGATAGCGCAACACGACCCGCATGCCCTTCGCCCCGGGCACCAGCTCGAACACCAGTCCCCAGGGCGAGGCTACCCAAAATTGCAACGTGAGCAGCCACGCGACCATCGTCGCCAGCGCGAACGCCCGCAACTCCGTAGAAGCCGATCGATCCTGGCCGACGCGGTGCTGAACGATGATCCGCCACGCCGCGGTCACTACAAGGAGGAACAGAATCAGCGGCAATCCCGATTCATGTTCCCCGCCGAGCACCCGCCCCGGCAGCGCCGGATCCGCCGGCAGGACAGCATGGACAAGTGCGAGCAATAGCCGGAAGATCCAGCCCCAGACGTAGTTGTCGGGGCCCACATTGATCATGTCGACCAGCGGTGTGACGAGGTAGCCGAGCATGTGGCGGTACGACTGCCCGCCGGTCTCACCCACCTTGGGCAGATAGACGGTGAGGAAGGGAATGATCAGGACGATGAAAGCGCTGGCGGCGCAGGCAAGCGTCCCGGCGTGGCGACGTATGAGGCGAAGGAGTGCGGCGGGTCGCCAGTCGCCGCTAAGGACGCACCAACAGACAGCGAACAGGCCGGCCGAAAAGATCGTGAACCAGGCCATGTAATAGGCGGTCAGCAGCCACGCCGCCATCAGCGCGGCGAGCGCCACGGCTAGCAATCGAGCGCGGCGATAGTGCCCTTTCTGCTCCGCCCGAACGATTGCGATCGCCAGCATCATCGCGACCGGCAGCAGCGCGACGCTTTGCAACTGCGCGTGCATCGCCTGGAGCGAGATATTGCTCGCGATTGTCCACAGCAGTGCCACCAGCGACGCCGCGGTCCGGCCCCAGCCAAGCGTTCGGGCGACCAGCAGGTAGGCCGACACAAAACCGATCGTCTTGAAGGTCAGGATGTTCAGCGTGTCGGCATGGAACGGATCGGCGAACAGTCGCCAGAAGGAATAGACCAGCCCGTACAGGAAATAGCCGTCATTATAGCCGAGCGTACCGGCATAGGGATAGAAATAGCCCGTCGCATTCCAGGGGGCGACACCGCTCAGCACGTTGCGCCAATGTTCGAGAATGCTGATCTCGATCATTCCGTCGGCGCGATCCCCGAAGCCGAGATCGAACCCGCTGAGAATCGGCGTACGGAAGAACAATGCCATCGCCGCTATGAAGACGAGCGCAAGCGCGGCACGACTGCGGGCGGTTCTGGGCGTGGGCGGAGACACGATGTCGGCGCTCAGGGCCGGAGCCTCTTTGCGGCGGCTGTCCGGATGACGATGTCGTGCTGCATCGCCGCCGCCTAATCACCTCGTGGAAGCATGTCCAGATGGCCGAGGCAATCCTGAAGGGGCGTGGCGCCTGGTTCTTCTGCCTGCCGCTCCCTCGTCCTGATCTCAATCCGGACGAAATGGCATTCCCAAAGCTCAAGGTTCATCTCCCGCGCATCAAAACCCGAAACACCGGCGCCTTGTGGCGCGCGCGGTCGGAAATATCCGCGGCCTCTACATTCGCGAGAAATGCTGGAATTATGTCAAACGGGACGCGGTATCTGATGCACCCATTTCGATTGCACCTGAAAGACATTCGGTGGGGGCGCCGGGCAGGGGTGCGTCAGGCGACGGCGTTGCTCCTCCGGCCGTCGCGCCGCGCCGCGACCAGTCCGGCATAATAGTCCATCAACTCTATGGTATGCTCGCGGTCGCTGCGGACCTTGCCGGCGGCAACCCTCGCGGCGCGGCGCAGGATTGCCGGGTCGCGTGCGAAGAGGCGGTGGATGGCAAGCGCCGCGGACTGGGCGTCACGCGCGGTATAGAGTTCGGAGCAATGGGGATCGGCGATCTCCGCGCACCCGCCGGTGTCGGGCGCGATCAGCGGCAGCCCCGCGGCCATCGCCTCTGACGCAACCAGCCCGAATGGCTCGGCTTCTGACCCGTGGATCAGCGCGTCGCAACTCGCCACGATCCGCGCCAGCCGCTCTCGGTCATAGACTGGCCGGAACATGCGGATATGCGGGCTGCCAGCGATGCGTTTTTCGATCGTGCGACTCTCGATACCCGTGCCGAGCAGCACCAGGCCCACTGGCAGCGACGATCCGGCGCGCTCGACCGCGTCGATCACCAGTCGCCAGCGCTTCTCCGGGTGGTGGCGGCCGAGGCCGAGCAGCAAATGGCCGTTGGGTGGCAGGTCGCACTGGGCGAGCAGGGCGGTGCGCAGCGTCTCGTCGCGCAGGTCGGGGGAGAAGTGACCGCGTTCGATACCCAGCGGCATTGCCGCGTCGATTCGCACGCCGCGCGCCTTCAGCCGCTTCTCCAGCGCTGGACCGTTGGTCACGACCGCATCGTAATTGTCGAGGAAGCGGCTCATATAGCGACTGTACCAGGCAAAGGCGCGCTCGATCCGGTCTTGCGCTGCCAGGCCCTCGAACCAGCGTAGCGCATAGGCCGCGACATTGTCGTTGTGCATGAAGAACACCTTGGCGGCGTCCTCCTGTCCCCTCTTTTGCTGCCACTGCCCAACGATCCAGGCCGGTCGCCAGGGCGAAGAGGCTTCGACGAGGTCGGGCTTGAGCTCGTCGAGCAGGCTGGTGACGGGGGCCGCGTCCCAGAACAAGCCGTAATTCTTGTCGAAGGGCAGGCGGGACGCCTTGACGTAGATGATCTTGCCGCCGCCCGGGCGTTCCTCGACGAGATTCTCGCGGCCGGCGGCGATCACGATCAGTTCATGCCCCAGTTCGGACATGATTCCCATTTTCCGGTCGATATAGGTACGAACCCCGCCGCCGGTGGGTGAATAGAATTCGTTGACGTCGACGATTCGCATGTCGCCCTCAGTTCTTCGGCTTGATCGGGCCGAAGCCGCCGAGGCCGCGCAGATATTGCGCCTGGATGTCGGTGGTCGTCACGCCCGAGCCGACATTGATCATCGCCATGTTCAGCTTGGGGCGCGTCCGGCCGAGCTTCACATTGCTGGGGAAACCGGCGCCATCGCTCCAGAAATCGAACTTGTTCCGGCCGTCGCGATTGTGCGTGAACAGCAGCGCGTAATGGCCCGGCGTCGGCGCCTTGATGCACATCGTGATCGCGCCCGATTGCGGGGTGGGTACGCGGACTCGCCGGAAGAACTTGCCTTCCTTGATGAGATCGCGGTCGTCCTTCAGGAAATCGGCCTCGGTCGCCGGATAGAGTTCAAGCTTCAGCTCGCCCGTGCGATCCTTCAGCCCGGAGATATTGACCCGGATCGCAGGGCCGGTGCCGCTGGTGCACGCCGTGCTGTCCGGGCCGAGCACGCCGGCCTGGGCCTGGCCCGCCAGCGGAACGACCATCGCGCCGTACAGCACGATGCCCGCGAGAGATTTACGCAACGACATTCTTCGTCCTCAGCAAGCCGTACAGGCTGAAGGAACCGATCAGGATGACATGCACGAGCAGCACCAGGGCAGCCGTCATCGCCATTAGTTCCGAAAGCTCTGCATCCTGCCCGATCAATATGATCGCGAAATTGGCGAAAAGAAGGTCCTTGTTCGGCACCAATGGCAGCCGTGAGACGAGCAGTCGCGCTGCGCCGAGGATCAGCCACATGCCGATCGAAACGGTCGGCAGCGCATAGTGCCAGGCGAAGGCGAGGAAGACCGATCCGGAGATCAGCCTGATGGCGTGAACCATGAAGATCCACCACAGGGTGCGGCGGGGCTGCGAGAAGACACGCTTCGAGAAGATCAGGAAGGGCAGCGACATGGCGAAGGTGATCGCTGCCGATGTCGCCACTGTATGAAGCTGGATCGGCGTGAGCAGATCGACGCCGAGCGGCAAGGCAATCGCGATCATTCCCAGGGTGACGGCATTGCCCGCGATCGCGGACAGGATGCTGACGTCCTTCACGGCGCCGAACGGGGCCGCCACCATCTGCGAGCGCTGCCGCGCCCAGGCGTAGAAATAGGCTTCGCCCGAATAGCCGAGCACCACGTCGTTCGCGATCCGTTTTTTCAGCAGCGCGGCCAGCCCGGACAGGGGAATGCGCCACAGCTTGCGGAAGATGATGAAGTCGCCGACCGGCGGCGCGAGATACAAAAGGGTGAAGGCGACGTAGAAAAGCGGGTCGTGCGGCACGGCGCGACTCAGGCCGGCGAGGCCAGATCCGAACAGTTCGCGGAGAAGCCCTCCGATCATCGCGAGGGTGATGATCGCCCCGATCACCATGGGCCAACGCCGTTTCAGCGTCTGCACGGGTTCGAGCCCGGCGAGGTCGGGGACCGTCACCAGGGGCGCATTGGCACTGTCGATGATAGGAATTTTCGAGCCCAGTCCGTCCACGTTTCGACCTGTTTTATTCTGGTTCCGGTCTTGACCGGGGTTGGCGCGCCTTTAGCTAGATCGTTTTTCTGCGGCAATTTGCAACCTGCACCCAAATAATGTCCGTTTTGTGCTGCGCTGCGACACTTTTGCTGCAATGAGCCGTTATGGCACCCCGCAAGATGCCGAATCCCTCCCTTCAGCCAGCCAGCATATTGGCCTATGCGCAGACGCTCGAAGGCGGCGGAGTCGAGCGGGTATTGCTGCGACTCGCCCGCAGCTGGAGCGAGGCGGGGCGGCGCGTCACCCTGGTGATTGGCGACGCGAGCGGCCCGCTGGCGCGCGAGCTGCCTCTCATCGCACCCGAAACCCTGGACATCCGGATCCTCGGCGATCGCTCCTATGGCGGGCTGCGTGCCGTGGCGGGAATCGCTCGCGAGCTGTCGCCCGGCCTGATCTTCTGCCCGGGCAACCATTATACCGGCATGGCCCTGTACCTGCGGCTCCGTCTCGGCCGGCACTGCCCGCCGATCGTCGCCAAGGTATCGAACCGGCTCGACCGCGCCGACCAGGGGCCGCTTCTTTCGGCGGCCTATCGGGTCTGGCTGTCCACCCATCCGCACTTCGTGGATCACGTCGTCGCGATGACGGCGGCGATGCGGGACGAATCGATCGCGAGGATGGGAATCGCGGCTGACCGGATCAGCGTGATCCCCAATCCGCCGGCGTATCGGGCGCCCTATGATACGCCTGCCTGGCTGCCCGGGGGGCGTTTCCTGCTCGGCGTTGGCCGGCTCGCGCCGCAGAAGCGCTGGGACCGGATGATCGCTGCGCTGCCGCGGCTGGCGCATGACGATGTGCAACTGGTGATCCTGGGCGAGGGGACCGAGCGGCCGGCGCTCGAGGCGCAGGTCGCCGCGCTCGGTCTGGATGGCCGGGTCCATCTGCCCGGATATCATCCCGATCCATGCCATGTGCTGGCGCGGGCGACCGCGGTCGTGCTGACGTCCGATTTCGAGGGCGTGCCGGGCGTGCTGCGCGAGGCGCTCGCCGAGGGGACCCCGGTGGTGTCGACCGATTCGAGCGTCGCGGTCAGCGAGATCGTCACGATCCCGGCGCAGGGCAGCATTGTGCCGGTGGGGGATGACGATGCCCTGGTCGGCGCGCTTGACCATTGGCTCGTGCCCGATCGTCTCCGCCCGGAACCGATGCCCGAACCGGGCGCCGATTCAGCGC
This sequence comes from Pseudomonadota bacterium, assembly GCA_040388155.1. Lineage (GTDB taxonomy): Bacteria > Pseudomonadota > Alphaproteobacteria > Sphingomonadales > Sphingomonadaceae > Sphingomonas. The sequence goes on from JAZKCJ010000014.1 coordinate 180,283, forward strand.
GGCGCTATCTCGACCTGTTCGATTCGGTCGTCGCCCGGCGCTAGCGGTCGGGTTTGACGCGGTCGGGATGCGCGGCTGCGATCTCGGGAATCGCATTCGCCGCGGCGTCAGCCGCCACCAGCCTGGGGAAACCTTCCAGCGGGACGGAGAGGCGGCGCGCGTTGAACATCTGCGGCACCAGGCAGACATCGGCGAGATTGGGCGCGTCGCCACCGAGCAGCGGGCCGGGACCCGATTTCGCCAGCTTCTCCAGCGCCGTGAAGCCCTCAATGATCCAGTGACGGTACCATTCGTCCTTCGCCCCCTGGTCGGCGCCGAACTGGCTTTCCAGCCGCTTGAGGATGCGCAGATTGTTCACCGGATGGATGTCGGCCGCGATCAGCAGTGCCTGGGCGAGCACGCGCGAACGGGCGAGCGGATCGTGCGGCACCATTGGGGGGTCGGGATAGAGCGCGTCGAGATAGTCGATGATCGCCAGGCTCTGAGTCAACGCCTCGCCGTCGACCTCCAGCGTCGGGACGAATCCCTGGGGGTTGCGCGCCAGATTCTCCGGCGACCGATGCACCCCTTCGAGCAGGGCGATATTCTCGCGCTCATGAGGGACGTGCTTCAGGTTCAGGGCGATCCGCACGCGATAGGCAGCCGACGACCGCCAATAGTCATAGAGCCTGATCATGCCGCGCTGACCCCCTCTTCGCTGGCGTCCTCGATCGCGCGCTCCGAATTGCGTTCGAGCGCGACCTTGATCATCGCCACGATCGGGTCGGCCAGGGCCAGGCCGAGCACGCCGAACAGCGTGCTTGCCAGGATCTGCGACGACAGGGTCAGGGCGGGTGGCAGGTCGACGGTCCGCCGGGCGACCATCGGGATCACGACATAGCCGTCGAAGGTCTGGACGGTGAAATAGATCGCGATTGCCCACAGGCCGGTCTCGACCCCGGCGCTGAAGCCGACAGCGGTCATCAGCACGCCGCTCGTGAAGGCGCCGATATTGGGGATGAAGGCGAGCAGGCCCGTCAGGATGCCGAGCAGCAGAGCCATCGGCACGCCGGCTGCCCACAGGCAGAGCCAGGTCAGCACACCCTCGAACAACATGCCCGCCAGGCGCCCGGCGAGCAGCCGCCGCATCGTCGCCGCCATCCGGTCGATGGTGATGGCGAATTCGCCGCGCACGTCGGAGGGGACCATCCATTGCAGCCCACGGTCATAGAGTCGCGGTTCCATCGCCACGAACAGGCCGATCACCAGCACCATGAACAGGCTGGTCAGCGCCCCCAGCGCCGAGCCGACCCAGGAGGTGAGCTTACCGAAGGAGCCCATCGCCTGCTGGAGCAGGCCGTTCACATCGGCACGTCCGGGCATCAGGCCCATGCCCGATGCCCAGGCGACGAGATGGTTGGCCTGCACCTCGAGCGTCACGCGCAGTTGTTCAGCCTGGGCGGCGACCTGCACGCCGGTCATGTAGATGACGCCCACCACGAACGCGATGGTGCAGAGCACGACGATCATCAGGCGGAGCCCGCGTCCGAGCGGCAGCACGCGCCCGATGAGCCGGACACCGCCGTCGAGCATCGCGGCGAAGACCAGGCCGCCGAAGATGATCAGGATCGGCTGGATCAGCACCACCACCAGCGCCATCGCCGCGGCGAGCCCGAGCCATACGGTCGCGCGCTTCAATTCCTTGCGGACGAAGGGATCGCGCAGTTCGTTCGGGCCGGGTTCGGTTGCTGCTGGCGGTGTCGCCATCGTCATTCCTTCGCAGTATCCCGCGCCGCGTGCAGCGATGTGCCAGCACGGCCGGGTCGGAAGCTTTGCCCCCAGGTAAAGGGATTCCACGTCCCGTTGCCGCTCTTGGAGAAGGTGATGAACTCGGCGCGGCCGCCCAGATTCTCCCAGGGCACGTCGCCGCCCAGGCCCATGGCCGACACGGAGAAGCGGCTGTCGGCGCTATGGTCGCGATTGTCGCCCATCAGGAACACATGGTTGGGGCGGATCGTGATCGGGCCGTAATTGTCGCCGTCGCTCGGCCCTGATTCGACCGTGTCGTAGTGGCGGCCATTGGGCAGCGTCTCGGTCACCAGCGTCAGGCGGCAATATTGCTTGCCGTCGGGGCCGGTCTGGAGCGCGCCGGGATATTGTTCCGGATCGCATACCGTCTTGGCATCGACCGGAATCAGCGTGTCGTGCGGCACCCCGCGCTTCACCGCGGTGCCGTTCAGATAGACGGTGCCGTCGATCACCTGGAGCCGGTCGCCGGGCAGGCCGATCAGGCGCTTGATATAGTCGGTGTTGCGTCCCGGCGGCGTCACGATGACGACGTCGCCGCGCTCTGGCATCTTCCCGAACAGCCGGCCCTGGATGAAGGGCAATTGCACACCCCAGCTTTCCACGTCCTGGTGCAACACCAGGCTGCGGAACATCGCGACCGGGTTGGGGATGGTCGGCGAGACGAAGGACCAGCCATAGGCATATTTGGTGACGATCAGCTGGTCGCCGACCTGCAGCCCGGGCAGCATCGATTCCGACGGGATGTAGAAGGGTTTGGCGATGAAGCTGTGGAAACCGAGCACTGCCAGGATCAGCCAGAGGATTCCCTTCACCTCGCCCCACCAGTCGGTGGTCGGGCGCGTATCGACGGCTTCCGGCGCGGGCGCGGCCTCCTGTTCGGGCACTCGGTCCAACGCCAACTCCTCACTCATGTGTCGTCCTACTCGGTCCTGATCGCTTCGATCACCACGAAGGCCTGCGCCCATGGGTGATCGTCGGTCAGCGTCAGATGTACATGGGCGACGTGGCCTGCGGGTGTCAGCGCGTCAAGCCTCGCCCGGGCGCCGCCGGTCAGCGCCAGCGTCGGCGCGCCCGACGGCGCGTTGATCACGCCGATGTCCTTCATGAACACGCCCCGCTTGAATCCGGTGCCCACCGCCTTGGAGAAAGCCTCCTTCGCGGCGAAGCGCTTGGCCAGCGTGCCGGCCTTGGTGAAGGGCCGGCGATCGGCCTTGGCGCGCTCGATCTCGGTGAATACGCGATTCTCGAAGCGCGCGCCGAACCGGTCGAGCGACGCCTGGATCCGCTCGATATTGCACAGGTCGGAACCGAGCCCGATGATCATCTCATCCTCCCCGGCGCGGCGAAGGGGGCATCCGCGGGACGGTGGAGGGGGGCTTTCGCAGGCGAAGCGCTTGTGACGCTCCCCCTTCCACCACGCGCTGAAGAAACGCGCGGTCCCCTTCCCCGTGCCGGGGAGGAATGCCCCTCACCGCGCGACATCCATCGCGGCGCGCATCGTGCGTACCGCTTCGCCAAGCCCGACGAACATCGCCTCGCCGACCAGGAAGTGGCCGATGTTCAACTCGCGCACCTGCCGGATCGCGGCGATCGGCGCGACATTGTCATAGGTCAGGCCGTGCCCGGCATGAACCTCGATGCCGTTCTTCGCGGCGAGCGCGGCGGCGTCGCTCAACCGGCGCAATTCCTGTGCCTGCGCCTCACCCTCAAGTTCGGCATAGCGGCCGGTGTGCAGCTCAACGACCGGCGCGCCGAGACGCAGCGCCGCCTCGATCTGGCGCGCGTCGGGCTCGATGAACAACGACACGCGGATTTTTGCGGCGCCGAGTTCGCTCACCAGTGGCGCCAGCAGATTATGCTGTCCGGCCGCGTCGAGCCCGCCTTCGGTGGTGCGCTCCTCGCGTTTTTCGGGAACGATGCAGGCGGCGTGCGGCCGGTGGCGCAGCGCGATGGCGAGCATCTCGTCGGTCGCCGCCATCTCAAGATTGAGCGGGATGGTCAGCCGTTCTGACAGACGGGCGATATCGTCGTCGGTGATGTGGCGCCGGTCTTCGCGCAGATGCGCGGTGATTCCATCGGCGCCTGCCTCGGCGGCGGCCAGCGCGGCGCGGACCGGATCGGGATAGCCGGCGCCGCGCGCGTTGCGGACGGTCGCGACATGGTCGATGTTGACGCCGAGCCGCAGGAAATCGTTCATGCCGCGGCCCGGCTGCCCGGCTTGATCGCGGGCAGGGCCGCCAGCTCGGGCGGTAGCGATTCGGGCTGATAGGTCGGTACGTCGAGCCGGATCAGCGGGAAGAAGGGCACGCCCAGATCGGCGGTCCCGCTCGACCGGTCCACCAGCGAGGCGGCCGCGATCGTCTCGCCCCCGGCCCGGCCGATCGCCGCGATCGCCTCACGGGACGAAAGGCCGGTGGTGACGACATCCTCCATCATCAGCACCTTGGCACCCGGCGACAGGCGAAAGCCGCGGCGCAGCTCGAACACGCCGTCGGGTCGTTCGAGGAACATCGCCTCGACGCCGAGCGCGCGCGCCATCTCGTGCCCGGCGATCACCCCGCCCATCGCGGGCGAGACCACCACGTCGATCCGCGAGCGCAGCTCGGCCGGGATTCGCGTCGCCAGCTCGGTCGACAGGCGCGCGCCCCGCGCCGGATCCATCAGCACGCGCGCGCATTGCAGGTAGCGCGAGGAACGCAGGCCCGAAGAAAGGATGAAATGTCCTTCAAGCAGGGCGTCGGCGGCTCGGAACTCGGCCAGGATCTCGTCGTCGGTCATCTACGCGGGTCTTTCGTGAAGCGAAGGGTTGATAGGAGCCCGGCAGGGGGCGCGCAACGTCCGGGTCGGCCCCAGTGTCAAAAAACGCCCCGACACGCTTGAGGCACCAGCACCTCCCGCGTATAGGCCCATCGCAACGAGCGTATGTCCGCTCGCGCGCCGGAGACGGAAAAGGCGCAATCAGGGGTGACGAGACGCATGCGCAGTAAGGGGTTGAAGTCGATTGTGCTGGCGGCAGGACTCGCGATAGCGGGTATCGGCAACGCCACGGCACCGGCGCCACAGGCGGCCACGCCTACCACGACGGTGGCTCCGGCAACGACCAATGCTGTGCCGACCACCAGCGCCGCGCCCGCCGTCGCCGCGCCGGCCGATCCGATGCTCGTGCTCGATGGCGGGCCGGATGTCCGGCCAGTTCCGGGTGTCGGCATGCCGGTAAACGGGCATCTGACCCTGCAGGATCAGGTGACGCCGAATGGCCGTCGCGCCCACTGGTTCCACAATGCGATCCTGCTCCCCGTCATCACCGCCATTTCGGTGCTCGTCCTGTTCCTGCTGATGTGGGTGATGTTCCGCTATCGCCGCGCGGCGAACCCGGTGGCATCGAAGACCTCGCACAACACCTTCATCGAGATCATCTGGACCGCGGTCCCCGTCATCATCCTCGCGCTGATCGCCGCGCCCTCGATCGGGCTGCTCGCTGCGCAGTTCAAGCCGGCGCCTGCCAATGCCGTCACGCTGAAGGCGATCGGCAACCAGTGGTACTGGACCTATCAATATCCCGATCATGGCGGGTTCGAGATCACCTCGAACATGCTGAAGGAAAAGGGCCAGGTCCAGCCGGGCGAGCGCGCGCGCACCGATGCGGACGGCCCCGCGCTGCTCGCGACCGACAACCGCATCGTGCTGCCGGTCGGCGTGCCGATCCGCCTCATCACCACCGCGAACGACGTGATCCACAGCTGGGCGATGCCCGCCTTCTGGATCAAGCTCGACGCGGTCCCGGGTCGCCTGAACGAGACGAGCTTCACGATCGAGAAGGAAGGTGTCTATTTCGGCCAGTGCTCCGAGCTTTGCGGCGCGCGCCATGGCTTCATGCCGATCACTGTCGTGGCCGTGAAGCCCGCGGTGTTCGCCGCCTGGGTCAAGGCGAAGGGCGGCACGATGCCGGCTGCCGGCGGCACCAAGCCGGCCGATGCAGCGGCGACCGCGCCGGCCGAAACGGCCACCGAAAACGCCACCGGACCGGTCGAGAACGCGACCAGCGCCGCTCCCGCCACCAACCAGGCTGCCGCGACCAACGTCGCCGGCGCCGGCAACGCTGGACAGTAAGACAATGACCGACACCGCCCTTCACCCGTCCGCGTTCGACGCGCACCATGACGATCACGCGCATCACGATGCCGATCACAAGCCGGCCTTCTTCGCGCGCTGGTTCATGTCGACGAACCACAAGGACATCGGCACCCTCTACCTGATCTTCGCGATCTGCGCGGGCATCATCGGTGGTGGCATCTCGGGCTTGATGCGCGCCGAGCTGGCTCATCCCGGCATCCAGTATCTTGGCGAATGGGCTGCCTGGCTGCCCGGCGGCGACCAGGGTCTGGATCACGCGCTTCATCTCTGGAACGTGCTCATCACCGCGCACGGCCTGATCATGGTGTTCTTCATGGTCATGCCGGCGATGATCGGCGGCTTCGGCAACTGGTTCGTGCCGCTGATGATCGGCGCGCCGGACATGGCGTTCCCGCGCATGAACAACATCTCCTTCTGGCTGCTGGTGCCAAGCTTCACCCTGCTGCTCGCTTCGCCCTTCTTCGGGGGTGCCGGCACCGGCTGGACGGTCTATGCGCCGCTCTCCACGTACGGGGAGCCTGGGCCATCGGTCGACATGGCGATCCTGTCGCTCCATCTCGCGGGCGCCAGCTCGATCCTCGGGGCGATCAACTTCATCACCACGATCTTCAACATGCGCGCCCCGGGCATGACGCTGCACAAAATGCCGCTGTTCGTCTGGTCGGTGCTGGTCACCGCTTTCCTGCTGCTTCTCTCGCTGCCGGTTCTTGCCGCGGCGATCACCATGCTGCTGACCGACCGCAACTTCCACACCACCTTCTTCGATCCGGCCGGCGGCGGCGATCCCGTCCTGTACCAGCATCTGTTCTGGTTCTTCGGCCATCCCGAGGTGTACATCATGATCCTGCCGGGCTTCGGCATGATCAGCCACATCATCTCCACCTTTTCGAAGAAGCCGGTGTTCGGTTATCTGGGCATGGCCTATGCCATGGTCGCGATCGGCGTGGTCGGCTTCGTCGTGTGGGCGCACCACATGTTCACCACCGGCCTCAGCGTGAACGTGAAGATGTACTTCACCGCCGCGACGATGGTCATCGCGGTTCCAACCGGCATCAAGATTTTCTCGTGGATCGCGACGATGTGGGGCGGCTCGATGAGCTTCAAGACCCCGATGATGTGGGCGATCGGCTTCATCTTCATGTTCACCGTCGGCGGCGTGACCGGCGTGGTGCTCGCGAACGGCGGCGTCGACGATTACATGCAGGACACCTATTACGTCGTCGCGCACTTCCACTATGTGCTGTCGCTCGGCGCGGTGTTCAGCCTGTTCGCCGGCTTCTACTACTGGTTCCCGAAGATGTCGGGCCGGATGTACAGCGAGTTCCTCGGCCAGCTGCACTTCTGGGTGTTCTTCATCGGCGTGAACATCCTGTTCTTCCCGATGCACTTCCTCGGCCTGCAGGGCATGCCGCGCCGTATCCCGGACTATAACCCGGCGTACGAGCACTGGAACTGGATCGCGACGGTCGGCTACATGATCATGGCTGCGTCGATGCTGGTTTTCTTCGTCAACCTGTTCTGGTCGCTCTTCGCGGGCAAGAAGGCAGGCGACAGCCCCTGGGGCGAAGGCGCGACGACGCTTGAGTGGACGCTGTCGAGCCCGCCGCCTTACCATCAGTTCGAGACGCTGCCGCGCATCGACTGACCGTACGGGGCCGCTCGCGGGCGGCACAGTAAGTTCCCCTCCCGGAAGCGGGAGGGGTAGGGGTGGGCTCCCGCTCACCGTGAACGTAACGTGCGCAGATAGCGCGAGCCCACCCCCACCCCTCCCGCAAGCGGGAGGGGAGAGTTGAACCGATGACCACGACGACTGCACAGACGACCACGCTTCCCGCCGACTGGCGCGATTTCCTCGCGCTGACGAAGCCGCGGGTGATGACGCTCGTCGTCTTCACCGGCCTGTGCGGGATGCTGGCGGCGCCGGTGGGTATCGATCCGGTGCTCGGCTTCACCGCGATCCTGTGCATCGCGCTGGGCGCGGGCGCCGCCGGTGCGCTCAACCAGTGGTACGAGGCCGATCTCGACGCCAGGATGAAGCGGACCGAGCGCCGGCCGCTGCCGGCCGGCCGCATGGACCGGCAGGCGGCGCTGCATTTCGGCGTCGGTCTGGCGTTCTTCTCGGTGATCCTGATGGGACTGGCGGTGAACCTGATCGCCGCTGCGATCCTCACCGCCTCGATCCTGTTCTACGTCCTCATCTATACCGTCTGGCTGAAGCGCCGGACGCCGCAGAATATCGTCATCGGCGGAGCTGCCGGCGCCTTCCCGCCGCTGATCGGCTGGGCGGCCGCCACCGGCGACATCGCGACGCTGCCGGTGCTGCTGTTCACCCTGGTCTTCCTGTGGACCCCGCCGCATTTCTGGGCGCTCGCGCTGTTCATGAAGTCCGACTACGCGGCCGCCGGCGTGCCGATGATGCCGGTCGTCGCCGGAGAGCGCACGACCCGGCTGCAGATCGGGCTCTACACCATCCCGATGGCGGCGGTCGCGGTCGCTCCATGGGCGCTTGGTCTGACCGGCGCGATCTACGGCGTGGTCGCCATCGCGACGACGTTCGTGTTCGCGGCGCTCGCGCTTCAGGTCAGCGTGCGCACGACCGGTACGGGCGATGCGATGCGGCCCGAAAAGCGGCTGTTCGCCTGGTCGATCCTTTATCTTTTCATTATTTTCGGCGCGCTGGTCGTCGACAGGTGGGTCGGCTGATGAAGAACGAAGATGATCAGATCCGCGCCCGTCAGCGTTCCCGCGCGATCGTCATGGCGGTGCTGCTCGGTGCCTTCGTCATCCTCGTCTTCGCGATCAGCATCGTGAAGATCAAGGCAGGGGCGGCGCATTGACCCGCACGCTGCGCACCGCGATCCTCGCCGGTGTCGGCGTGTGCTTCATGACCGGGCTCGGTTATGCCAGCGTGCCGCTGTACCGCATGTTCTGCGAGGCGACCGGGCTCAACGGCACCACCCAGCGTGGGCTGGTGGCACCGGGCGCGGTCGGGCATGAGCAGGTGCGGGTCGATTTCGACACCAATGTCGCGCCGAAGCTGCCCTGGACGTTCAAGCCGGAAGTGCCGTCGGAGACGATTGCGATCGGCGCGCGCGACATGGCCTTCTTCACGGCGACGAACAACAGCGACAAGCCGGTGACCGGCACCGCGACCTTCAACGTCACGCCGGCCCAGGCCGGCAAATATTTTACCAAGATCCAGTGCTTCTGCTTCACGCAGCAGACGCTCAAGCCGGGTGAGACAGCCCGCATGCCGGTGATCTTCTTCGTCGACCCGAAGATCCTCACCGATCCGGATGCGGCCGACGTGAAGACGATCACCCTCAGCTACACCTTTTACCCTGTGGATTCCGCGAAAGCAGCCAGCTAGAGCGTTGTCGACAGCCTATTAACGGGGACCGAAGAATGGCCGGCGCCAAGAACCACGACTATCATATCCTGCCACCCGATATCTGGCCGTTCGTCGGCTCGTTCTCAGCGCTCACCATGGCGATCGGCGGCATCATGTGGATGCATTCCGGCAGCGTGTTCGGCATCGGCGGCGGCACCATCTTCTTCATTGGCGTCGCCGCGGTTCTCCTCACCATGTTCTCCTGGTGGAGCAACGTGATCAGGGAAGCGCATGCCGGCGATCATACGCCGGTGGTGCAGCTTCACCTGCGTTACGGGATGATCCTGTTCATCGCCTCGGAAGTGATGTTCTTCGTCGGCTGGTTCTGGGCCTTCTTCGATTTCTCGCTGTTCCCGGCGCCGGTGCAGATCGCCGACGGCACGGTCAGCCTGATCGCCGATGCGGCGCGCGGCACCTGGCCGCCCAAGGGCATCGAGGTGATCGACGCCTTCAAGTTCCCGCTGCTGAACACGATCATCCTGCTCACCTCGGGCACGACGGTCACCTGGGCGCACCACGCCCTGATCCACAACCAGCGCGGCGGCGAGAAGACCGGCCTGTGGGGTCTGCTCGGTGTCGGCAACCGCGACGGCGTGCTCAAGGGGCTGTGGCTGACGATCGTTCTCGGCCTGCTGTTCTCGTCGATCCAGGCCTATGAATATGCCGAGGCACCGTTCCCCTTCCACGGGATCAACTATGGCGCGTCCTTCTTCATGGCGACCGGTTTCCACGGTTTCCACGTCATCATCGGCACGATCTTCCTGATCGTCTGCCTGATCCGGGCGTACAAGGGCGACTTCACCCCGCGCCAGCATTTCGGCTTCGAGGCTGCCGCCTGGTACTGGCACTTCGTCGACGTGGTGTGGCTGTTCCTGTTCGTCTCGATCTATGTCTGGGGCGGCTGGGGCGCAGCGGTCCACGGCGGCTAACCCCGGCGTGACGTCGGGCTGGCACCTCGCGCAGGTCAATATCGGTCGGCTCGTCGCGCCGGCCGATGACCCGCAGGTGGCCGGCTTCTTTCAGGAACTCGACCGGATCAACGCGCTTGCCGAGGCTAGCGCGGGATTCGTCTGGCGGCTGAAAGGCGATGGCAACAGCGCCACCGATCTCCAGCCGACGCCCGATCCCAGGCTGATCCTCAACATGTCGGTCTGGGCTGATGCCGAATCACTTTTCGACTATGTCTATCGCAGCGCCCACACCCCGGTGATGGCGCAACGCCGCAGCTGGTTCGATCGGTTCGACGGGGCCTATCAGGCGCTGTGGTGGGTTCCGGCCGGGTCCGTGCCAACGATCGACGAGGCTTTTGCGCGACTCTGGCTGCTCGACCGGTTCGGCCCGAGCGAGCGCGCCTTCACCTTCAAGCTGCGCTACCCCGCGCCCGATGCCGTGGGTATGCCCGTCGACATGCAGCCCGATCCCTGGTGCCTCGGTCGCGCCTGATCCGGTCGCCTCGTCGCGCCCCGCGCCGCTCGATGTGGCGCTCAAGGGCCTGTGTCCGCGCTGCGGCGCCAGGACGCTGTTCGCCGGCATGACGAAATTCGCCGATCGCTGTGCCGCCTGCGGGCTCGAACTCACCCGGTTCAACGTGGGGGACGGCCCCGCCGCGTTCCTGACTCTGATCGTCGGCGGGCTGCTCGTCGGGGTTGCGGTGACGCTGCAACTGACGGTCGAGCCGCCGCTCTGGCTGCTCGCGCTGATCCTGGTGCCGCTCGCGGCCGTCGCGGTGACCGGGTCGTTGCGCGTCGCCAAAGGCGCGCTGCTCGCGTTCGAATATCGCAATTCGGCGCACGAAGGCCGGATCGCGGACGAATGAAGCGCTTCCCCATCGTCGCGACCGTCCTGGTCGGCCTGGCCATCGCGGCAATGATCGCGCTCGGCGTCTGGCAGCTCCAGCGCAAGGGCGAGAAGGAGGCGATGCTCGTTCGCCTCTCCGCGAATCGCGGACTGCCGCCGATTGCCTTTCCGCGCATTCCGATGGACGACAGCCTGTTATTCCGTCGGGCAAGCGCCTTCTGCCTCGAACCGGTCAGCTTCAGGGTCGAGGGTGGGCGCAACGCGCGTGGCGGGGTCGGCTGGCGCCAGATCGCGCAATGCCGCACCGGTGCAGAAGGGCCAGGGCTGACGGTGCAGATCGGCGTCGCCCAGGCACCCGATGCGAAGCCGACATGGCGCGGTGGCGAAGTGACCGGCTATATCACCCATGCCCTCGACCACCGACCGCTGATCGCCTCGATCTTCTCGTCCGAGCCCAAGACACTGATGCTCATGGCCGACCCGCCTGCGCCGGGGCTCGATGCCAATCCGGGGCCGGATCTGTCGGCGGTCCCCAACAATCACCTCGCTTATGCCGTTCAATGGTTCCTGTTCGCGCTCGTCGCGGCGGTGATCTACGCGATAGCCGTGCGTCGCCGCCTGAAAGCTTGATGTGCCCGAAAGCCTGATATGCTTGTGACTTTGCCGCGTCGCGGTTAGGCGCATCGGCCATGCGCTATATCAGTACCCGTGGGGCGGCACCCGTCCTGGATTTCGAACAGGTCACGCTTGCGGGCCTTGCCAGTGACGGGGGCCTCTATGTCCCGGAGACCTGGCCGAGCCTCGGCAGGGACGAGATCGCTGCGCTGCGCGGCCTCTCCTATGTCGATACCGCCGTCGCGGTGATGGCGCCCTTCGTCGAGGGCACGCTCTCCCGCGAGGAACTTCTCGACCTTTGCGCCCAGGCCTATGGCCGCTTCTCCCACGCTGCGGTCACCCCGCTGGTCCAGCTCGACCATCAGCAATGGCTGCTCGAGCTGTTCCACGGCCCGACGCTCGCCTTCAAGGACGTCGCGCTCCAGCTGCTCGGCCTGTTGTTCGAACGTTTCCTCGCCGGTTCCGACCGGCAGGTGACGATCGTCGGCGCGACCTCGGGCGATACCGGCTCGGCGGCGATCGATGCGCTGGCCGGCCGCGCCGGCGTGGATGTGTTCATGCTCCACCCCAAGGGCCGCGTCTCCGACGTGCAGCGCCGCCAGATGACCACGGTGCTCGCGCCCAACATCCACAACATCGCGATCGACGGCAGCTTCGATGATGCCCAGGCGCTGGTGAAGGCGATGTTCAACGATCCCGGCTTCTCGGGGAAATTCCAGCTCTCGGCGGTCAACTCGATCAACTGGGCGCGGCTGATGGCGCAGGTGGTCTATTATTTCTACGCCGCCGTTCGTCTCGGTGCGCCCGACCGGCCGGTCGCCTTCTCGGTGCCGACCGGCAATTTCGGCGACGTGTTCGCCGGCTATGTCGCAGCGAAGATGGGGTTGCCCGTCGCGAAGCTGGTGGTCGCGACCAACGTCAACGACATCCTCCACCGTGCGCTGTCGCAGGGCGATTATTCGCAAGGCACGGTCGTGCCGACGCCAAGCCCGTCGATGGACATCCAGGTGTCGAGCAATTTCGAACGCCTGCTGTTCGATCTCGGCGGTCGCGACGGCGCCGCGACGCGCGAGCAGATGCGCGGTTTCGAATCGACGAGGGCGATGCGCCTCACCAACGCCCAGCGTGAAGGCGCGGCGAGCCTGTTCGCCAGCGACCGGGTCGATCTCGACGACATGGCGCTGGCGATGCGCTGGGCGTGTGACGGTTCGGGCGAGGTGATCGATCCGCACACGGCGATCGGCCTTGCCGCAGCGCGCCGAATCGATCTTCCCGCCGATGTGCCGGTGGTGACTCTCGCGACCGCGCATCCGGCCAAATTCGGTGATGCGGTCGAACGCGCGACCGGCATCCGCCCGTCGCTGCCCGCGCGGATCGGTGACCTGTTCGACCGCGAGGAGCGTTACGCATCGCTGCCCGGCACGTTCGAGGCGGTTACCGGCTATATCGCCGAGCGGGCTGTCCCAAATGCCGCTCGCCCCGAATAGCCATCGAGCTTGTCGAGATGGCATGTCGAGGGGCAAATGTGTCTCGATACGCGTGCTCGACGCGTTCGGCCTCTACTCGACACGAACGGGTTTCTAGATGGACCTCAAGACACTCATCGGCGAGCCCTGGGCTGATTACGGGCTGATCGACTCAGGCAACGGCCGCAAGCTCGAACGCTACGGTCGCTTCCGCTTCATCCGCCCCGAAGGTCAGGCGCTGTGGGCGCCGGCGAAGGACGACTGGCGCGCCCAGGCCGAATTCATCCCCGGTTCTGATGAAGACGGCGGTGGCCGCTGGGAGTTCTCTGAGCCAGTCCCGCGCGAGGGCTGGCCGCTCAAATGGGACGATGTCAGCTTCACCGCGCAGAACACGCCCTTCCGCCATCTGGGCTTCTTCCCGGACATGGCGCCGGTCTGGAGCTGGATGCGCGAACAGGTCGCCGACAGGCTGGTCACGGGGGAGGCGCCCGAGTGTCTCAACCTGTTCGGTTATACCGGCGTCGGCACGCTGGCGTTGGCGGCCAAAGGCGTGAAGATGGTCCATGTCGACGCTTCGAAGAAATCGGTCGAGGCCGCCCGCGCCAATGCGGTGCTGTCAGGCATGGCGGACAAGCCGATCCGCTGGATGACCGATGATGCCACCAAGTTCATCGCGCGCGAGGTCCGGCGCGGCCGTCGCTATGATGGCATCCTGCTCGATCCGCCCAAGTTCGGCCGCGGGCCGGAAGGCGAGGTGTGGAAACTGGAGGAAGGGCTGCCCGGCCTGATCGCCGATTGTCGCAAGCTGCTCGACGCGGAATCCCGCTTCCTGTTCCTCACGGTCTATGCGGTGCGCATGTCGGCGCTGGCGATCGGCGAACTGCTCAACCAGGCGCTGGGTGATCTCGGCGGCAAGGTCGAAGCAGGAGAACTGGCGGTCCGCGAGGAAGCGCGCGGGCTGCTGCTGCCGACCGCGATCTGGGCGCGGTGGTCGCGTTAATGTCTCCCCTCCCGCTCGCGGGAGGGGAGTAGAAAGCTCACTCCATTCCCGCACGCATCGCGGCACCCGCCACGAACGGCGCTCCGGCCACCAGCATCAGGCTGACCGCCGCCAGCAGTTTCACCGCGCCCGCCCCGCCATCGATCGAGCCAGCGCCGAAGATCAGCAGCGGCACCGCGAGCGGCAGCATCACCAGCCCGGCAACGGCTCCAGCGCCGCGCAGCCCGGACACCAGGGCTGACGTCGCGACCGCCAAAGCCGCCAGCCCGGGCGTCCCGATCAGCAACCCCAGCTCAACCCGAAGCACCGTCTCGCCCGACAAATCCAGCAGCCCCGCCGCGATCACCGCCGCCAGCATCAGCGGCGGTCCGAAGGCGAGCCAGTGCGCGGCGATCTTCGCGGCCGCGACGCTCGCCATGCTCAGTCCGCGTACGGCGAACTGGTCGAGCACGCCGCTTTCGGCATCGGGCCCGATCAGCCGTTCGACCGGCATCAACGCAGCGAGCAGCGCCGCCGCCCAGATCACCCCGCCGCCGACCCGCGCCAGCAGAGCGGCATCGGGGCCGATCGCGAAGGGGAACAGGATCGAGACGAGCAGGAAAAAGGCGAGCGTATAGGTCACGCTCCCGCCAGCCCAGGCGCGCCCGAGATCGCGCGCGACGAGGGTGAGGAACGGCCTCATGCGGCCCCCAGCACGATCGGTTGCGCGCCCGGCACGTCGATGGGCAGATGAGTCGCGACCAGCGCGATCCCGCCGCCCGCGCGGTGCGCGGCGATCAGGACTTCCAGAACGGCCACGCTGGCATCGTCAAGTCCGTTGGCGGGTTCGTCGAGCAGCCATAGCGGCGCCCGGCTCGCCACGACCCGGGCCAGCGCCGCGCGGCGACGCTGGCCCGTCGAGAGAAGCCGCACCGGCACCTCGGCCAGCGCCGCAAGGTTCATCGCTTCGAGCGCGGCGGCGACGCGAGAGTCGGGATCGGTGTCGTCGTCATCGAGCGCGGCCCAGAACCGCAATGCGCTGCCCAGCCGCCGCTCAGGGTCGAAAGCGGCGGCCTCGACCATCAGCGCTCGCGCCGCCGGTGCCTCGACCGCGCCCTTCGCCGGCCGGAGCAGTCCGGCCGCCACCCGGATCAGGCTCGATTTGCCGACCCCGTTCGGCCCGGTGATCAGGGCAGCGCCGCCAGCCGGGACGGCGAAGGACAATGCTTCGAACAATACCCGCCCGCCCCGCGCGCAGGTCACCTCGCGGAACGCCAGCGCGTCCGTCACGCGTCCCCCACCATGTCCTCCAATGCATGCATATCGGCGTCCGACAGGCCGAAATGATGACCGACTTCATGAATCATCACGTGTGCGACCAGCTCGTCCAGCCCGATCCCGGTCTCGATCCATTCCTCCAGGATCGCGCGGCGATACAGATGAATCCGGTCGGGCAGGGCGCCCGATTCCATAGAGGATTTATCGCCGACCGGTCGCCCGTGATAGAGTCCGCTCAGGTCGAGCGGGTGCTCGATACCGAGGGCCGCCAGCGTCTCCTCGTCGACGAACTCCTCCACGATCAGCACGACATCGCCGAGATGCGCGCGGAACTCGGCCGGCAGCGCGTTGAGCGTCTTCAGGGCGATCGAGCGGATCGCATCGGCATCGGGCGCGGTGCGCGGTTGAACGGGGATCGCCATCGGCTATGCCATAGGGCGAAGGCGCATCGAGCGCTACAGGAGGCACTGATGGCGATCGAACAGTTGACCGAGGAAGAACGGACCGAAGCGCTGGACGCGCTTGATGAATGGGATTTCGACGAGGCGCGCGACGCGATCACCCGAACCTTCACCTTCGCCGACTTCAGCGAGGCCTTCGCCTTCATGACCCGCGTCGCGCTGCTCGCGGAAAAGGCCGATCATCATCCCGAATGGTCGAACGTGTGGAACCGGGTCGAGATATTGCTGACCACCCATGACGCGGGCGGCCTCTCGCAGCGCGATGTCGACATGGCCGAGGCGATCGACCTGCTGGTGGACTGATCTTTCGGGCATCCCCGTTCGAGGGGAGGCGGCTTACTTCGCCGCCGTGACCCCCCGCCGCATCATCTTGCGAAGCTGGCCCGGCATCCACCGGGCAGCGAACGACATGCGGCGTGCGGTCTTGCCGACATAGCTGTGCACCTTGTCGCCATGCACCGCGTCCCAGGCGGCCTGGGCGACGGCCTCCACCGGCGTCAGCTCAAGGCCGGCGGCCGTCACCGTTTCGCGAATCGACTGGTTCGACCCACCCCGCGGGCTGTTCAGCAGGGGCGTCTCGATGAAGCTCGGCACGAGGTCGCGCACCTTGATCCCGGCGCCATGCCATTCCCCGTCGAGCCCCTCGGTCATCGCCCGAACGCCGAACTTGGTCATCGAATAGGGCACCAGCCCCGCCGCCCCGTAGATTGCCGAGGCCGAGGCGGTGTTGAGCAGGCAGGATCCCGGCGCCCGGGCGAGATAGGCATAGCCGATCCGCGCACCGTTCAGCACACCCATCAGGTTGATCGACACGGTCCGGTCGATATCCTCGAAGCTCATCTCGGCGAGGGGCCCGCCGGTACCGATCCCGGCATTGTTGAACAGAACGTCGAGCTTCCCGCCGGCCGGCGCGGTGAAGGCATCGAGATTCGCTGCCCAGGCCTCGCGGTCGCGGACGTCCATCACATAGGTCTCGACCATGCCCGCCGGCAACATCGCCGCAGTCTCGGCAAGCCCCTTCGCGTTGACGTCGGCCAGCCCGATGCGCCAGCCGCGGCTTGCGAACAGCTTAGCCGTCGCCTGGCCGATGCCCGATCCGCCGCCGGTGATGAAGATCGATTTCCCTGCCGCCTCTGCCATGCTGCCTCCACTTCAACCATCATTCGTCGCTGTTTGACGTTCGCGTCATCCTCCCGCACAAACTGCGCCGATGCCAGCACAATCGCCCGGCCCCTCGATCGCCTTTGACGGCGTCGCCAAGCGCTATCCGGGCGGCGCGGTCGCGGTCGACGGCGTGTCGCTCGAGATTGCGGGGGGCAGCTTCGTCGCGCTGGTCGGGGCATCCGGGTCGGGCAAGTCGACCCTGCTCAAGATGGTCAACCGGCTGATCGAACCGACCGCGGGCCGAATCGCGATCGGCGAGGAGGAAGTGACGAGCGCCGAGCCGCACGCGCTGCGCCGACGGATCGGCTATGTCTTCCAGAATATCGGCCTGTTCCCGCATATGAGCGTCGCGGAGAATATCGGCATCGGCCTGCGCCTGGCCGGAGAGCGCGACCGGGCGGGGCGAATCGGCGACCTGCTCGACCTGGTCGATCTGCCGCGTGATTTCGGAAATCGCATGCCCGACGCGCTCTCGGGTGGCCAGCGCCAGCGCGTCGGCGTCGCCCGGGCGCTCGCCACCGCGCCGGGACTGATGCTGATGGACGAGCCCTTCGGCGCGCTCGATCCGGTGACGCGGGACCAGCTCGGCGTCGCGATCCGCGCGCTGCACGACCGGCTCGGCCTCACCACGATCATGGTGACTCACGACATGGCGGAGGCGCTGCTGCTCGCCGACCGGGTGCTGGTGATGGCGGCTGGGCGGATCGTCGCCGATGCGACGCCCAGGGCATTGCTGGCGGGCGAGGGCGGGACGGAGGCCGATGCGCTCGTCGCCGTGCCGCGCGAGCAGGCGCGGCGGCTGCACGCGCTGGAGCAGGGGGCGTGAGTCCGTTCCTCGAAGCGCTCACCCGCGTGCCGGATCTTCTGGCTGCCCATCTGCTGCTCGCCGCCTCAGCGCTGGCGCTGGGGCTCGTTGTCAGCCTGCCGCTGGCGATCTGGTCGGCGCGGCGGCCGACAGTGGCGAAGATCGCGCTCGGGTTCGCCAGCCTGATCCAGACGATCCCCTCGCTTGCGCTGCTGGCGCTCTTCTATCCGCTGCTGCTGTCGCTCTCGACCCTTGTCGGTGGCGGCATCCCGGCGCTCGGCTTCCTGCCCTCCCTGCTCGCGCTGACGCTCTATGCACTGCTGCCGATCCTCAGGAACGGCGTTACCGGCCTTGTCGGTATCGACCCGGCGGTGATCGAGGCGGCCGACGGCGTCGGCATGACGGCGTGGCAGAAGCTCCGCCTGGTTGAGGCGCCGCTGGTGGCGCCGGTGCTGATGGCCGGAATCCGTACCGCGGCGGTCTGGACGATCGGCGCGGCTACGCTTTCCACTACCGTCGGTCAGCCGAGCCTTGGCGATATGATCTTCGCGGGGCTGCAGACCCAGAACTGGGCGCTGGTCCTGGCGGGCTGCCTGACGGCGGCGGTGCTTGCGCTGGCGGTCGATGCGCTGCTCGGGGTGATCGAACATGGCATCGCCGCGCGGCGGCCGTTGCGGGTGTGGGTCGCCACTGCCGTGCTGGCGGTGGGCGTCCTGGCTGCGCTCGCGCCGCTATGGCCACGCGGCGGGCAGACGGTCGTGGTCGGTGCCAAGGGCTTCTCGGAACAATATATTCTGGCCCGCGTGATCGGCCACCGGCTGGAAAAGGCGGGCTACCGCGTCGAGTATCGCGAAGGCCTTGGCTCGGTCGTCGCCTTCTCGGCCCTCGCGGGCGGGGATATCGATATCTATGTCGATTATTCAGGCACGGTCTGGACCAACGGCATGAAGCGCACCGACGTGCCACCGCGCGCTGCGATCGTGAAGGGCGTGGCCGACTGGGCGGAGCGCTACCATGGCGTCCGGCTGCTTGGCACCCTTGGTTTCGAGAACAGCTATGCCTTCGCGATGCGCGGCGACGATGCCGCCCGGCGCGGCATCCACAGTATCACCGATCTCGCGCCCATCGCGCCGCAGCTTCGCCTCGCCACCGATATCGAGTTCCTCGAACGTCCCGAATGGGCGGCGGTGAAGCGCGCTTACGGCCTGCGTTTCAGGGAGGCGCATCCCTATCAGCCGACCTTCATGTTCCGCGCTCTGACCAGCGGCACGGCCGATGTCATCCCCGCCTTCTCCTCCGACGGCCGGATCGCGGCTGACAGGCTGACCGTGCTGACTGATCCGAAGGGAGCGATCCCGGGCTATGATGCGATCCTGCTTGTCTCGCCGAAGCGCGCGCGGGACCGTGCCTTTGTCGATGCCGTCACCCCGTTGATCGGCCATATCCCCGTCGAAGCGATGCGCGAGGCGAACTACATGGTCGACCGCGATAGCGAGAAGGCCTCGCCCGACGCCGCGGCGCGCTGGCTGGAGAAGAAGGTCGGCCTGTAGTGCCACGCATCATGCCGGAACAAGTCCGGGGTGACGTTATCCGCGGGTAGCCGTCACGAAATAATCCAGCGTCATATCGTCGGAAATCACGAAGCCCTTCGCCACTGAAAAGCTCAGCCCGCGCGTATCGACCACCGCCAACCCGGCCGATTCGATCAGCGCGATCAGCTCCTCGGGGGTCAGGAACTTGTCCCAGTCATGCGTGCCCCTGGGGATCTGGCCCGTGCCCTCGCCGATCGTGATCATCGCGAGCCGCGACAGCGCGGTTCGGTTCGGCGTGGACAGCACCATCAGCCCGCCATCGGCCAGCGCGCTGGCCAGGCCCGCGACGAACGCTGCAGGATCGGTGACATGCTCGATCACCTCAAGGCTGGTCACCAGGTCGAAGCGTGCCGCGCCCAGTCCCTCGATCCCGCCGGTGCGATAGTCGATCGTCAGTCCCGATTGCCGGGCGTGGGCATGGGCCGCCGCGATATTCTCCGCCGCCGCGTCGATTCCGGTCACCGTCGCGCCCAGCCGGGCGAGCGGCTCGCACAACAGCCCCGCGCCGCAGCCGACATCGAGCGCTGTCTTCCCTGCCAGCGGCGTGAAGCTGGCTCCGTCCAGTCCCCAATGCGCGTCGATCCGCTCGCGCAGATAGCCGAGCCGCACCGGGTTCAGCCGATGGAGCATCGCCGAGGATCCCTTCGGGTCCCACCACTCGGCGGCCATCGCACCGAAATGCGCTGCCTCTTCAGGATCGATCGTCGTTACGGGGTCGCTTGCCATCACCATATCTGCTTCCTATCAGGGCGCCCCGCTCACCCCAAGGATTTCTGCATCTCCATGGCTCGTATCGTGATGAAGTTCGGCGGCACCTCCATGGCGGGGATCGAGCGAATCCGGAGCGTCGCCGCGCGCGTCAAACGCGAGGTGGAGGCCGGCAACCAAGTCGCGGTCGTCGTGTCGGCGATGGCTGGCGAGACCGACCGGCTGGTCAATTTCTGCCGCGAGGCCTCGTCGCTCTACGATCCGCACGAATATGACGTGGTGGTTTCCGCCGGCGAGCAGATCACCAGCGGCCTGCTGGCGATCGCGCTCCAGGCGATCGGCGTGCCGGCGCGTAGCTGGCTTGGCTGGCAGCTGCCGATCCGTACGTCGGACGGCCATGGCTCCGCGCGCATCGCGGAGATCGACACGGCCACGCTCAACCTTTCGCTCGACAAGGGCGAGGTCGCGGTGATCCCCGGCTTCCAGGGCGTCGCGACCGGGGAGCGCGTGACGACGCTCGGGCGCGGCGGCTCGGATACCTCTGCGGTGGCGATGGCGGCGGCGATGAAGGCCGATCGCTGCGACATCTACACTGATGTCGACGGCGTTTATACGACCGACCCGCGCATCGTGCCGCGCGCGCGCAAGCTGAAGCGGGTTACGTACGAAGAAATGCTGGAGCTCGCCAGCGTGGGGGCCAAGGTGCTCCAGACGCGTTCGGTCGGGCTCGCGATGAAGGAACAGGTCCGCGTCCAGGTGCTGTCGTCGTTCACCGGCGACGACGCACCGATGGCGGATACATTGCCCGGTACGATGATCGTGGGCGAAGAGGAGATCGACGATATGGAACGCCAACTCATCACGGGCATCGCCCATGACAAGAACGAGGCGAAGATCACGCTGACCGCGGTGCCTGACCGTCCCGGCGCGGTCGCCTCGATCTTCACCCCGCTGGCCGATGCCAATATCAATGTCGACATGATCGTGCAGAACGTCGCCCATGCGACCGGCTCGACCGACGTGACCTTCACCGTGCCCGGCGCCGATCTGGCCCGGTCGCTCGAGGTGCTTGGCAACGCGCAGGGCGATATCGGCTATACCGGCCTTCTCCACGATACCCGCGTTGCCAAGATCTCGGTGGTCGGCGTGGGCATGCGCAGCCATGCCGGCGTCGCGGCGACGATGTTCAAGACGCTGGGCGAGCGCGGCATCAACATCCAGGTCATCACCACCTCGGAGATCAAGGTCTCGGTGCTGATCGAGGAAGACTATACCGAGCTCGCGGTGCGCGTGCTGCATACCGCTTATGGTCTGGATGCCGAAGACGCGGCCTGATTATTCCCCTCCCGCGTGCGGGAGGGGCTTGGGGAGGGCCTGTTAAAGGGCCAATCCCCCACATGGCCGGGAAATACGCAGCGACCATTGCGACCTGATTGCGCATTTGCCGCCGGGAGGGCATGTGCGCGATATGACCGATACGCTGGCACATGCCGACACGCCCTCCCTCAACCCCTCCCGCTCAGTGGGAGGAGAGAGGCTTCGTCGCCGCATGGCGCGCGGGGCCGCCTTCCTCGGCTCGGAAACAGCCATTCTGTGCGGCGCCATGTCCTGGGTGTCGGAGCGCCATCTCGTCTCCGCCATCTCCAATGCCGGCGGCTTCGGCCTGATCGCCTGCGGAGCGATGACGCCCGAACTGCTCGATGCTGAGATCGCCGGCACCAAGGCGTTGACCGACAAGCCGTTCGGCGTGAACCTCATCACCATGCACCCGATGCTGTTCGACCTGATCGAGGTCTGCAACAAACACGGTGTCAGCCATGTCGTGCTCGCGGGCGGCCTGCCGCCGACAGGGTCGATCGACGCGATCAAGGCGAACGGCGCGAAGCTGATCTGCTTCGCCCCCGCCTTGTCGCTCGCCAAGAAGCTGATCCGCTCAGGCGTCGACGCGCTCGTTGTCGAGGGCATGGAGGCTGGCGGTCACATCGGCCCGGTCTCGACCAGCGTGCTGGCCCAGGAGATATTGCCCGAGGTCGCCGACGCAGTGCCGGTGTTCGTGGCCGGCGGCATCGGCCGGGGAGAGGCGATCGCCGGCTATCTCGACATGGGCGCGGCGGGCGTCCAGCTCGGCACGCGCTTCGTCTGCGCGACCGAATCGATCGCTCATGCCAATTTCAAGAAGGCGTTCCTGCGCGCCTCCGCTCGCGACGCGATCGCCAGCGTCCAGATCGATCCGCGCCTCCCGGTCATCCCGGTGCGCGCGCTGAAGAATGCCGGCGGCGAATTGTTCACCGCGAAGCAGCGCGAGGTTGCGCAGCTTCTCGATGAGGGCAAGGTCGAGATGGGCGAGGCGCAGCTCCAGATCGAGCATTACTGGGCCGGCGCGCTGCGCCGTGCGGTCATTGACGGCGATGTCGAGCATGGCAGCCTGATGGCCGGCCAGTCGGTCGGCATGGTGACAAAGGAAGAGCCGGTCGCGGATATCATCGAATCGCTGATGGCCGAAGCAGCGCACGCGCTGGAGAAAAGGGCGGCCTGACATGGAGGAGCGCGCCGGCCTGCCGATCCTGTCTTTCGCTGATGGCGAGGCATGGGAGGCGTGGCTCGCCGCGCAGCCGCGCGACAGCAAGGGCGTGTGGCTGAAGCTTGCCAAGGCACATGCCGGTGTCCCGTCGGTATCGAAGGCCGGGGCGATCGACGGCGCGCTGTGCCACGGGTGGATCGACGGCCAGTCGGATCCCTATGACGAGGATTGGTGGCTGATCCGTTTCACGCCGCGCAAGCCCCGGGGCAAATGGTCGGAGAGGAACCGCGATCGCGCCGTGGAGCTTGGCAAGGCCGGGCGGATCGCGCCGGCGGGCCAGCGGGAGATCGATGCGGCCAGGGCCGATGGGCGCTGGGACGCGGCCTATGCCCCGCAAAGCAGTATCGCCGTGCCCGACGATCTCGCTGCGGCGCTTGACGCGGAACCCGGCGCACGGGCTTTTTTCGACGGCCTTACCGGCGCCAACCGCTATGCGATCCTCTACCGGGTCAATGATGCGAAGAAGGCGGAAACCCGCGCCGCGCGGATCGTGAAGTTCGTCGGCATGTGTGCCCGCGGCGAGACGGTGCACTAAAACCGGTGCGGGCTATTCCTTGATGGGCGACCCGATCGACCAGAGATGCCCGAACGGATCGGTGAGCTGGCCGTAACGGTCGCCCCAGAACTGGTTGTCGACCGGCATGGTGATCGTGGCGCCCGCCGCGACCGCGCGTTCGGCCCAGGCATCGGCATCGTCGACCTGCAGGTGAAGCCCGACGCCCTTGGGCTCGGGCTCGTCATAGCCACGCCACTCGGGGAATTCGTCGGACAGCATCAGCCAGCCGCCGTTGATCTTCAGGCCTGCCTGCATCAACCGCTGGCCGTCCTCGGCGAGATTCTTTTCGGTCACCTCGGCGCCGAACGCGCGGGTATAGAAATCGAGCGCTTCCTGTCCGCGCTTGCCGCGGATCGTGAGGAATGCGGTGATGCCGTTGGTGGGCCGCTCGACCATCGATGCTCTCCTGAAGGGGATGATTCGGTACCCTAGGCTACCCGGCGCACCGGCGTTCGTCAGCGGATAAAATAGACCGCGGCTCCCGCGATGCCGCCGAAGATGATGGCGACCAGGATCGACAATATGTTCCCGACCACCGATCCGGAGCGCCGCCGCGCGAAACTGCTGCGTTGCGCCGGCTTGCCGAGCTTGAGCTCGATATAGCCAGCGGCGCTGCCGCCGATCACCGTGCATGCCAGCGTCACCAGTGCCCCCGGCAGCGTCTGGAACGCGATCACGATCGGCAGGATCACCCCGATCGGCGCTGCCATTGCGAACGCGGCCATCAGCTTTACCCGGTCGATTGCCGCCTTGCTGACCGGGGAGACGGTGATCAGGTCGGGCGCGTCCTCCGCCGAGACGGTCAGCCAGGCGAAGCTGCCGACCATCTGGCCGGCGAGCAGCACGCTGGCGAAGGCGAGGCCGGGTGTCATCGGCGCGTGGCTGCCCCGGCCGAAGGCGACGAAGACGATCGGCGCGAGATAGATCAGGCGCAGCAGGATCTGGAAGACGAGCGCCGGGTCGCGCGCGAGCAGCCGCCATTCCTTGGCGAAGACCGACCGGAACAGGCTGGCGTGGAACAGCCGGTCGGTGGCCCGCCCGGTCGGCCGGGCGCGGGACAGTCGGGCGCCGCCGTCCTGATAGCCGGACAGGAACAGGCGTTGCAGCATGATTCCGGCCAGCACGAACAGCAGCGCGCCGATGCCGAGCAGGACGATGACCGCGACAGGATCGCCAAAGGCGGCATGGCCCGGCAGGCCGGACAAGCCAGTGCTGCCGACACCCTCGTCGCTGAAGCGTTCGAACAGCACCGACACGCTCGATTCGCGGCGGTCGCCATGGCCCGCCAGCTGGGAGACGAGGAAGATGGCACCGCCCAGCAGCGCCGCTGAGATCTGGCCGACCGTCCGCGCGGCGCGGGGCCCCGCCAGCTTCGCCAGGCCGAGCGTGATCCCCAGCCCGATGGCGGCGGCGGCCAGCGCAAGCGCGGCAAGCAGCGTCACCAGACCGAACAATTGCGGATGGCCCAGTATGGCGATCGGCACGACCAGGGACAGCAGCAGCACCGCATAGGTCAGCACGATCGTGCCGGCGATGCCGAACAGTTTGGCGAGCAGCACCGTTCGCCCCTCGATCGGCGCTGAAAAGAGCAGGTCGAGATCGCCATTCTCGTACAGGGTGCGCTGGCTGCCGAGGATCGCCTGGGTCGTCATGAAGCTGAAGCCGACGATGCTGCCGGCCAGGATGCCGGTCATGATTCCGGGTGCCGGCAGGATTGGTTCGTCGCGCAGGATCCAGGCGAGGAAGCAGCCAAAGGCCAGCCACGCCAGCAGCATCATATAGCCGATCCAGCGTGTCGCGCCCTTGCGCGGCCGGGTTCGCCAGGCGAGCCGGATTTCGTGCGCGGCGAGCCAGGTGAAGCTGCCCGGCGCCGGCCTCAGGCCAGCGATCATGCGCCGCTCGTCAGGCGGATGAAGGTGTCTTCCAGCGTCTGGCCCTCGGTACCAGCGCTGCTCCGCAGTTCTTCGAGCGTGCCCTCGGCGAGCAGCCTGCCGCCGGCGATGATGCCGATCCGGTCGGCCATGCGTTCGGCCACCTCGAGGATATGGGTGGTGACGATCACTGTCTTGCCCGCATCGACCTGTGCCCGCAGCGCATCCTTCACCGCGCGTGCCATGGCGGCGTCGAGCCCGGTCAGCGGCTCGTCGAGGATCAGCAACTTCGGGTCGTGGATCAGCGCGCCGGCCAGCGCGACCTTCTGTTTCATGCCGCGCGAAAAACCCTCGCACCGCGTATCCCGCTCGTCCCACAGGTCGAGCCAGTGGAGCAGCCGCTCGGCCTCGTCAGCCGCGGCCTGCGGCTCCATTCGCCACAGCCCGGCGACGAAGGCGAGATATTCGCTGGGCGTCAGCTTGTCGTAGAGCATCGGTTCGTCGGGCAGCCAGGCGGTGATCGCCTTGGCCTCGTTGGGATGCTGCCGCGCGCTGATGCCGTAGATGTGGATGGTGCCCGCATCCTGCCGGGTCAGGCCGGCCACCATGCGCAGGGTGGTGGTCTTGCCCGCGCCGTTCGGGCCGAGCAGGGCATAGAGCTGGCCGGCACCGATCTCCAGGTCGAGGCCGGTGATGACCGGCTTGTCGAAACTCTTGGACAGGCCGCGGATCCTGAGGGCGGGTTCGGTCATGCGCTACAGCCTAGAACAATGTGCGGGGCCGTCCAGATGGATCGCTGTCAATTCTCCGGGGCGAGCTGAAAGATGTCCTCGACACGTTTCTCCAGTGCCCGCGCGAGCCTGAGGGCGAGGGTGGTGGAGGGGATGAACACGCCATTCTCGACGGTGTTGATCGTCTTGCGGCTGACGCCGACCCGGTCGGCCAGATCGGCCTGGGTCAGGCCGAGCCGGGCGCGTTCGACCTTCAGGCTGTTGAGCAGCCGGTCAGCCATCCTTGAGCGCCCGCCGCTCGAGCGTGCCGAAGCGGAGCAGGGCGAGCGCGATGGTGAAGGTGATGATGAGCCGGGCACCCTCGCGGGCCGAGATCGGCTCGTAGAAGCTGATGGCATAGACCAGGGCGGCCGTGCCGATCGCGCCCCAGAATCCAAGCGCCATCGCCCGCTTGCGATGATCGAGCGTCGTCTCGTCGTTCAGGAGGGCCCGTATCCGTGCACCGCGCAGCAATCCGCCGCTCCAGGCGAGGAACAGCAGCAGCGCTGCCGCCCACACGATCCAGGCGGTGAGGTGAAGGCTTTGCGGGCGATTGACCGGCGCGTCGGGAAAGCTGCCCGCCTGCGCCGCCACGAACACGAGCGCCATCGCGGTGGCGGCGCGGGCGCGGCCCCAGGCGATGCGATCGGCGAGATCCGTCTGATTGGTCATGGCGCATCCTTGTAACTCTGAGGTTACATGTAACCCATGGGTTACTTTGACGTCAAGCAGGGGACGAGATGAACCTTCGGCGCGGTGAACGGGGTTCCTTCCGATGAACCGGTCCGTTAGGACGACAGGACATGGTGGCGCAGCAACAGGATCAACCGGTCGAAGGCCGCTTCGACGGGATCGAGCATCGATTCCCGGTCCGCGTCTATTTCGAGGACACCGATCTGTCGGGCGTCGTCTATCACGCCAATTATCTGCGCTACATGGAACGTGCCCGGTCGGACATGCTTCGCCTCGCCGGGATCGACCAGCGCGCGGCGCAGGAAGCGAGAGAGGGCGCCTATGCCGTCAGTGCGCTCGCCATTCGCTATCGCGCGCCGGCGAAGCTCGACGATGCGCTGGTCGTGGTGACCGGATTGGTACAGGTGCGCGCAGCGTCGGTTGATATTCATCAGAGAGTCATGCGCGGTGCTCAGATACTGAGCGAGGCGGAGGTGACTGCGGCGCTGGTCGGTGTATCTGGCAAGCCGAAGCGGCAGCCAAGAGAATGGATCGAGGCATTCCAGCGCCTCGTTGGCCAGAGGGATCAGGAAGCGTGAACGAAGTGTTCTTTAATACCGATGCCGCAACGATGTCGCCGGTCGCGCTTTTCCTCCAAGCGGACCTGGTCGTGAAGATCGTCATGCTTGGTTTGCTGGGTGCCAGCATCTGGACCTGGGCGATCATCCTCACTTTCTGGCGCCGGATCGGCGGCACGCGCCGCAAGATCGAGAAGTTCGAGCGCGATTTCTGGAAGGCTGAGGATATCGATGCCTTCCACCGCATCCAGGGCGACAGCGACCTGCCGATCGCGCGGGTCTTCTCGGCCGGCGTCAAGGAATGGCGCCGCTCGACCGCGAGCGGCGCGATCGATCGCGAGGGCACGCGCGAACGGCTGGCGACCGCGATGGGATCGATGGTGGCGAGCGAGATCGACAAGCTGTCGGACCGGCTCAACATCCTCGCCACCGTCGGGGCGGTCGCGCCCTTCGTCGGGCTGTTCGGCACTGTATGGGGCATCATGCGCAGCTTCACCGGCATCGCCTCGGCGCAGAACACTTCGCTCGCCGTGGTCGCGCCGGGCATTGCCGAGGCGCTGTTTGCCACTGCGATCGGCCTGTTCGCCGCTATCCCGGCGGTGATCGCCTACAACCGCTTCAGCCACGGCATCAACCGGGTCGAGGCACGGCTCAACCGCTTCGCCGACGGTTTCCACGCGACGCTGAGCCGCCAGCTCGAGACAGACGGGCGGAAGCTCTAGATGGCGATGCAGCTTCCCTCGCAGCGCAGCCGTGGCCGGCGGGCGCCGATGGCGGAGATCAACGTCACGCCGCTGGTCGACGTGATGCTGGTGCTGCTGATCATTTTCATGGTCACCGCGCCTTTGCTGACCGCCGGCGTGCCGGTGAACCTGCCGGACAGCCGCGCCAAGCCGCTGGACCAGGACCAGAAGCCGGTGCAGATCTCGATGGAGGCCGGCGGCAAGATCCATGTCGACCAGGACGAGGTCAGCCAGGATATCCTGCCTGACGTGCTGCGGCAGCTCGCCGCGAAGACCGAAGGTGGCAAGCCGCCCCAGATCTTCCTGCGCGCCGACAAAAGTCTCGACTATGGCCGCGTCATGCGCGTGATGGGCGAGCTCAACCATGCTGGCCTCAACCGCGTCGCGCTGGTGACGGTCGGCGACGACGGCAAATGACACGCGCTCCCTTTCCGTTCGTTTCGAGCGCAGTAGAGAAACCATGCGCCGCGCCCGCGGCTCGGTTCCCGACTGCGCTTGAACCGAACGGTTCCTAGGTCTCGCACGATGCAGCGGTCCGAAGCGATCGCCCTGGGCGTCGCGCTGGTCGGCCATGCCGTCCTGTTCGGCCTGCTCTCGATGGGCTTCCTCGCCGCGCGGGATCCGGAGACGCCGAAGCAGGCACCGATCGAGGTGTCGCTGGTCGACAAGGTCGATCTCGTTGCCAAGGCGCCGCAGGCGGTGACGCCGCCTGCCGAATCGCAGGCGCCCGAGCAGGGTCCGCCCGAAGATGCCGCGCCTGCCGCGCCGAAGGAGGAGCCGCAGCCGGATCCGGTGCCGCCCAAGCCCCAGCCCAAGGCGGCGCCGCCGCCCAAGCCCGCCCCCAATGCAGTGCCTGAGCCGAAGAAGCCGGTCGCCCCGACGCCAGACAAGTCGAAGAAGCCGCCGACCCGCGAGGCAGCGCCGGCCAGCCGCGCGACTCCTTCTCATAACCGCGCCACCGGCACCGATACGGCGTCGACCAAGCCGCGCCCGCGCGGATCGCGCCTCGGCGACGATTTCCTCAAGGGCCTGTCGGACAAGCCATCGACGACGAAGTCGGTGGTGCCGCAGGCCGCGGTGATGAGCCAGCAGGCGGCGGCCGATATCGGTTCGGCGATCCGCCGCCAGGTGCAGCCATGCGCCGATCGCCAGGTCCAGCCCGGGCCTGGCGCCGAACGGATCATCGTGACGATCCGGCTTCGCCTCAACCGCGACGGGTCGCTCGCTGGCAATCCGCAGGTGGTCGGCCATAGCGGCGTCGATGCCGAGAATGGCCGCTACCAGGACCGGGTCGACGACAACGCCATCGCCACCTTCAAGGGCTGCGCGCCACTCCGCGGGCTACCCGCCGAACTCTACGACGTCCCCAATGGCTGGAGCAATTTCAGCCTGCGCTACAAACTTCCGGGATGAGGACCATGATGACATCTTCCCCTATCGCCTTACTGGCCGCCGCGCTCGCCGCCCTGTTGCCGCTTTCGGCCCAGGCGCAGAATGCTCCCGTCGTCCCGCCGCCGGTGACGGCCACCCAGGCACCGCCAGCGCAGGACGGCGGCCTGGTTGTCGATGTCGTCGGTGGCACCTCGGCACCGCTGGGGATTGCGGTTCCGGTGATGCCGACCTCGGCTGTGGTCAACACGCCTGCGGGCCCGACCGACAAGCTCGGTCGCGATCTCGCGCAGATCGTGACCAACGACCTGAAGAACAGCGGCCTGTTCAAGCCGATCGCGTCGAATGCGCTCAAGGGCGTAGCCTTTCCCGAAGTCACCGCGCCGTCCTTCGAATATTGGGGCGGTGCCGGCGCGCAGACCCTGGTCCAGGGGTTCGTCCGCGCCAATGACGACGGCACGCTGACGGTCGGCTGCTATCTCTACGATGTGTTCGCGCGCAGCGAGCTTACTCGGCAGGGTTTCGTCGTTTCGCCGGGGGACTGGCGCCGCGCCGGGCATAAATGCGCCGACATGGTCTACACCAGGCTGACCGGCGAAGGCCCGTATTTCGACAGCCGTATCATCTACGTTTCCGAAACCGGGCCAAAGGCGAAGCGGTTCAAGCGACTCGCGATCATGGACCAGGACGGCGCGAATCACCGTTTCCTGACCAACGGCCAGTCGACCGTGCTGACCCCGCGCTTCTCGCCGGACCAGAAATCGATCGTCTATATGAGCTATCTGAACGATCGCCCGGCCATCTATGTGTATGATGTCGCGACAGCGCAGCAGCGGCTGCTGGTCAACAATCCCAACCTCACCTTCGCCCCGCGCTTCTCGCCCGACGGGCGGTGGATCGTGTTCTCGATGGCGGTGGCGGGCAATACCGACGTCTATCGGGTCCAGACCTCCGGCGGGTCGCCGCAGCGGCTGACCAATGCGCCGGGGATCGACACCGGCGGCAGCTATTCGCCCGACGGTACCCGCATCGCCTTCGAGAGCGATCGTTCGGGCAGCCAGCAGATCTATGTGATGAACGCCGACGGGTCGAACCAGCAGCGCATCAGTTTTGGCGGCGGGCGCTACGCAACCCCGGTCTGGAGCCCGCGCGGCGACCTGATCGCCTTCACCAGGATCTCGGGCGATTTCCGGATCGGCGTGATGAGCCCGAGCGGCGGCGGCGAACGCCTGCTGACCAACAGCTGGCAGGACGAGGGGCCGAGCTGGTCGCCCAATGGCCGCGTGCTCACCTTCTTCCGCTCGCACCGGGGTGGCGCCGGCAATGCCGATCTGTGGTCGGTCGACCTGACCGGGGTCAATGAACGGAAGATTCCGACGCCGCTCGACGGATCGGATCCGGCCTGGGGACCGTTACGCCCGTGAAGCAATTCGCGCCCATATCACCGTTCAGCCTGACGTTGACTCCGGTTAACCTTAAAGCGATGCCGGTGGGGCGAGACGCAATCGAAACGACTCTTGATCGAAGGAGAAGCCTGATGGCCAGACTGACGACCACGCTCATCGTTGCCGCCGCGCTCGTCGCGACTGCCGCATGCAGCCCGAAACCGAAGCAGATTCCGCCCGCACCCGGTCCGGACACGAGCCCCAGCGGCCCGGTGACCCGCGACGATGTCGTTCCCGGCTCGCGCGCCGACTTCGAACGCTCGGTGACGAGCAACACGGTCAACTTCGCGCTCGACCGCTACGATATCGATGCGCACGCCCGCGAGATCCTGGACAGCCAGGCTGCATGGCTCGCCAAATGGCCCAACGTTCCCGTCAGCCTCGAAGGCCATTGCGACGAGCGCGGCACCCGCGAATACAACCTCGCGCTCGGCGATCGTCGCGCCAATGCCGCGAAGAACTATCTCGCGGCGCGTGGCATCAACCCGGCGCGCATCTCGACGATCAGCTATGGCAAGGAACGCCCGATCGCGCTCGGCTCGGACGAGGCGAGCTGGGCCCAGAACCGCCGCGCGGTGACGATCGTCCTGAACTGAACTCTCCCACATCGGGCATCGACAGCGCCGCCGGATCGCCCGATCCGGCGGCGTTTTCGTTTCCGCTTGCCGGCAGCTAAATATCGATATAAATATGATATCATATTAACGGGAGGCACCCATGTCGGATTCGGTCGTCAGAAATACTGCGCTCACACTGTCGAAAGAGCGGACGGCGTCCACGTCCAGCGGCTACGTCATGTTGTTCGTTATCCTGATCGCCAATGCTGCGGCGGGTTTCGGGACGACGCTCGTCAAGGACGTGCCGGGGCTCGCTGGCGTGCTGATAACCGGTGGTATCGTCGTTTCGGTGTTTCTGCTGGCCGGCTTCTACATGCTCCAGCCCAATCAGGCTGCGGCCATCACCCTGTTCGGATCGTACAAGGGTACCGATCGCACCACCGGCCTGCGCTGGGTGCTGCCCTGGCTGGTCCGCAAGAAGGTGTCGCTCC
This sequence comes from Pseudomonadota bacterium, assembly GCA_040388155.1. Taxonomy (GTDB): domain Bacteria; phylum Pseudomonadota; class Alphaproteobacteria; order Sphingomonadales; family Sphingomonadaceae; genus Sphingomonas. Next base: position 212,114 of record JAZKCJ010000014.1, read on the forward strand.
GCGCGAACAACATGATCTCGGAGCGGCTGAAGGTGAACGACCTGCGCGGCAACCCGATCGAGATCGCGGCGCAGGTGGTATGGCGCGTGACCGACACTGCCCAGGCGCTGTTCGACATCGACGACTATAAGGCGTTCGTGATCGTCCAGATCGAGGCTGCCGTACGCACCATCGGCGCGCGCTATCCCTATGACGATTTCGAACATCAGGAAGTGACGCTGCGGGGCAATCACGATCAGGTGAGTGCTGAGCTGCGCGAGGAACTGATCGCCCGGCTCGCCGTGGCGGGCATCACCGTCGACGAATGCGGCTTCACGCACCTCGCCTATGCGCAGGAGATTGCGGGCGCGATGCTGCGGCGGCAACAGGCGCAGGCAGTGGTCGCCGCGCGCAAGACGCTGGTCGAGGGCGCGGTCGGTATGGTCGAGATGGCGCTCGAGATGCTCTCGGAAAAGAATGTCGTCGAACTGGACGACGAGCGTCGCGCGGCGATGGTGTCGAACCTGATGGTCGTGCTGTGCGGCGAACGCGATACCCAGCCGGTCGTCAACACCGGCACGCTCTACCAATAAGCCGGTTTCGTTGAGCGCTCCTCCCAAAAAGGCGTTTCCGCTGCGTCTCGATCCAGTGCTCTACGCGGCGGTCGAACGAGCGGCGGCGGCCGATCTTCGGAGCGTCAACGCCCAGCTCGAATGCCTGGTGCGCGAGGCGCTGTCGAAGCGCGGCGTGAAGCTCGAAGCGCCGGTTCGCGCGAAGCGCGGGCGGCCGGCGAAAACCCCGGACGATGGAGGCATTGAATGATCGGCATCTTCACGACGCGCGCACGGCTCCCGTGGCTGGCCGCGATGTCGCTCGGCCTGCTCGCTTGCGGGCTGCTGGTTCGGTTCGGCTGACGGAGGCGATGATGGCATTGGACGATATCAGGCGCTGGTACCATGTGCGCGAAGGCTATTGGTTTGCGCCTAAGCTGTTCGGCTTCGGCGCGACGCCGGTGACCTGGCAGGGCTGGGCGCTGACGCTCGGTTTCTGCGCGGCGCTGCTGCTCGACATCCGTTTCCTGCCCGGGGACCTGCTCAAGGCCATCGTCGGCGTGACGCTGGCGGCGGGTTTCGTGACGATCAGCTGGCGGAAGACCGATGGCGGCTGGCGCTGGCGCTGGGGGTCGCGGGCCTGAGGCAGAGTGCGGCGCGTGACGCCCGTCCCTCGATACGCCGTCTCGACAAGCTCGCTAGCTACTCGGGGCGAGCGGCAGGGAGCTTGATCTGGCGAAGCATGCCCGGATCAGGAAAACGCCTTGTCGAGCAGCTTCGCCAGCCGAAGCCCCCCGCGCTGCACCTCGAGCCGCTCGACCGGGGCGATCGACGCGATCGTTGCGTCGTCCAGCGTCATGTGCTCGGGCGTCGGCGCGCAGGGATCGCCCTTCATCGCGCTGGCATAGGCCGTATCGTGCGCGATCTGCCAGCTCTCGCGGCTCCAGTCGGTCACGTCGCCAGCTGCCATCGTCGCGCGCTCCGTCGCCGAATAGCGCCGGACCACTGACGGCGGCATCGAGATCGCGCGTTCGGCGAGATAGCCGTCCCATACTGTGTGCAGGTTGAGCCGCGGCGTCGCCAGGATTCCATAGCTCGTCTTGGCATCGTTGCCGCCCTTGTCGCCCTTGTCGCCGGCATGCAGCGGCTGGTGCAGATCGCCGACGAAATGGATCAGGAAGACCAGCGCCTGCACGCGATCCTTCAACGGGGTCGCCTTGTCGCGCAGCAGCTTCACGTCGCGCTCGATCTGCGCCGATACGCAATTGCCGTCCTTGCACGGCACGACGAGATCGAACGGCTTGCAGATGTTCACGTTCTGATAGTGCCAGCTATAGGCGAAGTCGAAGGGACGCTTGCCGTCCGGGTTCTTGATGGTCTTGACGCAGTCGGCCCAGACGCTGGCATCTTCGATCGATCGCGCGGGGCAGGTTGGCGTGCCGAGCAGCGTCGACCGGCGCAGCAGCCGGTCGATCGCGACTCGCGTCCTCGGCTTCACGTTCGCCTGCGCGATCCGGGCAATGGTCTGGTGACCATATTCCCAATAGGCGGCGGCGGGGGAAGCGGTCGCGGCGAGGGCGACGGCGGCGAGAACGGGGAGGGGACGACTCATGACCGTCGCTCTACCTGTTCGGGCCTGACCGTGAAAGCACGGGCTATTCGTCGCCGTAGATCGCGACCGTGCCGTATTTCATATCGACGTCGAAGGCATCGGCCCCGCGCGCCTGCGGTTCCTCAAGCTGCCGCCGGCTGCCAGCACGGCCGATCCCGCGTCGAGCGAAAGCCCCAGTGCGGATCGCGCGCCGGCATCCTGTTCGGGGGTGATGCGATCGCGGGTCATCATGCCCGCGCCGCCATGGATGACGAGCGTCCAGCCGGATTGGGTCATGAAAGGGGCTCCGCGGTTGCCAGTTTGGGGGAAGGGCGCGCATGCCGTGGCGCGATGAAGCCGCGCAGGCCGATCAGCGGCCGTAGCCACCCGACCTCGCGCCCGACAAGATAGAAGGCCCAGCATCCGGCGATCGTCGCCAAGACCAGGATCGCGAACTCGGCCAGCGGAGGCAGGCCATAGGGCAGCAGCACCCATTCGACCGCGACGATCACGGTCTGGTGGATGATGTAGAAGGGGAATACCGCTTCGGTCAGCATCCGGCGCCAGGCATGGTCGTGGTTCCAGTAGCGTTCGGCGATACCGATCAGCGCGATGATCGCGCACCAGCCCTGGATCGCCCGCGCCGAGGCGAAGAGATAGCCGTACGGATAGGGCATGGCGCTGCCCGGCCAGCGCAGTTCGATCGCGGCGACCGCCGCGTAGCTTAGCACCGCCGCGATCCCCGCTGCTTTCCACCAGCGTCCGATCGCCGCCATCGCCGGCTCCGACCGTGCCAGCGCGAAGCCGAACAGGAAGCCGGGCAGATAATGGGCATGCGCGATCGCATCGCTGAACAGGTCGTGAGTCTCGCGTGCGCCGGGCAGAAGATACAGGTCGACGCCCAGCAGCCAGGCGACGGGCAACAGCAGGATAGCGGCGGTGCCGAAAATCCGGTCGAAGACCCCTTGCAGGTTCCGCCCGCGCATCAGCCACACGCCGCCGGCCAGCGCCACGGTATAGACCCAGAGATACAGCACGAACCACAGATGCTGCCATGTCGGCAGGAGGAGGGTGTGGAAGGTCCCGAAGCGGAAATAGTCGTGCAGCCAGAACCAGCCGAAGCCGCCGTCATAGCCGTGTTTGGTGGTCAGCTCGACCCAAGGCTGGATCGGGACGATGATCGCCATGCCGAACAGCAGGGGGATCAGCAGCCTTTTGTTGCGCGATCCGACAAAGGAGCCGGGGCTCGCGCTCTTGGCGAGCAGTGCCCGGCTGGCATAGCCTGACACGACGAACAGCAGCATCAGCCGCCAGCTGTTGGTCGTGTGCATCGGGATCGCCACCCAGTCGATCGGATGGGCTGTCTTCACATGGAAGTCCCACGGTACGAAGACCATGCCGACATGGTAGAAGATGAGTAGGCCGAAGGCGCCGATGCGGAGCCAGTCCAGGCCGTAGTGCCGTTCCATGAGCGCGCCTTTAGCGTTTCCTGACGCCATGGCTAGTCAAGGGGTTATGCCGCACGGCGGGCGGTGGCCCGGACGAGGCGGCTGCCCCGTCCGGGCCCTGACGGGCTAAGGCGGATCGACATTCACCTCATTGGCACGGTTACAGCAAAGAGGAGGATTCGCGCAGAGGGCGCAGAGAACGCGGAGTTCATTTCCGGACTTGAGAATCGCGCCGGCAAACTGCCTGCTTGTTAAAGTGTTCGTCACTGCAAACCGCCCGAGCCGCTGGCGGGACCTTCTCAGCGTCTCTGCGCGAACCATCTTGCACCGCCGACGGACCGGTTCGGAATATCGATTCGCCCTAGGCGACCTGCAGGTCGGCGGGAACTGCCCCCCGTTTCGCCGCGACCCTCCGCCGCAGGCCGATCAGCGGTCGGAGCCAGCCGATCCTGCGACCGATCAGGTAGAAGGCCCAGCATCCTGCCACCGTCGCCGGGACGAGGATCGCAAACTCGGCGACCGGGCCGATGTCGAGTGGCTTCAGCCAATATTCCACCACCACGATCACCGTCTGGTGGATGATGTAGAAGGGGAAGACAGCTTCGGTCAGCATCGGCCGCCACGCATGGTCCCGGTTCCAGAAGCGCTCGGCAATGCCGATCAGCGCGGCGATGCTCGCCCAGCATTGCACCTCGCGGGCGACATGGAAGGTTCGCGCGATCGCCCGGGTGGGGATCGCGAAGCCGGGATAGGCGATCGCGACCGAGGCGACGATCGCATAGCTCGCCACCGCCAGCATTGCCGCAGGCACCCAGAATCGCGCGAGCGCCGCCCGCGCCGGCCGTGAGCCGGCCAGGCCGAAGCCGAACAGAAGGGCGGGGAAATATTGCAGATGCGCGACCCCGTCGGTGACCAGGTCGTGCGTTTCATCCACATTGGGAAACAGAACCACCCGGATCAGGAGCAGCCACGCGATCGGGATCCAGAGCACGCCAGGTCCGCCGAACAGCCGGTCGAACATTGCCTGCACACCGGGCAGGCGCGGTGCCAGCAACAGTGCAAGGGCGAGGGTGTAGACCCAGAGATAGGCGACGAACCACAGATGGTTCCAGGTCGGCAGGATGACCCCGTCCAGCGTGCCGAAACGGAAATAGTCATGTGTGAGAAACCAGGGGAAACTGTGCGCATAGCCATGCCGGGTGACCAGCTCGACCCAGCTTTGCGGCGGCACGATCGCGATGACGCCGAAGGCGAGGGGCAGGAGCAGGCGCGCATTGCGGTTGCCAAGGAAGCCGCGAATCCCGGTCGACTTGGCGAACAGCGCACGGCTGGCGAAGCCCGAGACGACGAAGAGCAGGGTCAGTCGCCACGCATTGGTCAGCAGCATCGGCACCGCCACCCACTCGGCCGGGTCGGCGGTCTTCACATGGAAGCCCCAGGTCACGAAGACCATGCCGACATGATAGAAGATCAGCAGGCCGAACGCCCCGATCCTCAGCCAGTCCATTCCGTAATGTCGTTCCATCGCGTCTCTCCATGATCGATCGGCAACGGCTAGCGAGGGCCCGCCCGGCCCGGTATCGGGGAGGGGCGGAACGCGGCATCACAGGGACGATGGCCAGAACAATGGGGACGAACGGCGGCGGAGGCGGGATGAACGGTGCGCAGCGCCGGCTCGCCCTCATTCTCGGCGGTGGCTTCCTCGTGATCCTGCTCGCGGTGATGATCGCCAATGCCGAATCGACGATGAGTGATCTTGCCCTCGCGGGCGCACACGAGACCAAGGCGCATGTCTGGGTCTGGGAAGTCACCAGCATCGTCGCGTGGCTGGCGGTGGCGCCCGCGATCTGGTGGCTGATCAGGCATTTGCGGCCGCCACGCTTTTCCTGGGTCGTCGTGGTGGTGCTGATCGTGCTGGCCAGCGTGCCGTTGTCGCTTGCCCACATGGCGCTGATGACGGCCCTGAGGAAGCTCTATTACGCGGCGGAGGGCGGGCAATATCTGTTCTTGAACCGGCTCTCCAACCCGATCCTCTACGAATTTCGCAAGGACTTCGCCTCCTATCTCCAGTTTGCCGGCCTCATCGCCATCGCCCAGTGGCTGCTCGCGCGCGCCGGTGAGGCCAAGGATGTGCCGGCGTCGCCGCGAATCCTGAAGGTAGCGGACGGGGCGGTGTCGCATCAGATTCCGGTCGATGAGATCGATCACGTCAATGCCGCCGGCAACTATGTCGAGCTGGCCTGGCATGCGCGGACCCTGCTTCATCGCGCCACCCTGGCCGCGGTAGCGGCGGAGCTTGGATCCGGTTTCGTCCAGATCCATCGCAGCCGCCTGGTCCGCCGGGCTGCGGTGAGACGGGTCGAGACTGATCGAAGCGGCGATTTCACCGTCACCCTCGCCGACGGGACGAGCCTGCGCGGCAGCCGCCGCTATCGGGATTCGGTGCAAGGCTGAGGCTCGCGCTTTCTTGCGCGCGTGTCCGGCGCTATAGGGGCCGCGAAGCGAGGAAATTCCATGTCCATTCGTCCCTGGCGCGACATCACGCGCCGTCAGAGCCGCCAGATCATGGTCGGCAACGTCCCCGTCGGCGGCGACGCGCCCGTCACCGTCCAGACCATGACCAACACGCCGACCTCCGATGCGAAGGCGACGATCGACCAGATCCGCCGCTGCGAGGATGCCGGGGTCGACATCATTCGCGTCTCCTGCCCCGATGTGGAAAGCACGGCGGCGCTGAAGCAGATCGTGCGCGCTAGCCGGGTGCCGATCGTCGCCGACATCCATTTCCACTATAAGCGCGCGCTCGAGGCGGCTGATGCCGGTGCTGCCTGCCTGCGAATCAACCCGGGCAATATCGGCTCGTCGGATCGCGTGCGGGAGGTCGTCAACGCGGCCAAGGCCAATGGCTGCGCGATCCGCATCGGGGTGAATGCGGGCAGCCTGGAGAAGGACCTGCTCGAAAAATATGGCGAGCCGTGCCCCGAGGCGCTGGTCGAGAGCGCGCTGGATCACATCAAGATTCTGCAGGACCACGACTTCCACGAATATAAGGTCGCGGTGAAGGCGTCCGATCTGTTCCTTGCGGTCGCCGCCTATCAGCAACTGGCCGAGGTCGTCGATTGCCCGCTGCATCTCGGCATCACCGAGGCGGGCGGCTTCGTCGGCGGGACGGTCAAGTCGGCGATCGGGATCGGCTCGCTGCTCTGGTACGGCATCGGCGACACGATCCGTGTCTCGCTCTCCGCCGAGCCCGAGGAGGAGGTCCGCGTCGGCTTCGAGATCCTCAAGGCGCTCGGCATCCGCAATCGCGGCGTCCGGGTCGTTTCCTGCCCAAGCTGCGCGCGCCAAGGCTTCGACGTGATCCGCACGGTCCAGGCGCTTGAGGAACGGCTCCAGCATATCCGCACGCCGATGTCGCTGTCGGTGCTCGGCTGCGTCGTCAACGGCCCCGGCGAGGCGCGCGAGACCGATATCGGGCTGACCGGCGGCGGCAACGGCAAGCACATGGTCTATCTGTCGGGCGTCACCGATCACACCGTCCAGAGCGAGGACATGATCGAGCATATCGTCAAGCTGGTCGAGGCGAAGGCAGCCGAGATCGAGGCGGCGGACGAGGCACGCGCGGCCGCCTGACGCGGCGTTCACCGGGAGACAGAGGATGGGCAGGCCCGATGCGCGCGGTCGCGTGGCGCAGGCGCTGGTTGGCCTCGCGGCGCTGGCCGCGTTGGCCATGCTTTCGCGCAGCACGCCGCGCGACGGGGCCAGCGCGTGAGCGCGCCGCCCAGATATTCGGCAGCAACCGTGGCCTTTGCGGTCGCGACCCTCGGCATCGCGACCTATTCGGCGATGGACGCGGTGATGAAGGGACTGAGCATCGCCAGCGGGGCCTATAGTGCCGTGCTGTGGCGGTCGGTCGCCGGTGCCATGCTGACGGGTACGATCTTTATTGTCCGCGGTAATAAATGGCCGGCACGCCCGGCGCTCAACCTGCACATCGGGCGCGGCTTCGCCGCCGGTATGTCGGTGCTGCTGTTCTTCTGGGGCCTGGTCCGCGTACCGATGGCGCAGGGCGTGGCGCTGACCTTCCTCGCGCCGCTGGTCGCGCTCTATCTGGCGGCGGCGATGCTCGGCGAACGGATCCGGCGCGCGGCGATCCTCGGATCAGTCATTGCGAGCGTCGGCGTCATGGTGATCGCCTGGGGACAGGCGAAGACGGGCGCGTCGAGCGAGACCCTGCTCGGGTCGGGCGCGATCATCCTGGCGTCCTTCCTGTACGGTTTCAGCCTGGTCCTGCTGCGCAAGCAGGCGCAGCTTGCCGATCCGATCGAGGTGACTTTGTTCACCGGCGGGGTGATCGGCGTTCTCCTCCTGATCGGCGCACCGTGGTTCGCGGTGATGCCGTCCGTGGCGCAATTGCCCGCGATCGGCCTGGCGACATTGCTCGGCACCTTCTCGGCGGCGGCGCTCGCCTGGGCCTATGGACGGGCCGAGGCGCAGATCCTTGCGCCGGTCGAATATACTGCTTTTATCTGGGCGGCTATGCTTGGCTGGTTCGTCTTTGGCGAGCATGTCTCGCTCTACACCGTGGCGGGGGCCGGCCTGATCATCGCCGGGTGCCTCGCCGCCATTCGCGGCACCGCCGCACCCGCCCCGCAAACAGAGGCCGCAGCATGACCCAACTCCGTTTCGCCACTCCCGACGATGTCGCCACCATCATGCGTTTCGTGCGCGAGCTTGCCGAGTTCGAGCGCGAGGCCGACAAGGTCGTGGCGACCGAGGCTCTACTGCACGAGGCGATGTTCGGCGACCACCCGGCGGTCGAGGCGGTGATCGCCGAGCAGGACGGGACGCCGCTTGGCATGGCGCTGTTCTTCCACAATTTTTCGACCTGGACCGGCTGGCGCGGCCTGTATCTGGAGGATCTGTACGTGACGCCCGAGGCGCGCGGGAAGGGAGTCGGCGCGGCCTTGCTGCGGCATCTCGCCGGGATCGCCGTCGACCGCGGCTGCACGCGTTTCGAATGGGCCGTGCTCGACTGGAACACCAAGGCGATCGAGTTCTACAAGGCGATGGGCGCGGTGCCGATGGATGACTGGACCGTCAATCGCGTGTCCGGCACGGCGCTCACCAAGCTTGCGGGGCGCGGCTGAGGAGGGATGGATGGCGTTCGACCAGGGGCTGGTTGACTGGATCGCCGAGGCGATGGAGCCGGTCGGTACCGTCACCATGCGCAAGATGATGGGCGGGGCGACGCTGTATTGCGATGGCACCATCTTCGCGATCGTTTCGGACGAGGGAGCGTGGTTCAAATCCGATTCGGTCAGCGACGCTGAATGGGATGCCGCCGGGTGTTCGCGTTTCTCTTACGAGATGAGCGAGGGCCGGGTCGAATCGATGAACTACCGTCGCGCGCCCGATGAGGTCTATGACGACGCGGACGAGCTCAGGCGCTGGGCGTTGCTCGGTCTGGCTGCGGGGCAACGCGCGCCGCGAAAAGCGAAGGCGCGAAAGAAGCGATAAGCGCCGCGATCAGCAAAGTGACCCAGGCGACGAGGAAGCCGGTCGCCATCCCGTCGCCGGGCATGGTGGCCAGGCCGTACAGCGCGACCAGCCCGCCAAGGCCGATGATCGCACCGAACGCTGTGCCTGCCCGCGAACGGCCGGCGAGGAGGATACCCAATCCTGACGTGCCTAGCGCGAGCAGGGCGAACTTCACATGCACCGCCCACCATAAGGGGCCGAGCAGCGCTGATGTGCCCGGCAGGTCGCGCACGATGGCGTAGAGCAGCCCGTTTTCGATCTGGTCGCTGACGGCCGCGACAAGAAAGGTCGCGATCATCGCCATTCGGCCCTTTGGGTGGGACGTGCCGGTTGCGATCGCGGCGAGGATAAGGAAGGCGGTGTAGCTCGGGATGAAGCCGAGCGTGTCGAGCAGCAGGCCGGTCTTCTGCGCCGCGACCAGCGTTGCGGTGCAGGGCCCGCTCCCGAACAGGGCCGCCACTGCGGCCGGGGTGCGGGTGAATTCGAAGGCGACGATCGGGTCGAGGCCGTCCGTCGGCCCGCACGCGACCATGCCCGGGATGAGCCCGAACGACGCGGAGCAGATGAAGGCGACGATTCCCGTCGCCGCGCATCCCCTCCAGGCCGTCCGGGGCGTCATCCGTTGATCATGCCGCGTTCTTGGCCTCTTTCGCGGCCTTGGCGGCGGCGATCGCCTCGATCACGATCCGCTTGGCTTCCTCGGCATCGCCCCATTGGCCGATGCGCACCCACTTCTCGGACTCCAGGTCCTTGTAGTGCTTGAAGAAATGCTCGATCTGCGCGAGCACGATCGAGGGCAGATCGCCACGCTCGCCCACGTCCGAATAATAAGGGAAGGTGGTGTCGACCGGGACGCAGACCAGCTTCTCGTCGCCGCCGGCCTCGTCCTCGAGCTTCAGCACCGCGATCGGGCGGGCGCGCACGACGCAGCCCGGCACGAAGGGCGAGCGCGCGATGACGAGCGCGTCGAGCGGATCGCCGTCGGGCGACAGGGTGTGCGGAATGAAGCCGTAATTGGCCGGATAGCGCATCGGCGTGTGGAGGATCCGATCCACGAACAGCGCGCCGGATTTCTTGTCGAATTCATATTTCACCGGCTCGCCGCCGACCGGCACTTCGATGATGACGTTGAGGCTGTTGGGGGGATCGTCGCCGATCGAGATCAAATCGATGTTCATGTCTGTCCTGGGCTCTCATGGTCGTTCATCCGGACCGGCCGGAGGCGCGAAAGCCCCGGCAAGCCCGGATCGAGCGGTATGGGGGGTGCCCCTCTCCTTTATCTGGCCGTCAGCAGCTTATCGAGGCCAGCCTCGCCGTTGCCGATCTTTTCGAGGCGCGGATAGCGCAGGCCGCCATGATAGTCGATGCTCGCTGACGTGATGCGGTCGCTTGACTTCACCAGCAGCACGATCGGCTCCTTGCCCGTCTTCGCCGCCGTCACCGAATCCTTGATCGCCTGGGCCGACCAGGTGGCGCCGTTGATCGCGACGACCGTGTCGCCGACCGTCAGACCCGCCTTGAACGCCGGGCTGTCCCAGGTCACCGCGGTGACCGCGCCTTCGTTGTTGAGCGCTAGGCCTAGCGAATAGCTGAGATCGACTCGCTTCGCGGTCATCTCCGCATGCTTGAAGGACGGCGTCGGCTCATCGGTGTAGATCAGCTTATAGCCATTGTTGACGAAACCCTGGAGCGGGGCGGGCTCGCCCGTCTCGGTCGTGCGCCGCTTGAGGAAGCCGGCCCAGTCATAGGGCTGGATGCCGTTCAGCGTCGCCGCGACATCGTCGAAATCATAGGTGACCTGGCCATAGTCGCCGTCCTTGCCGCGGAAGAAGGTGCCGGCGAAATCGTCGATCGACTTCGTCCCGCCGGACAGCTTGCGCAGGATCGAATCGACTTCCATCCAGACCAGCAGGCCCTCGTTGTAGTAATCCTCGGAGCGCTGGTTGCTCAGCCAGCCCTTGGGCCGGCGCTGCGACATGACCGGATCGTTGGTGGTATCGACCAGGTTGCGCCATTCGCGCGCCGGGCGGTTGTCGAGCGTTGCCATGATCGAGGCATATTGATCGAGCGTGTCCTGCTTCGACACCAGCCCCGACCGCGCCTGAAGCACATAGCCCCAGAATTGAGTCTGGCCTTCATAGACCCACAGCAGCGAGCCGCGCATCGGCGTGCGGTAGTCGGGCGTCCACAGGTCGGCGCCGCGGCGGTACTTGCCGTCCCAGCTATGGGTATATTCGTGCGGCAGCAGGTTGCGCGAGCCGGGGCCATCCTTCCATTTCAGGAAATAGCCGAGCTTCACCCCGTCCTCGGAGCTGCGGTGATGCTCGAGCCCGATACCGCTCATCTGGTCCGACAGCGACAGCAGGAACTCGTAATTGTCGTAATGCTGGGTGCCGAACAGCTTCACCGCCTGGTCGACCAGGCGCTTGTGCGCGTCGATCTGCTCCGGCGTCGCGGCAAGCTCCGCCGCATTGTCGGCATAGACGTTGAGGTTCACGCGCGGGCTGAGCGCCCAGCCCTTGTAGTAGCGACCGGCAAGCACCGGTGAATCGACCAGCACTTCGTAATTGGTCGGCTCATAGCTGTAGGTCGATCCGACCGCCTTTGACGGCAGGCCCGACGAGGCGTGCCAGCCATCGGGATATTTCACCGTCGCCTTCACCGGGATCTGGCGGGTGAAATAGCCGGCCGGGTAGAGGCTCATCGAGTTGAACTGCAGGCGCAGCATCTCGGGCGAGACGACGATCGAGCCCTGGTCGCTCGCGGTGGCGGAGGCGAATTGCAGGTTGACGGTGAGTGTCTTCGCGCCCGACGGCACGTCGATATGGTAGGCGAAGACGTCGACCGGGTCGCGCGTCCAGTGAAGCTCCTTGCCGTTCGCATGAATATGCAGGCCGACGACCTTGTCGAGCTCGCCGCGCGGCGAGTGCGCGCCGGGCAGCCATTTCGGGAAGAGCAGCACCATCGGCCCGGTTCTGGCGACCGGAATGGTCTCCTTCGTCGTGAAGATGCCCCGCCTGGTATCGGTCGCGTCGATCTCGAGCGTGATCGTACCCGGATAGGGAATGTCGCGCGCCTCGGGGATGGTGTTCACGAAGGGCACGGGTTGCGGCTTCGAATTCTCCGCGAGGGCAGGCATTGCGACGGAGGCGAGCAGGGACACGAAAAGGACGCGACGGATCATCAAGGAGGGCCTTTCGGCAAAAAGAGAAGATGGGGTGGCTTAATGGGGTAAGGCGCGCCGAGTCCAGCGCGCGGAAACGGCGTTCGTCGGGCAAGCCGGAGCGACCGTGATTTCGGCAACGGGCGATACGAAGGCGGGCTTCGGGCATTTTACGCGGGAACTTCCGGCAGCGCCGGCTCTTTGCCCTCGAAACAAGATGAGGTTGCGAGTGGGTAGCGGGATCGGACGCGGCGATTCAGCCGACTATATCATCGCCTTGCATGGCCGCGACGCAGCAAAGCATGTGCTCGAGCTGGCCGCCGCCGTGATCGAAGCGGAGCCTGAGCCCGACCCCGAGGTGATCGGCCACCTCGCCCGGCTCATGCGCGAGATCGAGGCACGCCAGCACCGGCAGATCCATCTCGCGGCGGCGCGCCATTCGGGCTGAGGCGCTGCGCGTCATGGGAATCCTGGCGTTGTAAGCTGTGCTCGGTCCGAACGCGGTTCGCTGGAACCGGACGCTTTGACTCGATCGTCTACCATGCGGTGCCCCTGAAGAAGCGGACTGGTTACTGCCCCAGGTTGCTGAAGGCGCGGCTCTGGGCGTTGTCGAACTCGTGGCTCGCGGGAAATCTTCCAGTCGCCATTTCAACCTCGGAGAGGTAGCTTCCCCACATCGCCGTACGCGCTGTTTTGTCGGCGTGGGCCACTCCCCCGTACGAGGTGATCGGACTGGTTGAGGTGCAATAGCAGCGTATCGATAAATATTCGGATGATCGAAGAAAAGTGAGCATGACGATCAAGTCGCGGGCGAATTTGGGGGCACGGTATGAAATACGTGATTCTGGTTTTTACGGCTCTTGCGTTGCTTGCTTCCGAATCAAATGCTGCCCCGGGTCGCAAGACGGTCGATCCGGCAGATATCGTGAATATGAAGGGAGTAGGGAGCGCGCAAATCTCCCCGGATGGCGCCTCGATTGCCTATGTGGTGGACGCTGGAGACAGTTCATCATTGTGGGTGGTTGGGACCGACCGGAAAAACCCCGCCAGGCGGTTGGCCGGGGCCGATGAATCCGCAACCTCACCGCGATGGTCGCCTGATGGTCGGTCGATCGCTTTTCTCTCGAGCCGTCCCAATCCTCATGCTGCGGACGGGACGTTTCGCTTCACCATAGCCAATGCCGACGACCGGATCGATTTTCACGCGAAAGGCGATACGCCGAGAGACGCGGTGGAGTCGGATGCGCTGCCGGGGCAGCAGATCTGGATGGTTGCGGCGGAGGGCGGCGAGCCTCTTCCCCTGACCAATATCCGCGGCAACGTCAGGAACTTCAAATGGTCGAGAGACGGCAGGTTTCTGGCCTTTACCCGGAAAGATCAGGAGACCCGGGCCGAGGCGCGCCGACGGGAGAAGCACCAGGACAAGATCGTTGTCGGCGAGAGTCTGAAATATAGTCGCTTGTGGGTTTATGATGTGTCGACCCATGAGGCGCGACTGCTAACGAGAGGCGATACCAATATCGTCGACTATGACTGGTCGCCGGATGGGTCGCGCATCGCGGCTACCGTTTCGGAAACGCCGCGTACCGATGATGTCGAAAACCGTCTCTCGGTGATGACGTTCAAGACCGGCACGGGGCAGGTCGACCAGACCCTTCCCGGTTTTGCCAGCGAGCGCATGATCCGCTGGTCGCCGGACGGCCGAGCGCTTGGCTATATTCAGCTTGCGCCGACGACGGATACCGGGATCCCCGTTCTCGCTGACCTGGCTTCCGGAAAACGGGTCGTGGTGGGTGCCGGCGCGTTGCTCGGCGTTGCGGATATGGTCTGGAACGGAGACGGAAAGAGCCTGACAGCCCTGGTGTTGCGGGGCGCGACATATTCGCTTGCCAGGGTTGATGCGGCATCGGGCGCTGTATCCGACCTTGAACCACTGGCGGGCGCCGCCGAGAAGATCACGGTCAGCAGCGATGGCCGCAAGATCGCCTTTGTCGAGGAAACGCCGCAGCATCCTGGCGAAGTCTATGTTTTCTCCGGCACCACGGCGCGTTCGCTGACAAGCACCAATCCGCAGGTCGCTGCCTGGGACCTCGGCAGCCAGCAGGCTCTCTCCTGGAAAAGCGCGAAGGACGGTCGCATCATTCACGGCGTGGTGCTGTTTCCTCCCAATTACGACAGCAAGCGGCGGTACAAGACGGTCGTGCATCTCCACGGCGGCCCGGTAGGTGCATGGACCCTCGGGTTTCACGGTTCCTGGTATGATTGGGGTCTTGTTCTCGCGTCTCACGGCTATGTCGTGCTGCTGCCTGACCCACGGGGATCGAGCGGCCAGGGCCCCGATTTCAGCGCGGCGAACGACCGCGACTGGGGCAGTGCCGAGCTTCAGGATATCATGGACGGGGTCGATCTTCTCGTGGCCAGGAAAATCGCTGATCCTGACCGGCTGGGCATTGGCGGCTGGAGCTACGGGGGCTTCCTGACGGCGTGGACCGTCACGCATACCAATCGGTTCAAGGTGGCCGTCGCGGGTGCTGCGATGGGCGATTTGTTCAGCATGGCCACCAGCACCGACATCGCACCGAGCTTCCTGACCCGCTATTTCGGACCGCTCGCTTCGAACCGGTCGCTATATGACGCTCATTCCCCGGCGCGCTTCCTTGAGGATTGCCACACGCCGACCCTGGTCGTGAATGGGGAGGAGGATGCGCGGGTGCCGATCGGGCAGGGAGAGACGCTCTTCAATGGACTGCGCTTCATGGGTCGGGAAACCAAAATGATCCGCTATCCGCGCGAGGGGCATTTTTTCTCGGAAAGGCCGCACCAGCAGGACTCCCTGGAACAGATGCTCGCCTGGTATGATTCGCACCTTGGCGGCTGACGGCGCAGTGTTCTCAGTACATTTGCCGCCATCGATATCGCAATCTCGGTGGCCGGGTTGCTTGCAGCCCTGTCGCTTCATGAGTCCGCCATCGCGCCGGTAGAGAATTTATGGACAATCCCGTCGACGAATTTATATTTTCCTGTATGAAAGCATCAATATACAGTAAATACTTTGTGTCTTGAGATTTGTATGTGTCTTTTTATATATCTGTGCATTTGAATTCATGATTGTACAATGAGGCGCAATACATGCATGGTATTCTGTGGCATCTTTATTGGTAATATGATTTGTAATAATATATTACGTTAATGAAATTGATATTTTTTCTGTGGAATGTATCTGAATTTTGGGGTGGTGTATGAGAAGCTATGGGTTCGGTGTCGCTGCGATTCTCCTTTTGTCCGCTCAAAGTGCTGATGCGCAGACATTTCCTATTCAGGTTACAAGTAAAATCAACAAGATCTGGTCAGAGTCTTCGCGTACGATTCTGGAGCTTCAAAGTGTTGGGCCCTGCGGAAGCATATATTTCGATATAGCGCGATCAAATGGTAATTTCTCGGAGATGACTGCCCTCATGTTTACAGCGGCGGCATCCAGCCGATCGGTTCAATTGGAGCTGTCCGGCTGCTCAGGCCAGAGAAATGTCGTCAGCCACGGTGCTGCAATCTTCAATTGAAATCTTGGTTGGGGCGCCAACGCACATTGTCCGGATGCTTTCCGAGCAAGTCAGGTCGGGCGGCACCCGGAAGAAGGTCGAGGCGAATCGGCGGCGAGGCGGTGGGTGGGTAGAGGATATGCTCGCCGTCCGCCTCAGCCCGCACCCCACAGGTTGGTCGGCACCATGACCTCGCCGTCCTTGTAGAGGCTGGCGGCGAGGGGATCGTCGGCGAGGAACCAGGGGCCGTCGAGATCGACCACGTCGCAAAGCTGGGCGAGGACGAAGGCGGGCGCGGCTGCGAGTGTCGTGCCGGCCATGTTGCCGACCATCACCTTCAGGCCGAGCCGGCGGGCATGATCGGCCATCAGCAACGCCTCGGTCAGGCCGCCGCATTTGTCGAGCTTGATGTTGATCACCTGGAAACGGCTGCGCTGGGCGTCGATCTCGGCCAGGTCCTGGACGCTCTCGTCGGCGGCGAGCGGGATCGGCGAGCGCCAGCCGTCGAGCAGTGCCTCGGCGCCACGCCTGACTGGCTGTTCGAGCAGCGCGACATTGTGGTCGACCAGCATCGCGACGAGTCCGTCGAGATCCTCGCCGCCATAGCCCTGATTGGCGTCCACTCCCATCCAGACCTGCGGCCGCGCGCGACGCACCACGCGCACCCGTTCGGTATCGGCGGCGAGATCGCCCTCCAGCTTGAGCTTGATCGCCAGCGCGGTCGGGAGGTCCGCCAGCCGCTGCTGGATCACGGCGGGCTCGTCGGCGGGCAGGGTGAAGGTGGTAACGCGCGGCCTGGGCGGGCCGACTCCGGCGAGCTTCCACACCGGCTCGCCGCTGCGCAGCGATTCGAGTTCCCACAATGCGCAGTCGAGCGCGTTGCGGGCGCCGCCGGCGGGGAGCACGTCGCGGAGGCCCTGCCGGTCGATCCCCGCCTCGATCGCCTCGCGACACCGCTCGATCTCGCTTTCCATATGGGCGGGATCGTCGTTCAGATAATAGACGCCGGCCGCTTCGCCCCGGCCCGCCTGTTCGCCATCCGAGAGAGTCGCGATCACCGCGGGCATCGCCTCGAACAGATAGCCGGAGATACGGAACGGCTCGCGCATCAGCATCGCGTCGCGGCGATGGCTGAGTGAGAGCGGACGGGCGGACCGGGGCGGGGGTGGGGGCGGGGCTTCCATGCCCCGCCCCATCACATGGGTGTGCTCATGTTTCAATATAAGAAACATCGTTCCCGGGCGACGAGCCGGACTATTCGGTAGAGACCAGATCCCAGCTTTTCCCGGCCGATTGCGCCATGCGTTGCATGCCGGCGCCGGCGCAGACCGAGAGCACCCGGCACGGTTCCTCGCCGGCCCGGACATAGGCATGCGCCATGCCGCTGTCGAAATAGACTGAATCGCCTTGGGCAAGCGGCAGGGGCGCGTAGAGATCGGAGTGGAGCTCCATCGCGCCCGAGAGGACATAGAGATATTCCTCGCCGGAATGGCGGACCAGTCCGCCCAGCTCGTCGACGCTGCGCGCCTTCACCTCGATGATGATCGGCACCATCATCTTCCCCAGCAGATCGGCCGCCGGATAGTGATGGGAGTGGCGTTCGGAGCTGGCGCCGGGCCATTTCCCGGCGCGCTGCACGCTGCGGCGGCCCACGGCGGCGGGGGGCTGCTCGGCCGGCGCGGTGCCCGCGACGAGGCTGCCGATGTCGACGCCCAGGCCCTGCGCCAGCCGCACGAGCTTGTCATAGGTCATCGCCATCTTGCCGTTCTCCAGCTTGGACAGCGTGGAGAAGGGCATGTCGATCCGGGCCGACAATGCCCGGAGCGTCAGCCCCTGCTCGGTTCGCGCGGCCCGCAATGCGAGGCCCGGATGCTGACTCTTGGTACTTGCCTTGGCCATATTCCCTCTCCGGACATTGCTAGCGCAAACCAGGCCGGCAGGGAACGCTGTTAGCCTGATGAGAAAATGGTTGCCATAAGTGAAACATGCGTCATGATGCACGCGTGTTTCGAGGGAAGCATTGGCAACAGGCGCTTCGATCGAGGGCGCCCAACACCGGCGCCAGGCCGGGCATTCGATACCGGTAAAAGGGGAGGAAGCGTGAGCATGCGAATCGTGAAGACCATCGCCTTGTGCCTTGCGGCACTGGCTCTGCCTGCGTCGGGACAGTCGCCGCGCGCGCCTGCCCCTGCGGCACCGCTCGCCCCCGTCGGGGTCACGACGCCAGCCCCGTCGGCGGGTGCGCAACTGACGGCGACTGATGTCGACAGCTGGCTCGACGGGCTGATGCCCTATGGCATTGAATCGGGCGGAATCGCGGGGGTAGTGGTCGTCGTGGTCAAGGACGGCAAGGTCCTGACCCAGCGCGGCTTCGGCAAGGCCGATGTGAAGACCGGCAAGCGGGTCGATCCGGCAGCGACATTGTTCCGTCCGGGCTCGGTCTCGAAGCTGTTCACCTGGACGGCGGTGATGCAGCAGGTCCAGGCGGGCAAGCTCGATCTCGACAAGGATGTGAACGCCTATCTCGATTTCACCATTCCGCCCGCTTACGGCAAGCCGATCACGCTGCGGAACCTGATGACTCACACCTCGGGTTTCGAGGAGACGGCGAAGTACCTCATCACGACCAGGCCCGAGGACAACCGGCCGCTCGACGCGGTGCTGAAGCGCTGGGTGCCGCACCGGATCTATGCGCCGGGCAGCACGGCTTCCTATTCCAACTATGGCGCCTCGCTTGCGGGCTATCTGGTCGAGCGGGTCTCGGGCGAGAAGTTCGACGATTATGTCCAGCGCCATATCCTGGCGCCGCTTGGGATGCGTCATTCGAGCTTCGCACAGCCGCTGCCGCCGGTACTCGCCGCGGGCATGGCGCGGGGCTATGCCGTCGCGTCGGGCGAGCCGCAGAAGTTCGAGATCATCCCGATGTCCCCGGCCGGAGCGCTGTCCTCGACCGGCGCCGACATGGCGCAGTTCATGATCGCGCACCTCGCCCAGGGCGGGCCTCTGCTCAGCCCGCAGACCGCGGCGCTGATGCACGCGACCGCCAACACGCCGATCCCGGGCCTGCCGGGCATGGCGCTGGGTTTCTATCATGAGGATCGCAACGGGCTGAACATCGTCGGGCATGGCGGCGACACCAACTGGTTCCATTCCGACCTTCACCTCTATCTCGACAAGAATGTCGGGCTGTTCGTGTCGTTCAACAGCTCGGGCAAGGCGGGGGCGGCACACACCCTGCGCGGCAAGCTGTTCGAGGGCTTCACCGACCGTTATTTCCCGCAGCCCGCGCCGGAACTGCCGACACTGGCCACGGCCGCGGAGCACGGGCGCCTGCTGGTCGGCCATTATGTCAGCAGCCGTGGTTCGCTGACCAACTGGCTGCGGATCGCCACCCTGCTGGGCGAGGCGACGGTCGTGCTCAACGACGACAGGACGATCACCGTGTCCGCCCTGCGCGATGCCGCCGGTGCGCCGAAGCGCTGGCGCGAGGTGGCGCCGTGGCAATGGCAGGAGGTCGGCGGCACCGATCGCCTCGGCGTGCAGGTGAAGGACGGCAAGGTCGTTGCCTTAGCGCCGGAGGGAATGGCCGCGATCATCCTGTTCCTGCCGGCCTCAACGACGCTGAATGCCGGATGGATCGTTCCGGCGCTGCTCGCGGCGCTGGCGGTGATGCTGGTGACCGCCCTGTCCTGGCCGGTCGTCGCACTGGTGCGGCGCCGCTACGGCTATCGCCCGTCGATCGCGGGGCGGCCGCTGATGCTGCACCGCGCGACGCGCATCACGGCGTGGATCGCGGTGATCGTCGCGGCCGGCTGGATGACCTTGATCGGCGTGCTGAGCAGCGACATCTCGGCGCTGGACGGGCGGCTCGATATCTGGATGCGGCTGTTGCAGGTGCTGACGCTGGTCGCTGTGGCGGGCACGGTGCTGACCCTCTGGAACGTCTTGACGATGGCGCGCAGCCCCGAACGCAAGCGGCTGGCGACAGGCTGGACCCTGCTGGTCGCGGTATCAGCGGTCTATCTGGTCTGGCTGGCCTTCAGCCTGCGGACGATGACGCTGGGCCTGAACTTCTAGGGCATGGCGTTCGGGGCACCGGCGGGGAGGGCAGTGTTCACTCCCCGCCGGGCGACCCCGGCTGATACGCATAAACTTTGAAGGCAATCTTCGGGGTGTGTCGATCGGCGCCCGGGCCCATGTCATGATCCGCAAGAACGGAGCAATGACATGACCTATTCTTACAAGACGATCCCGTCGCCGGTCGGCGACCTGAAGCTGGTGGCCAGCGACAAGGGCCTGGCTGCGATCCTGTGGGAGAATGACAGGCCGGGCCGCGTCCGGCTGGGTGCGATGGTCGAGGACGCGGACCATCCCGTGCTGGTCGAGACCGGGCGTCAGCTCGACGCGTATTTTGCCGGCACACTGACCGCCTTCACCGTCCCGCTCGATTTCGCGGGTACCGATTTCCAGAAGAGCGTGTGGCAGGCGCTGCTGACCATCCCGTTCGGCGAGACGCGCAGCTATGCTGAGATTGCCCGCCAGGTCGGCAGGCCGAGCGCCGTGCGCGCGGTCGGCGCGGCGAACGGGAAGAACCCCATCTCGATCATCGCGCCGTGCCACCGCGTGATCGGATCGAACGGCGCGCTGACCGGCTTTGCCGGCGGGCTTGCCGCGAAGGAACGGCTGCTCAGCCTCGAAAGCGGGCAAGCAGCGTGATCGAGGCGATCGACTGGAGCGACGTGCAGACCGCGCTGGACGGGCAGGGCTGGGCGATGCTGCCCGGCCTGCTCTCCGCCGCCGAGTGCGAAGCGACCGCCGCGCTCTATGGACCGGGGCCGGCGTTTCGCAGCCATGTGGTGATGGCACGGCATGGTTTCGGGCAAGGCGAATATCGCTATTTCGCCTATCCCCTGCCGCCGCTGGTCGCCGGGTTGCGCGGGGCGCTCTATCCGCGCCTTGCCCCGATCGCTAATAGCTGGAACGAGCGGATGGGGATCGATGGGCGCTTCCCCGAGGATCACGCGGCCTTTCTCGACCGGTGCCATGAGGCGGGGCAGTCGCGGCCGACGCCGCTGCTGCTGCGCTACGGCGCGGGTGACTATAATTGTCTCCACCAGGATCTGTATGGCGAGCATGTCTTCCCGCTGCAGGTCGCCATCCTGCTGTCGGCGCCCGGGGAGGACTTCACCGGCGGCGAGTTCGTGCTGACCGAGCAACGCCCGCGCATGCAGTCGCGCGCCGAGGTGGTGCCGCTCATGAGGGGTGATGCCGTGGTGTTCGCGGTCAATCAGCGGCCACACCGCGGCGCGCGCGGCGATTACCGGGTGGCGTTGCGGCATGGGGTCAGCAAGGTCCGCACGGGCCATCGCCACACGCTTGGCATCATCTTCCACGACGCGCGCTGAGCGCCGGTCAGGCGCTCAGCGCGCGGCCGTCATGCAAGCGAGGCCATGTCGATCACGAACCGGTAGCGCACATCGCTCCGTTCCATCCGCTCGAACGCGTGGTTGATCTGCCGGATCGGGATGATCTCGCAATCGGGCAGGATGTCCTTTTCCGCGCAGAAGGCGAGCATCTCCTGCGTCTCGACCGTGCCGCCGACCGGCGACCCGGAGATGCGGCGGCGGCCCATGATGAGCGGCAGGCTCGAATAGCTGTCCATCATCGCCAGCGCGCCGACGATCACCAGCGTCGAATCCACATCGAGCAGCCCGAGATAGGGCGACAGGTCATGGCCCACCGGAATCGTGTCGATGATCAGGTCGAAAGAGGAGGCCGCCGCCTGCATCGCGGCGTCGTCGCCTGAAACCAGCACGCGTCCTGCGCCAAGCGCCAGCGCATCGGCTGCCTTGGCATCCGACCGGGTGATGACCGTCACCTCAGCGCCAAGCCCGACCGCAAGCTTCACCGCCATATGGCCGAGCCCGCCAAGCCCGATGACGCCGACCCGGCTGCCGGGCACGACGTTCCAGGTGCGCAGTGGCGACCAGGTGGTGATGCCGGCGCAGAGCAGGGGCGCCGCACGGGCCGGGTCGAGGCCCTCGGGCAACGCCAGGACGAACTCCTCGCGCACGACGATGTGTTTCGAATAGCCGCCATAAGTGGGGTCGCCGGTGATCCGGTCCTGCCCGTTATAAGTGAGCGTCACACCCTCGCGGCACATCTGCTCCTCATGTTTCACGCACTGGTCGCACTGCTGGCAACTGTCGACGATGGTGCCGACCGCGATCTGGTCGCCGACCTTGTAGCGCGTGACGCCGCTGCCGATGGCCGAGACTTGGCCGACGATCTCATGACCCGGGATCG
The DNA here is from genome assembly GCA_040388155.1 of Pseudomonadota bacterium. GTDB lineage: Bacteria > Pseudomonadota > Alphaproteobacteria > Sphingomonadales > Sphingomonadaceae > Sphingomonas. Next base: position 234,229 of record JAZKCJ010000014.1, read on the forward strand.
AAGGGTAGATCGCCCCGCCCCAGTCGTCGCGCGTCATGTGCAGGTCGGAATGGCAGACGCCGCAATAGAGAATGTCGATCGCGACGTCGTTGTCGCGCAGGTCGCGGCGTTCGAACGCGAACGGCGCGAGGGGGGATGCGGCATCCTGTGCCGCATAGCCGATGGTCTTCATGTGATGCTCCCGTTGTCGGTGTTGGTGGAGGGGGCGGTCAGAACCGCTCGCCGACCATCTCCTCGCTCTTCGCCCAGAGTGCCCGGGCGTGGTCCGGGTCGAGCGCGTAGGGGCGCACGCCGCCACGAAGGCCTTCGCCCTCGACGATGCTGGCGACATGGCAATCCTCGCAATATCTGCCGCCGGTCTCTTCCGGGTCGGCGACGATCGCGGCCCAGACCGAGGTCGCCGCGCCTTGCGGAATGGTCTTGTAGCGGAAGGGCTGGCCGCCCGCTGCCACCTGGCTTTCGTTGATCGATTCGATCAGCGCATCCATCGCCTCCTGCGACATATGGCGGCCGAGCTCGGTATGGATGCCACCAGGATGGACTGCGGTGGCACGCACGCCCCGGTCCTTGTGGCGGCGGTCGAATTCGACCGCGAACAGGATGTTGGCGGTCTTGGAACGGCCATAGGCGACGAATTCGGCATAGGGCGTATGCTCGAAATTCGGGTCGTCGAGATCGACATCGGCGAAGCGATGGCCCGCCGAGGAAAGGTTCACCAGCCTTCCGCCCGCATTGATCAGCGAAGCGATGCGGTTGACCAGTACGAAATGGCCGAGATGGTTGGTGCCGAACTGGGTCTCGAAGCCGTCGGCGGTGGTGCCCTTCGGGGTCGCCATGACACCGGCATTGGCGATCACCACGTCGAATCGGCGGCCGTCGGCGACCAGTGCGTCGGCGCAGGCCCGCACGCTGGCGAGGTCGGCCAGGTCGAGCTGGACGAGTTCAAGGCTGCCGCCATTGGCTGCCTGTTCGCGCACGACCTGGGTCGCATGCTCTGCCTTGGCGAGATCGCGAGCGGCGCCGACCACATGCGCTCCATGAGCGGCAAGGGCGCGCGCCGTCTCGACGCCGAGGCCGGCCGAGGCGCCGGTCACCAGGATGCGCTTGCCGCGCAGGGATACGCCGTCGAGTACCTCGTCGGTGGTCGTTGTGTCGCCGAAAGTGTCGCTCATGGGGATTTCCTCGCAAGGGGGGGAAGGTTGCGGCGCCTATCTGGTCGCCACGCCCCCGATCCGCGCGCCTGATCGTGTCGAGTTCTTGCCTGATCCTATCAGTGCAATGGCCGGCCCCCTGTTTTGCGCTTGTTTCGGCCGCCCCGCGCGCCATGTTGCAGCCATGCAGGACAAGCTCGATCGATTGTGCGCCATTGCTTTGCGGCATCACGACGATGGCCGGCGCGGCGGAGTGGTCCCGCGCCTGGCGATACACGTCAGCGGGGCGCCGACCGGGGCCCTGCCCGGCATGTACGAGCCGATGATCTGCATCGTCCTGCAGGGGGCGAAGCAGGTGATGATCGGCGACCGCCTGTTGCACTATGGTGCGGCTGACCAGCTGATCGCCTCGATCGACCTGCCCGTATCGGGCTGCGTCGTCGAGGCGAGCGCCGACAAGCCCTATATCGTGGTCAGCATGGCGTTGAACCAGGACGCGGTGACGTCCCTGCTGTCCGACCTGCCATCCCGGGTGGAGGAGCCGACCGCCGGCTTCGCGGTTGGCGCGGTGACGCCGCAGCTGCTCGATTCCTGGGCGCGGTTGCTTGCCCTGTTCGAGTCTCCCGGGGATGTGCCGGTGCTGGCGCCCATGCTTGAGCGGGAAATCCTCTATCGCATCCTGCAGGGGCCGCAGGGTGGCCTGCTGCGCCAGGCGGTGATGGCCGACAGCCGGTTGTCGCAGGTGCGCGCCGCGATCGGCTGGATCCGCACCCATTTCGACAAGCCGCTCCGGGTCGAGGCGCTGGCTGAGATTGCCGGGATGAGTCCCGCTTCCTTCCACCGGCACTTCAAGCAGGCAACGGCGATGAGCCCGTTGCAATATCAGAAGTCGCTGCGCCTCCAGGAGGCACGCCGGTTGCTGATCGCCAGCGCCGATGCCGCGCGTGCCGCTTATTCGGTCGGCTATGAAAGCGCGTCGCAGTTCAGCCGGGAATATGCGCGGATGTTCGGCTGCCCGCCGGCGCGCGACGCGGAACGGTTGCGCGGCCAGGGCGCTCTGGACGTTGCCGACGCTGCCTGAATCGGATGGCGTCCCGCCCGCCGCCGCGCTAGGGTTTCAGGATTATATATCCTATAGGAGTGGCCGGGTGATGATCAGCGTATATCGGACGGCGGCGCTTTCGGCCGCCCTGGTTCTCGGCATCGGGGCTTCGGCGGTACCGGCACAGGCGCAGGATTGCCGTTCGATCGCTGATCCGGCCCGGCGGCTCGCCTGCTACGACCAGCAGCAGGGGCCCCCCGCCGCAACGCCTGCTCCGGCGGCGGAACCGGTCGGGCCGGAGTCCGGTCATGCCGCCTTGCGCGAGGCGAGGGCGCCCGAGTCGCCGGCACCCAAATCGGGATTCCGCAGCACCATCGCCGGCATTTCCCCGACAAGCTTCGGGTTGTACGAGCTCCGGCTCGCCGATGGCAGCGTGTGGAGCACCACCACCAGCGGTGGCGCCCGGCCTGTCGTCGGCGATGTAGTGACCTATCGTCGCAGCATGCTCGGCGCGCATTTCTTCGACATCAAGGGGCGACGCTCGGTGACGGTGCGGCGCGAGCGCTGAGGTCGATTCGGCGATCAGCCGGCGGCGCCGCCCAGCACGTTGATCGAAAAGGCCAGCACGCCGATGTTGAACACGAAGGCGGCGAGGCAATGGCCGATCGCGACGCGCCTGATCCGGGCGGAACTGATCGCAGTGTCGGATGTCTGGAAGGTCATTCCCAGCGTGAAGCTGAAATAGACGAAGTCCCAGTAGTCCGGCTCCGGACATTTCGAGATGTCGATGCCGCCGGTGTCGCCGCCCCCGCCGGCGCGCGAATAGAACATATGGGCATAATGCAGGGCATAGACGGTGTTCGAGAACAGCCAGGCCAGCGCGAGTGTCACGATCAGCAAGGCGGTGGAGACCGGGTTTCCCTTGCCGCTCAGCATCTCGCTTGCGACCGACACCAGCACCACCAGCGAAACCAGCGCGGTGAGCGCCAGCAGCAGGGGGCGGTTGGCGTCATTGTCCTCGGCATGCTGCCGCATGTCGTCGGTCGTGTCGCGGAGCAGCGGGGCGACCAGCAGGAGGAACAGCGCGCTGGCGATGTCGAACGCGGCCATCGTGCCGCGCCCCTTGCCGAGCATCGGGATCAGGATCGCGAGCCCGGCCGCGAACACCAGGATGAAGGCGACGAATCGCGCCGGGGCGATCTTCCTGCCGAGTTGCATGACATCGTCCCCGAAGACAGCGGCGCGCCATGGTTGGGCGCCCATTATCCAGAGGCTAGCGCTTGACGCCGCCCTCGCATAGATAGCGCGCCTTTATGGCCCGTATTGAAACCCCAAAGCGCATCCGCGGCACGCAGGATATCTTCGGTGACGAGCAACGGCGCTTCGCGCGCGTGCTGGCGGCATTCGATCATGTGCGGCGGCTCTACGGGTTCCAGCGCGTCGACGTGCCGGTGTTCGAATCGACCGCCGTGTTCGCGCGCTCGCTCGGCGAGACGACCGATGTCGTCTCCAAGGAGATGTATACCTTCGAGGACCGCGGCGGGGATTCCCTCACGCTGCGGCCTGAATTCACCGCGGGTATCGCGCGCGCCTATCTGACTGAAGGCTGGCAGCAATATGCGCCGCTGAAGCTGGCGACCGCGGGCCCCGTGTTCCGCTACGAGCGGCCGCAAAAAGGACGCTTCCGCCAGTTTCACCAGATCGACGCGGAAGTGATTGGCGCGGCCGAGCCTGCGGCCGACGTCGAGCTTCTGGTGTTCGCCGATCAGTTGCTGCGCGAGCTGGGCATTTCGGATGGCGTGACCTTGCAGCTCAACACGCTGGGCGATGCTGAAACGCGGGATGCGTGGCGTGCCGCGCTGATTACCCATTTCGGGCAGCACAAGGGCGACCTGTCTGCGGAAAGTCAGGATCGTCTCGAACGGAATCCCCTACGTATCCTCGATACCAAGGATCCCAAGGACCGACCGATCGCCGACGCTGCGCCCGATATCGACGCCTATCTCACGAGCGAGGCCGGCGCGTTCTTCGAAAGCGTGACCAGGGGGCTGGACGCCGCCGGGGTCGCGTGGACGCGCAATGCGCGGCTGGTGCGCGGTCTCGATTATTACCGCCACACGGCGTTCGAATTCGTCACCGACCGGCTCGGCGCGCAGGGCACGGTACTGGCCGGCGGCCGCTATGACGGGCTGATCGGCGCGCTGGGCGGCAACGAGACGCCGGGTGTCGGCTGGGCGGCCGGCGTCGAGCGGCTGGCGATGCTGATCGACGAGCCCGCAGCCGAACGGATCGACGCGGTGATCGTGCCGATGGGCGAGGCAGCCGAGCTTCGCGCGACGGGTATTCTCGCCGATCTGCGCCGGGCCGGAATCGCGGCCGACATGGCGTTCAAGGGCAATATGAAGCGACGGCTGGCCAGGGCCGATGCGCAGGGCGCGCGCTTCGCGATCATCATCGGCGACGACGAACTGGCCAAGGGAGTGGCCGCGGTGAAGGCGCTTGGCGCCGGCACGCAGGACGAGGTGCCGTTCGGCGATCTCGCGCGGGTGTTGAGCGCCTGATGTCGACGATCTCGGGGGAACGGATCGCGCAGATCGAGGCGCGGCGGGACGAGTTGCAGGCGCTGATGGCGACCGGCGACCTGCCGTCCGACCGTTTCGTCGCCATTTCCAAGGAATATGCCGAGCTTGAGCCAGTCGCGCGGGCGGCGGGCGAGGTGCGGCGGCTTCGCGCCGAGCTGCATGTGCTGGCCGGCATGGAGAATGAGGCCGATGCGGAGATCCGCGCCATGGCGCGCGAGGAGATCGAGGCGATCCGCGGGACCCTGCCCGAGGCGGAACGTTCGCTGGCGCTGTCGCTGCTGCCGCGCGATGCTGCGGACGAGCGCGCGGCGATGCTCGAGATTCGCGCCGGGACCGGCGGGGACGAGGCGGCGCTGTTCGCCGGCGACCTGTTCCGCATGTACCAGCGCTATGCCGAATCACAGGGCTGGCGGGTCGACCTGATCTCGGCTTCCTCGTCCGAATCGGGCGGCTTCAAGGAAGCGATCGCTTCGGTCGAGGGCAAGGGCGTGTTCGCCAAGCTGAAGTTCGAAAGTGGCGTTCACCGCGTGCAGCGCGTGCCCGTCACTGAGGCGGGCGGGCGAATCCACACCTCCGCCGCCACCGTCGCGGTGCTGCCGGAGGCTGAGGAGGTCGACGTCAAGATCGACGACAAGGACCTGCGCATCGATATCTACCGGTCGTCCGGGCCGGGCGGGCAATCAGTCAACACGACCGATTCAGCGGTGCGGATCGTGCATATTCCGACAGGCCTGGTGGTGATCCAGCAGGACGAGAAATCGCAGCACAAGAACAAGGCCAAGGCGATGAAGGTGCTGCGCACCCGCCTGTATGAGCTTGAGCGCGACCGGCTTCACACCGAGCGCGCCGGCGCGCGCAAGTCGATGGTTGGGTCGGGCGATCGTTCGGAGCGGATCCGGACCTATAATTTCCCGCAGGGACGGGTGACTGACCACCGGATCAACCTCACGCTTCACCGCCTGCCGGAAATCCTGCAGGGCGAGCTGGACGAACTGATCGGTGCGCTGATCGCCGAGGACGAGGCCGAAAGGCTTGCGAGCCTCGATGGGTGATTTCTCCCCTCCCGCTTGCGGGAGGGACTGGGGGTGGGCGCCCGGTCTGCTCCAAGCGGCACATTTGCGGTGAGCGCGAGCCCACCCCTCAATCCCCTCCCGCAAGCGGGAGGGGAGGTAAGAAGGGCTCTCGCCGAGGCAGCAGCTTCTTTCGCGAGCGTCTCCGAAACCCCGCGCCTTGATGCCGAACTGCTCATGGCCCACGCCCTCGTCACCACCCGCGAGTCGCTGCTTCTCAAGCATCTCGACGATCCGGCCCCGGCAACCTTCGCCCCGCTCGTCGCCCGCCGCCAGAACCATGAGCCGATCGCCTACATCACTGGCATCCGCGCCTTCTGGACGATCGAGCTGCGGGTCGGTCCCGGGGCCCTCGTCCCGCGCGCCGACAGCGAGACGCTGATCGAGGCAGCGGTCGACCATTTCGGCACTGGCGCCCCGGCGAGGATCCTCGATCTGGGCACCGGGCCGGGCACCTTGCTGCTCGCCGCGCTTGATCAATGGCGCGGCGCGATGGGGCTCGGCGTGGATGCTTCGGGCGCCGCGGTGGAAATGGCGCAGGCCAACGCCGTGTGGTTGGGCATGGCCGACAGGGCGCGTTTTGAGTCCGGCAACTGGGCCGCAGGGGTCGGCGGGCAGTTCGACCTGATCCTGGCCAACCCGCCCTATATCGGCACCGGCGAGACGTTGCCGGCCGAGGTACGCGATCATGAGCCGGCCTCTGCCCTGTTCGCCGGTCCCGATGGCCTCGACGATTATCGTATCATCGTGCCCCAGCTTCCGCGGCTGATTGCGCCCGGCGGGGTGGCGATCCTTGAGATCGGGTCGACCCAGGCGGATGCCGTCACCGCGCTTCTGGTCGCGCAGGGACTGTCGGTCAGGCTGCGCCGGGACCTGGGTAACAACCCCCGTGTGTTGATCGCGACTTGAATCAGCATAAAAACGTCACAATATTCTTCTTGGAGATTGTGCTGCCAGACGCTATTGAGCGGAGCAGGGGCACGCGTTTTCATCATAACCGGTTGAAAACGGGCTGTTGCCCGCCTCCTTCGTCATGAAGTCGCTGCCGTCCGGCGACCGTGGCAGGCTCGTTTCGCCGATGGTCGGTGCGCACGGGCCAAGGGGCTTGCATCCACATTTCTGGAGCACGACCGGGTTGGTTACGAACGACAGGACAACAACACTTGATCAATAATCGTCAGGCCGGCCGCCGTCGCGGCCGTGGCGGGCAGCAACAGCGCCCGCAGGGAAATTCGGGCCGTCAGGATAACGGCAACCGCATCGACAATCGTGCGCGCGGCAATGCTGCGCAACTGCTCGAGAAGTACAAGACTCTCGCGCGGGACGCACAGATGCAGGGTGACCGGGTCAACACCGAATATTACCTGCAGTTCGCGGACCATTATTTCCGCGTGCTCGCCGAGACGCGGTCGCGCTTCGAGGAGAACCGGCGCCAGAATGGCGGCGCGGCCTTCGAGGAGGACGAGCAGGAATATGACGAGGACGGCGAGCCGATCGTCCGCGAGCAGAATGCGCGCGACTCCCGTCAGGGCAATGGCAATGGTCAGGATCGGGGTCAGGACCGCGGCAACGAGGGCCAGAGCGGCAACCAGCAGGCCGGCCAGTATGACGACGAGCGCCCCCGTTCGCGCAACGGCAATGGCGACCGCAACGGCAATGGCTATGCCGATGCCGGTAATGGCCGCTACGCCCGTGAGGATCGGGCCGAGCGCAACGATCGCAATGGCAATGCCCGCGAGGACCGGGGCGACCGCAACGGTAACGCCCGTGAGGAGCGGAGCGAGCGCAACGCAAATGACCGCAACGGCAATGACCGGGGCGATCGCACCGCGAACCGTGGCGAGGATCGCGGCAATCGCGCTGCTCCCGTCCAGGCCGACGAGGACCGTGCACCGGTCCGTCAGGAAGCACCGCGCGAGGAGGTTGCGCCCGTGGCCGAGGCCGAGGTCGTCGCACGGCCCCGCCGCGGCCGCCCGCCGCGCCGCCTGGTCGAGGATGAGGCACCTGCCATGTTCGAGGCCGGTCTGCTGCCACCGTCGCTGAGCATTTCGGCGGTCTCGACCGAAGAGCCGGAAGAAAAGCCCAAGCGTCGCCGCGGCCGCCCGCCAGCGAGCGAGACGACGACAGTCGGCTGATCCGTCCGGAACGAAGAGAACAGGCCGGTCCCGCGAAAGTGGGGCCGGCCTTTTTCATTCGTCCCCGTGCCTGGGAGGAATCAGAAGGATTGACCTCCGCCGCCGCTGCTCTAGCACGATGGTTCATAACCTAACCGGGAGGACGGTGATGCGGTTCTGGACCATGCTGGCGCTGACGGCGCTGCCGACCACGGTTGCGGCGCAAACGACGCCGACGCTGCCGACCGGACCGAGCGCGCAGGGCGATGTTTCGGTGACCATCTATCAGAATGGCCAGTCGCTGGTGCAGGACGTCCGCCAGCTCGATCTCCCCGCGGGCCGCACGCGGCAGGAATTCCCCGACGTCTCGGCACAGATCAGGTCGGAGACGGTCACGCTGGGCGGACCCGGCATCGGCATCGTCGAGCAGAATTTCGATTTCGACCTGCTCTCTCCCGACAAGCTGATGGAGAAAGCGGTCGGTTCGGTCGTCACCATCGTCCGCACCAATCCGGCGACCGGCGTCGAGACGCGGGAGCAGGCGAAGGTGCTCGCCGCGAATGGCGGCATCGTGCTGCAGATCGGCAACCGGATCGAGGTGCTGCGCGACGACGGGTTGCCGGTGCGCGTGGTGTTCGACAAGGTGCCGGAGAATCTGCGCGCGCGGCCGACCCTGTCGGTCACCCTGCAGGTCGCGCGCGCCGGGCGTGTGCCCGCGACGCTTTCCTATCTGACGCCGGGCCTTGGCTGGACCAGCGACTATGTCATGCTGTTCGATGAGGCGAAGGCGACCATCGACGTCCAGGGCTGGGTCACGCTGACCAACAGCACCGGCACCACCTACAGCAATGCCGATGTCTTGCTCGTCGCGGGCAATCCCAACCGCACCCCGGGCAGCTTCGAACGGCTTGGTGGCTTCGACCGGCCCGGCAGCGGGGCGATCGAGCAGGCCGGCACTGAAACGGGCACGCGGGAACGGCTCGGCGACTATTATCTCTACCCGCTGGGGGAGCGCACCACGATCGCCAATGCGCAGCAGAAGCAGGTCAGCTTCCTCGACGTGAAGGGCGCGCCGGCGCGCAAGGCCTATGAATGGATCAATGGCTGGCTGGGCACGACGTCCGACCCGCGCAGCGCGGCGACCGTGCTGAAATTCTCAACCTCGAAGAGCGGCGGGCTGGGCGATCAGCTCCCGGCCGGTACGATCCGCGTCTATATGCGCGATGCGCGGGGCGATCCGCAGTTCATCGGCGAGAACCGAATTCCGGCCACGCCGATGGGATCGCAGATGTCGATCCGCACCGGCGAGGCGTTCGACGTGAAGGGCACGGCGGTCGTGGTTGAGCGCAAGCGCCAGTCGTCGAGCCGCTGGCGCACGACGATGCGCTATGATTTCACCAATGCCCGGCCCGAGCCGGTGACGATCGATCTGGCGCAGGACGGGCTGTGGGGCGATGTCCGCGTGACCGACCAGAGCATCAACGGGGAGCGCATTTCCGCTGACCGGATGGAGTGGAAAGTACCGGTGCCGGCCAATGGCAAGGCATCGCTGAGCGTGGTGTTCGACACGCGGTACTGACGGTGCGGCGTCTCGCCCTCCTGAGCGCGCTGATGGCCTCGACGCCCGCGGCGGGGCAGGCGATCGTTCAGTCCGACCGGATCGATTCGGTGTCGGTGACGCTCTATCGCGAGCCGGGCCGGGGCGAGGGGGCGATCCGCCCGGGCTGGCCCGGCGGCTATGCGCTGATCACCGAGACGCGGACGATCGCGGTCCCCGCCGGCCGGTCGGTGATCCGGTTCGAGGGCGTGTCCGAAGGCATGCTGCCTGAAAGCGCGATCGTCAGCGGGCTGCCCCGACGCGTCAACGAGAAGAATCGCGATGCGCGGCTGCTGTCGCCGGCGTCCCTGGTCGACGCCTATCTGAAGCGCAGCGTCACCATTCGCCGCACCGATCGCGCGACGGGCAAGGTGACGACGGGGGATGCGGTCATCCAGTCGGGGGCCCGCGGCGGCGTGCTCCTGACGACTGCGGCCGGGGTCGAGGCTCTGTCCTGTTCGGGCTTGCCCGAATCGCTGTCCTATCCCGGCGTGCCCGAGGGTCTTTCCGCCAAGCCGACGCTGTCGGTGGTGACGGACAGCCCTGCGGCGGCGACCGCGACGGTGCAGCTTTCCTATCTGGCGCAGGGGTTCGACTGGTCGGCCAATTATGTCGCGCGCGTCGCCGATGACGGAAAGACGCTCGACCTGTTCGCCTGGCTGACCGTCGCGAACGGCGGCAGCCAGGGCTTTGCCGGGGCAAGCACCCAGGCCGTGGCGGGCGGTCTTCACCGCGAGCAGGTGCGGCCTTTGCCAAAGGGCCCGCCGCCCCAGCTCCACCTGCAATGCTGGCCGATGGACATCACCAGTACTCACCCGAAATGGAGCATCGACCGCGCTCCGCCGCAGATGGAGATGTTGCGGGGCTATTCCGACATCGTGGTCACTGCATCGCGCCGCGACAGGATGATGATGGCGCCGCCGCCACCCCCGCCGCCGCCACCTCCGGCACCCGTGCCGGTCATGGTCGCGCAGCAGGAGGATCTGGGCGACCTGAAGCTCTATCGCATTCCGGAGCCTGTCACCGTCGCTGCGCTCAGCCGCAAGCAGGTGGCGATGATCGACCGGAAGGGCGTTCGTTTCGAGCGCATCTATACGGGCGTCTTCAACGGTGCGCTCGATGGGCAGCCAGTGGCGATGCCGAGCGAGCCCGCCGCGCTGGTCCTGCGTACCGCGAACAGCGAGTCGAAAGGCCTTGGCCTGCCCCTTCCGGCGGGGGCCGTCGCCGTGTTCGAGGCCGCGGGCGGGACGCCGATGCTGGTGGGGGAGAGCGGCCTGAAGGATCGGGCGATCGGCGAGGAGGTCGAGCTGGGCGCCGGCACCAGCCCCGACCTGCGCTATGTGACCACCGCCCTGCCGCGCGGCAAGCGGCGCGCTGCCTTCACGGTGCGCGTCACCAATGCGCGGGCGACGTCCGAGACGTTCGAGCTTCCCCTGCCCTTCAAGGTCAAGTCGGCGAGCATGCCGCTGGTCGAGCGCAAGGGAGTGAAGACCTGGCGCGTGGCGGTTCCCGCCAATGACGCGGTGGTGCTGAACGTGACGTTCGACGTCCCGAGATGAGCCCGACATGAGGGGGCGAGGCGCCGCCATCCTGCTGCTCGTCGTCGCGAATGTGCCCGTGGCCGGGCAGACGATGGTCGAATCGGATCGGGTCGATGCCGTATCGGTCACGCTGTATCGGGATCCGGCACGCGGGGAGGGTGCGATCCCACCCGACTGGCCGGCCGGTTACGCGCTGGTCACCGAGACACGGACGGTCGCGATACCCGCGGGCCGGTCGGTGATCCGGTTCGAGGGCGTGTCCGAAGGCATGCTGCCCGAAAGCGCGATTGTTACCGGCCTGCCGCGCCGGGTGAACGAGAAGAATCGGGATGCCCGATTGCTGTCGCCGGCGGCGCTGGTCGACGCCTATCTCAAGCGCCGTGTGACCATCCGCCGCACCAGTCGCCGGACCGGCGCGACGACGACGGGGGAAGCCATCATCCAGTCGGGGCCTGGCGGCGGCGTGTTGTTGACCACGGCGGACGGGGTCGAGGCCCTGTCCTGCTCCGGCCTGCCCGAATCACTGTCCTATCCGGGCGTGCCCGCGGACCTGTCGGCCAAGCCGACCTTGTCCGTTGTGACCGACAGCGTGGCGGCGGCGAGCGCGACGGTGCAGCTTTCCTATCTCGCGCAAGGTTTCGACTGGTCGGCTCATTATGTCGCGCGGCTCGGCGAGGACGGGAAGACGCTCGACCTGTTCGCCTGGCTGACCATCGCCAATGGCGGCAGCCAGGGTTTTGCCGACGCCCATACCCAGGCGGTCGCGGGCGCGCCGAACAAGGAGGCCAATGCGAAGCTTCCCGCAGGCCCCGCGCCCGACCTGCACCTGCAATGCTGGCCGATGGACATCACCAGCACCCACCCGCGCTGGGGCATTGACCGGCTGCCCGCGCCGGCACCGCCGGGATTGGTTCAGGGCGACATGGAAGGTTCCGATATCGTCGTGACGGCATCGGCGATGAAACGGGGCTCGTACGAATCCGCTGAGGCGGTCAGTGTGGTGACCGCTGTCCAGGAAGAATTGGGCGACCTGAAGCTCTACCGGATTCCCGAGCGCGTCACGGTCGCAGCGCGGAGCCGGAAGCAGGTGGCGATGATCGATCGCAAGGGCGTGCGCTTCGAACGAATCCACAGCGGCACGTTCGAGGAATTCGACTATGACAGGAACGGCGAGCCCGAAAGCGTTGCGTCGGCCCTGCTGTTGCGGACTGAAAACCGCGACACGAACGGGCTCGGCCTGCCCCTGCCGGCGGGGGGCGTCGCCCTGTTCGAGTCGGTGCAGGGCGCCTCGCTGCTGGTCGCCGAGAGCACTCTTCGCGATCGGGCGGTCGGCGACGAGGTGGAAGTGGGCGCGGGGGAAAGCAGCGACGTCCGCTACACCATCGTCGCGCGGCCCGGGTCGGAACGGCGCAAACCCTATTCGGTCAGGGTCACCAACGCCCGCGCCACGCCGGCAGTCTTCGAGCTGCCGATTCCCTACAAGATCGGCTCGGCGAGCGTGCCGCTGTTCGAGCGCAAGGGCGTGAAGACCTGGCGCGTGACCGTCCCGGCCAATGGCGAGGCGAAACTGGACTTCGCGTTGAAGCTGGAGACGGCGCGCTAGGGCCGGTCGTGCCGCGGGGCGGGCTTTTCGGGGTCGCGCACATCGACCGCCTCGTCATGGCCGGTGCCCGAACTGAGGAAGACCAGGCCCATCAGGGCTGAGGCCATCAATACCGATCCGCCGATACCGCCGATCGCGGCGAGGATCGCGATCCAGGACAGCGGCCCGTAGAAATGCTGCAGCCCGAACACCGCGGCGAGCCCGCAAAACAGCGAGAACAGGGTCATCCACCCAAGCAGCCGGCGATAGCGGCGCCAGGCAAATGCCGCCTGTTCGGGGTTATCCAGTCCTGACGGATGCTCGCTCATGCTTCCCATTGGGCCGCAAACGTGGAATCCTCAAGCGCCTCAGGGACTCGGGTCGACGGGTCGCGGACGAGGAGACTGACGATGACGATAGCAGCGATCCTGGCCGGCAAGGGACGCGACGTGATCTCGATCACCGCGCATCAGAGTCTGGCCGAGGCGGTGGCGCTGCTCGCCGACCGGCGGATCGGCGCGGTACCGGTAATGGACGGGGCCCAGGTGGTCGGGATCTTTTCGGAACGCGACGTGATCCATGCGCTCGGCAGCCACGGTGCCGGCGCGCTTGATCGCAAGGTGGGGGAGGTGATGACCTCGCCCGCGATCACCGTCGGCCCGGCTGAAGCGGTGATCGGCGCGCTCTCGCTGATGACCCGGCGGCGGATCCGCCATCTGCCGGTGGTCGAGGGCGGCCGGGTGATCGGGGTCGTCTCGATCGGCGACCTGGTCAAATATCGCATCGACCGGATCGAGGCCGATGCCGAGGCGATGCGGACCTATATCCAGTCGGCGTGATATTGCTGCGGCGCCGGTTTCGCGACGGGATCAGGCGAGCGGCCTTTTCCGTACGATCGCGATGAGCTCGCGCACCACGCCGCGCGCGAACAGCAGTAGCCACGCCGCATAGACCAGCGCGCCCGTCGCGACGAGAATCGTCAGGCGCGGCAGCGGGTGGAGCGGGGGCAGGATGCTGTCGACCAGCACGACCGCCAGCGCCATGGCGAGCGCGGCAAGCAGGGCGGGCGCGATCGCATCGGCGATGGCGCGGATATTCGTGCCGATCACTGGCAGCGACCGCCACAGGCTGACGCCCAGATAGATCGGGTAAGCGACGATCCATGCCATGGCGAGCCCGTCGGGACCCCAGCGCACCCCGACGAGAAAGCCGACCGAGAGGATCACTGCGCCGATCGCGCCGTTGCGAACGCCAATGCCGGGGCGGCCCCGCGCATCGCAGGCGGGCTGGAGCAGGACCTGGAGCGTCATGAACGGCATGGCCAGCGCAAGCAGGTGGACTACGGGGATCGTCTCGGCCCATTTGTCGCCGAGCACGGTCAGCACCAGCGGCTCGGCCGTGGCGGCCAGGCCGAAATAGAAGGGCAGGGCCGCGATCATGATGATCCGCACGCTGCGCGCGAACGCCGTCGCCACGGCTTCGGTGTCGTGCTGGATTCGCGCATAGGCGGAAAAGGCCACCTCGTTCAGCGGCGGCACGAACTTCGACACGAAGATCTGGGTGAGGAACAGGCTGGTCGTATAGATGCCGAGCATGTGCGGGCTGAAATGCCGGCCGGCGATGAACACATCGGCCTGGCTCTGGAAGAACCAGAAGAGCTGGCCCGCAGCCATCATGCCACCATATTTGGCCAGGCTGCCCGCGCCGCGGAAATCGAAGCTCGGCCATACCAGCGATTTCGCCGCGATCGTCATCCCGATCGCCCGCACGCTGAACAGGACGATCGGGGCGAGCACCAATGTCCATACGCCGAGCCCGGCCAGCGCGCCGCCCAGTGCTGCACTGGCGCTTGCGATCGAGGCGAGGATGTTGACCCGGGCCTGCAGGCGGAAATCCATCGTGCGCGACAGCAGCGCATAAGGAAGCGCTATGAAGGGGGTGGTAAGATAGAGCAGCGCCTGCACCCGGAGCAGGTGCATCACGATATCCTGCCGGTAATAGGCTGCGGCGAGCGGGGCGAGCAGGAACTGCGTGGCGCCGAGGCCGAAGTTCAGCAGCACCAGCATGCCGAACAGCTGGCGAATCTCCCGTTTGCCGATCTCGGCCTTCTGGATGAGGCCGCTCGCCAGGCCGTAGCCGTTGAGCATGTTGAGCAGAACGAGAATCACCTGAGTCATCGCGAACAGGCCGTAATCGTGCGGATCGAGAATCCGAATCACGAGGAAAGTCGCCGCCCATTGCACCAGCTGCGCGAGAATCTGGCTGCCCGATCTCCAGATAACGGCACTCCGAACCTGGGAGGAGAGTGACTCGGAGGGGTGATTCGAAGGGGCAGCGGCGGATTTCATGATGGCCGTTGATAGCGCGAGGTGTCTTACGGAGGTGTAAACCGGCGGATTTCCGGGCCTTTTGTGGTTTGGTGTAAGAAAATTGCAAAAAGGCGTTGACGGTGTTG
>JAZKCJ010000015.1:0-142745 GCA_040388155.1 Pseudomonadota bacterium
GCGCCATTTCCGTTCAATAGTGGGTACCAGCTTCGGCGGTGTACCGTGCGCTAGCACCCGGATCTGGCCACATCCGCGGGCGTATCGACTGTCTTGGCACAGTCCAACAGGAGCACCTGCAACCAACACAATTGAGCGAGTCGAGGAATTTTCGAAATCACCTTCGAAAACGGTAACGCCCCAGGACTTGAGGAGTGCAAAACGAGTCAGCTCGGCGCAATTTTATCGTTACCGACCCTGACACTTTCGCGAACTGCATTAGCAAATGCACGAAGCGACTGTTCTGATCGAGCACCGAAGACTCCGAACCCCAGACCATCGTCGGCCCAGGTCCAGCCGCGCACGCCATCTTGGTTGCGACGAACCATGCTGTCAGTCCCCTGGAACTCCATCGGCCGGATATAAAGGGCGATACGCTGACCCGCGCCGTCGACGTAAAGGTAAAAGCATCCTGCGCCATGCTCGGTGGCGACGAGGCGGCCACCGACAAGGCGAAGACCGGCAGCCCGGAGGTCGGGCGCCGCGATCCGTCGCGACAGGCGCTTGGAGAACCAAGCGTTCAAAGCCGGCAAGTCGGTCGCCGATATTTCGACCGGCCTGACACTGTCGTCGGCATAGACCGCGTAGCTCGCAGCAGCTTCACGGGCCAGCGCGGCGGTGCCCACCGTGGCGGGCCCGGTCAAGTCGCGGAGCATCCAGCCGCTTGCCGCGCCGGTCAGCAACATCGCCGTCATACCCGCAGCGGCCATCGCGCGGCGCGCGGCGGGGCGATCACGCGCCGTATAGAGTCGGAGATCGAGGCGGGGCGGCAACGGTTCGGCAGCGATCGGTGCGAACGCCTCCCGCAACGCAGCCGTCTGCGCGCGATATGTTTCGAGCCGCCGGGCATCCTCCGGATGAACGGCCAGCCAGGCGGCGATCTGTTCGGCCCGCTCCGGCGTCAGTTGGCCGTCCACCCACGCCTGCAGATCAGCTTCAGTGATTGGATCGTCGCTCATGACACCACCTTCAGCGCCGGCCACGACGCGACGCCATCCGCGGCCATCAAGCGCCGCAACCGCTCACGCCCGCGCGACAGCCGCGACATCACTGTCCCGACCGGAATGTCCAACACCGCCGCCGCCTCGGCGTAGCTCAGATCCTCGACGCCGACGAGCAGCAGCACGCTGCCTTGTTCCGGCGGCAGGCTTGCGACGCATTTGAGCAAATCCCGCCCCTCGATCGTCGCCCCCTGAACCGCCGGCGTCGCGAGGCGCGCATCATCGACCCCCTCAAGCGGTTCGGTCTCGCCCCGGCGCGCGCGCTGGCGCAACCGGTCGATCGCGAGATTGTGGACGATCGCATAGATCCAGGCGCGCACGCCATCGGCGCGGCGCTGATGCCAGCGTGCAACCGCGCGTTCGAGCGCGTCCTGCACCAGATCGTCACTATCCTCGGCATCGCGCAGAAGCGTCCGCGCATAGCGTCGCAGGGCCGGGATCAGGGGCTGGACCGAAGCGATCATCTCGGCATTGGGAGACACGGATGGTCGCATAGCAGGTGAGACGCCGTCGATGCCCCTTCTATTCCGCATTTTCGGAAAATTTTCGGGCTGATGGAATTTAGGCGGCCGGTCGGTCGTCTCACAGCGTGACACCAACGCATCAGCAGGTTCCCCATGGCCACCGCCCGACGCTCCCCCCTTCCCGCATTCGCCATCATCGCGGCGATCGTCGTCACGCTCGTGGGCGGCTTCCTATGGGCCGCCGGATGGATCGGGCCGCGCCGCACTAGCGGCGGCGCCGTGACCGCCGCGCTCGACTATAATGGTGGCAAGCATCCCGGGTACCGGCGCGCGCATGCCAAAGGCCTGTGCTTCGCCGGGGAGTTCGCGGCGAACGGCGCGGGACAGGTTCTGTCATCGGCGCAAGTGCTCGCGGCGGGCCGCTATCCGGTGATCGGGCGCTTCTCGGTAGGCGGCGGCAACCCGCTCGCCGGCGATGGCCGCAACGTCTTCCGCTCGATGGCGCTGCTGCTCAAGGCATCCGACGGGCAGGAATGGCGCATGGCGATGGACCACACGCCGATCTTCCCGGTCGCCGACGTCGCAAGCTTCATAGCCCTTCAGCGTGCAACACGACCCGATCCCGCCACCGGCAAGCCCGATCCCGTCGTCATGAAGCCATTCCTCGCCGCGCATCCCGAGGTGAAGGCGTTCCAGGACTATATGGCAAAAGCCGTGCTGCCCGACAGCTTCGCCAACGCCACCTACTACAGCATCAACGCCTTCCGCTTCATAGATGCTGCCGGCACGTCCCGGATCGTCCGCTGGCAGTTCGTGCCCGAAGCGCCGCTCACCGGCCTCGACAAGGCGAAACTTGACCTCCTGCCAAGAGACTATCTGTTCGAAGAGATAATCGCGCGGACGGCCAAGGGCGCGTCGCACTGGCATCTGCAACTGGTCGTCGCCAGTCCCGGGGACGTGACCGACAGAGCGACGGTCGCGTGGACCGGGCCGCACCGGACGATCGACGCCGGCGTCCTCACGCTGCAGGCGGTACAGCCGGAAGAGAGCGGGGCCTGTCGAGACATGAACTTCGACCCGACCATCCTGCCGAACGGTATCGAGATATCGGGCGATCCACTGCTCGCGGCGCGCGCGAAAGCCTATTCCTCGTCGTTCACGCGGCGCGCCGGCGAGGGTGCCGGTCTCAGCGCGATCGGTACCGCAGCGGCAAAGGGAGCGCATTGATGACGGGTCAGACGAACGCCTTTCACCCCGCACTGCGGGTCCTGCACTGGCTGATGGCGGCGATGGTTGTCGCCATGCTGTTCATCGGTGTCGGCATGGTCTCGACCACCGGTCCGCTCTATCCTGCGCTGCTGACGCTGCACCGTCCCATCGGTATCGCGATTCTGGTGCTGGTGCTGATCCGGCTACCACTTCGCCTGGTGATCGGCGTACCGGCGCTTCCGGCCGACCTGCCACCACCGCAGAAGGCGATCGCGTCGCTCTCGCACGTGCTGCTCTACGCGAGCACAGCGGCGATGCCGCTGATTGGCTGGGGCATGCTGTCCGCGGGCGGCTATCCGGTGCAGGTGGCGCCAGGGGTGATCCTGCCGGCGATCCTGCCGCATGAGCTAGCCCTCTACGCCGTGCTCCGAGGGACGCACACGGTGATCGCGCTGTTGTTCTTCGCGCTGATCCTCATTCATCTGTCCGCTGCGCTCTTCCACGGGCTGGTGCGGCATGACGGCGTCCTGCGAGCGATGACGACAGGCAGGGGACTGCCAGAAGTCGAGCCCGCGCCTTTGACGCAGGTTCCAGAGGACGATAGCACCGCCTGAGCGATGACCCTCGAACAGCTCCGCATTTTCGTCGCCGTCGCCGAGCGCGAGCATGTCACGCGCGCGGCGGAGACGCTCAACGTCACCCAGTCGGCGGCTAGCAGCGCGATCGCCGCGCTTGAGACGCAGCACGACGTCAAACTATTCCATCGCGTCGGTCGCCGGATCGAACTGACCGATGCCGGGCGCATGTTCCGCGATGAGGCTCGCGCCATCCTGGCGCGGGTCTCCAGCGCGGAACTGGCGCTGAACGAGTTCGGCGGACTAAAGCGCGGTATGCTCCGTATCGTCGCGAGCCAGACCATCGCTGGCTACTGGCTGCCTGAACGGTTGGCCGCTTTTCACCGCCGCTATTCCGAGATCGACCTGGCCGTCTCGATTGCCAATACGGAAGGCGCCGCGCGTGCGGTACGCGACGGCGAGGCCGAACTGGGCTTCATCGAGGGTCAGCTCGACGATCCGGCGCTGGCGCAGTGGGAGATTGGCACAGACCGGATGATTCTCGTCGGCAGCGGCGACGTCGATGCTGTGACCAACGACTGGATCGCTGCTGCGCCATGGGTGATGCGTGAGACGGGGTCCGGCACGCGATCGACGTTCGAACAGGCGGTGCGCGACCGGGGGATGGACCCGGCAATCCTCAACATCGTCCTCACGCTACCGTCGAACGAAGCGGTACTGGCGGCGGTGCGCGCCGATGTCGGCTACGCCGTCCTGTCCCAGCTGGTCGTCATGCCCAGCATATCGTCCAGAACGCTCCAGCCACTTCGGTTCGAACTTCCCGCACGGCCGTTTTTTGGCCTGCGGCAGAAAGAACGCTATCAGAGCAAGGCAGCGGAAGCGCTACTGGAAGTGATCGCCAATTATGGCGCGCAGCCGGATTGGGTCATCTGATCTGCCAGGACGATCGTTTCGATCGTAGATAGCACGCGATACTCTTCTGGAAATCGTTGCACGTACGACGCCTCGTGCAACTTGCCGAGGGAAACGTCAGCCTATCGGCGACAAGCACCTTGGGCCAATCAATCATCAAGATTGATTGAAATCACAAGAACAACTCGTTGGAATGATTTATCCAGCCGGCGCACCTCTGCGCGACCATGTCGATGCCCCTTCCCTCCGCTGCCCCCTTTCACGCCAGTCGCATCCTCCCCGGCGTCGCGCTCTGCGCCGGCGTCACGACCGGCGCCTATGCGATGAAGGCGGCTGAGGACTCGCTGTTCGGCCGCTCGTGGCTGGAGGCGCTGGTGCTGGCGATCATTCTCGGCACGCTAATCCGTTCGGCTTGGCACCCCAGCAGCCGATGGCTTCCAGGCATCGCATTCAGCGCAAAGGTACTGCTCGAATGCGCTGTGGTGCTGCTCGGCGCATCGGTCAGCGCCGCGACGATCCTGAAGGCCGGTTCCGGCCTGCTATTGGGCATCGCTGGCGTCGTAGTAGCAGCCATCCTGCTCAGCTTCGCGATCGGTCGCATGCTGCGACTGCCGCCACGTATGGCGTTGCTTGTCGCCTGCGGCAATTCGATCTGCGGCAATTCGGCGATCGCGGCGGTGGCGCCGGTGATTGGCGCCGATGGAGACGATGTCGCGGCCTCGATCGGCTTCACCGCCGTACTCGGCGTGGTGGTCGTGCTCGCGCTGCCGCTGCTTGGCCATCTGCTCGCGCTCGACGGGCTCCAATATGGCGCGCTCGCCGGCCTGACCGTCTATGCCGTGCCGCAGGTAATCGCTGCCGCCGCACCTGCCGGACCGGCCGCGGTGCAGATGGGCACGCTAGTCAAGCTGGTGCGCGTGCTGATGCTCGGGCCGGTCTGTGTGCTGATGGCGGCCGTCGCACCGCGCTTGCAGGATGGCAGTATGCGGTCCGTTCGCAATCGTCGGCTGAAAATCTCCCAGTTGGTTCCTTGGTTCATCGTCGGCTTCCTGGCGCTGCTCGGCCTGCGTTCAGCCGGCCTGATCCCCGAAATCGCACTCGAGCCGGCGAGCGACGTAGCGACATTGCTCACGGTCGTATCAATGGCCGCCCTCGGCCTGAGCGTCGACATCCGCAGCGTCGCCGGCGCCGGTGGCCGCGTGACCGCCGCCGTCGTCCTCTCACTGCTATCGCTCGGCACGATCAGCCTCTTCGTCATCCGGCTGCTCGCGATCGCCTGACCGTCGCGCCGCCATTCAAGGGAACTACGAAAATGAAGACCTTCCACCTGACTGCCGTCGCCGCCGTCCTCGCCGCCGCACCGGCGGCCGCCCAGTCCGTGCCGCAATGTAGCGCCGGCATCTCGCTCCAACTGCTCGGATCTGGCGGACCGATTTCGGACGATGCCCGCGCATCGTCCGGCGCGGTGATCTGGATCGACGGGAAAGCGCGGTTGCTCATCGACGCGGGCGGCGGCACGTATCTGCGCTATGGTCAGTCGGGCGCGCGGCTGGAGGATCTCGACTTCATCGGCATCTCGCACTTCCACACCGATCACAGCGCCGATCTCCCCGCGATCCTGAAGGGAGGGTTCTTTCTCGGCCAGCGCCATGCTGTGAAGCTGGTCGGCCCGAGCGGCAGCGCGAATTTTCCAAGCATGACCAATTTCTTCGCGCGCGAGTTCGGCAATGCCGGCGCGTTCAAATATCTGTCGGGGCTGTCGAACGGCAGCGACGGTCTGATGCTCGCGGTATCGCCGATGGATGTCCCCGTGACCGAGCCGGTGCGAACGATGGTGTGGCAGGGCGATGGTGTCACCGTCTACGCGCTCGGCATCCCACATAGCAATGTGCCGACGCTCGCCTTCCGCATCAAGACACCCAAAGGCGTGATCGTCATCTCCGCCGACCAGAACGGCAACCGCAAGGAATTCGCGCCGTTCGCCGCCGGCGCCGACATCCTCGTCATGCCGGCCGCGATAGACGATGACGCCGACGCCGCCTCGCGCGCGCTCCATTCGGGACCGACCGTTGTCGGCAAGATCGCGGCGGCGGTGAAGCCCAGGATGCTGGTGCTCGATCATTTCATGGGCCGGGCGCTGCGCGACAAGGACAAGAACGTCCAGATCATCCGCCGCTATTATCGGGGTCCGGTCTACGCCGGCCGTGACCTGTCCTGCTTCCCGCTTGGCCAGAAGTAATCAGGAGACAGATCATGAAGCGTAACATCGTCATCGGCATTGCCGCAACCAGCCTGCTTGGCGCGGCCGCCTACGCTCAAATCCCGCAGGACAAGCCAGATGGAATCAAGGCGGCGTCTCATGGCGGCGGCAAGTGCGCGAGCGGCAAATGCGGCACCGAGAAGATCTATGCCCAGCAGAAGGATCAGACGCACCCGGACGGAACTCTCGTCCGTGCTCGTGACGGCAAGTGCGGTCTGACCGGACGCGGCTACAAGGCGACGGCGACAGACCGTGATCGCTTGGCTGACGGCGTATGCGGCAGTTGACCGTCCACGGCCGGGGGATCGGCCTGCGGTCGGAGATCGCGGCCACGCTCTCCTGCGCGAGTCCTCATCCCGGCATCGACTTTCTCGAAATCGCACCCGAGAACTGGATGGGTATCGGCGGGCGCAGGCGGGCGCAGCTCGACTCGATCGCGGATAGCTATCCCCTCGTCGCGCACGGACTCAGCCTGTCGATCGGAGATACCGAGCCCCTGAACCATGCGTTCGTACGCGACGTCCGGCGCTTTCTCGACGACTATGGTATCGCGATCTACAGCGAGCATCTCAGCCTGTCGCGCGACGGCACCGGCTATCTCTACGATCTCCTGCCGATCCCGCGCCGCACGGAGAATATTGACTATCTCGCTGACCGCATCGCCCGAGTACAGGACATTACCGGCCGCCGCCTAACGCTGGAGAATGTCTCTTACTACCACGACTACGGCGCCCAGATGCCAGAGGAGGACTTCCTCTCGGCACTGGTCCAACGCTCGGGCTGCGGCATCCTGCTGGACATCAACAACGTCTATGTAAACCTGCGCAACCACGGCATCGACGGCGCCACCTTTATTCGCGGCTTGCCGGGCGAGGCGATCACCTATTGCCACATCGCCGGTCATCTCGAATGCGAGGGCGGCTTCCTTCTCGACACGCACGGCACGCCGGTCGTCGAACCGGTGATCGCGCTCGGGCAATTTGGACTTGTAACGGATTTGCGCCGGTCACCTGAGCGATTAGAGCTCGCAACAGGAGACCGATGAGATGATCAAGCATACAGAAGAGTTCAAGCATGAGGCGGTGCGCATCGCGCTGACCAGCGGGTTGCCCCGCGACCGGGTTGCATCGGATTTGGGAATAGGGAAGTCGACGCTGGGCAAATGGGTGTCACAGTATCGGCCATCTGACCTGGCGGCAGCGCCGCAGGCAGATCTGGCGCGTGAGAATGAACGCCTTCGCCTTGAGAACCGTGTGCTGCGGGAGGAGAGGGAAGTGCTAAAAAAGGCCACGCAGTTCTTCGCGAGCCAAAGGCCGTGAAGTTCGCTTTTGTGCATAGCTGGCGGCACCGGTGGCCCGTTGAACTGCTCTGCCGTGTCATGCTTGTCAGTGAGCGCGGCTATCGATCCTGGCGCTCGAGACCGATCAGTCGGCGGGAGCGGACGGATATGAAAGTGCTGGCCCATATCCGAGAACAGTACAGGCTGAGCCTTGGCAGCTACGGCCGTCCTCGCATGACGATGGAGTTGAAGGAGGTGGGGCTCGATGTTGGCGAGCGCCGGGTCGGGCGGCTGATGAAGATCAACGGGATCAAGCCAGTCCGCACGCGCAAGCACAAGGTTACGACTGATAGTCACCATCGCCTGGGTGTCGCAGCGAACTGGCTGGACGGCGATTTTGCCGCAGATGCTCCCAACCGTAAATGGGCCGGCGACATCACATATATCTGGACATCCGAAGGCTGGCTCTACCTTGCCGTCATCCTGGACCTGCATAGCCGTCGCGTCGTGGGCTGGGCGGTCAGCGACAGGATGAAGAAGGATCTGGCAATCAGGGCGCTGGATATGGCGGTGCGCTTGCGCCAGCCTCCAGAAGGCTGCCTTTTCCATTCGGATCGCGGTAGCCAATATTGTTCTTACGACTATCAGAAAAAGCTGCAGGCCTATGGCCTGCGTCCTTCGATGAGCGGCAAGGGAAATTGTTATGATAACGCCTCTGTCGAGACGTTCTTCAAATCCCTGAAGGCCGAACTCATCTGGCGGCAGAGCTGGCCGACACGGCGTCAGGCAGAAGCCGCCATTTTTCAGTACATCAACGGGTTCTACAACACCCGTCGCCGACATTCATATCTGGGCGGCATCAGCCCGCTCGCCTTCGAAGCCAAGGTGGCTTAATGAGATAGGTGACCGGCACAAAACAGTTACAAGTCCAATTGGCCTGGGAAACGCACGGGCCACGCCCGCTGCTGCTCGAACGCGACAATTTCGTGCCGACGCTCGAGACCCTCGTCGACGAACTTGCCACGATCCACAATGCTCTTGCAGCGCACGCAAATGCGCACGCCTGACGCGCCGGCATCGATGCGCGCCGAGATCGACGCACTTTGCGTCGCTGCCCGCAGGCAGCCGGACAGCCTCTACGGGCGCCTGCTGCGCGAGAATGTCGCCGACGTACTGGCGTGCACCTTTCCCCTGTTCTCCGCACGTCATGGAGCACCGCAAGTGATCGAGGCGGTCGATCAATTCGTCGCCGGCCATGCCGCCGCCCACCCACAGTTTCACCAGATCGCTGATGAGTTCGTGCTCTTCGCGCAGACACGGCTCGGCCTGACCGCACCGTTGCTCGCGCTGCTTGAATTTGAATGGGCGCTGCTCGCCGTCGAGATCGATCCGGCCCGCGTGCCTGCGCCGAATACCGGGACGCCGGACCTTAACCCGACGCTGCGAACACTACTGCTCCCATTCGATCCCGCCGACAAAGATTGCCGCACCGGCGGACCATTTCCCTACGCCGCTTTTCGGACATCCGATCACCGGATCGTCACGCTGCCGCTTGGCCGCCTCGACTGTCTGCTGATCGAGCAATTCCGCTCGCTCACCGCCCTTTCACCACGGCGCGATGCTGAAGATCGCGCGGTCGCGACCTGGGTGGCGCAAGCGCTGACGACCGGACTGCTCATCCCTATCGACACGAACCACGGAGACTTACGGTGACCCTCCTCAACCGACTGGAAGCCATGTTCGCCAGCACCCGCGAACTCGACTTCCTCCCGCTGCTCGCCATCCGACTCTATCTGTTGCCGATCTTCTATATCGGCGCGCATGCCAAGCTCACCGGCTTTCCCGGTCTGGTCGAATGGTTCGGCAACCCGGCCTCGCAAGGGGGGCTGGGCATGCCGTTGCCGTTGCTCATGGCGATCCTGGCGACAGCTGCCGAGACCGCTGGCGTGGTCTGCCTTGCGCTGGGGCTGTGCACGCGGCTGATCTCGATTCCGCTGATCGTGACGATGACGGTTGCGGGCCTCACCGTCCATTGGTCGCACGGCTGGGCCGCGATCGCGGGCAAGGAAATGGAATCGACGATGCGCATGAACACCTTCATGGAATGGCTCGCGCAGAACTTTCCGGGCCGCTTCAACTATATCACCCAGCTTGGCGACCCGATCATCCTCAACAACGGTATCGAGTTCACGGTGACCTACGTCATCATGATGACGGCGCTCTTCTGTTTCGGCGGTGGCCGTTTCGTCAGCCTCGATTATTGGATAGCCAGATGGCGCCCCTCGCTTGCCGGCTGGCTCGTTACGTTTCCGGCCCGCGCTACCACCTGATTGTCGATCGACCACTTCGATATGACGATCATGGAATTTGTCCGGCCGACAGGAAACCCGCTTCGCGGAGTTCTCCCGCTGATGCTCGTGCCCGCCTGTTCGACGACACCGTAGCCATCCGCCTCGAATCAAACCGACGCGCTGGTGGACGAACCGACCCTTGTCTCGCTTATCGACGCAGCGCGCGAGGAGAAGACGTAACGGCTCCAAGACGACGCCACCGGCAAAAATTTCATCGTCCAATCAGGCGATCGCGCCGCTATCAGGAACGAATAGTCATCGGGCGTCGCGCTCGACCAGAATTTCCCAATGATTCGCGTGCCCATTGCTTGCAGGCCAGGTGCGCCAGCACAAGTCCCAGGGTTTTGCGCATCGGGTGCTTTCCCTATCCCGGCGCCGTTCCAGTGCAAGCGGCATCCGAATCACTGGCCGCCTCGGCGCTCCGGCGCGCCGATCTCTTCGTGATCGCCGTTCACAAACTCCATCACCCGATCCGGTGGTCCCCGTGGCAACAGGTCATCATCTTCGGGGCGCGATTTCGAGCGGCTCGAGATGCTAAAATGTCGCGCAGCCAGCGCCGCCGATGTTCACATACCTGTAGCGCTTCGCCTTGAACGAAGTAATCCCGCGCCGGTCGATCGGCAGGCGGACGACTGGTGTGCAGCCGGTGGTCATCAACCGGATCATCCACCTGGATGAAGGACACATCGTCAGCAGAAACCTCACCCTCTGCCAGCTTTAAGAAACTGCCCGTTCGACCCTTTCGGCAGCCCGGCAAGGGCGTCGGTACGCCGTCTTGCGAACCGCCTAGACAGTATCATGATTGTATCATAGCATCATACAAACGAGCGATCCTTTTGAGTTGAATGGTCAGGGTTACAATGGCTGCAATCGCAATCTGCGTATCAAGATCGACGCGCCACAGCGGCGAGCCGTTCATCATCGTCGCGGCCTGCAAGATGCTCGATCTCGGCCCGACACCTTTCGGTTTGCATCATCCGGCCTCGTCCGAAATCGATTAAATTACTTTTAAATCAGACAGGTAACGACATGCCTTTTCGTCGCAGGATCACCTATCTGGGTCTGCTCGCATCGCTTTGCGCAGCCTGCCCCGCAATGGCGCATGACTATGTCTATCTGAGTTCGGGCCTGCCGGCCGGATCGATGACCGTGGAAGACACGAAGGCCGGGCGCGTGATCACCTTCCGCTATGATGATGGCGGCCGTGGCGCGGATCTCAGGGAAACCGTCAAGGTGGGCGACGATGGTCTGGTCGTTGATCTGTCGACAAAGGGGGTCGATTATTTCAAGGCTCCGGTTGCCGAGCGTTTTGCGCGCGCTGCCGGCAAGGCCACCTGGTCAAGCCAGGCCGATGCGGGTGAAAGCCCGGCCCCGGGGATGTACCGGCCATTCCAGGCGACGCCCGAGGACGACGCGATCCTGTTGCGCGCCCTGCTCAAGTCGCCCGGGCAAAGCCTTGCGCTGTTTCCGCAGGGAAGCGCGACAGCGAGAAAGCTTTTGTCCGCAGAAGCCACGGGCCCCGGGGGACAGAAGACCCAGGCGACCTTATACGCCATAGACGGCCTGAACTATATGCCGACCGCACTGTGGATCGACCAGGCGGGCGACCTGCTTTTTGCGGGAGAGAGCTGGCAGGGCACTATTCGCAAAGGCTGGGAAGCGTCGATTCCCGCACTCCTGGCCGATCAGGAAAAAGCGCTTCTGACCAGCCAGCTGTCAACGGCGAAAACTCTGCAACGGCGTTCCACCGGCGCTGTCGTCCTTCGCAACGTCAATCTGTTCGACCCGAAAACCAGGTCGCTTCGTGCCGGCATGACCGTCGTGGTCAACGGCAACCGGATTGAAGACGTCCTGCCTGTGGCGGAGGCCAGGGTGCCAGCTGGCGCGCGCGTCATCGATGGCACGGGCCAGACGCTGTTTCCCGGCATGTGGGACATGCACGCGCACATCATTCAGAACTTCACCGGGCTGCTGAACATCGCAGGCGGCGTCACGAGCGTGCGCGACATGGGGAACAACATCGATTCTCTGGCGTCGATCAAGGCGCATTTCGACAAGGGCGATCTCGTGGGGCCACGCATCTTCAGCGCGGGCCTGATCGATGGGCCGGGGCCCTATACGGCACCGATCGGCCTGAAGGTCTCGACACCCGCGCAGACGGAAGCCGCGATCAACCGGTACGCCGACCTCGGCTACGACCAGATCAAGGTCTACAGCTCGCTCGATCCGGCATTGCTCCCCGTAGCCATCCATGCCGCGCATGCGCGGGGGCTGCGAGTTTCCGGTCACATCCCGGCCGGACTGACGGCAGACCAGGCCATCGATGAAGGCCTGAACGAAATCCAGCATATCAACATGCTGCTGTTGAACTTCATGCCCGACATCAAGGGCACCACCAATACGCTGGCGCGGCTGACCGGACCGGGCGAACGGAGCCGGACGCTGGATTTGTCGTCTCCGACGGTCCGGGCGTTCATCGCAAAGCTCAAGCGGGACAATATCGTCTGCGACCCGACGGTGACGATCATGGAGGAATGGATGACGGCGGAGCCCCGCACCGCCAATCCCAGCGTTGCCAGCATTGTGGGCCGTCTGCCGTCAAGCGTGGCACGGGCAAGCTATGGCGGCGGCCTCGGCAAGGATCCCGACCAGATCAAACGATATGACGCGTCATTCGCAAAATCGCTAGAGCTGCTTCTGGCGTTGTACAAAGCGGGTGTTTCGATCGTCCCGGGGACCGACAACGCCGACGGTTTTCATTATCACCGCGAGCTCGAGCTTTGGGCCAAGGCCGGCATTCCGAATGCGGACATCCTTTATTATGCCACGCTCGGATCAGCCTCGATCAACGGTCACGACAAGGAACTCGGTTCGATAGAGCCCGGGAAACTGGCCGACATGGTCCTGATCAACGGTGATCCCGTGAAGGACATCAGCGACATCCGCAACGCATCGCTGGTTATCAAGGACGGCAACATCTTCGATCCGGGCAGCATTTATGCCGCGGTCGGCGTGAAGCCCGGGCACTGATCCCAACGCACGATCCGGGGCGATGCGCACCGAGTGCTGGCCCCAGCACGAATAAACACATTCAAGGGAACAAGGTCATGACCAGTCGTGCCCGCATGCTATCGTGCGCCGCAGCGTTGCTATTCGGGACGTCGATGTCGTCGTCCACGGCGTTCGCCGCAATTGCATCGGATGCCGGGGCCATTGCTGCTCCCGCCGCGGCGAATGTCGATTTGCCCGTCATGCCGGACAACAGGACGGTGAAGCAACGGTCGGTCATCGCCGGAAAAACGGTCAACTACGACGTTACCGTCGGCAACCTCCCGATCCGCGATGATCATGGGAAGGTCATCGCGCAGGTCGTCTATACCGCCTATACGATGCCTGGCGCAGGCTCGAAACGGCCAGTCACATTCGCGATCAACGGCGGCCCGGGCGGCTCTTCCGCCTATCTGAACCTGGGCGCGATCGGGCCGAAGCGCGTACGGTTCGGCGCCCAGGGCGATGCACCTTCCGACCAACCGATACTGACTGACAATCCTGACAGCTGGCTGGATTTTACCGAT
Organism: Pseudomonadota bacterium; assembly: GCA_040388155.1. Lineage (GTDB taxonomy): Bacteria > Pseudomonadota > Alphaproteobacteria > Sphingomonadales > Sphingomonadaceae > Sphingomonas. The sequence continues at coordinate 13,666 of JAZKCJ010000015.1, forward strand.
ATCGTTTTCCTTGATCCGGTGGGCACCGGGTTCAGTCGCAGCCTGGAGGATGCCGCGAAAACGGCCAAGGACTTCTACGGCATCGAGCCGGACGTAAAATATCTCTCGCGCATCGTCTGGGACTGGCTGTCGACGAACCAGAGGCTCCAGTCGCCCAAATACATCGTCGGTGAAAGCTATGGCGGCTATCGCGCCCCGCGCATCGCCTATGAACTTCAGACTCAGCTCGGTGCCGGCGTCAATGGCCTGATCTTGGTATCGCCGCTACTCGATCCGATCGCGACATCCGGCATGAGTTCCCAGTCGCCCTTGCCGTGGATCGTCGACCTGCCGTCTCTGGCCGCGTCGAAGCTGGAGCGGGACGGCAATCTCACGCCGGAAAGGATGGCATCGATCGAAACCTATGCGCGCGGTGCCTTTGCTACCGATCTTCTCGCGGGCCGCTCAGATCCCGGTGCGAATGCACGGCTGGTAAAGAACGTCACTGAACTGACTGGCCTCGATCCGGCCCTGGTCCGGTCGATGGACGGACGGGTCGACAGCGCGACCTTCCTCAGAGAATTCCACAGGGCGGATCGGAAGCTGGGAAGCCGCTACGACAGCAATGTCACCTCTCCGGATCCGTTTCCCGCGGCAGCGCGTAGCAATGCCGGAGATCCGGTCCTCAACGCACTGATCGCCCCCCTCACCAGCGCAATGGTCGATTTCATGACCCGCACGGTCGGCTGGAAATACGACGGGCGCTATTACGCGCTGTCCTGGCTGGTCAGCGACGCCTGGGATCGCACCGGCCTGGAAGACAAGCCAGTGATCGCATTGCGTCAGGCAATGGCGAACGATCCCAGGATGGGAGTCATGATCGCGCACGGCTACACCGATCTCTCATGCCCGTATTTCGGCTCGAAACTGATCGTCGATCAGATTCCCGAGGTGGGCGAGGCCCAGCGCGTCCGCATGGCTGTCTACCCGGGCGGCCACATGTTCTATAACCGCCCGGAAAGCAGCGCTGCCTTCCGTGAAGATGCGCGAAAACTATACGCCGCCCAAAACCGGTAGAACACGCGCTGCGGTGACGGCGACCTCGGTCGCTCGTCCTCGATGCCCCGATCACACGCTCAGATATGATCCGCCGTAACGCGGATCTATTTCGCCTCGATCGGGACAGACAGGGCGCTGGGATGTTGCGCATCATGGTACAGCTTCACCGTGACCGTTCTCGCATCCTTGCCGGTTTCATTCGCGACGTCGCCACCGCTATTGTAGTTCTTCTCGAACATCCTCGAATTGACCGGCGCAATGACCAGCCTCAGGCGGCTTCCCCTGGCGACCTGCCGCGCGATGAACGGAAAATCGTTGAAATCATACCGTTCTATTTCATTCTGCCGGACCGGTTTCGGCTCGCGCAGCGACGCGCGATATCGTGCCCGGATCGCTTGCGAGCCGAGGAAAACACTCTCGCCCTTCGGATCTATTTCATAGATCATCGCCGCGATGTCGGTATCGGGCTGGTTGATTTCCAGCCAGGCCGACAGCTTGAAGAACCCGGCGATCGTCGTGTCCTTCGCGAAAGCCGTGCTGTGATACACCAGCAGCTTGCCCGACGACTTGAGCAGGCCACTCTGGTCAGTCAGATCCTGGGCATCGAACGTATCGAAGCTGACATCGAGCGGATCATAGATATATTGGCTGGGCTTTTCGCCAGCGAGCGACGCCTTGCCAAGCGTGCCCGAACTGAAAACCGAATCCGCCGCATTGCCATTGGCCGAGAGGTAGAGCGGCTGGACCTCCCCGGTGATCGCCTCGATCGAGCGGGCGTAACGCCATGTCTCCGCCCCCTTGCCGAGCACATAATAGCTGACGGGCGCCTTCAGGAATCCAGGTTTCGGCCCGGCCTTCATGATCCAGTCGTACCATTCCTTGTGAAGCTTGTTCATGTCGAGCAGGCTTTCGGCACCGAACGTCAGGCCGCCGACCTCGGCACGCGGGGTGCGCGTGCCGGCATGGTCCCACGGCCCGATTATCAGGAAATTGCGCGCTTTCTGCGCAGCCGATGTGTTTGCGAGATGTTCGCCGTAAAAGGACAGCGCACCAGGCTGATCGCCATCATATTGGCCGGTGATTGTCAGGACGGGTATGTCGATGGCGCCAAGCTGCTTCGGCGTCGGATTCAGATTATCCCAGTATGAATCGATGGACGGATGCGAAATCCAGCTCTGGAACGTCGGCGAGGCATTGCCGACGATGGCGTCGAGCTCCGAATAGGCGCGATGACTGAGGAACAGTTCGCTGTTCTTGGCATCCCAGAATTTCCGGTCGTCGAATATGTTGTCCTGGGGGGTCCGCCCGGCCGTCAATGTCAGCCATTGAAGGTTGTAGGCGTAGAAGATGTTGTTCCGGGATGGAAAATCCACTCCCAGCCTTGGCGATGCCGCCGGTATGATCGTCGCAAGATGCGCGGGCCTTTCCTTGGCCGTCATCCACTGGTCATTGCCCGCATAGGAGCCGCCCCACATCGCAACCTTGCCGTTGCAATAGGATTGCTTTGCCAGCCATTCGACGATGTCGGGCCCATCCTGGGATTCACGGACGAGCGGTTCGAATTTGCCTTCCGAATTGCCCCGGCCGCGGACATCCACGGTCAGGAAGACATAGCCATGGCTGGCGAAATACATGCCGCGCTCATGATAGGTCTGGCCGATATACGGCGTCAGCGTAAACACGCAGGGAAGCGGCCCGGCCAGCGGATTTGGCCGATACAGGGTGGCGCTCAGATTGACGCCATCCCGCATTGGTATCTTCACATCCCATTTGAAATCGACGGGGTTGACCGGTTCCGCCGCAACCGGCGCCGCCCGGGCTGCAATCGCGCACGGGGCGCACATCAGGGAAAGCAGTAGCGCAAGCTTGTATCGCATTATTTCCTCTTCCCTGATCCGGTCGATTTGCCTGCCTGGTCGATCCGTTGTTCGTCGACCTTGGCGGTAATGACGTAAAACTGCTGCAAGAACGGCGATCCGCGCCATTTATACAGATATTATAATGGTATAGCCCTTAATATGAGGTTATGTATCATGATTGCATTACAACATCATACATGTCAACGGCCGCGAGAATCGAAGCTGCTTTTGCGGGCGGGCACAGGCGTTTTTCAGAGACACTTCGAGCCTGGCTTTGCGGCGCGCCCGGGGCACGCCAGATTGCGATTGCGTTGCGCAGGACGATACGCCATCGCCTGATCGCGCTTCGACACCGAAAGCGCGGAGGATGACGTGCTCAGAAGTGCAACCGGCCAGACCGTGTACGACACCTTGCGCATCGAGATTCTGCAGCTGGAGGCACGCCCCGGAACCGACATCGATGAGATGAGCCTTGTTTCGCGATTTGGCGTATCGCGTACACCAATTCGAGAGGCACTGATCCGGCTGGCCGCGGAAGGCCTTGTCGAAATGCGCCCGAACCGCGGCGCACGTGTCGCGGCGCTCAGCCTCGACGACATCCCCGCGATGATCTCGACGATGGAGCTGTACGATCGCGCGGTCGCCTACACCGCAGCGACGTCGCGGACCGAAGCCGATCTTCAGGAATTACGGGCGCGCGCCGCGGACTTCCGTGCCGCCGCAGCGACGAAGATAACGCTCGATACAGTGTACACCAACTTCCGGTTTCACCATCAGGTCAACCTGGCAACGCACAACCCCTATCTGGCGGAAGACGCGAGCCGGGCACGCAGCAGGATGCTGCGCGTGTCGATCATGGTATATGGCAAGCTGGATTCACTGCCTGAAGTAGCGGACGAGCAGCATCAGGCGATGATCGAAGCACTCGAAGCACGGGACTCCAGACGCGCCGAACAGCTTGCCATCGACCATAGCGACGAATCCAAAAGAGCGATTGCAGCATATCTCTCGGACGATCGCTTTCAGAACATGGCTATTTTTCGATAGACTCGAATGGCGAGCCGCTGGACCGCCAACATTCAGGATTGGCTTCAAGGCTTCCTGCCATACAGCTTTCAATGATTTCCCCGTAACGCAGGTTCCGGAGCATCCCGAAAAGGCGCCCGCAGCCCGGAATGGGCGAATCGAGCGGGACACGGTATGATCGCTCCCCGGACCAGCACGGCGCACGGGCAACATCACGAGGGCAAGGCATGGCGGATCACAGCGCGGGACCTGCGGACGTTACCATAGGCTTCCAGGAAGCGTGGAATACGCATGACATGGAGGCTTTTGGCCGGCTATTCCATTCCGACGCGACGTTCGTGAACCGGTTCGGGACCTATTGGCGCGGGGTCGACCAGATCGTTGCCGGCCATGCCCATATTCACGCGACAATCTATCGCGATTCGACGCTTGCGATCGACATGCCCGATATCGACCCGATCTCCGGCGATGCGGCGATCCTGCATTTCTGGACACGACTCAGCGCCGGTGCCGCGCATCCCGCAGGGCCACATCAGGTCGACACGCTGATCCTCGCGGTGGTGACCCGTCGCGATGGCGACTGGCGGATCAAGGCGCTGGAGAATGTGACCCTGACCAATCCGATGACCGGGGCCACGATCCTGCGGCCCTGAGCGGCCGCCAGCCAGTACCGGAAGATCCCGATGGTCTCGCTCAGCGGGCATCCACCATTGCGCGGGGGGTCAACCGCGCAAAGAAGGCAACGGCATCGAAGGCCGGTCTCGGCGAGAGCGCAAGCTCGCTCATGAAATTGACGCGCATGGATTGATCCCGCGCGAGCCACTCCGCCGGAACGGGCGCGCGAACGGTGCGAATATCAAGCAGGAAATGCTCGAGCCCGGTTCCGGCCAGCGCCCTGTCGATGGTACCGGCCGGCCCGTCGCCAGGCGGAAGACCCGGGCCATTGGCTGCGGCCACCGTGGGAATGATCCGCAACCGGTCATGGAGAAAGCCGCGCAGATGCTGCCCCATCGCCACCGGGGAATGCGCGTAGATCGACCATATGCCGCCCCGTAGCGGCGCATTCACGATGTGCCCGTTGTGCGCGAACAGCATGACCCGGCCGGATGCCCCTTCGCGTTCAAGCACCCAGCGCACATTGTCCGCCATGGCTGAATCGCGAACGCCATCGGATTTATAGTCGCCGGGCAGGAGGGTGTCGTCGGACGAGGCAGGACGGGAGACCCGGAACATCGCCTCCACCTGGCCTGCAAGGATCGCGTTGCGCTTCGCCCAGGCGAAATCCTCCTCACCGGATACCGCGATCAGCCGTGTCCTTTCACGATCGAAGAAACGGACCAGTGCCGCAAGGGCCGATCGAAAGCGCGTCCGGCTGGCGGCGGGCAGCGCCGCGTAACCCGACAGAGTGAAGTGATCGAGAAAAGGGTCGATCGCGACGACGATATGCTTCGAGCGACCAGGGGCCGTTGCCGCCAGATAACGGATCCTGTCATCCAGGGTGATCCGCGCATTGCGCCATTCGCCGCTGCGCTCGCCGCCGCTCATGTCGATGCCGTACAGGCGGACCTTCCGCCCATGCGCGCGATCCGCATTGTAGCGATGGATCCACGCGATCAGGTCGACATTCTCGGCGAAGCGTCCGAAACCCCAACTCAGGCTGTCGCGGGCAAGTTGCCGGGGGTCACCCTGTCCGCCCGCCAGATAATCCTGAAGCCGGCGCGATTCATTGAGGCCGGATTCGATGGCGATCGCGGTAAATCCGTGACGCTCGACCAGATAGCGGAACAGGCAATTGCGGAAGGCGAGCGGTTCGTGCGCGCCATGCGCCGGTTCGCCAAGGGCAACCACACGGGCGTCGCCAATGATCGAGCTGGCTTTCCGCAAGGAATTCGGGTCGGATTGTTCAGTGCAGAGCGGCAGGGCCACGGCATGCTCGCGCGCCCATTCAACAAAGGCTGCCGCCCCGGTGTCGGTACCCGGCTGCGTCAGTGCCGGCGCCTGCGTCGAGGCGGGCAGCATGCTTGCCGCCAGCAGCAGGAACCGGGCTACAATCAAGGAAGTTCGATCCGATAGAGCGGGATACCGCTCAGGATCAGTCGCTGGGCCTGTCCGGCGATGATCGTATCGAAGCCAAGCCATTCCGGTGCGAAAACCGGCTCGGCGAAGCGGAACCGGCCTGGTCCGTCTTCAACCAATGGCGTTGGCGGCGCGTTGGAATCCGCATAGGCCATCATCAACTGCCCGTTTCGCGCGAAGATCCGCACGCCCGGGCCTTCCTCGCCATGCGCCATGTAGCGCCCCACGAGCGAACGCCAGCCAGCCTGCGCAGGCTTGAGGACGGGACTGCCGCCCTGCCTCGTGTAGCTCGACACTCCCTCCGACACGTCAGTCGCGACGCCGGTTCCGTCACGGAAGAAGAGGAAGGTCCGCGGCCCGCCGGGCGCCAGATAGGCACCCCAGACATCTCTGCCGAGGCGGGTCAGCGGCAGCATGCCGTTCCCTTCGCGGAGGACCAGACCGCCGGCCGGATCGGGCGCGAACACCAAAGTCTCTCCCTTGGCCCCGACGAAGCGCCCGGCGAAGCTGGCGGGAGGGGCGAACGATCGTGGTGCGATGGCAGGGGTCGCCTTCGGCCGTCCTCCCATGCCCTCGCTCAGCCGGGCGATGACGCGATCGCGCAAGGTCCGGTCGATTGGGCCATTGCCAAGGAAGACGACCGCGACGCCATTGCCCAGATCGACATTGAGATAGGCCTCGAAGCCGGCGATCGACCCGCTGTGCGCGAGGACTTTCCCGCCTTCGAGCACGTCAATGCCATAGCCATAATCATCGAGCACCGGCGTCGCGAACCGATCGAAGGCCTTTGCAGAGATCAGGCGGCCGGAAGGTGTTTGCCCATGGCCGAGCAGCATGCGCGCATAGCGGCTCATGTCGCCGACCGTGGAAACGATTGCGCCATCGGCGGCGAGATAAGGGAACCACGGCGCGTCCCGCCGGCTGCCATCGGGCGCGCGGACATAGCTTTTCGCGATGCGCCCAAGCAGCCGGTCGTCAATCTGGGGATCGGTATCGGTCATGCCGAGCCTGTCGAGGACTCGCTGCTTCAGGACGAGCGGATAGGGCCGCCCTTCGATCTGCTCGGTCGCATAGCCAAGCAGTTGATAGCCGGCGTTCGAATACCAGAAATGGGCGCCCGGCGGATAGCGCGGTTCCCAATCGTCGAGCGCTGAAGGAAGGAAACGCATGGACGCCAGCTGGGGCTGATAATTGGGCAGGCCCGACGTATGCGAGAGCAGCGCATGTCCGGTGATGGGCGAAAAGGCCGAGCGCGGATGGAAATCGGGCAGGTAGCGGACGATCGGTGCGGCAGGATCGAACCGGCCTTCGTCAGCCATTTGCATCAGCGTGATCGCGACGAAGGATTTGGAGATGGAGCCGATCGCAAAACGCGTATCGGCCGTGACGGGGATATGTCGGTCGATATCCGCATCCCCATGAGTCGCCACCAGGCGCACTCGTTCGCGATCGGTGACGGCGACGGCCAGCCCCCATTTGTCGGGCACCGCCTCGACCATGGCGCGCACATCGGCGAGCGCCGTCTCGAAACGCGCGAGCTCCGTGGCATGCGACGCATCGGCCGGCAGCAGCACGCCGAACCCGAGCAGCAGCGAAAAGGCGAGAAGCAAGCGCATCAGCCGATACATGCCTCCACCAGCCTGTCGAAATGCGGGCCGGGGCGCATCGGGTCGGCAACCGGCAGCCCCCATTCGTCGGCACGGCGCGCGACGATAGCCGCAGCCTCGGCATCCGAGAGCCCCGCGGTGTTGAGGGATATACCGGCACAGCGAACGTGCGGGCTGGTCAGCCGCGCAAGCTGGAGCGACTGCGCAATGGCGTCCCCGATCGACGGCAAGGGATAATCGGCAAGGCCCACGATGCGTTCACGCCCATGAGCATGGCAGAGGACGAGGACGTCGGGCTGCGAGCCGTGCAACAGCCCGAGCGACACGCCGGCATAGGATGGATGGAAGATCGACCCCTGCCCTTCGATCACATCCCAGTGCTCGGGGTCCGCATCCGGGCTGAGCACCTCCGCCGCGCCCGCGACGAAATCACTGACCACTGAATCAATCGGAATTCCCGATCCCGCGATCATGATGCCGGTCTGCCCGGTCGCGCGGAAATCGGCGGCCAGGCCGCGTGCGCGGAATGCGCCGGTGAGCGACAGGGCGGTATATTTCTTGCCCAGCGCGCAATCGGTGCCGATCGTGAGCAGGCGCTTGCCCGTCCTGCGGCGCCCGGTCGCGACCGGCAGGCCGGACGGAGGCGTGCGAACGTCGATCAGCCGCCGCCCAAGCGCATCGGCGACTGACTTCAGTCGCGGGTCCGCGGAGAGCCGGTCGTGCGCGCCGCTGATGATGTCCAGTCCCGCCTCGAGCGCATCGACCAGACACGGAATCCATGCCGGACGGATCACGCCACCGATCGACGCGGCCGCAAGGACCACCGCCCGCGCGCCCGCGGCATAGGCTTCGCCGGGTTGCATCAGCGGCAGGCCAAGCGAGGCACGGGCACCGTCGCACTTATATTCGGCGACGCACAGGTCCGGTGCCCAGTCACGGAGGCCGAGCCCGGTCTTCAGGAAGGCGGTATCGTCCGCATCGCCGAGAAAAAGAAGATAGGGGCGCGGCAAATCGAGCGGCACCGTTCCCACCGGATATGCCGTGGCCGGGACAGCGGCATCGATCATCGCGCTCATTGCTTCAGCTCCGAACGAACCGGCCGGCCTGGCTGCACGTTGGGCACCAGGGCACCGCCGTCGACCACCAGAACGCCGTTCACCATCACATAATGGACCCCCTCGGAATAGCGTGCGGCATCGCCATAGGTTGCCCGTTCGCCGACCTTGTTGGGATCGAACAATACGATGTCGGCATCCGAACCTGCCTGGAGCCTGCCCTTGCGCCGCATCGACGGGACGAACGCCTCGAGCCGCTGTGCCGGCATCAGCGACATCCGGCGGATCGCTTCGCTCCAGTCGAGGACATGTGCCTCGCGCACATAGTGGCCGAGCACGCGCGCGAACGTCCCAGCCGAGCGTGGATGGCCGTTGGAGCCGGTGATATTGCCGCCGTCGCTTGCCACCATCACCAGCGGATCCCGCAGCAGCGCGGTGATCGTCGCTTCGCTGTTCATATGCATGATCACGCCATCATCGCCGGCGCCGTTGCGCAGCGCGTCGAAGTCAGCCTGGGCCAGCCTTTTGCCCGTGCTGCGCGACTGGAGATCGCCGACGCTGACGCCCCAGCGCTTTTCCCAGCCGGGATCGAAGATGACGCTGCGGATCGAATCCACCGAGCCGCCCCAGGGATAGATCTCGGTCGAAACATCGACGCCATGCTCGCGCGCCGAGTGCATCAGCGTCACCATCAGCGGTGCCTTCGACATCGCCATGCTGTTGATGTGGACGATATGAACGCAGGCCCTGGTGATCGCTGCGTTGGCAATGTTTTCCTGCACCGATTCCAGGGTGCTGTCGGGCTCGACCAGGCTGCCGTAGCGGACGTGCGTGAAGACGCAGGTCCGCATCCTGCCGGCGACCCGCGTGACGTCCAGCATTTCCTCGTGCGTGATGCCGGGCGCATATTGCGTGCCGCTGCCGACTCCGATCGCGCCCTCGCGCAGCCCTTCCTCCAGCAGCGGCACGAGCTGGCCGTAAGCGGCGTCCGGAATGGGCTGCGCAATCTCCGGCCCCTCGAAGAAAGCTTCCGGCTTGCGCAGGGCCTCATGCCCCGCCGCGCCGCCGCCCTTCTGGAGATAGTAGCGGATCAGCGTATGGCCGACGCTGGTCCCGTAGTTGAGAAGCTCGCGACCCTGCCGGGCCTCGTACCAGGACCTGACCGGATAGGCGCCGATCTCGAGCTCAAGACGTGTGGTGACGCCGTCCCTTGCCTGATAGCCGGCGGTTTCCTGGTTGGTGGCATGCGAATGGAGATCGATGAACCCGGGCGCGGCGATCAGCCCGTGCGCATCGATCGTGCGCCGTCCCTTGATCCGGGCGGCGGTCACCTCGGTTATGCGGTCGCCGTCGATCGCGATGTTGCGAATGCCGTCGAGACCGGTTTCCGGATCGATCGCGCGTGCACCCAGATAGACGACGTCGTGAACGACCGCTTGCCGGGGCGCCCTTGCGGCAGCCGGCGGCGCGAGCAACGACGCGGCGGCGAGCATTGCAAAGCCGAAGCCGTGGCTCTGGCGCACGATCATGAAACGCATTCTCCCATTCCACCCACTTTTCGTGACATCGCGCTTGCGGCCGGGACTAGAAATCGGTCCGCACCGAGACGGTAAAACTGCGCGGCTCGCCAACGACGTTGCCGTAGAACAGCGTCTGGTAGTTGTTGATGTAATAGTGCTTATCGAAGAGGTTCTTGAGGTTCAGCTGCAGCCGCCACCGGTCGAAGCTGTACCCGGCCGAAGCATCCACCAGCGTGTAGGAAGACAGGTCGCGGGTCGAACCGTCGAACGCGGTCTTTACCGACCCGACGTACCGGACACCGCCGCCTAAGAACAATCCGTTGTCGAGCGTGTAACTGGTGTAAACGCTCGCGGTCGTCCTTGGCAGGAAGGTGACTGTCTTGCCGACGAGCGCGGGATCGTCATCCTTGCGGATGGTGGGATCGAGCAGACTGAGGCCGGCATTGACCTGCCAGCCCTTGCTGATCTGTCCCACCGCCTAGAGTTCCAGGCCGCGATGCCGCACCCTGCCGATCGCCGCGTAGCGATCGATCAGGTCGATCGTCTGGTCGTAGCGGGCCTGGTTCGCCTGCCCGATATCGAACAGCGCGCCGGTAAGGAGCAGGCGCCGGTCGGGCGACACATATTTGACGCCGATTTCATACTGCTCACCGGTGAGCGGCGGCAGTACGTTGCCCCTACTGTCGATGAAGAGCTGGGGCTGGAAGGATTCGCTGTAGGATACATAGAAATTGAGCCCCTTGATCGGCTCGAGCGTCGCGGCCAGCCGCAGGCTGACCTGGCTGTCACCGCTAAAGTCTTCCCGTGGCCGGGTGCCGGATTGCTTGCTGACGTCAGGCCTGGACCAGGAAACGCCCCCCAGCAGGGTGAGCGGTTCGGCGATCTTGATATTGGCCTGGCCGGACAGGGTCAGATAGCGCAGGCTGCGCGTCAGGCCGTAGGCGGAACCGGGATATTGGCCGGCATTGAGCTTGTTCTCGATCGCCCCGATTCCATCGAAGATATTGGCCGTATCGTCGGGCAGGTCGGGGATCAGCCCGTTGGAATGGGTGTCGTAGCTCTGATAGTTCCCGGCCACCGTGACGAAGCTGCCGGCAAGACCCAGGTCGTCGAGCTTGTAGAGGCTGGAGAGGCCGGCACTGAACGACTCCTGATCGTTTCTCGTGAACTTCTGGGCGGCGAGGGAGAAGTCGCCGTTCGGCTGGAGGCCGAAGCCGAAACCGGTCTGGCCGGTCGTGTTGTAGTACAGGTAATTGAGCTTCAGGGTCACCGACCAGCTTGACGACGCCTTCCAGCTCAACTCCCCGTTCACCCGCTTGACCCTGGTGACCAGGTTGAAGTCCCCCGAACCGACGAAGAAGGAACGGCTGACCGGTGGCGACGATCCGTCAGGGAAGGTCGGGATGCCGTCGAAGGGCGTGCGCCGATATTGTTCGTAGCCGCCATGGACATAGGCGGTCAGCGTATCGGTCACATCGGCATCGAGGCCGCCATACAGGACGGTCTTGTTCGAATCGATCCGCTTGATGAAGCTGCCCGCCTCTTCATGCGCCGCGACGCCGATCGCGCGGAGCGTCCCCGCTGCGTTCAGGGCGCCTGCGACCTGCCCCTCGACACGCCAGCGCCCCCATGATCCGCCGAGCGCCTGGATGTAGGAAGGCGTGTTGGCATGCGCGCCCTTCGTCACCTGGTTGATGATGCCGCCCGGATTCGCCGCGCCATAGACGACCGAGGTCGGCCCCTTCACGATTTCAAGCCGGTCGAGCGTCGCAAAGTCGGGTTCGAAATCGAGCAGGCCGACATTCAGGCCGTCGACGGCATTGCCCGCAGCGAAGCCGCGCAGCTTGACGGCCGACCCGAAGCCGCCCGGATTGCCGTCGAACAGCGCGCCGGGCGTATATTGGGCAACTTCTCCGAGCGTCTTGATATCGGTCGCCTTCAGGAAATCCTGGTTCACCAGGCTGATCGACTGGGGCACATCCTCGATCGACAGGGGCAGGCCCGTCGTGCCGCTCGTGTCCTCGCTCAGATAGCGATAGCCGGTCACGACGATGTCGGTGCTCGCCGCCGGTGCCTGGGCGTCCTCGGCCTGGGTGGTCTGGGCCTGGGCGGTGCCGGCGCACAGCGCGATCTGCGCCACCATCCCGCCCGTCGCCAATAACGGCTTCAGCCTGCGCGCTCGCGGCTTCACGCTTATACCGCCAGGCTTTCCATCGAACATCTTCATCGCGCGCCCCTCGTCTTCGACCGAAATGGAAAAGCCGTCGCGACAGTTCAGCCTGCGACACTCCCCCACGGCCCGGATCTCCCCCGGCTTTCGCGGATGAAGCGGCATGTGACACATTTCTGTCAACTGATAGTTTTAATGGAAAAACTAACACTCTCGCGCTACAGTCGCATCGCAATCGGAGGCGAAGATATGAGTGATGGCCGAACCGACGGGGACAGCGAACAACCATCGCCGCACCAGGCCATGCACGCGATACCCAATGTGCCGCTGCTGCGCAGGCTGCAGGCCGAAATCGACCGTTACTCAGCGGCAGAGCGCGCCATCACCGCGTATATCCTCGCGCATTATGCGGTGCTCGGCTTCGAGACGGCGGATTCGCTGGCCGAGAAAGTCGGCGTGAGCGAGATCACGATCGGGCGGTTCGCCCGCAAGCTCGGCTACCGCAACTTCAAGGCGCTGAAGAACGAGCTCAAGGACAGCACCGAGGAAGCGCTGCCCTGGTTGATCGGTGACGACTTCACCGAGTTCACCGGGCAGCCGGGCGAGCATGACGGCAACTGCCAGCGCGAGATCAACGGGCTGCTGGCGGTCTATCGCCTGATGGAAACGCCGGCATGGACTGAGGCGGTCGCCCTGCTGGCACAGTCGCGGACGGTGCACGTTGCGGGCTTTCAGAGCGAGCGCGGGATCGCGATGCTGCTCGCCAACCGGCTGCAATATATGCGCGACGGCGTGCAACTCGTTGATCTCGGCGCCGGCAATTATGCCGACGTGTTCGCAAGCGACGGGGAGGATAGCTGCCTCGTCCTGGTCGACGTCCGCCGCTACTCGCGCCAGGCCTATCTGATTGCCGAGCAGGCCAGTCTGCAGGGCATCCCGTTGATCATGCTGACCGATATCTATTGCGACTGGGCGCCGCGCTTCACGCCGCATGTCATCGCCGTGCCGACGCAGACCGGCGCGTTCTGGAGTTCTCCGGTCGCGCTTGTCTGCGCGGTTCACCTGCTTTTGAACAATGTCGTCAAACTGATCGGCGCGGACGTGGAACTGCGGCTCGACAAGCTGACCCGCCTTCACAAGACATTCACCGGTTACGCAGGCCATCACCCGCCGCGGCCAAGGCGCCCCGCGTCCTAGCTGCCGATTCGCACGTAGAGACAGTTTATCGACCTTACACTGTCATAGACAGAAAATCTGTCACCCCTTACTCCGATGCCATGGGAGAGCACGAATCATTCGAGGCGCCGGCAGCGCGGCACTGCCCGACCGTCGCGCCGGGAACCCGGCGGACGCTATCGGCGCCGGTTTTCGATATCGATGCCGCGCTTGCCAGGCTTGAAGCCTGCCGGCCCCGAATGGAGGTGCATCGCGTCAAGCTGCCGCTGCACGAACCGTTCCGGATCAGCGACCACCAGTTCGACCATGTTGAAACGGTCATCGTCCGGCTGGAGGCGGACGGGCAGGTCGGCATGGGCGAGGCGGCCGGGGTGTTCTATCTGGGGGACGATCCCGACCGAATGGTGCGCACGCTCCTGGAAGCGGAGAGCTGGATCGCGGACGGGCTCGATCACGCCGGTCTGGCCGCGCGATTGCCAGCCGGAGGCGCCCGCAATGCGCTCGACTGCGCGCTGTGGGACCTGCAGGCGCGCCGCGCGGGCCTGCCTGTCTGGCAACTGCTTGGCATGGCGCAACCGGCGCCGCTGCTGACGACCTTCACCGTGGGAAATGACAGGCCTTCAGAGATGGCGACGAAGGCTCGGTCCTATCCCCACGCGCGCGCGATCAAGATCAAGCTCAGCGGCGACGGGGATGACGCGGCCCGGATTCTCGCGGTCCGTTCGGCACGACCCGCCGCATGGCTGGGCCTCGACGCCAATCGCAGCCTGACGCCCGAGACGTTGCAGGAACTGGTGCCGGCGCTGGTCGCGTCCGACGTACGGCTACTCGAGCAGCCTTTCCCGGTCGGGCGTGACGAGCAACTGGCATCGCTCGACCTGCCCGTCCCGCTTGCAGCCGACGAGAGCATTCAGGAACTGGCTGACATCGACCGGCTCGCCGGCCTGTATCAGGTGGTGAACATCAAGCTCGACAAATGCGGGGGGCTGACGGAGGCACTTCGCATGGTGGAACGCGCACGCGCGCTCGGGCTGGAGGTCATGGTCGGCAACATGATCGGGAGTTCACTGGCGATGGCACCTGCTTATCTGGTCGGCCAGTTTTGCGACATCGTCGATCTCGATGGTCCGATCTTCCTCAAGGCCGACCGGACACCCGGCGTCGCCTATCGCGACGGCTTCATCCAGTGCGAGGAACCGGTATGGGGCGGAGGAGTCCGTTCGTGAGCAATCAAGGCTGGCCCAGGAGGAAAAAGATGATGCGCAACCTGAAATGGGCACTCCCCTGGCTGGCGCTTTTCCCGTCGTCACTCCCTGCTGGAGCAGAGGGGCCGCCCCGCGCCGAGCGATGGTGGGGCGATATCGTGGAAATCGCCAGCGATGCAAACGAAGGACGCCGGACCGGGTCGGCCGGTCATCTGCGCGCCGCCGACTATGTCGAGCGCCGGTTCCGCGAGATCGGGCTGGCCCCGGCCGGCGAACGAGGCAGCTTTCGCCAGCAGGTACCGCTCGAGGAGCAGATCGTCGACTATGCGGCATCGAGCATCGAGCTCGTCGGCGCGAATGGCACGCGCGTCCCGATAGCCCCGGGGAGTGACATGATCGTCGCCGCCTGGGGCGCGCCGCGCCCGGCGGCGGTCGACGCGCCGCTGGTCTTCCTCGGTTATGGCCTGCACCTGCCCGAACAGGGGCATGACGATTTCGCAGGCGTGGATCTTCGGGGCAAGATCGCGGTGGTCATTGCCGGCGGCCCCGCCACCATTCCGGCACCGATCAAGGCGAGCAACAGAAGGGAGCGTGCACGATTGCTCGGGGAGGCAGGCGCGGTCGGCCTCATCACCCTGACGCCACCCGGGCAGATCGAGATTCCGTGGGAGCGCCAGGTGCTGCTCGCTCGCCAGGGCGACATGTATCTTGCCGACGCCGCGCTTCGCGACACGCCCGACGATTTCTTCCTCGCGAGCCTCGATCCGGCGGCGAGCGAGCGTTTCTTCGCCGATAGCAGCCACAGCTTCGCCGCGCTTGCCGCAGCCTCCGATGCTTCAGCGCGCATGCCTGGCTTTGCCCTGCCGTTTCGGCTGAAGGCACGGCTTGTCACGCACCGGCGCCGACTGACCTCGCCCAACCTCGTCGCCCGGCTCGAAGGCACCGATCCCGGACTGGGCAAGGAGCATGTCGTGGTTTCGGCACATCTCGATCATGTCGGCATCGGCCCGGCGATCAACGGTGACGGCATCTACAACGGTGCGCTTGACGACGGATCGGGCGTGGCATCGGTCCTCGATCTGGCCCGGGTCCTCAGCGCCGGGCCAAGGCCCAGGCGATCGATCCTGTTCCTGATCGTGACGGCGGAGGAAGCCGGCCTGCTCGGCTCGACCTATTTCGCGCGACGGCCGACAATCTCGCCCAAGGATCTCGTCGCCGATCTCAATTTCGACACGCTGCTGCCGCTCTGGCCGCTGACGAGCATCCTGGCGCAGGGAGACCAGGAAAGCAGCCTGGGCGATGCGGCGCGCGCCGTCGCGGCCAGGCGGGGCCTGACGCTGGTTCCCGATCCACTGCCCAACCGGAACAGCTTCGTTCGTACCGACCAATACAGCTTCGTGCGCGCCGGCATCCCCGCGCTCGCGCTCAAGTTCGGCTTTACCGCAGGCAGCGAGGCCTTCAGGCTTGAGCATGATTGGCGCGCGAACCGCTATCATGCGCCGAGCGACGACATTCACCAGCCCGGCGTGCTGCCCGCCGAAGCGATCCGTCTGGACGATTATGCCGCGGAACTCACCGCTGACATCGCCAACGCACCCTCTCGCCCCGCGTGGCGCGACGACAGCGTCTTCAGGCGCTTCGCGGCGCCCGAACAAATCAGGCAATGAGTGCCCCAGATGGTCCGGGCAGATGCAGGCACCGCGGCTCGAAGCGGCCCGCGAACATGAAGCCAGGTCCGAAGACAGCATAGGCAGAGCAGAATTTGCGCGTTCACCGGCCGTGCGGCTATTCAAGGCCCGGATGACTGACTTCCGACCCTTTCGCGCCATCGCCGTCGGTGTCCTCGTCACCCTGCTCGCGGCCTGTTCCTCCCCCGTCGGCAATCCCGCGCCGCCGCGGGTCGTCACACCGGCCGAATTGCCGCAGCGCAGTTCCACCATCGTGGTCCCCGTGTCAGCCCGATTGGCCGACCTGGAACGCGGGTTGAATCAACGCACGCCGAAGACCCTATGGCGAATCGAAAAGCGCGGTCAGCTCTGCGTGCCACCGAAGCGGGTCAAGCTTTTCGGCAAGAAGCTGAAGGTCACGCCAAGCCTGCATTGCGACATTGTCGGGCACGTGACGCGCGGGCGGATCAGGCTGAGCGGCCGCGGCGGGACGCTGCTCATCACCATGCCGGTAGCCGCCACGATCCGCGCGGAAAATGTCGGCGGCATCATCCGCCGGGAAACGGCGACCGGCAGCGCCATCGTGCGCGCCTCGGCAACGCTGTCGATCGACCGGAGATGGTCGCCCACCGCCAAGGTGCGGATCGCCTATGACTGGACCGATCCGCCGGGCATCGATTTCCTGGGCCAGCGAATCAAATTCGCGGGGAAAGCCGACGACAAGCTGGAGACAGTCATCGCCGGCCTGGAACGCGATCTGCCGAAGGAACTCGCGCGGATCGACCTGCGCAACCGCCTCGACGGTGTCTGGCGGCAGGGTTTCACTTCAGTGATGCTCAACCGCGAGCGCCCGCCGGTGTGGATGCGCATCACGCCGCGCTCGCTTGGGTTCGGCGGCTATCGGATCGCTGGCGACCGGCTCGACATGACGCTGGCCGCCGAGGCGCTGACCGAGACCTTTGTCGGCGATCGTCCGGCCGATCCGGTGCCGACACCGTTGCCGCCGCCTTCCCGTCAGCCCGGGCCGCGCGGCCTGCGCTTCTTCATCCCGGTGCTGGCCGACTACGAACAGCTTCAGCCGGTGGTCGAGCGGGCATTGGCCAAGCTGGCGCAGAAACGGCAGATCGTCCTGACCGGGGTCGGCCCGGTCGACGCGACCTTCGGCAAGGTCACCATCTATGCGACCGACAACAATCACCTCGCGGTCGGCATCATCGCCAGCGTGAAGGCGCGCAAGACCTCGCTCGTCGCGACCAAGGGAGAGATATGGCTGTCGGCCATTCCCTATAACGACGCCAATTCGCAACTGGTCCGGGTCAAGGACCTGCAGATCGCCGGCCGAACCGACAGCACCGGCGTCAACCTGCTGTTCGCCCTGTTCGAAAACAGCTCGGTGCGCGACAGCATCCGGGAAGCACTCGTCCACGATTTCGTCGGCGACTATGAAAAAGTGCTGACCGCCGCGCGCGGCGCGATCGCCGAGCGGCGCGAGGGCGACTTCATCCTGTCCGCAGACGTCTCGCGCGTCGACAACGGCCTGATCAAGGCGACCGGCCAGGGCCTGTTCCTCCCGGTCGAAGCACAGGGCGAGGCCCGCATCCTGTATCGCCCGCGTGGCCTACGAGCCCCATGAAGCGTCGGGTCAGCCCGTGTGCCCGGCCTCTCGATGTATCCGAGGAGGAACGTCTCGACGCCAGCGACCATTGTCCCATCGACGAGCAGCTTCGAGGGACACAGTCGCTGCTTCCACCAAACCAGCCATAATTTCCCGGGAATATTTGCCGCAGTATGGGAGACGGCATCGGAGAATCGTTTCGTTAGCAGCACAAACTGGCCGCTGGGCACCGCCCACCCCTGTCAGCTTTGCTCCCCGGCACCGGCAAAAAACGCGTTTGGCCCAGATTGCGACGAAGCGCGGAACAATCGCGAATCTGCGGTGTTCTACGTCGAGGTGTGCAGGAAATACGATCAAGCACCTGACTCGAGAGGAGTCCAAGGCCAGGTAAACGGAGACTGACAATGAACGGCACCATCTATTTCCGAGCCGATCACGAGCTTGTCGGCAGAGTTCTGGCGGAGAAGCTTCGCCTGCGCGCCGAACAGCGCGGCGTGGGCGACAGCTTCCGGATCGCTGGGCCGCGTCGTCGCCCCTTCGCTACCCTTCCCGCCTGATCAGCGCTGCCCACGCTCCGGCGGTGAGGCCACGCTAGATCTTCGCCGAGAAGAGCATTCGCCCGGGCCCGAGCCGGTCGAACAGGAGGTCGATTTCAGCCTCGCCCACGACGAAGCAGCCGTCGCTACGGCCGAGCACTGGCTGGCTCAGCAGGATGTCCGGGTTGGCGTACCAGGCGCAATGAATGACGATGGCGCGGCTTTCCGCGTTGTCGTTGGTGGCGTCCAGGCCGATCAGGCGCTGAGAGACGCCGTGATCGCCAATATAATAATCCGATGTCAGGAAGGTCCCCTCCGACGAGGCAAGCGAACCCTGGTCATTCGAGAAGCGCCGCACCCATCCGCTATGGTCGGGGTCGGACCCCTTGCCGTGCGCCACGAGGAAGCTGACGGTGGCGCCATTGCGCAGATCGACCAGATAGAGGCGCGGCTGGAAGGATGGAGCGCCGAAGTCGGCGATGGCGATACGATCAGCGAACGCGATCCGGTGGCGATGCCGGTCGAGCGCGACCATTGCCTGGCCAAGCAAGGCGGGCGGTGCCTTGCAGGGCGCGCTGATCGGTGGGAAATCCTGCGCCGTGGCGGCGTTGCCAAGGACATCGGGCAGTACGAATGACGCGGTCAGCGCAGCGGCGACACCCGCGCCGTTGCGCAGGACCGCGCGCCGCGACGGCACCCTGTCCCCATCCAGCATTGGCCCATGTCGCACTGGCACGCCTCAACCATCGTCGGACGCCAGAATAGCAGATTTGGTCCTCGATTCCCGGATAAAGTTGCGGCACATATTAACCATTCGGCCGCTCAGGCGCCAAGGCGGGCGGCCCGATCGACAACCCCGATCGACAACGAGGTGCGCATGGTCCTGTCCCGGAGTTCGACCTGGTCTCTCGCCGCGATGCTCGTCCTTGCCTGGGCCGCGACGCCGGCCCGTGCCGCGGAGGGCGCGCCGTTCACCATGGACGTGGCCGCTGCGCTCGAACCCAGCCAGTTCCTCTGGAACGACACCGGCGGCGCGGGTGACATCCGCATCCTGGTCAGCATCCCGCTCCAGCGCGCCTATGTCTATCGCGGCGATGCGCTGATCGGCCTTTCGCCGATTTCCAGCGGCGCGCCCGGTTTCGACACCCCGGTGGGTGCCTTCACCATCCTCGAAAAGGATGCGGACCACCGCTCCAACATCTATTCGAACGCACCCATGCCCTTCATGCTGCGCCTCACCTGGGACGGGATCGCGCTGCATGCCGGCAGGAATCCCGGCTATCCCGCTTCTCATGGATGCGTGCGCCTGCCGGTCGCCTTTGCCAGGAAGCTGTTCTCGATCATCACCCTCGGTGCGCAGGTGATCGTCACTGACGATTATTCCGACCCGCTCTCCATGCCGCGGTCGGCAGACGTGACGATCGCCTCCGCCCGGGCCGTACCGTCGGGAATGGTGCCGCTCGACATTGCGCGCCGCGCCGCAGCATCAGCCATCGCCTGGACAGCCATCGGGCGGTAGACGTCGTTCGCCACCACGAGATAGAATCTGCCGGGCGCGTTGCCATCCTTGTTGCTTCCGATCATGCTGCAACGCACAATCGATCGATTGATGCGTAAAGGGGACAGGGCATGAACGATTCGGGCATCAACGATATCGATGCGATCGACTATCGAATCCTCCGCGAACTGGCGAGCGACGGGCGCGCCTCGGATGTGGCGTTGAGCGAGCGAGTCCATCTGTCGAGCACAGCGGTCGCCCGGCGCCGCAAGATCCTGGAGGAACGGGGTGCAGTGCGCGGCTATTCGGCCGATCTGGACATGGCGCGGCTCGGCTTCGGCATAGTGGTGATCGTGATGATCGAGCTCCGCTCCCAGGCCGAGAACGTGCTGATGGAATTCGAGACGGCAGTCGTGAAATGCCCGTCAATGTCCTATTGCAGCTTCGTCTCCGGCAATGTCGACTTCCTGATGATCGTCCATGTGAAATCGTTCGAGGATTACGACCGGGTCTATCGCAGCGAGCTTTCCATGCTGCCGCACGTCGCCAAGATCCGGAGCAGCTTCGTGATGCGCGAGGTCGCGCAACGCTCGGTTCCGCCCGTGCTGCTGAGCGGCCCGGCATAGGTCGTTCCACCGATTCGGACCGAATTCGGTTGCAATGTGGGAATCGGGCTAGCTGGCGTCGAGCAGCGCCCGGAATCTGCGCCTCACACGATGTTTTTGAAAGATTCCACGCAAACGACGTAAATCTACGCGCGAAAATAGCGACATCCCCCAACTAAACTCTGCTAATCTTGCGCCGGGGCAGTTCCGAAGAGAGTTACCCCACCGGGAGAATACATAATGCGAGACATGAACCGGGCGCCGACGCACCACGTCGGCGCCACAGGTAAAGTGCGCGTTGAATAAATCAACCAGTAACGGGTGCGTATGGAAACAATGTTCTAAATGAACAGCAAGAAGGGAGAGGTTTCCCAGGGAGTAACAATAATCGGGGGCGACCATGACAATTCTATTTAGCGCAAGTACGATTATAGACCGCCAGTTGTTCAAGCGGCGCAGCCTGTCGACCGCCGGGATCCTGGCCCTGGTCGCGGCCGCGATGCCTGGTATCGCCAGCGCGCAGACGGCGCCGGTGATGATGGCGAGCGTCGAGGACAAGGCACCGGCAACCGCCGGCGACGCAATCCCGGTCGATCCGTCCTCCGATGATCAACCCGCCGGAGGCGAGACGCCCCAGGACGAGATCACCGTCACCGGATCGCGCATCGTGCGCGACGGCTATAACGCCCCCACCCCGGTCAGCGTGATCAGCAGCAAGGAATTGCAGGCCGAGGCGCCCGCCAATGTCGCCGATTTCGTCAACACGCTTCCTTCGGTGCGCGGCAGCTCGACCGCGGCCAATTCGAACGGCTCGCTCAGCAACGGCCTTGCCGGCGTCGCCTCGGTCAACCTGCGCAACCTCGGCTCGCAGCGCACCCTGGTACTGTTCGACGGCCAGCGCTCGGTCGCGGCCGCCACCAGCGGCGTGGTCGACGTCAACACCTTCCCGCAGGCGCTGATCGAACGGGTCGAAGTAGTGACCGGCGGCGCGTCCTCGGCCTATGGCTCGGACGCCGTGTCGGGCGTGATCAACTTCATTCTCGACAAAAAATATACCGGCATCAAGGGCAGCTACGAATATGGCGTCACCACCTATAGCGATGGCCCGAACCACAAGTTCACGCTGACGGGCGGCGCGCCCTTCGCCGGCGGCAAGGGCCATGTCCTGGTCAGCGGCGAATATTTCACCCAGAAGGGCATCCATACGATCGATCGCGACTGGAACGACGCCGGTTTCTTCCAGATCGACAACCCGGCCTATAGCGCGGCCGCCTGTTCCGACACGAATCCAGCGACGATCTGCTACCCCTCGCGCCTGATCCAGGGCGGCATCGGCACCGGCCAGTTCACTGAAGGCGGCCTGATCAGCACCGGGCCGTTCAGGGGCGTCTATTTCGGCCAGATCAATCCGGCGACCGGCAAGGCGACCACCAATAATTTCGTGTTCGGCCCGTCCAACGGCCAGTGGATGGTCGGCGGCGACTATCTGATCGGGCGCGAGGGCCATGTCAGCAGCGCCACGCTGCTCCCGTCGGAAGATCGCAAGAGCGCGTTCGGCCGGGTCAGCTACGAATTCTCGCCAGCCATCGAGATCTACGGCCAGTTCGCGTACAGCCGCTACCAGGGCCAGAGCTATTACCAGCAGACGCCGACCACCGGCGTCACCATCCAGATCGCGCCGTCCGCCGCCAATGGCGGGCTGGTCAACGCCTATCTGCCGACGAGCTTCCTCAACCAGGTCAACGCCTATAACGCGACGCCGGGCAACGCCCCCGTCACGACGGCCCAGATCGGCACCAGCAATATCGGCATCCCGCCACAGGGCAGCGACAATACCCGCGAGGTATTCCGCTACGTCGTCGGTGCGAGCGGCGATTTCGGCCTGTTCGACCGCAACTGGCACTGGGACGCCTATTACCAGAAGGGCATCACCAAGACCAACGAACTGCTGACCAACGCCTGGAACATCGATCGCATGGCGCTTGCCACCGATGCGGTGGTGGCGCCGGCCGGCAACGCATCGGGCATTGCGGCGGGCACCATCGTCTGCCGTTCCCGCCTGACCGCCGCCAACGTCAACAATGGCTGCGTGCCGATCAATCGCATCGGCATCGGCGGCGTCACGCCCGAGGCGCTTGCCTATGTGCTCTATGACGGTCTGCAACCGCTGCGGAAGCAGACGCTGAAACAGGATGTCGCGGCATTCAACTTCTTCACGAACAATCTGGTCGATATCTGGGCTGGCCCCATCTCGCTCGGCTTCGGTGGCGAATGGCGCCAGGAATCGGTTTCGGGCTCGGTCGACCCGCTGTTCCAGCCGCGCGTTGCCAATGGCGTGACCAGCGGCACCTGGATCTACGGCAATTACCTGCCCACCTTCGGCAAATACAATGTGAAGGAAGCCTATCTCGAAACCATCGTGCCGCTGTTCAAGGGCGCCGACTTCAACGGCGCCTTCCGCCTGACCGACTATTCGACGTCGGGCACCGTCACCACCTGGAAAGCCGGCGTCACCTGGCAGCCGATCCGCGACGTCAAGTTCCGCGGTACCATTTCCCGCGACATCCGCGCGCCGAACCTGGGCGAACTGTTCGCGCCGGGGACCGGCCGCACCAATACCGTCAACGTGCCATTGGCCGGGGGCGGGCAGCGCGCCGACCAGTTCAACGAATCCACTGTCGGCAACCCCGCCCTCAACCCCGAAATCGCCCGGACCTACGGTGTCGGCGCGATCTTCACTCCCGGCTTCATCCCCGGCCTCGCCTTCTCGGTCGATTATTTCCAGATCAAGCTGAGCGGCGCGATCAACACCATCACCGCACAGACGCTGGTGACTCAATGCTATGAGCAGAACAACGCAGCCGCCTGCGCTGCCGTCTCGACCACGGGCGGTCGCGGCGTCACCACGCCGGGCCTTGTCATCACCAGCATCGAACTGAAACCGACCAACTTCGTCGGGATCGAGGCGAAGGGTATCGATTTCGAGGCGAGCTATCACAAGCCGATCGGCCCGGGCGCGCTGACGCTTCGCGCGCTGGTGACCAAGAATATCAGCCTCTACACCGACAACGGCATCGACGTGCCGACGGAAGCGGCCGGCCAGAATTCGGGCAGCCTGCCCGACTGGACCTATCGCCTGACGGCCGGATACGATGTCGGGCCCTGGGGTTTCCAGATCGTCGGGCGCGGTGTCAGCGGCGGCGTGTACGACAACAGCTATGTCGTCTGCAGCACCGATTGCCCGGTCTCCACCGTCGCGAACCGCACGGTGAACCGCAACGATATCGCCGGCGCGATCTATCTCGACCTACAGGTCAACCACAGCTTCGAGATCGCCGGCGCGAAGACGACAGCGTTCCTGTCGATCAAGAACCTGCTCGATACCGACCCGGTGCTGGTGGGCAACGGCCCGACCGGCAACAACACGCCTGCCTATCCGCAGACCAACCGCAACCTCTACGATGTCCTGGGCCGCGTGTTCCGGGTCGGCGTCCGCTTCGATTTCTAAACCCCAAGACCAGAAAAGATCAGGAGAATTCCCAATGAAGAAGATGGTTGGATTGACGGTCGCCTTGCTGTCCACCGCGCTTTGCGTTCCCGCCGCCGCCAACGCCCAGGCCAAGCCGGCGCTGAAGGCGGAGGCGATCGCCAATGTCGATGCCCATGCCAGGCTGGTGCAGCAGATGGTCGATTCCATCTACAGCTTCGCGGAGCCAGGCTTCCAGGAGTTCAAGACCTCCGAATACATCACCGGGATCCTCGAAAAGGAAGGCTTCAAGGTCACGCGCGGCGTGGCGGGCATTCCCACCGCCTTCACCGCGACCTGGGGCGAGGGTGGCCCGCTGATCGCGCTGGGCAGCGATATCGACGGGCTGCTCGGCCTGTCGCAGATGCCGGGTACCCCCAAGATCACGCCGCAGGTCCCGGGTGCGCCGGGGCATGGCGAAGGCCATAATAGCGGCATGCCGCTGATCGTCGCCGCGGCGATTGCCGCCAGGGATGTCATGATCAAGCACGGCATCAAGGGTCGCCTGATGCTCTGGCCGGGCGTCGCCGAGGAGCTGCTCGCGACCAAGGCCTATTATGTCCGCGAAGGCCTGTTCAAGGATGTCGACGCCTCGATCTTCACTCATGTCGGCAATGGCTTCGGCACCGGGTACGGCGATCTCGGCAACAACGGCATGGTCTCGGTCGAATACAGCTTCCACGGCAAGACCGCGCATGCGGCAGGCGCGCCCTGGGCGGGCCGGAGCGCGCTCGACGCGGTCGAGGTGATGGACATGGCGTGGAACATGCGCCGCGAGCATCTGCCGCTCACCCAGCGCTCGCATTATGTCATCACCAATGGCGGCGGGCAGCCGAACATCGTGCCCGGCGAAGCGGCGGTCTGGTATTATTTCCGCGAGCAGACCTTCGATTCGATCCGCCAGCTCTACGAGACGGGCAATACCATCTCGCAGGCGGCCGCGATGGCGACGGGCACGACCGTCACGCGGCGCGTGCTCGGCTATGCCGCCCCCAATTTCGCCAACAAGCCGATGGCCGAGGCGGCCTATCTCAACATCAAGGCGGTCGGTATGCCGAAATGGAGCCCGGAGGACCAGGCGTTCGCCAAGGCGATCCAGGAGACCAACGGCCTGAAGATCCAGCCGCTCGGCACCACCGTCGATCCGCTCTCGACGCCGGAGACGCGCGGCAAGTCCAATGGCGGCGGCTCGGACGATATCGGCGACATCATGTGGGCGGTGCCGACCATCACCATCCGCTTCCCCTCCAACGTGCCGAGCACGATCGGCCACAACGTGACGGCCGCCATCGCGATGGCGACGCCAATCGCGCACAAGGGGGCGGTGGCAGGCGCCAAGGCGGTGGCGATGACCGTGCTCGACCTGATGACGACGCCGAAGCTGATCGCTGACGCCAAGACCTATTTCAACACGGTGCAGAAGAAGGACCAGAAATACGACCCGGTGCTGACCGCAGCTGACAAGCCGGCGATCGACCTCAACACCCAGCTGATGGCGCAGATGCGGCCCCAGATGGAGAAATTCTATTACGACCCGGCCAAATACGGCAGCTATCTTGAGCAGATGGGCGTCGCCTATCCCGCGCCCGCCTCGCCGCCAGCGACCGCGACGAAATAGAAGCCTCCGGCGCCTTTCCCGTCATGCCGGACTTGTTCCGGCATCCACCGCGCCGCACAATCATCAGTCAACAGGTTCGCGGCACGGTGGCCCCCGGAGCAGGTCCGGGGTGACGTCGGGACGCAAGTCTGCCCGCATACACTTCAAACATCTGGGACAGGTCAATGAACAAGGCGAAGCTGCTTACTTCCTCCCTCGGCGCGATCTGTCTGGCCTCCCTGTCCCTGCCCGCCCTCGCGCGACCGGCCGAGCCGCCGGCAAAGGGGGCGTCGCTGCCCGCACGGGTCGACGGCTTCATCCCCTATTATTTCGACGCGGCGAAGGGTCGCGTACTGCTTGAGGTCCCGGTGTTCGACGAAGACGTGCTGTACTACGTCTCCGCCGCGACCGGTGGCGGATCGGTCGAGCTGCCGTTCGATCGCGGCGTGATGGACAGCGCGGTGATCCGCTTCACCCGTGTAGGCGGCAAGGTGCTGGTCAACGAGCAGAATCTGCGCTTCCGCTCGCTCAGCGGTGACGCGGCGCATGCGGACGGGGTTGCGGACAGCTTCCCCACCTCGACCCTGGCGGCGCTGCCGATCGAATCCGAGGCGGGCGGCAGGGTCGTGGTCGACGCGACATCCCTCTTCATGCGCGATGCCGCCAATGTGGAATCGCAGCTCCGCCGCGCCAACCAGGGCAGCTTCAAGTTCGATGCGGGCAAGAGCAGCTTCTACCCGAAACGGATGAAGGCCTTTCCCGACAATACCGAGATCGAGACCAGCGCGACCTTCGTCGCCGAAAATCCGGGCGCGCTGGTAGCGGGCGTGACGCCCGACCCGCGCATGATGACGATGCGCATCCACCACAGTTTCCTGCGCGCGCCGACCGGCTACACCCCGCGCAAGGCCGATCCGCGCATCGGCGTCAGCGCGATCCGCTTCCAGGATTATTCGAGGCCGTTCAGCGAGAGCCCGGAGGAAAGCTGGATCACGCGCTGGCGGCTTGAGAAGAAGGACCCGTCGGCGCCGATCAGCGATCCGGTGAAGCCGATCACCATCTATTTCGATCCGGCCATCCCCACACCGATCCGCCATGCGATGAAGCAGGGTCTGTTGTGGTGGAACAAGGCCTATGAAGCCGCGGGCTTCAGCAACGCGATCGTCGCGCTGGACGCCCCGGCCGACATGGACCCGATGGACATCCGCTATGCCTATGTCCTGTGGATCAACCGGGACGAGCGCGGTTTCTCCTCCGGCGGCACCTATCGCGACCCGCGCACCGGCGAAGTGATCGGATCGAAGGTGCGCATGGACACGCACCGCATCCGCACCGTCGGCAATTACTGGGACAGCTATAGCGGCGGCCTGCCGGCGGACGGCAGCGGCATCACCATCGCCGACCCCGGTCTGCTGAGCGAGGACAGGATGGCGGCGATGCCGGCCGGGCAGCGCGACATGGTGCTGCTGCGCCAGGCGCTGCTCACCGCGCACGAGCTTGGCCATGCCCAGGGTTTCGGGCACAACTTCGCCTCAAGCCTCAACGACCGCGCCTCAGTGATGGAATATCCCACGCCGCGGGTGAAGGTGACGAACGGCAAGCTCGACCTGAGCGAGTCCTTCCAGAAACAGATCGGCGCCTATGACACCTATATGGTGCGCTACGCCTATACGCCGCTGCCCGCCGCGTCGGAAAAGGCCGGGCTCGACGCGATCATCGCCGACATGCGTGCCAAGGGTATCCTCTACGTGCCCGAAACCGATCCGCGCTGGACCTGGTATGACGACCGCGCCACCCCGACCGAGAATCTGCGCGAGGCCCTGGCCGCCCGCACGATCATGATCGCCAATTACGGGCCGCAGATGCTGAAGCCCGACGAGCCGGTCGGCTCGCTGCGTAATGTCCGGCTGTGGATGGCCTATCTGCACCACCGCTACGCGATCGAATCCGGCCTGAAATATGTCGGCGGCCTGTACGAGAACATCGTCGTGAAGGGCGAGACCCTGCCGCCGACCGAGTTCATCCCGGCGAAACTGCAGCGCGACACGCTCGGCCTGCTGATGGAGGCGATCGAGCCGAAGAACCTGGCGCTGCCTGAATCGCTGCTGAGGCAGCTCACGCCAGATCCCGGCAACAATCTGGAGGACCTGTCGACCGACGACGTGTTCGACCAGCTTCGCGCGGCGCGCATCCTTGCCGGCATGGTGCTTGAGCCGCTGTTCGATGCCGCCAAATCGACCCGCATGATCGCCCTCGCCGCGCGCCAGCCCGACACACTGACCTTCCCCGAGATGGTCGATACCGTCTTCGCGCATAGCTGGAGCGCACCGGCCGACGGCACCGGATCCGACCGCGCGTTGCGCCGGGTGACTCAGCAGGTCGCGCTTGAATCGATGATGATCCTCGGCGGCAGCGACGCCGCCGCGCCCGAGGCGCGGGCCTATGTGCTCGACAAGCTCGCGACCCTGGCGACCACCCTGAAGACGAAGCCCGGCGCCGATGCGCTGACCACCGCCTTCTATCGCCAGACCGCGCGCGATATCGCGCATTATCTTGAGGACCCGAAAGCCAACGCGCCCAAGACCGCGACGCCTGCCTGGGGCAAGGGGCCACGCTCTCGCTTCCCGCAGCCGCCGGGGCCGCCGCTGGGCTGATAATGAGAACCCGCCAGCGAGCGGTTCTCGACAGCGCGCGCGGGATGCGCTTGAGGGGGAGGATGATCCGGCGTGCCGCCTCCCCCCTGCCTCTCCCCCGGCCTTCGCCGGGCAAGAAATAATGCCCATGGCTGAGCCGGCCTTCCTCGCCATCGACTGGGGCACCACCAACCGCCGCATCTATGCGATCGACGCGCACAGTACCGTGCTCGCAAGCGAACGCGACAATCGCGGCGTCACCTCGGTCGCGCCGGGTGACTTCCCCGCCGAAGTCGCCGGCATCCGCGCCCGCTTCGGCGACCTGCCGGTCCTCATCGCCGGCATGGCCGGATCGGTGCGCGGCTGGGTCGAGCTTCCTTATCTCGCCTGCCCGGCGAACCTCACCGCATTGGCAAACGCGCTGCACTGGGTCGAGCCGCGGACCGCGATCGTGCCCGGCCTGTCCTTTGTCGAGGATGGGTATGGCGACGTGATGCGCGGCGAGGAGGTTCAGTTGCTCGGCAGCGTGGCCGCTGGCCTCGCGCCGCCCGACGCCCTGCTTTGCCAGCCCGGCACGCATTGCAAATGGGCGCGCATGGCGGGCGGCAGCGTCGCGGCTTTCCGCACGGCGATGACCGGCGAGCTGTTCGCGCTGCTCCGCCGCCACAGCCTGCTTGCCGATTTCCTGACGGGCGAGGTCGTGGACGGCCCGGCCTTTCATGCGGGCGTCGCTGCTTCGGCCGACGCCACGCTACTGACCGCCCTGTTCGGCGTCCGGGCAAGCGTGCTGCTCGACCTGCGCCCGCGCGAGGACGCTGCCTCCTATGTCAGCGGCCTGCTGATCGGCAGCGATGTCAGCGAACAGGCACTGATGCCGGGTCAGCCGGTCCATCTCCTCGCCGATCCGGCGCTCGGCCCGCTCTATGCCGCCGCGATCGGAGCTTATGGCGGGCGTCCGGTCGCGATCGACAGCCAGGCCGGCTTCATCGCCGGCATCACCGCCCTGTGGAGGATGATCGATGCACGCTGACTTCGCCGCGGCCATGGCCCGCTGTCCGCTGGTCGCGATCCTGCGCGGCGTGAAACCCGACGAGGTCGAGGACGTCGCCGATGCGCTGATCGAAGCGGGCTTCTCCATGATCGAGGTGCCGTTGAACTCGCCCGATCCGCTGGCGAGCATCGAGCGGCTGGCCCGACGCTATGGCGACACCGCGCTGGTCGGCGGCGGCACCGTGCTGTCGGTCGCCCAGGTCGAGAAGATCCGCGCCGTGGGCGGCCGGCTGATCGTGTCGCCCAACACCAATATCGACGTCATCACCGCCGCCGCCCGCGACGGGCTGGTCGTGCTGCCCGGCTATTTCACGCCAAGCGAGGCCTTTGCCGCAATCGCGGCCGGGGCGAGCGGCCTGAAACTGTTTCCGGCCGAAGCGGCCACCCCCGCCGTGCTGAGCGCGCACCGCGCCGTGCTGCCGCCGGAGATGGCCGTGTTCGCCGTGGGCGGGATCACGCCCGAAGGCATGGCACCATGGCGTACCGCCGGCGCGCAGGGTTTCGGGCTCGGCTCGGCGCTCTACCGGCCGGGCATCTCGCCCGCCGAAGTGAGTGAACGCGCCCACGCCTTCATCGCCGCACTGGGGAACGGCTAGGGTCATTCACGCCAAATCTTGTTCTTCCCCGGCGAAGGCCGGGGAAGAGTCACTTGCTCGAATGGGATAATCTTCAAACCCGTTCAGCCTGATGATTCAGGTCAGATGGGGCAGAATCCCAGGTCATGCCGCGACGCTCTTCTGCGTCCCGTCCACGCCCGACGCCGCGATCACCAGGTTCCGCCCGCGCGTCTTCGCTTCGAGCAACGCGGCATCGGCGCGCGCCACCAGATTCGCGACCGGCCCGTCCTGCGGCGAGGCAGCGACACCAATCGATACCGAGATATGCCCGAGTACCCGGCCGCGATAGGCAAGCGGGGTGGCGGCGGTGCGGCTGCGGATTCGCTCCCCCATCTCGCGCCCGGCGGCTTCGTCGGCGCCCGGCAGCAACACGGTGAATTCCTCCCCGCCGAAGCGGTGGACCTGCCCGGCATCACCGACCGCATCGAGCATGATCGCCGCGACCTGCTGCATCACCACGTCGCCCGCCTCATGCCCGAATTCGTCGTTGAAGCGCTTGAAATGGTCGATATCGATCATCAGGCCCGCGATCGGGGCAGCGTCGCTCTCCTGGCGGCGGCGGTTGATCGTCCCATCGAGGCTGCGACGGTTGAGCAGCCCGGTCAGCGCGTCGCGGATCGCCAGGCTGGTTAGCTGCTCACGCAAGCGCAGATTGGCGAGCGCGAGGCCGATATTCTCCGCCATCAGCTCCAGATAAAGGCGCGAGGCGCCGCCGATCGCCCCGCCATCCTGGCGTTCCTCGAAATAGAGCAGGCCGATCGTGTCGCCCTGCGCGGTCAGCGGCACGCACAGGGCAGCCACTGTCCCCTCGCCGACATGCGGACAGGCGATGTCGACATGATCATGGTTGCTGACATGCGGCCGGCCACGCCGGAGGCCCCAGCAGGCGGCCGGCGAGAAGGCCTCGACCGACACGACCGGATCAAGCCAGCTGCTCGCCAGGGTCAGCGCGGTGCGGGTGTGGTTCTGGACATAGAGATGCCCGGCCAGATTGGGGAAGGTCTGCGGCGCGAAACAGGCGACCACCTCGGCCAGCTCGCCCTGGGTCTCCGTCGCCTGCAGGCGATGCATCATCTGGAGGATGGTGTCCTTGGCACGCTGGTCGGCGGCACGTTCGGCCTCAAGCCGGTCGCGCTCGAGGCCGTTGTCGCGAAACACATGGATCGCGTTGGTCATGTCGCCGATCTCGTCGCGGCGACGATCCTGCGGCACCTCGACGCTATAGTCCTGCCGTGCCAGCCGCGCGAGGATGCCGGTCATCCGCGTCAGCGGCAGCGCGACCCTGCGGCGCAGCACGAAATACAGGACAGCGAGGAACAGCAGGGCAGTGAGCCCGAGCATCCCGCGGGCGACGCCGCCGTACCAGTCGCTGCGCTCGCGCGCCTCGCGCAGGGCGGCCTGGGTGCGGGTCGCGGCCAGCGCGCGGAAGCGGTTGACCGGTTCAAGCACCCCCGTCTGCGCCCGCTCATGATCGGGGCCGAACAGCATCGTCTGGGCAGAAGCCATGTCGCCCGCCTGAGCCTTCGCGATCGCGGTGCGTTCCAGCGCGTCGAGCTCCTCCAGGTTGCGCTGTACCTCCTGAAGCGCGGAACGCTCGGCGGGGGCCAGATCGAGCGCGTGAAGCCGTTCGATGATCCGCTCGCGCGCGTGGACATCGCGCTCCTCGGCGCGGAAGGCGTTGAGGTGACGGGCCGCCCCGCGCATCGCATAGAGCCGCGCCTCGTCAGACCGCTTCTCGGCGGCGATCGACAGTTCCTCGCCGAAATCGTCGAGGGTCAGATGCTGCTGGACCGCAAGACGCTCCTCATCGGCGGCGCGCACTGAACTGATGAAGGCAATGCCGGAGATCCCGGTAAGCAACAGCGTGAAGCCGTAAGCCCAGTTGGTGATGGTGCTGATACGCATGGCGACGCGGCTAGCACCGCCATGGTTGCCGCCTCGTTAAGGCGGGTCGCGGCGCCGCGCCGTTGCCCGGCAGCCCGGCTATTTCTTTGCCGTGCCGTTCTGCCTGAGGAACGCGATCACGTTCGTCTGGTCCTGCGCATTGGGAAGCCCGATGAAGATCATTTTCGTGCCCGGCAGCGCCTGGCGCGGCGCGGCGAGGAAACTGGCGAGGTTCTTGTCGTTCCACACCAGGGCGGACGCCTTCATCGCGGGCGAATAGCTGAAGCCGGGTGCAGCGGCCGCCTTGCGATTGACCACGCCGCGCAGATTGGGGCCGAGGCCGTTCCTGCCGGACGGATCGACGCTGTGGCATGCGGCGCATTTCTTGAACACCACCGCCCCAGCCGCCGGATCGGCCGGCGGCGCGGCAGACGCCACGGCGGAACCGGCCAGCATTGCAATCGACGTCAGGCCAGCAAGATACCTCATTCGGATGCTCCCATACGCAAGACCACGAACCCGCATCGCGTGTTCCGATTGCCTTTAAGGCGGCCCGTTCCGTGGCTTGCAATACGATTGTTCGCGTCGCGCACAGCCGTACGATCGCCTTTCCGGAAAACTACCTATCTGGGTAACTACGGAATGGTTGATGCACCCTTTACCAGCCTAACCGGCCGGGCCAGCCGCTATGGAGTAGCTGTACGGCGGCGGAACCAGGCCGGGTCTTTAGGCGAGTGCCCCGGCCTGGTTTTACGCCTCTAGCCAGCGACCTTTCGCATTCCCTTTTCGGACAGGCTCCGGAACGTCACCGACCAGCGGCGCCTTTCCATCGCGGCGATGCTGTGTTCCCAGCCGTGCCGGGCCTCCCCCCAGAGACGGTAGATCGACCGCGGCGCGAGCGGGAGCGCCGCCCGCTCGAACCCCTTCTCCACGCGCCGCCGCAACCGCAGGGTCGCCTGAGTCCCAAGCGAGATGCCGATGACATGATCGAACACCGGCCTGTCGCGATGCCAGCCGATCCCGGCGCCGGGATCGTACCGCACGACCAGCGCCTGGACCAGTTCCTCCTCCGCCAGTCCGGCAAAGCGCGCCGCGCGGGCACGTAGCGGCAGCAGGAAATCGGGGATCGGTTCAGTCGGCCCGAAGCTCGCATTGTCGAAATCATAGCGCCAGCCGAAGGACGCGGTCAGCCTCTTGCCCAGCCAGCCCTGGAAGCGGAACGGCGAGACCTCGATCTCTTCCAGCCGCGCGATCAGGACCCGTTCCTCGTCAGCCGGGATGATATCGGCGGCATAATCGAGGCCCGGTGGCAAGCCCGGCGGCACCATGCCGAACAGGTCGCGCGATGCCACCTCCATCAGGCCCGCGCCGCCCCACCCAAACCCGCGGCCCGGGTCGGCGCCTGCTCCCCGCGCGAGTAAGTGCCGGTCAGCACCCCCGCCGCCAGCACCCGACCGCGGATCGCCTCGACGATCGCCGCCCGGCCCGGATTGGCCCCGGGCTCGGGCGTGTCCGACAGGGCGAAAAGCTGGAACACATAATCGTGCGATCCATGGCCAGTCGGCGGATCAGGCGGCAACCACCCCTGACCGAAGAAGCTGTTTCGCCCAACATCGCGCCCGTCCGCTGCCCCTGCGCCATCCTCGGCGATTGCACCCTCAGCCAGCCGGCACCCGTCCGCTGGCAGGCCCCAGACCACGGCATGGACCAGCGGGTTCAGCGAAGGTGCATCGGGGTCCTCGACGATCAGCGCCAGGCTCCGTGTCTCTCGCGGCACCGCGCCCCACAGCAATGGCGGCGAGACGCCCGCGCCATCAGCGGTGAAGCGCACCGGCAGGCGCGCACCATTGGCAAAGGCCGGACTCGACAGGTCGATCGACACGCCGGTCAGGCCGAGATCGGGATCGGCGATGGCCAGCCGGACATGACCTGCGCGAACGCCTTGCAGCATCCTGCCCAGCCAGTGCGGCACATGTTCGAGCATCGCCTGCCTCCTTCACGCAGTAGATGGGAAGAACCCGCGGAGGTTGCGAGGTTTCCCAAAGTTGCCCCGGCTATCGGTTTTCCCGGCCCGGCGGCGTGACCGCGACCGCCTCAGCGAACGGCACGGTGCGCACCGGCTCGCCGAGCGCATCGGTGATTTCGAGACGGCCATCCAGGTCGAGGCTTCCCTCATCGACTTCGCCGGCAAGGAGCGAGCGGATGCCCGCCAGAGCGGCGGCATGCGCCTCGCGCGGGCCGGGGAGATCCTGCCCCTCCTCATCCGGCGTCAGTCCGGAGCCGTTGTGGATGTGAAAATAATATTGGGGCATATCGGCCGAACGCCGAGGACACCGGTTTGGCTCCGTAACGATCCGATTGTGTCAGTACGCCCGACCCTGCCGATCGCGGTGCATCCACCGGACGCGACAATGGCGTCCGAAGGTCGCAGCCGATTCCAGTATGTTAGCACCTCCCTTTCGGGCCATTCGGATGCCGTCCGAAAACCTCCATTTCGGACCGGCTATGGACCAGAAATCACCGTCGCAGACCCAATCTTTTGTTAGGCTTTCCAATATAGTTAAGGCCCCGGCCGTCTCGAGGGGAGCATGGCCCGGGAGGAACGCGTGAACCGCACGGGCGCACGCCCATTAGCAGACCGCAGGGATAGGGCCGGGGGCTTACCGGAAGGACCGTCCATAACGCCAATGCCGCTCGGCGCTGGCGCGGTGGAGGATTCGATCCTGCGACGCATCGTCGCGCTGGCGATCGACGCGCTTGGCGCGCCGATCGGCTTCATCAGCTTCGCCGCAGCCGAGCGGCAGCTCGTGCGTGTCCAGATCGGCATCGCCGGCCCGTTGCGCCCGGCCGATGCGCTGCTGCCCGCCGGCCTGATCGGCCAGCCCGACCCGATCGTGATCCCGGATACCCAGGCACCGGAATGGCAAGACCTGATCCCCGCCACCGACCTGCTCGGCGCCCGCTTTGCCGTTATCCTGCCGATCGGCACGCCGGGGGAGGCGGACGCTGGCATGCTGTGCGTGCTCGACACCTTGCCCCGCCAGGCCCCTGATGCCCGCGCCATGCGCATGCTCGCCGGTCTCGCCGCGCTGGCCGGCGCCGAACGCTGGCCCGATTCCAGGACGGCAGCGCCACGCCCGCCCTTGCGCGCCGCGCAGCTCGACACGGTATTCCGCGAGGCGATGGTCGGCATCGTGCAACGCGACGTGGAAGGCCATGTGCTGATGGCGAACGACCATTATTGCGCGCTGGTCGGCCGCTCGCTCGACGAACTGGAGAACCTGCCCGCCAAGGCCTATCTCCACCCCGACGATCTTGCCCGCAACGAGGGGCGGTATCGCCACCATCTCGAGACGGGCACGCCGTTCCGCATCGAGCTTCGCTATGTCCGGCCCGATGATTCAGTGATCTGGTGCGAAGTGAACATCTCCTTCGTCCGCGACGATGCGGGACAGATCCGGTCGATCATCACCGTGGCCCAGGACATCACCCGCCGCCGTCTCACCGAGCAGGCCCTGCGCGAGAGTCGCGAGCATCACCGCCATTCGGTCGAGCTCAACCCGCAGATCCAGTGGACCGCGCGGCCCGACGGATCGATCGAGGAAGTCGGCCCGCTCTGGGTCTCGCTGACCGGGACCAGCCCCGACCAGGCGCGCGGCAACGGCTGGATCGAGGCGCTCCATGCCGAGGATGTCGCCCCGACGATGCGGGCCTGGCAGGAAGCGGTGCGCCAGCGCCGGCCGGTCGACATCGAATATCGGCTGCGCTGCGGCGACGCCTATCGCTGGATGCGCGCGCGCGCCGCACCCCGCTGCGACGAGCATGGCGCAGTGATCCGCTGGTACGGATCGCTTGAGGACATCCACGACAGCAAGGCAGCGAAACAGGCGCTGGGCGAAAGCGAGGAGCGGCTGCGACTGGCGGTGCAGGCGGCCGGGCTCGGCATCTGGGATTATGACACGATCACCGGCGCCCGGCGCTGGTCGGAAGAACTGCTCGGCATGCTTGGCCTGCCTGCCGATGCCGAGCCGACCATGGCGGAAGCGCTCGAGATCGTGCATCCCGACGACCGCAACAAGTTCCGTTCGATCGTCACCGCCGTGACCGGCGGTTTCCTGCCCGAAGCATTCGAGGTCGCATTGCGCATCCGCCGCGCGGACAGTGGCGCGCAGCGCTGGCTGAAATCGACCGGCTGGAAATCGGTCAGCGGCTCCGGCCATCTGAGTCGGATGATCGTCACTTTCCAGGACGTGACGGAGGAACGCGACGCGGAGGAGCGAATCCGCTGGGCCGCGACGCACGATCCGCTGACGCTGCTGCCCAATCGCCTGGCGCTGCAGGAGGAACTGGACGGCGCGATCGCGCTGGCAGCCGGGACCCAGGAGCGGATCGGGCTGATGCTGTTCGACGTCGACAACCTGAAGCGGATCAACGACACGCTTGGCCATGACGCGGGCGACGCCCTGCTGCGCGTCTTCGCCCGGCGCCTGGTCGAGGTCGCGCCGGATGGCGCCACGATCGGCCGGCTCGGCGGCGACGAGTTCGCGATCGTGATGCCGGCGGTGGGCGGCGTGGAAGATCTCATGCGCTGCGCCGCATCGCTGCTGAAGAGCCTGCGCGCACCCTTCGCGTTCAACGGCCGGACGCTGGATTGCGCGGCCAGCATCGGTGCCTCGATCTTCCCCGAACATGGCAACGAGCCAACCGAACTGCTCAAATCGGCCGACCTCGCGCTTTACGCGGCGAAGACGGCGGGCCGGGGGCGGACCCGGGTGTTCCGACCGGAAATGCGGTCCGAGCTGCAGCGCCAGTTCTCCATGATCAACCTGGCGAAGGACGCACTGGCCAATGCACGGGTCGACGCCTTCTACCAGCCCAAGATCGACCTCAACAGCCACCGCCTGGTCGGATTCGAGGCGCTGCTGCGCTGGCACGACCAGCAGGGCGGCACGCACATGCCGGCGGATATCCGCGCTGCGTTCGACGATCCCGACCTGTCGATCGAGATCACCGATCGCATCCTGAGCAAGGTGACGGGCGATCTGAGGCGCTGGCTCGACCAGGGCTACGACCCGGTCTCGATCGCGGTGAACACCTCGGCCAATGATTTCCGCTACGACAATTTCGCCGAGCGCGTGCTGGAGAGCCTGGAGCGATGCGGCCTGCCCTCCTCCATGCTTGAGATCGAGGTGACCGAGACAGTCTTCCTCGGACGCGGCGCGCATTATGTCGAACGGGCACTACGCATGCTCAGCGCCGCCGGCATCCGCATCGCGCTCGACGATTTCGGCACCGGATACGCGTCGCTCAGCCATTTGAAGCAATATCCGGTCGACATATTGAAGATCGACCGCAGCTTCATCAGCAATCTGGAAAACAGCCCCGACGATGCGGCGATCGCTGATGCGGTGATCGATCTCGGCCGCAATCTCGGCATCACGATCGTCGCCGAGGGCGTCGAGACCAGGGCGCAGGCACAGCATCTGCGAAAGCGCGGCTGCGCGGTCGGCCAGGGCTTCCTGTTCGGCCATCCGGCTACCGCCGACCAGATCTTCCCGGAGTGGCGAGAGGGGTTCTACCGGGACTGACCGATGGTCGGCCCGATGGTCGGCGATGCGGGAACAGCGGGCGTGGCCACGCGTTCGAACCGCCTGCACCCAACGGAGAATATCCCGATGAAAGCCGTCACACCGCTCGCAGCGGCCGTCCTCGCCCTCAGCCTCGCCGCCTGCGGTCCGAAGGCCGAGCAGGCGGCCGACGAAACGATCAACACCACCAGCGAGACGATAACCGATGTCGGCAACGCCGCCTCCAACGCGCTCGATGCCGCGGGTGACGCGCTCCAGCCCACGCCGAACGGCCAGAGCTTCGCCGACAGCGCGGCAAAGAGCGACGCGTTCGAGATCGCCGCGGCCAAGCTGGCGCTGACCAACGCGTCCTCGGCCAGGATCAAGGCGTTCGCCAATGACATGATCAAGGCACATGCCGCGTCGACCGCGAAGATCGAGGCGGCCGCCGCCAAGGCACGCCCGGCGATCACCCCCGATCCTGCGCTGACCGGCGAGCAGAACGACGATCTCACCGATCTCGGCAAGCTGAAGGGCGCCGACTTCGACAAGGCCTATATCGCGGGCCAGATCGACGCGCACGACGATGCCCTGGAACTGATGGAAAACTTCGCGAAGGACGGCGACGTCGCCTCCCTGAAGACCGCCGCCAGCGAGATCATACCGGTCGTGAAGAAGCACCTCGATATGGCCAAGGCGCTCGAAAAACCGTGACTTCTGCCGTGGCAGTGTAGGTCGCGTAATAGAACGCACCGGATGAGCCGATCCGCCGGTCGTTGAAATGGACCATCCAATAGTCTATGTAACCAGACAATAGACCGTTAGATGGACCAGAAAGGATTGCGCGGTGCGCGTATCGGTAACCGAGGCAAAAGCGCAACTGACCGAGCTGGTACGCCGCGCCGAAGCTGGCGACGAGATTGTGCTCACCCGTCACGGTCATCCAGCCGTCCGTCTGGTGCCGGTCAATCCGTTGCCGGACCGCAAGGCTCGCCGGATCCTGCTCGAGGCGATGCGGGCATCCGGGGCAGCGAAGAAAATTTCGGGCCCCACAGCCGCGCGCAGCCAGGATTTCCTCTATGGCGATGACGGCCTGCCCGAATGATCGCGGTCGACACGTCTGCACTGATGGCAATCCTGCTCGACGAGCCCCAGGCAAATGCCTGCATCGCGGTGCTCGAAGAGGAAAGCGACCTTGTCATCTCTGCCGGAACCGTGGTGGAGGCGCTGATCGTCGCGGCACGGCGCAACGTCGGCGAAGAGCTGACCGGCCTCATCGAGGGCCTTGGTTTCGGCATCGTGCCGGTGACGTCGGCGTCGGCGCGGCGGATCGCCGACGCTTATGCACGATGGGGCAAGGGAGTACATCCGGCCGGCCTCAACTTCGGCGATTGCTTCGCTTATGAAACGGCGCGCGAGCATGAGTGCCGCTTGCTTTATGTCGGCGACGACTTCGCGAGAACCGATATCGAAAGCGCCCTCCCTGACGCGACGTGACCCAATTCCCCTGCCCATACTGTGCGCTATAGAGCGCGCACGAGACCGGGCATGAAAGGATGACGATGGGTTCGAGGATGTGGGCAACGGCAATGACGGCCGCGATGATGCTGGCATACGCCCCGGCGGCACTGGCGCAGGACACCCCCGACGCGACCAACAGCCAGGACCCGGGCTGGCATAACCGCCAGATGCTCTATCTGCTCGGCCTCAAGGCGACCGACGGATGGCATTATACCAGCAGCGGCCTGCGGTATCGGCGGATCAAGGCCGGGCCAGCGGGCGCACCGCATCCCACGCGGACCGACGTGGTGACGATCCACTATACCGGCCGGCTGATCGACGGCACCGAGTTCGACAGCTCGGTCGGTCGCGGCGCGCCCGCGACCTTCCCCCTGCCCCGGCTGATCCGCGGCTGGCAGGAAGGCGTCCCGCTGATGGCCGTCGGCGACACCTTCGAATTCGCGATCCCGGCCGACCTGGCCTATGGCACCGGGGCGACCGGGCCGATCCCTGGCGGCGCAACGCTGTTGTTCACGATCGAGCTGTTCGGCACGGCGCCGGCCGGGGGATGATCCCTGCAGGCGAGGCCGGACAATCAGGCAAGACTGGCCAGATTGTCCGGCATCATGCGCTTGAACAGATCGATGATCTGCTCACCCTCGGCTGCGGGCAGGGTGATCGCATGGCGCACGGCGGCGGCGATCAGCGTCATCGTCAGTTGCGACGTCGCCGCTAGCGCGGGCACGTCCCGTTCCGGTGCGATGCGCGTCAGCGCGCCGAGCAGCAGGCCGGCGAGGAAAGCGCCGTCCGCCTCGTCCAGTTGCTGCAATGCCCGGTCGCCCTGGGTCGCCTGCCAGATATCGCGCATGACCGGCTCGTCGATGAACATGCGATAATAGCCGTCGACCACGCGGCACAGCGCCGGATTCAGGTCACCGATGCTCTGCACCGGCGCCAGCTCCGCCGCCACACAGGCACGCCCGATCGCGTTGTAGCGTTCCGCCAGGGTGCCGATGATCGCCGTCTTGTCCGGGAAATATTGATAGAGCGAGCCGAACGGCACACCGCTCCGCTCGACGACGTCGCTCATGCGGAACGCTTCGCTGCCCTTCTCGGCCATCAACGATGCAGCGGATTCAAGGATTCGCTCGAAACGCTCGCGGCTGCGCCGCTGCGTGGGGACCAGCCGCGCCATGCCGCCGCCGTCTCCGTCCGCCCCACCCTGCCCCGTCGTCGCCGCCACCGATCGTCCTTCTTCCCGCATGCTTGACGAATGAAATACGAGAGCTTATCGGGTTTAGCAAATACGAGGAATTCTCGTATTTGCTAAACCCGAAGGAGCCCGATCAATGACGAACGAGTCCCCGATCCTGATCATCGGCGGTGGCGGCAAGACCGGCCGGCGCGTCGATTCACTGCTCTCGGCGCGCGGCATCGCCACCCGGCCGGTTTCGCGCTCGACACCGATCCCGTTCGACTGGCTTCGGCCCGAGGGCTGGGGCGCGGCGCTTGACGGCGTCTCCAGCGCCTACGTCACCTTCCAGCCCGATCTCGCGGTCGAGGGCGCGGCCGACGCGATCGCCGAACTGGGGCGCCTCGCCCGCGAAAAGGGCCTTGAGCGGGTCGTGCTCCTGTCAGGCCGGGGCGAACCCGGCGCGCAGCGTACCGAAGCCGCCCTGCAAGCCTCGGGCGTGCCATGGACCATTGTGCGGGCGAGCTGGTTCAACCAGAATTTCAGCGAAGGCTATCTGATCGGCGGCATCCTGGCGGGCAAAGTGGCGCTGCCCGCCGGCGCCGTGCGCGAACCGTTCATCGACGCCGACGACATCGCCGAGGTTGCGGCCGCGGCGCTGACCGATGCGCGTCACGTCAACCGCCTCTACGAAGTGACCGGCCCGTGCGCGCTGACCTTTGCCGAGGCGGTAGCGGAGATCGCCGCCGCGACGGACAGGCCGATCAGCTATACGCGCATCTCGCCGGAAGCGTTCGCCGACGGGTTGCGGCCTTATGTGGAGGCGGACATTGTCGCCCTGTTGCACGACCTCTTCACCGTCGTGCTCGACGGCCGCAACGAGCAGGTGATGCATGGCGTCGAAGAGGCATTGGGCCGCCCGGCCCGCAGCTTTTCCGACTATGTGCGCCGTACCGCGGACTCGGGCGCGTGGCAGGTCTGAATAGCGCCAGCCCGTTCAGGGGGCGGTCTTGTTGCCGGTCGCGCGATCAAGTCCCTCGGGGGTCGCGATCTGCAACAGGCCGCTATCCTGCAGGATGACGACCCAGGCGCGCCCGTCCTCGCAATGCGCGGTCCAGGCGGGGTGGCCTTCCACCGGTGCGCGCGGTTCCGAGCTGGAGACCGCCTGGCAATCGCTGCCTGAATCGTCGAGCGCACGGTAGAAGACGACGTCACGCTGCTTCGGCGCGAGCGCATTGATCCGCGCGAGATAGTCGACAGTCGGCTTGGCTGGAGCCTGGGCCGGCGCCGGCGCCTGCGCCTGCGCGGTCGCATTCTGCTGCGACGCGGGCTGCCCGCAGCCGGAGAGTGCGAGGGTAAGCATCGGGACAAGACCGGAAGCGAGCATAAGGAACTTCATCGCGACGACTCCGAGGTGATCCCCTCAGTCTCGGCCAATCAGCTCTCGCCGTGAAGATGGAAACGCGCAGTTCCGGTCAACCAGCCTGAAACCTGGCCCAGGCCAGTTCGACAGGCACCGCCTCGTCGCAAAGAGCCATGGTCCGCTCGTCCTTTTCCGCGGTCGCCGCATCGGGCCTGAATCCTTCCGCCTCCAACTGCGCGTGGATCCAGGCATCGCGGCGCGCGGCGAGCAATTCCCACAGGCCGGCACAGGCACCGCCATTCGCACGGGTGCGCCAGCCATGGCCGAAAAAATGCGCCGGGCACCGCTCATAGAGACTGACGACCGCGCCGATATCGCCGCGCACCGCATCCGCGCCGAGATCCGGGCGATCGTGCTGGAGCGCCTCCAGCCGCGCGCCTGCCTTGTCCAGATCGCGCAGGATCGCGAACAGCGTCGCGATGGCGGGATCGGCGGTCCAGGCGGCAAAACCGGCCTGGCGCACGACCGCTGGATGAAGCCCGCAGGCAATCGAATCGGCCTCGGCCATGCGCTGCTCCCGGGATGCGCGAAGATTGTCGATTATCGCGCGATTTGGCGCTGCGGTGAATCAAGGTCGGTGACGTCTTTAGGGAGCCGGTTGCTTGCGCTCGATCAAACACGCCGGCGTGCTTGGGCCGTGTCGGACATTTACATACGTCGATCTCGAGGGACCTACAGTTGTTGAGCGGCATTTTCGGAAAGAAGCGTCCGGCGGAAACCCTGACTTTTGCGGCAGACGTGCGGCCGGACTATCGTGGCCAGGCGAAGGAAGCGATTGAAAGGGGTCGCTATCTGGTGTTCGCGCCAGTGGCGGACGGCCGCGCCGTCCTGCTGCTCGGCACCACCCCCCGCCTTGTCGCATCGGTGCTGCGGCAGGCCGATACATCGGGCCGCGCAGCGATGGTCGTCGAATGGGTATGCGAAGCGAGCGCCGATCACCGGGACCAGCTTGCGATCGACAATTTCGATGGTTCCTGCCGCGACGACGCCGTCGACACGGCCGGGACACCAATATCATCTTAACGCGACCGGCCCGCTTCGCTCTCGAAACTTAACGCCCGTTTCGCCCATGTCAGCTTCGCGCCAGCCCGGCGCGAGGACAAAAGCGATGCGGACCCGATTGACGGGGGCCTTGATGGTGATGGCGAGCGTGGCTGCCATGATCGCGCTGCGGCTGCTGGAGACGCGGCCGCCGGACAATCATCCGGCGACCGTCGCCGAACTGCTTTTCGCTGCCTTCATCGTCCTTGTCGGCCTCTCCGGCCTGGCGATGCTGGTCGAAGGTTCAGCACTTTTCGGTCCCGTCGATCGCCCAAAGCGAGGCTGACCCTCGGGCAAACGACAATCCGCGGGCAATGGCGAGGCCCCGCACCGGGCAGGCCCGGCCTCTGGAAGATGCCCTGTTGTCGCCACGCACCCTGTTGCTGGCCAACGACAATGATCCGGCGTCGACGGCATCGCTACGCGCTTCCGGCAAGTCGACCTGCCCGGCAACATCATGATGGAGTGAAGATGCGGGGGAGAGCGCCTGTGGCGGCTCGATCCCCCGCGCTGTCGTTTCGCCGGTGCCGGTCTTTCCGGCGGCTCTTCCGCTCCTGCGCGTTTCTTTTCTCGTGTCGGGCGATACGACGGCGACTCTTCATAGCCGGATCGCAGACAAAAAAAAGGCCGGTACGAGACCGGCCGTGAAAGTTTTAGGAGAGGATGCCTGAAAGGCACAGTCGTTGTGCACTGCAACAGATTCGCTCGCAAGTGCAAATATTGCATTGCAGCATACGCAAACTGCATGTGTTACCGCTATCACGGCATGCGCGTGACCTGGATATGCGCTGCCTGCCAGCGGCGGCCGGTGCGGCGGAAGGTATCGGCGAAACGGAAATGGCTGACAAAGGCATCCCCGCCCGAGACGCCGCGCAGGGTGGTCTCGGCACCCACCACTCCGGCATCGGGGCCGAGCATGACGACGGTGCGATCGTGCAGGACGATCGGCTCGAAGCGATCGCCGGGCGCGGTCCAGCCCTCGATGAACGCCTTCTTGTCCAGGCGCTTGCCCGACCCGTCGATGAAGACGAGATCGTCCGCCACCATTCGCTCGAGCGCCGCGCCATCTTTGGCGAGCTGCGCCCGGTCGAAGGCGTCGGCAAAGGCGACCAGTCCCGCGCTGTCCCCGGCAGGCGGCGTGGCCGCCGAAAGGGGCATCGCGGCCAGCAACAAGGTCAGGATTGGGAACCGCATCGTCACCTCCCCATCTTTCTGATCGTCAGGTCAAG
This sequence comes from Pseudomonadota bacterium, assembly GCA_040388155.1. Classification (GTDB taxonomy): domain Bacteria; phylum Pseudomonadota; class Alphaproteobacteria; order Sphingomonadales; family Sphingomonadaceae; genus Sphingomonas. The sequence continues at coordinate 57,578 of JAZKCJ010000015.1, forward strand.
CGCCGTGACCACGCGCGCAAGCCGGTCGTAATCGACCTTGTCGGGCGTATCACCGACATTGTGATAATAGGGGTAACGGAATGGCGCGGTGTCGGTCACCATCAGCGCGGGAAAGCCTTCACCCGAAAAGGCCCAGTGATCCGACCAGTCGACACCCTGAACGAAGCCCGGCGCGGTCCCGCCGACGCTGGGGAAGCGCGCGACCTCCCGGAACGACCGAACCGTCCGGCGCACGAAGCCCCGCGCGTCAGTCGTGCCAACGAACGCGACGAAGTTGCCGGTCTGCGGATAGAGCATGCCGAGCGGCCAGGGATAATGCTGGCTGCCCGGCCGGTCGCTGTAATAGCCGAGCGTTTCAAGGCTGATCATGCCGAGCAGCGGCTCCCCGCTGCGTTTCAGTTGCGCTGCATAGACGACGCTGCCCATCAGCAGAGTCTTGAACCGGGGTGGTTCCTCGTTGACGAACAGTACCAGCCTGATGCGCAGCGCCGCCTTGCCGCGCAGATCGGCCAGGCTCCGCGCCAGTTCGATCACGGCGGCTGTGCCGGTGCCATTGTCGTTCGCGCCCGGCGCGTCGAACGCGCTGTCATAATGGGCACCGACTACCAAGGTCGGCGCATCGGATTTGGCGGGATCGATCGCCACCTCGATATTGCGCACCCGCTCCCCACCTGCACTGAAGCTCTGGCGACGCACGGCATAGCCGATGCCAGCCAGCGCACCTTCGATATGCCGCGCCGCGCGTTCGAGCTCGATCGGATGTTCGACATTGTGCGGCGCGCCGGCGATGGCGGTCACGTGCCCGCGCAGCCTTGCCGCAAGTTGAGCTTCGGCAGGAGAAAGCGGCGGAAGCGGGCCGGCATAGGAGATGCCCGGCACCGCCGTCAGCCAGAGAAGCGCCAGAATGGGGAGAAGGAAAATCGCGGTGACGATCGCGAGCGAGATCAGCCGGGTCCGCCAGATGCCTGTGTCGTCCATCATCGGCGCGCACCTCCCCCAAGAGCAGAAGGCTAACAGCGCTCCCGGTCCGTGCCAACGGGGCGCCTGATCAACGCCACGACATCGCCTTTTTCCAGCGCCAGAGGAACCGCCACGAAGGGAGCCACCGAATGTTCGATTTCCAGCCGACCTTATCGGGCGATCTGCTCACATTGCGTCCGCAGGTGGAGGAAGACTGGGACGCGCTGTTCGCGGTTGCATCCGATCCGGCGATCTGGGCGATGCACCCGATGCGCGAGCGATATCGCGAGCCGGTGTTCCGGAAGTTCTTCGAGGAGGCGCTCGCCGATCACGGCGGGCTGGTCGCGCGCGACCGCGCCGACAATCGTGTCTTCGGCTTCTCGCGCTATTCGGAACTGTTCACGAACCCCGGCGAAGTGGAGATCGGCTGGACCTTCCTCGCCTGCGACCGCTGGGGCGGCGGCTGGAACCGCGAGATGAAGCGCCTGATGCTGACCCATGCGTTCGGCTTCTACGATACCGTCATCTTCCGCATCGGCGACGAGAATTTCCGGTCGCGCAAGGCGGTCGAGAAGATCGGCGGCGTGCTGACCGACCGGGTTCAGGAATACCGGATCGGCGATGCGGTGATCCGCCATGTGACCTATGCGATTGCCAAGCGGGATTTCACCGACGGGCCGCTCGCCTGAATCTATCCCCCTCCCTGAAGGGGAGGCGGCGAAGGCAGCAGCCATCCGTCATAGTGGACCACCAGCCCGATCACCGGCAGTGCGATGGGCACGTCGAAGCGGAAGCGCTCACCCTCCTGCCACTCCCGTGCGTCGCTCCGGGGGGCGAGTGCCAGTGGGAGGGGAACGCCCAGGCAGGTCCAGCGCCGCATCACCATCCGCAAGCCCTGCCCGTCCGACGGCAGATCGAAATGGAAACGCAGCGGCCCGAACCGCTCGACCAGTTGTGCACCTTGCTGGCTTAGCCGGCTGGTGAAAGCATGGCGACCGAAGGAACGCGTCCAGGTTTCCACCCCGTCCCGCTCCGCGAACCCGACATGCAGTTCGTGCGTGCCCGCCGGCGGAAAGCGCATGATCCACGCAACGATCCGTGCGATCAAACTGGTACCGCGCTCCACCCGCGCCTCGCCCGAGGCACCGCCATCGCGGCAAACCCGGTGCATCGCGCGGACAGCAGCCGGCAACGCGTCGAACGCCGGCCCCATCACACGCCGGTAGAGCGGGTCCGGCAGGGGCATCTCCGCCGTCTCGTGCCGCATCGCGAGCGTGGCGAACAACGGCTCGAACTGGACAAGCTCAAGCAACCGCCCGGCGTCCCGCGCCCCCACCGCCAGCCGGTGCGCCAGCACCGCCTCCGCCAGCAACACCGCCGCCAGCGTCGGCGTCTCCGGCCCGTCGCCACGTTCGGCGATCAACGTCCAGCGACGCTCGATGAAACCCTCCGCCCCATCGCCCGCCAGCCGCACCGACATGGCCGACCGATCGCTGGTCAGCGCCCGCGTCAGGCGTTGCAGCGGCAGCAGGACCGGCGCTAGCGGTGTTGCCGAAAGGCCGAACCAGCGGATCGGCCAGCTCAGCAACCACAGGCCGATGGTCTGCAGCGCAATCTCGGTGCCCGCGCGGAACATCACCGCCGGGCGGTCCGGCAGCATATCGGGCATCAGGTCGAGATCTGGCACCTCGGCCAGCGCAACCCAGCGGCCGCGCACCTCCGGCACGCCAGTCACCGCGAAGGTCTCCCGCCGCAATTGCTGCCAGCCCCATCCGCGCGTCCAGCGGCGATGGCGCCAGAGCCGCACCGGCCTGCCGACATAGGAAAGGATCGCGGCGGCGACTGACGGCCCGGCGGTCGCGCGGTTGGACGCGCTGATCGCTACCTCGACCTGCGTGACCCGCGCCATCCCGTCCGCGAGGTGCCGCGCGACCGCGCCCGACAGCGCCGGTACGCTCGACGCGCCGGAGACGATCGCCACGCCCGCATCGACTGCCGCGGCGTGAAGCGCGCCGATCCCGGTCACGAAATCGCGCGCATCGGCCAGGTCCAGATACGGCACCCCCGCCCGCACACAGGCGAGTGGCACATGATAGCCGCTGTTCTGGAACGGCCCGGCCGCGTCGATCAGCAGGTCGGGGCGATGCTCGGCAAGCAAGCGGTCGAGATCGCCGTCGCGGTCGGCGACCACCGGCTCGGTTCCGCCAAGCCCGGCGCAAAAGGCACGCGCCTTCTCCACATTGCGACCCGCGACGAGGATATGATAACCGCGCCCGGCGAGCCGGCGCGTCAGCCGTGCACCGAACCCCCCATAGCCCCCCAGGATCAGGATCCGGCTCATCCCGGCATTCCTTGTGTCAGGAGACATGCATGGCGTCCGACATCTATTGGATCGAACACCCCTTTGCTCAACGGATCGGGATCGCCGCGCGTCCGCGCGCGGGCGACTGGATCGAGGATGAGATCGATCACTGGCATCGCGCCGGGGTTCGGCTCGTTGTCAGCCTGCTCGAACCCGACGAAGTGACCGAGCTCGGCCTTCAGCGGGAGCCCGACCTGTGCATCGCGCGCGGCATCGACTTCAGCTCCTTTCCGATTCCGGATCGCCGCGTGCCCGACAGCCGCGAAGCGCTGACATTCCTGCAGCAGGTCAGCGAAACGCAAAAGCCGGTCGTCCTGCATTGCCGCGCCGGCATCGGCCGGTCGTCGCTGATGGCCGCCTCGCTGCTGGTGCTGGAGGGCATGGATGCGGACCGGGCCTTCGCCCTGATCAGGTCGGCACGCGGTGTCGCGGTGCCCGACACGGAGGACCAGCGCCAATGGGTGATCGACTTTCGGAGCCGTCTGGCACGCGAATGACAGGTGCTTCCGGCGCGGGGCGAAGCCTGCGGTCCGGTCGCTGCCATCCTGCTCGAGATCGGGTATCGAGCTCACAGCACGCGCCGCGCCTGCTCCGCCGTCGGCAGCCAGCATGTTTCGCGTCGCCCGAACAGCCGGTAGCGATTCCGCGCGATCAACCGGTAGACCGGATCGCGCAGGAGCCGCGGGACCAGGCGCAACACGGCCGCCGCGCGCCACGGCCAGCGCAGCCCCGCATAGATCGCCAGCACTGCGTCGCTGTCCCGCCTGATATCGTCGCCATCGACCAGGATGATCGTCTCCGGATTGGCCGGATCGATGCCGAACCGCCGGTACAGGGCAGCGCCGGTCTCCCCCTGCATCGATGCCAGGCGGAAATGCTCCCGGCGATCATGCTTCAGCACGAACCGGGCGTTGGCGGAGCACAGGACGCAGAGCGCATCGAAGACGATGACCGGATGCCCCGCCATCCCCTCACCCCTGCCCGGGACAGAGGTTGACCGTGTCCTTCAGCTGCTCGATCAGCCAGCGTCCGGCGGGACCCGGCGGCATGTCCTTGCGATGGACCGCGAGCATCGGCAGCAGATTACCCTCGGGCCAGCCGTCTTCGAGCAGCAGCTCGACCAGCCGGCCCGCGGCGAGATCGGCCTGAACCATCGGGGAAGGCATGCTGCCCCAGCCGAGGCCGGCGTGGAGAAAGGCATGCTTTGCGCCGAGATCGGCGATGCGCCACGTCCGGGGCGAGAGCACGCCGAATTCCTTGCCGAGCGACAGATCGGACCGGTCGGTAAGGACAAGCTGGACATGTTCGGCAAGGTCTGCGCGCGGAATGGGCCCGGCGCGCTGCGCCAGCGGGTGCGCCGGTGCGGCGACCATCACCAGCGGAATCGACAGGAGCCTTTCCTGCACGAAATCGGCCGGGACGAGCGGCAGGGTGCCGACCACGGCAAAAGCCGCGCGCCCGTCCGACACCGGCTCGATCACCGCGCCCAGCGCCTCGACGCGGACACGAAGCGGCGTGTGCGGGAAGGTCGCCTGAAAATCGGTGACCGCACGGGCGAAGACATGGATCGGGAACATCACGTCGATCGCGACCGACAGCTCCGGCTCAAGCCCGCCGGCCAGATCGCGGGCGCGGGCCTTGAACGAATCCATCCGGCCCGCCACCGCCCGCGCTTCGGGCAGCAGCGCGCTGCCCGCCTCAGTCAGCGCCGGATAGCGCGCGCTGCGGTCGAACAGCTGAACCCCCAATTGCCGCTCAAGCGTGCCGAGCGTCTGGCTGACCACCGATTGAGCGCGGCCAAGCCGGCGACCGGCGGCAGAGAAACTTCCCTCCTCAGCCGCCGCAAGGAACGTCCGCAACTGATCGAGCGAGACTGCGTCAAGCATCTATCGTAATCCCAGATGGAATGCATCGTAACATATAGGGTTTTACGCTACATCGCCAGGGCATATCTGAACCTTCGCAACCAGACCCCTTTTCCAGAACTCCGTTGCGAAGGATTCCATCATGAAGCTCCTCCACGTCGATTCAAGCATCCTCGGCCAGGGCTCGGTGAGCCGTCATCTCTCGGCCTCGATCGTCGCCCAGCAGCAGGCGCTGCATCCCGGCATCGGGATCGTCCGCCGCGACCTCGCCACCGACCCGGTCGATCACCTTTCCGGCCTCCACCTTGCCGCAGCGCAGGGCGCCGTGCCCGAAGCCGAAGCACTGCAGCGCGATCTCGCGGCCGGCCAGGCAGCGCTCGAGGAATTCCTCGATGCGGATGTGATCGTGGTCGGCGCGCCGATGTACAATTTCGGCATCCCCAGCCAGCTCAAGGCATGGATCGACCGTCTCGCGGTCGCCGGCCGTACCTTCCGCTATGGCGCGAACGGTGCCGAGGGCCTGGCCGGCGGCAAGACCGTGATCGTCGCGTCGTCGCGCGGCGGCTTTTACGGTGCCGACACCCAGGCGGCGTTCCTCGACCATCAGGAAACCTATCTGCGCGGCGTGTTCGGCTTTTTCGGCATCACCGACATCAGCTTCATCCGCGCCGAGGGCGTCGCCATGGGCGAGCCGCAGCGCCAGCAGGCGATCGACAGCGCCGAGGCGGAAATCCTCAAACTCGCCGCCTAGAATATCGCGGCACGGCTGTGCTAGCCCCCGGGGCAAGGCCCCTTCGTCAGGAAGGTGCCGACCCTCGGGGAAATTTGAATGCGTTTCCGGTTGGCCATGATCGTTGCGGTACCCTTGTTCATGACCGGTTGCGGCACGCAGACACCGGAACAGCCTGCCACGCAAAGCCGCGACCACCCTTCAAGTCCGCATGGCGCGATGGACACGCCGGCAATACCGGCAGACCCCCTGCTGGCGCTGCCGGCCACCGCCAATGGCGGCACCGCAGCCCCAACACGCGACACCAGCAAGGTCGAGGGCACGGCGCGCTATAGCTGCGCGGGCGGGCTGGCGGTGCTGGTCAATCATGACCTGGCCTGGGACGTGATGCATCTGACGATCGGCACTGCGACGTTCCAACTGACCAACATGCTTTCCGATACGGACAACAAATATCGTTCTGAAACCGGCCGCGCGCCGGGCCGGAGCCTGATGTGGCAGACCAAGGGCGACGAAGCGAAGCTGATCGAGGGGCCAAAGGCAGCGCTGCCCGATTCAGCCGAACAAAAAATTATCGCGTGCCGCAGGGTCGCTGATCCGCGGCAGCCGGCCTGAAACGAGAGCGCCGGGCATCCACCCCGATTTTAATCCGTTCTGACGCCAAATTGGCGGTTTTCCGCTAAAGCGAACGAGAAATTAACCAAAAATTAATTAATTTGAGTTAATCAATTCCAGTGTGGGCACCCCCCTTTCGCGCCCATGCGGAGCCCCGGCCTCCCCCCTTTTTGGCCGGGGCTCTTTCCCGCCCTGACGCAACCGGCTCGCGAGGCGGCATCGCTCCCCTCGCGCAGTGCCGCGATTTGTGGAAAGAAGGCGGCGAATGACGAGAATCGCTTTCGGGGGAAGGCAAGTTCTTCGCCAGGAGCGTCAGCGGATCGCGCGGGAGAACCAATGACCTATTCTGTTTCGGGCCGGGGCCTTTGTCCCGCGCCGGCATTCACCATGACCAGCGGCCCGCGATGATTCCGGTCGTCATCGGGTTCGGGGCTATCGCCGTCATCGCCGGCGGCGCGACCATCTTGCTGCCGCTGATCAAGGCAGCCGTCACCCACTCGCAGAAACGGCGCCGATCCAGGAACCGGAAGAAACGATCCCATACCCCGCGCCAGCGCATCGACCTCACCGCGACGAAGGAGGACATCGTCAAGGTGACCGAGCCAGAGCTTCCCGCGGATAACGACCGGGGATCTGGCGACAGTGCGACAAGGCGCCCAGGATAGGCAGAGTTTGTGGCGCCCCCTGTCGCATGGCCGACAGCGCTACAGGTCGGCTAGGACGATGACGATCGGGCCGTGATCCGATGTCATGGGAATACGCGTGCCAACCGGGCCTTTCAGGTGTTTTCGCACCTCTTCCAGCGCCAGGCCGGCGGATGGCACTGTATCCACCGAGACGATCCGATCGCCGGCCTTCAGACCCGCCGCCGCCGCCGGGCTGCCATCAGCAACGAACGCGACCACCAATGCCCCGTCGCCTTTTTCAAGGCGCATCCCGGAACGATCGGCAAGATCCGGCTGCCCCCAATCCGCGTTGGGCTGGAAGTATATCCTCTTGCGAGGGTAATCGAAGAGGATGGTGAACTGGCGCAGGACACCGAATCCGATATTGCCGGCAGTATCCTTTCGGGCGGACGTGCCGGCCTTTTGCTGTGAAAGGAACGTGACCGGCCGTTTGGCTGTTGCGGTGCCGAGATCGAGCAACTCGGCACGCGCCAGAAGCGCATAGACAGGGCCGCCGATTCCGCGCGCCGACATCACGCGCGTCCTGGCATGGTAGCGTGTCGCCAGATCATGCTCGGCAACGAACGGCGCAGCCAGGGTCAACGACCCGGTGCTGCCGGTATCGATCGAGAAATGGCCGTCGATGCCGTCGACCTTGCCATCTATCATCGGCGTCCTGCCACGGAACGAGAGACGAGCCGGGGCAGCCGGCTCGACATAACCGGCATCCTTGCCGGCATAGAGGGTGAGCGTCGCGTTGGCGTAATCGAGCCGTGCCGGGAACCGGTTCAGCCATTCGAAGCCGATCAGGCCATCGAGAGGCGTGTCGTCGGATGCCCCCGGAGGCAGATCGAGCACATAGAAGGTCTGATCCGACAGCGAAACGCTGCCCAGCCGGACTGAGTCCACCATAGTGGAACCGCCAGCTTGCACACCCCCCGTACCCGTCGCCTCGACATTGTCCCGCACGGCAAGACCAAGGCGCCTGGCTGCTTCGGGAGTCAGGACGTTCGTCGCGCCCGTATCGAACAGGAGATGGAAGGGGCCTTTGCCGTTGATCTCAGCGTCGACGTACACATGGCCCGATCGTATCCGGATCGGAACCTCGACCGCGCCTGACCCGGCAATGTCATTCGGATGAGCATGAAGCACAGCACCCGACATCGGCGTGCCGACGAACAGGAGCATTGCGACGACAGCGACGAGACGGAAGACAGGACGAAGCGAGGACATATCCGATCGATCCCTGTGGCAGAGCGCCGGAGCGCGACCGCCCGTTGTGTAGCCGTCGCACGGGTAAACGACCACTCTCATCGAGGCCCGGCGCATCCTGCCGTGCCGATCGGGCGTCGGGAACCAGCCAGCGGAAGCTAGTCGCCGCGCTGGAGGATGATGCCGAGTTCCTCGACGTCCAGATCGCGTTCCAGTTCGTGCAGCACTTCATCTTCGATCAGCCCGGCGCGGTGGATGCGGATCAGCTCCGCGCGCCCGGCGGCAAGGGCAATCAGCACAACCTCGAAATGAGTCCGGGCGCCCTCCATGAACCTGTCGGCGTCAGCGGCATACCGCTCGATGATTTCCAGGCGCTTCTGCGACTGCGCCAGCAGTTGCGGATGGATCAGCGTTCCGTCCAGCCCATAGGCATGCGCCTCAACCATTTCATTCCTGGCGCGGGCGATGGCCGCTTCCGATTCAGCCATGTTCATCTTTGCTGGCGGATCCCGGTCGGCCGGGCGGACCTGCCTGATCAGCCAGCCAAGACTCGTCCCCTGGATGACCACGGTGGCGAAGATCACCGCGAAGGCGATGACGAGCATCAGGTCCCTGCCCGGCATTGATTCAGGCAGGGTCAGCGCGACCGCCAGGGTCACGACCCCCCGCATGCCCGCCCAGCTCAGCACCGTCGCCTGCCGCGCGCCGAGGGGTCGCGCGCGTTTCAACCCGATGCCCCGAAGCGCGGCGAGCAGGACGTCGCTGCCGAAGATCCAGACGAAGCGCGCCACGGTGACCGCCAGCACCACGCCAAGGACGGGGATTGCCATCGTGGTCGAAACGGCCTCGATCCCGCCGACGCGATCGAGCACGCCGCGCAGCGAGAAACCGATGAGGATGAAAACCAGCGCTTCGAGCACGAACACCAGAGTCTGCCAGAAGGCACCGCCGCGAAGCCGGACCTGCGCCGGAAGGATGATGTGCTGATACCAGCCAAGCACCAGCCCCGCGACGACCGTGGCGATCACCCCTGACACATGGGCAGCCTCACCGGCACTATAGGCGACCCAGCACATGAGCGTGTTGGCCATGATGATCAGCGTCTGGTCGCGCAGGCGCCGAACGACGAACATCCAGACCGCCGAGATCGCGAGACCGACGACCATGCCTCCAAGCGCGAGGAAGAAGAAGCTCGACACCGCCGCGCCCGTATCGAACAGGCCGCTCAGCGTCGCCGCCACGGCGAAGCGGAAAAGAACCAGGCCGGTCGCGTCGTTGAGCAGGCTCTCCCCCTCAAGCAGCGCCGAAAGCCGCCGGGGAAGCGTCACGCCCTGGAGCACGGCGCGGGCCGATACGGCATCCGGCGGCGACACGATCGCGCCGAGCGCGAAACAGGCGGCCCACGGAAGTCCGGGGACGAGCCAGTGGACGACGAAGCCGACCGCCAGCGTGGTGAACACGACAGCGCCGACGGCAAGTGACAGGATGCCCGGAAGGTGCCGCCGGAAGCGGCCGAAAGCGGTGTAATAGGCCCCGTCCATCAGCAACGGCGGGAGGAACAGCACCAGCGCCAGTTCGGGGTCGAGCGCCACCGGGGGCAGCCCGGGAACAAAGGCAAGCGCGCCGCCCCCGACGAGCAACGCCGTGGCCGGCGGCAGGCCGACGCGCCGCGCCACCCAATGCAGCGCCACGACGACGGCAAGAAGGGCGAGGACGAGTTCGAATGTCTCGACAGGATGCATCGACCCTCCCACACATCATCGGACCGATGCGCCGGCATGGCACTGCCTGGTCCGTCGCCCACTGTGCCACTGCGGGAGGCCGGGAGCAAAACCCTGATCGATGATCCTCCAGCCTGAGGCCTGACCGCTATTCCGGCACGGTGCGGAACATGACATGACCGGGCGGCAGGACCACCCGGCCAGGCTGGTCACGCTCGAACGGACGTGACCAGGTCGCAGAGGCAGATCTACCTCCAGGAACCCGTACCGCCGCCCGTGCAGGTCAGGTTCGTCAACCCGCCGGCATGCGCGTGCCCCAGGAAGTGACTGCTCTCATCAAAGAAATTGACGTTAACATAGCCCGCGGGGAAAATGCTGACCGCATTTATATTGAAACCGCGAGAGTCTTTTGTCAGCCGCACCACGTCTTTCGTGTAGCAATGTCCCCAATATTTTCCGACCGCGACAAGGGTGGTTGCCCCGGCATTTCCTTCAAAGAACCAGCTCCTGCCGTTGACATCCATATTGATCGTCACCTTCAGATACCCTGCGATACCCGCAACGGTGACTTCAATATTGTATCTCTCTTCCTGGCCGCTGAGAAATTCCACTGCGAATTCAGTCTCTTTCTCCGAAATATCGCCGCCGTGCGCTGCAACGAAATCCTGCGGTCCGTGATGCTTTGTCATTGTATCGCCTCCTATTTTTCTCATTTTAGAAGAATGAAAATCAAAACGCAGCACGCACTTTTGTCAGCAACTGCCACAACAGTTCGCATTTCAGCTGATGACATCAATGCTGCTCCGATTTACTAAGCAGAAACGGGAATGATATTTTGGCCCAATTTTGGGGCAAATCGGCTTCTTCTGGCCCAAATTTGTATGTATTGTGATTTCCGCCAGAGAAGCTGAGTTGACGGATCTCCAACCTGCCTCAGCCAGGCGTTCGCTGGGCGGGTGGGATCCATGACCGACTATCTCGACATCCGTGCACATGACGCGCTGTTCGCCAGCCGCACCACGGCAGAGGACTGGGCCCGGATTGTCGCCTTTCGGGATCGCCCGGCCTTCCTGGACGGGGTCCGGCGCCACGAAGGCACGATGCAGCCCTTCTTTGCGCACAACCTCATCCTCAACCGGGTGGTGACCGAGGTCTGGCGCTTTCAGATGCTGGTGATCACGCTCTATCTTCACGACACCCGCGACGCGCTCGATCCGCGAACCGGATTGACCGTCACCAACCTGCAGAAGAGTTGCGCTCAGCTGAAACTGGCGAGTCCCGGCCGGGTTTATGCCTTTTTGAACATCATGAAGCTGGGCGGTTATCTATCGGCGGTGCGCTCCCCGATCGACTCCCGGGTGGTCCATCTCGAACCCACGGCGCGCTTCATGGCGACTGTCGAGCAATGGAACGATCAAATCTTTGCCTCGATAGATTCGGCCGCGCCCGAAGGCGCACTGCTCGCGCTGCGTGCACGCCACCCCGAACTTGGCCGGTATATGCGCACCAGCGGTGCCGAAGGGCTGCTTGAGGGGTGGGACGCTCTCGGCCCTTTCCCGGAGGTCCTCCATTTCGCCTCGACCGACGGTGGATGGCTGATGATGGAGAATCTGGTGTTGCGATCGATTCACACCGAAAGCCGCGCCTGTATCAAACCGGTCTCGCTCAACATGCGCGCGACGGCCAAACAGTTCGGCGGCTCGCGCTCGAACCTGATACGAACGCTGGAAAGTGGCTATGACCTTGGCCTGCTCGACGCGCCTCCGCGCGGGGGCAGCCACATCCTCCCGTCATCGCGCATGACGTGCGCGTTTCTCGCCTTCATGGCCTCGTTCCTTGGCTATTTTCAGCACCATACGCATATTGCCCTTGCCAGGATCACAGGCTGACCGTGATCGGATCGAACGGCACACGCGGCGACATTACGGCCGTCGCGATTATCCGGACGGATAGACCACTCGCAGGACGAGCGACGCCGCGAGCGTGAGCATCGTGGCGCCGACGATGGCATCCAGCACACGCCATGCCGCCGGGCGCGCGAACAGCGGCTGCAAGATGCGCGCGCCATACCCAAGCGTTGCGAACCAGGCGAAACTGGCGGTTACCGCACCGGCCACGAAGATCGGGCGCGAGCCGGCCGGCTGGGCCGACCCCGCCGCACCCATGAGCAATATGGTGTCGAGATAGACGTGCGGATTGAGGAAGGTGAACCCGGCCGTGGCAGCAAGCGCGCGTTCGAGCGTGAGCCCTCCGCCAACGCTGACCGACATCGCATCCGGTGCTGCCATGCGGCGCAACGCCTTCACGCCATACCAGCCAAGGAAGCCCGCACCGCCGATCGCCAGCAGCTTCGCCAGTTGCGGCAGAGCGGCGAGAAACGCCCCCACGCCGCCGACCCCGGCGGCGATCAGCATCGCATCCGCGCAGCCGCAGAACAGGACGATCGGGCCGACATGCTCACGCCTCAGGCCCTGCCGCAATACGAAGAGATTCTGGGCGCCGATCGCCATGATGAGGGCCACCGACAGGGCAAAGCCGCTGAAAAAGGCATTGAAGCTGTTGATCATGACAGCGCTGTGGCCGCAACATCGACATTAGGACAGCTTGTTCTGCTAACCCAGATGAAGCATTGCTTCATCCATGCTTGATTATCCCGCCCTGGCAGCCGTCTCGGCAGTGCTGCGCGAAGGCAGCTTCGAACGCGCGGCGAACCGGCTCGGCATCACACCCTCGGCGGTTTCGCAGCGCGTCCGGGGGCTCGAGGAGCGGCTCGGCGCCATCCTGATCGTTCGGGGCCAGCCATGTACCGCCACGGAACCGGGCCTGGCGCTTTGCGCCCATTTCGATCGGGTACAATTGCTGGAAGCCGATCTCGCACCCGCCTTGGCCCCCATGGTCGGGGAAGCCGGACCGCGACCGCCGCTCAAGGTAGCGATCAACGCGGATAGCCTGGCCACATGGTTCCCGTGCGCCGCCGCGATGTTCACCCGGGCAACCGGCTTGCTGCTCGACCTGACGATCGAGGACGAGGCACACACCGCCGACTGGCTCCGTTCAGGCGAAGTGCTGGCTGCGGTAACCAGCGACCCGGAGCCAGTGCAGGGTTGCAAAACGGTCCTGCTGGGCGCGCTGCGATATGGCGCCTATGCGAGTCCCGCCTTCATCGCCCGGCATTTCGCCGAAGGCGTGAACGCCAACTCCCTGGCACGGGCACCCTGCATGCGTTTCGACCGGCGCGACAGACTGCAGACCCGCTGGACCGAAGAAGCGCATGGCGTGACGCTGAACGCTGCGACCCATCGGGTGCCGTCAACGCATGGCTTTGTGGATTTCGCGCTGGCCGGGATCGGGTGGGGAATGCAGCCTGTTTCGCTGGCCCGGCCCCATGTCGCCGAAAATCGGCTGATGGAACTGCCACCGGGCTTGCAGGTGGACGTGAAGCTCTACTGGACGGTCACTCGGCTTCACGCCACGTCGCTCCGTTATCTGACCGACGCGATAGGAACGGCAGCAAGCGAGCATCTCCGCCCTGATCGTTGACGGCCACGCCTCCCTCTAGCGCATCAGTCCCGCAGCGCGCAGCGCGTCCTCGATCACCTTCTTCACGCCGGATATCTCGACCTGCGGTGCCGCGGCCAGCCCAAGCGGCGGCCTGGCAGCCGCCGGCCGCGCCGCGCGGGGCGCTGGTTTTGCCGTTCGCGCCTTGACGGCGGCCGGATCGGCGATGCCCCAGAAAGCGGCGATGTGGCTGGTCGAGCAGATGCCGACATCGAGCATATGCGGCATGGCGGCGCCGCAACCCTCGTCCGGCGCGATCGGCGTGCCATGGCCCATGCCGGCAATGGTGTGCGCCTCGATCCGGACCTCCCCCCTGGCATCGGTCCAGATGCGCCTGCCGTGATTGCCCATGGTTTCATTGCGGGCGGGCTCGGCGTCGATACCCTGGAGCAGGCGCCATTGATCGACGATGTCGTCCATGTTGGAGACAGCGACCGTCATATCGGCGGTTCCGTGCCACACCGACAGCAACGGCCATGGGCCCGCATGGCCAGATGCCTGGCTGACGCGCTTCGCCAGGTCCGGCCCCGCCGGGCCACCATGGCCGCGCATCCGGTCGAACGCCTGGGGCATGGTCGTGGCCGACCCATAGGGCAGGCCGGCGACGATCGCGCCGCCGGCAAACAGTTCAGGCCAGGTCGCCAGCATCACCGCCGTCATCGCGCCACCCGCCGACAGCCCTGTCACGAAGACGCGCGACGGATCGAGATCATGCTCGGCGATCATCTGCACGATCATCGAGCGGATCGACAGCGCTTCGCCCCCGTTGCGATCGATATCCTCGGGCACGAACCAGTTGAAGCAGAGGTTGGCGTTGTTGCCGCGTTGCTGTTCGGGATAGAGCAGGGCGAAGCCATGGCGGTCGGCAAGCGTCGACCAGCCCGATCCGCGATCATAGCCATCGGCATTCTGGGTGCAGCCATGCAGCACCACGACCAGCGGCGCCCCGGGCTCCAGCCCTTCCGGCACATAGGCGCGTGCCACCAGCTGGCCCGGATTGGCGCCGGTGACGACCATGTCTGTCAACCGGTCCCCGCCGGTGGCGCGTGGCAGGCCCATGCCCGCCTGGGCGGCAGCGAGCCGGGTGATCGTGTCGGAAAGCGTACGCATTGGATCGGTCCCCCTGGGGCGAACGACTCGTCCGCATGATCACAACGGATCATAGCCCCGATTGTTGCTGCATTGCACAATAAACATGATGATGGTGCCATGTCCGATGGTGAAATCGCCGGGCTGCGGCTAGGCTCGCGCCATGCGCCCTTTCGCTTTTTGCCTCATGCTGATCGTCGCGGCCTCCGCCAACGCCAGGCCCGCGCAGAAACTCCCGCCACCCGCGGCGATCGACGCGCAGGTCAGCGCCGCCATGGCGAAGACCGGCGCGAAGGGCATGGCCATCGCGGTGATCGACAAGGGCAAGGTGGCCTATGTCCAGGCTTATGGCGCACGTAATGCAAAAGGCGATCCGCTGCGGACCGACACGGTGATGTACGGCGCCTCGCTGACCAAGACGGTGATGGCCTATACAACGCTGACCCTGGTCGATCGGGGCGCCATCGCGCTCGACACCCCCATCGCGGCCGACCTCGACCAGGCGCTGACCGCCTACGACACCAACGCGATCGCCCCAGGCAAATACGGCCCGTACAAGGACCTTGCCGGCGACGATCGCTGGCAGCGGATCACGCCGCGCATGGCGCTGACTCATTCAACCGGCTTCCGCAATTTCTGGTTCCTCGAACCCGACGAGAAGCTGCGCATCCATTTCGATCCGGGCACGCGCTTCAGCTATTCGGGCGAGGGTTTCAGCCTGTTGCAGTTCGCGATCGAGAATGGCCGCAAGGCGCAAGGGCTTGGCATCGATGTCGGCGACCTGACCGGGGCGATCTTCGCGCGTCTCGGCATGGTCCGCACCAGCCTGAAATGGCGCCCCGATTTCAGCCCCAACCTGGCCGATGGCTGGAACGACAAGGGCGAACCGGTCAAGCACGACCAACGATCGAAGGTGCGCGTCGCCGGATCGATGGACACGACCATCGCCGACCTGTCGACATTCGTCGCGGCACTGGTGCGCGGCGACGGCCTGTCCGCGGCGTCGCGCGCCGAGATGGTCAGGCCGAGCCTGCCCATCGCCACGGCGCATCAGTTTCCCAACCTGGCCCCCGACCTGCCCGTCGGGCAACGCCGCAAAGATCTGGCGGCGGGCCTCGGCGTGATCGTGTTCGACGGGCCGCAGGGTCATGGTTTCTTCAAGGGCGGCCATGACGAGCAGACCGCCAACGCGATGGTCTGTATCGAACGGGGCCAGCGCTGCGTCCTGATCCTGTCAAACGACGTGCGGGCCGAGGCCAGCTATGCCGATCTGGTCGGGTTCGTGCTGGGCGACACGGGCGTTCCCTATGACTGGGAATATGGGGATCACGCCGGCAAATCCTGATTCGATACGGCTACGTCACGATTTGTTGTGCCGCAGCACAATAAAGCATGCGGACAGCGCGATTTCTCCTGCTGATGTAAAGGAACTGCCTCGAACGCGATGCTAGCGTGCGGGCGTACGGCGGCGGTCCCAATTCTTCGACAGCTTGGGCTCACGCCGCCGCCGTGCACCCCGATCCTCCAGATTCTAGCGCGTCGCCGGCTCCAGCACGGCATTTGCCCGCGCCGCGCGACCTGCCCTGATGCTGTCGACGGCGTACACCGCCAGCCCGGCCCAGATCAGCCCGAAGGCGGCAAGATCGTGCGGACGCAGATGTTCGCCGAAAACGAAGATCGCGATCAGGAACTGCAGGGTCGGCGCGATATACTGGAGCAGGCCGAGCGCCGTATAGGGCATGCGCCGCGCGGCGCCGGCGAACAGCAGCAGCGGCGCGGCGGTGACCGCCCCGGCCAGTATCAGCAACAGGTCGGTTGCCGCTTCCCGGCCGAAAGCCCCCTCGCCGCTGCCATGCGCGATGAGCAACAGCCCGAAGGCGAAGGGGGCCAACAGGATCGTCTCGATCAGCAGGCCGCCCAGCGCATCGATCGCCACGACCTTGCGGATCAGCCCGTAGAAACCGAAGGTGAGCGCAAGCACCAGCGAGATCCAGATGCTGCTGCCGTTGGACAGCGCCATGACCCCAACGCCCAGCGCCGCCAGCGCGATCGCCACCCACTGGATCCGTCGTACGCGCTCACTGAGCACCATGACGCCAAGCGCGACGTTGACCAGCGGATTGATGAAATAACCGAGGCTCGCGTCGAGCACATGGGCATTCTGCACTGCCCAGATATAGACCAGCCAGTTGAGCGCGATCAGCGAGGCGCTTGCCGAAAGCAGCAACAGGGTCCGCCAGGTCACCGACGCGACGATGGTCCGCACCCGGCGGAAAAGCAGCGCCACCACCACCAGCATCACCACTGACCAGAGGACGCGGTGCGCCAGGATCTGGCTTGCCGGAACATGCCGGAGCAGCCTGAGATACAGGGGCAGGACGCCCCAGAGCACATAGGCGGCGGCGCCCAGCATGACGCCGGTGCCTGCCGGGGAAAGTGCGGGTCGGGACGGTGCGCGGTCGGTCACGGTTCTGCCCGGTTGTGCCCGGGCATGACGCCGCAGACGAATGGTGGAGGATCGAGGCAGCGAGATGGTCCGCTCGCGGCGCCATGGCAACCCGCCCGCTCGCAATTTTCCCTGTGGTCCGGATAGCCCCGTTATCGCCCTCCCGTTCAGGTTGCCGCCATCGGGGTGCCGCCATATGCTCCGCCCATGACACCCGATCCGACCGACCGACGCTCCATCCAGCTCAAGCCGCTGCCGATGCTGATCTTCAGCTCGCGCTGGCTTCAATTGCCACTCTATGTCGGGCTGATCTTCGCCCAGTGCGTCTATGTGTTCCTGTTCCTCAAGGAACTGCAGCATTTGGTGATGCACGCCTGGGAATTCACCGAACAGCAGATCATGCTGGTGGTGCTGGGCCTGATCGACGTGGTGATGATTTCCAACCTGCTCGTGATGGTGATCGTCGGCGGCTACGAGACCTTCGTATCGCGGCTCGGACTGAAGGGCCATCGCGACGAACCCGAATGGCTCAGCCATGTGAATGCCGGCATCCTGAAGGTGAAGCTGGCGATGGCGATCATCGGCATCTCGTCGATCCACCTGCTGCGGACCTTCATCGAGGCAGGGTCGCTCGGCCTGCCCACCGGCCGGGTCACCGAGACCGGGGTGATGTGGCAGACCATCATCCACATGGCCTTCATCCTGTCCGCTATCGGGATCGCCTGGGTCGACCGGATGTCCCAGCAGCCGCAGCAGAGGCATTGAGCCGGGCGCCCGCCGCAACCCGCGCCCGCTCCGCCAGCAACGCCGCGATCTCGACGCCTTCATAACGGAAGGGCGGCTGGCGCCGGTCCGGGAAGGATATCCGCATCCGCCCGATATCGCTGGCGAAGCCGGCCGCGATGGCGTCCATCACGCGGGTCAGGGGACCCTGGGCAACGACCTCCAGGTCGCCACTCGCCTTTCCGCCGTCGCGCGGGCGCATCACCGCAACCGCATCCTCGTTCCATGAGATATCAACCGACATAGCCATGCGCGCATCACTCCTTGTCGGGAGGAGCATCGGCCCATGGGAACGGGCGCGCAATGATCTGGCTCAAGGTGCCGGCGCGATCCGTATCGCCGGGATCGATCTTCGCTGCGTCAGGCGAAAGAAAAGATCAGCCACGCCCAAAGCGCGACCGATATGAAGATCAGGATCAGAAAGGCGATACCGCCCGAAAACCGGTCATGGTCCTGGAACAACCCGCGTGGTGGCGTCCGTTTTACTCTACGCATCCTGGCACACTCTGGCACCCACGCTCTCCAGTCAGTCAATGCGCGAGAGTCGCCGGAGTTCCGTGGCGGGCCTCAGCCCGGCGAATCCTGAGGCGGCCGCGGCACCACTTCGAGGATCGAATCCCCCGGCTGGAGATGCCCGGCCTCGATCTCCCAGAAGCCGAAGGCGCGATCGCCGCGATAGATGCGCACGCCAAGCCCGGTCCCGATCTGGGCGAGCGGCCTGCCCACCTCGTCCGCCGTCACCGGGCGTTCGTGCAGCGCAACCCGACCGTCGGCGGCGGCGAGATCGGCCATGTAATCGGCAATGTGCGGGCCATGGGTCGAGCCCGCGAGCAGCAGCCCGGCGAAGCTGGCCGGGTTGATCATGGTCGTCGCGCCGGCCTGACGCGCCAGCGCCTCATTGTCTTCCGACCGGATGATGACGCTGATCGGGACATGCGGCGCCAGGCGGCGCGCGGTCAGCACGATCAGGATCGAGGTATCGTCGCGCCCGGCCGAGATGATGATCGCCTTTGCCCGGTCGATCTTCACCGCCTCGAGCGTCGCGTTGCGCGTCGCGTCGCCCTCGATCACGGCAGCGCCGCGTTCCTCGGCATGGCGCAGCGCGGCGGCATGCTCGTCGATCACGACGATGGACTGGGCATCGGCGCCACGCCGGATCAGCTCGGACACCGCTTCGGTGCCGCTGGTGCCGTAGCCGGCGACGACGATATGGCCGCTCAGATGCCGCTGGATAACGCTCATACGCCATTTCTCCCAGACGCGCTTGAGGAGGAAATCATAGGCAGTGCCAAGAAAGATCAGCCACACGAACAACCTGATCGGCGTGACGAGGAAGGTATCGAACATCCGCGCCTGCGGCGTGACCGGCACGATATCGCCATAGCCGACCGTGGTGATGGTGATCACCGTGAAATAGAGCACGTCGACAAAGGTGATCGAACCATCGACATTGTCGCGCAGCCCGTCGCGGTCGAGCCAGTGGACCGCCAGCGCGATGCCGATCAGCCCGAGCGCGAGCAGCACCCGCCAGACCAGCGACAGCCAGACGGGCGTCCGGCTCTTGCGGCGCAGGCCGGGAAAGCTGTCCCCTGAGGCTGGGCGGCGCGACATCCAGGCCGTGTAGCGCGACCGGGCCGCCGGCGCGAGGATCAACGCCGCCGTATCGGCGCCGCTGACGGCAAGACGGCGATGACCGCCCGCAACTGGCTTGCCCGATAGCCGGAATCTCAGGCGCACGGCCGCGTCGGCGTGGTCGATCCCGCGCGGATCGCACTGTCATGACACGCAATTCATTTGAAACCATCGCGCGCTGGTGCGACGCCCCTTTCCGCCGAACGGCCCGGAGACGGCGGATGCCGCGGATTGCTCTTTCGGCACTTGAGCCCTTGGTCACCCCCGGCCGCTACAGGCCGATCCGGGAGAGAAGCGATGTCGGCGCGCGCAGGAACCATCCGGATCGATCCCGGTTACATCCGTTATGGCGGGTAGGCATTTCTACGAGGTGTTCCGCGCGCGCGCGGTTTCCGGTGCGCCTGCGTCGGGTACCTGGACGTGGCAGCGCATCGGCCGTGCCGGCGCGCCGGTGGCGCATGGCGACTTCTACCCGACCCTGCCCGAATGTTTCGCCGCGCTGAAAGAAAACCGCACCGAGCTTGGCATGGCACCCGTCCATATCGACCTTGCCGGCGCCAGCCTGGAGGAGGCATCGTCAGTGGTCGCCGTATCGGTCGGCGAGCATGACGTGACGATCACCAGCACCGATCCCGGTCCTTCACCCAAGTTCGCATGACCCGGTTCGGGGCGCGCGGAGCGTTTCGCACCTTTGCAATGTTCCTGTTTTGATCTACCATGCCGCCATGAGTCGATTCGCCCCAGACCTTGCCGCCGCCGATATCGCCCCCGTCATCCTGGCGGCACCGGCCTGGGCACGCATCGGCATCACGGTGCGCGATCCGCGCCTGCGCGCGCGGGCGGCCGAGACGCTTGCCAGGACGATCCTGGAGGAATTCGACCGGGATTCGCCGGCGCGCGACACGAACCAGCTTTCGCTGGCGTTGTAGCGCCCAACCGGGGAACGTCACGCCCGCCTGACCGTTCTGTCTCAAGGCCCCGCAAGCGAGGCCTGCGCGCCCGCGAAAGCCTCCGCGCTGTTCCATTAACCATGGAGAGCAAGATGGGTCTCATTATTCTCTTGATCGTCGGCGGCGTGATCGGCTGGATCGCCAGCATGATCATGCGCACCGATGCGCAGCAGGGCGTCTTCCTGAACGTCGTGGTCGGCATCGTCGGCGCGGTCCTGGCCGGATTCCTGCTGTCGCCGCTGCTTGGCGTGCCCCCGATCACCAGCGGCGGGTACAGCATCGCGACGATCCTCGTGTCGCTGCTCGGCGCGGTCGTGCTGCTCGCGATCGTCAACCTGGTACGCCGCGGATCGATCCGCTAACCGACCCTTCGGAGAGGGCCAGGCACAGGGGCGGGGCGGCACCGGCTGCCCCGTTCGCGTTTACTCGAGCAAGGTCTGCGCGGCGTGCAGGAAGAGCATTGCCGAGAGCCCGGCGGAGCAGCCGAAGCAGACATGGCCGACATAGACCAGCATTGGCGGGTTGGGCCGTTTCAGCCTGTGATTCCGGCTGGCACCCGACAGGACGAAGCTGGTCAGCAGGCCATAGGCAAACGCGATCGCACCAAACATCGACTGTCCCGCTCATGGTTTCGCCACGGGCCCCCGGGCCCGGTGGCCGAGGCCCAAATCACAGGCGGGCCGGCCCATCAAGCGGCAGGCAGCATATGTTCGGCGAAGCGCGGCGCGGGCGGGACGTTGCGCACCCGAAAGAAGCGGGCGCGAGAAAACCAGGCCGGAGGATGCTGTCCGATCCGGCCTGGTTTTACCCCCGACTAGGTGTGAGCCTGATGCGGTTGGCGGGGCTCTATACGTCCCGAATGTGAAACAGTTCCACCCCGTTCGGTCGATTTCGTCGCACAATCGTCGCCGGAAACGATTCTTTACGCCCCGGCATGTGGCACGCTTCCTGCTGAACGATGGCCGATGCGGAACCCCTTGCCATGACCCGGATGACACGCGGCACCCTGCTCAAGGTCGCGGCGCTGTGCGTGCTCGTCCTGGTGATCTGCATCGCGCCTGCCCCGCGGCTCAGCGCCGGGCTCGAGTTCCGGTCGCTGCGCCTGTCGCTGTCGGTGGGTGGCGACCCCGTCCGTTTCCGGACGACCCCGTCCGGAAACGGACAGCCGCGCGACATCAGCCTGAGCCTTCATATCGGCAAGACCCGATAGAAGGCGCCACCAATCGCGCCGGGCCTTTTCCCGGCGGTCAGGCTTCATACATGGAAAGGCGGATAGGTGTTTCACGCGCGGGCGGCCCGACCGCCCGCCTTGACGAAGAGGCAGAATGTTCCCCGATCTTGGCGCCACCACGCCCCTCTATCTGTTGCTGGCCGGCCTGATCGTCGCGGCGGTGATCGGGCGGCGCATGCCGGTGATGCGGACGCTGACCACGCTTGTCATCTGGGGCGTGCTGGGTGCGACGGTGGTGATGCTGGTGCGCGATCGCGGACGCTTCGACCCCTATCTGACCAAGGTCGCCGGCCTGCTCCAGACCGACAAACAGGAAGTGGTGGGCAAGGAGGTCCGCATCCGCATGGCTGACGACGGCCATTTCTGGATCCGCGCGCGGATCGGCGGGGTCGAGCGGCGCATGCTGGTCGACAGCGGCGCGACGGTGACCGCGCTTTCCGCCCAGACCGCGGCCGAGGCTGGAATCGAGGTGGACGACACGCCCTTTCCCGTCGTGCTGCGCACCGCCAACGGCATGGTCAACGCCCAGACCGGGACGATCCCGGAACTGCGTTTCGGCACGATCGTCGCGCGGGAACTGGCGGTAGTCGTCTCGCCTGCGTTCGGCGATAACGACGTGATCGGCATGAACTTCCTGTCGCGCCTCAAATCCTGGCGGGTCGAGGGGCAGACGCTGATCCTGGAACCCAACCATCCCCAGCCGGTGAAGCCGGAGACAGTGTAAATTTCCTCTTCCCCGGCGAAAGCCGGGGAAGGAGTATTCAGGCGAGCTCTTCCGAACGATCGCTTTAGTCCCAACAATGACTTTGGCATCCCCCGGCAATCGCCATAGGAAAGCGCAAACCACCTGACAGGATGATCGATGATCGCACGCGCTGCCCTCGCCTCCGCCCTGATGATGGCAGCCGCGCCGGCCCAGGCATCCGACTATGTCGTGATCCGCAAGGAGATCCTGGTCGATCGCCCGGCCGATGCGGTATGGAAGCGGGTCGGCGGCTATTGCGCCATCGCCGAATGGCTGAAGCTGAAATGCGAGATCGTCTCTGGCAGCGGCGATGTCGGCACGATCCGCCGCCTCAACGACACGACGGTCGAACCGATGGTCGCCAGCACGCCGCATTCCTACACCTACAGCCAGACGGCAGGTGGCATGGCAGGCTTTGCCTATAACGGCACGCTGGCGGTGGAGCCGGCCGGCACGGGCAAGTCGCGGATCGTCTACACGCTGATCTACGACGCCGCGCTGATGCCGTCGGACGAGGTCCGCAAAGCGCAGTTCGACCGGATCAATCCGCGCTTCCAGGGCGCGGTCGAGACGATGAAGGCGCTGGCCGAGGCGAAAGGATAGCCGCCTCGGCGCTCACCCCCGGCTCACATCGTCGCCATGCCGCCTGCCTCGAGCGCCATCCACAGCGCCATCGCCACCATCATCACATTCTCGGTCAGCGACACGAAGCCGAGCGGCACCTTGCTGTCGCCGCCGACGCACGCGCACTTGATGTCGCGCTTGTCGATATAGACCGCCTTGAACACCGACACCGCGCCGATCCCGCCGATCACCAAGGCGATCGTTACCGACAGCCAGGTCAGCGCGCCCGACACCATCAGCACGCCCGCCAGCCCTTCGGCATAGGGGTAGACGCTGCCATAGGGTACCCAGCGCTTTGCGAGCAGGTCATAGTTCAGGAACATGGCCGAGAAACGCTCGACATCCTGCAACTTGAGCAGTGCGAGCACACACATGCTGAAGGCGATGAACCATTCGCCCGCGCGGATGGTGAAGGGCGTGCCGTACACGGCCTGGCTCGCCGCCAGCGCCATCAGCGCAGTCATCGCAAACAGCATGATCACCGGGCGATAGCTCGTCGCGCCGGGATCGCGCACCCGCTTGCCGAAGAAGCGGCGCAGATCGTCATAACCCCCGATCCGCCGCCCATCGATAAAGGTCTGCGGCGTGGTCTTCACGCCATGCTCGGCCTTGAACGCGTCAGTCTCCTCGCGCGTCGTGAGCCAGCGGTCGTCGACCACATAGCCCTGGCGGCGCAGCAGGTCCTTCGCCTTCAGCCCCCAGGGGCAGACATGGTCCTGCATGACCATGCGATGGAGGATGGCCGTCCTGGCCGGCGGGGTCGTCATCTTGGCGTCTCCAGCTTGTGCGCGATCGAACCCGTCCCATATGGGGTCCGGACCATGGTACGGAGTCAAGCGGTGACTGACATGACGATTGCGGGGCTTGCGCGCGAAGGCAGTGTTGGGGTCGAGACGGTACGCTATTACCAGCGCCGCGGCCTGATCGACGAGCCGGCACGTACCGGCGGCTTGGGCCTTGCGGGCGGCATTCGCCGCTATGGCACCGATCATGTCCGGCGGCTGCGCTTCATTCGCTCGGCCCAGGGCGCCGGCTTCACGCTTGAGGAGATAAGCGAGCTGCTCGCCCTCGATGCGACCGAGGATCGCGATCGGGCACGGCAGCTGGCAACGGAGCGGCTTGCCGCGCTTGACGAGAAAATCGCCGAGCTTCAGCGCGCACGGAGCGCGCTCACGCGGCTGGCACAAGCCTGCGACGCGAGCGGGGCCGGTCCCTGCCCGATCATCGACGCGTTCGACCGGGGTTAGGCTATCTCGATCATGTGCGCCGGCATGTGGCGACACGGCCCGAGATGGCCGCGCGGCCTGGTACACAGGCTTTCGCCCGGGCCGGGCCCGGCGGCGCGGAGGCAGGTGGAACCCGGACGCAGCCTGAAGGCCGCGGGGGCGACCGCAACAGCGTAGTTCATCGCTTCCCCTTTTCGCTTTCGCGCCAAGATCAACGACAAGGGCGCCCGCGCGTTCCGGCCCCGAAACGGAATCCTGTGGACAACCGGACGAGCCGGCCGGATTCCAGCAAGTTGCGGCCCCGAAGAAAACCCCTCAACCGGGGCCGAGCACCGTCAGAACGGCGATGCACCGATATATTTCAACAAACCGAGCACCGCGATCAGCACCGCGATGGCGATGATGATGTTGGCGACATTGATGCTGCTCTTGGCGACCACGACTTTCTCGTCGCTGTTGATCTCGGCCATGAAGCTTCTCCCATGAGGTTTCGCTTGCTCGAGCGAAGTACTGGCCCAACGCGCCATCTTCCACGTCGTTCCTGTTGACGAAAGGGGGGCGTCGCTAGCGGTTGCCGGCGGCAGGATCCATGATGCGACGGATATGCGCATCGGGCAGCGGGAACTGGAACTCGACGCCGAAGCGCTGCTCCTTCGCCCAGACGATGCGGGCGCAGAGCGTGAAATCGCAGCATTTCAGCGCGAGATAGGAACCGACCGTGAGCGCATCGGCGCAATAGAGCCGGGCGCCCCGGGAAGAAACATCCAGGACATGGGCGCGGCGCTTCGTGCCGTCGCATTCGATCGAGGCGGGCTGGAACGTCTTGAACCGCGGCGCGAGGCGCGCATGTGGTCCATCCTTCCCCTTGATTGATTCAGCCATAGGCCCCGCCGGTTCGGCTGTTCATGACGGCTTCGCGCACGAAGGTCGCGCGGAAAGAATCCCTAACGTCGCGGCAACGTCGATTTGGCGGCGGCGAATGAGGCCCGTAAAAATGGCAGTGACCGCAAGAAAACCGCCCGGAATTCCCGTTCGTCTCGCGTCCAGACCCTTGTCCGCCGTCGGGAATCCTGCCGCATCCCGATATTGCGGCGGCCGGTCCCGTCGCCTAGGGGGCCCGCCATCAGCCGGTCGGCCCGCGGCAGGAAATATCCGCCGCCAGGTCGCCGCACCAGAGGGAGTTGCCGTTTCGTGGGGTGGTTCAAGGCAAGCGTCTTCACGCGCTTGAGGTGTCTGTTTGGCCTGCATCAGCCGGATCGGTATGGGGCACGCAAGGTTTCCGGAGAGTGGCATTCGCATTGCCTCGGTTGCGAACGGCGCATGGCGCGCGTCAACGGCAACTGGCGTCGCATCCGACGCTGGGGCTAACCCCCCAGGGATCGCGCGGTGCCAATCAGCGCCGCACCCCGAAACGGTAGATCGTCGTCGACCGGAAGCTTTCGCCCGGGCGCAGCACTGTCGACGGAAAGGCCGGCTGGTTCGGACTGTCCGGATAATGCTGGGTCTCCAGCGCGAATCCAGCGCCCTGGCGCAACATCCGCCCGTCGCGCGCTGCCTGCCGCCCGTTGAAATGGTTGGCGGTATAGAATTGCACGCCGGGCTGGGTCGTGCGCATCTCAAGCGTGCGGCCGCTCGCCGGATCACAGGCGCGCGCGCCGATCGGGATCGGGTCGCCCGCCGGCTTCGACAGGATGAAATTATGGTCGAAGCCATTGCCCAGCAGCATCTGCGGGTCGTTCGACGCGACACGTTCCCCGATCCGTGTCGGCTTGCGCAGGTCGAACGGGGTGCCGGCGACCAGGCGGATCTCGCCGGTCGCGTTGCGCTTGTCGTCGATCGCGGTGAAGCTGTCGGCGACGATCTGGATCAACTGGTCATCGGTGCTGCCGACCCGGTCGCCGCCCAAGTTGAAATAGCTGTGGTTGGTCAGGTTGATCACGGTCGGCTTCGTCGTCGTCGCGGCGTAATCGATCCGCACCGCGTCATCCTCGGTCAGCGCATAGGTGACCGCCACGTCCATCGCGCCGGGGAAACCGTTCTCGCCGTCGGCGCTGTGATAGCGCAGCGTGATGCTGCGGCAGTTCGGCGTGGCGCAGGGTTCCGCCTTCCACAGCTTCGTGGAGAAACCCTGTTTGCCGCCATGCGACACGATGGCGGTCGCATCGGGCGACAACGGATAGCGCACACCGTCGATCGAGAAGCCGCCATGGGAGATACGGTTGGCATAGCGCCCGATCACCGATCCGACGGTCGATGATGCCTCATAGGCCGCCACGTCAGGCAACGCGATCACGACATTGGCGATACGCCCCGCGCGGTCGCGCACGCTGATCTCGTCGATCGCAGCGCCAAGAGTCAGCACGCCCAGCCGCGTGCCGTGCCCGTTGCGCACCACATAGCGCTCGACCGGCTGGCCTTCAGCGGTGACGCCGAACGCGCTGCGCTCGGGACCTCCCTGTCCCGCCGCGACGCCGAATGGCAGGGCGAGCAGGACAAGCAGATACTTTGCCTGGATCAAGATAGCCTTCTCCCTCTCATGCGAGCCTTCTTATCGCCCGCCGAGGACCCTGACCAATGAGAAGGGACATACCGGTTTGCCGCCAATCAAACGCGGCGCCGGGAACGGTTCTTCCAGCATTGGCGCCGTCGTTCGCCAAGGCCTCCCGCCGGGTTTCGGACGCGGGACATACGGCTGCGAATCCCGAAGTTCGGTGACCCCCGCAATTCCGGAATTCGCAGACACGCATTGTAACAGCTTGATCGAGAAATTGGCCCGGAAAACCGCTCTCGCGGCCCTCGGCCCAACCATGCCACCGCAAAACGGGTGACCCCGAAATCGGTTGGCTGAGGCGTCATAGAATCCCTTTCGCCACGATCGTAAACTAGGTGTTTTCACGGTAACCGCCCGAGTCGAAGCCAGCCCAACTCCGGGGAACCCCGGTAGCCGCGACCCCGATGGCAGATGCCGGGACATTATCGACCACGGCGAGTCGTTCTTCTTCGCGATCAAATCACCCGTCGCTATGACCGGAGCCTGGAGATCATGAGAGCAAGGCCGGCTGAACCATGACGGCGGATATCATCAGGGACCGTGTCACCAACGTGCTGCACGCGCTGGAACACGCGGCATCAGCCCGGGTCCGGGACGAGATGGGACCCCGCTTCGGCATCCATTCCGACAAGGCGATGGGGGTGCAGATGGCGGCGATGCAGGCAATCGCGAAGCCGCTCTATCCGGATCATGCGCTGGCCTGCGCCTTGTGGGAGACCGGCTGGTATGAAGCGCGGATGGTCGCGTCGATGATCGACGATCCAGCGCTGGTGACACCCCGACAGATGGACGCGTGGCGCGCTGATTTCGACAATTGGGCAATCGTCGACACGGTCTGCGCCAAGCTGTTCGACCGGGTGCCGCATGCCTTTGCCAAGATCGACCAATGGGCTGCGCTGAACGACGAATTCGGGCGGCGGGCGGCCTTTGCGCTGTTGGCGTGCCGCGCGATCCATCGACGTGGCGACGACGCTGAGTATCGGCGCGGTCTGGTGCTGATCGAGGCATGCGCGACCGACGAGCGCAATTTCGTGAAGAAGGGGGTCAACTGGGCATTGCGCGCGATGGGGTTGAAGGCGAGCCCGGCGTTGCAGACGGCGGCACGCGAGACCGCGGCACGGCTGGCGGCCTCCACGGATCGGACGGCGCGGTGGAACGGGAAAGACGCAATGCGTGCGTTCGCCAAGGCGGATGATCGGACGAGTGAAACGTCGCCGTGAACAATGTCCATCCTGGACCGACCTAAGGCGATATCGACGATGTGGCGGGCCAGCATGCGTTGACCAGTCCCCCTGACGGCGACCGGCTGGATGGACCGAGGCGTCGAAACTGCCAGCCCGAGGGCATGACTTGCAGGCCGAAATCCGGCTTCGTTACGGCTGCATCAACCATCGACGTCGGCTGGCTGCCTGAGGTTGCCTGGCGGCAACACCATCGTCCGCCCTGGTCTCAGCCTCGCGGAATTATTTCCTTTTTGGGTGTTTCCCGGTTTGCGTTCAGTACCGCATCGGACCTATGCAGGAGACAGGAGCAGGAGCTCCAGGGAGGGTCGCATCAGTGCAGGTTTTCAGGCGAAGGGCCGAGGCCCGCGTCGCTTTCCGTGCGGGCGTCGCGCCGGATCTTCGAACGGCGGCGGAACAGGCCATCATGGCCGGTCGCTACCTGATTTTCGGCAGCGCTGAAGAGGGAATGGCAACACTATTGCTGAGCAGCGCGCCTAAACTGGTCGCGGTCGTTCGCAAGGAAGCCGACCAGCCAGGCAAGATACCGTCCTTCGATGTACAGTCGGTACGCGCCGCAGGCGCCGACCTTGACCAGGAGCGCGAGGAACTCAGCCAGCTCTAGGGGCGGCCGAATTGCCGGGGTGCTTCAGGCCGCGGTGGCGGATCGCGTGCGGGCCGGGCAACAACTAGGCGGCGGGTGGCGGTTGATTCAAACCGCCAGCCACCCGGACTAGCCACCTCCTGAACCAGGAGGTGGCCCGTGACTGCAATTACCCCTTCGACCGACGGCGAGGATGCCGGCGATCCCGTCGACATGCCCGACGCGATGCCGGAGGCGCTCGGCGCCGCGCCCGAGCCGCAGGAAGCGATCCCGGATGCGTCAGCCGCCGAGGCGCGGGCGGTGCCGGAGGAGGAAACGAACGAGCAATGGATGCATCGCTTCATCGAGGAGAACGCGCACCTCGCTCGTCCGCGCCCGGAGCGCCCGCCTGCCCCGCCGCCCTCACCCTGGGACGGGCCGCCCGCGACCTGGAAGGTGCCCGACCATCTGAGCATGCGGCACCCCAGGGGCGGCTATATGGCGATGGCGCTGCTGTCGCGGACGATGGACGACCTCGATGAAGTGACGAAGGACGAGCGGGCCGCGACCTATGAGGAGGTCGACAAATATTTCGGCCATGCGCTGATCGCCGAGGGGCTGGTGCCGTTCACCTATACCGCCGACCAGGCGATCTGGTGGTGGAAATCGGGCGGGTACAAGGTGCTCGGCGGTGCTGCTGTCGATGCCCAGGCGATGCCATCGAATTCTAGTCAGAATCTTGCCCCCAATCTTCGCAACGACGGCTCTGCGGGCATGCCGCATTTTTCGAATGCCGCGTTCATGGTTGGTCCGGATGGTCAGGCTTCGTCGTCCCCGAGTCCAGCTCTGTTCCTCAGCAGCACCCCCAGTGAGACGATCTCGACCAAAGATTCCCCGCTGGACGAAACGGCAGCGCCATTTCTGCAGCAAGAGGCAGAAAGGCCAGTACCCGAACCTGACACACCATCCGCTCAGGCAGGCGACAATGGAGAATATTCTAGGGATCTGATCGAACTCGCTCCCGATGGGGGCGGCGATATCGCGCGCAGCTTCCTCGATGCAGCCGATAAGCCCGATGCGCCAGCTTGGCTTGAGGGTCATCTGCGGGAATTTACGATGGATTCGGTCGTCGAGAATTTCACGCGATCCGGCGACTACAACGAGATTGCTGCCGTACGAGACAGAGCTGCCGAATTCGCGGCACGCGATGGCGAACTGGAACGCACCAGGGAATTCGTCGAAAGACTATCCGACTATATCGACCCTAAACATGATGTCGTCGTCGTCGGCAAGCGTCCGGCGGAACCCACGGCCCCGCCGGCTGGTGGGCAGGCTCCAGGTCGGGTCTGGCCTGTGCCCGGCGGTGGACGAACCGCTCGCAAAGGAGAGCAGGATTCCAGAGGGAAATACTATTCCAACGGTAGTTATGATCTGAGCGGGGCGAAGAGAAGCGGACGCAGGCATAGGGGAAATGATCTGCCTGGGGAAATCGGCACGCCAATCGGGGCAGCTGCCGACGGCGTGGTCCTCGGCGTTAGGACGCAGCGCAAGAAAATCCCGCTCATCGACCCGAAAACCGGCAAGGTGGTGATCGATCCGAAAACGAAGAAGCCCAAAAAAGTCGATGGAAAGGCTATGGATGGCTGGGGAAATTATGTCATCATCCGTCATCCCGATGGATATCTGACTCTCTATGCGCATCTGGATGCCCGACCACCTTTGAAGGAGGGAATGCCGGTTCGTCGCGGCCAGGAGATCGGTCGGTTGGGTGTGACGGGAAACGCCGCCGGCAAAGGCAGCCACCTTCATTTCGAGGTCCGCAGTCTCGACATGGACAAGACCTATGATCCTGCTCTGTGGCTCGCAGGGAAGTTGCCCGCTCACGGGCGCTGACGGGGCGCCCCATCGCAGCATGGGGCCGAACAGATAGGTTGACTTTGTGAGAACAAAAGGGGAGCATTGGCGCGTCGCGCGGGGGTGAATCATGCAACATGGGCTGGGCCGTCTTATCCTGGTAGCGGCGTTGCTCGCCTGTGCCGGCTGTGGGGATGACGGTGCTTCGAGCAATGCGGCTGTTCCGAAAGCGGAAACGCTACCGCCTGCTCACAAGCCTCTTGCAACTGCTGCGACGCCCGGGCCGAAAGCTAGCAAGTCCACAAGCGACATCGTCCAGCGCTACCCCGATCCGGACGCTGACGAGTGGGTCACGTATTCGGGGGACGGCACCACCCCTGTCCCGGGAATGACGTGGTTTCGCTTTCCCGGGGACTCGGCCTCCCGATATTACAAGATCAATGTCTTCATGGACGACGATTCCCAATATGCCGAAATAACTAATGACAAAGGCAACATAGTTGCCAATTTTACCAATTTTATCGATGATGTGGGTATCAGAAAGACATCCAGTTCGATCGATATATTCGGTTATCATGGAGTAGAGAACGGCCTTCCGGAATATGAGATCATCAGAATCGTGAATGGCCGCGCATATGCGTCCTATTATTGCTCAATGGATCGCGCCGTCTTCGAACGCATCATCGGCAAGCCGTTCATCGCGGAGAAGGATGGCTCAGCATCTTATACCGAAAGTGGCTCCGTCGTCTTTTTCCTGGCGTCGGAGGAGCCGAAGCCGGAACGTGATCACTGTACGAAGGGTAGCCAGGGTTGAGAATAACGGGCCGGAAGAGCGCGCTGCGCATCGCCATGGGGCTCGCGTTCCTGCCATTCGTCACTGAGGGAATCCGAGCGGAACCCCCAGCGGGTTCGGCGCGGACCCGGACGGCCACTTCCTCCGAAGCCAGCGCCGCAACGCCCCACCGGGCCGCACGCGTCATCGCGGCCATTCGCCGGAAGCGCGAGAAATGCCAGGGTGCGACCCTACCCCAGCCCGAACGAGTTGCGGGCCTGTAATAACGAGGCTTCGCGGGCTGCCGACAGGGTACTTCGCCTATCAACTCAGAATGACCACCTGAACGACCTGCTTTCCGACCTCTTCGACCCGTTGATGGTCATTCTGACCCCGGAAGATGAGCGACATGATGCGCTGGCGGCACAGGTGACAATAAGCGCCCACTATACCGATTTCGCCATCGCCCGCGCCGCGGCGCTGACCGGAGCCACACCGGTACGGGAGATCAGCAGCCGACCGCCGCGACCGTTGTTCGGCTGGCTGGCGGCGAAGCCGGGTGACGGAGATATCACTACCCGCTCGACCACACGTCGCTGGGAAGCGATCCGCAATGCCGATTGCGCCAAATATCCGGGGCCTCGGTGCGCCTCGCGACTGGATGAAGTGATGCGCCGGATGATCCGGTCAATCAGGTCGTCCGCCTAGAAGGCGCTCGACCGGACAGGCCCTCAGCCGAGCAGAGCGCTTTCGCCATTGCCGCCCGGGCCGGGGCGGTGGAAGCCGGTGGGTGGCGCGATATCGTCGAGCGACGCGTCGTCCATGTCGGGGGCCGAGCCCTCGCCGGTCAGTTCGATCAGCGCCTGGTCCAGCCTGAGACCGACACCGCTAAGGCCCATGTCGTCGGCGATCACGAGCGCGGCCCGGATCAGCGCGGCGAGATCCGCCTCGGCGGCGGCGCGGCCAGAGGCGGCCTTGCGATCAGTGCCGCTCATGCCGCAGGCGTCCGAAGGCAGGAAGAAAGGGCCGGTCGACTCGACCCGGCCTGGAAGTGGGTACGCACGAACATGCTACTCCTTTCGCTGAAGATGCGGTCGAAAGGAAGGACCTGCAATGGGGTGCGATACCCGATTTGGGACTCCCCCGGCACCGGCCGGCGCGGAATCTGGCCGCCCGGAACGGATCGACCAGAAGCCGGCAGGACCGTCGCCCGATCGCAACCGCCCCGCTTCCCCCACGGATCAGGCCGGACGAACGGACAGGCCGAGCCAGCGCCGCGCAGTCGGCAATCGGTGCAGCACCAGCCGCTCGGTCAGCAGGACGGCCACCAGCGTGACGCCGAGCAGCGGCAGGAACAGGCCAAGCGCGATCAGCAGCGCGAAGAATCCGATCGCGGCAGGTCGTCGCGTCAGCGCTGGGGGTGCACCCAGTACATCATCGGGCCTTCGCCGCCACCACAGCACCACGCTGCTGACCGACAACAGGATCAGGCCGAGCGCGGTCGCCAGGTTCATGAGCTGGTTGAGCCAGCCGAAAAGCTGCCCTTCATGCACCGCGACGCCATAGCCCACCACGCGATCGATCAACCGCCGCTCGGCGAAATCCCGTCGCGACAGGATCCTGCCGCTTGCTCCATCGAGCGTCAGGTCGGTGCGCAGCGGACGATTGGCGGCATCCGATTTCGCGGTCCAGGGCGCGCCCATGCCGGTCGGCGGGGCGATCAGCACCGGTGCGGCGAGACCGAGCGGCGCCACGGTCGTAACCAGCCGGTCGAGCGGCGCGTAGGAGCCCGCCGGATGCGCCATCGCCATGCCGCCATGTTCGGCATGCTCGCCCATCATCGCGCGGGTGCCAGCGTCGGCGGCAGCGCGTGCCTTCAGCTCCTCGGACCGGCCAGTCGTCCAGTCCTGCCTGACCGCCTGCCCTTCGGCGACGGTCCGGATCGTCCTGAGATAGCCGCCCCAGCTCTTCGCCCAGGGCAGGCCGGAGAGAAGCATGAACAGCGCAAGGGCCGACACCCAGAAACCGGTGACGCCGTGAAGGTCGCGCCAGAAGCGTCGTCCCCCCGATCGCAGGCGGGGATAGACGACCCCGCCAAGCCCGCCGCCGCGCGGCCACCACAGGAACAGGCCGGACAGGATCATCACGATCGTCCAGGAAGCGGCCAGCTCGACGAGATAGGAGCCGGGCGTGCCCGCGAGGAGTTCCCCGTGCAGGCGGAAGACGATGCGCATCGGGCGCTGGTCCTCATCCACCCTGGCCAGCACCGTCAGGGTGCGGGGATGCACATAGACGCGGGTCTCCCCCTGCCCTGCTCCCACGATCACCTGCACCGCCTGGGTTGGTGTCTCCGGAAGCTGGTAGCGGTGAAGCACCGACCCCGGCACCGCGCGCACCGCCGCGGCGACCTGCGCCGCGGCGGTGGCGGGAGGACCATCGACTGCCAGATGCGCATAAGGCCGATCGAGGAACGCCTCGATCTGCGGCCGGAACAGATAGATCGATCCGGTGACGGCCAGCCACAGCACGAAGGGGATGCAAAACAGCCCGGCATAGAAATGCCATCGCCAGACGGCATTATAGCCTGGCCAGCGGCGGGCGGAATCATTCATCGCTCGCATCCCCCTAGAACCGCGCCTTGACGCCGGCATAGACCGTGCGCGGCTGGCCGGCATAGATCGTGCCCGTCGTGGCGGAGAGCGCCGAGGCCGGGTTCTCGAGCCCCGTCGCCGGATTGAGGCTGTTGGAGATCACCGAGGCGGAGCCGACATAGGTCCGGTCGAACAGGTTCTGCACCGAGGCGTAGAGGCTGAATCGCGACCACCAGTTCCCGCTTCTGGGGGGATCATAATGGAGGTTGAGGTTGACCAGCGTATAGCCTGGCATCGCAAGCAGGTTGCTGTTGTCGATGAAATAGCGGCTGCGATAGGTCAGCTCGGCAAAGCCGCCCAGGCCGCGCAACGGGCCATCGGGCTGGTCATAGCCGGCACGACCGTTGACGAAGGTCGGGACCACGCCGGGGATGGCGTTGCCGTCGCGGTCGAGCAGCGTCGAGAAGCGGCCGGCGCTCAGGCGCTCGCTGAAGTCGGTATAATGGTGATCGTTATAGCTGTAGCTGCCCTCGAGCTTCGCCCCGGGCAGCATGCCGGGCAATGGCCGCCAGCTCAGCCCGATCTCGACGCCGCGATGGACCGAGCGCGGTACGTTCGAGGTATAGGCAAGCAGGTCGATCCCGGCCGACTGGGAGACCAGCTCGTTGGCGAACCATTCGTAATAGCCGGTCACTTCCGCCTTCAGGTTCCCGCCGAGGGCGATCTCGGCGCCGATGTCGACGCCGGTGTTCCGCTGCGATTTGAGGCCGGCATTATTACCGGGCACGCCCGACGCGGTGACGAACAGATTGCCCGCCTGCGGGATGCCATAGCCGGTGCCGATCCGGGCGTGCAGCCGAACGGCATCGATCGCCTGCCAGAACAGGGCCGCCTCCGGCGCGACGTTGGAGAAATGGCGCTCCGCCGGGATCAGGCTGAGAATCGGGTTCGCGCCGACAGGATAGGCATAGGCGGTCTGCCGAACGTCGATGATCGAACGCTCGACGCCGATCCCGGCGACGAACCGGAGCCGCGGGGTGAGCTGCAGCTCTTCCCGCGCCCGGGCGCCCATATTGCGGATGTCGCCGAACACCGTCTGGGTCAGCGCGCCGAATCCGTTGCGGCCGGCCGGAGTCTTGTTGAAGCTGAAGCTCTGGTTATCGAGATAGTTGTAGAAGAGGCCGACGAAGCTCGTCGCTTCCATGCCGAACAGCGTGCCGCGACCAGTGATGTCCGACGTGATGTTGTAACTGTCCAGCGTGCCCTTGAACGGCGTCGCGCTGGTCGGCTGGTTGACCACCCGGCTGTCGAAAGTGGCCTGGGTCCGCCAGGTCGTATTCGGGCCGAAATCATGTTCGTAGCGCACGCCGACGATCGTCCGGCGGTCGTTGCGCGCCAAATCCCCTTCATCGGCGGTCTGCGCGATGCGTGCGCCGTTGACGCCGTTGACCAGCACCGAGATCGTGCCGCAGCCGGGGGATGCGCCCGCCGCCGCAACGCAGCCCTGCTGATAGGGATTGGCGAGATACTGATTGTACGAGAGCCGGGTCGACAGGCGGAATTCGCCTTCATTGTAGATCAGCTTGGCGGCGACCCGGTCGCGGTCGCCCAGCGCGAACGTGCCGTAAGCGTTGATCGTGCCGGTTTCATATCCGGTATGGCCGGTCGCGCCGTCGGCGCGGACGAAGCTGCCGAACACGGCATAGTCATAGCCCGGGCCGGCATGGCCGATCGTCGCATAGAGATTGGCGTAACCGTCACCCCCGAGATCGGCGCCCGCCTCGATACCGTCGATGTCACGTCCGCGCCGGGTGCGGAAATTGGCCGCGCCGCCCAGCGCATAATTGCCGTAGCGCGCCGACGAAGGACCCCGCACCACGTCGACCGCGCCATAGGCATGCGGATCGGTAAGGTCGAAGCGCGCCAGGCCATCCGGCTGGGTGACGGGGAAATCATCCTCGAACACCTGGATGTTGCGTGCGCCGAAACCGTTGCGGGCGTTGGAACCGCGCACTGACACGCTGACGTCGCGCGGGCCGTTGCCCTGCATGACGGCGATGCCGGGCGAGAGCCTGACGATATCGGCGATTGTCGTGGCGGGCGTGTTGCGGAAGGCCGTGCCGTCGATCGTGGTGACGGTCTGGCCGATGACCTGTGTGGTAAGCGACAGAGCCTTGCCGGTAACGACGACGTCGTCGGTGGCGGGTTCAGTCCGGGCGATGGCCGCTGCCGGTTCCGGCTGGGGCTGGTCGAGCAGCGCCAGTTGAGCGTCGATGTCGGCGCGCTGGCGCAGCAATTCGGCGCGGCGCTGTTCGGGCACGCTCGTCTGGGCCGATGCCGCAGACGAGAAGGCGATGGCGGACGCAGCCGCGATCAAGGTCTTCTTCATGGGGATATGTCTTCCTGATCAACGCGCGCGCCGTCGCGTCGACGGCAGCGCGCTATAAAATGACGAGATCAGGCGGTGGCTGGCGGTCCCCGAAGCGGCGGGCGCAGATGAGGTGGCGGTGCTGCGGGAATTGGGATGGCCGCACGCGTCGCCGCGACCATGACGAACAGGACGGCAAGGGCGAGAAGCAGCGGATCGGCGGCGGCGAGCGACGGTGTCGACAGGCCGGAATAGGCGCAGGGCATCTCCGCCTTCCCCTGCTGCCCGTCCTGCCCGGACTGGTCTTCCTTGCCGGGAATGGGCATCGCCATGGTCATGGGACCATAGCCCGAGCAGATCTGGATGATGATGCTGCCACCCGACGCCATCGGCATATAACCGGCGGGAACCAGCAGCTTCATCAGCAAGCCGGCCGCGACGATCCAGCCCGCCAGAAGACGGTGACGCAGGAAATGGCGGCGCAGGGCGGTCACGGCGGCGTGCCTAGCGAGACCGGAGGGCCGTGTCGATTTGAAACCGGGCCCGATCCGGAATCGGAGATCACGGCGGCGAGTTGTTGAGATCGCGCGCGGTCACGGCCGCACGACCTCCCCATCCTCCTTCACGAAACGATCCGGCGGCCGATCCAGCAAGGCCAGCACCCTCTCGGACGGCCGGCACAGCTTCGTGCCCCTCGGCGTCGTCACGATCGGACGGTTCACCAGGATCGGATCGCGCAGCATTGCCTCCAGGATCGTCTCGTCGGACGTTCCCGGATCGAGCAGGCCGAGGTCCGCCGCCGGCGTGCCCTTGTCGCGCAGCAGGTCGCGCGGGGTCATGTTCATCGCGGCGAGCAACGTGTCGAGCAGCGCACGGGTCCAGCCGGTCCGGCGATAGTCGATGATGACGGGCGTGTGGCCGGCGGCCACGATCATCGCCAGCGCGTTGCGCGACGTGCCGCAATCCGGATTGTGATAAAGGGTGACGGGGAAATCTTTCATCGTTCCGGTACCTCCCTGAGGAGCCAGCTGAACACACCCACCGCCGCGAGGGCGCCGATGACCTGGCAGGCGACGAACAGCGGCACCGATGTCGGGGCGATGCCGGCGAAGCTGTCGGACAGACTGCGCGCGATCGTCACCGCCGGGTTGGCGAAGCCGGTCGATGCGGTGAACCAATAGGCCGCGACGATGTAAAGCCCGACTGCCATCGGCGTGACATCGGGCCGGTTGCGTTGCGTCGCCATGATCGCGCCGATCAGGCCGAAGGTCGCGACACCTTCGGAAAACCCCTGCGACGCGCCGCCGCGCAATCTGGTCGAGACCTGCACCAGCGGTTCGGCGAACATCGCATGCGCCGTCCACACACCAGCCACCGCGCCGGCGAGTTGCGCGGCAATGTAGAGCCAGGCCGTTCGCGCGGCGATGCCCCGCCGAAGCAGCACCGCAAGCGTCACCGCCGGATTGAAATGCGCGCCCGAGACGGGGCCGAACATCTGGACCAGCACGATCAGCCCTGCGCCCGTTGCCACGGCGTTATCGAGCAGCGCGATCGCGACGTTCCCGCCCGCCAGCCGCTCGCCCATGATGCCCGATCCGATCACGATCGCGAGCAGCAAGGCGGTTCCCAACCCTTCCGCCGCGAGGCGGCGCGACAGCATCACCCGCAGCAGCCCGGATTCTTCGCAAGATCGGCCAATGGCGCGCAGATCTCCGGCCGGCCGGCGCAGCAATCCTCGATGAGGAAACCGAGTAGCGCGCGCATCCCTTCATAATCCGCCGAATAGATCACCGAGCGCCCCTCGCGCCGCGCGCGGATCAGCCCGGCATGGCCGAGAATGGTCAGGTGAGTCGACAGGGTATTGGGCAGCGCGCCGATCTCGCGCGCAATGTCGCCCGCCGGCATGCCTTCAGCGCCCGCCCGCACCAGCAGGCGGAACACGGCAAGACGGCTGCCATGGGCGAGGGCCGACAATGCCTCGAC
Source organism: Pseudomonadota bacterium (assembly GCA_040388155.1). Classification (GTDB taxonomy): domain Bacteria; phylum Pseudomonadota; class Alphaproteobacteria; order Sphingomonadales; family Sphingomonadaceae; genus Sphingomonas. The sequence goes on from JAZKCJ010000015.1 coordinate 95,914, forward strand.
GGCGACGGGGAGCTGCATCAGCAGCACGCCCTGGCGGGCGCGGGACGGGCTGTTTCGGGCAGGATCTCATCCTCGCCATAGGAAGTCGCGTCCCCGTGCGTGAAGAAGCTTTCCCAGCGGACCCCGGCCGGGTCGGTCACCCAGCTCTTGTCGGACGTTGCATAGCAGCAGGTCGTTGCTTCCTGATCGAACGTCGCCTCGCCCGCCGCCTTGAGCCGGGCGGCGAGATCGCCCAGTTCATCCGCGCTGTCGACCTGGATGCCGACATGATCGACCCCGGCCGCACGCGCGCGGGATGAGATGGCGAGGTTTACCCGGGGATCTTCGAGTAGCCATTTGGCGTAGTCCGGCTGCACCACCGAAGGCGGCGTGCCGAACAGGGTGCTGTAGAAGCCGATGGCCGGCTCGATCTCGGGCACGCTGATATGCAGATGCAGGCGCTTCATTGCGATCTCCTTTTATTTCGATAATTCGAATATCGTCGAAATATCGATTCGACAAGAGCGATATCGCGATTGCCTTCCCGTCGCCGGTCGATGATGATCCCGGGATCAAACGGGGTGACGCATGGATATTCGATCGGCTCTTGTCTTCTCGGCGGTGGTGCTGGCGGCGGCCCCCGCAACCGCGCAGCGCGCGATCGGTCCGGACGATATCGCGCGCCTGGCAGTGGTCGGCGATCCGCAGATCGATCCGAAGGGCGAATGGGTCGCCTATACCGTCGGCACCACCGACGTCGCGGCGGACAAGCAATTCACGCATTTGTGGATGGCGCGCTGGGACGGCACGCGCAGCGTTCAGCTCACCAGCCGCAAGGGCGAGAGCGAGAGCACGCCCCGTTTCAGCCCCGATGGCCATTGGCTCGCCTTCGTGTCGTCGCGCGGCGACGACCACGACGACGATCGCCTCTGGCTGATGGACCGCGCCGGCGGCGAGGGCGCGACGCTGCCCGGCATTACCGGATCAGTCGTGGATATCGCCTGGTCGCCTGATTCGAAGACGATCGCGCTGATCGTCGAGGACCCGGACCCCGACAGGAAAGCCAATACAGCGGCGGCCGCCGCCGTTCCGGCCGCGACCAGACCGGGCACGTCGACGGCACCCCGGCCCGATCCCGTCGCGCCCGCCGCCGAAGCGGAGAGCGACGACAAGAGCGCCGACGGCAAGAAGGACAAGGAGCGACCCCGGCCGATCGTGATCAACCGCTTCCAGTTCGAGCAGGATATTGACGGGTATCTGCGCACCCAGCGCAAGCGGCTCTGGCTCTACGATCTCGCCAGCCGCACCGCGCGGCGGCTGACCACCGGCGATTATGACGAGGTGCTGCCAGCCTGGTCGCCCGACGGCCGAAGCATCGCCTTCACCTCGAAGCGCACGCCCGACCCCGACCGGACCTATGACAGCAACGTCTTTGTCGTGACGGTCGGACCGGCGGCGGCCGAGCCGCGCGCGGTCACGACGTTCATGGGCGCCGACAACGACGCGGAGTGGCAAAGCTATCCCGCCTGGAGCCCGGACGGGCGCAGCATCGCCTATCTTCAGGGCGGGCCGGTCGACCTCTTCTCCTATGGCGTCCGTACGCTGGCGGTCGTGCCGGCGGCAGGCGGACCGGCGCGGATCCTGACGCCGGCGCTCGACCGCAACGTCACGCATCCGCTCTGGTCGGCCGACGGGCGCAGCATCCGCTTCACCGTGGAGGATGACGGAGTCGAGCGAGTGGCCGAGGTGCCAGCGGCAGGCGGTCAGGTCAGGGACGTCGTCGGCGGCTTCCAGGTCGTCTCCGCCCCGACCCAGGCACCGAACGGCCGCATGGCCGTGCTGGTCGACACGCCCGCCGCCCCGGCCGAAGTCTATGCGCTCGATCGCGGCACGCTGCGCGCGCTCAGCCGCCACAATGCCGCCTGGCTCAGCGAAGTCGCCGTCGCTCCCGTCGCCCGCACCAGCTTCAAGAGCAGGGACGGGACTGACGTGCACGGCTTCCTCATCACGCCTCCCAAGGCGCCGGCCGGGCCGTTACCGACGATCCTGTTCAATCATGGCGGGCCGCAATCGCAGTTCGCGGCGGGCTTCAACATCAGCTGGCAGATTTTCGCCGGACATGGCTATGCGGTCGCCTCCTCCAACCCGCGCGGCAGCACGGGACGGGGCGAGGCCTATGCCAAGGCTCTCTTCGCCGACTGGGGCGGGCCGGCGGTGCCCGATGCGCTCGGCGCCATCGACGACGCCGTGGCGCGCGGCGTGGCCGATCCGAAGCGGCTCGGCGTCGGCGGGTGGAGCTATGGCGGGATGCTCACCAATTATCTGATCGCGTCCGACACCCGGTTCCGCGCGGCGGTAAGCGGCGCGTCGATCGGCAACATCCTCGCCGGATACGGCACCGATCAGTATATCCGCGACTATGAAACCGAGCTCGGCGTACCGTGGAAGAATATGTCGACATGGCTAAAGAACAGCTATCCCTTCTACCAGAACGACCGGATCGTGACACCGACCCTGTTCATGGGCGGCGAGAAGGACGCCAATGTACCGGTGCTCAATTCGAAGCAGCTATACCAGGCGCTGAAGAGCCGCGGCGTGGAGACTGAACTGGTGATCTATCCGGGGGAATATCACCGGCTTAAACGGCCAAGCTTCCTGAAGGACCGGATGGAGCGCTGGCTGGCCTGGTATGATGCGCGCGTGAAATAGGATGGACGCCGCACCGAACAGATGGGCGGCCAGATGAACGGGCGCTGCAAGCTGCGTTCCGTGCACATTCACCACCGCATCCCCATATAGGACCCAAGCCGGCACGGGCCGACGTTCATTCCGGACGTCTTCGCGCCCGGCCCCGAGGAGTCCACCAATGAAGACCATGTTTGCAAAGGCGGGTCTCGCGCTCGCATTGGGCGCCACCGCCCTGACCGCAGCCGTTCCGGCCCAGGCGCAGCGTTACTGGGGCCATCGCGGCCATGACAATACGGGCACGGCGATCGTTGCCGGCGTTGCCGGCCTGGCGATCGGCGCCGCCATCGCGTCGAGCGCCCATCGCGATCGTTATTACGACAACGGCTATTACGACCAGGGCTATTATGACGGCGGCTATTACGGCCCCGCTTATGCCTATGACGGTTATTATCGCGCGCCGCCCCGCGTCTATTACGACCGCCGCTATTACGACCGGCGCGACTATCGCCGCTACGACGATCGCGGTGGCTATTATCGCGGCGGCTATGACCGCGGTGGGTACGGATATCGCCGCTAAGGCATGAACCACACCGGATTCGACGCCTGCACGCGTTGACTCCCTGCCGCCCGGCCAGAAATGACCGGGCGGCTTTTTTTGTGTGCGCGCAGGAATCCGGCCTCCCGCCCAACACCGTGGAGAGGCGCGTCAGGTCTGGACATTGCCGAGGATATAGCCGGCCAACCTGCCCCTCTCCAGGCTGCCCTTCCCCTTGCAGAAATAGACGAACGAGGTTTCGTGGCGCTCTCCGAACACGTCTTCGTATCGTGACTTTCCGTAGACGTAGAAGGCGGCTTCTTCAGCTTCGATCGATTTCCTGTTGCGATCCGACAGAGGCGCTCCATCCGGCGTCACGGTATCAGTGAAGTTGCCGGGGCTGATGACATTCACCCCTTTTCTGAAACCCTCAGGGGGCTCGGGAAGACTGGACCGGAGCGGGAATTCCGCCGTCCAGCTGTGAGTCCAGCTTGCCGTCTCCAATGCCGGCGTCTGTCCGAAATTCTTCCATTTGACGTGCGCGATCGGCTCGCCCTCCTCGCTGAATTCGAGCCAGGCGGCCTGGACCCCGACATAGGCACGCAACTGTCGCTGCGCCGTGTCCTTGGCCAGCGCATTGGCCTCAAGCATGGCTTCGGTCGCCCGGCTGGTGTCCTCCACCGCTCTCAAGGTCGCGTCCAGCGTACGCTTCACATAAACGACGCCCGTTACGGAAACGACCAATGTGGCAAAGGCGGCAATCGCGGCGGCAAGGGCGCTGTCAGCGGCACGTTTCTGCGCGCTCAGATCCTGTTCGTCATGCGCTGTCTGCGCGGCGGCCTGCACGTGATCACGAACGCAGCGGACCATCGCGCCCCGATCCTGACCGGCACAGTCGCGCTGGACGGCTTGCTCGGCGCCCTGCTGATAAGCGCGGGGGATATTCCGCCCCCGCTCCTGCCCGGAACCGCCCAGATAGCCGACACCCCATGCGATGAAGAGCGCGAAGATCAGTCCGATAAGGGGGAGTGCCGCGTCCGCGAGCACTGACCCTCCGCCTCTTTTGCTGCCAGGCATTGGATCAGGAACACCGCTGTTGAACTGCCCGGACCAGCTTGTTCCCGATATTCGGCGCCGAGTCCACGAGACATGCTCACTCTTTGTCCTTGTCCCATTCGGAATCGACGTCACTCTCGATGCAGCCGTACCAGCCGAGCCCCTGATAGGTCTCGTATCCGGGCGTCCGGGCATAGGCGACGATGCTGTCGCCCTGGCGATACCAGCCCCGGTTCTGCGCCCCCGCATCGATCTCGAACCGCTTCGACAGGATGTCGCGCCCGTCGGACGCGGCCAGCACGAGATGGTCGGCGCCGAGCAGCATCACGCGCGAGGTCTTGCGCTCCTCCTCCGACAGGCCGAGGCCCTGGACGATTGCGGCCGCCTGGGGCGCCCAGTCGAAGAAGATGCCCATCACCCCGATCCGCTCGCCGTCGCGGCGGCCACCGCTGCGGATCGCCGTCGAATAGGTCGCGACCGCTGCGTTGCCGAGATGCGGGTTGCGCGCGATGTCGCATACAGCGAACTCGTCGCCGCTGACGCACCCCATGCCACGCCTGAACCATTCGGCATCGGCCACGTTCGTACCCGCCGCGCCGCGATAGAGATCGGGCCGGCCGGTCGCGACGATCCGCCCGTCGCGGTCGGCGATCCAGAGATCGAGATAGACGGTATAGGAGCGAAGGATCGTCGCCAGCCGCTCCTGCGCATAGGCAGCGGCCTCCGGATCTGGCGCGGCCAGCGCCTGGACCAGGGCATTGTCGGTCGCCCACCAGCGGATGTCGCAGGAACGTTCGTAGAGATTGCGGTCAATGATCTCGACTGCATTGAGCGCCAGATCGGCAAGCCGTTCGCCGCGCAGTTCGAAATGCATCTCGGACCCGGCGCGGCGCAACTGCTCGATATTGGCGGCGACCGCCTCGCGCAGCTGGCGCGCGATGTTGCGGATGTCGGTGGCGACGCCGTTCATTTCCTGCGCAACGACGGAGAAGGCCATGCCCGCCTCTCCGGCCCGCGCCGCCTCGAGCCGGGCGTTCAGCGCCAGCACGCCGGTGCGCCGCATCACCCCCTCGATCAGCGCGACCTTCTCCTCGGTGACGCGCGAAACCTCATAGGCGAGTTTCAAAACGGCATCAGCCACGGCTTCCCCCTCTAGCCGGTGAATGCCTCTCCCTGGGTGCCGGTGCGCGCCCCGTGCCGGGCCTGATCGGCCATGGTCGACTTCCCGGAACGCCGAAGCGCCGATGAACCATGGCCCGCCCTTATGTGACGAGGCTATGACATCGGCGCCCGGCCCGCAATAACCGTTTCGGTGGCTTTACGATATCGCGGTTCCGGCAGTTTGCGCGGTCAGCCGCGGGCGGCGCGGCCCGGGCCGAACAACCGCCAGAGACTGGTCACCACCGTCAGCCCCAGGACGATGAGCGTGACGCCCAACATCCAGGTCAGGATCACGCTGACGCCGGCAGCCGTGCCCTGCAGGCTGCGGCCAATCGCGTGCATGCCCTGCAACGCCTCAAGGCTGAACAGCGCGGTATCGCTGCCAACGGTCGCCTGTCCGCCGCCCTGACCCAGCACGAACAGGGCACCGGCATTCAGGATCGCCCAGGTCAGGGCAATGCCGGCGGCCGCGACCGGAATCTGCAATGCAGCACGCAATCTGATCGCGGCAGGCTGAACCACGCCGACCGCGTCAACCACGACCTGCGCCAGGATATAGACGAGGATCGGCAGGTGGAGCGTCGCCCAGATCGGCGACGCCGCCGCCGTCACCGCGCCGCCATCGACGTCGAACTGCCCCAGGCCGGGAATATGCAGCAGCCCCGCCCACCACGCAGCAACCACAAGGCCGCCGATCAGCGAGAACAATGCGTCCGACCCGGGCCAGGACCGGGCCCGTTTCGCCCTTGATGCCGACGACGACGCCCATGATGCCCATGACGTGCCCCGCGCCCGCGTGGCGCCCGATGCCCCGGCCCCGGCCTGATTCTGCGCTTGCGCCTGATTCTGCGTCTGGCTCTTGCCACGCAGATCGACGCCCAGATGCGCCGCCCAGCGCGCGGGATCGCCATATTTGAGCAGTTCCAGGTCCTTGACCCGCCAGCTATCGAGATAGCCCGGCCGCAGCCCGAGATGCTCGCAGATCGCGCCCGCCAGCGTCACCGCGCCGATCACGCTCAGGCCGGCGCCGAACAGGCCGCCAATCGACTGAGCGAACGCCTCGGGGGCCGCCGCCGGATTCCCGCTCAGGCGCAGCATCAGGGTCAGCACGAATATCCCGGCCATGATCAGAAGCCCGGCCTTCACCGCGAACATCCAATAGGGGAAGAGTTCGGGCCCGATCAGCATCTGCGGCCCCTTGCGGTACCGCGCCGCCACCACGAGCGGATGCCCCATCGCGCGCAGCACCGCCTCGCGCTCGTCGTCAGTCAGGGGGCGGCCAAGCGCCTCCTCGCGCTCCTCGATCTGCGAGAGCAATGTGTCGCGCAGTTCAGCGATGATGTCGTCAGCGGTGTCGCGCGGCAATTGCGCCGCAACCGCGTCAAGATAGATGTCGAGCATGTCCATATCGGGGCCTTTCGCCGGATTCAGGGTCAAAGGATCTTGTCGAGCGAGGCGTTGATGCCGCGCCATTCGATGGTGAGCGCTGCGAGCATCGCCACGCCCATGGGCGACAGGCGGTAGAAGCGCTTCTTCCGCTTCTCCTCCTCCCGCCATTCGCTGTGGAGCAGGCCCTGCGTCTCAAGCCGGCGTAGCAGCGGATAGAGGGTGCTTTCCTCCATCTCGAGCCCGTCGGCGGCGAGCGCCTGGCGCAACGTATAGCCGTAGCGCTCCTCGGTGAGCCGGGCGAGAACCGCCAGGACCAGCGATCCGCGACGCAGTTCAAGCCGCATGGATTCAAATAATTCGGTGTCGAGGGTCATGATTGCACTGCCTGCCATACACTATGTGACACACAGTGTATGGCGTATAGCGTAAGCTCCGTCAACCGGCACCGTGTCGTCGGCGATCGTTCGTGATGCGGCGATGGAGCTTCGTGGCGGGCCGGGTCTTCAGCGCGACGAGTCGAGCGGCGTTCCGGCAACTTTTCGAAACTGCGCCGCAGCGAACGACCACCGCCCGGATCGCAGCGTTCGGGGAGAGCAAGACCCGTCTATTTACCGTTCATTCTCAAGCGACTATGACATATATTTCATAATAGTGTCATCCGGGGCGGCCAAACCTTGCGGCCATAACGGCACCATTACCGGCGCGGCGGGTGAATCAAGGTCCGATCCGGCCTCTTCAACCTTTCTCCCACATGAACGAAGCCCCGCATTGCCCCGCCGCGACGCAGCATGCGCGGCGATCAAGCATTTTCCGGCGCAATCCGGGCTCGGTTTTCGGCGAAATCGAGCTGTCCGTCGTTCTGACGAAGCACGCGCAGAGACAATTCCACGCGCAAAAATCGCACGCCCTGCCTAATTCAAAACGGGTGCATCGGTGCCCGGCCCCAAATTCCGGAACAGTTGATTGAGATCAAGCATCGGGCGGAGCCGGATATCGCGCCGAGGTCTCGCAAGCCGCAGTTCTTCCGAACTTTTTTAAAGACAAACCTCCACGACTACCTCGTTCATCATCGACTTCGCCAGTCGCGGCAGAGGACACAGGCCGAATTACGTGAACGAGGCAACGTATTTCATCCCGTTCGGCATAATCTTTCGATCAGGCCTTTTATGGGACCAATTCGGCCCATCTAACGGATTTCGTGACTTTTGCGGCACGTCGTCATCTGAAAATCCTGGAGGGCGTCACGCCTTCTTTACAGCGCCCCGGGGCCGGTTTCATTCGCCCTCCATCATGTCTCGGGGGGCCGGGATGCATGATCCCCGAGACTGAAAACATAATCCGCAAGGTCGGCGCGATCGCGCGCCGCCCACGGGTCAGTGAGGAGCGTTTCTGTGAATATTACGATCCCGTCAGTCCGTAAGGCTCGCCTGCTTGCAGGCGTGGCGACGGCCGCCACCTTCCTGTCGCTGGCCGCGACGCCCGCCTTCGCCCAACAGGCGCCGGGCGCGGGCGACGCCGCGACGCCCGCCGATCACGCAGCCGATTCAGGCGGCGGCGACATCGTCGTCACCGGCACGCTGTTCCGCCGCACCGATACCGAGACACCCTCGCCCATCACCGTCCTGACCGCTGACGATATCGGGAAGCGCGGCATCACCACGGTGCAGGGAGCGATCCAGACGCTTTCCTCCAATAACGGCCCGGCACTGGTCAACAGCGCCACAGCCAACGGCGCGTTCGCCGGGGGCGCCTCGGCGATCTCGCTGCGGGGCCTCACCACCTCCTCGACGCTGGTCCTGTTCGACGGCCTTCGCGCGGCGTATTATCCGCTGGCCGACGACGGCGTGCGCAACTTCGTCGATCTCAACACCATCCCCGACGAAATCGTCGAGCGGGTCGAAGTGCTGAAGGACGGCGCCTCCTCGACCTATGGCGCCGACGCCGTCGCCGGCGTGGTCAACGTCATCACCAAGAAGGAGATCAAGGGCCTTCACGCCACGGCGGAGGCGGGCATCAGCCAGCGCGGCGACGCGGCCAACCATCGGCTGAGCGCCACCTTCGGCTATGGCGATCTCAGCGAGCAGGGCTACAATGTCTATGTCAGCGGACATTATCTCAACAGCGCCGCGCTCTACAACAAGGACCGCGGCTACCCGTACAACACCGACGACCTGACCGGCCTCTGCTCGCGCACCGGGACGACCGGCCAGCTCGGCGTCTGCGGCCCGAACAATATCGAGAACGGCGCCACCAACGGCGTCTTCAACGGTCTGTCGACGCGAACCGACGCCTTCATGGTGCGGCCCTATGACGCGACCAACACCACCGCGCTCGGCCGCTATCAGCTGCTCAACGGCTGCCAGGGCCTGACGCCCTATACGCTCAGCGATTCCGACTATGCCGGCAATCCCACCGCGCCGCGCACCGTCTGCCAGCAGGATGTCACGCATGATTACGGCCAGATCGAGCCGAAGATGCAGCGCTGGGGCGCGTCCGCCCATCTCACCGCGAACATCGGCAATGCCCAGCTGACCGGCGAGTTCAACTATGAGCGGAGCGAATCCTCCTATACCGGCCTGGCCAGCATCATCCGCGCGGCCGCACCGGCCGGCATCGACTTCCCGGCCTATACCACTGCCGCCAATGCAACCGTCCTGACCCTTCCGGTCTATATCTGTCCGCGCGGCACCACTGTCGATTGCACCGCGGCGAACGGCACGCTCAACCCGAACAACCCGTTCGCGGCACAGGGCCAGGTCGCGCGCATCGTCGGCCGCCTGCCCACCAGCACCGAGTTCAATTCATCGCAGAGCGACGTCTTCCGCGCAGCGCTCGGCCTGCATGGCAATTTCGGCGACTGGAACTATGCGATCGACGGCACCGCGATGATCAGCAAGCTGACCACCGTCGCCAAGGGCTATGTCTACATCCAGCATCTGCTCGACGAGATCGCCGACGGATCGTACAATTTCGTCAATCCGCAGCAGACCAGCCAGGCAGCGCTCGACTATCTGACGCCGACCCAGATCAACCACCAGAACTCGCATCTCTACCAGGTGCAGGGCAGCATCTCGCGCGACTTCTTCCAGCTCCCTGGCGGTCCGCTGCAGGTCGCAGTGGGCGGCGCGTTCCGGCATGAATCGCTGTACGATCCCAGCGGCAACCCGGACTATAACGGGCCGACCGAGCGCTATTTCCGCCTGAACGCCTTTGGCGCGACCGGCAAGCGCGAGGTTGAATCGGCCTATTTCGAGATCAACGCGCCCGTGCTCGACATGCTCGAGATCAACGGTTCGGGCCGTTACGACCATTATTCGACCGGACAGAGCAACTTCTCGCCGAAGGTCGGCGTCAAGTTCACGCCGATCAAGCAGCTGGCGATCCGCGGTACCTTCTCGAAGGGTTTCCGCATCCCGAGCTTCGCCGAGGCGGGCGCCCTGCCCACCACCGGCTATGTGACGGCACCTCTGTCCTCGCTGCCCCAGTCCTATATCGACCAGCACCTGACCGCCGGCGGCGTGCCCAACCTCTACATCACCCAGTGCCTGACCAATGTCTGCGTCGGCGAGACGACGGTGGGCAATCCCAATCTGAAGCCGGAGAAATCGCGCAACTTCACTGCGGGCGCTGTGTTCCAGCCAGTCCACAATATCAGCTTCACGGTCGACTATTATAATATCGAGAAGACCAACGCGATCACCAGCGTCGACTTCGGATCGGCCATCGCCAATTATTATGCGACCGGCCAGACCAGCTTCAACGGCGTGACCATCACGCCGGACGAGCCCGATCCCGACCATCCCAGTGCGATGCGCCGCGTTGCCTTCGCCCAGGGCAGCTTCATCAATGCCAACAAGATCAACACCTCGGGCCTCGATTTCGGCGCGCGCGGCACGTTCAATCTCGGCAGCAGGGTGAAGCTCACCTCGAATATCGAGGCGACCTATATCATCAACCTCGACACCACTTTCCCGAACGGGACGGTCCAGCACTATGCCGGCACGCTCGGCAACTTCAACCTGACATCGGGCACCGGCACGCAGCGCTGGCGCGGCAACTGGCAGAACACGCTGGATGTCGGACGGTGGTCGCTGACCGCGACTGCCTATTACACCAGCGGCTACAACTATTCGGCAGAAGACCAGCCGGGCGGAGTAGCGGGCGATTGCGGCCTGGTACCGAGCAACGGCACCGCAGCGTACCAGCCCTGCAACGTCAAATCGTTCATCTCGGTCGACATGCATGGCCAGGTGAAGGTCGCCGATCGCTTCACGCTTTACGCCGATGTGATGAACGTGGCCGATCGCAAGCCGCCGATCGATGGCGCGACCTATGGTGCGTACCTCTACAACCCGGTCGTGGGTGAATCCGGCATCATCGGCCGGGCCTTCCGCGTCGGCGCGAAGGTGGATCTCTAATGGTTTCCGGAAGCGGGCGGTGCCGGCAGGCATCCTCCGCTTCCGGTTCGGATCACGATCGTCTTGGCTCCTTCCCGGGGACTGGTTGGAACAGCCGATGCGATCGCGATGCGCAGGAGGGCGACCTCACCCTGCGTTGACGTTCAGCCGATTCCCTCGATGGATGTCAGCGCAGGATTGCGTAAAACTCGACGCCCGGATCGTTCGCGGTCCGGGCTTTTTTTTGCCGGCACGCGGGGCGCCCTCAGGCGGCCGGGATCGGCTGGCCCAAGCCGAGCGTCTCGCCGCGCGACACGATCACCCGGTCGCCCAGCTTCACCGCGTCGAACAACAGCCTGGCGAATTTGTGCGGGGTGCCGACACAGCCATGGGTGACATAGCCGTCGCCGACTTCGCTACCGTGGATCGAGATGCCGTCATTGGTCAGCCGCAGCATGTACGGCATTGGCGCGTCGTACAGGTTGGAGACGTGGTCGGCATCCTTCTGGGTGATGTTGAACACGCCGAGCGGGGTCGGCTTGTCCTCTCCGCCGAAGATGATGACGGCGGTGCCGATCTCATGCCCGTCGCGGAACACCGACAGCACCTGCGCGGCAAGATCGACCGTGACGACGATCTGGCCGGTCTTCGGCGCCGCGGATTCGTCCCAGTAATATTCGCCCTGCTTCATCGCATGGTCGATCGGCAGGATACTCTTCACGACATAGGCGGCGGGGTCCGGCGCAGGCGCCACGGCGGGCGCGGCCTTCAGCGCGGCAACGGCGCGCGCGGGCGCCGGCGTCAGCTTCGGCAGGCTGCGGGACGTTACGGGTCGCGGCGCATCCTGCGCGCCGACCACATAGCCCCCGGCGATCGCGCAGGGGGCGAGGAACATCGCCCCGATCCACAGAGCCGTCTGCCGGTTGATGGTCCTTACGCGCATCTTCATGCGGCGCTGATCGCGCGAATCCGCGAGGATTTCCAGCCGCTGATTCAAGGCGTGCCGGAGCGGGACGAAGCGGGATGGCGTTCATGATTTTCCGGCAGGGGCCCCGTTCGGCGCGGGAGGCCCCATCCTGCCAATGCCATCACGATTCTAGGAAAGTATAGGAAATCATCATCTCGCATTCGGTTTCGCGCAAAAATGCGCAAACATGATCCGGAACTTTCTTTATGCCACTATCATCCAACGGCAGGAGCGAAACAAATACGTCAACCTTGCTGGATAATTCATGCTCCATGACATAGGCCGCGAGTGATTCAGCCATTCCCTTCTCTTTGATACCAATAACAACATTCGTCCAACCACCAGCCATATTACGGGTGACTACATACTCCGCACCCAGCTTTAATCTGACTGCGGCGACATGACCCGGCGACACCCCCCCATCCTCGCACTAAAGGAAATTTCAGCGAGCATTGTTATTTTCGCGAACACTTCTCAAATAAATACACACCAAAAATCAACATGCATACTGCCAAAACCGGAATGACCCATCCATGACTTATCGCGGGAGAGGCAATTAGAACCCCCGCCCCTAGCCCAGACAATATGCGCGCAATTATAACTAAAATCTTATTTGTCGATTGGATCATAAGGACTATCCGCCATTAATGGATCTTTACCCATCATCTTAACTACAATTGTTCCCATGGTTCCAGCGACCTTACCCCTACTTGGAGACCAAGCATTCAGTAAGGCGCCCACAGCAGACTCCAGCATATTCATAGCAGCATTATGCCGATCAACATTGTCTTTTCTCGCAGCAAGCATCAGTGGACTTGACATAAACCTAGAGTAAGCATCCGATGCCCCGCGAAAGCACGCCATTGTTTTGCATGCATGTATATTTTTTTGCAATTCTCCGGCATATTGGTTGCCGGCCGCCTTCTCGGCCGCTGTCGCAGACCTTCGTCTAACTCTATTTTCATCCAGCGTTTCTGCTTCCTGGCCTGAAGATATCAGAGAGTCGCGTTTTTTTACACTCTGATTGGATTTTCCAGAAGTGGCCGTTTTACTCGCGGCAATCGCGACCGGCCCAGGGCTGGTGCCATCGCCCTCGTAATTTCCCGTGCAAGAACTACTGCCTGCGCGCGAACAGGTATTCCCCTGAGCCATCCCCGTCGGGTCTCGACCATTCACGGGATCGTTCCCTATATAGGCATACAGGTTCGCCTGATCGTCATATCCGATGGGATCGGTCTGGAGGAACCGGCCAAGCTTCGCCGAGTAGATGCGAGCCTTGTAATAATACATCCCGAGCTCGGGAATCCATGCCTGCCCCGTATATTGGAAGCGGCCGGCGTTGCTCGCGCCCGGCACCCCATATTCGTCATAGCTGTTGATCGCGCTCACCGCCGCCGCGTCGTTGGTGATTGCGACGACCGAGCCCTGATGATCGGCGTAGAGGAACCGCCTCGCGGATGCGGCCGTCGAACTCCCCTCGAACTGCACCAACGGACTGTCCACACCCGCGCCGTGCAGATAGCGGCGCGCAAGCCCACCCGTACCGTCATATTCAGCCACCAGGGCATCGCCGTCATACAGGAACTGAGTCGTCCCCGTTGTCGGACTCGAAACCCGGAACAGCCGCCCCAGCGGATCGTAAACCAGATCGGCGTTCAGGGTGCCAGCGGCGGTGACCAACCGGTTCTCGACGTCATAGGTGAAGCTTGTGGCCCCAGTCGATGCCAGATTGCCATTCGAATCATAGCCAAGCGCTCCCGCACCCACGGCAGTATATTGGTTCAACCCATTGGTCGCGTAACTTGTGCTCTGCGCTGTATGACCTGAATAGGCAAACGCGTCATTCGATCGGGTTTTCTGGACGATCTGGTTCGCAGGATTATAGCTGAAGCTTGAGGTCGCGTAGGCCGAATCGCCGGTGACAAAATAGAAGGATTGCTGCGCGAGACGCCCGATACCGTCATAGGTGTTGGCCGAGGTGCCGTAGTAGCGACTCAATGCGTAGAGTCCGCCTGTACTGTTGTAGACATGCACCAGATTGGCTGCGCCGGCGATATAGTAGCGCAGGGCCCGATCCAGCCCATCATAGGTGGTATCGAAATACGTCCCGTCCGGATGCGTTATCCGCGTCCTGTTGCCGTTGGCATCATATTGATAGCCCAGCGTGCGCGTGTATCCCGCCATTGTTGTCGTGCTCGTGGCCAGTCGCCCGAACCCGTCATAGGCATTGAACACCGCGTCCGTGCCGCTCGCGCTGTCGAACCGGGCCGAGGTCTGAAGCCCCCGCAGGTCATAGCTATAATAGACGTTGCGCACCGCCGAGACCGGAGGCGTCGTGCACGCATAACCTGCCACGCACGCACCATTGACCGCCTTCACCGTCATCCGGTTCAGCGCATCGTAAGTGTAGGTCAGCAAGCGCCCGTCGCGCTTCCGCAAACTCGTGCGATTGCCGTTCGCGTCATAGTCATATTGCTCGAAGTCGGTCGTGCTCGCGACACCCGGCGTCGTGGTCGACGGGAACGCCCAGATCGTCCGACGGTCGAACCCGTCATAGCTGTACGCAGCCTTGTTGCCATTGGCGTCAGAGACCGAGGCCTCCTTGCCGTTGGGCGTATAGCTATAGTTGAGGTAGTCCTGCTGCAGTGTCGTGCCGTACGCCTTCTGCACCTTTAACAATTGCCCGGCGGCGTCATAGACGCTCCGAGTGATACGGTCATCGCCACTGCTGCCTGCCGCCCCCGGCGCGCAGGCGCTGGCCGGCAGACCGCCCCACACCGCCGGGTTCATCCGCACCGCGGTGCATTCAAGCCGCCCAACCGCGTCGTAGCTGTACTGGGTCACCGCATAGGGGGTCACCACGAAAGCAGGGCCCGGCCCTACCTCTGACACCACCTCCTTCACCTTGCGGTCGAGCAAGTCGTAGCTCGTATCGACCCGCTTGAAGACGGTGAACCCCGCCCAATTCACCGGCAGCACATTTTCCGACTGCCAGTCGGCCAGTTCGCCAACCTCGACCCGGGTCAACCGTCCACCCGCGTCATAGGTGTTGCGGACCGCGGCATGGCGCAGTGGCCCCGCCCCATCCGGATCCGGCGCGATCGTGCCGACGACCCGGTTGACCAGATCATAGCGCGTCGCCGACGTGAAGGCCGAGGGCGAACCCTGCCCGAAGGCCGGCACCGCCAGCACCACACCCAACAGGGCAGCAAGACTGGACGCGAGGCCCCGGTTCGACATCCGCATCTTCCCCGCCCCGCTCACGAGCAGTTCGCCAGGCCAGCACGCGGACTCGTCTCACTGATCTTGTTGCCGTAGATATCATAGCCGTAGCAGGCTCGCAGGCTGATGCCGTTCACGGTCACCACTTTTCCCCGCAAGAGGAGGTTATTTGGCCCGCTGTCCGGCCCATAGTCGTAGGTCGTAACGACCTCGTCGGCGCCGCCACCGGAGCAGGCATTACCCACCGTTGCCGTTTGCGAGCATGTTCGCTCCTCAGTCCGCACCCACAACGGAGTTGGCGCCCGGACATATCCCCCGCTCGAATTCTTGATCCAGGCATAGCGCTGCGCATAAGCGTAGCGCCTGACCGGGCGAATACCGGAAGCATCGGCTGGCGCGGTCTCGGTAAGCACGCCATCTGGACTGTCGAACTGGTATGTATAGTTCGTTACATTGCCCCGCGCGTCGGTCCTGGACGTAGGCGCATTGTCTGGCCCCGTCTGACTCTCCACGATGTTGGCGAGACTCGAGGAGGATTTCGGATGGATCGTGGTCTTTTGTAGATTTCCATCCCCATCCCGAGTGTATTCGAACCAGTTTCCTTCGGGGTGAGTGGCCGTAAGAACGTCGGCGGCCCGCGTGTGCGTAAAGCTATAGGACCTCCCCAAGGCATCGACCTGCTCAGAAACCCCCGGCTCCAGATAATTAAACAATCCGCCGCTGACCACAATTTTTGACATATAGGTATTAGTACCGGACAACGGATCTAATGCAGTTACCACCCATCTCTTCAGTACAGAATTATAATAATATGAGTACGTCGTAATGTTTCCACCCAAATTGGCCGATGTCACATATGTACCGCACGCACCATTCGGATAGCAGGCACCCGAAGGTGGCCCATAACTATATACAATATTATCGGTCGAGCTCCCCGCTTTTTTTATCAAAAATTGGGTAGGGGTCTTCGTATAGCGAGCTTGCCCACCATCCGCCTCTGTTACCGTCAGAACGTTGCCCGATAGCGAGTCTTGCACCTGCGGCCATGAGAGACTTAACGTACAGGCATCGGCCAGAGGGTCGCAATATTCCTGAGCATTGTTAATGGCAACGACGCGCACGACCTGCTTCCAGGCCCCAGAGTTAGATGCACTCGTTGGAGTTATATTAGATGCGTAGTAGTATTTTAACTGATATCCAGCATTGCTGGTTATGGACTGGATACGGTAATACGTCAAACCATCGTATGCAAACTGGCGATAGTGATATGTCCATCGAACTCCATTAGGAAATTCGGCATATTCAGCTACACTATTCCCGTTGCTGTGACCATCAGAGTCTGGCGGCCGATAGAAAGTCTGGTAACCGAATCTAACGTGGAGACCATCTTTCCGCGTGTAATCTCCCAAGCCGGTCCCATCGTTGGGAACCGCCCTCGACCCGGTCGGCTCCGAGGCATAAAAGAAATCAAAGCTCTCAAAGTACCTTCCGAAAATAACGGTTCCAGCCCTCTGACCAAACCATTGATTGTCAGTGCTAAAACTTGAGTCAAAGTCGGTTCCATAATAGTTACCGTTGTAATATCTCGTATACGTCAACCCTCCAATGCCACCGCCACCAATAGCCAATTCCGTATGTGGATAATATACTTGACCACTCTGCACGTCGACCCCGTTATTGTCGAGCACAGGATGCTTCGGCGGCGCTTCAACCTGCGCGTGCGTCGAGGCTGCGCTACTGACCAGCAACATTCCGACCAGCCCCCTGCTCATAACGGAGGCCAGGGTGGTTGCAGTGGAGTTGAGCGGGGATTCGGTCAGTCGCGCAAACATTCGCATTGTGAGCCCTTCTTGTATGAGGGAATACCTGCCACTGAGTCCTGAGCGGCGTGGACCGAGCTCCGGCCGGTTCGAGCCAGAGCCTCGCCGTCATCAGAAAACTGGTTGGCTCCTGGAGTTACGGTAACGCGCAATAAACGCTGACATTTCGTCGGCGCCACGTCCGGCGCGGCCATCTCGGCCTTTGGCGACACCGCATCATGGGCAATAACACCCTCGACCGCCGCCACACCAATCCCGGCCACCCCAGACAATCAAGGCAGATCTCGGCGGTGACGACTGCCATCAGCCTCCCGATGCTGGGGCCAACCTTGTTCGACCGCGCCGCTATCGGTAGTCGTCACGTTGTTGATCGAAAAGGCCGGACCGCCTGACACACCTGACACCGTATAGATCTTCCGGTTGCCGGCCGGATCAAACACCGTGCCCGTCTGCGTACCGCCCGCTGGACCACCAGCGACCGTCGCAGTGATCAGCCGCCCCAGCGCATCATAGGCATAGACAGTCGTCTCCGATGCCATCGCCGGCGCGACGATCAGCATCGCCGCAAACGCCGCGAACACGGCTCCAACCAGCGACAGCCAGCGCTTCCCAAACATCGCAATCTCCCGGTGAAGCGGACGACGAACAAGGGCTCGGTTCACGTCGGAAACGAGCCTGATACTCCGCTTCGACTCCTTGATAGACAAAATTTTCTCTAGGGAAATAAAATACCCAACCAATATGGATATTTCTTCCCGAACCCCACCAGTCTCACTCGCATGCCCAATGTTTCCAAAAGAAAAACACGGACTCCATCCATCGCTATCCCCCCAATTTTCGTCGCTTTTGTCGGAACGCATACCCCGCGCCGGGCGTCTGATGACCGAGCGGGACCTCACTGGAGATCATCGAGCAATGCGCAAGACGGCGCCGGCCGTGCCGGCTGAAGAATATGACGAACCCTGGTATATCCAGCGTGCCGAGCAGGCACTTGAGCTGGCGCAGCGCGCCGAGCATCCCGCCGTGGTGCACGCGCATTATCTGATGGCCGAGGCCTATCTCGAACGCATGGGCGATCCCGGGGAGGAGCCATCCTCGGAGGCCGCGTGAACGGGATATTGTCGGTCGCAAAAACCTTCAAATGTTGGACCGGCGACCATCCGCGTCAGCCCGGCGCGCGTCCAGCATCAGCGATTTCCCAACATTTTCCAACGGCCGGAAAAGGGCCTTCCGGTGTCCGGTTCTGTTGGCCCCACAGGAATATTTCCTCTGCCAGGGAACCAGCCTCGCGCTGGCGTGTTTTCCTTTTCGAAGCGGCATCGTGTCCCCCCTCGCGCCGCTTCAGATCTAGAACGCCCCGCCAGCTCCTCCCCCCTTGCTGGCGGGGTCGTTCAATTTCGGGACCTCGCCCACAGCGTTGCCGTGCAGCAGCGACCAGCCGGGCGGCAGATAATCAGTCGACATGTAATAATAGAAGATGCAGCTCCCGTCGGCGCGATAGCTCGCGCCCTTGACGATACCGAAGGCGATACTGCCGCTGAACACCGGGGCGCCACTGTCCCCGCCACGGCAGACCGGGCCATTGGCCACGACCCAGGTCGGTGTGCAGGCGCCACCGCACAAATCCCCCGCCGGCGCGAAATCGACCAGTTCGACCTGCGAGCAGCTATAGCCGGTCGTCTCGCCGCGATGGCAGACGACATCGCCTGCGCGCGTGCTGGTGCGGTTGCGCCAGGTGGTCACCGCCCGCGCCACGGTCTTGGCGGTATCCGCATAAAATAGCGGCCGCAGCGTCTCCGGACTGACATTGACCTGCACGTCCTGATATCCCCAGCCCCATTGGCCGACAAAGTCGAGCGGCGTCTCGTGCCGCTCCCGATCGACATAGGACAGGATATCCGGGCAATGCGCCGAAGTGACCACGCCGGTGCGCGTACCGTCGGTCACGACGAAACCTGTGGTGCAGGCATAGCGGCGCCCGTCGACCGGATTGATCCCGACCACGCGCGATCCGCCGCCGACATCCATGGTGCCGATGGCATTGACGTCGCGCCCGAGCACCCGGAGCCTGACCGGCACGCCGGCCAGCGCGGTCAGCTTCGCCGTCATGGCGGCCTGATCGATGGCAGCGACATCGGCCCCGTTGATGACCACGACCATCTCGCCAGTGCGCGGATCGACCCCCATGCCCGGCGGGTGCGGCAGCGCGGCACGAATATCCGCCTGGTGCTTCCCGATCGCCGCGAGGATCTGGTCGCGCGTCGCCGGTGCACCGGTATGGAAGGTGATACCGACAGTGCGCCCGCCCGCGGCCACCGTCTCGTCGGCGATTGGCTGGGTACCAGTCAGCAGCACGACGATGCGATATTCCGGATGGTGCTCGATCGAGATGCCCGCGAGGCGATCCTTGTAGAGCGCCGCAAGCCGGTCGGTCTCGACGACTGAATCCTGCTGGGCACGCAGGCGGAAGATCGCCTCATCAAGCGGCACGCCGTTCTGCTTCGCATACTCGGCCGCATCCTGCGCGAGCGCCTCGGCCGGGGTCTGGACCGGTATGGCAGGCGGCACGACCTGCGCCGGCACTGACAGCGGCGGCGGCACCGTCTGGGCGGGAGTCGGGGCCTCTACCTGCGCAACGGCAGGCATAACGGAGAGGATTGCCAGGATGGCGACGGTGGCGGCGCGAAAGACGGCGTGGCGCATGCTCATGACGATAGAGATGCCCCAATGCACCCGCGATGAATAGTCGGGCGCGTCCGGCTGTGCGGGGATTTTACGTCGTGAACTGCGGTGGCTTGCCCGGTACGGGGACGTCGGTATCGTGCCCGGACGGCGCCCTTCACCGTGGAGTCCTGCGATGACCGACATACGAAACGAGACGGCTCCATCGGCGGCGCCGACCCGCTATGCGCGCGGCGCCATCCTGCTCCACTGGGCGATCGCGGCCTGTTTCGCTTTCCAGATCGGGCTCGGCTGGCGGATGGACGGACCACGCGGGGCGGAGACCTTCGCCGTCTTCCAGCTCCACAAATCGATCGGCATCACCATCCTGTTGCTGACCCTGATCCGGATCGGCTGGCGGATCGCCAATCCCCCGCCGCCCTTTCCTCCTGCGATGAAAATCTGGGAGAGGCGGCTGGCCCATGCAGTCCATATCGGTTTCTACGTCCTGCTGCTGGGACTGCCGCTGACCGGCTGGCTGCTTGTCTCGGCAAGCAGGACGGCGATCCCGACAGTCCTGTTCGGTGCGATCCCCTGGCCGCACGTGCCCGGCGTGCCCGGGCTTGCCCCCGGCGCCAGGGCCGGGGTCGAGGAAGCGGCCGAGCTTGGCCACCAGGCGCTGGTCTATATTTCCTATCTGGTGATCGGGCTGCACATTGCGGGCGCGCTGAAGCACCAGTTCCTCGATCGCGGTGGCGATATCGCACGGATGATCCCCGTGTCGCCCCGCGCGCTGGGCGCAGCCGCGCTCGGCGCGATTCTGGCCGTTGCCGGGCTCACCGCGATTGCGAGCATCGTCCGCCTGACCCCCGCCGCCACCCCGGCACCCGCCACCGTCGCCCTGGCGCCGGTTGCGGAAACCGCACCCGCCGCCTTGCCTCCACCCGCGGCCGTACCCAGCGCGGCACCGACACCAACGCCAAGCCCAACGCCCGAAGCCACGCCGACACCGGTCGCCCCGTCGCGCTGGACGGTGCGCCGGACCGCCTCCTCGCTATCGTTCAAGGCAAGCTGGTCGGAGGGACCGGTCGACGGCCGCTTCGGCACATGGGATGCGACGATCCTGTTCGATCCGGCCGCGCTCGACGCATCGTCAGTCAAGGTGACGATCGATATGGCGTCGGCCAGGACGGGCAACGCCGATACCGAGGGCGCCCTGCCCGACAATGACTGGTTCGCCGTCGCCACCCATCCGAGCGCGACCTTCGCCGCCACGCGTTTCCGCCACCGTTCCGGCGACCGCTACGACGCGATCGGTACTCTGTCGCTGCGCGGCGTATCGCGGCCGCTGACCCTGCCGTTCACGCTGAAGATCGACGGCGACGTCGCGACCATGACGGGCAGCACAACGATCGACCGCACCAGTTTCGGGGTCGGACAGGGGGAATGGACGGCGACCACCAATGTGAAGGCAGGCGTGACCATCTCCGTGGCGATCAAGGCTGACCGGCAATAACGCTCAGCCGATCGCCTTGCTCATATGCACGGCGATCGCACCGGGGAATTCCTCCTCGCCGTCGACCCCGTAGCCGAGCCGGGCATAGAGACGCCGGTTCGCCGCCATCAGCGCGTTGGTGAAGAGCCTGATCCGGCGATGACCAGCTGTAGTGGCCAGTGTCTCCGCATGCGCCAGCAGGTGCCGGCCAAGGCCCCTGCCCTCAAAGGCCGGGGCGACCGCGACATTCTCGATCAGCAGGCAATCGGCCTCCTCAACCGTCTCGATCAGGGCCGCCAGCGTTCCGTCGATATAGAGCAGGTCGATACGGTGATCGCGCACTGCCTTGTCGTAGTCGGCGGACATCGGTCGTGGCTCGCGGCCGATCACCGGGACCCATTTCGCATAGGCTTCGCGCACCAGCGCGCGGATCGTGCCGGCGTCGGCGGCTTCGGCACGGCGGAGGGTCATTTGGTCAGTCATGGTGCGATCATGCCGCCGGGCGCGCGCGCGCGCCACCGGGAAGTCGCGGATCGCGGGCGGAGAGAGCCTGCCCAGCCGGAACCGGACGTTCGGCGGCCTATTCCGTCCGTTCGCGGGCAACCCTGTGGCAAGCCGCATCGCCCGGGCGCAGCGACATCCCGAGAAGCATCAGGGAGGATCGATCATGCACTCAGCCGGCAGGACCATCCTGACAGCAACCCTGGCCTGCGGCACGCTCGACCTAGCGAGCGCTTTCCTGTTCTCCGGACTGCGCGGCACGGGCCCCGCCCAGGTCCTTCAGACCGTCGCCAGCGGCCCGTTCGGGGACGGCATGCTGACCGGCGGCATCTCCGCCGCGCTGGCCGGGCTGATCGTCCATTTCGCGATCATGTCGGCGATGACCGGCGTGTTCGTCGTGGCGGCGGGCCGCCTGCCCTTCATCGCGGCCCGGCCGCTGATTTCCGGCATCGCCTATGGCTTCGCCCTTTATCTCGTCATGAACTGGATCGTGGTGCCGCTGCGCTGGCCGTCGACCTTCCCGCCGGTCGCCCCGTTCCGGATCGCGAACGCCCTGTTCTCGCATATCGCCTGTGTCGGGATTCCGATGGCCTATATCACGGCCCGGTCGATCCGCCGGGGACCGGAAGAGCCGATCACCGTTGCCTGAGCGGGTGAACGGCGATTTCCAGGGGGCGAGCGTCTGTCGACAGACAGGCGATGATTTGCGACATCGGACCGATGCAGGCGCCGACTCCCCTTGCCGCGCGCGAGCCCCTGTCAAACGTCGGGTCGAACGCCGGGCGCGAACCCTTCTATGTCGAGGAATCGACCGGGCGCAGGGGCCGCAGGGAAACCTGGCCGGAGACTCGCGCGAAGCTGACCCTGACACTCAGCATGTGGGGCGCGAGCCTCGCCATGTTCGCGCTCGGCGCCGCCCTGTCGGGCAACCCGCACCTGCCCGAATCGGCGCTGGTGCGGATATTGGTGTACGGCATCGGCATCGCCTTTTGCTACGCGCTGCACCGGCTGTTGCGGCGGCTGTCGCACCGCAGCTTCCGCACCCGTGCCCTCGCGCTCGCGCTGACCGCACCGTTCGCGGCGGAGACCTTCGCCTGGCTCAATTATTTCGCCTTCGCCGCGTTTGACGGGCGGACGATCCACCTCACCATCGTCGACTGGAACGCGGCGATATCCGTCCTGTCGCTGTGGACCTGGTTCTTTATTGCCTGGACTGGATTGTACCTGGCGATCGAATATAATTTCGACGCGAGGGAAGAAGCCCGGCGATCGGCTGAGCTCCGCAACCTCGCGCACGGCGCGAAGCTCCGCGCGCTCTCCAACCAGATCAATCCGCATTTCCTGTTCAACAGCCTGAATTCGATCTCGTCGCTGATCCTCGACGGAAAGAGCGCCGACGCGGAGAAGATGCTGACCGGCCTGTCGACCTTCTTCCGCTCCACCCTCTCGATCGATCCGCTGATCGACGCATCGCTCGAGCATGAATTCGACCTGCACCGGCGCTATCTGGCGATCGAGCAGATGCGCTACCCCGACCTGACCGTGGAATTCCTCCTGCCGGAGGAGCTTCGCAAGGCCGCGCTGCCCGCGCTGATCCTCCAGCCGCTGGTCGAGAATGCGATCAAGCATGGTGTCGCCAAGTCCCTGCCCCCCACCTCGATCAGCATCTCGGCAAGGCGCGACGGCGAGGCGCTGGTGG
Organism: Pseudomonadota bacterium; assembly: GCA_040388155.1. Lineage (GTDB taxonomy): Bacteria > Pseudomonadota > Alphaproteobacteria > Sphingomonadales > Sphingomonadaceae > Sphingomonas. The sequence continues at coordinate 119,484 of JAZKCJ010000015.1, forward strand.
TGACGGTCGCCAATACCGGCCGGGTCGGGCCCGCCACGCCGCGGGCCTGCACTGACGGTATCGGCCTCGCTAATGTCCGCGAGCGGCTGGCCGAGCATTATGGCCCGGCGCAGGGACTTGCGATCACGTCCGGCGCCGGGACGTTCGAGGCGAGCATCACCATCCCGCTGGGCTTCGTCCGGTGAGCGCGTTCAGCATCGTCACGGTCGACGACGAGCCGCTCGCGCTGCGCCGGCTGGAAATCGTGCTGAACGGCATCCCGAACGCGCGGCTGCTTGGGTCGGCGTCGAGCTGCGACGAGGCCGTTGCACTGATCTCGGAACGCCGGCCCGATATCGTGCTGCTCGACATCCGGTTGCGCGACGGCACCGGCTTCGACATCCTCGACCGGCTGCCCAGGGGCGTGACACCGGCAGTGATCTTCATCACCGCGTTCGACCATTTCGCGATCCGCGCTTTCGAGGTCTCGGCAGTCGACTATGTGCTGAAGCCGATCGATCCGCCCCGGCTGCTCGAGGCGATCGACCGAGCGCGGGCACGGCTGGCCGCGGACACGTCGGCCAGCCAGGTGCAGGAGATGCGAGCGATCATCGAGGATCTGCGCGCCGAATTCCATGACCGCGCCCGTTCCCCCTATGAGACCGAGCTGTGGATTCGCGGTGCGACGGGCAGCCTGACGCGCGTACCGCTCGACCTTGTCGACTGGGTCAGCAGCGAGGACGATTATGTGCGGCTGCATACCGGCGCGACCTCGCATCTGCTGCGCCTGTCGATCCGCGCGTTCGAGGGGCGCGTCGATCCCGCTCAGTTCATCCGCGTCCACCGCGCCGCGCTTGTCCGCCTGTCGCGCATCGCCGAGGTGCGGCGCACCGCGACTGGCCGGCGCGAGGTGATCCTGCAAGGCGGCGCGCGCATCGCGGCCGGGCGGGTGCACGCCAAGCGGTTGCGGGCATTGTTGCTTGAACGGGACGGGGCAGTGCCGATGATGGACAGAGGTGGATAGTCCATTGATATCTCAGCGGCGCCGCCAGTGACAGGACGGAGAAGACGCAGGACCGCATCTTGCCTCCGCCGGCCGAACACCCGATATCCCCGAAATGGCGGCTTCGAGCGGCCGGAAAGCGGGGACGACACATGCCGCCCTTTCGTTTGAGTGCCGGCATCCTGCTCTATCGCAGGCGGCGCGGCACATTGCAGGTGTTCCTCGTCCATCCCGGCGGGCCGTTCTGGGCTGCGCGGGATCTTGGCGCGTGGCAGATTCCCAAAGGCGCCGTTGAACCGGGCGAGCAGCCGCCCGAGGCGGCACGCCGCGAATTCCGCGAGGAACTCGGCAGCGAGGCGGAAGGGCCGCTGGAACCGCTCGGCCGAATCCGGCAATCGGGCGGCAAATGGGTCGAAGCCTATGCGCTGGCGGGCGACCTGGACCCGGCCGGCATCGTCAGCAACCAGAGCGAGATGGAATGGCCGCCGCGCAGCGGGAAGACGATCTTCATCCCCGAGGTCGACCGCGCCGACTGGTTCACGATCGATACCGCGCGCGCGAAGATGCTGGCGAGCCAGAGGCCCCTGCTCGACCGGCTCGAACGGCTGGCCGGGGCCTGAGGGACTGTCGCTTCAGTCGATCAGGCCGCGGTGCCTGATCTCACGCCACAGCAGGTCAGCGTCAGCGCCGGTGCCGCCAGTGAACTCATAGGCCTCGACCAGCGCCTCGTCAGTGACGGCGAAGGCGGCGCGTTCGAGGAATTCCTGCGCCTCGAGGATACGGCGGCGCAGATCGGTGCCGAAATCGCCGCTGGCGTCGCGCCCGAACAGCGAACCCTTTTTCATCCTGATGGTAAGGTCGCCGCTTTCCACCATCCCCGCGATACCGAGATCGTCACGCATCCGCTGACGAATTTGAGCCATGGAAAGAGCGAGCATGCGAAGCGCGTAATTGTCGGCCATTGCCGCGGCCTTAGACGCGGGGTGGCGGCAGGATCAAGGCGGTTCTGCGGATGCGTGCGACAGTGTGTTTTTCCGGCCCGTCCGGAAGGAGATGGCTGACGGGCGACCGGCGCTCTTCACCCAACGGAGCGCGATCAGTTCTTCGTTGCGCCACCTGATCTGATCGAACGCCGGCACGAACGTTGGAGGTTGTATTGCGCAAGACACCTCGGGGTCGATCGACGCGCCTTATTCCTCTGGCTCGTCGGATTCATCCGGCGGCAGGCAACCCGGCGGAGCCTTGTCGCGCCATTTCGTCACCTGCAGGGTCTTGCCATCGGTGACGTAGGCGGTGCCGTTGCGCCAATTCTCATCGGCAAACGCAACGACCGCGTGACGCCCGCCGATGGAGCAAAAGATCGACTCCAGCGCGTTGAGGCGCGCGTAGAAGACATGGGTGACGCGCCCTTTCGAGATACCGCCCGAGGCGTCTCGTTCGGTGGGTTTAGTGATCACATAGAGAGAGTGGCCGATATTCGAATCGCCAGGCTCCAACTGGTCATACTGGTCGGCGGAGCAATCATCGATTCTCGAAGCGCAGGAGCCGCCGCCGGTATAGGTCCAGCCGCCCTTCAGCGGCGCCCGATCGCTCGGCACGATATCTCCGACCTTGGGAATAGGCCGCGCCGGCAACGGCGGCTCCTGCACCTCTCCATTAACTCCATCCGCCTCGACACCATTTGCCGCATCCGGCACCGTTACGGGATGGCGCGCTGCGGCAGTTTCCACCGCCTTGCCCGGGGCGGACGATGCAGGACCATGGGAGGCATCGGGCGCAGGGCGCGGAGGCTTGTCGTTACCACACCCCGCAAGCGCGAGTAGCGCCAGAACCATGTCGAGACCAATCCATCCCCGCGCCATCTGCCCAACCCCATGTCCGAGTCGGCTTGTTCGTACCCTAAATGTTCCGCCCAATCCATTACCGGCATACCTGAAAAATATGGTCGGCCGAATGCGTCGTTTCAGCGGCGGAGTGCGGGCAGGCGTCCAGCAAGCCACTCGCCAGGATCGTAGGTTCTTGCCATCGTGCCGTTGCGAACCTCGAAATGGACGTGACTGCCCTTGGTCGCGGCATTCCCGGTAGTGCCCAGCCGGCCAATTTCCTGACCCATGCGAACCGGCTGGCCTTTTTTCAGCCGCGGCACTTCCCGCAAATGTGCGTAGACCGTGCGGTATCCGTCGGCGTGTTCAATGATAATGTAATTTCCCCAGCCGACCACCTTCTTGCCGCGCGTAAAGAGCTTTTGCCCATTTTTGTCGCGTTTGATCGCACCGGTCTTGTCGCGTTCCCAGATCTTCTCCTGCTCGGTTTGGGGCCGTTCCGCCACGACACCGTCGGCGGCGGCACCGACAAGGGCGCCGATCTCGCCAGGCAAATCATATCCCTTGTGCTTCCGGCCACCTCTCTTCTGCCCGGTAAGATCATAGCTGCCGTCGGAATATGCTTTGCCCCGCGGATCCCTTTTTCCTTTCTGCGCGGTACGACCGCCGCCAGGCACAGGCCAAACTCTCTCGAGGACGCCAGGCCGAGCGCCCGCCACAACGGCCGGCTTAACCAGGGTCTGGCGCGGCGCCGGCGCCAAGGCGGGTTGAGATGGGGCCTTGGCCGGCGCGGGCTTGGGCGCCCCCCAGCTTTGGATATCCTTGAACATATCAGCAGGCTTCGTCGATGATGTCGCTGCTTGTGGCGGCTCGCCTGCCGGGGCTTTTCTCGTCGTTTCGGCCCTGCCCTGGGGGTCGACCACGTCGTCGATCATCATGCCCTTGGCATTCATGTCGACGGACGACCTCGCCAGAGCGTCGCGTCGCGCGTCCAACGTCTCGTCCAGTGTGGAAGCGTTGGTCATGACCGAGTCGCCGGCGGCGGCCCTGAGCAGCGGAGACGGGCTCGGGTGCGATACACCCGTGGGCTCCTCGTCGTGAAGATTGGCGTCAAGGTCCTGATCAGGCGAGTGAGCCGAAGTGGTATCGGATGGCATCGGCTGGGCATCGACAGAGTCACCCCCGAGCACCTTGTACCCGCCCGATTTCCACCACCAGATCGCCTGGTCGGCGGTATAGGTGAACGGCACCAGCCCCTCGGCGATCAGCGCATGGCCGAAATATTTGTCGACCTCCTCATAGGTCGCGGCCCGCTCGTCCTTCGTCACTTCATCGAGGTCGTCCATCGTCCGCGACAGCAGCGCCATCGCCATATAGCCGCCCCTGGGGTGCCGCATGCTCAGATGGTCGGGCACCTTCCAGGTCGCGGGCGGCCCGTCCCAGGGTGAGGGCGGCGGGGCAGGCGGGCGCTCAGGGCGCGGGCGGGCGAGGTACTGGTTCTCCTCGATGAAGCGATGCATCCATTGCTCGTCCGTCTCCTCCTCCACCTCGGGCGCCGGTTCCTTCGATGGGGCGACAGCATCCGGGGCGGTATCCGGCGTCGGCGGGCCTTGGGCGGGCTCGGGCGTCGGAAGAGCGTTCACATTCTCGATAGGGGGAATAGTCGCAGCCATCGGCACCTCCTGTTCCGGAGGCGCTAGCCCGGCGAACGGCTCCCTTGGATCAATTGCGCGCTTGTAATGTAGGAAATTTCCTACGAGAACATAAAAGGAACAAATAGCGGGAGCGAGTCGTGAGCCAGCAAGCAAGCCTGCCGGATCCTACGGGCATGGGCATCATGTTGAATCCGGGGCGGTGCGCGCCGTGCGGCATATCGGACTGGCATCCCGAGGCGCGGGGCTGCCAGATGGCGAGGTGCCCGTTCGGCGCGCGCGACAACCATGACGCATCCGCCGCCCGCGACGCCTGCCCGGTGCGGGAGCCCGCATGATCGATTCCGCCATCCTGGATGCAATGCTCGCGGCAGGCGCCTCGGCCGAGGTGATCGTCGCCGCCGTGAAGGCCGATGCGGCGCGCGAGGATGCGCGGCGCGAGGCCCAGCGTGCGGGCAATGCCCGGCGGCAGCGGCGCTATCGCGACCGGCTGCACGGGGATGAGACGGGCGATCTGTTCGAGGGGGCTGAGGCCGGCGGGGGCGATATGACTTCCGATTGCGGTGACTCCTACGAGACCGGCGCGCCGGGCTCTCCCCTTCGTCATGCCGGACTTGTTCCGGCATCCACCGCTCAGCAAGCCTCATCGTTGTTGAGTTCGCGGGACGGTGGCCCCCGGAACAAGTCCGGGGTGACGGGAGGAAAGGATGCGACCTTCGCGACGGTCCCGCCCGGCCCCGCGTCGGACGGCGCCGATAACGCCGGTAACGCATCACATGACGCCGTATCGGCCGTGACGGGCGCCATCCCCCCTTCCCTTGATAAAAGCCCCCAGACCCCAAAAATTAATCCCAACCCCCGCGTACCCGTGGGGGCGCCCGCGCGAGGGGCGGGCCCTGCCCGGCGGTTTCCCTGCCCGGACGGCTGCGACCCGAACGACTGGCGCGACCTGCTCGCCAATCGCCGGACCAAGCGACTGGCGATGACCGACGCCGCGTACCGCAAGCTGATCCGCGATCTCGCGGCACAGGCCGACGACGAGTGGCCGCCGGGCAGGTTGCTCGCCCATGCCGCCGAGAAGGGCTGGGCGCAGATCTTCGATCCCCGTGACGACCCCAGAGGAGCCAGCCGCCATGGCAACCGCCCCCCATCCCGATCCACAACCACCCGCAACCCGGGCGAGCCGCAAAACCCTCTCGTCCGCGCCGTGCTGCGATCCGAGGCTCGCGGCGCTGGTGGCGGAGGCACCGGCTTTTAGCCATGTCTGCACGCCCGAGGAGCGCAGCGCGCTGGCCGCGCTAGCGGTGGCGACGGAAGCCGCGCTGACCCCGGCAGCGCCGCGCGAGATCAGGCGGATGATCGGCAAGCTCGCGCTCGGCTTTCCCGCCGGCAAGGCAAGCGACCTTGAGGCAGAGGCGCGGCTTGAACTCTATGCCGAGGGGCTGGGCGATATTCCCGCCGACATCCTGGGCGCCGCCTGCGCGCGCGCTTTGCGGGAATGCCGGTTCTTCCCCGTAGTCGCCGAAATCCGCGAATGCTGCGCCGGCATGGAGGTGCGGCGCTGGGAATTGTCGCGCATCCGCATGCTGATCGCGACGCACGACCGCGACTGGCGGCCCGGCAGCCAGCCACCCGGGAGCGAACCCCTGACTGCAGCACAACGCACGCGCCTGGCGCTGATCACCGCGCCGCTTTCCGCCTGAAGGAGACCGATATGAACGACATCACCCTTTCACCCTGGGAACGCGAAGTGCTTGCCTGCGTGACCGAGGCGGCCGAGGCGGGACGGACCGCGCCGACCGGCGACGAGTTGCAGGAACGCTGCGGCTGCGATTCCATCAGCACCACCGTCAACCTGGTCCAGCGGCTTGAGCGCAAGGGGCTGATCCGGGTCGAGCGTTATCAGCGCACGCGGCGCATCACCGTGCTGGCGACCGGCAAGGCGACCGCGCCGGTGGCCAACAAGACGCCGCACTGGCGCACGAAGAAGCGGCCCGGGCGGATGCCCTCAGCCTCGCTGCACGCGCTGAAGGCGCGCGATCCCGACATGACGATGGCGATCATCAAGGCCGCGCGGCGCGAGGGGATGGGACTGGACGATTTCGTCGCCGAACTGGTCTGGGCCGGCTGGCAATCACGCGAGGAAGCCTTCGCGGCACGGGTGGCAGCGTCGGGCTGAAGACGCGACCGTTCGATTCAACAATGCTCGCATCCGCGCCACGGCGGGTGCGACGTCAGGGAGAGCCCCAATGGTTGACGCTATCGATCCCTTCTCGCCGCCGAACACCAGCCGACCGCCGACGGTTGATACGCCGCAGCTCGACGACGCCGCCGCGCCGGACGATGTGGAGGCGCACCGCCCGCCCGATGCTCCGCCTGCACCTGAGGAGGAGACGGACGAGCAATGGATGCATCGCTTCCTGGAGGAGAACGCGCACCTCGCTCGTCCGCGCCCGGAGCGCCCGCCTGCCCCGCCGCCCTCACTCTGGGACGGGCCGCCCTCAAGCTGGAAGGTGCCCGACCATCTGAGCATGCGGCATCCCAGGGGCGGCTATATGGCGATGGCGCTGCTGTCGCGGACGATGGACGACCTCGATGAAGTGACGAAGGACGAGCGGGCCGCGACCTATGAGGAGGTCGACAAATATTTCGGCCATGCGCTGATCGCCGAGGGGCTGGTGCCGTTCACCTATACCGCCGACCAGGCGATCTGGTGGTGGAAATCGGGCGGGTACAAGGTGCTCGGGGGTGACTCTGTCGATGCCCAGCCGATGCCATCCGATACCACTTCGGCTCACTCGCCTGATCAGGACCTTGACGCCAATCTTCACGACGAGGAGCCCACGGGTGTATCGCACCCGAGCCCGTCTCCGCTGCTCAGGGCCGCCGCCGGCGACTCGGTCATGACCAACGCTTCCACACTGGACGAGACGTTGGACGCGCGACGCGACCCTCTGACGAGGTCGCCCATCGACATGAATGCCAAGGGCATGGTGATCGACGACGTGGTCGACTCATCGCAGGCCGGGACAGACTCCAATACTCCGGCCGTCCAGCAGAAGCCGGGAGGCATGCCGGCGCCTCAGCCTGCCGCTCCTCCCGGCAATGCACCTGCGGTTCCCGGGGCAACAGGGAACGGAGGCGCCACACAGCCAACGACACCCGCCCACGAAGCCGCTCAGCCAATCAGAACCCCAATCTCGCTGGGCACAAGGCGAACCTCGATAAATAATATTCCGAATCGTATTACTGGCGCATATCTTCCGCAGAATGACTTTATACTTTCCCTAAAAAATGGACTTCTTAGCTCTGTCGAGCCAGATGTGACAAAGACGAGCCGCGATTTAACGACGCCGGAGAGGTACGATGAAGAGAGCAAAAAGGCGCAGGCAGCCGCTCCTGTTGCCAATGTCGACGTCTCGGCTGATCCTGATGCGATTACCTTCGTGCATGCGATCGCGTCGACCTTAACGGCAACCAAGGTCGGGGGAGCAATCCAGGCAGTTGAAAAGTATATAATGGTGGAATGGGATTCGACCTTGGGCGGATATGTCGTGACAGGAATAAAAATTCTTCCCGCAGGAGGAGGATATGTCGAAATCTCACCCAGGCTTCCAGAGACGCAAGCGGCGCGGCGCAATAAGGCGAGACCGCGGGCTTTCGTAGTGCACACTCATGTTGTTGACACCAACTGGGACGAAAAGCCGGGCCCGGGGGATGCAAAGATTATAAAGAGCTGACTGATCCCCAACATCGTCATTGCAAATAACGGATCGATTTATCAGGTAATGATGCTTGCTGGAGAATTTAATAAGAAAAAAGGTACATATAAGAACCCGAAATTCAGGGTTGCCCGCATCCTGGACAACGGCACGTCCAAGATCATCCCCGATTACGTGAATATGCCGGAATGAATGCGTGAAATGAGATTATACTGATTCTGCGAAAGTTCGATCAGGATACTCTTCCGAGCAAACACAATCCGTCGGACCGACCCGCGCCGTCCCGTCCTCGCGGAACCGCCTCGCTGACGGGGAACGTTCGCGAAGGCGACAGCCCGCCGCCAGGCGAATGCCGATCCTCGGCCTATTTCTCTACCGAGGAAGCGATGCCTCGCCTTGACTCGGAAAGAACAAAAAGAGATCATTCAAGGGTAACGACCAGCGGAGTCGAGCGATGAAGGGCAGTCAAGGGGAATGGCCTCGACCACTGGCTCGCGCCGGGCATAGTCTAGGGACGCCAGTCCAGGCACCAACCAAGCCATCACTATCGCCGTCCTACGCGGCAAAACGCGCATCGTCCGGAGAGGGATTATGCGCTCAATGAATTGACTCCCGTGAAATAGCTCTACGGCGAGGAACTCCGGCTGCACACCAACCAAAACTTTCTGTCGGCACGGGAAATAGGGCTTCCCATATCGACGGGTGCAGAGACGAAGGAAATCGAGATACATTAAGGATATCCTATATGAACATCGCTCGAGTGTTTTTCGCAATTGCCTCCACCGCCTTGCTCTGCGGCGCCTCGAAACCAAAAGTGGAAACATCCATCCTTTTGGCTAAACCCATAAAAATTGTTAAATTTCTCGGATACAAAGAAATGGAGAACCCCGACCTTCCAGAAGGCATACCAAATCTGCCCGGAGATGGATTATTTATCGTTAAAATGAAAACTATCTCGGTATCCGAGGGCAACTTTTCTAAGCGCACATTTAACGCTTATATTGAAGCGCCTACCGGCAAGCACATCTTTATAACTAATGAGTGGGCAATTATTGTAAACCGCATAGATGGAGAGGAAGAAACTATAGTGGGAGTTCCTGTACAAAAGTCTTTTTGCAGCTCCCCTGAAGGGTTCGCGAAGATTGTCACCAACCCATCATACCTATACAGCCTAACAAACGCCGATGGCTTCACTCTTAGTGTAAGATGTTATGATATTCATTGAAATATCAGGAGCCATCTGAGAGAACAGACTACCCAGCGCGCCCTGTACATGTCCGCGACCCTTCGGAAAAACCGCAGGCAAAGGATCGAGCTCGTTCCGCAGAGTTGCATCGACTATAAGAAATAGACACGGTTACCGAGCAGGTTGAGGTCGACATTCTGATCGACGGTATCCGTGAAACCCACGAGCCCACCTCCGTCACCATCCTGCAATCATCCGGAGGGGATAACAATGACACCGGCAACGCTCCCTTTGCGATGGCGCGCGCGGGGTATGATCCTCGCGCCAAGGCGGATTGGTCATCAGGAATCACGCGAGGAAGCCTTCGCGGCACGGGTGGCAGCGCCGGGCTGAGACGCGGCCGTTCGATTCAACAATGCTCGCATCCGCGCCACGGCGGGTGCGACATCAGGGAGAGCCCCAATGGTTGACGCTATCGACCCCTTCTCGCCGCCGAACACCAGCCGACCGCCGACGGTTGATACGCCGCAGCTCGACGACGCCGCCGCGCCGGACGATGTGGAGGCGCACCGCCCGCCCGATGCTCCGCCTGCACCTGAGGAGGAGACGGACGAGCAATGGATGCATCGCTTCCTGGAGGAGAACGCGCACCTCGCTCGTCCGCGCCCGGAGCGCCCGCCTGCCCCGCCGCCCTCACTCTGGGACGGGCCGCCCTCAAGCTGGAAGGTGCCCGACCATCTGAGCATGCGGCATCCCAGGGGCGGCTATATGGCGATGGCGCTGCTGTCGCGGACGATGGACGATCTCGATGAAGTGACCAGGGGCGAGCGGGCCGCGACCTATGAGGAGGTCGACAAATATTTCGGCCATGCGTTGATCGCCGAGGGGCTGGTGCCGTTCACCTACACCGCCGACCAGGCGATCCGTTGGTGGAAATCGGGTGGATACAAGGTGCTCGGGGGTGCCGCTGTCGACGCCCAGCCAATGCCGTCCGATGCGAGTTCGGCTTACTCGCCTGGGCAGACGCTCGACCCCAATCTTCAGGGCGAAGGCGCCGCGAGTGCGCCGCACTTTTCGAATGTCGCATTCATGGTCGGTTCGGACGGTCGGGCTGTGTCGCAACCAAGTCCGGCTCCATTGTTCAGGGGTGACCCCGGCGAGACAGTCACGACCAATGATTCCGCGCTGGACGAGGTATCGGGGCCTCAAGGTGGCGGCACGACCGGCCTGTCGGTCGACATGAACGCCAAGGGCATGGCGATCGACGACGTGGTCGATCCGGTACAGGCTGGACCCGACACGCAAATGGTACAGGGACTGCTCCCGGCAGGCGACACGCGGCGGCCTTGACGCATCATCCGTCGCGAAGAACGACTCGCCGCCTGTGATCGACGGCGCCGCAGGAAGCGATGCCTATCGGAGAGTCGTTCACGGAACCAATCTTGAGCACTATCTAGAGGAGCAGGCTTCCCGCAAATCGGCGCCGAAAGCGGAGATCCCGCGCGCTTACCCCCGCGTTCAAACCACGTCCAGCACGAGGGACGAATGGGTCATAGCGGCCAGGGTCGAAGCCAAAGACGTGCCTCGTCTCGCGCGCAGGACCATCGTCGCGACACCCGAGATGAAAACCGCCGCTGCGGTTAATGTCGGGAAGCTGAAAGTCAATGCAAGCGAAAAAGAAATCCTGGCGTTCGGCTATCTGATGCCTGACGGCAGGATCGAAGTACGTGTGGCCAGGGGAAAGCCCGGCGACCTGACATATAGAGGCCGACCATCCGGCCCGGGCAAGGTGCTTTTCGGCATACACGGCCATCCGTCCGACGACGGATCCGATGGCATGGTCGATGCCCCCTCGAAAAATCACGGTTATGGCGACACCGATGCACTGTTCAAGAGCAGCATTCCGATGGCGACCGTCTACAATGGCAAGATCGGCTGGCACGAGATGGTCGAGGGACAATTGATCTTCACAGCGCCACGAGGAATAGTGTCCGCCCAACAAAGACGGTCGCTGCAGAATAATCTCGACAGGTCCCAGCAATTGTTTTTGACAGAGACACCGCCGGACGGGAGAAAGTGACATGAACAGATCAGCCCTGCTCGCGTTCTGTCTGATCGCCACGGGCTGCGCGGGGCGGCATGATCTGGCGAACGCCGATCGCCCGGACGGTGCGAAAACGCCGGAGACATTCGACGCCAGTCCGGACCTGTATGACGGCAAGACCATCTATGTCGCCGGTTATGTCTGGGCGACGTCGCATTGGTGGAGCGATCATGTTCGCCAGTCGCCCAAGGATTTCACCAATTGCTTGAATATCGGCCCGTCCCGTTTCTTCGAACACAGGCGGCGCGACCTGAGGGGGAAATGGCTGGTGCTGAAGGGGATCTACGAAAAGGGATCATGGGCAGGATCTCTTTCAGCGTGTAGCAAAGACAACGGCCTGATCCTTGATGATGATTATATGGAGATGCACTATCCTCAGTTGGTCCGAGTCAGGAAAAACCGGAGGGGAAATTGATCTCCAATGCGATCTTACGCCGCAAACTCTTGCTGCGCTCATCGGTGCCGAGGCGAGCAAGAACACGCTCCAGGTCGGGCCTGACCTGTGCCAAGGTCTGGCACGACCATGGACCGGCCATGACAATCACATCCATGTCCGTTTCCGATGACGTTGCGAACCACCACAACCCGCCTATGGAGCAAGTGGAACATTTGTAGTACGAATGCTCGCGAATCAAAAGATCGGGGGCAAGAAGCATGGGACGTGGATCGATCGGTTTCAGCCTGGTCATGGCGTTGCTAGCTTGTACGGGTTGTGCGCGCCAGTGACGTGTGGGTCATCGGCGTTACGGTTCGGGAATATCGGGCACATATCGTCAATCTGTTCGGCAATAACTTTACCGTATTCAAAGTAGGTCCTGACGACGGTCCGGATATCGCCTTCACTCGAGAACATGGCCTGAGACCCGAGCGTCATCACCTTGGCTATGTCACCTCTGGTGCCATAGACCGCTATTATATCCCCTGCTGAAAAATCGAGATCGGGAGCAACCGAGATAATAGTGCTGCGGTAACGGCGCTAAACAGCGACACGAGCGATCGATCAACCTGCTGACGAAGCATATTGCCGACCCGAGATCCTGACGGAAAATATTCGCTGATGCAGTGCGCATCACGGCACCAGCACCTCAACCACCCCCGCCGCGACTCGCGCCGTCACCGGCGTCCTGGCCAGAAGTTCGCCGTCGATCGAGATCGCCATCGGCGGCTCGGTCGCAATGCGGAGTTCGGTGCCGGAGAAGTACCGCACCGTCTCGTGCCGCGCATCCAGGCGCAGGATGCTCGTGACCCAGTTCCTGATCAGCCGGGTCCTGGCGTGCCCGGTCACCGCCTGGACGACGATCGCGCCATTATCCACCGCCGCCTGCTCGTTGAGTTCCGTCCCGCCATGATAGGGGCCGTTCGAGATGCGCACCTCGACCACCGCGAGCCGTTCCGCCGCCGCGCCTTCGCCGACGATCAGGGTGAAGGGGCGGAAGTGCAGGAATTCCCATGCGGCCCAGCCGAGATAGCCGGCGCGACCGAGATATTTCTTGAGCGCGTGCGGCACCGACTGAGCGATGCGCGGCGCGATGCCGATCGCGGCGCCGTTCGCGAAATAATCATCGTCGATCATGCCCAGATCGATGCGCCGGCGCCGTCCGCCAGCGATGACGTCAAGCGCGCCGTCGATATCGACCGGGATGCCGAGCGTGCGCACGAAGCTGTTCGCGGTGCCGAGCGGCAACACCGCCAGCACTGTCTCCGTGCCGACCAGATAATCGACCAGTCCGCTGATGGTGCCGTCTCCACCGCCGAGGATCAGCAGGTCAGGCTTCTTCGCCAGCGCACTCTTCACCACCGCGCCGAGTTGCGCGGGATCATCCACGGCGTGCGCGTCGACCGGGTAAGGCAGGTCAGCGCACCGCACGCAGGCCCGGTCGAACAACGCCCTGCCCCGGCGCGACCGCGCGTTGACGACCATCGCCGCGCTGCGGATTTCGGGCGAATCCGCGCCGCGGATCGGAGAGGTGTCAGCTGAGGCGCTTACGGTCATCGGACGACAGAACGTATGCCTGCGACTTTCGGGGCCAGCCAGCCAACGATGCTGCTCTCACGGCGCATCACTGCGATACGACACTCAACTCCGGCATCGGATTCAGCCTTGCCCGCGCATCAGTGAGGGAAGACCCGAACGTCAGATGGGCCAGCCCGGTACCCAGCCATGCAATCAGCGACAAAGCCAGCGTGAGGCTGACCAGTGAAGACTGATTGCGCGCGTCCTTGAGCTTGTCCCATATCGTCACGCCGATGCACAGCGCGACAAAGCTGTAGAACAGATAAACCCAGGTCGAGGGTTCGTTCAGCACAAGCGGCAGGGCAATCGCAAGCAGCAGCCCGATGTTGAACAAATCCCGGAACCCGGCCCGGGGATGACGCAGGATCATCCATAGCCTGTCGCCGGCGTCGAGCACACGATCCCGGCTGAACAATTGGGCGATCCGCGCGCCGACATCCTGTTCCTCGCGACGGGCAACGCCCTTGATGAGGTAAAGGTAGATCATGAATGCCAGGGCGACGACGTAGCCGGCCACCGCCACCGTCCGCCACGGGCGAAGATTGCGGATATCCTGTTCTGCCTCCGCTATCCGGAGCGCCCGGAGCGTCTCCGCCGTGGTCCGATACAGTTGTTCCTGTCGCTGCGCAGCGAGGTCTACCTTCTTTTGCGCGGTACCGATGCAGGTGTTGAAACCGGTGGCGCTGCCCTCAGCAAAACAAGGGTCGACCGGATAGCCTGGGGTCGGCTCCGCCATCGACTGGAAACGGGGTGCGGCGCGCGCACCCTGCAGGACGAGCCTGCCCACCGGCTCCCCCTTTCTGCCCGCAATTTCAAGCCCGTTGGCGAAGAGATGCGTGTCCAGCGGGTTCATCGTCAGCGTCAGGTCGGCGCCAGTAAGCCGTTTCAGGAAATCGGCCATGGTCCTCGGCTCGGCCAGCAGCACCTCGCGGAGCTGGCGCCTGACCTTCGCCGAATTGACAATACCTGCCGCGCCAAGATTGGCGAAGTCCCCGGAATCGCAGCCTATCGGAATCAGGTTCACGCCGGCCTCGTTGGCCGCGCGGATCCAGCCCTGTATGTCGACAGCGCGAGGGCCGGTGGCGCCATGGACAAAGAAGTCGGCCGTCCCCCTCGGCACGTGCCCCACCATGATCACGGTCTTTCCGCGATAGGGCCGGAGCCGGGTCAGCTTCGTCGCATCGTCAACCTGCGCCCCATCGCGGATTTGCGCCAGGAAGCCGAATTCATCCCAATTGGCGTGCGGAATGGTGCGGCGGAACGCAGCGACCTCGGCAACCGAGGCAGCGCGACTGTCTGCAAGGGCCAGCGAGACGATCTTCACGTCCTTCGTATCGAAACGCCCCCGCAGCACAGCATCAAGCCGGGCATGGGCGAAGGCGAGGAGAGTGCGACTTTCGATGGTGTCCGCTGCCGGTACCTTGACCTTCAGAAAGGGAAGATCGCTCGAATAGGCAACGGCATCGGTCCAGTGATCGCTGGATTTGAGCCCCGTCTGCACGAGCGTGTCGAACGCCGCCATGTCCCGGTGCAGCGTGTCCATCGGGAGGCGGGCCTGCATGTCGCGATAGGCCCGGCTCCACTGTTCGCGCTCAGTCCGGGACATCGGCCCGTTCACGCCGATCACTGCTTCGGCGGCCCTGGCAGCTTCCCGTGCCGCCTCAAGCGTTGCGCGATCCGCCTGCGCCACGGCGGCGGCAGCCCGCTCGGCCTTCGCCGCGCCCGCCGCGGCTTCCGCAGCTTCATCGCCGTGCTTGAAGACCTGCACCAGCAGCTTGGCCACGGCTCCCGCCCCTGCGCTGGTCGCGACGCCGCCGGTCGATGCCAGCAAGGCCAGCGCGATCACCACGGCGCGGACGCGCCTCATACCGGCCGGATCGCCGCGCGGTAGCCAAGCTCGTTGAGCACGCCAGAGAGTTGATGGGCGAAATCATTGGCCTGCTCGACGGCCTTGTCGACATCGGCCGCCTTGGGTAGCCCGGCCTGGAGCTTGCGCGCTTCCCACACCAGTTCGCGCAGCCTGGACAGCGCCTGGGCCGCCGTACCCGCCCCGCCGGCCGTTCCTTTGAGCCAGTTCGCGACGATCGGTGCCGCACTGCCGAGAAAGGCGATGATCGCCAGCGTGACGGCCAGGTTGCGCGCGCTGAGCACCGCCAGCGCCGTCACCACGCCCGCCGACGAAAAGGCCGCGACAAGCGAGCCGGCCAGTTCCAGCCAGCGGGAGAAGGCCAGCCGCCGCATCGCATCGGCCTCCGCCTTGTCAGCGACGCCCCCGACGCTCTCCAGCATTGCCCTGGCGGCGGCGACCGCCGCCGCATCGCCGTCATCACCGAGCGGGACGCCGTCCGGATCGAACCGGGCCGCCGCTTCCGGGAATCCGCTGCGCAATGCCGCGAGCCGTTCCGGATCATATTTGCCCAGAAAGCGGGCGATATCGTTGATTGCCACTGTCATGTCTGGCCCCCGTCAGACGCGTGATCCCCCATCACGTGCACACAGACAGCCAGAGGCGCGACGACGAGTCAACTCGTGTCGACACCGGAACGGTTGATCCGCTGTCCGTGCGACGGACGCCTAGGCCCGCCGCGCGATCGCGATCGACGCGGGCGAGGGAATGGGCAAGGCACCGCCCGCTTCGGCCACGCTGGCGCGGATCGAGGCGAACACCGTTCCTTGCTGCTCCTCGTCAAGCGCCGCCCAGATCGGGCTGAACTGGAATATCCGGCCGGGGTCGGCGAGCGCCGTCATGTCCAGCACGAAATCATGAGTCACCTCGCTGATCCGCACGTCAGCGAAGCCGGCCGCGACCATCGCCGCCTCGAACCGGGCAGGGTCGCTGAATTCGTTCATGCCCTCGATCGGCCTGGGCTGAACGACATCGGGGAACAGTGCGGCGACACGATCGGCCAGCAACAGGTTCGACGCAGCCCCGCCCGGATGCGTCCAGCTCGCCACGCAGCCGAGCCCGCCGGGCCGTACCACCCGGGCCATCTCCGCCAGCCCGCTGCGCCAGTCCGGGAAGAGCATGATGCCGAAGATCGAGAAGGCGGCGTCGAAACACGCATCGGGCAGGTCGAGCGCCTGGCCGTCCATCACCAGCGCATCGATATTGGGCAGGCCGTGAGACAGCACCGCCGAGACCATGCCAGCCGAGAAATCGGTCGCCAGCACCTGTGCCCCGGCGCGCGCCGCCACCAGGGCCAGCGCGCCGGCCCCGCAGGCAATGTCGAGCACCGTCGCTCCGGCGGGCAACGCCGCCTGCCGCCACGCCTGCCCCGCATAGACCGAGGTGAAGGCATGCGCCATTTTCTGATATTCGGACTGGCTGTCCCAGAAACCCGGGTCGTTCAGGTTCGCGCTCATCTTTCTTCCCTCGCGATCGGCGGGCGGCGCCGCTTTTGGTGAGCGCGCCTGATGTCACGCAACTTATGATGTGTCGAGTATCTTCGTGACTTGCCATCGACGCGCGCAATCACGACACAGGGAGGATGAGACAGGACAGCAGGCTTTCGCGGATGCTCCACGTGCTGCTCCACATGGCGCGGCACGAAGGGCCCGCCACGTCGGAGACGATCGCGAAGATGCTGGGGACGAACCCGGTGGTGGTGCGCCGCACGATGGCCGGCCTGCGCGAGGCCGGCTATGTCCGGTCGGAGAAGGGCCATGGCGGCGGCTGGTCGATCGCGTGCGACCTGGCCTCAGTCTCGCTGCTCGACATTCACCGTGCGGTGGGCGGCCCCACTCTCTTCGCGATCGGCAATGAGAGCGACAACCCCGGCTGCGCGGTCGAGCAGGTGGTCAACGCCGCCCTCGACGATGCGCTGCACGAGGCCGAGGCGCTGCTGATCGCCCGACTGGGCACGGTGAGCCTGGCGACGCTGGCGACGGCATTCGATGCGCGGTGCCAGGAAATATTGCGGCCGGTTCCCTAGCCTTCAGGCTTCACGCCTATATGGTTCACTATCGGCTGATCGTACCCGGCGCCCGCTTCCCTTTCCCAGGCGCCGTCGAGCACGGCATCCGGCGCCGCGATGAGGCGCGACAACAGGCGTTGCAGGTCGAGGATGCAATGTTCGACATGAGCCCGCAACTGACGCCTTTCAGCGATGCCCAGCGCATCCATGTCGAGCGCCAGCGATGCGCGCAGCGCCACGATGCTGTCGGTGATTTTATCCAGTTCGGTCATCCTGCCTCCCGCTTGGCGCTCCGCGCCAGCTACGTACGAGGAGGCAATCGGGATGCAGGCCGGAACGATAAACTTCGCCGGGGCGGTTACCGGACGGGCCAGACGCGTCGATAGCCAGTGAGCCGGATGACGAACCCGGCATTGATTCCCATTGCGTCGATCCGCCTACCCTAACCCGCCACTGCCGCCAGCAGCCAGTCCCGGAACGACAGCATCGCCGGATTGGGCGTGCGCGACTTGAGCCAGGTGAGCCAGTAGCGGCCGGTTGCAACCTGCTCCGCGAAGGGCCTGACCAGCGCGCCATGCTCGATCGGGCGGGCGAGCATCGCGGGCGGGGCGAGCGCCACGCCCGCACCCTGCATCGCCGCCTCGGCCATCGTCACCGAACTGTCGAAGACCGGGCCGTGCAACGGCGGCGCGGCCACGCCGGCGGCGGCGAACCAGCGCGGCCATTCGTCGGCGCGATAGGAGCGGAGCAGGGTAACGGCGAGCAGATCGCGCGGTTCGGCCAGGGTGCGGGCGATGGCGGGGGTGCAGAGCGGGGTCAGTGGCGTCTCCATCAGTGCCACGCTCTCCGTCCCGTGCCACGCGCCGTCGCCGAAGCGGATCGCGAAATCCAGGCCCTCGCCCGCGATGTCGACCCGGTTGTTGTTGGTGAACAGGCGCAGGTCGATGCGTGGATGGGCCGCGCGAAACATTGGCAGTCGCGGCAGCAGCCAGCCGGTTGCGAAAGTGCCGACTGCGGCGACCGACAGGACCTGGACCGTCATGCCGCCGCCGATGCCCTCGACCAGTTCGGCGATACGATCGAAGCTGTCGGCGAGCGCTGGGAGCAGCGCCAGCCCTTCATCGGTGAGCGCCAGGCCGCGCGGCAGGCGACGGAAGAGTTGGACGCCGAGGCGGGTCTCAAGCCCCTTCACCTGATGACTGACCGCCGCCTGCGTCACGCACAGCTCGATCGCGGCACGGGTGAAGGAGAGGTGCCGCGCCGACGCCTCGAACGCGCGCAGGGCATTGAGCGGGAGGTGGGGGCGAACCATGCCGCGCCATAAGTTAATCTAGGGGCTGGTGCCAGCTTTGATCCTTTGTGCGGGAGGCCCCGCCCACCCTAGCCTGCGCGGCATCGGAACCGAGGAGAACGAACATGGCGATCGACCGGCGGACCTTCACGACACGGTTGCTGCTTGGCGCGGGCGCCGGAATCGTCGGATTTCCGGGGACTACCGAAGCGATCATCGCACAACCGGCACGCGCGACCCTGCTGGTCGACCAGGCGACAGGCAAGGTGCTACACCGGTCCGGCCAGTGCGCAACGCGCTTCTCCCCCTGCTCGACCTTCAAGATTCCCTTGGCCTTGATGGGCTATGACGCGGGCATCCTGAAGGACGCGCGCACCCCCGCCTGGGACTATGATCCGGCCGTTCACGAGGCGAGCCGGGCAGTCGAGAAGCAGCGCACCGACCCGACGAGCTGGGAGCTGAATTCAGTGATCTGGTATTCGCGCGAGATCACCAAGCGGCTCGGGGCGGCGCGGTTCAAGGCCTATGTCGACAGGCTGGGCTATGGCAATCGCGACGTCAGTGGCAATCCGGGCAAGCAGGACGGGTTGATCAATGCCTGGCTGATGTCCTCGCTCGCCATCTCACCCGACGAACAGGTCGCGATGGTGCGACGGCTGCTCGCGCGGAAGCTGCTTTCGGCGCAGGCCTGCGCGCTGACCGAGGAGATCCTGCCGGTGTTCGCGGGCAGCGGTGGCTGGCGCGTGCACGGCAAGACCGGAAGCGGCTGGCTGAACGCCCCGGACGGACATCAGGACAGGACTCAGCCGCTCGGCTGGTTCGTCGGCTGGGCGGACAAGACCGACCGCGGGGCCGAGCGGCGGGTGGTATTCGCAAAGCTCGCGGCCGGCCCCGGTCTGCCCACGCCGACCACCGGCATGGCGATGCGCGACGAGTTGCTCACCTCGATCGGACAACTGGCGGGGTAGGATCGATTCAAAACCGGCTGCGGCCATGCGCAATTGACCTTCCGTTCAAGGAGGCACCGCATGATCCCGACCGACCCGCAGGACGACCTTGCCCGAGACGTGCCCGACACCGCAGCCGCGCCGGACGAGGTGGAGGCGAACCACCCGCCCGACGCGCCGCCTGCGCCGGAGGAGGAGACCGACGAGCAATGGATGCATCGCTTCCTGGAGGAGAACGCGCACCTCGCTCGTCCGCGCCCGGAGCGCCCGCCTGCCCCGCCGCCCTCACTCTGGGACGGGCCGCCCTCAAGCTGGAAGGTGCCCGACCATCTGAGCATGCGGCATCCCAGGGGCGGCTATATGGCGATGGCGCTGCTGTCGCGGACGATGGACGACCTCGATGAAGTGACGAAGGACGAGCGGGCCGCGACCTATGAGGAGGTCGACAAATATTTCGGCCATGCGCTGATCGCCGAGGGGCTGGTGCCGTTCACCTATACCGCCGACCAGGCGATCTGGTGGTGGAAATCGGGCGGGTACAAGGTGCTCGGGAGCCAGACAGTTCCACATGCCCCCTTGGCGCCGATTCCGCTTGAGGGAACGCGTTTGGATGCACCCTCGAACTCGGGACGTGGCCTCCCGACGCCGGCAGCCTTCTGGTCTGGTAGGGAAGTGGCGATACCAGACGATCACCAGCTTGCAGGCACGGCAGCGTCAGCGCTCCCAAGTGGCTCTACGGATCCGGCATTCTTGCCAACGATCTGGGCGAACGCATCGGCAGCTGAAAGCGACAGCCCCTTTGCCGATCCTGTAACGCATCTTGTAGGGGACGGGCCGGCAAAGGCACCCCCCGGCGCCGCAAAGCCTGCTCCAATTGCCACCGGCTCAGCCGCCAAAGTGGCCCCAAAGGCACCCGCGCCCAGATACGGCTACCGTGCTGACCCGCCGACCCAAGTCGAACGCCTGCTGGCGCTAACCGGCAAAATCGCTCTTGAAATGAAACGTTCGAATGGTGCCGCGTCGAATGATCCCTATTCGGCGGACAACCTGCACCTTGGTGTCAACGACGAATATCGCCCCGCTATGTTAAAGGCCGCACGAACCTTCGATCTTCCACCGCAAACCCTTGCCGCGCTCATCGGTGCCGAGGCGAGCCGGAACAAGCGGCATGAATGGGACCCAAAAAGCCGGAACAAAAAAACCGACGCGTCAGGCCTGACGCAATTCATGGCGCGTACCTGGCTCGGTGAGGCGGAACGACGCGGCAGCTACCTGAACGGCCTTGCAACCAGGCTCGGCTATCTCGACAAGAAAGGCAAGATCGCGGCGACGTACAAGCAAGCGTTTCTCGCTCTCCGCTTCGACGCCGATCATTCCATCAACGCATCTGCCGATTATGCCGCATTCAATCTCGCCAAGCTGAAGAAGCGCGGGGTAGTATTGGACGAATCCCCCGCTGCGCTCGCGCGTTATGCCTATCTTGCCCATCATGAGGGATTGGAGGGTGCGACTGACTTTCTTCAGGGCAAGCCACTGAGCGCATCGCACTGGAAGCAGAATGTGCCGCCCGACGAAAGGCAGTACTGGCTCACTCATTACGGGCCGAATCTCAGCACTGCGTACCGCGCCTTCATGCACAAATATACCGACGATCTCATCGACGTGACGGACTATATGTACGATCCGGAAAAGGTGACGGCTCCCCCGACGGGCGGCTTGTACGGACGGCCGAAATAGGATCGCGGCACGCTGTCGGAACGGTTCGCCCAGCCATTGACTCAACTAGAACAAAAAGAGATCACTCGTCGTGGAGATGATATGGGTCAGGAGAGGGATCGATGAAGCGCTGGAGTGGGACACGAACCCTTGTTTATGTCGCCATTGTCGCCGCGATGTCGACCGTCCTTTCACCCGTCGCGGCGGTGACTCCGCCGGCTTCCGCTGCGAAGGCAAGGATCGCCAGCGCATCTTCGATAGCGCGCGCGAAGCGGGCAATCGCGGCTATCGGTACCCGTCGGGCGGACTGCAAGGCGCGCCGCTATTCGCCACAACTTTTCGAGGCGTGCGATGGCGCTGCGATCGATGCCTATAACAAGCTCCTGCCGCGCGCGCGTACCGGTGCGCGTCGCGACAGCTTCCTCGCCGCGATGATCCCTGCCTTCCAGGAAGCGCAGAATGCGGACCGTGCCTATTACCCAAATTATTCCCGCGCGGACGTGGTTGGCGCCGTTTCCACCTATGCCGATTTTGCACGTCGCCGTGTCGAGATATTGACCGGCGTTGCCAGGGTGCCACCGCCGCGCAAGCCCGTTCGGGGCGAGCGGGGCCTGTTCGACTGGATCGACCGGACGCCGGATCTGCGGGAGTCGATCAGCAACTTGATATCAACGCGGGAAGCCGCCCGACGCTGGGACGCGATCCGCGCGGCGGATTGCACGGCCTACCCGGTCCCGAAGTGCGCAGGGCGGCTCGACGATGAGATGCGCCGGATGATCCGGGAACTGACGATCGAGCAGCCGTCATCCTTCGCAAAGGGCGAAAAGCGCCCGCCGCGCCGCTTTTAACAACTGCCGGGAGCGCTTATGGTTATCTGATGCCCGACGGCCACATCGAGGTACGCTTGGCTGTCGGAAGAACGCGCGCTCTGGATGGTGCTGATACGCAACATTCGCGGCCGTCAGGGCCGGGCAAAGTCATCTTCGTGATCCACGGCCATATCGACGAGAGCGACGATCCCAGCCGCGCGGCGAGCGACGGCATGATCGATGATCTGGATTCGGGCGACCCGGAAAACCAGAATTACGGTGACACAATGTCTCTAGCGAGAGGCGGGATTCCGACGGCAACCATCTACAAAGGTGCCATCGGCTGGCATGAGATGATCAAAGGCCAGCTAATCTTCACAGCGCCGGTCAGTGCGATGACCCATCGGCAGATGTCTAATATCCAGCGGAACCTTGACCGAGCCCAAGAGAAATTCCTGAAACCCTAGATTGTCAAACGAGCGTATCGTGGCAAAACAGATTCAAGCCTCCACGGTGCGCGAGGCAATGACAACACTGTGACAAGCATTTCCTAAATTGCTAAAAATTCTTCGACCGCAATCGAGAGAATCTGCGTTGGCGCGGCGCGTTCGTTGTCGCCGCGCGCGACGATCGTCAACTCTATCCCCAGCGAGGCGCGGATCCTGTAGCAGATCAAGCCGCTCCCGGCGGCGCACGCTTCCACGGAATACATGTTGCGCCAGCCACCGGCCGAGAGGATTGCCTCCTCGCAGGCTCCTGAACTGACACGGTTATTATCGCATGGCTGCGGCTGGAGGGTGCCCGCCCGGACTACTGCCAAAGCGGCCTCCATCACCAGCGCGCCCTGTATCGCCTGAAACGCACCCTCTGCGGAAATCCATACGGCGCGTTCCCTGGTCTCGCGGCCGCGGCGTTCGACGTCGCCCCCGCCATCATCCACCGTCCGGCACGCTGGCTGCTCGATGCGCGACGGTTCTGGCAGACCAGTGACCGGATCGACGATCGGCAGCGCGATGATATGAAACAGAGGTGCCGCGCTGATGCCGTTAGAGTCTGATTCATCTGATTTGAATCGAACTGGGATTCCCAAGGGCGTTGAGTT
>JAZKCJ010000016.1:0-205069 GCA_040388155.1 Pseudomonadota bacterium
ATGCCGAGGTCGGCCGCCCGGGCACGGACCGCGGGCGAGGCGAGGACATGGGCTGCCTTCTCCCTCTCCCCTGGGGGGAGAGGGGCGGGGAGAGGGGCAGTTTCGGGCGATGGCGCTTGCGACTGCGCCTCTCCCGAACCCTCTTCCCGATGGGGAGAGGGCTTTTCAGCCACCTCCCCGGCCCCCGGCGTTTCCGCCTCGATCTGCTCTTCGGCTTCCTCGGCCTTGGTCTCGGCCGGTGCGGCATCGGCCACCGCCTCGGCGGCATCGGTTTCGATCACCACCAGCGCGGCACCGATCGACACCTGGTCGCCGACCTCGCCGGCCAGCTCGACCACCACGCCCGCCACCGGCGATTCCATCTCGACCGTCGCCTTGTCCGTCATCATGTCGGCGAGGCCCTGGTCCTCCTCCACACGATCCCCGACCGCCACGTGCCACGCGACGATCTCCGCCTCGGAGATGCCTTCCCCAATGTCTGGAAGCTTGAACGTGAAACGTGCCATGTCAGAGATCCATTACGGTAACATCGGCCATCACGCGCCGTAGCGCAGCGGCGACGCGGGCCGGGCCAGGGAAATAGTCCCATTCGAACGCATGCGGGTAGGGCGTATCCCAGCCCGCCACGCGCTCTATCGGGGCTTCCAGATGATAAAAGCAGCGTTCCTGCACCAGCGCCGACAATTCGCCGCCGAAGCCGCCAAATCGGGATGCCTCGTGAAGGATGACGCAACGCCCGGTCTTCTTCACCGAAGCGACGATCGTATCGATATCGAGCGGTACGATCGAACGCAGGTCGATCAGTTCGGCATCCACGCCGCTGTCCTCGATCCCGGCCCGCGCGACATGCACCATGGTGCCGTAAGCGAGGATCGTCGCCTCATTGCCGGCGCGAACGACCGCGGCCTTGCCGAGCGGGATGGTATAATGGCCCTCGGGCACCTCGGCCGAGGGATGGCCGGCCCAGCTTGCCACTGCCTGATCGTGCCGGCCGTCGAACGGGCCATTGTAGAGGCGCTTGGGCTCTAGGAAGATCACCGGATCGTCATCCTCGATCGCGGCGATCAACAGTCCCTTCGCGTCATAGGGCGTTGACGGGATGACGGTCTTCAGCCCGGTGATATGCGCGAAGATCGCCTCAGGGCTCTGGCTGTGCGTCTGGCCGCCGAAGATGCCGCCGCCATAAGGCGAGCGGACCGTGATCGGCGCCCAGAATTCGGCGTTCGATCGATAGCGTAGCCGCGCCGCTTCCGACACGAGCTGGTCGAAGGCGGGAAGGATGTAGTCGGCGAACTGGATCTCGGCGACCGGTCGCAATCCATAAGCACCCATGCCGATCGCCGTGGCTATGATCCCGCCTTCAGAAATCGGCGCGTCGAAGCAGCGCTTGAGTCCGTGGCGCTGCTGCAGCTTGTCGGTGACGCGAAAAACGCCGCCGAAATAGCCGACATCCTGGCCGAAGACTAGCACGTCGGGGTCGCGGGTGAGCATGGTGTCGAGCGCCGAATTGAGCGCCTGGATCATGTTCATGGCTGTCATGACGGAATCCCCAGTTCGCCGCGCTGCTCGATCACCCGCCAGTCGGGCTGCTTGAACACGCCCTCGAACATCTCGGCGACGTCGGGCTTGGACTTGCCCAAGGTGCCGACCGCTTCAGCCTCGCGCTGGGCGTCGCGCAGGATCTCGCTCAGTTCGGCCTCCATCTGCGCATGACGCTCCTCGGACCATTCGCCGATCAGGATCAGGTGTTGTTTCAGGCGCTCGATTGGGTCGCCAAGCGGCCAGTGCGCGGCTTCATCCGCCGGACGGTATTTGGTAGGGTCGTCGCTCGTCGAATGACCGGAGGCGCGGTAGGTCACGAACTCGATCAGCGTCGCGCCGCGATTGGTCCGTGCTCGTTCGGCCGCCCAGAGCGTCGCCGCCCAGACCGCCAGGAAGTCATTGCCGTCGACCCGCAGGCCGGGCAGCCCGTAGCCGATCGCCTTGGCAGCGAAGGTCGTGCTTTCGGCGCCCGCAATCCCCGAAAAGCTGGAGATCGCCCATTGGTTGTTGGTGACCGCCAGGACTACCGGCGCGCGGTAGACCGCCGCGAAAGTCAGCGCCTCGTGGAAGTCGCCCTCCGCCGTGGTACCCTCGCCGATATAGCCCAGGGCGATGCGATGGCCGCCTTTATAGGCGGATGCCATCGCCCAGCCGACCGCATGCCCGAACCGACTGCCGACATTGCCCGACAGCGAGTAGAAGCCATAGTCGCGCGCCGAATAGAGGATCGGTAATTGCCGTCCCTTCAGCGGATCGCGCGCATTGGAGTAGATCTGGTTGATCATGTCCACGATCGGATAACCGCGGGCGATCAGCCAGCCTTGCACCCGGTAGGTCGGGAAACACATGTCGTCAGGGGCGAGCGCGAGCGACTGGGCAACCCCGATCGCTTCCTCCCCGGTCGATTTCATGAAGAAGCTGGTCTTGCCCTGGCGGTGTGCCCGGAACAGGCGGTCTTCGAACAGGCGGGTCTGCACCATCGCCCGCAGGCCCTTGCGCAGCACTTCCGGTGCGAGCTGCGGATTCCAGGGGCCAAGGGCCTCTCCGTTATCGTCAAGCACGCGCACCAGCCCATAGGGGAGCTCCCGCATCTCGGCTTCGTCCGCCGAAATATCGGGGCGACTCATCACCCCAGCCGCGTCGAGCCGCAGGTGGCTGAAATCGGCAACGTCGCCCGGACGTGCTGTCGGTTCTGGAATATGGAGCGACAACGCGATCGCGTCGGGCCCCGGTATCGCCGGCTTGGTCATGGTCGCGTTATTGCCGATCCGATGAGGAAAGACTTGTTCTCGTTGTTCCGATATGGCGAGCAATCGCGCAAAAATTCGTGCGTTATTGACGTAGATATTAGGATAAAAATTGCGTGGACAAGATAGATCGTAAAATCCTGGCTTCCCTTCAGGCGAACCCTCAATGGTCGGTCGCCGACCTGGCGAGCGATGTCGGCCTGTCGCATACGCCATGCTGGCGCCGCCTCAAGAAGCTGGAGGAAAGCGGGGTGATCCGCGAGCGCGCGGTGATCCTGGATCCGCTACTGCTCGACCTGACGGTCAACGTTTTTGCGGAGCTTCGCCTGAAGCAGCATGACGAGGAAACGCTTGAGGCGCTGGAAGCGCAGGCGCGAGACCATCCGGAGATTGTCGAATGCTTCTCGATGAGCGGGCAGGGCGATTATCTGATGCGCGTCGTCGTCCGCAGCGTTGGCGATTATGAGGTGTTCCTGAAGAAGGTGTTGCTCCACCTGCCGGGCGTGGGCTCGATCAATTCGAGTTTTGCGCTGAACTGCATCAAGCTGACGACCAGGCTTCCGCTCTAGCCGCACGCCTCAGACGGGGAACGAGTCGCTTGATGAGATATGATTGTAGATCATAGTGGCGCAATGACGACGAAACAGGCGCCCGAGCGCTCCGAGCCTCGTACGGGGGAAGCGAGACCGACGATGCAGGACATCGCGCGTATCGCGCAGGTGTCGATGCCCACGGTGTCGCGTGTCCTCAGCGGCAGTCCATTGGTGACCGAGAAAACGCGCGAACGGGTACTCGAGGTGGCGCTGGCGCAGGGCTATGTCGTCAATCGGAACGCGCAGAAGCTCCGCCATTCGCGGACCAGCACGATCGCGGTGATGCTCGATTTCGGGTCGCATGTTCACGGCGCGATCGGCGACCCGTTCGTCTTCGAACTGCTTGCCGGGGTGTCCGAGGCGCTGTCGATCCGCAATCAGGATCTTCTTCTGTCTCCTCCCGGCCTGGACGACGTCCGGGCCTTTCGCGATTTCTATCGCGCGCGTGGCGCCGATGGCTTCATCGTGCTGGGGCAGGGGACGCGCGACGCGATGCTTCGAAGCCTTGGCCGTCACGATGTACCCTTGGTGGTGTGGGGCGCGGTGGCGCCCGATACCGGTTATTGCGCCGTCGGGAGCGACAATCTCCTTGGTGGCCGTCTGGCGGGCCAGCACTTCGTTGCCGCGCAGCGCAAGCACTGGTTGTTCGTCGGCGATATCAGGCATGAGGAATTGCGCCTGCGTTTCGAGGGGCTGAGAGATGTCGCCACCGAGCAGGGCGACGTTGCGATCGATTTTCTGCCGATCGCATCGATGGGCTTCACCGCGACTGCGGAGACCGTCTCCGCCTATCTCGTCGGCGCGCGGCAGCCGGACGCGGTGTTCGCTTTCTCCGATACCGCGGCGATGGCCGTGATCGGCGCGTTCAAGGAGCGTGGGCAACTCGCTGGGCGCGATTTTTCGCTGGTTGGTTATAACAATATCCCTCCGGCCGCGCATTTCAGCCCCGCGATCACGACGATCAGCCAGAAGACCGATGTCGCCGGCGCGTTGCTGGTGGAGAAGCTGATGCAGCAGATCGACGGTGGTCGGCCGCGCTCGACCACCCTCAGGACCGAGATCGTGGTCCGTGATACCTGACCTTCGTTTTTTGAAAACGATATCAATAACTGTTGTACGATCGGGGCGATTGCGTGGCTGAATCGAAAGGATATCCGTCGTTCGGGGTGCAGCAGTCACACGCGGAACGCAGATGGCTGCCGCGCCCTGGCGGGAGGAGAGAGGAGACAATCTCGCCGATTCCGATCGGTGCTCGCGCGCTATTGAGGGGCGCGCCACCGCGACCGATGACTCTGCAGTGCGGCATCGGGCCACGTTGCCCGTCTGCAACAGCTGGATCAAATTTCGCGCAAACGTTGCAGAAAAGGTTTTCAAAAAATCATCCCGGGACTAATCGGCCCGCGAGCCGGAAGACCCGGCGATAGAGTGACTGGGAGGATCTATGCAGTTTTCCATTCGTGCCGGCGTTCGCGCCGCGCTGCTGGCAGGCGTCGCCACGATGCCGTTGACTGCCGCTTTCGCGCAGAACGTGCCGAATGACACGACGGCGCCCGCGGCGGTCCAGACGCCCGCGAGCGACGACGCCCAGCCGTTGACTGACATCGTCGTTACCGGCCAGACGACGCGCAACCGCCCGCTGATCACCGCCTCCGCCGACATTACCTATGCCGATCGCATCGCCCTCGATCGCAAGGCGCCGCGGTCGACCGCCGACATGCTCGAGCTCGTGCCGGGCATCTTCGTCGAGGCTACCGCGGGCCAGGTCTCGAACAACTATTCGGTGCGCGGCCTTCAGGGCGGCGGCCAGCGCTTCGTGCAGCTGGAAGAGGACGGCATGCCGATCATCTACAATGGTGGCGGTGCGGATTTCTTCTTCGACCAGGACCTCACCATCGATCGCCTCGAGGCGGTGAAGGGCGGTTCGTCGGGCGTGCTGACCGTCAATGGTGCGGGCGCGACGATCAACTTCATCTCCAAGACCCCCAATTTCAAGCAGGCCGAGGGGATTGCCCGCGTTACTGCCTATAATTACGGGCTGAAGCGCGGCGATTTCTATTATTCGCAGCCGATCTCCGACCACCTCGCGTTCAACATCGGCGGTTATATCCAGTCCAGCCCGGGCGTGCGTGACAACCCGTTCGACTATGCCGGCTGGCGCCTCAAGGGTGCGCTTGAATATCGCTTCGATGACGGCGGCTATATCCGCCTCTCGGCCAAGGGCGGCGATATGGAGAACGCCTATTATGCCGATCAGCCCTACCGCTTCACCAATGGCAAGCCACTTGGCATTCCAAGCCTCGACACGCAATTCGGCAATGTCGGCGGCGACGCCTTCTCGAACATCGCCGTGCCGGTCTCGACCGCGGCGCATCCGAGCGGGTTCCGCGATTTCCGTTACCGCGATGGCGTGAAGGCGAAGACCGCGCAGATTCGCCTCGACATCGACAAGCCGGTGAGCGATTCGATCGATCTGTTCGCCAAAGCGCGCTATCTGAAATATTCGTATGACTTCAACGGCCTGTTCCCCGGCTCGGGTACCGGCAACGCTGGTCTGACGAGCGCGGTCAACTATCTGACGCCGGGCGCATCCTCACCCATCGACAGTCTCCTGACGGCCGGGCGTGCGGCTTTCCCGACGACGGTGCGTTTCGGTATCAAGAACTTGCGCACCGGGGTGCTGCTGGGTGCGAACCAGACGGCGGAGCTCAACGCGCTCAACGGCAATGGTTTCCTCCAGCGCACGACGCTCAATCATGATTATCTCGACGGGCGCGACTTCGGGCTGAATGTCGGCGGCCGCTGGGAATATCAGGGCGACAGCTTCAAGAACTCGCTCACCGCCGGCGTGATGTACTACAACACCAAGCGGTCGCAGGATCAGTCGGCGACGGCCAGCGTCGTCAATGACGTGCGCACCAACAGCGACATCTACGACGTCGTCGCGCTTGATGCGAACAACAAGGTCATCGGTACGCTCAGCGACAACGGCCTGGTCTCCTATGGCGACTGGGGTGGAGGCATCCGGGAGCGCAAGGATTCGAGCATATCGCTCTATGTGAACGACGAGTTCGCCATCGGCGACCTGCGGATCGACGGCGGCGTTCGCTGGGAAAGCGATGACGCGACGTTCCGCGATGGTCAGACCGCGGCGGTGAACCAGCCGGTGCAGCCGGGCGTGGGTGGTGTGATCCGCAATGTCGGCTCGACCTTCAACGGCACCTATATCACGACGCGGCGTACCCAGAAGAAGGCGGCGTACACCGTTGGCGTGAACTATCTCTTTACGCCGAACTTCGCGGTTTATGCGCGCTACGCCAACGGGTTCCAGACCAACAACACTGATCCGATCACGACGATCGAGCTCTATGAGGCGGGTGTTCGATATCAATATGGCCGCATCTTCAACGGGTCGGTCACGCTGTTCCGCACGAACTTCAGGAACCAGAACTATAATTTCGCCGACCCGGTGAATCCGGCGGTGCAGACCAACATCAATGCCGATCTGCGTACCAACGGTGTCGAGGTCGATCTCAACGTCCGCCCGATCGACTGGTTCGCGATCGACTTCCAGGGCGTTTTCCAGGATCCGAAGCTCGTCAACCTGGCGATCAACGGTGCCAACCAGGCGGGCTTCGAGGGCAACCGGCCTGAACGCACGCCGGCCAAGCTGTTCACCATCACGCCGACCGCGAAGCTCCCGAACGGGCTGGGCGAAATCTATGGCCGCTACAAATATATCGGCAGGATCTTCGCCGATGCGGGCAATGGCGTTGCGCTGCCAAGCTATGGCGTCACCAGCCTGGGTGTGAACTTCAACGTGACCGACCGGCTCCAGCTGAACTTCAACGTCGACAATCTGTTCGATGTCGTTGGCCTCACCGAGGGCAATCCGCGCCAGGGCCAGACTCAGGCGGTCACCGACGGTTATTTCTATGCCCGCGGCATTGTCGGACGGACCTATGGCGGCTCGATCACGATGAAGTTCTGATCCTGTCGATGATTTGATATGTTGATGGGGGCGCGGCGGCTGGAAGGCTTGCCGCGCCTTCGTCATTCCGGAAGCTGAGGAGAAGACGATGCGGCACCACTTGTGCAAGCTGACGGCCGGGGCGCTGTTGTTGGCCGCGGGCCAGAGCATGGCGGCCGGCGAGCAGCCGGTAGCTCGACCCGAGCTCGCCTATCGCCTGGTCGAGGGACAGAATCTCAATGCCTTCGTCCGTGACGGAAAAGTTGCCGCCCACCTGCTGCTGCGCAACGGAACCGACCCGCGAATCCTCGTCGCGTTCCCTGCGGGCAACAGCGGGGTAGGGTTATGGTTCGCGCCGCTTGCGGCGCCGGCGACGTGGCAGCTCGAACAATCGCCTGCTCCAGTAACACTGGCCGACGCGAAGGGGCGGCCGCTCTACGGCGTTGCCGCGATCGCCTCGCTGGCGACGCCGCGCCTGACGATCCGTCAGGCAGTACTGTCGAACGTCCGCTTCCTGCGCGATTATCAATCGGTCGGACGCTTTCCTGCCGATGTCGCAACGCCGGTTCGGATCGAGGGATCGCGCCTGATCTATGCCCGCGACCGTGTCGATGGAGCACCGGGGTATCGCCTCGAGATAGAGGTGCTCGACGGGCGCATCGAGGACAACACGATCATGGCCGGCGCGAGCGGTCGGATCCGGATGCGGATCGTAGCGGCAAGCGGCGACACGCCCCTGACCGGTCTGACCGAAGCCGAACTCCTCAACACGCATGCGGCACGCGATCCCGCCGCGCGGGACGCGCTGCGCTTCCTCAGCTATCGAGAGAAATTCCTCGCCGGCTCATGGCGTTTCGATACCTATTTCGGTCGCGACACGCTGATGTCGGTGCGTTTGCTCATGCCGGTACTCCGCAGCCCTGCGATCGAAGCGGGGATTGGCGCGGTGCTTGCCCGGCTCGACCCATCAGGGGATGTCGCGCATGAGGAGGGACTGTCCGAATTCGCGATCGTCGACCATCGCCAGCACGGCCAACCGGATGGCGACACGCCGACGCTCGATTATGCGATGATCGACGACGATTATATGCTTGGCCCCGTCGCCGGCGATTATCTGCTCGATCATGCAAGCCCGGCGGATGCCCGTGCGTTCCTGGCACGAACGATCCCCAGCGCCGCACATCCGGGCAGCGCCGACTCCGCAGGCGCGCTGTTGGTGCGCAACCTGCGCTTCGTCCTCGCCGCTGCCGGACCGTTCGCGGCGGAGCCTGTCTGGAAGCGGCTGGTCGCGATCCAGCCGGGACGATTGACCGGACAATGGCGCGACAGCGAGGAGGGGCTCGGTCGCGGGCGCTACCCGTACGATGTCAACGCGATCTTCGTGCCCGCGGCGCTCGAGGCTGCCACCAAGCTTCTCCACGCGGGGCTGCTCGATCCGTATCTGACACCGGCCGACCGCGCGGCGTTCGCAGGTGCCGAAGCCCTGGCGCAAACGTGGCGCGAACAGGCGCCGCGCTTGTTCCGCGTCGAAGTGCCTGCCGGCGAGGCTGCCGCCCAAGTGCGACGTTATGCCGGACGCGTCGGCGTCCCGGCCGCGCCGGCGCTTGCGGCGCTCAAGGGACAATCGCTCACCTTCCACGCGATCTCGCTCGATGATCACGGCGTGGCGGTGCCGATCATCAATTCCGACGACGGTTTCCTCTTATTGTTCGGCCATCCCAGCCCGGCTGAACTCGGCACCTATGTCGGCGCGCTCGCGCGACCGTTCCCCGCAGGCCTGATGACCGATATCGGGCTGCTGGTCGCCAATCCGGCACTGGCCAAGCCGGTGGTCCAGGATCGCTTCACGCCGGCGGCCTATCACGGCGCGGTGGTATGGTCGTGGCAGCAGGCGCTGTTCGCGGCCGGGCTGGAACGCCAACTGGCACGGCACGATCTGCCGGCGGCGACACGCGCGATCCTGATCGACGCGCAGACAAAGTTGTGGCGCGCGATCGAGGCAACGCGCGCGACACAAAGTTCGGAGCTCTGGTCCTGGGCCTATGACAAGGGGCGCTACCGGGTCGTTCCGTTTGGCGCCGGCAAGCAGGACGTCGACGAATCGAATGCCGCCCAGCTCTGGAGTACCGTGTATCTCGCCGTGCAGCCGCCGCAGCGGCTCAGTCGGCGGAAAGGAAAGCGGTGACGGTCAGCCGACCCGTCGCCGGGTCGGCATCGAGCGGCGCGCCCGGCCGGATCGCGCCGCTATGCAGGATCGCGCTTCGATAGATGACTGCCCGATTGTAGCGCGCGCCGACCTCTGCGATCCGTTCGAACAGGGGAGTGTCATCATGGACATAGGCACGCGGCGGCATGCCGCCCTCGTTCAGCTCATTGTTGAGCTGCGCGAGATAGCCAGCGGATCGCGCGCTATCGATCGTCTCGAACCCGCTGGTGCGGTGTCGGAAAAAGGCTGTGCCGTCGCCGTCCTCGCGTGACAGATAATGGACCAGCGCGATCCGGCCCGGTTGCACCGCGTCGACATGCGGCAGACGCTGCTCGATGGTCAGGTCGGCTGGTGGCGCGGTCACGACCGAGAAGCTGGCGTCGATCAGGTCGATCGCTCCGGCATGACCGAACACCTCCCGCAATACCGTCGCCAGGACCGGGCGAACACGCGTGAAATAGTCGGTCGGCAATGTCGCGCGGATTCCGGGGTAATGGCGATGCGCCGGTTCGAATTGCGCGGATTCCGCCGCCCTGCGCAACTGTTCGGGATCGGGGTGGAAACCCTCGACGATGACGATCGGCTCCCGCTCGGCACCGATGCGCCGCGCGGTGATCTCCGGCCGGATCATCCCGTGGACGCCATTGCCTGGGCCAGCGCTTCATCGTGCCGGGGCAGAGTCGGCACCGCGCGCGCGATCACTGCTGCAATCTGACGGACCTGCGCCACGTTCGTCGTTGCATCGAGTGCGTCTGCAAGCGGGTTATAGTCACCGGCCTCGATTCCCTGTCCGTCGAGCACCGCCAGCCAGCTGGCATCGCGGAACAGTTCGTCGGAACGGAGCATCAACCGGCCGGAACGGCGATACTGGTCCTCGCGCTCGACCAGCGATTGGGGCAGCGGCATCGCGCGGCGTTCCGCCCAGAACGGCTCGGGCTTGTCGGTCGTCGCGTGATAGTGGAGGATCAGGAAGTCCTTGATCGTATCCATGTCGGCATTGAGCAGCATGTTGAAGCGCTCGGCGAGCGTCGGATCGCAGTCGCGATCCGGAAACAGCGTCAGCAGCTTGGCGATCCCGCTCTGGATCAGGTGGATGCTGGTCGATTCCAGCGGTTCGAGGAATCCGGAAGACAGCCCGATCGCAACGACATTCCCGATCCAGGCGCGACGCCGCGTGCCTGCGGTGAAGCGCAGCACGCGCGGGTCGGCGAGCGCTTCGCCGTCGAGGTTGGCGAGCAGCGTCGCGGTCGCTTCGTCATCACTGATGAAGCGGCTGGCGTAGACATAACCATTGCCGGTGCGGTGCTGGAGCGGGATGCGCCACTGCCAGCCCGCCTCCCGCGCGGTGGAGCGGGTGTAGGGCGTTGTCTCCGCGACGCGGGCGCAGGGCACCGCTGCAGCTCGATCGCACGGCAGCCAGTGCGACCAGTCTTCGAAGTCGCCGCCCATCACCTGATCGATCAGCAGCGCGCGGAAACCGGAGCAGTCGATGAAGAGGTCGCCTTCCAGTCGCTCGCCCCGCTGGGTGGTGAGGGCGGTGACGAAGCCGCTCGACGGATCACGCTCGACATCCTGCAGCCGGCCTTCGATCCGCGTGACGCCCGCCGCCTCGGCGATCCCGCGCAGATGCCGTGCGTACAGGCTGGCATCGAAGTGATAGGCGTACCCAAGCGTGGACAGGATCGACCGCGCATCGCCCACCGGTTTGGCGAAACGGTTCTCCGCCGCGAGCTGTCCGGCCAGCGAAAAGCTCGACAGCGGCAGGTCGACGCCCGCCGCGCGCGCCTTGAGCCAACGATGGTGGAATGCCACGCCGGGCAGGCGCGCGCCGAACTCTCCGAACGGGTGGAAATAACGGTGGCCGGGCCTTTTCCAATCGACGAATTCGATGCCGAGCTTGAAGCTCGCCTTGGTCGCGCGGAGGAAGTCTGCCTCGTCCAGCCCGATCAGCTCGTTGAACCAGTGAATGGTCGGGATCGTCGCTTCACCGACTCCCACCGTCCCGATTTCTTCGGATTCGAGCAGCGTGATAGTTACCGCGCGCCCGAACGAGCGGGCGAGCGCGGTTGCGGTCATCCACCCCGCCGTGCCGCCACCCAGGATGACGATCGAACGAATCCGGCCAGGCCCGAGCGGGTGTTCCTTGTTGGCTGACGACGTCAAAAAACCTGTCTCCTGCGAATCGCATTTCTCGTCACTTCGAGCGGACGCGATCGATCGCCAATAGCGTGACCGATGCCAGCCCCGATAGCCCGAGATGGCGGCCGAGAAGGCCAATCCTGCAAGGCAGCAGTCCAGCCGATCGCTATCTCGCGCCGGCGATCACCGGCGATGGCCAGGAGGCGATGGCGCGGGCGACCGCATGCAGGTCTCCGTCGATCGGCACGCCTGGATACAGCGTCCGCATCCAGAGCACGCTCGCCGCGTCGGCAGCGACGACGTCGTTGGCGCCGAGTTGTCCAAGCAGCGACAGCAATCCTTCATCCGGATAGACGACGAGCTTGCGCGCCAGGTCGTCCATGATCGCGCCGAGCATATAGGCGACCAGCAGCACCAGTGGCTCCGACAATGCCCCTTCGGGATAGCGGCGGGTGACGCTGGCGGCGATACGTTCGTACCAGCGCCGGTTGCTGTTCTGGGCCATCTGGGCGAATTCGGGATCGGCATCGCCCACCTGCAGCATGCATCGCATCAGGCCCGAATTGCTGCGGCAGATGGCGAACCAGCGGCGGTTGGTGCGGCGGATCGTGTCGAACGGACCCTCGTCTGACTGACTGGTCAGGTTGACGCCGAAAAAGTCCTCGAGCAGCGACGTCAGCACCGCCAGCGTCACTTCGGTCTTGTCGCGGAAATAGACGTAGAAAGAGCCCTCGGCGACCTCAGCGGCTTCCGCCACATCGGCGACCCGCAAGGCGTGATAGCCTTTCTGCTCGAGCACCCGGGCGGCAGCGATCTTCAGCCGTTCGCGGGTGCGCTGCCCCTTGGTCGCCGGCGGGGCCGAGGCGAGCCGCTCGCTCAGGAAGTCGATGAAGGAGAGCCCCGTATCGGCGGCGGCAGGGAACGGCGCGGCGGCGGTCGGATGAGGGGCGGTTGACGAATTCATAAAACTGAGCTCAATATCATATTTATTAGCGAACCAATTGTACCCACGGGAGACTGCATGTCCACGCCCAGCTTAGACCGAATGTCGCAAGGCTTCACGCCAGGAAGCCTGATCGGCATATCGGACTGGATTCCGGTCACGCAGGAAATGATCGACGCCTTTGGCGTGACCACGCTCGATCCGGATCCGATGCATATCGATCCGCGATGGGCAGCCGCAAACGGGCCATTCGGCGGTACCATCGCCTTTGGTTTCCTGACCATCGCGCTGCTGACGCGGATGTTCCATGACGCGACCGGACTGGGCTGGGACACAGACCCCGCGGTTGCGGGATATAATCTGAACTATGGCTTCGATCGGCTCCGGCTCGTTTCACCGATTCCGGCAGGGGCGCGTGTCCGCGGGCATTTCGTGACGGCCGAGGTCCGCCGCGACGACAAGGGACGGCGCATCACGGCGATCGATTGCGAGATCGAGATAGAGGATGCTGACCGACCGGCCCTGGTCGCGCGCTGGCTGACTGCCTGGGTACCACCCTCGGCATGATCACGCGCGTTCCGGCACTGTCGGCTTTGCCCATCTCGCGCGGCGCGACCGGCGCCTACGCGGTCGGCTCGCTCGCAAACGGCGTGTTCTCGACCGTGCCGACGGTGCTGCTCCTCTATTTCTGCACCGAGACCCTCGGAATCCCGCCGGCCTGGGCTGCGATCATCCTGTTTGTTCCGAAGGCGTGGGCGATCTTCTGGGATCCCTTTGTGGGGAGCTGGTCGGATCGGACCCGGTCGCGCTTCGGGCGGCGTCGGCCCTTTCTCTTCGCTGGGGCAATCGGCCTGCCTCTGGCATTCGCTGCTTTGTTCGCGGCCCCGGTAGCGGGTACGGTGAACGGCTTTCTCTGGGCAAGCGGGTGCTATTTCCTTCTCGCCACCTTCTATTCGCTGTTCGCGGTCCCCTATAGCGCCGTACCCGCCGAGATTACGCCGGATGCGGGCGGCAGGGGCCGGCTGGTCGGGTGGCGGATGACCGCCTCGATGGTCGGTGTGCTTGCGGGTGCGGGCGTCGCTCCGGCGCTTGTCGCCTATTATGGTGGCGGCAGGACGGGATATGCCGCGATGGGCCTTGTCGTTGCGGCGGCCTGCCTGATCGCGATGATCGGACCGATCGCGATGTTGCGGCGTCATGATCTCGCAACGCCCGTCGAGCGGGGGCCCGCCGAGCGAGGGTCAAGGCCGCAGGAGGGGCTCGTCGCTCAACTCCGGCTGGCGATGGCCAATGCAGGATTCCGCAGACTTGCTTGCGCCTTTCTTCTCCAGCTCACCGCCGTTGGCGCAGTGTCGGCCGCCGCGCCCTATCTCGTCACTGGGGCATTCGGCCGGCCGGAGCGCGACATCGGCCTCGCGCTCGGGGCAATGCTGCTCGCCACCATCCTGAGCGCGCCGTTCTGGTCGCGGCTCGGCCGGCGCTTCGGCGAAAGGCGGATGCTGGTCGTGGCGGCGCTGGGTTATGCCGCAGCCGCGATGGTGGTGGGGGGCGCGGCGTGGCTCCACGCTCCATGGGGGATCGCCATTGCCTGTTTCGTCAGCGCAGGGGCGCCCTTTGCCGGGTTGCAGGTCATGCCGTTCACGCTCGCCGCCCATATCGCGCACGCTGAAAGCGCGGGGCGAAGGGCAGGGGGCGAAAGCGGGATCGAAGGCGTCTTCACCGGAATCTGGACATCGACGGAAAAGCTCGGCCTCGCGCTCGGTCCGGCGCTGACCGCCCTGATATTGTCGCTGACCGGCAAGGCGGGGGCGGCGGTGGCGGGTTTCGTCGCCTTCGTGCCGGCTCTGCTGGCGTTGGCGTCCCTTTTCTTTCTCGTCCCGTCGCGTCGTGGACGATCATAAGGAATATGCACATGACGGTTGTGGAATCGGGTGCCCTGCGGCTGGACCGGATCAGCGACTATCCGGCCTGGATCGCGGCGCGAGCGCCCGATGCCGAAGCGATGGTGCTGGACGACAGGCGCTGGACCTATGCGGCGATGCGCGACGCGATCGACCAGCTGGCGCGGTCGCTGATCGCTGCCGGCGTGGGCAAGGGCGATCGCGTGGCCACTCTGCAGACGCCGCGTCCGGAATATCTGGTCGCGTTCCTCGCGACGGCCTCGATCGGGGGAATCTGGATCGGCCTCAATCCGCGCTACACGCTGGAAGAGCTTGCCTATGTCGTCAGCGATGCCGCGCCGCGTGTGCTTCTGACCCGGACTCGCATCGGCGAACGCTCTTACGGGGACGATATCCGGGCGCTACGTGCCGCTTCCTCCGAGCTCGAACATATCGTGGCGTTCGACGGCGAGCCCCCGGTCGCGGGGATGAGTCCGTGGTCCGATTTCCTCGCCGCGGGCCAGTCTACGCCCGATGCGGCACTGGCGGTTGCCCGCGCCGGGTGCGGCGGGCGTGATCCCTGCCTGATCGTCTACACATCGGGATCGACCGGACAGCCCAAGGGCGCGCTGCTGCATCATGAGGGCCTGGCCGCGTTCTGTCTCGAGCAGAATCGTCTCTGGCCGGTCGAGCCGTTGCGGGCCGTCAATTATTTCCCGATCAATCACGTCGGATGCGTCGTCGATGTCAGCTTGCCCGTCCTGCTCGCGGGTGGGACGATATTGTTTCTGGAACAGTTCGATCCGCGTCGATGCCTGGCGTTGATGGAGGCGGAGCGCGCGACATTGTGGGGATCGGTGCCGAGCTGTTTCCAGATGCAACTGGCGTTGCCTGACTTCGACCGTTTCGATCTTTCGGCAGTGCAGCTTATCCTTTGGGAAGGCGCTGCGATGTCGCGGGAGATGATCGAACGCTTGCTGCAGGTTCATCCGCGGCTGGCGACCAATTATGGCATGACGGAAACGACCAGCGGCATCACCGCGCTTGAGCCGGGCGATGATCCCGACCTGTTGGCGGAGTCGGTGGGGCGGGCCTTTCCGGGTGTCGAGGTCCGGCTGGTCGACAGCGATGGAAGGGACGTAGCGGCCGGTGAGACCGGTGAGGTATGGGCGCGCTCTGCCTATAACATGCTTGGTTATTGGAACCGGCCGGAAGCCTCGGCGGCGGCGCTGACACCGGACGGTTGGTTCAAGACCGGTGATCTTGCCGTGGCGCGATCCGATGGACACTACCGGATCGTCGGACGGCTGAAGGAGATGTTCAAGTCCGGCGGCTATAACGTCTATCCGCGCGAGATCGAGACGGTGATCGAAACCCATCCGGCGGTGGCCGAAGCAGCGGTCGTTTCCGCCGAGGACCCGGTCTGGCAGGAAGTGGGCATCGCCTTCGTCGTCGCCGAACGGCCGGTCGCAGCGGACGAACTGGAAGCCTGGTGCCGGGCGCGACTGGCCAATTACAAGATTCCGAAGCATTTCGTTTTTGACGCTGCCTTGCCGCTGTTGCCGATCGGCAAAGTAGACAAGCCGCTGCTCAAGCGCCGTGCCGCGATGCTGGCAGCAGGCTGATCATGCCGCTTGCGACCCTTGAGCGTCGTGGTGCCGTGGCCATCGTCAGCCTGGACCGCGCTGAGCGGCTCAACGCGATCAGTTTCGACCTGCTCGGCGATCTGATCGACGCGCTGGATCGTGCCGCAGGCGACCCGTTGGTGCGCGTGATCCTGTTGCGTGCCGAGGGGCGGGCCTTCTGCGCCGGCGACGATCTTGCCGAGTTCATCGAAGGATTCGGGGACGAGAAGGCGCACGCGTTCATCGACCGGCTTCAGACCGTGACTCGGCTGATCATGCTGGGGACCAAGCCGGTGGTATGCGCGATTCAGGGCGCGGTCGTGGGCGGAGGCGCGGCGTGGCCGGTCAACGCCGATGTCGCGATCGCCGCCGACGACACGATCCTGTTCTGCCCCGAAGCCGCGTTCGGCCTATTTCCTACCGGGGGCATGAGCATGCTGCTCGACGAGCGCTGCGGTCACGTGCTGGCGACTGATATTCTGTGGCTTGGCGAACGTCTGGACGCACATAGCCTGTTGCAGGAGCGGATCGTCAGCCGGGTCGTCCCGCGCGCTACGCTGGAGGAAGCTGCTCTGGCGGCGGCGGATCGGCTGGCGGCGCTGCCAACCGAAAGCCTTGTGCGACTCAAGGCGGCACGGACTGAGGATATTCGGCTCCGGCTTGATATCGCGCTGGCACGCGAGAGCCGTCACTGCCTTGCGGCAGGCGACTCTCCCGAAGTGCGGACTCGTGTGCGGGCATATCTTGCGGGAGACCGCTGAGACCTAACCCGCAATGTTGTCAGGAAGGTTTCCAGGGCCGCGTGGTAACCTCCAGTCCGCTCGCTGCCCCGGCACCATAGGAGATGGTGAAGGTGTCCGGCCCGCCGTTCGAATAGACATGGAAGGTGTCTGCGTCGGCACCGGCGATCGCGACACGGAGGCGGTGCCCGCGCCTGATCAGGGCGGCCGTGGGGAACAGGGCGAAACGCAGCGTCATCTGCGCGCCCGGCGTGACCGCCAGCGCGTCGGTCCTTCGGAAACTGTGCGGCGCTGGCCCCTGATCATAAGGCAGGGTGGCCGGATCGGCGGGCTTGCGGTGGATCGCGCGGAACTGGCCCTCGCCGAGATAGGTCGACCGGCCATCGGGCGCGACATCCTCCAGATAGACGAACACTGCCGGATCGTTCGTTCGCGCCGCCATGTGGAGCGTGACCACCGGTGTGCCGACCAGTTCGGTATCGATATCCATCGGGCTGCTGTCATAGGTCAGCAGCCTGGCATCTTGCTCGCGCCGGTCGGGATAGGCGGGTGGCGTGCCGAATTGCGTCGACCAGCGCGTCGCCTTGCCGGTGGTTGCGGTGAAGTCGACCGAATAGCGATCATCGCCACGCTGGCCGGGTATGCGCGGAGCGAGCGACCGGCCGGGTGCGAAGTACAGGCTGGTGGGTTTCGTATCCGCCGGTGGCCAGGTCGTGCTGGTGCGGAATTCCTTCGCGCCCATCACATAATAGTTGATGTTCCGCTCAATGCGGGTCCCCGCGCGGACCCGATCCGCAAAGGCGATGTTGCTGGCGAAGACATCTGCGGCGGCGGGTGCCGGCGTGCGCTCGCCGGGAAAGAAGGGGTCGGCGCCGATGCTCTGGCCATGATTATTGGCGGTGATCCACAATTCGGCGGGCACCTCCGGCGCAGACCGATAGCGAGCAAGCGCGGCCTCTGCCATTCCGGCATCGAGCCAGGAACCCCAATATTGTACTGGCTTTCGTTCCTGCCGGATGGCGGCGAGTTGCGCGGCCGGAGAGGAGGCGAAAAGCGTGTGGCCATTCCTCCCCGGCTCGTCCCGGAACGCAATGCCTGCATAGTCCTCAGGGCCCCAATGGGGGCCGCGCGTTGCCAGGGCCTGGCGCAACAGGTCGAAATGCTCGTCGCCGTCGACTGGCTGGAGGATGGGAAACAGCCGGGCGCAATCAGTGACCTGCTTGAGGCAATCGGCCGAACCACCCTCGGGATCGCGACCCGTGTCCATGTCGCGGACTGCGTTGCCCCAGTTCCGGAGCATCCAGTCGTTGGAGACGCCGCCAGGGCTGAACAGGTGCAGATAGGTATCGAAGTCGGTCTGTCGTGGAATTGCGGCGATGAGGGCAGGGGCGGGACGGCTCGTCGCCAGATCGGCGGTGTCGGCCATATAGGATACACCTGAGGTGATGACCTGGCCGTTCGACCAGGGCTGGTGCGCCAGATGGGCGATGATCTCGTCCATGTCGCGCTGTTCCTCAGGCCCGATATCGACCCGGCGGGTGCCGAAGGATGCGGTCGATCCGCGCGTGTCGACGATGGCGACGACATAGCCTGCACGCCGCCAGGCCGAACCGAAATCAGCCTCGCCCGCGCGCCCGTACCGCGTCTGGATCAGCATGACCGGCGCCGGCTTCTCGGGGGGCACGCCACCGGGGAAATAGAGGCTGATCGCCAGCCTGACTCCATCGCGCATCGGCAGATAATAGGCTTTGTCGCTCCACCCGTCGGGGCGCGATGGCTCGGCGGTGGGAACGGACTGCGCGGCACCCGCGCCCGGGCCGATGATCGCGCCGGCTGCCAGCGCGGCCGTTAGGAGAAAATGGTTCTTGCGGGTCATGGCTGCTCCTCAATAGCTCAGCTTGAATTCGGCGCCGAAGGTGCGGGGCTCGCCCAGAATAATGAACTTCTGTCCCAACAGAGGTTGGTCAGACTGTCCCATCAGCGGTTGGTCGGACAGGTCGAACAGGCGCTGCTCGTACGTCCGGTTGGTCAGATTCTTGGCCCAAATGGTCACACGCCAGCGTTCGTCGCGGGACTGCAGCGACAGGCGGATGTTGAGCAGCCCATAGGGGTGCACCACGCCGTCGGGATCAGTGTCGTTGCTGATATAGGTTCGCCCGCGCAATTGATATTCGCCGAACACGGAGACTGAACCAAGCCCGGCGACGGGAACGCGATATTCCGCGTTGAGATCGGCGGTATAGGCCGGCGCATAGGGGATGTGGTCGAGCAGCGCCCCGCTCGGAAGGCGCCCGCCGTCGAAACGGGCGTCCTGCACCGACAGGTTGCCACCCAGCGTCCAGCGGTCGGTCGGGCGCGCGGTCACCTCGATCTCGACGCCTTTGCTGTGCGCCTTGCCGGCATTGAGGATGATCGGATCGTAGACCGGGGTGGCCGGATTGTCCTCCGACAGCTGAATCTTGCTCCAGTCCATGTAATAGAGCGCGGTGTTGACCACGAGCCGGCGGCCCAGCAATTCGGTCTTCAGGCCGAGCTCGTAGTTCCACAGCGCTTCCGGGCCGAAGGCGATTCCGTCGGCGCTGCCCAGAGCATCGTTGAAGCCGCCGCTCTTGAAGCCCTTGCTTGCGGTCGCGTAGGCCATGACGGTCGGCGAGAAACGATAGCGGATATTGGCATTGGGTGTGAACTGGTCCCAGCTTCCGCTCGTCCTGATATCGGTGTTGCCGCCGAGCAGGTTGATCACGTCGCGCTGGACATAGTGGATAGCCTTGCTGTCGCTGGTGTAGCGGCCGCCCACCGTGACATCGAGGCGGGGCGTGACCTTCAAGGTCGCGCTCAGGAAAGCGGCCTTGCTGGTCGTATCGAGATTGCCGTCGGATCCAGTGCGAACGCCTGTCAGCGTGGGATCGCCCAGGATGATGGCCAGATCGGACCCGATCTCGACAAAGCTCTGGTTGCGGCTGTTCTGGCGGAAATAATAGAGGCCGGCGAGCCAGTCGATCGGACCGGTCGAGAGATCGAGGCGAAGCTCCTCCGACCAGCGCCAGACCTTCTCCGGATCGCCGTCATACAGGAATTTCAGCGGGGAGCGGTCGGTGTCGGCCCGGCTGAAATAGTCATGGTCGTGATAGGAGGCGATGTTGGTGATGCCGACACGGCCGATCCGCGTCTTGAAGGTGGCTGACACGTCCCATGCTCGCAACCGTTCCTGATTGGGGCTGTCGGAATAGACCTTCCGGTCGAACGGGTCGGTATTGAGCGGTAGGCCGGCGGCGACGATCGCCTGGGGCAGAGCGGCGTTCATATTGTAGCGCCGCGTTTCGAAGACGAGCTGTTCCTGATCGGCCTTGCGGTAGCTGGCGGTCAGCAACAGGCTGGTTGTCGGCGCGATGTCGAACAGCAACTGGCCGCGTACCGCCCAGAAGCGATGATTGTTCACATCGCGGTCGAGCAGCACGTTGTGATCATAGCCGCTGTTGACGTCCCTGATCGCGGAGATCTTGGCAGAGACCACCCCCGGTATGATCGGCCCTGAAACCGATGCGCCAAGCCGAAGCGCATTATAGTTGCCGATATTGGCGGTCGCGGAGGCGGTGAAGGTATCCGACGGGCGCTGCGTCGTGATGCTGATGACGCCGCCGATGGTGTTGCGGCCGAACAATGTTCCCTGCGGCCCGCGCAGCACTTCGACTCGCGCGATGTCGTAAAGGTCGAGATCGGCGCCGGGACCCTGGGCCTGATAGATCTCGTCGACATAATAGCCGACGGCTGGGTCTGCGCCGGAAGAGCCAGACCCGCCAACGACCCCGCGCAGCGAAGTGGGTGACAGCTTCATGTCGCCGAAATCGCCATATTGAAGGCCGGGGGTCTGTCGCGCGATATCGGCGATATCCTTGATCCCTTTGCGCTCCATTCCCTCGGCGGTGACGGCGGTGATCGAAATGGGAGTATCCTGCAGTCGCTCCGACCGCTTCCGCGCGGTCACCACGATGTCCGCGGCATCGTTCGCGCCAGCGTCCCCATCTGCGCGCCTGTCGGCCTGTGCCCAGGCCGGCGTGGCCAGCCCGAGAGCGATAAAAAAGCCGACATAGGTCCTGGAATCGACGCGCAGCATATGACCTCCCCTCTTGATTATTAAATATGAGCTCAGTATCAATTATTGCTATCAAGGCTGTGGTGCTTGTCAAGAAGCATCGGCTGCTGGCCGATCAAGGAGGGAGAGACAGGATGTTGATTGGCGTTCCCGCTGCCTCTGGAGGTGCTGGCAGATGATGGCGACCGGTTTGCGCAAGGTGCTGTCGTCCGATCTTCAGGCGTGCTTCGCGCCGGCGATCCGGGCAAGGCGGGGCGATGTCATCGACCCCCGTGGGAGGAGCCAGTGAAACTTATGAGCGTGAGAGCGACTTT
Organism: Pseudomonadota bacterium; assembly: GCA_040388155.1. GTDB lineage: Bacteria > Pseudomonadota > Alphaproteobacteria > Sphingomonadales > Sphingomonadaceae > Sphingomonas. Next base: position 21,290 of record JAZKCJ010000016.1, read on the forward strand.
GCGGCATCGGCTCGAAGGCAACGCGATCGTGCGGGCACCGGGCGTCTTCGACACCCTGTCCGGATTGTTGGCGGAACAGGCCGGTTTCGAAGCCGTCTTTCTTTCCGGGTCGGCGCTGGCCTGGTCGCATCTGGCCAGGCCGGATATCGGCCTGATGTCAGCAAGCGAGACCGCAACGATATTGGCGCGGCTGTGCGATCGGATCGGCATCCCGGTGCTGGTCGATGCCGACAGCGGCTTCGGCAACGCGATCCAGGTAGCGCGGACGGTGCGTCAGTTCGAGGCAGCGGGTGCCGCTGCGATCCAGATCGAGGATCAGGCCGAGATCAAATTGCCCGGGGTGCCATTGGGAAGACCGCTGATCTCCCTGGAAGCCATGGTCGGGAAGCTGAAGGCAGCGCAGGACGCGCGCCGCCATGACGACACCCTTATCAGCGCACGAACCGATGCCGCCTCGAGCCTTGGTTTCGACGAGGCCCTGCGCCGCGCTGTCGCCTATGCCGGGGCAGGGGCGGATCTGATCTTCGTCGAATCGCTCACCGAGCCGGACCAGATCCAGCGGCTGGTGGGTGAACTCGGCGGTGTGCGGCCGCTGGTCCACAATATATTGGCTGGGGGGGCATCCCCGCTGACCTCCGCCGCGGAAGCCCGGGAGGCGGGCTTCTCGCTTGTCCTGTTCCCAGGTGCCGTGATTCAGGCGACCGCCCATGCCGGGCAGGCCACACTTCAGGCGCTGGCGGCTGGAGTGCCGTTCGCCGGGCCGACATTGGATCGCAGCGCTCTCAACGCGGCGATCGAAGGGCCCGCCTTTCTGGCCGATGCCGCCGGTTATGCCGGCTGAGGGATTTTCCGTCTTTCAATACAATAGAATGAGGGCAGCAGAATGAGGATCGTCATGAGACAACGCCGCCGGGTCGCCGCGGCGACACTGTTTGCGAGCCTGATCCTCGGGGCGCCCGCCCGCGCGGAGGACGGCGCGGCTGATCTCGACCGCGAACTTGCCGCACTGCAGACCGGATCGCATGTCCCCGGTTTCTGCGTCGTCATGTTCGATGCCGACCATATGATCTACGAGAAGGGCTTCGGCTTCGCCGACCTGGCTGCCAGGCGACCCTATACGGTCACCACAGTCCAGCCGATCGGATCGATTAGCAAGACACTGATCGGGATGGCCTTGATGAAAGGAGTCGAACGCGGCTGGTTCAGGCTCGATGACGACATCAATACGATCCTGCCCTTCCCGGTACGCAATCCCGCTTTTCCGGACCGGCCGATCACGCTGCGCCAGCTTGCCACCCACACATCGGGCATCGTCGACCGCGAAACCGTCTATGCCGCAGGCTATGTTCCCGGCGATCGCAATCCGCTGCGGATCGACGCGTTCCTGAAGAGCTATTTCAGTAAGGACGGGAAAACCTACAGCAAGCGGAATTTCGCGGCGACCGCGCCGGGCAGCACCTACGCCTACAGCAATATCGGGGCGACGCTGGCTGCCTATGCAGTCGAGTTGAAGGCAGGCGAATCCTATGCGGACTTCACCCGCAAGACCTTCCTGCAGCCGCTGGGCATGACCAGTTCGGGCTGGACCGATGCCGAAACCGGGCCCGACCATGCGACACTCTATGGCGAGAAGCTGAAACCCTATCCGCTCTATACGTTGGCGACCTATCCCGATGGTGGCCTGCGTACATCCTGCACCGACCTGGCGCGACTGGTGACGGCGGTATTGAAGGGGCGGCGCGGTGAGGATAGGGTGCTGAAGGCTTCTGCAATCGCTACTTTGCTGAAGCCCGAATTCATGACTGGCGAGATGCCGGCCGGCCTGTCCGCGAAGGAGCCGAACCAGGGCATCTTCTGGCAATATCGTCGCGAGGGCACGATCGGCCATTTCGGCGGCGATCCAGGCGTCACGACCTTCATGGGCATCGACCCGAAGACCAATATCGGGCGTATCGTGCTTGCAAATGTCGGCGGCGAAGACGCGTTGCGCGCTTATGGCAGTGAACTGGCAGCGATCTGGCGCGCAGTGCTTGCTCACGCGCCCGCGGTCGCGCCGAAATAGCGTCAGGCCGGCAACAAGCGCAGGGCCCACCCGACAAGCGCCCAGCGGCGCGTCACGAAAGCGTGTTTCGCGCGTCGCCGGATGGCCGAATGGATGCAGGCGGCGGCTCGATCCGGGGACGCGACCCAGAATGGTTTGTCTGCCTTCATCATCGCGGTGTCGACGAAACCTGGACAGGCCTCCGTCACGGTAATGGGCAGCTTGCTCGCCCGTACCTTGTCCCGCAATCCGTCGAGATAGGTCGAGACGAACGCCTTGGAGGCGCTATAGGCCGCAGCGTTGCCGCTTCCCCTGAACCTGGCGACCGACGATATCCCCACGAGATGGCCGCGACCTCGCTGGAGGAAATGATCGATAGCGAACTGCGCCAGTGCGGCGAACCCCGTCACGTTGACGTTGATGGTTTGGCGGTCAGGGCCCCATTGCAGGTCGGGATTGAGTTCGCCCGTGCCGGCACTCAGGACGATCAGGTCAGCGCCTCCAAGGGCTTCGAGCAGGGAGGCAAGCTCGACACGGGCCTGCTCCGGACTGGCGACATCGATCGCGCGGATGACGGTTCCCGTGCCGAGTTCCGAAGCAAGGGTTTCGAGTTTCGGGAGGCGGCGCGCGGCAAGGCCGAGGCGCCAGCCAGCGGCCGCCAATCGCCTGGCCAAGGCTTCTCCGATTCCGGATGACGCGCCGACGATGACTGCAGTGCCTGTGCCTTCACCCAACGTTGTTGCTCCTTGTCCGGTTCTGCGACGGGTTTGCCCGCCTAAAAGCTAACCTACCGGGCAAGGATGCATCAATGCCGGCTCAAATATTGCGATTGATAATCATTATTGAAGAATCTATCGGCTGACCCCGGATAGCGGTGGAGCCTTGTAACCGTTCGTTGGATGTTGGCCTGATCATGCTCATCTCGACAGACCTGGTCGTTCCTGTTCAGTCGCGAGACGACGGGGTCGGAGCAGTAGGAGACTGACTCGTGCGACACGATGCCAGGTCTCTCCCTGCGTCCACCTGCACCGGTTCGCCATGGTCGTTTGCCGCGTCCTCGAGCGTGTCCGTGTCCGGCGGATGCATCGATCACCCGTCGGCAGTCGAGGAAGAAGAGACCCTCTACAATGGGGTCAAGCTTATCCTGCTGCTCAGCGGCTCGCTTGAGTGCAGCTCGCCGGACATCGCGCGAGTCAGGATAACCGGGCCATCGCTATGTGCTGTCCTGAACGACGGCGATCATGTCGCTTCCCAGGCATTCCATCCGCGCGAGCGGCTTTGCTACGTCAGCGTGTGCTTCGATCGCGAGACCGGGGCTACACTCTTCGGAGCCGATGGTGGCGCTCTGGCAGGCGGCCGTCATCCCGGGGTACCACGCCTGATCCGCAGGCCGGTTGGCGCTGCGTTGGCCGGCCTGGGACGGCAGATGCTGACCTCTCGCCTGCGACCCGAAGCGGCATCTCTTTATATGATCGGCAAAGGCTTCGAGCTCGGTGGTCTCGCTGCCGATGCCCTTGCCCGCGATTCAGCCGACAGCCGGAAGCTCCGCTTGTCGACATCCGAGGTGGAGCGTTTGCAGGAGGCCAGGCGGATTTTGCTGGCGTCGCTCAGCGACGCCCCGGATCTTGCCACTCTGGCGCGGCAGGTCGGTCTCAACATACGCAAGCTCACGACTGGCTTCGACGCGCTTTTTGGTGCAACCCCCAGCAGCTTTCTGCAGGCGGCGCGCCTGGACGCCGCGCATCGGATGATCGCGACGGGCGAGTGGGGCATTGCACAGGCAGCGTGGCGGGTCGGCTACACACCCGCAGCCTTCTCCACTGCCTTTCGCCGTCGCTTCGGAATACCGCCAAGCCATCTGCTCACCTGATCTTTTCGCGAAACTCTTAATCGGTTTCGCGAAAGCCAGGCGCGTTTCGATCGGATGATATTGCGAGTAATTCGCAAGAATCGTCTTCATCGATCCGGGGGTATTTTCCTTGTCAAGACTTATGGCGTCCGAACGTATCGGACGCGCCCGCTTTCTCTGCGCCGGTGCCATGCCGCTATTGATTCTGGCGGCTCCCGCCCTTGCCGAGGAGGAGACGCCGTCACCTGATGTCCAGCCCGAGACCATCATCGTTACAGCGCGTCAGACTGCTTCAACCGGAAGCAAGAGCGGCACGATTCTCGTAGAGGTCCCGCAATCCCTCTCCATCGTCGATCGCGATCTGATGGAAGCACAGGGGGTTCAGAGCGTGAGCCAGGCGATCGCTTATCAGGCGGGCGTATTCAACGGTTCGACCCCGGCCAACGGCCGATATGATCGTATTTCGCTGCGGGGGTTCGATGTAACCAATTCCGGCGTGTTGCAGGATGGCCTGCGGCCCACAACCGCGCAGAGCTATACCAAGGCCGAGCCCTATGGCCTGGAACGGATTGAGGTGCTCCGCGGTCCGGCATCCTTGCTCTATGGCCAAAATGCCCCGGGCGGGCTGGTGAACATGATCAGCAAGCGCCCGACCGATGAGCCAATCCATGAGGTCGAGTTTCAGGGCGGGAGTTTCAGCCGAAAGCAGGGACAGTTCGACCTTGGCGGGCCGCTGGGCGAGGGGGTGTCCTTTCGACTCACCGGCCTAGCCCGCGACGCCGATACGCAGATCGATGTCATCCCGGACAACAAGCTCTTTCTCGCGCCCGCCCTCGCCTGGAAGCCGGGCGCTCGCACCACGTTGACCGTCTTGACGAGCTATTCATACGAAAAATATGGCCCACCGGCTTTTGGCATTCCGTTGCAGGGGTCGCTGCTCCCCAATCCGAACGGAAAGATCGCGCGCAATCTCTACACCGACGAACCCGGCGTCGATAACCACCGAGTACAATATGCGGCAGGTGTCCTGTTCGACCAGGACTTGGGTGGCGGGTGGAAGATGCATTCGGCTGTCCGCTACACTGACACCGATTTTCTCACCAACACCGTCAGCGCGCGGGGGGCGCCCCTTGGCGGCCGGCTGTTGAGCCGGGCCTATTATCGTTTCCGCATCACCGGCGATGTCGTCGCCGCAGATAGCCAGATCCATGGCGACTGGATATTTGCCGGTCTCGCGATGAGGACCATGGTCGGCGTCGACTATCGCCATACCCGAGAAGATTATGTGCTGAACGGGGGGCCAGCCGCCTCAATCGACGTCTTCGCACCCGCCTATGGCAAACCTTATGGCCCGGCCGCGATGCCGATGGCGAGCACGCTCCAAATGTCGGATCAGGTCGGAATCTATGGAGAACAGCAGATACGCTTCTCCGAACGATGGATCCTGTCGGCAGGGCTGCGGCATGACTGGTCGGATACGTCGACGCACAACCGCCTTGCCGTCACGCAGGCGAGGCAGGACGACCAGGCTACCACGTGGCGCGCAGGTCTCGTCTATCGTGGCCCCTGGGGGCTCACGCCCTATGTGAGCTATGCGACCTCGTTCAATCCGATTCTTGGCACCAATTTCGATGGTCAGCCCTATCGCCCCAGTGAAGGAAAACAGATCGAGGGCGGGTTACGGATCGAACCGCCGGGCTGGCGGACCTATCTGACTCTTTCGGCATACCGGTTGACGCAGACCAACGTACAGACGACCGATCCGAACAATCCCCTCAATCAGATCCAGACGGGGGCAATCCGTTCACAGGGTTTCGAGGCGGAAATCGTTGCCAGCCCGATCCGTGGACTGAACCTCACCGGATCGCTGACGATCGCTGATCTGGCGGTGACGAAGACGACGGTTGTCGCGCAACTCGGCCGCAGGCCAGCCGGACAGCCCGATCGGTCCGCTGCCCTCTGGGCAGACTATAACGTCCCGGCGGGCCCATTCGCAGGATTCGGTCTAGGGGCCGGTATCCGGCATGTCGGCGCGACCTATGCCGACGCTGCGAACAGCATTCGTGTCCCCGACTATTCCCTGTTCGACGCCATGGTCAGCTATGATGTCGGCCGGTGGCGTCTTTCGGTCAACGCCACCAACCTGTTCGACAAGCCCTATTATGTGAGCTGCTCGGCGAGTGGCTGCGGCGTTGGCGCGGATCGCACCGTGATCGCGGGAATTCGCTACCGCTGGAGAGCCCGCAAATGAGGGGACTGGCATATGCGGGTGCGACACTGGCGCTCTTGGCGAGCGTGCAGGCCTTCGCAACGCCGGCGCAACTCTCTTCGCAGACTCCGCCACCCGAGCGCGATCTTGCGTGGCGCGGAGAGGAGCGTTGGCGCCTTACCCTTGCGGAGGAGACAGGGCTCCTCCGGCTGGCGTTCATCCAGGTGCCTGGCGGCGACTATCTGCTCACTGGCACCTTGCAACTCGACGATGCCGAGCTTGGCGTAACGGGTTCAGGCCGGTGGCGGGGCGGCAAGCTCATCCTCGATCTGTCGATCAGCGGTGGCGTGCGCGCGACCGCGCCCGATGAGGAAAAGCGACGACTCTTTGTTGATCGAAATGCTCCGGATCTGTTGGATTCAGCCGGCTTTGCGATGATGCGGGCGGAACTTGATCCGACGACGCTGGATGGGATCACGCAGCAATATCAGACCAATATCGTGACAGGAAATCGGGTGCAGGGACCGATTTACCGGGCTGGCCTCCTCCGCCATGTCCGTTGAACAATTATGAGACGAATCAATATCGCTGACCGTCTCGCCAGCATCGGCCTCACTGCGCCGGATATTCTGGCGACCTATGCCTGTGAAGGGCAGGCCATGATCGGCCTGGTCCGGATTGCTGCGGGGAGTACCGACCATTTCTGGGAGCGTCACAGCAACGGAGACGAACTGCTATTCCTGCTGGAAGGGCGAGCGCAGTTCACCTCGCGCGATGCAGCATCCAATGACACCATGATCGAGGTGGGTGCCGGAGACCTTGTATTGCTCTCGCGCGACGAAGCGCATCGTGCGCGGGTACAGGAGGATCTGTGCCTGCTGTTCATTACGCCGCAGGATGGGAATATCGCCTGGTCGGACGATCCGGCCGTGCCGCTTCGGCATGGCTGAACGGCTTTTCAGGCGGCGACTCCTCTTCGGTCTGAGCTGGAAAGCTTTTTGTATAGACATTTAGGTGTCGCGATAGGACACTCAACGCCGTGCTGAGTCGGCGCGGTCAGGGGAATAAGGACATATGAATCACAAAAACCGATCGGGGTACAGGGTGGGCCGTCCCGCGATGCTCGCCGGTATGGCCCTGTATTTCGCAAGCATCGCCGGGGGCGTACCGGCGGGGACCTGGATGTCGCGCGCCACGGCGGCCGAAAACCCGCCCGCAGGCTTTCCGATGAACGAGGAAATCAGGACCAAGGTGCGTGCGATGCGCGGCATCGCCCTGTCACCTGACGGCAAATCGGTTCTTGCCGGCATTACCGACACGACGGCGGAGGGAGGCCTGCCTCATTTGTGGCTGCTTGGCAGCGGAGTGAAGCCGCGCCAGTTGACCTTTTCACGTTCAGGCGAGCGCGGTGGCGAGACGGCTGGACAATTCTCTCCGGACGGGAGTTCGATCCTTTTCATCGCAACCCGTGACGGGACGCGCTCGCTGTTCAGGCTGCCGCTTGCCGGAGGAGAGCCCGAACGGCTGCAGATCGCGAAGGACGTGAGCGGCGTTGTGAGTGCGGCCTGGGGCGGCGCCAAGAAGGACAATCCGCTTTCCGCTGGCGGCTTCGCTTTCTCGCCCGACGGCAGATACCTGGCTTTCTGGGCCGAGGATCCCGAGGTGGCGGCGGTGAAGACCCGCAAGGAGCGCAAGGACGACGCCTATAATCACAGCGAGGACGATCACCGCACCCATCTCTACCTGCTCGATCCGGCCAGCGGCGCGGCGCGGGCGGTGAAGCTGGACGGGGTGTTCGACCAGGTGAGCTGGTCCTATGACAGCGCCGATATGATCGTGACCACCGATCCCAAATCGGACCTTACGGGCCCGGACACGACGACCTGGAAAGTCACCCCCGATCTGGCAGTGACCAGGCTAGACCTGCCGAACTCGGCCGCGGACGCAGCCTATCTGCCCGGCCGCAAGAGGATGGTCTATACGGACAATTGCGCTGACGATGCGCCGCCGCGCTGCAACGACCTGTTCGTCAAGGACCTGGCAACCGGGCAGGCGCGCAATCTGACGCGCGGCTTCGATGGGGCGGTCCCGTCTGACTTCACCGTGTTGCCGAGCGGGGATCTCGTCGCGACCATCGCGACCCATATGTGCAGCCGGCTGGCGCGGATCTCCACGACCGACGGATCGGTCACCTGGTTCGATATCGGCCGCCCGGTCGTTGGATCGCTGGCGACCAACCCCGGCCAGACGGCCTGGGCAATGACCGGGAGCGGCCCGACCGATCCAAGCACGATATTCGTGATGCCGAGGCTGGGCGCCGCGGCCTCAGCGCTCGAAGCGCCGGCGCTGGTCCCCGCAGCCTGGGCGAAAGTCCCGTCGAAGCTGGTCAGCTGGCAGAATGAAGGCCTGACGATCGAGGCGATGCTGTACATGCCGAAGGTCGCGCCGGGCACCAAGGTGCCGCTGGTGGTCAGCATCCATGGTGGCCCCGCCGGTCGTTTTGCCGACGATTATTCGAACCTCATCCAGATGCTGGTGGCAGAGGGCTGGGCGGTGATGCAGCCCAATATCCGGGGCAGCACCGGCTATGGCGCGAAGTTCCGTGCCGCCAACAAGAACGATCTGGGCGGTGCTGATTATCGCGACGTGATGACCGGCGTCGACAGCGTGTTGAAGGGTTATCCGATCGACGAAAAGCGCATGGCGCTGATCGGCTACAGCTATGGTGGCGAAATGGCCGGCTTCGTCGTCGGCAAGACCAACCGATTCAAGGCGATCGTCTCCGGCGCACCGGTGATCAACCAGTTCAGCGAATATGGCACTGAGCGCGGCACTTTCTACGATCGTTGGTACTACGGAAAGCCATGGCTGAACTTCGCCGATGCGTGGCGGCAGAGCCCGATCTCGACCGCCGCCAATGCCAGGACGCCTTTCCTGCTGTTGCAGGGGGCTGAGGACGTGACCGATCCGCTAGGGCAGTCGCTCGAGATGTGGCGGGCGCTCAAGCAGAGCAACGCGCCGGTCGCGCTGATCGTCTATCCCCGCGAGGGGCATGGCGAGACCGGTGCCCACTTCCGCGCGCTGGTGAGTGCTGAGCCCTGGCATGGCATCGACCTGCGGCGGCGGATGTTCGGGTTCCTTCGCTCCGCGTTTGCGGGTGAATCCGATCCGCTTGCCGTCGCGCGGAAGGATGTTCCGTAATCCGAAGAAAGCTGGTCGGGGCGTCCCCTGAGGGCGCCCCGATCGCCTGGAGCAGGGGTCAGGAGCCCGAGACGAACCGCGCGGTAAGGTCGAAATTGTCGCCGTTGAACACCTGGCGGACATAGGTGATCGATTCCTGCTCTCGCCATGTCCAGCGTTCGAGCACGAGGCAGGGCTTCTCCTCGCGGACCGCGAGCATCCTTGCCTGCTCGCCGGCTGGCGCTGCGGTGATGCGGTGCTCGGCCTCGGTCCAGGGCACGTGGTTGAGCAGCCAGCTTCCCGGCGGCGTCTCCGAAAAATCGGCATCGATCGCCTGCGGGACTGCGTTCAGGTTGATGAACCTGTCCTCGGTGGCGAAGGGCACGCCATCGGCGAGATGGAGACAGCGCAACGCCAGCAATTCGCCCTTTTGCGGGATGCGCATGATCTCGCCGGCCTCGCTGTCGGCATCGAGCACGACGCAGCTCAACAGGTGCAGCCGGTAGACATGGCCGCGTCGCACGATCTCCTCGCGCATGTCGGGTATCTGCAGCGCGGCCATCTGGATACGCGGTCGGTTGACGAAGGAGCCACGGCGGCGTTGGCGCGAGATGAGGCCTGCAGCGGCAAGGCTCGACAGCGCCTTGTTCACGGTCATGCGCGAGCAGCCATATTCCGCCATCAGCTCATGCTCGATCGGAATGCGGTCACCCGGACGCAGCGCGCCCGACATGATCTTGGTCTCGATGGCGTCGCGGATCTTCTGGTAAAGCGGCCGATGATCCGGCGGAGAACGCTTCAGATGGACTGCCATCGGTGCTCCGCCGCTTCGCGTGCCTTGACTGGGATAGTCACCATGATTCGAGCCCACGACATTTGAGAGAGAAAGGGCTCGGAGGCCAAAAGGTCAAGCGCGGACTGGCTTGGCCAGCCCGTGCATTCCAGTCCATCGATCAGTCCGGTTTTACCTCGAGCGTGGAAGCCTCGTGCGTCGGATAGGCGTAAAGCAGGTTGAACAGCAGCTTGTAGGTGCCATGCGCCTGGCCCCGCCATTGCGGCTTGAAGCCATAGAGGAAGATGCGTCCCTTGCCGTATTCGACCTCAAGCGCGGCTGCCTTGCCGCGGATCTTCTCCGGATGGAGCAGCACGCCGCTGCGGAGCGGATTGCCTTCGGTCGGATAGGAAGCGAGGACATTGCCCTTGAACCCGACGGCCGGCTGGAAGACCGGGCCCTTCTCGAACATCACGACCGGCTCGGCCGGCATGCCAGCCGTTGCCCGCGATGGCGTCGCGAGCTTGATCTGGAGAAGCGCGCCCGAGCAGAAGAACTCGTCGCTCCGCGCATTCTTGACGATGTTGGTGACTGGCAGGTCGAACAGGTCGATCGCTGCATCGGCCGCGCCGTTCATGGCGACCAGCGTGCCGCCATCCGCCACGAATTTCTTGAGTGCGATCGACCCTTCGTCGCCGATGCCGCCGGTATATCCCGGGGGCGCCTCGATCGCGTCCAGGCCGTTCAGCAACTGATCGCGGCTGCGCAGGTCAGGCAGGATGATGGTGTCGAACTTCGCCGACAGGCCACCCTTCTTGATGTCGTCGTTGCGCAGCGAGACCGGGGCGTATTGATATTGCTCGAGCAGCCAGCGGGTCCAGCCCTCGTCGATATTCGACCCCCATGGACGGTAGAGGCCCACGCGAGCGCGCTTCACCGTTTGCGTGGCGGGTGACGATGCGCCGGCGGCGGTGGCGCTGGTCGCGGCGGTGATCGCCGCCATTGCATCGGCACCGATTCCGCTGACGACGATCGCACCGGTCTCTTCGCCATTAGAGGTAGTGACTGGTACGGTCGAGAAGCCGATCCTGGCACCCTGCTTGGCTGCCTGGTTGGCGGCGAGGAAGCTCGCATTGGCCTTTCGGCTGAGCACAAAGGCGTTGCCCGTACCGGTGACGCTGCCCTGGACTTTCGCCGTCGTGACGGGGGTGAGCGCTGCCAGCGCTTCGGAACTGAGTTTTTCGGTCACCGCGACTGCCTTGACGCCGAATTGCAGCGGCAGGGTCCAGCCGGTCACGTCATAGGGGAGGTCAACGGGCTTGCCGTCACCACCGAGGATCGCGTCGGGATATTTCTGAGTCTCGAACAGTTCCTGAGCGAGGCCGGCATAGGGCTGGTCCATCTTCACGACCCAAGACCCGGCAGGATAGGTCTGCGCGCCGAGGGTGACCGCCGAGGACGTCTTGCTGATCGTCAGTCCCTGATCGATCAGCTTCTGCGCCAGCAGAGCGGCTTCGGGCGCGTCGGTCTGGCCGGCGGGGATCACCCAGGCGTAGGGGCCGTCGCCGCTTGAGTATTTCCTGATGGTATCGCGCGCCGCCTGATAGCGATTGTAGAGCAGCACCTCGCGATAGCGGACCGCGGTGTCGAGCGTCGACATCGATGCGACGGTTTCATAGCGGATCGAATCCGCAAAATGCCACCAGCCGCCCTTCCATGGCGAGGGGTACATCACCTGTGCCTTCAGGTCCTGCATGTTCCGCGGGAATTTCTTGGGATCGTAGAATTTCGGCGTGGCCGAGGCATGGGCGACCTCGGTGAAGTAGGAGATCGTGTTGCGGAAGACATGAGTATAATCGAGGAAGCCCGGATACCAGTTGTCGAAACGCGCCTGGGCGATCGCGCCCGGCATCTGCTTCTCCTCGAACGCGTTCATCATGTTGACGCCGATCGCCGTCGTCCACATCCGCATATAGGGGCTGATATTGCTCGACATCGGGTCGGCGAACGGCGGTACCCAGATGCGGGCCGGGAAGGGCGCGACCTGGTGATGAGTGTACCAGATGGTCGGGCTGTAATCCTGCTCCGCCTTGAAGACGTTCTGTGATTCCAGCATGTTGAGCATATAGCCGTCACGATTGTTATCGTGCCCGACATACTCCTGATAAAGCCAGGGCATGCCGCTGGTCTCCCATGAGGTGCCACGGTTCTTGCGGTACCAGTCCACCACCATGGTCATGCCGTCGGGATTCAAGGTCGGCCAGAGCACGACGATGACGTCCTTCAGGACCTTCTGGACTTCCTCGTCGTCTGGCGAGGCAACGAGCTTATAGGCCAGCGCGATCGCTGATTGGTGAGCGGACACCTCGCTTGAATGCAGGCCACCATCGATATGGACGATGATCTTGCCGTCCCTGGCCAGCGCCTTGGCGGTTGCGTCATCAAGGCCGTTTGCGGTGGAAAGGCGTTTCTGCAACGCCTTGGCCTCTTCCCATTTCGCCAGATTCTCGGGGGAAGATATGATTGCATATTCGATCGTCCGGCCCTGGGTCGTCTTGCCCGCCGTGACCATCTTCATCTTGTCGGTCGAGGCGGCCAGCTTGTGGAAATAGGCGACCGCGTCTTCATAGGAGGCGAGATAATAATCCTCGCCGATATCATGGCCCAACACGGATTTTGGCGTGGGCGGTTGTGGTTGTGATTGCGCCAGGCCCGGTGTCGTCATCATCAAGCCGGCGATGATCGCCGAGAGCGCCGCACCCGATTTCAATCCCCGCATCGATTATCTCCGTCCCGTGGCCACGGCCTGAATGGCCTTGTTTGTCGCGCAAGGCTAATCCGGAGATTTTGTATATACAATAGAAACGAGAAAAATTTATGAAGGTGATTGTTGCCTATTTTTAAGGCGTTTTGTCGCCCCGATGCAGGCGCAACCGGATTGCGAAGCTCGATGCAGTGCTTTTGACGGCGATGGACTCAGGAATGGGTGCCTCGAACAATAGGGCGTCGAATGGGCGAAGCCTTTCAACGCTGGCCCCGTGAGCGACGGCCGCGTCGCCTGTAGCGACGATCATCAGGCATGTCTCGCCGTTGCCGTCGACATGCACCGTACCGCCCGGCAAGCGCTCAACCTCCGCCTGACACGCGTTCCGGCGTACCATCACATTGAGGTCGCGAACGTCGCCACCGATTGGCGCGCCCGTCACCGATATGTCGGCGGGGAAGGGGAGTGGCGCGTCAGCCGAGGTCAGTCGCCTTTCCGGGGCGTCCGCTATCACCAGCGCAAGCTCGCCTTCGAGCACTGACAATATCCGGTCGACGCCGCGAAAATCGGAGAATGGCCCGGCGGTGCACACATCGGCGATGCTGACTCGCCATATGAAGTCGTTCATGCCGGCATCTGCCGGAAACACTGCCAGTTCGGCTGTGGTGCCGCTGCCATTCTTCCAGGGCGTTGGGCGGCGTGTCGCGGCCGGGAGGAGACGCCGGATGCTCACTCCAATACTTCCGATGGGAGAGGGTTTCCCGGGCGGTCGCAAACGATGCCGGTCTCTCCGCGAATCGCGGGGAGGGTCAGCTTGCTATCGTCCATACGAAACACGAAGGTTCCTTTCGTTCTCAGGGGCGGTGCGGTCAGCATAGTCGGTTCCGTCCCCCTACTGCTTGCTTCATCGCATCTGTGATTATGAATTGTATATACATAATTTGAGGGTATATCGAACGTCGGGCCATAGGCGGTCCTGAAACTATTCCAGCGACGCCGCCAACGGAAAGCTGCGTGCGCGCGGGAGGCTTGCCTCCTCATCGACCGCGAGCCATCGGTTCGCGCTTAATAATGGTCGCATCATGTGGGATCGCTGGTCCGGCAGGATTTCAATCGATTGTCCGCCGTCGGCCGCTGATTGGCGGGCCTTGAGGAGCAATGTCGTTCCCGATCGTGTCGGGAGATCGGCCGGTACCGACCGCCCTTCTTCGAGCGGCCGTCCGGCCATGGCGCGGATCGCAGCGGAGACGAAGAAACGAAAGCCGACCAGCGCGGCTACCGGGTTGCCCGGCAGCCCGAAAAACATCGCACCGTCTTCGAAGGTCGCGAACAGAACCGGCTTACCCGGGCGCATGCGGACACCGTGAAAATGCACTGTCGCGCCCATCGCACGAAGCGTTGTTGAAACATGGTCATGGTTCCCGGCCGAAACGCCTCCGGTCGAGATGATGATGTCCGCCGATCCCGGCGTCAGCGCTGCCTGCAGTGCATTCTCGATCGAGCGAGGACAATCGGCGACCGGCGCGCTTCGAGTCACCGGAAGGCCAAGCGCGGCCGTCACGGCGGCGATCATCGGCCCATTGGAATCGGCAATGCCGGAAGGCGTCCTGTGACCGACGAGTTCGTCGCCCGTCGGGATGATCGCGACGCGCGGTTGCGCCCACACGGGGAGGTCGACAAGTCCGAAGCAGCCCAATGCCCCGATCATCTCCGGGCTGATCGCGCTGCCGATTGGTAGAACCAGTTCTCCAGCACGAACGTCTTCGCCCCGGCTTCGAACATTTCGGCCGGCGGTTTCAGGAGCGTCGAACCTCAGGGACGTGCGCCCTGCCAGTTCGGCGATCGAGGCGCGCTCGGTGGCGATCACCGTGTCGTATTCCGGCGGTATTATCGCGCCCGTGCTGATTACGCAGGCCGCCCCCTCGGTGACAGAGGGGAAGGCGCCCCCGGCGCGGCTTTCGCCGCTGATCGTCAGGGTGACGGGCCGATCGGTCGTCGCGCCGGAAACATCCCGTGCAGCGAAGGCGAAACCGTCCATTGCTGACGCATCGAAGGCGGGATGGTCTCTCACGGCTCGTATATCAGCGGCCGTCATACGACCCAGCGCGTCGGCCAGCGGCACTTTCGACAGGCGCGGGCGGGGGGCCAGAGCTGCGACGAGCGCTCGCGCTTCGTCGAATGAGGGCCGACAGGCGCGTGCGGATTCAGTCAATCGGCTTGCTGCCAGACAGCGCGGCAAGGTCGGCGGGCGTATTGATGTTCGGCAGATCGTCCGGCAGCACAACCGCCGTGGCGGCACTCTTTTTTGCCCAGCCGCGCATCGAACGCTCCACCCCGCTTGCGAGATGCTCATCGAGCAAGGCGGCAAGGTTGGACGGCCAGAATCCTACGACAGGCGTCGCGTCGAGAAATGATGGTCCAGCCGCCGCCCGCAGTCGGGCGACCAGGTCGCGCGGCAGCGAAGGCATGTCGCATCCAACCGTGACCACGGCGTGGAAACCGTTCTCGCGCGCGTGATGAAGCGCGGCGTTGAGGCCGCCGAGCGGCCCCAGCCCGGCGATTGGTCGATCGGGGATCGCATCGACCTCATCATCCACCTGAGGTCGTCCCACGACAATGACCTGATCGACCTGCCCGGCGAGGCAGTCGATCGCATGCTCGATCAACGGCCTGCCCGCTAGAAGCGCCTGCGCCTTGTCGGTACCGAACCGTCGTGACTGGCCGCCCGCAAGGACTGCCCCAAGGATACCCGTCGTCACGGCGAAACCGTCAGGATCGCATCGGCGCGCGCGAGGACGACAAGGCGTATGCCGGCCACTCGCGCGCGTTCGACCGCGAGGGTGGTGGGCGCGGAGATGGTCACGAGCATCGGGCAGTTGGAGAGCGCTGCCTTTTCGACGAGTTCGTAGGAACAGCGTGACGACAACAGGGCGAAACCGCCGGCCCAGCCTTCGTTCGCGCGGGCCATCGCGCCGATGAGCTTGTCGAAGGCGTTGTGGCGGCCAACATCCTCACGCACGGAGATGACGGTGCCGTCGGACGAACATCGCGCGGCTGCATGGACCGCGCCGGTTTCGCGGTTGAGGGGTTGCATGTCGCGCAGCCGCCCGATCGCTTCAAATACGGCGGTATCGCCTGCCTGGCTGGCTTCCGTAACTCTTGGCAAGGGGCGCAGCGCCTGCTCCAGATTCTCGATGCCGCATAGCCCGCAGGATGAATCTGAAACCCGATGGCGGACGCGCGCCAGCAACATGTCCGAGCGTGGCGCCGCCAGCGAGATGCGCAGGATATGCCCGGCGGCGGAATGATGATGATCGATCGCGACGATCTCGCCCGCGTTGTCCACCAGCCGTTCGCTGAGCGAGAAGCCGGTCGCGAAATCTTCCAGATCGGCGGGTGTCGCCATCATCACCGCATAACCGATGCCGTTGAACTCGACCGAGACTGGCGCCTCGACCGCAACCGCCCGCGACACCTCGCCGTCTTCGCCGTCCGGCATCGTCCTGAGGAAGCTGACCGGCAGGGCTGTTTTATCCATCCGGCGACCGTTGGTGTGCTAGTAGGGCAATCGCCTGCAGGCTGGTTTCGGAAAGCCCTTCGCCACCGGCATCGAGATGACCGATGATCTGCGCGCACATCCGGGGATCCCAGAAGTGCCAGAGATGGTCCCAGGTGGCTCGTGCAGCCGTAGCCGGCTCCTGGTTCTCGAACTCGGTCGCGATCTGGTTGACCATGCGGACGAGCTTGTCGAGCGTGCTGCTCATTCGGCTGCTGCCGTTTCTATCCGGCGCGAGCGGCGGCCGAGCGCCTCGTATTTCTCCTGCCAGTCGGTCGGGCCATTGGAGCGGCCCACCTGAACTGCGGTGACCTTGTATTCCGGGCAATTGGTCGCCCAGTCGGAATTGTCGGTGGTGATGACGTTCGCCTGGGTGCTGGGGTGGTGGAAGGTCGTATAGACGACGCCCGTCGCCACCCGGTCGGTCAGCAGCGCGCGCAGCGTCGTATCGCCGGCCCGGCTGACCACCTTCACCCAATCTCCATCGAGGATACCGCGCTGCTCGGCGTCGTGCGGGTGGATTTCAAGCCGGTCTTCCTCGTGCCAGCGGCTGTTCTCCGTCCGCCTGGTCTGGGCACCGACATTATACTGGCTGAGGATTCGGCCGGTGGTGAGCAGCAGCGGGAAGCGCGGGCCGGTACGTTCCTCGGTCGCGACATATTCGGTGCGGACGAACTTGCCCCGCCCGCGCGCGAAGCCGCCGAGATGCATCACCGGCGTGCCCTCGGGCGCCGCCTCGTTGCAGGGCCACTGGATCGAGCCGAGTTCGTCGAGCCTCGCGAAGGAAACGCCGGCGAAGGTCGGAGTCACCGCGGCGATCTCGTCCATGATTTCGGAGGGATGGGCATAGTCCATGTCATAGCCCATCGCCCGGGCGAGCAACTGGGTGATTTCCCAATCCTCATGACCGTTCCTGGGCTGCATCACCTTCCTGACGAGCTGGATGCGGCGCTCGGCGTTGGTGAAGGTGCCGTTCTTTTCGAGGAAGGTCGATCCCGGCAGGAAGACATGCGCGTAATTGGCGGTCTCATTGAGGAACAGGTCCTGCACGACGACGCATTCCATTGCGGCAAGGCCGGCGGAGACGTGACGGGTGTCCGGGTCGGACTGGAGGATATCCTCGCCCTGGATGTAGATGCCCTTGAATGTCCCGTCGACCGCCGCATCGAGCATATTGGGAATGCGCAGGCCCGGCTCGCGATCGATTTCGACGCCCCAGAGTTCCTTGAACATCTCGCGTGCGGCATCGTCCGAGACATGGCGATAGCCCGACAGTTCGTGCGGGAAGCTGCCCATGTCGCAGGCGCCCTGGACGTTGTTCTGGCCCCGCAAGGGATTCACGCCGACGCCGTCGCGACCGAGATTGCCGGTCGCCATGGCGAGGTTGGCGATGGCAAGCACGGTGGTCGAGCCCTGGCTATGTTCGGTGACGCCGAGACCATAATAGATCGCGCCGTTGCCCCCGGTCGCATAGAGCCGGGCCGCGGCGCGCAGGGTCGCGGCGGGCACCTGGCTCATGAGCTCGGTTGCTTCTGGGCTGTGACGAGGATCGGCGACGAATTCGGCCCAATCCTCGAACTCCGACCAGTCGCAGCGCTCGCGCACGAAGGCCTCGTTGACCAGCCCCTCGGTGACGATGACATGCGCCATTGCCGTCAGCACCGCGACATTGGTCCCGGGACGCAGCGCGAGATGATGGGCCGCCTCGATATGCGGCGAGCGGACGATGTCGGTGCGGCGCGGATCGATCACGACGAGCTGGGCGCCCTGGCGCAGGCGGCGTTTCAGCCGGCTGGCGAAGACGGGATGGCCATCGGTCGGATTGGCGCCGATGATGACGATGACGTCAGCGGCCATCACGCTGTCGAAATCCTGGGTGCCGGCCGAGGTGCCGAAGGCGGTCTTCAGGCCGTAACCGGTCGGCGAGTGGCAGACGCGCGCGCAGGTATCGACATTGTTGTTGCCGAAGCCGGCACGGATCAGCTTCTGGACGAGGAAGGTCTCCTCATTGGTGCACCGGCTGGAGGTGATCCCGCCGACCGAATGCTTGCCGTAGCTCGTCTGGATGCGGCGGAATTCTGACGCGGCATGCGCAATTGCCTCGTACCAGCTCACCTCGCGCCATGGCTGGTCGATCGAGGCGCGGATCATCGGATTGAGGACGCGCTCCTTGTGGTTGGCATAGCCCCAGGCGAAGCGGCCCTTGACGCAGCTGTGACCGCGATTGGCCTTGCCTTCCTTCCAGGGCACCATGCGGACAAGCTCCTCGCCACGCATCTCGGCGCGGAAGGTGCAGCCGACGCCGCAATAGGCGCAGGTGGTGACGACCGATCGGTCGGGCGTGCCGATCTCGGCGACCTTTTTCTCTATGAGGGTCGCCGTCGGGCAGGCCTGGACACAGGCACCGCACGACACGCACTCGCTGGAGAAGAAATCCTGGCCCTGGCTCGGCGAGACCCTGGAGCCGAAGCCCATGCCTTCGATCGTGAGCGCAAAGGTGCCCTGTACCTCGTCGCAGGCGCGAACGCACCGCGAGCAGACGATGCACTTGGAGGGGTCGAAATCGAAATAGGGATTGGAGACGTCCTTCGCCTGCCCGAGATGGCCGGCACCGGCGCTATACCGCACTTCGCGCAGGCCGACCGCGCCGGCCTGGTCCTGCAATTCGCAATCGCCATTGGCGGCGCAGGTCAGGCAGTCGAGCGGGTGATCGGAGATATAGAGCTCCATCACGCCACGCCGGAGCTTCTTGAGCTTCTCGGTCTGGGTGCGCACCACCATGCCCGGTGTGACCGGCGTGGTGCAGGATGCCGGATAGCCAGAGCGACCCTCGACCTCCACGAGGCAGAGGCGGCAGGAGCCGAACGCGTCGAGGCTGTCGGTCGCGCAGAGTTTGGGGATGCTGGTGCCCATCAGCGCGGCGGCGCGCATCACTGAGGTGCCCTCGGGCACCGTCACCGCCTGCCCGTCGATGGTGATCGAGACCATCGAACCGGTGACAGGGGCTGGCCTGGTGCCAAGATCGATCTCGCCGCGCCACGCCATCGGGATTACTCCGCCGCGACAGCGAGCGCCGGTGCGCCGCCGCCGAAATCTTCAGGAAAATGATCGAGCGCGCTCAGGACAGGGTAGGGCGTGAATCCGCCGAGTGCGCAGAGCGATCCGAACTTCATCGTGTCGCAAAGGTCGCGCAGGATTTCGATATTGTCGCTCGTCCGGTCGCCGGAGATGATCCGGTCGACGGTCTCGACACCACGGGTCGAGCCGATCCGGCAGGGCGTGCATTTGCCGCAACTCTCCGCCGCGCAGAACTCCATCGCGAAGCGTGCCATCCTTGCCATGTCGACACTGTCGTCGAACACCGTGATGCCGGCATGGCCGATCAGCCCGCCAGCCGCGGCGAAGCTTTCATAGTCGAACGGCAGGTGGAACATGGACGGGGGAAAATAGGCGCCGAGTGGTCCGCCGACCTGTACTGCGCGCACTGGCCGACCACTCTCGGTGCCGCCACCGATCCGCTCGACTAGGTCGCCCAGCGTCATACCGAAGCCGATCTCGTAGAGGCCGCCATTCTTCACATTACCGGCAAGTTGTACCGGCATGGTGCCGCGCGACCGGCCAAAGCCGACTGCCGCATAGGCTTCCGCTCCCTCGGCCAAGATGAAGGGGACGGCAGCAAGGCTCAGGACGTTGTTGATGACGGTTGGCTTGCCGAACAGGCCGGAAATCGCCGGCAGCGGCGGCTTGGCACGGACCTGACCACGCTTGCCCTCGATCGACTCGAGCAGCGCGGTCTCCTCTCCGCAAACATAGGCGCCGGCTCCGACCCGGACCTCAAGCGTGAAAGGCGCTACCCGATCGGCCGAGCGCCGGATCGCCTCGCGCATCGTCGCGATCGCGGACGGATATTCGGAGCGGATATAGATGTAGCCATGGCCCGCGTCGACGGCATGGGCGGCGATCGCCATGCCTTCGATCAGGCAATAGGGATCGCCCTCCATCAGCATCCGGTCGGCAAAAGTGCCGCTGTCACCTTCATCGGCATTGCAGACGATGAATTTCTCCGGTCCCGCGGCATCGCGCACCGTCTGCCATTTGATGCCGGTCGGAAACCCGGCACCGCCCCGGCCGCGCAGGCCGCTGGCCTTCACGATCGCTACGACCTCGCCCGGCTGAAGCGCACGGGCAGTGCCGAGGCCCGCCCAGCCGCCATGCGTGGCATAATCGTCGAGATCAACGGGATCGATTACGCCGCACCGGGCAAAGGTGAAACGCTGTTGCGAGGCGAAGAAGGGAAGGTCAGCGATCCGGCCGAGCCGGTGAGGATGGGTGGCGTCGAGCACCTTGCCCACATCCTCGGGATCGATGGGGCCGTAGCCGATCCGGCCTTCGGCGGTCTCGATTTCGACAAGGGGCTCTATCTGGAACAGGCCGTGGCTGCCGGTGCGGACCACCTCGGCGCCAGCCTGGACGAATGCCTCGGCTACTTCGTCGGCGCCAAGCGCGACTGAAGCGGTGTCGCGGCTGATGAACACGCGGGTCATCCCGTCACCTGTTCGAGCAACCGGTCGAGCTTCGGCCCGTCCAGGCGCGACACGATCTTCCCGTCGATGATCGCATTGGGCCCAGTCGCGCACAGGCCTACGCAATAGACGGCTTCGAGCGCCACCTCTCCATCCGCACGCATAGTGCCCATCGGCACCCCGAGCCGTTCGATCGCTGCCTGCTCGATCGCATTGCCCCCGCGCGCCTGGCAGCTTTCGGCGCGGCAGAGCCTGACGATATGGCGTGCGGGCGGGCGGCGGCGAAAATCATGGTAGAAGGTAACCACGCCGTGCACGTCGGCGCGGCTGAGGTTCAGCGCCTCGGCGACATGCGGGACCAGGGCATCGTCGATATAGCCGAATTCTTCCTGCAGTCCGTGAAGCAGGGGAAGCAGCGCGCCGCGCGTGCCCGTCTCCCGGGGCATCAAGCGGCGAATGGCATCGAGGTAGGCGCTTGCTCCCATTGCCTCGTTCGCATCCGATCGGTGGATCTGTGTTGTCGTGCGCGTCACCTGGCGAGATAGCCCTCTTCGCCAATCTCAGGTCAAATCGACTCTCTTCATCGTTGATAGATGAACTCTATCAAAGATGCCGATAGGAGCGCGGCAGCTTGACGGCATGAGCGGCCGCCAGCGCCGCCTGGGCAAGCTGGCTTGAGGGGCGTCGATCAAGCACGACCAATCCGACCCGGCTTGCCGGGAACGGTTCGGCGAAGGGCAGGATACGCGCCCAGGTTCCGGCCGGAATCAGCGCGGCATAGCCTTCCGGCACCACCGTCGCGAACCCGCCTGCCTCGACCATGGCGAGCAGGGCGACATAGGAATCCGCCGTCGCTTTGGGGTGGGCGGCGAATCCGCGCCCGGCAAGGTTGGTGTCGAAGATCCGACGGTTCTGCATGCCTTCATGCAACAGGCACAGGGTCTGTGTGAGGACGTCCGGCCAGTCGACCGCCTTGCGATCGTCGAACCCGCTTCCCGCACGGGCCACGAACATGGCGCGCTCGGTATAGAGCGGCACTGCGATCACCTGCGCAGGAGGTTCATGGTCGAGATAGGTCAGTCCCGCGTCGAGTTCGAACGCCGCAAGCGCCTGCTCGATCTCGCGCGACGTGAGGGAGCGGACCGACAGGGTCAATTCCGGATTGGCGGTACCCAGGGTCCGGGCGAAATGGCCGACCACCGGCATCGCGGCCGGGATCGCGCCAAGCCTGAGCGTGCCGCGCAGCGGGCCCCGGGCCGTCTCGGCTGCATGGGCGAGGCCGTCGATCATCGCGATTGCCTGCTGCGCCCAGGGCAGGGCTGCCTGGCCCTCTTCGGTGAGACCGATGAACCGCCGGTCGCGATCGATCAGACGCTTGCCTAGTTGCTCTTCGAGCGCGGCGATGCCGGCGGAGAGGGTGGGCTGGGTGACATTGCAGGCCGCCGCGGCACGGGCGAAATGGCCTTCGCGGGCGAGCGCGATGAAATATTCCAGGAGGCGCAGTTGCATGATTGGCCTCTTCTATCATTCAGTCGATGAAGATGCACATTCGTGGGAGGAAGCGCTAGCTGACTGGCCGCTCGGCGCGGGCATCGGTATCGCTCGGCGCCCGAAGCTTCAGCGCCGGTTTTGGTCGCGGGCTCGTTCCCTGCCCATTGACGAAATCGATGCCGACGCGACTGTTCTTCGCGGTGCGTTCCGTCAGCGCGTTCACCTGTTCGACCATGTCGCGCGCAAGCGTCGACTGCTCGTCATTGCTGAACGGATAGCCGGTCGGCTGAGCGAGTTTGCCCATCGTCTTTGCGCGAACGTCGATCATCTCTTCGATGCTCGGCGCAATATGGCCCGCACTGCCCGTCGGGCTTTCTCCGCGTTCCAGATCTGTCGTCCAGCCTGTCGTGAAGCGCGATGCGGCAACCTCTAGCCCCGCCAGGAAGGAACGGAAGCGCACCATGCGGTGGTTGGCCCAGTTGAGCACCAGCTTCTCCTTTGGACGGAGCGGATCGCGAAGTGTCCCGGGAAGGAAGCGCTCGGCGATCACTGCGCCGGCCTTCTCGCCACGGGCCTGCAGATCGTCGATGGTCGAAGCGCCCATGTCGAAGTTGAAGCCGCCTTCGTTCTTGCGCATTCTGATATGGACGATGCGGTCCCTGTAGCCGGGCACGTCGATGAGCTGATTGTCGCCCCATTGACGGGCGGTCGTGACGATCCGTCCGGCGAACTTCAACAGGGCGCCCATGCCGTTCGCCGGCAGGGGCGTATAGGCGGATACCCGTCCACGATTGCTGCGCAGCATATAGACGAGTTCTTCCGGCGGAGCCTCGGCGTCCATCGTAAGACCGTCGGGTTGCGGCTCCGTACCGGTGCTCGTCGGGTTCGCGCCGCGCTCATCCGGTTCTAGTTCATCATCATGATAAAGAAGATTGAGGCAGAAGGTGGGGCGGGTCGGAATCGGCGCGTCGAACAGGTGAATCGGGAAATTGGAGGTGATTCCGCCGTCCGCGAGCCAGAGTTCTGACAGGGCCTGCGTGCCGCCGGGCCGATGCCTGATGATGTAGAGGCGAACCGCACGGAACAGGAAAGGGAAGCTCAGCGACATCCGGACCGCGAAGAGGATCGGCAGATTCTCCGGCGCAGGCAATCTGATCAGATCGGCTGGATCGATGTCGCCCAACGTGACGCCCTCAAGATCGCTCGTGCGGGCGTGCGTGACCATCCAGTCGACGACGATATCCGGAAACAGGTCTTTCAGATCGGAAATGCGCGCGTAAAGCCGGTCTTCGCGCCGCATGAAGGGAAGCTGCACTGACTGGGCGCGGGTGATGTCGGAGGCGACCAGGGCCAGCTCGATGTCACGCTGAAGAAGATCGAGGGCCGGGTCCATCGTCTCCATCCGGCCCCTGTCCGCGCCGGCGGCGATCATGGCTTCAGCTCGGTCTTTTCCTGCGGTCCTGTAGCCGGCGATCCACAGGTCGCCGAAGCACAGGGGAGACCCTTCATCCAGGCCCGCAAGTGTCTGGAACTTGTCGTGCAACCACCCCGACAGGGAAGGAAGCCTTTTGCCGGAGGCGGTGCAGTGCTGCGCCTTGCCCGAGCAGAATCCGAATCCATGCGTCCCGGCCGCCTTAAGCCCGTTCGACACGACCGGAGCCCAGTCGAGTATGAGAAAGGCCACCAGCATGATGAGCGTGGTGAAGAGGAAGAGCAGCGTCAGTGCGATCCCGGTCACGATCCCGGTTGGATGGGCGGAAAGGACGAATAGACCGGCGACAAGGACGAAGGCGACAAGGATCGCCGGGCCGAGAGGCGGCAGGAGAATATGCAGGGCGGCACCGGCCACCCCACGGGCACGCTTGATCGCGGCGAGCTCCATCAGCAGCGTGAACAGCCGTTCATTGTCAGGCTCGGGCTCGAACAGCCGTTGCAGGAGGGGACTTCCATCATGGTTCTCGGCAAGCTCTTCGGAAAGCGCCGCGAGCATTGCCGGTGCCCCGGGATTTCGGGCTGAACGCCGGCCGAACTCCATCGCGGCGGCCGCAGCCGCGCCGATCGCGCCGGCGGAGGTGCCGCCGACTGCGCGGAAGCGATAATCTTTCGCGATCCGGGCGATCGCGGCCGGATAGACGATGCCGCTGGTGACGCCGCCCTTCATCACGAGGTCGCACTCGTAGGAAGGTCGTAATTCGGATGCCTGGGCCGTCATGCGGGTGTCCGTCCAGGCATCGTGCCCGCAACGTAGCTATTCGGGCCAAATCCCGTTGCGTCGCTATATTCGAGATACTCGTGCGGCTGGCGTTGGCCTGCCCGACTGGCCTCGCCGTGTTTCATTGCCCCGTTCATGGTGAGTCCCCGCAAGGCCGATCCCAGTCGCCTGCCTATCACAGCGGAGCAGGGGAGAAAGCGGTGCGAGACAGGGAACCCGAGCCATATTGGCGAGTGTTTCCGGGCTCGTCAGGCCTTCCCGGTCGTCGTGCCCGCCAGCCGCTCGCGCGTGCGTGCCTCGCAGATTGCCTGAAACCCGCCGGTCATGAAGGTCGCCATGCGGGCCTTGACCGCAGCGAAGTCGTCCGAATTGCACAGCCCGTTCGACAACCGGTCGATCCGGCCGGTTCGGGCGAGAGTCAGCAGCAATCCGCCTGTCACGAAATGATAGCCCCAGAAAATATCCTCTTCCGGACTGTCCGGCATCGCCTGTTTCAGGAAACCGATGAGGCGGAGCACGACCGGGTCGAAATGTTCGTCCATCAACTGGGCACCCCATTCGGTATTGCTGACCTGTCCTCCCAGGGCTCCCCAGTTGCGCCAGCCTTCGCCGCCATTGATGTAGAGATCGAGATCGGTATCGAGGAAGGCGTGAAGCGCCCCTTCGACGCTGGGCTCACCGGCGCATTCCACCTCGTATCGGTCGAGTGCTTTCATCCTGAGTTCGGTGGTGACCGCCGCCCTGCGTTCGAACACGGCCAGGAACAGGGTACGCTTGTCCTCGAAATAATAATGGATGAGCGAAGTATGGATACCGATCCGCTTCGCCACGTCCTTTAGCGTGACGCCGTCGACGCCGTGCTTGGAAAACAGATATTCGGCGGCGTCGAGGATCGACTCGAGGCTTTCCGCCCGCTGTTCCGCCTTCGATCGGCGTTTCGGTTTAGCGTCAGTCGTCATCATGCCCTCGGTTTTCGGGTTTGGGCCGGAGCCGCATCGACAAGGTCTGCTGTGGGTGTACTTCCCCGCAACACGCCGAACTCGGCCCGCAAGCGTATTTTGTCGATCTTGCCGGTAGATGCCAGTGGCATCCGCTCGACGCGTACGATCGCGTCGGGCAACCACCAGTTGGCGATTCTGCCGCGCAGAGCATCGAGCAGTGCCATGTCCTCTATACCAGGGTCCGCCGACGGTTCGATGATCAGCAATGGCCGCTCGCCCCATTTGTCGTCGGCGCGGCCGATGACCGCGGCGAGGGCGACACCCGAAACGCTGCCGATGATGTCTTCGATCTCGGCTGGGTTGATCCATTCACCGCCGGACTTGATCAGGTCCTTGGCGCGGCCGGTGATCGACAGATCGCCATCATGCCCGATGACGGCGAGGTCGCCCGTATCGAACCATCCCTCCGCATCGGTTGCCGCATCGATATGGCCGAAATAGCGTTCGACGACACTCTGCCCCTTGACCTTGAGATAGCCTTCGATGTCGCGCTGCTCGGGCAGCGTCCGGCCTTCGGCGTCGGTGAGCTTGAGGTCGAGGCCGATCGGCGGGCGCCCAGAGCTGCCGGGACGAGTCCCGCTCGTCCCCCTGGAAGAGATCGTGCCCAGCGGCGACAATTCGGTCATGCCCCAACTGGTGTGAACGGTCACGCCGAGGCGTTCTTCCATGCGGCGCTGGACGGCATGGGGCAGGGGAGCACCGCCGAGAAAAAGGCGGCGTAGCGAGGGGAGTGTTTGGCCGGTCGCTTCGAGGTGGTCGAGCAGGCCGAGCCAGACGGTCGGCACGCCTGCTGCGACGGTTACTTGTTCCTCGATGATCAGCCGGGCGAGGCTCGCACCGCTCGCGTCGCGGCCCGGCAGGACGAGCTTCGCCCCGACCGCCGGCGTGGCGAAGGGAATGCCCCATCCATTGGCATGGAACATCGGGACGGCGGCAAGCACGCTGTCGTCAGCGCCGAGGGCGAGCGAGTCGACCTGGAGCAGGCGAAGCGTGTGCAAGTAGCTCGACCGGTGCGTGTAGAGCACGCCCTTGGGCGCGCCCGTCGTACCTGAGGTAAAGCAGAGTCCGGCCGCGCTCGATTCCTCGAAGGCACCCCAGGCGACAGGTTCGCCCTTCGTCCCGATCAGCGTCCCGAGTGTCCATTGCTCTGGTATCGCTCCGGTCGACTCCAGCTCGCATCCGGTATCGTCGAGGGCCACCACGTGCCGGATCGCCGGGCACAGCGCCACGAGCTCCGCGACCATTGGCGCGAGTCCGGCACCGAACGCCAGCACCCGGTTTCCCGCCTGGTTGATCATCGCGGCGATCTGCCGGGTCTCGAGGCGTGGATTGAGGGTGTGGCAGACGATCCCGATACCCACGGTAGCGTACCAGATTTCGAGATGAGCTCGGGTATTCCACGCGAGCGTTGCCAACCGGTCTCCTTCGCCCAGTCCAAGCGCGAGCAGCGCACCGGACAGACGGTTGGCGTCGCGCCGCAGCCCGGCATAGTCGGTCCGCGACGATTGTCCGCCACCGGTGACGATCTCCACATCGCCATGCCATTTGGCGGCATGATCGATAAATTTGTCCAGCGTCAGTGCATAGGATTGCATGCTCGACATCAGCGGGCTTGCATCGCTGCCCAATGTTTCTTCGCGTCGTCGAGTGCCAATGCCTGAACCCTTTCTTCGAGCGGGGTCAGTTTGGTCGCGTGCGTGTCGGTGCCGATGACCAGATAGTCGGTCGGCTGAGTCGAAACCGCGGGCCAGTTTGGTGCCCCTCCGCCGTTCGGGTTGCCGGTGCGCGCGAACCGGACCCAATAGTCGCCGGTCAGTCGCGAAACCTTCTCGTCGGCTGCGTCCCAGCGGTGCTCGGCTGCCTTGTTGCCGAACAGATATTCGATTTCGCCGCCATGCTGAGTGCCAAGCGATCCGGCGCGTTCATCGACGGGAACCTGAGTGAAATAGAAGCCGTAAGCCTTTGCGCCGGCCGCTGCGTGCAGGTCGGCGACGAAGAGCGATTGAAGGACGGACGCGGCGTCCTCCACCAGGTCGATCGCGGCGCTCTTCTCCGTGCTGCCGGGTCGTTTGGCATAGGCGGCGAGCAGCTCCGGATAGGCGTCGCCGAGGATCGCCTTCGCTGGTTCCGGATTGTTGCCGATCAGGCTGCCTTCGTTCGAATTGGACCCGATCATCAGCGGGATGCGCATCTGCTTGCGCTGGTAGAAGCCCTCGCCCGGACTTTGCACGACGACCTTGCCGTCGATGAACGGGAAGCTGCGACCCTTGATGATCTCCGCGAGCGGGATCGCGCGCAGCTGGTCGACGGTCGCGTCGCGCAGGCCAAGGCTGTCAGTCCAGCGCTGGCCGAGCGCCTCGGCATTCAGGGCGCCGCCCCGGATCGGAAACAGCGCGGTCCCGCCGGAGCCGGATTCCGAGATCGCCTTCTGGAACAGTCCGGTCGAGACGGGCGATGCCATCAACAACTGCACGACGCCCGCACCGGCGGATTCGCCGAACAGCGTGACATTGGCCGGATCACCCCCGAATCGGGCGATGTTACGGCGTACCCATTTGAGGGCGGCCACCTGATCCATGATCCCGTAATTGCCGAGCTGGCCGTCCGGGTCCTCGCGGGTAAGGGCGGGATGAGCGAAGTAACCGAGCCGGCCGAGCCGGTAGTTCAGCGTGACGATCACCGCGCCACGCTCGGCAAGGTGCGTGCCCTCGTAAAGCGGCACCCCGGCGGCGCCATAGGTGAAGCCGCCACCGTGCAGGAACACCATGACGGGATAGGTGCCCGCGCGTTTCGGGCGCCACACATTCAGGAAGAGACAGTCCTCGCTGGTCGGGCCGACCTGTGCCCAGGCTTCCTTGTGATCGGGCGCCTGGGGGCAAGCCGCCCCGTAATGACTTGCGTCGCGCACGCCTTCCCAGCGGCTTGCCGCTGCCGGTGCTTTCCAGCGCAATGGTCCTACGGGCGGCGCTGCATAGGGAATACCACGAAAGACCAGTGTCTTTTCGCCAGCGGTTCCGGCAATCTCGCCGGTGTCGATCCGAACATGGGGGCTGTCACGCTCGGCGGCGATGGCTGCGATCGGCGATGCCGATCCGGCGAGTGCGGCGATCCCCGCAGCGATGTGCATCCATGCCATTTTCCTGCTCCTCCGACTGCGGATCGTCCATGACGGGCACCTGCCAGTCGCGTCGATCAGTCTCGATGCGCCGACTAGAACGCTCACTGAGCTGCTAGTCAATAAGATATTCATTCACACGACAGTCAGTATTGACTCGGGATCGCTTTCCTGTGACATCCGGGGCTCTGGCGACGCAGATCGCCATCGATCAGGAGAGGTCAGCATGAAGCGGAGCCTATTGTTCGCGTCGGCGTCGTTCGCGGTTATCGTCAGCAGTTCAGCCATGGCGCAGGTCGCGCCGCCACAGTCAGGCGTGGACGCCGCACCGCAGGATGAGGCAGTCTCGCCCGCGGCGGCGAACGATCAGGACATCGTCGTCACCGGCTCACGCACCATCGTCGACGGTTCGCGTGCGCCGACTCCCGTCACGGTCGTTTCTGCCCAGCAGCTCCAGGCTGGCGCGCCCGGAACGGTAGGCGAGGGGCTGAACCAGCTCCCTGCGTTTCGTGGGTCGACCAACGCCGCTTCCGGCCAGACATCCTCGACGAGCGCGAATTCGGGCAGCTTCATCAACCTGCGCAATCTTGGCGCGCAACGCACCTTGATCCTGCTTGATGGGCGCCGTGCGCCGCCGTCGACGGTCCTCGGAACGGTCGACACCAACATCCTGCCGCAGGAATTGATCAAGCGAGTCGATGTGGTCACCGGTGGCGCTTCGGCAGCCTATGGGTCGGACGCGGTCGCCGGCGTCGTCAACTTCATTCTCGACAGCCGGTTCGAGGGCGTGAAGGGCAGCGTCCAGGCGGGCACGACGACCTATGGCGACAATGGTACGCAAAAGGTCACGCTGACGGCCGGCACGTCGTTCGCGGGTGGACGCGGGCACATCGTCGCCAGCGGCTCCTACTATAACGCTGACGGCGTCGACAGCACGTTCGCCCGTGCCTATGGCCGCGCCGCCAAGGTGGTGATCCGCGATCCCGCGAACCCAGCTCAGAGCATCATCGTCTCCAACTATCACAACACGATCTTCACGCCAGGCGGGCTGATCTACGGTGGCGCGGGGCTTGGCCTTGGTGTCCAGCAATTCGGCCCTGGCGGTACGGTGCTGCCGTTCCGGCCCGGCACGATCGCAAACGGCGTCCAGACCGGTGGTGACGGCCCCTTGCTCGATCTGACGCTGATGGCGAAGGTGCGCACGAAGAGCGCCTTCACGCATGTCGAATTCGACGTCAGCGACAAGTTCACGCTCTATGCCGAGGGTTCGTACGGGCACACGCGCAACCAGTATCGCCAGGTACCTGACTTCTTCATCCCGGCGTTCAATGCGCCGACGATCATCACCGGCAATCCCTATCTTCCCGCGTCGATCCAGAAAATCCTGACGACCACCGGGCAGGTCGGCTTCCAGCTTGGCCGCTATTCGTTCGACACGCCGCCTGCCACCGCGACGACGACCAACGAGACCTATAATCTGGTCGGCGGTTTCCGGTACAAGCTGCCGTCGAACTGGCAGCTTGAAGGCTATTATTCGCGCAGCCAGAATATCCAGCTCACCAAGGTCGCCAATGACCTGATCTACAGTAAATTCTTCGCGGCGGTGGACGCGGTGCGCGATCCCGCCTCGGGCAAGATCGTCTGTAACGTCACGCTGACCAACCCGGGCCTGTACCCCGGCTGCGTGCCGATCAACCTGTTCGGCAACGGCAGCCCTTCAGCCGAGGCGATCAACTATATCAAGGGCACGGCGTTCTTCCGCGCCAAGGTGGTCCAGCAGGTCGCCGAACTCAGCGTCAGGGGAACGCTGTTCGATCTGCCTGCGGGCGCGGTGGCGGTCGCCGTCACCGGCGATTACCGGAAGAACTCGGTGGTGCAGATCGCCGATCCGCTCTCGTCGACTCCCGTATCGGCGACTGGCCTGCGCGCGGTTCCTGCCCAAGTCCTTGCCGGTGCCGGCAGCTATCAGCTCGGCAATGTCCAGCCGCTCAACGGTGCGTTCGATGTCAAGGAACTCGCCGGCGAGATCAACGTGCCGATCCTCGCGGATACGTCGGCCATCGGCTCGCTCTCCTTCAACGGTGCGGTCCGCTACACCGACTATAGCATCAGCGGTAGTGTCACGACGTGGAAGGGCGGTGCGGTCTGGCGGCCGGTCCCCGCGATCACGCTGCGCGGGACGGTCTCGCGCGATATCCGCGCTCCGAACATCTCCGAGCTGTTCGGCGGTTCGATCCAGAGCCAGGTCGCGGTCAACGATACCCGCAACAATGTGCCGGCGAACGTGATTCAGAGCCAGGTCGGCAGCACCAACCTCGCTCCGGAAATCGCCAAGACCTATACTGCGGGTATCGTGTTTTCGGGCATTCGCGGGCTGACCGCGTCAGTCGACTATTTCAATATCGACGTGAAGGACGTCATCGCTTCGCTGACGCCACAGCAGACCATCGATGCCTGCACCGCGTCGGCCACGTCATCGCAGTGTGCCAATCTCGTCTACTCCAATCCAGCGGCGCGCACCGGGCTGGTGCGGGTCTTCACGCCCCGACAGAATCTGAGCAAGCTGAAGACCAGCGGGATCGATTTCGAACTGAACTATGCGACGCCGCTCGGCGGCGGCGCGCTCCAGGTGCGCGGCCTGATGTCGTATCTGCTCGATTATGAAATCGGAATTCCCGGCGGCGCCACCACTGACTATACGGGCGTCGTCGGCACGTCGGCCAACCCCAAGGTCACCGCATTGGCGAGTGTCGGCTATACGACTGGTCCCTTCACCTTCTACGCGCAGGAACGGTTGATCGGGAAAGGCCATTTCCAGGCGTCGAACGAGTTTTACAACCCGGCCCTGGCGGACAACAGCGTGCGGGAGACGTGGTACACCGACATCACGGTGAAGGCCAATGTCGGCACGACACGACGCCTCGAGATATTCGGCACCGTGAACAACCTGTTCGATCGTGCGCCGCCGGATATCCCAGGCGGGTCCTTCCAGCTCGACTATCCGACCAATGCCAGCCTGTACGACGTGGTGGGCCGCACCATTACGGCAGGTGTCCGCTTCAAGCTCTAGGCTCGACACCGCGCTATCGGCCGGATGGGGAAATGATGACGACCGACAGCGTGAACGTGCGCGATATCGCGCACGCGGGGCCGAAGACCAGCCGCTACGCCTGGTCAGTGCTGGGCGTGCTGTCGGTCGTCTACCTGCTCAATTTTCTCGACCGGCAATTGCTGTCGATCCTCGCCAAGCCGATCCAGGACGAACTGCACCTTAGCGATGGTCAGCTCGGCCGGGTCGGCGGGCTCTATTTCGCCCTGTTCTATGCGACCATATCCATCCCCGTCGCGTGGCTTGCCGATCGAGGCAACCGCGTGCGGATCCTGACGGTCGCCTGCCTGCTCTGGAGCGCGGCGACGATGGCGTGCGGTCTCTCCCGCACCTACGCCGAACTCGTCCTGGCACGCATGTCGGTCGGCATCGGCGAAGCGGGGGGCGCACCGCCATCCTATTCCATCATTGCCGATTATTTCCCGCCGGAAAGGCGCGGCACGGCGCTTGGGCTGTTCAGCCTAGCGACGCCGCTCGGCCAGTCGCTGGGCGTTGCGCTCGGCGCAGGGATCGCGGGGGCCTATGGCTGGCGCATGTCCTTCCTGATCGTCGGCGGTGCGGGCCTGTTCGCCGCTGCGGCGACAGCGTGGTGGGTTCGCGAGCCGAAAAAGGGGGCGACTGATCGCCTCGCCGCGCCAATGATTGCCGAGGTCCGCACCGGTTTCGTCGCGACCGTTCGAATGTTCTTCACAAGGCCTGTCCTGTACCTGTCGGCGCTGGCCGCCGGCGCATGTT
The DNA here is from genome assembly GCA_040388155.1 of Pseudomonadota bacterium. GTDB lineage: Bacteria > Pseudomonadota > Alphaproteobacteria > Sphingomonadales > Sphingomonadaceae > Sphingomonas. Next base: position 53,847 of record JAZKCJ010000016.1, read on the forward strand.
CGTTCTGCGGCTATGCCATACTGGGCTTCGCCACCCTGTTCCTGATGCGCGAGCGCGGCATGTCGCTTGGCGACGTCGCCATCTGGTATGCGCTTGTCGTGGGGATTGCGACGGCGGGCGGCATCTATGTTTCCGGCTGGCTGATCGACCGGTTTGCCGTGCGCTCGCGTCAGGCTTATGCGGTTGTGCCGGGCGTCGCCATCCTGGCCTGCATCCCATTCTTTATAGGGTTCGTCTATTCGTCGAGCTGGCAATGGGCGCTCGTCTTCCTTGCTGCGCCCTTGTTCCTGTCGGTCTTCTATCTCACCCCCGCTGCGACGCTGGTGCAGAATTCGGTCGGAGCCGGGCAGCGGACGATGACGAGCGCCCTGTTGCTGCTTATCCTCAACGTGATGGGCCTTGGCCTCGGTCCGACCTATCTCGGGGCGATGAGCGACTATTTCCGGGCGACCGATCCCACTCATTCGCTGCAACTGGCCTACCAGACGCTGATCCCGTTCTTCGCTCTTGCCGCGTTGCTCCAGTATCTCCTGTCCCGTGCCTTGGCCCGTGAGACGAAGATCGTCTAGCGGCCGGTTTGCTGCGCCGCGGTCCACGCATCGACGCGATCACGGGCATTCTGGCGCAACGACGCGTAAAAGATCCCATAGTCGTTCAGATGATAGCTGCCGAACAGGATGCTCAGCCTGTCGATGAAGCCGGAGGGGGCGGACCACGGGATATCGACGTCGAGCAAGCCGTTGCGACAGACGGCTCCGGTAAGGTTTCTGGTCAAATCAAGCGGTTTCGCCTGTGTGCCGAAGGGGGCCGTCGGGAAGGGGAGGCTCCCCGCATTCGCGCCGGCGGGTGCCGAGCCTTCGCGGCGCCAGGTCAGTGGGTTGACGCAGATCGCCGGCGCCTGTCCCTTGCTCTTCTCCGCACCGCGCCACCAATAGACCTTGTCGTCGATCAGCATGCGTGCGCCGGTCCGTCCTGTCTGGCTGGTGTTGTACGAGAGCACGCATCCTGTCGCGCGGGGGGCATCGCATGTCGGAAGGCCGAGTTCCTTGAATGTCGCAGGGGTATAGCCGCCAATCAGATAGGCCGCGACCAGCCGGGATTGCAGCGGGGTGCCGAGTATCTCATCCTGCAGCAGCCGCACCGCGTGCGCGGTGCCCTGGCTGTGCGACGCGATGATGAAGGGACGTCCCTTGTTCTCGTGCGCGAGATAGTAGCGGAATGCCCGGGCGACGTCCGAATAGGCGAGTTCGACCGCCGGCAAGCTCTTGCCTAGGGCCGCCAGGGTAGCCTGCCGATATCGCGGTACATAGATGCGGCAGCAACCATTGAAGGCGCTGGCCTGTCCGATCAGGACCGGAGGATTGTACGGTGCGGCGGCATCCGATGCGTCATAGCGCGCGTTCCAGACGGGGCTGCCCTTGAAGGTCGTCGGGTGGATGAAGAACACGTCGGCTGGTGCCCTGGCCTCGTCGACGAGGGGCATGCCCTTTGGTGCCGAGCGCTCCAGTCCATTTCTACCGGGAAAGGCGAGCCAGGTCTCAGGTCGGGCATAGTCCGGGGCGGGCGGGGCGGTTTCCGGTGCGAATGCCGTCGAGGGGCCGCGAAGACTGCCGACAATGGCATAGCCGCCCAAACCGATGAATGCGGCGGCGGGCAGCAGGACGATCCCCGCTCCCCATAGCGCGCGGCGTTTCCAGCGTCGTTTCCCGGGGCTCGTCGGGGAGGAAGCGTTGGCAGGCATGATCGGACCTTTGCCGGACATCAAAGGCGGTTCGCTCTTGCCTGCGCACCGAGATAGCGGGCGCTTGGCTTCGGGCTTCTGCGGAAAGTGGAGCGATCGACGGCGACCAGTCCGAAATGCTTGTCATAGCCGGCGGTCCATTCGAAATTGTCGAGCAGAGACCAGTAGATGTAGCTTTTCACGTCGATGCCTTCGGCGATGCAGGCACGGACCTCGGCGATCGTATCCCTGATGAAGGCGACACGCCGGGCATCGTCTTCCGTCGCGATGCCGGTCTCGGTCAGATAAATCGGCTTGCCGATATGCTTCGCGGCGTAGCGGATCGTGGCGCCCACCGCAGCCGGGTAATATTCATAGCCGGCCGCAGTCAGTTCGGCCCCCGGGGGCGACGGCAAGAGGCCCTTGTCGCCGATGCGCAGCCTCGAATAGGTCTGCACGCCGATAAAGTCGCTGTTGCGCGCAGCCTCGATCCAGCCGCCATAGATCGTATCCTCGACGGAGCGAGCCAGATTGCCCGGACCGACGCCCTGGATCTCCTGCATCGACAGCGTCACGCCGACCGGGAAATCCCCGGGGCCAGCCTTGATCGCGGCATAGGCCTTGGCGTGGGCGTCGAGCATGACGGTGCTGATCTTGTCGGGATCGCCGAACAGCATCGACGAGAAACCGGGCGAAGCGGTGCGGTGGGCAGCCGCCACGATCATAGCCCTGGCGTTTGCGGCCGCCGCTTCTGTCGCAAACCGCGGCAGGACCTTGCGCAGAAGGACGATGTTCGCCTCGTTGAAGGTCGAGGCCATGCCGATCAGCGAGCCCAGATGCCCGGTCGCCCGGCCGCAGAAACGGGCGAACAGGTCGGCGCCGTCAGCGACCTCGAAACCGCCGCGCTCGGCGAACCAGAGCGGGACGGTGAAGTGGTTGTAGGTAACCATCGGCATCAGGTTGCGCGCGTGGCATGCCTCGAGCACGCGGCGATAATGGTCGAGCTCTGCCAGCGAGAACCGCCCCGGCTCGGGTTCGATGCGCGCCCACTCGATGCCGAAGCGATAGCAATTCAGCCCCAGCTTCGCGGCGAGATCAAGGTCTTCTTCGTACCGGTGATAGCTGTCGCATGCATCACCCGACGGTTCGGTGAATGCGGTCGGCGTTCCGTTTTCGAGAAACCAGGCGTCGGAATGCACATTATTGCCCTCGCTCTGATGAGCGGAGATCGCGGTACCCCAGAGAAACGGCGTTGCCGCCTTCCTGCTGGCGGGCACTGCCGCTTTGCTGGCTGATCCGGCCCCCAGGGTGAGCAGTGCGGCCGTCCCGCCAACGAGTTCTCGTCGCGTTGGTCGGACAAATCGCTGGCTGTGCCCTTGGTCGCCCATTTCTCCTGCCTCTCCTGCTTCGACGCGGTTTCGAAACCGCTTTTCACCGCACTGTATGACAGGGCGGCGATCGCTAGGAAAGATATTCATTCATTCGTCAGTTAGTAATTGGGCTGACTCTTGGCGAGCGGATGCAGCGGACGAGAACGGCCCCGGTCATCCAGCGGCCGTCATCCAGCGACGATATTTGCGGGTCAGCCCCGCCGTCTTCACCTGAGAGATCAGGAGTGCTTTCAGGGGTGATATCGCGGGTACCGGAGAAAGGCCCTGGCTCAGGCGACGTAGCTGATATTTCACCACCGCCATCCCGGCGAGAGAAGCGAGCGGCTTGCTCTTCCAGCGTATCGGCGGGAGTTCCGGTTGCGGATCGGCGCCCTGTTTCCAGAGTGCCGGCAAGTCGGGAGTGATTGCCAGGGCGGTGCCCATGCCAGCCATCGCCACCTTGCTGTCCAGCACCTGCTGGACGACGCCCAGTCGACGAATGCCGCCGGTCACCATCAGCGGCATTCTTGCGCTTGTCGCAATGTCTCTGGCGAATCCAAGGAAATAGGCTTCACGGGCCAGCGTGCTCCCGTCGCGAGCGCTGCCCTGCATCGCCGGCGCTTCATAGCTGCCGCCGGACAGTTCGACGAGATCGACATCAAGATCATTCAGAAGATCGACGACCTGCTTGGCATCACGCGCGTCGAAGCCGCCGCGCTGAAAGTCGGCCGAGTTCAACTTCACCGAGACCGAGAAACCTGGCGACACGACGGCGCGCACCGCGCTGATCGTTTCGAGCAATATTCGGGCCCGGTTCTCGAGCGGGCCGCCCCACTCATCGGTGCGACGGTTGGTGAGTGGAGAGAGGAACTGGCTGAGGAGATATCCATGCGCGGCATGGATCTGGACGCCGGCAAATCCCGCTTTCTCCGCGATCGCGGCCGCGCGGGCAAAGCGTCTGATGACGTCGTGGATTTCAGTTTCGGTCATTGCCCTTGGGGTGCTGAACATTTTCGAATGCTTGCCCAGGTCGAGTGGTATCGCAGACGGTGCCCATGTCTCCTGACCCATGGATTTCATGACCTGACGGCCTGGATGATTCAGTTGAAGCCACATCTGCGCGCCTCCGGCCTGACCTGTTCTGGACCAGTCCACAAACGCATCGAAATTGCTTTCATCTTCCAGCACGACGCCGCCGGGACCCGTCATTGCGCGACGATCGATCATGACGTTGCCGGTAAGGATCAGACCGGCGCCGCCGTCCGCCCACGCCGCGTAGAGTTTCAAGAGATCGGACGACGGCGCATGCGCGTCATCCGCCATGTTTTCCTCCATCGCGGCCTTGGCGATGCGGTTTGGCAGGCTGCTGCCATTGGGCAGGATCAGAGGATCGAAAGGGGTCATTTCATTACCCGTTGGTTGACACCATCAGGTGTCTAACGTTAAAGTTAAGTTTAAGGTCAAGCGGAAAGTCGGGACTATGCTGAGGATCGGCGAATTGGCGCAGCAGACCGGACTGGCACCGTCCAAAATCCGCTTCTACGAGGCTCAGGGCCTGATTGGCGCGGTGGACCGAACCCGGGGTGGCTATCGCCAATATTCCTATCGCACGAAACAGGTGCTGGAACTCATCAGCCTCGCGCAGCAGGCGGGTTTCTCGCTTGGTGAAATTCGGACCTTGCTGCCACAGCAGGGAAAGGTCAGCGTTGGTCACGAAAAGCTGCTGGCTGGCCTGCGCGCGAAACTGGTCGAGGTCGAGGCGTTGCAACGAAAGCTCGTCGAAACCCATGCGGGTCTAAAACTTGTTATTGAACGGATCGAGAATACACCGTCCGGCAGCGACTGTTTCGAGAATGCCGAGGGCGTCCTGGAGAATCTGCGGAGCAGGACGAAGGCCGGCTAGAGTCGTTTCACCCGAGGGGACATATCCTCATTCCGTTCGTGTCGAGCGAAGTCGAGACACGTTGGTTAGACGCAGTACAGGTTTCCCAACCTTCGCTCGCGACAGTGATGAATTGATTCACCTCGCTGCAAACGAGGCCAACTCGGAGAACAGGTCAAATGGTGGAACTGGTGAAAGCTTGAATCCGCATGCTTCTTCACACCGGGGTGTGGGGAGCATGAACGTCAGCGCAGCTGCCGTTTCTCAAGTTTGCGCGCGAGCGTGCGGCGATGCATGCCGAGCCTGCGCGCAGCCTCGGAAATGTTGAAATCGGTCTCCACCAGGGTCTGGTGGATATGCTCCCATTCCACCGTCTTGATCGAGGATGGGCGGGCGGCAAGGGGTGCGTCCGGGTCTCCCGCCTCGCGCTCGAATGCAGCTTCGATGTCATCGGTGTTGGAGGGTTTAGCGAGATAATAGGATGCGCCCAGCTTGATCGCCTCGACGGCAGTGGCGATGCTGGCGAAGCCGGTCAGCACCACGATCCGCATCGTCTCATCCTCGGCACGCAGGGATTGAACGCAGACCAGGCCGGAAGCGCCGCCGAGCTTGAGATCGACCACCGCATAGCCGGGCGCGAAGTCGACGAGCAGTGCCGCAAGCTCCTCGTGGCTCGCGGCTACCCGCACCTGATAGCCCCGGCGCTCGAACGAACGTTTGAGTGTCCGTGCGAAGGCTTCATCGTCCTCCACGATCACGAGCCGGCGGGCGTCGGTCATGCCTGGTTCCCCGCGGGGCGGGCGATCGAGTCGAGGGGCAGCCGAAGACGCACCACTGCGCCGCCGCCCGGTCGATTTTCAGCACTCGCCGAGCCGCCCAGCTTACGTAGCACATTGACGAGAAGGAATAATCCCAGCCCTCCGCCCGCGCGGCCCTTGCTCGAGCGATAGGGCTGGCCGAACGTCTCGAGCATATCGGCGGGGAAACCCGGGCCGCGATCCGCAATCTCGATCACCAGATCGTCGCGCTCACGCAGTGAGGTGATTCCGATCCAGTCGGGCGAGACCTCGGCCGCATTGTCGATGACATTGCCCAGCACCTGCCGGAGCGCGGGATCGGAGACGATGGGTACGTCACCGCCGAAGCGGTCGATATAGTCGAGCGTCCCCGGCAACCGGCTGGCGCGCCAGTCAGCCACAACGGCATTGAGGAAGCCGCGCACGGTGGTGAATTCGGGGGCGACACCGCGGGCTTCCCCGGCGGAAAGCAGGATCCCGCTGACAATCGCCTTGCAGCGCGCGACCTCGGCCTGCATGTCGGCGATGTCCTGCCCGACCTCCTTGTCTTCGACGAGCCGTGGCATGCGCTGCCAGTCGCCAAGGATGACCGATACCGAGGAGAGCGGCGTTCCCAGCTCATGAGCGGCGCCGGAGGCGAGCAGTCCCATGCGGACGATATGGTCCTCCTCGGCCGCGCGCTGGCGGATGGCCGCAAGCGCGGCGTCCCGATCGCGCAGGTTGCGGCTTATGCGCGTGACGAAAAGGACGAGCAGCACCGCGATCAGCGCGAAGCAGACCATGCTGCCGGCGAGATAGAGTTGGAATGGATCCCCAAATGCCGGGGGCACCACTAGCGGCACCGGCTGTACGGCAATGGCCAGGAGCCCAAGGCTTGCGGCGCCGACGATCGTCCAGCTCGACCAGGGGCTGAGGAGCATCGCACCGATCACCACCTGGAGTAGGAAGAGCGAGGCAAAGGGATTGGCGAGGCCACCCGAGAAATGCAGCTGCCAGGCTAGCGCGACAACGTCGAGAAGCAGCGCTGCCGTGAGCTCGCTGTTGGCGATGGCCCTGCGGCGACCGAGCAGGGACTGGGTGGCGAGATTGATCGCTGCCAGCAACAGCGGCGCGACGAGCAGCGGGACGAGGGGCAGGCGCACACCCATTGCGAAATGGGCGATGGCGATGGTGAGGAGCTGCCCGCCGACCGCGATCCAGCGGAGCTGGACCAGCAGACGCATGTTGCGCTGGCCGGCATCGGTTTCGGGTGGAGGCTCGGCGCTTATCATGCCGGGGTGTCGTCCCGCCGGATCATCCGCGCCGCTGCCCACAACGCCAGGCCGGCAAGGGTGAACCAGGTGAGGGCGTAGAGGAGATGATTGTCGGTGAAGCGCACGACGGTGAGCCCTCCGACAGGGTAGCTGCCCGGGTTGGGCGTTGCGTCGGCATCGATGAAATAGGGGGCAACGCTGCCCAGTCCGCGCGCGGCGGCGATGGCGGCGACATCGCGCGAATACCAGCGGTTTGCTGCCGGATCGTTCGCGCGCAGAAAACCGCCGCCCGGCTCGCTGACGCGGAGCAGGCCGGTTGTCGTCACTATTCCAGTGTCGCTCGTCTGCGGGCGCGTTGCCGGATCGCGCCGGTCGGGAGGCACGAAGCCGCGATTGACCAGCACAGTGAAGTCCGGCGTCTCGAGCGGCGTCAGAACCCAATAACCACCGCCGCGTTCGGTCACGGCCTGCACCAGCGTCTCGCGATCGTGCAGGAAGCGGCCGGCGATCCGGATATGGCGATAGGCGTCCCGCGCTGCGGAAATCCTGCCCCAGGTCGCCGGCCCCGGCGCCGGCACCGGCGCTGCGTGTATACGCGAGTCGACCGCCGCGATCAGGCCGTGCTTCCACATTCGCCGTTCGAGTTGCCATACACCCAGAGCCGCCAGCACCGCTGCGCAGAGTATCGCCGCTGCGGCGACCCTCCACGCACGGGGCCGGCGTGCCGCGGTCACGGCAACTGGCTCGGGTCGTGCTGCATCGGCATCATGTTCGTGTTGAGGTGGTACATCACCCAGAGCGATCCGGAGAGCATGATCGCGACGATGATGATCGTGAAGATGAGCGCAGTCATCGTCCATCCGCCTTCGGCCTTGGGGCTCATATGGAGGAAATAGACCATATGGACCACCATTTGTACCGCCGCGAACGCCATCACCGTCACGGCGGTGGTCACGTCGGAAAAGGGCCGCGCCATCACCAGCCAGAACGGGATGGCGGTGAGCACCACCGAGAGCAGGAAGCCGGTCGCATAGTCACGCAGCGATCCGTGCGGACCTTCGATTTCATGAGCGTGCGGATCATGGCTCATCGCAGCATTCCCATCAGATAGACAAAGGTGAAGACGCCGATCCAGATGACGTCGAGGAAGTGCCAGAACAGGCTGAGGCACATCAGGCGGCGCCTGTTGGCCGGGATCAGGCCGAAACGGCTGACCTGGATCATCAGCGTGACCAGCCAGATGGTGCCGAAGGTCACGTGCAGCCCATGGGTGCCGACCAGCGTGAAGAAGGCCGAGAGGAAGGCGCTGCGCCAGGGACCGGCGCCCTCATGGATCAGGTGGCTGAATTCGTAGAGTTCGATGCCCAGGAATGCCGCGCCGAACAGTCCGGTGACGGCGAGCCAGAGCAGCACCTGGCCACGCTGCCCGCGCTGCATCGCCAGCATCGCGAAGCCATAGGTGATCGACGAGAAGAGCAGCATCGCGGTGTTGAGCGCGACGAGCGGGAGGTCGAACAGGTCGCGTGGGCCCGGGCCGGCCGCATAGCTGCCGCCGAGCACCGCATAGGTGGCGAAGAGGATCGCGAAGATGAGGCAGTCGCTCATCAGGTAGATCCAGAAGCCGAGCATGGTGCTGTGGCCTTCCGGATGCGCGTGTTCGTCCAGGTCGTAGAAGCGGACGGTTTCGTCGGCGGCGGGAAGCGTTGTGGTGGTCACGGCCTCAGGCTCCCGTAGCGAGCAGGCGAGTGCGCGCCGCTTCGGTTTCGGCGACGGTTTCGGCGGGAATGTCGAAATCGCGCTTGTAATTGAAGGTATGGATGATCGTCGTGGCGATCAGCGAGACCAGGCCAACCACCACCAGCCACCAGACATGCCAGATCAGCGCGAAGCCGATCAGCGTGCTGATCCCGGCCAGGATCACGCCGGCGCCGGTGTTGCTCGGCATATGGATCGGGCGGAAGCCGGTTACCGGGCGTTCGGCGTTGTGGCTCTTCATGTCGTGCCAGGCATCGAGCGAATGGATCACCGGCGTGAACGCGAAATTATAGTCAGGCGGCGGCGACGAGGTTGCCCATTCGAGCGTGCGGCCGTTCCACGGATCGCCGGTGGTATCCACCAGTTCCTCGCGTCTCCAGATGCTCACGGCGAACTGGATGAGCATCGCAGCGATCCCGACGGCGATGACCACCGCGCCGATCGCGGCGATCACGAAGAAGATCTGAAGCGACGAATCGTCGAACACGCGCATGCGTCGCGTCACGCCCATCAGGCCCAGGATGTAGAGGGGCATGAAGGCAAGCCAGAACCCCGTCACCCAGCACCAGAAGCTCACCTTTCCCCAGAACGGGTCGAGCCTGAAGCCGAACGCTTTGGGCCACCAATAGTTGATCGCGGCGAACAGGCCGAACAGCACGCCGCCGATGATCACGTTATGGAAGTGTGCGATCAGGAACAGCGAGTTGTGCAGCACGAAGTCGGCCGGTGGTACCGCGAGCAGCACGCCGGTCATGCCGCCCACCACGAAGGTGAGCATGAAGGCGACGGTCCACATCATCGGCAGCTCGAAGCGGATTCGGCCGCGATACATGGTGAAGAGCCAGTTGAAGAGCTTCGCGCCGGTGGGGATCGAGATCACCATCGTCGTGATGCCGAAGAAGCTGTTGACGCTGGCGCCTGACCCCATCGTGAAGAAATGGTGCAGCCAGACAAGGTAGCTCAGGATCGTAATGACGATCGTGGCATAGACCATCGAGGTATAGCCGAAGAGCTTCTTGCCCGAGAAGGTGGAGGTCACTTCCGAGAAGACCCCGAACAGCGGCAGGATCAGGATATAGACCTCGGGATGGCCCCAGATCCAGATCAGGTTCACGTACATCATCGGGCTGCCGCCGAAGTCGTTCGTGAAGAAATTGGTGCCGGCATAGCGATCGAGGCCGAGCAGCGCGAGCACGGCGGTCAGCACCGGGAAGGACGCGACGATCAGCACGTTGGTGCACAGCGAGGTCCAGGTGAAGACGGGCATCTTCATCAGGCCCATGCCCGGCGCGCGCAGCTTCAGGATCGTCACGATCAGGTTGATGCCCGACAGGGTCGTCCCAACACCCGCAACCTGAAGCGCCCATATGTAATAGTCGACGCCGACGCCGGGACTGTAGGTAAGCCCGGACAAGGGTGGATAGGCGAGCCAGCCGGTCTGGGCGAACTCGCCGACGAACAGCGATACCATCACCAGCACCGCGCCACCGGTCGTCATCCAGAAGCTGAAATTGTTCAGGAACGGGAAGGAGACGTCACGCGCGCCGATCTGCAGCGGCACGATATAGTTCATCAGGCCGGTGACGAACGGCATCGCCACGAAGAAGATCATGATCACGCCGTGCGCGGTGAAGATCTGGTCGTAATGGTGGGCCGGCAGATATCCGTCCGACCCGTTGAAGGCGACTGCCTGCTGGATTCGCATCATGATCGCATCGGCGAAGCCGCGCAGGAACATCACCAGCCCCAGGATCATGTACATGATCCCGATCTTCTTGTGGTCGACGCTGGTGAACCACTCCTTCCAGAGATAGCCCCAGAGCCGGTAGCGCGTCAGCAGGCCGATCACGGCCAGGCCGCCGAGCGCGACCGCCGCGAAGGTCGCGAGGAGGATCGGCTCGTGCAGCGGCAGCGCGTCGAACGAGAGCTTGCCCAGGATCGGGCTGACGGGTGCGGGATGTTGCATCATGGCTGACCAGCGATCACGAAAGAGGGCGCGGCCGGATGTCGGACGCGAAGTTTGGGGCGGGCGGGGTCGGCCGATTGGGCAGCGGCAGGCCGGCGCCGGCAAGCGGGGCGAGGCTGCCGGGACGGAGCGGTGCGCGCAGCGTCGGCGCCATTGGCGTGGCACACATCGCGCCGACAAAATTGCGGTTCGCGAACGGCCCGCTGCCGCGACCGGCGAATTTGTCATAGGCCAGCTCGCGCACATTATAGAGGCCAGCCTTGCCGAGCCCGCCGCGCGCATCGATCGCCATCATGTCGTGCATGCACATCTTGCCTGGCTCGACGCAGAGGTTGGTCACCGCATCGAACAGCCCGGCTTCGACCGTGGCGAAGCGGCGTACCGGCTCCTGTTCGCTGGGACGTTCAAGCTTCAGATAGGCGGCGCGATCGAGCGTGCTGCCACCCCGGCGCGCCTCGGCTACCCAGGCGTCGAACGCGCCGGGACCAAGGCTGCGGGCGCGGAAACGCATCGAGGAGAAGCCCGCGCCGCTATAATTGGCCGAGAAGCCGCTGAAGTCGCCTGTCTTGTCGAACACGGCATTGAGCGGCGTCTCCATGCCCGGCATCGCATAGATCTGCCCGGCGAGCGCCGGGATGTAGAAGGAATTCATCACTGACGAGGCGGAGATGCGGAAGCGCACCGGCCGGCCGGCCGGCGCCGCCATCTCGTTGACCGTGGCGATGCCGAGTTCGGGATAGATGAACAGCCATTTCCAGTCGAGCGCGACCACCTGCACCTCGAGCGGGCGCACATGCGCCGCGACCGGCTTGCCGGGTGCGGTGCGGGCGAGCGGGCGATAGGGATCGAGCAGATGGGTGCCCACCCAGGTCAGCGCGCCGAGGCAGATGATGATCAGCAGCGGCGCCGCCCAGATCACCAGCTCGAGGCTGGTCGAATGATCCCAGTCGGGGTCATAGCGGGCTTCCTTGTTGGCGGCACGATAGCGCCAGGCGAACAGGCCGGTCAGTGCCATCACCGGCAGGATGATCACCAGCATCAGGGCGGTGGACGCTATCACCAGATTACCCTGCTGACGCGCGACGTCGCCGGCAGGATCGAGCACGACCATGTTGCATCCGCCGAGCATTGCGGCCGCGAGGAGCGGCAACAGGAGGCGAATCCGGCGAGGAGCGGAGGGGGGGCTGGGGTTGCGCATTCGGCGCGCCTAGTCGGGTTATGCTGCACCGCACATAGGACATTTTGTCCAATCCCCGGAACGGCTCGGAGCAGGCTAGAGGGCCGGAAGCCGGCACACCGGATTCCTGAAATTGAAGAATTGCGCCTGCGCGCCCTGTTGCAGAAAGTTCGAACCCGATGAGCGGTGAAACCGTCCCCACCCTTCAGGCAGAGCGGGATGCGCGCGCGCTGCACGCCCATGGCCACCGTATCGCGCCGGGTGAGATCGCGATCGGCGTGATCATCGGTCGCACGTCCGAGTTCTTCGACTTCTTCGTCTATGCGATCGCTTCCGTGCTGGTGTTTCCGAAGCTGATCTTCCCGTTCCTCGATCCGCTCAGCGGCACGCTCTGGTCGTTCGCGATCTTCGCGCTGGCTTTCCTGGCGCGGCCGGTGGGCACGCTGATCTTCATGGGCGTCGACCGTGCCTATGGCCGTGGCACCAAGCTCACCGCGGCGCTGTTCCTGCTTGGGGGCTCCACGGCGGCGATCGCCTTTGTGCCCGGCTATGAGACGATCGGCATCGGCGCCGCCGTGCTGCTCGCGCTGTTCCGCATGGGGCAGGGCGTGGCGCTGGGGGGCTCGTGGGACGGCCTTGCCTCGCTGCTGGCGCTCAATGCGCCGGAGAACCGTCGCGGCTGGTATGCGATGATCCCGCAGCTTGGTGCGCCGCTCGGCCTGATCGTGGCGAGCCTGTTGTTCGCCTTCTTCGTGTCGGAGCTGTCAGCGGAGGATTTCCTGGGCTGGGGCTGGCGCTATCCCTTCTTCGTCGCGTTTGCGATCAACGTGGTTGCGCTGTTCGCCCGGCTCCGTATCGTGGTGACGCCCGAATATGCCCGGCTCTTCGAAGACCGCGCGCTACAGCCTGCCCCGATCAGCGAGACGCTTCGCTTCGAATGGCGCACCGTCGCGATGGGCGCGTTTGCGCCGCTGGCGAGCTTCGCGATGTTCCACATGGTGACGGTGTTCCCGCTTTCCTGGGTGTTCCTCTACACCGGCGACAGCCCCGCGCGCTTCCTGGTGATCGAAGCGGTCGCGGCCGTCGTCGGCACGCTTGCCATCATTGGTTCAGGCCTGCTGGCGGACCGTTTCGGCCGGCGCACCTTGCTCGGGATGTCGGCAGCCGCCATCGCCGCGTTCAGCGGCTTCGCGCCGCAATTGCTGGCCGCCGGGGAGGCGGGCGAAATCGCGTTCATGCTGATTGGTTTCGCGCTGCTTGGCCTTTCCTTCGGACAGGCTTCGGGTGCCCTCTCATCGAGCTTCTCGCAGCCGCATCGCTATACCGGCTCAGGTTTGACGTCGGATCTCGCGTGGCTGTTCGGGGCGGGCTTCGCGCCGTTGGCCGCCCTGTTGCTGGCAAGCCGGTTCGGCCTTCTGGCGGCTGGCGCGTATCTGCTCTCGGGGGCTGTCGGCACCCTGCTCGCTCTCTGGCTCAATCGCGAACTGGGCCGTGTCATCGAATAGGATGGGCACGGACGAGGGGACGATATCAGTCAACCGAAGGTGAAGGCGAACGCCTGGACTCCCGGGTCGAGGAATTCGATTTCGAAATGCCGTTCGCGTACCGGGCCTGCCTGCCGGATCAACTGGTACAGCCGCTGCTCGGTCACGATCCCCGAACCGCCCGGCGTCACGTCGACGCCGTGATCGGCGCCCGGCGGCTTGCCGTCGATGGTGACCTTGAACCGGACCGGCCGATGGTCCGCGGACGGCCCCAGCACCAGATGAAGGTCCCGCGCCTGGAAGCGATAGGCGATCCGGCCGTCTGCGGCTTCTGCGGACGCATGCTCGGCGCCGATCGTCCACCTGCCAGCCAGCGCCCAGTCATTGAGTCTGGGAAGCGCCGGCGCCGCATAGTCGCGGGCAGCATCCCAGATGCCACCACCAGGCGACACGAAATTCTCCGCTCGCGCATAGCCGATATAGGTTTCGGGTGACCGGACGTCCCGGCCGCTGGCAGCGCCAGCGCCACGCGCATCGACCTTGACGATCATCATGTCGCCGACAGCATTGCCGTTTTCGGCGAGGAGGCGCTGGATCACCTTCTCGGACTCGGCATAACCGCCCTCGTCGAAATGATGATAGCGGATGCGACCCTGGCCATCGATGAAGTAATGCGCCGGCCAATAGCGATTGGAGAAGGCGCGCCAGATCGCGCGATCATTGTCGAGCGCGACCGGATAGCCGATGCCGAGGTCGCGAACCGCGGCCCGCACATTGGCGGGGTCCTTCTCGAATGCGAACTCGGGCGCATGCACCCCAATCACCACCAGCCCCTGTGCCTTGTACTTTTCCGCCCAGGCCCGGACATACGGAAGCGTGCGCAGGCAGTTGATGCACGAATAGGTCCAGAAATCGACAAGCACGACCTTGCCGCGCAGTTGCTCTCGCGTCAGCGGCGGCGAGTTTATCCATTCCGTCGCGCCTGACAGGGGCGGCATCATGCCTTCGATCGCCAGCGCGTTCCCCTCGGTCATGGCGGCAGACGGCATGTCCTTGCCTGGATTGAACCGGTCGAGCAGCGACTGCTCGACGCTCGCCGTACCCGACAGCGAGAGACGGGTAAGCAGTCCGGTATCAAGTCCCAGCGCGATCGCCACGACACCGAGAAGGACGGCCGCGCCGAGCCCGCGCCGGATCCATTCGCTGATCCCCAGCGACCGCTTCATCGCCGCGAAGACTTTGCCGCCCACCAGCAGGGCGAGTGCCAGCGAAGTCGCCGCGCCGGCGGCATAGGCAAGGAGCAGCAGTGTCGTCTGCGCGCTCGCGCCCTGCAGCGCGGCACCCGTCAGGACGAGGCCGAGGACTGGCCCGGCACAAGGGGCCCAGAGCAGCCCGGTCGCGACGCCCAGCAGCAGCGAGGCGGCGAAGGTCGACGCTGCGCTCTGGCCGGCGGTCGCCGATTGAGAAAGACGCGACCCGAGCTTGACCAATGGCCGGGTCGCCCGATCGGCGAGGACGGGGAACAGCAGCAGCAGACCGAAAGCGGCCAGGATCACCAATGCCGCTAGCCGCCCGTAGCTGTTCGCCTGCACCGCCCAGCCGCCGCCGACCGAGGCCAGGGTCGCGAGCCCGGCAAAGGTGACTGCCATGCCAAGCAGGAGTGGCAGGCCGCTGCGGGCAAAGGGCTGGTCGGCGCGTGCGAAGACGAACGGCAGGACCGGGAGGATGCAGGGGCTGACGATCGTCAATGCGCCGCCGAGATAGGCCAGGAGGAAAAGGATCATGAGCGTGCGCTTCCGGCCGTTGGGGTCGATTCCTATACGTCGCGGATGCCGCGTCGGTTACCTTCCACAGTCTTTTTCTCGCAGAGAAGGGCTATGGCCGAAAGCGCCGATCATGGAATAGGTCACCCCGGACTAACGAGTGCAGGACAGTGGAGTCTTTCAGGTGACGGATCAGGAGCCAATCCATCTTTTCTCTTATGGGACGCTGCGCCAGTCCGACGTGCAGATGGCGTCCTTCGGTCGGCTCCTCGACGGATCGGAAGATGCCCTGCCGGGATATTGCACGACCCTGGTGGAGATCACCGCCCCCATAGTCCTGGCGACCAGCGGCGAGCGCTTCCACCCGATCGTCGAGCCAAGCTCTTCACCCGATGACGAGGTGCCGGGCACCGTCTTCCGGATCACCGAAGACGAACTCCTGGCCGCCGACGCCTACGAGGTCTCTGATTATGTACGGGAGCGCGTAAGGCTGAAATCGGGCGTTGATGCGTGGGTCTATGTCAGTGCGACGAAGCGGGGCCACGCCGATCGCCTGGAAGCGTTGATTGTCGCCGAGGAGCGAGCCTTCGGTCTTCTCGACGCGCTGGAGGCAGCCGGGGTCATCGCCGCCGGCCGGACCGAACTGGAGATCGAGCGAGATATCTTCACCATCGCGTCGCGGGATTTCGGGGTGCGCGAGCATTGGCACGACCGGGTCGTGCGCGCCGGCATCAATGCCCTGTGCGTAGCTGGTGAAGAGGCGCCCGATCGCCTCGTTGCCGAGGACGATATCGTCTTCCTCGACCTCGGGCCCGTGTTCGAAGGGTGGGAAGCGGATGTGGGGCGCAGCTATGTCGTCGGCAGCGATCCGGAGAAACACAGGCTCGTCGCCGATCTCGCGACAATATTCGACCTGGTCGAACGGCGGTTCGAGAAGGATCGGGACATTACCGGCGCTCAGCTCTACGCCGCAGCGCTGGAGGAAGCGCAGAAACGCGGCTGGCGCTTCGGCGGGAAGATCGCCGGTCACCTCGTTGGCAGATTCCCCTATGCGCGCTCTCCCGCCGCGAGGGATGGTGGTCGTATCAGCCCCGGCAACCAACAACGGATGCGCGATCCCGATCCGAACGGACAGCCGCGTCACTGGATTCTCGAAATCCACCTAGTATCGCCCGACGGCACTTTCGGTGGCTTCTACGAAAGACTCCTGCGAGGAGCCCAAGGTGCCTAGTCCTGACGTTTAATGGCAGGGGTGCGGATACGGCGCCGGTTATTCCTGGGCGACTGCCGCCAACCTATAAGGCATCGCCTTCACCCGCAGCGACAGCGTCTTCGCGATGCGGCCGGGTTCGACGCCGAGCGTGGCGGCGGCCTCGGCGACTGTCGCCATGCTCGCCGCCTGCTCGATGATTGCGATATCGGGGGGCCTTCTCCGCGAAGAAGGCCCTGACCGATTCGAGGTTCATCAGGCGTTGAGCTTGTCCTTGAGCGCCTTGGCTGCGGCGAAACCGAGCTTCTTCGAGGCGGCGATCTGGATCGTGGCGCCATTGGCCGGGTTGCGGCCTTCACGCGCGGGGCTCTGCTTCACCTTGAACTTGCCGAAGCCGTTGAGCGAAATCTCTTCACCGGCGGCGGCGGCATCGGCGATCGCACCGAAGACGCTGTCGACCAATTTCTTCGCGTCGGCCTTGGTCAGGTCGTTGGCTGTGGCGATCCGGTCGGCGAGGTCGGCGTTGTTCATTGGTATCTCCATTGGAATGAAGCGACGCCCGCTAGCGATGACGGTGCCGCAGGTCCATGGCAAATCAGGTGAATGCGTCGAACTTTTCGTCGCGCCGGTCGCCCGAAGCGGTATGGGCGACATGGCGAGCCGGGTCGACTTGCCTCACGGGTCTTGGTCGTGTCACCCTAGACGAGACGCGAACGACAAACGGTCGGGGGACTTCGGTGAGAGGATTGGCGATGGTTCGATCAGGGCTTGCGATGGCGCTCAGTCTTGCCCTTTCCGCCTGCGGAGGTGCCGGCATGGAAGGCAATGCGGCTGATTATGCTGCAGCGAATGCTGCAGCCAACGTGATCACTGCTGCAGACAATGTCGCCATCGCAGGTCCGGCACGTGGAGCACTTGACGTCTGGACAGGCAAGCATCCCTCGGAAAAGATCGATGGTGTCACCTTCCTTGGCCAGCCATCGGTCAAGGCGGCGGTTATTGCCGTCGTTCCCAGCGGGAAGGTCCGCGATTTCGTGTTCGGGTATAACGGCCCTGATGCGCCGATCGTGAAGAAGGACGGACGCCTTCTCGCCTGGGGCTGCGAAGCGCATAATTGCGGCTATCACAACTGGTCGATCGCGATCACCCCGGACGGATCGAGCGCCGAAGTTTGTTTCTACCAGGATGAGGCGAAAGCCGATGGCCCGTCGACCTGGTATGTCGCGGGCGGCAAAACCGAACAACGGCCCGGGAATTGCCCGTCCCAATAGCCGGTCGTGCATGGCGCCGCCGTTACGCAGGTCAGCGGGGAATGCATATCGCCTTCGCCCTGCGCGTCGTTAAACGAGGCTTCGTTTGATCGACCGCTTCGCTTCCCGTGAAAAGACGGGGGCACTGTTGTCGAAGGCCTTGATCGTTTCGACGATGTCGAACGTCGCCGATGTCGATCTCACCTCAAAGGCGATGTGGAGCTCGCAATTCCAGCCGTCGCGGCGATAGCGGCTGACCCGCTCGCCCGACCAGATGCCGCTATTGGGATCGCCGCGCGTAATCCTCGCGACGGTATTGGGGCCATAGCCTGATAGTTGCGTGCCATTGGCGCAGGTCCGGGGCTTGTCGGGCCAGACACCTGAGACGCTTAGCCGGCCATCCTCGTCGATCGTCGTCACCACGACATCGCCCTTGTCCGGCGCGATCGGCACGATGCGGATTGGCATCGCCGGCTCGATCGGCGGCGACACGCGGATCGGCAGGGTCAGCGTGCTGCCCCCCGGCTCGAGCGTCAGTGTCGGGCTGTCGGGAGAGGGCCAGGCTAACGGCCAAAGCCCCTCGGAGATCGCGAGCCGCAGGCGCTCGCCAGCCTTCAGGCGCTGGGCGACGAACCCGAGCGAAATCTCCACCTCGACCGGCTTGCCCGGGATCAGCCGGCGCGGCGCATCGTGCCCGTCGCGATGAGTCAGGTTCAGCAGGCCATAGGCAAGCCGCCACGATGTCCCATCCGGCATCACCTTGCACAGCCGCACGGCGACCTGCGCGACCGGCTTGTCGGCGGCCACGCGCAGCCTGACCGTCGGGACGCCGAGCAGATCCATATCGGCCTCGAGCGGCGCAAGATCATAGGTGATCGACAGAGCGTCGTCAGCCCGCTGGTCGCCCGGCATCTCCTCCTGTCCGAACGGTACCCATTCCGGCGTCTTCAGTCCGACCGCATTGTGCGACTGATGCCGGCGCGTCGAAGCTGGCCCGGCGCCTGGCGAGAGGCCCTTGTCGGTCAGATACAGCGTGCGCGGCCGGATATGTTGCGATGGCCAGGTCGCTTCCGCCGCCCACTCGCCCGACATCTCGCCCGGGGCGGATTGGGCGGCGGTTGCCGTCGGCCGGTAGAAGCGCAGCATGGGCTCTTCCATGATGCCGGTGTCTTCGCCGCGCAGCCACTGCGACCACCAGCGTATCTCCTCGAACGCCCAGTCGAGTGCCGGGCCGGGGCCGCCGAGCCAGGGATAGGTATGGCCCCAGGGGCCGACCAGCGCCTTGCGGGGGCAGGTGAGGCCTTCGAGCAGCCGTGGCACTGAATGGACGTAGGCATCGGCCCAGCCGCCCACGACATAGGTCGGGCATTTCACCGCGGCATAGTCGAACCTGAGCGATCCGTGCCGCCAATAGGCATCCTCATGCTGATGCTCGGTCCAGCGGGCGATGATCGGCGGGGACGCCTCGAGCCGCTCCTGCCACATCCGCTTCCAGTCCGGGCCGGCAATTGCAGGGTCCGGCGGGCCAGCCATGACGGCCTTGAAATTGGCCCCCCATTTGAAGTTCGTCAGGCCGAGGCAGCCCCCGATATAATGGGCGTCGTCGGTGTAGCGCCGGTCCGAACAGGCCATCGGCATGATCGCCTTCAGCGCAGGCGGGTTGAGCATGGCCGTCTGGAGCGTGGAAAAGCCGCCCCAGGAAATGCCGCGCATGCCGACCGACCCGTTGGACCAGGGCTGGGCGGCAAGCCAGGCGATGATCTGCGCGGCGTCGTCCTGCTCGCTCGCGAGATATTCGTCGTGCAGCAATCCTTCGGAATCGCCCGAGCCGCGGATGTCGATACGGGCAAAGCCGATGCCATGGCTGGCGAGTGTTTCGCCCCAATAATCGTCCGCCGCGCTATAGGCGTCGCGGGTACGATAGGGGATGTATTCGAGGACGACCGGTGCCGGTTTCGTCTCCGCATGAGCCGGCAGCCAGAGCCGGCCGCACAGCCGGATACCGTCGTGCATCTTTATTCGCACGACATCGATGCGTTTCACCTCACCCTTTTCAGGCAGCTTCCAGGGCGCGCGGCCATCGGCCCGGGCGATCGCGCTTCGCCCGAGGGCAAGCCCGGAGACTGTTGCCGCCAGAAAATCCCGGCGTGAATTCAGCATGGTCATGACCCCCTCCGCCCCGGAAAAACCGGCATTGATGCCGTTTGCCGGTCGTTTTCGGCACAGCCTGCGGGGAACCTCCTCGCGTCACCAATGCCTTTTTGCAATGCCATCATAGATTTTCGGTGGCGCGCTGATAGACAGGCGAGCCTATCCTGTGCCGCGCCGTCCCGCTCTGCCCGGGATATCGAATTTCGGGACACCTGTTCTGCCCACAGCCATCGACGATCCGCCATCCGCGCCCCGGGAACCGACCATTGCCCAGGCAAGGCAGATGCTGGGTACCGATCCGGCAGGGGCGGTGGCGGTCGCACGCGCGCTTCTGAAACGCGTTCCTCACGCGATGGAAATACGCTTCATCCTGGGCGCGGCGCTTCGCCGCTGTGGCGATCTGCGCGAAGCACTGGCGGTGCTTGCTCCACTGGCCGACACTCGGCCTGATGCATGGGGGCTCCATTACGAGCACGGGATGACGCTGGCGGCGCTCGGTCAGGGTGAAGCCGCGTCCGCCGCCCTGATGCGCGCGACCGCAGCCAATCCCAATTCGTCGCTGGCATGGCATGTCCTTGGAGATCAACTGCTCCTGACTGGCCAGCCGATCGACGCCAGGGAGGCCCAGTCGCGCCCGCTGCCGGGCAGTCTCGGCGATGCGATGTTTGCCGCGGCGGCAGGCGCGCTGTTCGACGGTCGCGAGGGCGCGGCGGACATGCTGAGGGCGCGCTTCGGTCTGGATCTGAACGATGTGGCGGCGCTGTGCCTCCTGGCCGATGTCGGTATGCGTCTTGGGCGTGACGAGTCTGTTCTGCCGCTCCTCGCGGCCGCGACCCGGCTTGCGCCCGGCTATCTCCCGGCACGCTATCGTGAGGCGATTGTGCTTCATCGGCTTGACCGGCCGCAGGCAGCGCTTGCAGCGATCGATCCGGTGATTGCCGCGCGGCCCGGTGTCGCCTTGTACCGGGCATTGCGGGCGGCGATTCACCTGCAACTTGGGCGCGAAGGGCAGGCGGTGGAGGATTTCGCCGCGGCGCTCGCGCTCGATCGGGACGATGCGCAGGTCTGGCACGGCTATGGTCACGCCCTGCGCGCGGTCGGGCGCCAGGCCGATGCCGTGGACGCCTATCGCCAGGCGCTCGCCCGGGCGCCAGCGCTTGGCGAGGTCTATTGGAGCCTCGCCAATCTCAAGACCTGGCGCTTCGGATCCGAGGATGTCGATCGCATGGAAACTCTTCTCTCGGACCGGGAGCTGTTTTCGGAAGATCGTTGCTACCTGCATTTCGCGCTCGGCAAGGCGAAGGAGGACAGTGCGGATTTCGCGGATTCTTTCCGGCACTACCGGCAGGGAAATGCGGCGCGGCGCGCGACGCTTCCATATGATGCGGCGGCCCATGTCGATTTCGTCGACCGCACGATCGCGACGTTCACTCCGGATTTCCTCGCGGCACGATCGGGCGTCGGCCTTCATGCGGCCGACCCGATCTTCGTGCTCGGCATGCCGCGATCGGGGTCAACGCTGATCGAACAGATACTGGCCAGTCACAGCGCGGTGGAAGGCGCGTCCGAATTGCCGGACGTCACGGCGATGGCATGGCACCTGGCGAGGCGTCTGGACCCGTCCCATGCCTATCCCGGCTTGCTGGCGGATATGCCGCCGGTCGCCTTCGCCGAACTCGGCGCAGAATATCTTGAACGGACGCGCGTGCGGCGATCTTCGGGCCGGCTTTTTTTCGTCGACAAGTTTCCCGGCAATTTCCTCCATGTCGGGTTGATCCACCTGATGTTGCCGAAGGCACGGATTATCGATGTGCGCCGCAACTCGCTCGCTTGCTGTGTCTCGCTGTTCAAGCAATGCTTCGCCCAGGGGCAGGCCTATAGCTACGAACTGGCCGATCTCGGCAGCTACTTCGTTCAGTATGAAAGGCTGATGGCGCACTTCGCCACGGTTCTTCCCGGCCGCATCCTGCGCGTGTCGTACGAGGATCTGGTCGACGATCCGGAACGTCAATCGCGCCGGCTGCTGGACTATTGCGGGCTCGATTTCGAAGCGGGCTGCCTGAGGTTCTTCGAGACCGACCGGGCGATCCGGACGCCGAGTTCCGAGCAGGTGCGACGTCCGATCTTTCGCGACGGGCTTGATCAATGGCGTCGTTTCGAGCCATGGCTCGGGCCGCTGGTCGGAGCCTTGGGGGCGCTCGCGGACGAAGGCGCGGCGCGGCCATGATGCCTATATTGGATGCGCCCATCCGATTATTTTGCTTTCCGCTTGAGCCGAATCGCGAGACCTTCGGCATCAATCGGGGGCAGGCCCCGAGCCATCACAAGCTGACGCCCATGTAGGCTCGACGCTGTGAGGGACGGGCCTGATACACACTTTCGTCAAAATGGGGGGCTAATGACAAAGTCACATGAAAAATCGGGCCGTATGAGCCGTCGTGCGCGGTTGCTGGCGATCCTGATGGCGTCCGGCGCAAGCCTTGTGGCGGTCGCGCCCGGCACTGCCTTCGCTGCTTCCGATCCTTCCCCGGCGGCCCCTCCGGCAGCGACACAGGCTCAGGACGGAGAGCGCGCGCCGGCAGACGCCGCGAAGAGCGGCGAACTCGCCGATATCGTCGTCACCGCCAACCGCTCCGGCGCCGAATCCCTGCAGAAGGTGGCGATGGCGGTCTCCGTGGTGAACGTCGACCAGATCACCAAATCGGGGCAGGGCAACCTGTCCGATCTCGCCAAGTTCACGCCCTCGCTGTCCATCACCGAAGGCGCGCCGGGCTACCAGAAATTCAACATGCGCGGCCTTTCGACGGGCGGCTATGCCTCGTCGGATACATCCGATCGCTCACTGGTCGCGGTGTATCTCGACGACACGCCGATCTCGGTGCAGGGGCAGACGCCAGACCTGAAGGTCTATGATCTGGAGCGCGTCGAAATCCTGCGCGGCCCGCAGGGAACGCTCTATGGGGCCGGCTCGATGGCCGGCACCGTCCGGTTCGTGACCGCCAAGCCCGATCTCAACCGGATGTTCGGAACGGCCGAAGCCGGTGTCTCGACGACCGAGCACGGGGCGGCCAGCTACAATTTCCGCGGGATGGTCAATCTGCCCGTCGTGTCCGATCAGCTTGCGGTGCGGGCGAATTTCTATGTCGGCCGCGACGGCGGCTACATCGACAATATCGGCACCTACAACAAGCAGAATGCCAACAGCAATCGCACCTATCAGGGGCGCGTCGCCATCCGCTGGACGCCCACTCCCGACCTGACATTCGACGCGAGCATGACCTATGAGCGCAGCATCGCGAAGGGCCTGAGCACGGGCCTAAGCGGGCTTGCCCCCTACACCGTCTCGACCAACGGGCCGGAGGGCACCGACGACCGATTCCGGCTCTATACGCTCGGCGCCGACTATGATGTCGGCTTCGCCAACCTGGTTGTCACCGGTGCCTATACCGACCGTGCGATCGGCTTCGATGCCGAACCCGGTCCGCAGATCGGCTATTTCTTCCAGGACTATAGCGGGGGTACGCTGCCGATAAGCTCGACGACCTATCCGCTGTTCAAGGCGCCGACCAGTTACGACCAGTCGGTCACCAACAAGATTCCGGCCGAGCTGTATCAGATCGACCAGAAGCTCAAGGACTATATGGGCGAAATACGCCTGGTTTCGAAGGACGGCGGCCCGGTAAAATGGACCATCGGTGCCTTCTACGAGAAGCAGAAGCGCCATCTTCGCCAGGATATCCCGACGCCCGGCTTCGATACGCTTTCCTACATGAATTACTTCTACGGCCCGTTCAACACGCCGAACGGCAAGTATGATTCGAAGCTGGTGGACGGCGCGTTCCAGTCGAACGACATCTTCTCGGGCCTTCAGGACATCGACGAGCACCAGATCGCTGCCTATGCCGACGGTACATGGCACGTCACCGACAAGCTCGATCTGACGGCTGGCCTGCGCTACTTCAACTTCAAGGAAAAATATTACCTCTTCGAGGCCGGCGTCTATGGCGTGGTCAACCACGTGCCGTTGACGACCAACGCCACCCTGAAGTCGGATGGCGTCAACCCGCGCGGCAACATCTCCTACAAGATCAACGATAATGTCATGATCTATGGCGAAGTCGCCAAAGGGTTCCGCTACGGTGGCGGCAACCAGCCGGTGCCGCTCGGCACGCAGGGGGTTGCCGGCCAATGCACCCAGAATCTGGCGGCTTACGGGTATAGCGCCGCACCGCTGACCTTCGGGCCCGACAAGCTCTGGAACTACACGATCGGCGAAAAGGCGAAGCTCGCCGGCGGCCGGATCACCCTGAACGCAAGCGCCTATTATATCGACTGGTCGGATGTTCAGACCCGCCTGCGCCTCGACTGTTCCTATTTCTTCACCGACAACAAGGGCAAGATCACCAGCAAGGGTGTCGAGCTGGAGACGATGATCAAGGCGAGCCCCGAGATCACGCTGGTCGGCAGCGGCTCCTACAACAGCTCAAAGGCGAAGGGCGATATCCCGACGGTCGGCGCGTTCGATGGCGACCGGACGCCTTATTTCCCGGCCTGGACCGGCTCGGCATCGATCTTCTACGATCGGGATGTCGGACCGGGCCAGTTGCACCTCCAGGCGAGCTACCAGTACCAGTCCGAGCAATATACGACGTTCAACAATTTCGCGACCAAGATCGTGAACGGCGTCCTGACCAAGAACGGCCCGAACTCGAGCTATGCGGTCATCCCGGAATCGAACAATGTCAGCGCGTCGATCGCCTATGATATCGGCAATTTCGAACTCGGCCTGTTCGGCAACAACCTGACCAATGGCGTGAAGATCACCAATGTCGCCCGCGCCACCTATTACCAGGTCTATCAGGCCGGTGACCGGGTGACCTATGCCCGTCCAAGGACGATCGGTTTCCGGGCGAAGGTGAAGTTCTGAGGCTTTTGCCCGACACGGTACAGGGGCGGCATGTGCCGCCCCTTTTTTGTCCACGCATGATGGAAACGGGCTGAACCAGATCCTTCGCGCCGTGATGAAGAACGTTGGAGAGTTTTGTCATGCCTGTCTGGGCATGGCTGCTCAGGCATGATGAATATTATCAAATAAAATCATATCCTTGTGCACGAAGCATATCACATTCCTTGTTGGAGAGTGTGACATAATCAGTGCGCCGGAGCATGACGATTCAGTCCAAAGTCTTCCCGTTCCGGCGATGCTGCCGATACCATGCTGCGCTCTGGCTGCCGATCAGGCGGGCGAGGTTGCCCTCGACGATCGCCATGTCGACGACATGGAAGCCCCAGTCGGGATAGTCGGTATCGCCGATCGTCGCGGTTCCGATGACGGCGTCGGTCAGGTCAGTCGCCGCGCCGGGTTCGACATGGACCGACAGGTAGGAAAAACCGTTCCGGACCGTGCATTCGGCCGATAACAGGCCCGGCGTCCGCACGAAGCGGGTCGGCACCGGCTTGCCCTTTGCCGACCAGATGGCAGGCTGCCTGAACTGCGCGACGCCGCCGCGCCACCAGGGAAAGCCGAGCAGGGGATCGAGCGGTGCCTTGCCGCCCTCCAGCTTTGCCGGGTTGGTGCACCCCGCCTCCAGTTCGGCAGTCGACGTGCCGATCGGCGACGAGCGACCGAACAGGCCGTTCGCCGGCGGCGGATTGGTGTCGCGATAGCTTGCCCAGGTTACGACGCATCCGGTCTGCGTGGTCGAGCGGCAGAGCGGCACGGTCTTCAGGTCGCCGCCGACATCCTTGCCCCGCGGTACCATCACCGGGAAGCCGGGCAGCATCGCCGACAGCATGCGTTGCTGGATCGGCTTGCCGTCGATCTCCTCGACCAGCAGGCGCTTCAGCATCGCCGAGCCCTGGCTGTGGCCGACGAGCACGAACGGCCGCCCGCCATTATCCCGCGCCAGATAGTCGCGCCAGGCCGCAAGGACATCGGCATAGGGCAGGGCGAATTCCTCGGCCGACGGCGCAACGCCCTTGCGCATCGCAGCCCGCAGCGCCGGGAGCGTCACCTGGCGATAGACCGGCGCGAAGATGCGGCACCTGTCGCGAAGCGGGGCGGCCTGGGACGCGACCATGCCCTGTTCCTGGCGATCCGGGGTCATGTCGCTGTGCATCGTCTCGTCCATCGACGTGGTCGGATAGACATAGAAGCAATCGGCCCTGGGCTGGCTTGCCGGCAGAGGCCGGTCAGCCTTGACCGTGCCGTCAGCGCCGACGACGGCCGCGGCCATGTTACCCGAGCAGGCGTCCGTCCGGCCGGGCCGGCACAGCCAGGTCTCGGGACGGCGATAATCGTTCGGCGCGGGTGTCTGCGCTGATGCTGCGGCGATCAGGAGAAACAGGCTCATGGTCGGTCCTTCAGGCTGACGGTCAATCCCGGAACACGATGGTGCGCGCGCCATTGGCCAGCACGCGGCCGCTCAGATGCAGCCCGACCGCGCGGGAAAGAACCCGCCGCTCGATATCGCGCCCCTTGCGCACCAGATCCTCGGCGGTGTCGGCATGGCTGATGCGCTCGACATCCTGTTCGATGATCGGCCCCTCATCCAGATCGCCGGTGACGTAATGGGCAGTCGCGCCGATCACCTTCACGCCGCGCGCATGGGCCTGATGATAGGGCTTGGCGCCCTTGAAGCCGGGCAGGAAACTGTGATGGATATTGATGCAGCGATCGGCGAGCTTCGCCGACAGTTCGTCCGACAATATCTGCATGTAGCGCGCGAGCACGACCAGGTCGGCTCCGGTCGCCTGATAGACCTCCCAGATCCGGGCTTCCTGATCCGGCTTCGTCGCTGCGGTGACGGGGAGATAGTGGAAGGGGATGCCGTCAAGGTCGAGCGTGGCGAAGGTTTCGGCCGGATGGTTGGAGATGATCCCGACCACGTCCATGTCGAGCTCACCGATGCGGCGGCGATAGAGCAGGTCGACCAGGCAATGATCGAATTTCGAGACGAGGATCAGCACCTTCTGCCGTTCCGCCGCGGGGCGCAGCGTGAGCGTCATGCCGTAGCGGTCGGCCAGGTTGTCGAAGCCACGCTGGAGGACCGCGAGGTCGGTGCCTGTCGGAAGGGCGAAGGCGGTACGCATGAAGAAACCGCCCAGCCCGGCATCGTTATACTGGCTGGAATCGGTGATATTGCCACCGCAGGCGAAGATATGCGCGGAGACGGCGGCGACGATCCCCGGCCGGTCCCGGCAGGATAACGTCAGGATGAAATGCTGCGCTGACATCAGGGCTCCATGTAGCGGTGAAAGGGATCAGGCGGTTGCGGCGGTCAACTGGATCCGCTCGCCATCCGCGGCGTAGGTCCGGACGCTGGTCCAGTAATGATAGGCAGCCCAGAAGCCGGTCAGCGACAGGGCCATCAGGGCATAGCGCAGGGATTCGGCATTGCTGTGCAACGGCCCGGCGAGCGTGTCGCTGATCCAGCCGACCACCAGCGGCGCGACGATCAGATTGGCCACGTTCGCGGTCAGCAGGCTGATCGCCATGCCCTGCGCCCGCATCGAGCAGGGCAGGAAATTGAGCAGCAACGCCATGGTCGGCCCGACATAGAGATAGATCGCCGGCACCACGATCCACAGCATCAGGGTCGCGACCCACAGCGAATGAGTCCAGTAGATGACGAAGGAGGGGATGGTCGAACACAGGGTGATCGCGGCGAGGAACCAGGCGATGCGTTTCGGCTCGCGCATCTGCGGCATGGCGCAGATCGCGCTGGTCGCGAGCGTGGCGGCGATGCCGGCCCAGAGATAGATCGTACCGAGGCGGGAGCCTGCCTCGGCGGTGGTCAGGCCGTAATTTCGTTCGAGGAAGGTCTGTGTCCAGTACATCAGGCCCCAGCCCCACAGGCAGATCACCGTGCCCGCGGCGTTGATGTGCCAGGCCGAGCGCTGCGACCAGAGGAAGCGCAGCGTCTCGCCGAGCGAGGTCTTCTCCTCGGTGATGGGGTCGACGCATTCGAAACGCCCGCGCGTCGGCTCCCGGACAGTGAGGAAGATGATCAACCCGAACAGCACGCCGGGCGCGCCGAGCGCGATGAAGGCGGCGCGCCAGCTGTGGAAATGATCGACGATCTGGCCGGCGACGTTCGAGCCGAGCCAGGCACCGAGCGGGAGGCCGAGCGCATAGACCGTCAGCGCGAAGGCGCGGCGGTCGCGCGGGAAATAGTCGGCGATGATCGAGGTCGAGGGCGGCGTGCCACCGGCCTCGCCGATCCCCACGCCGATGCGCACCAGCAGGAACTGCCAGAAATTCTGGGTGAGACCGAGCATTGCGGTCATCAGCGACCAGAGTCCCATCGCGGCGGCGACGATGTTACGCCGGTTGGATCGATCGGCGAGCTGGGAGATGGGGATGCCGACGGTGATGTAGAACAGGGCGAGCGACACACCGGTCAGCCAGCCGACCCCGGTATCGGAAAGATTGAATTCGATCCTGATCGGTTCAAGCACCGTCGAGACCACGTAACGATCGGCGATGTTCAGGGCATAGACCAGGCCGAGGACGAGCACGACATACCAGCGGACGGATTCCAGACGCGGCGTAGTCGGTGTCATTATCTGCCCCCCTTAGACCCCGGTCATGCCGGGTTGTTTGCGCCCGCCCATAGTTCGGTCAAGGCAGGCGCATAGCTGCTCGCCATATAGACTTCACATGTCGTGTCGCCTGTCACGGCGATCCAGACGGGTACGTGATGGATCGTCGTTGCCGCGACCTGGCCGATGCCGAAGCTCGGATCCTCAGCGTCGAAGCAGCCGCTGACCATCAGGAGCGTGCGCCAGCCGGGGCCGTCGAGCGTCGCGCGGACGAGACCGCCGCCGATCGGCGTCACGGCACCGCTGTCGGCAATCCCGGCAGCGATATCGGCGGCACCTTCGCCCGCGCCGATCAGCCACCAGCGCCTTGGTTCGACCTGAAGCAAACGGATTCCTGTCTCGGCCGGGGGGGCGTCGGCAGCCCAGAGATCGAGGACGATCACGTCGCCTGCCGGCGCGGTGGTGACGGACACATCAATCACGATAACGCGTTCCCTCGCCATCGTAGAACACCGGGTCGGTCACCGTGACTCGGACATGCTGGTTGCGGGTCGGCGAGGAGGCGAGCAGGACATCGCCCTTGCGCGCCTGGCCATCGGTCAGCAATCCAAGCGCGATCGCGCCGTCGCCCAGCACGCGGCCTGCCGCAGAGGTGACATGGCCCTGAACCGGCGCACTTGTCGCCGCGATCAGCATCGATCCTTCGGGGATTGCCTCGTCATGTGCTTCCAGGCCGACCAGTTGCATCCGCCCGCCTGCGGACAATGCCGCGCGAGTGAGGCCAGCGGTGCCGATGAAACCGCCGCTCTTGCGCAGCATCCGGCCAAGCCCGAGGTCGTGCGGTGTCGTGCGGCCATCGGCTTCGGCACCGATCACGATGTGCCCTTTCTCGATCCGCAGGAACTCAAGCGCTTCCAGACCATAGGGACAACCGCCGCGCGCGCGGGTCTCGGCCTCCAGCGCGTCCCAGACCGGCGCTGCCTCGCTGCCCGCGGCGTAGATCTCGAAGGCACGTTCGCCGCTATAGCTTGCCGCCAGGATCAACACCGGGACGTCGGCGATCGTCGCCTCGGCAATCCCCATATGCGCTGGCGGATCGATGCCGGCGAGCGTCGCGAGGATGTCGCGCGCGAGCGGCCCGGCCAGCGCGATGCCTGCAAGATGCTCCTGCTGCGCCACCACCGACACGCGCAGATGCGGGGCCAGCACGCGGTGTGCATAGCTCAGATGCGCCTCCATCCGGTCCGCGCCGCCAGTCGAGCTGGTAAGCAGGTAGCGGTTTTCGTCCAGCCGCCAGAAGGTGCCGTCATCCATCACCATCCCGTCTTCGCGCAGCATGATGGTGTAGCGTCCCCGTCCGACCGCGAGCTTCACCCCCGTGGCGCAGACGACTTCGAGCAGGGCCGCCGCGTCAGGGCCCGACACGGCAAACTTCGCAAGAGTGGAGACGTCGACGATGCCGGCGGCGGTGCGCACCGCACGGGCCTCGCGCGTGGCGGCCTGATGCAACGACTCGCCTGCCAGCGGATAGGCACGGGGACGATGCCAATAGCCGAGCGGCTGCCAGATCGGATCGAGCCGTTGGTGCCGGTCGTACAAAGCAAGGCGGCGGCGCGGCGCGGCATGCCCCCCGCCGTCGGCGCCGGCAAGCGCGCCCAGGGTAAGCGGCGTGAAGGGCGGTCGGAAGGTCGTCAGTCCGGCCTGCGGGATATCGACACCGGCGGCGCCGGCGAGGCGGGCGAGGGCGGCCATGTTGCTGGTCTTGCCCTGGTCGGTCGCCATGCCCAGCGTGGTGTAGCGCTTGAGATGCTCGACCGAGCGATAGCCCTCCCGCCAGGCGAGATCGATATCGGCGGCGGTCACGTCGTTCTGGAAATCGATGAAGCTGTGCTTGGGATCGGGCAGGGCGGCGGCGATCGTGGCGATGGGCGCAACCTCACCGGCCGCTGCACCGACGCTGGTCACTGCCTGCCGCGAGACTCCGGGCACGAAGGCCTGGATATCGCCGCGCCAGTCGAGCGCGCCGCCGGCCTGGCTGTGGAGATGCACGACCGGCGTGAAGCCGCCCGACATGGCGAGCAGGTCGGCATCGAACCGTCGCCTGTCCGTACCGATCCGCGCCTCGACCGATGCGAGGTGGTGACGCCGCCCCCGGGTCGAGAGCGGCACTGCACTAGTGAAGACCGGGAAACGCGTCGCGGGCGCGGCATCGCGGGCGTCAAGGATCGCGACGACCTCGCCACCGGCGGCGGCGACCGCTTCGGCGGTGGCATAGGCATCATCATTGTTGGTCGCGATCACCACGCGGCGACCGGGCAGGACATCGAAGCGGGAGATGTAGGTCCGCACCGCCTGGGACAGCATCACGCCGGGGCGGTCGTTGCCCGCGAAGGTCAGCGGCCGCTCGAACGCCCCGGTCGCAAGGATGATCCGCCCCGCCCGGACATGCCAGAGGCGCTGGATCGGCGTGTCGGCCGGAGGCACCTGGCCGGGTTCGACCAGCCGCTGGGCGAGCGTCGCGAAGCCATGATCCCAAAGGCCCGACGCCGTGGTGCGCAACAGGATGCGTATGCCGGGCGGTGCGTCCCCACCGAGGCGATGATCCTGTTCGACCAGAATGACGCGCGCGCCGGCCTGCGCCGCCTCGCGCGCGGCGGCGATCCCGGCCGGGCCACCGCCGACCACCAGCACGTCGCAAAAGGCGGCGCGATGTTCGTGCCGATCCGGATCGGCCTGGGTCGGCGCCTTGCCGAGGCCGGCGGCACGGCGGATCAGCTTCTCGTAAAGCATCCAGCGTGAGGGCGGTCCGAAAAAAGTCTTGTAGTAGAAGCCGGCGGCGAAGAACGGCGCGGCGATTCCGTTGACCGCTCCCAGGTCGAAGCCGAGGCTCGGCCAGCGATTCTGGCTGCGCGCGACGAGCCCATCATAGACGAACAGGTCAGTTGCCCGCGTATTCGGCTCGGTCCGGCCGCCTTCGCCGACCGTCACCAGCGCATTCGGTTCCTCGACCCCGGCGGCCATGATCCCGCGGGGACGATGATATTTGAAGCTCCGCGCGACGAGCCCGATGCCATTGGCCAGCAGCGCTGCGGCAAGCGTGTCGCCGGGCCGCGCGAGCATCGGCACGCCATCGAAGGTGAAGCGTAGCCTGGCGTCGGGGCCACCGGGAATGCGGGAAGGGCCGCTCACCGATGCACCGCCGGATCATAGTCGGCGACCGAGACGATCCCGTGAGTCTGGCGATGACGGCGCAGCACCAGCCATTGCCGGCAGCCCAACCCGTGCCGCCACAATTCGTCATCCAGTCCGCGCGGATTGGCGCGGGCGTAGAGGCGCGCGACCGCTTCATCGGCCGGCATGTCGATCGTCACGATTGAATCGAGCGTGCGTTCATAGTTGAACTCGATCTGCGCGCGCGGTCCGCAATGGGGGCATTGGATCAGCATCATCAGCGAAGCTGCGGCATGAAGCCCACCCCCGCCTCATCGATCGTCGCACCGCGCGCGAACCGCTCGAAACTGAAAGGTGCTGCGAGCGGATGGGGCGCGCCGGTCGCGAGCAGATGCGCATAGCACCAGCCAGATCCGGGCGTCGCCTTGAAGCCGCCATAACACCAGCCGCCGTTGAGATAGAGGCCGTCGACCGGCAGGGCAGAGATGATCGGCGATCCGTCGAAGCTCATATCGGTCGTGCCCGACCAGCAGCGCACCATGCGCAGCCGCGACAGGGCAGGGACAAGTGCGATCGCTTCCGCCGCCGCCTTCTCGATCCGGGCGGGCAGGCCGCGCTGGGCATAGCTGGGGAATTGATCGGGATCGCCACCCAGCACGATGCCGCCCTTGTCCGACTGGCTGATATAGCAATGCAGCGATTGCGACATGATGACCGTATCAATCATCGGCTTGACCGGTTCAGTGACGAAAGCTTGCAGAGTCTGGGCTTCGATCGGCAGTTTGAGTCCCGCCAGAGCAGCGACCGGCCCGCTATTGCCGGCCACGCAGATGCCGACGCGCCCGGCGCCGATCGCGCCGCGGCTTGTCTCGACGCCGGTGATGCGCCCGCCCGCCATGACGAGGCCGGTCACTTCGCAATTCTGGATCACATCCACCCCAAGCGCATCGGCGGCGCGGGCATAGCCCCAGGCGACCGCATCGTGCCGGGCGGTGCCGCCGCGCCGCTGGGTCAGCCCGCCATGGATCGGGAAGCGTGCGTCTGGGGACATGTCGAGTAGCGGCACGATCTTGTGGACCTGGTCGCGGGTCAGCAACTCGGCGTCGATCCCGGCGCAGCGCAAGGCATCACCGCGCTCGGCCAGCCGCGTCATGTCCGAATCCGAATGGCCGAGGAACAGCGCGCCGCGCGGGCTGAACATGACATTGTAGTTCAGTTCGTCGCTCATCCCCTCCCACAGGGTCAGCGCGAAATCGAACAGGTTGTGGAGCGCCGGCTGGCGATAGTTGGAACGGACGATCGTGGTGTTGCGCCCGGTATTTCCGCCGCCGATCCAGCCTTTTTCCAGCACGGCGATCGATTTCACGCCGTGCACCCTGGCCAGGTAATAAGCGGTGGAGAGCCCGTGCCCGCCGCCGCCAATGACGACCACATCGTAGTGCTTCTTCGGCTCCGGATCGCGCCAGGCGCGGGGCCAGTGGCGTTGCCCGGAAAAGCCTGCCCGCAGCAGTGCGAGCGCCGAATAGCGGGTCATGCCGCCCAGCCGCGTTGCTCGCGCCAGTCGGGCTCGAGCGTCGCGAAGCGGGCGAGGCCGAGCTTGGCGATATCAGCGAAGGAGCAGGTGCCGTCGATCACCAGATCGCGGATCGCATGGCCGCTGGCCGGCGACAGGCCGAAACCGACGCCGGACATGGTCGCGACGGTGACGTTGCCGGGATCGGTGAGCCGGTCGAGGATCGGGCGGCCATCCGGCGTGTTCTCGATCACCCCCGCCCAGGAGCGGATGACGTTCAAGCCGGCGGCCCGGGGAAACATCTCGGCGACGCGGCGGGCGAGGTTGCGGACCAGCGGGGAGGTCGGTCGCGAGACCGGTCCGGTCGGCTCCATCGCAATCCATTCATGCGGGCCGCCGCCAAAGGCGAGATTGCCACGCAGGGTCTGGCGTCCATAGAGGCCGTTGCCGTCGACGCCGCCGATCTTCATCAGCGGCGCCGGCTCGGTCACGATCATCTCGGCGCGGGCCGAGGCGAGCGGGAAATCCACGCCCAGCGGCGCGAGCAGCATGCCCGACTGCGGTCCCGCCGCCACGACGAGCGCATCGCACGCGATCCGCCCGCGCGGTGTTTCGACCGCAACGACCGTTCCTCCCTTTGTCTCGATCGACAAGGCAGGGCAGTGCTGCAGGACCCGCCCGCCGAGATCCTGCAATGCCCAGGCATAGGCCTGCACGGTACGCTGCGGATTGGCATGGCCGCCGAAGCGAAGATGGATTCCGCCAAGACAGGTTTCGTCGGTCAGCGGCACCATCTCCTGCGCCTGCTTCGAGTCGAGATCGTCGACCGGATAGCCCATCGCGGTGCACATCCGTCCGACCGCGCGATAATGATCGAGCAGGTCGGGATCACGCTGGATGATGATCCGCTCACGGCGATATTCGGTGGGATAGCCGAGCAGTTCGTCCATCATCGGCCACATGCGCTGCTCTTCGGCGAAGAGCGGGCTCTGATAGTGCGAGGCACCTCCGCCATTGCGACCCGATGCTTCCCAGCCGACAATGCCCTTGTCGAGAACGACGACGTCTAGGCCGGATCGCGCCAGCCACCAGGCCGCGCTCAGCCCAGTCACGCCGGCACCGATGACGATGACGGATGCGCCCTTCGGTGTCGCCGGTTCAGACATGCATGTTGCCGCCAAGGCCCGCGACATGGTCGGCCTCTTCCGGGGTGCCGATCACGGCATAGGGGGTCCATTGAGTCGGAATGCCGAACCACACGTCCCAGCCTTTGGTCATCTCCGGGCCTTCCTGCCAGTCGGCAAGAATGCCGAGCGGCACCGGGCGAACCGGCGCGCGGAAGCTGGCGACCGGCACAAAGGCGAGCGGCATGCCTTGTTCCTGAGCCAGCAGGCACGCGACCTGATCGCGACAGCGGCGTCCCTGGCACTGGCCCATGCCGGCGCGGGTCAGCCGCTTGATCTGGTCGGGATGGGCCGGGCCGTCGTTCAGCAGGCTCGACAGCGAGCGCGCGGCCATGCGCTCGGGCCGGTCTAGATAGGACGGCGGCTGAACCCCGATCAGGTCGGCACGGGTCACCTCTTCGCACTGGCAGACGATCGTGTCAGCCGGGGCATGGCGGCCCAGCGCCCGGCTCCAGGCTTCGATTCGGTCGGGAGCAGGTGGGGAGGTGGTGGCACAGTCACCGACCAGCGTGATCCGGTCGCCTGCCTGTGCCCCGGCGGCATCGAGCAGTTCGGTGGCTGGCCGGGTGCCGATCGCGAGGCAGATCGTGTCGCATGCGATGTCTACGACCGCGCCGGCGTCGGCCGGCGCGATCCGGGCGGTCTCGACACCGTCGATTCCACCTGCCGCTGAAACGATCGTGTGGCTGAGATGGATCGGGACACCCGTTGCCGACAGGCGTTCTGCGAGGTCGTCCGGACCCTGCACGGTGTCCGCGATTTCGATGATCCCCGCGACCTCTATCCCGTGCGACAGTGCGAGCAGGGCAGTCTCCAGACCGAGCCTGTCCGATCCGACGATCAGCACCCGGCGGCTCGCCAGCGCATCGTAGCGGGTCAGCAGTGCCGCGAAGCCCTGAGCGCCGATAACGCCAGGCTGGTTCCAGCCGGCGAAACCAAGCACCAGATCACGCGCGCCGGTCGCGAGCACGAGCCGGTCGAAGCCGATCATCGATGCGCTCTCGGCGTCGGCAATGCCCAGCATCGGCTCCGGCATCGCCCGCATCGCCGGGCCATTGACGTAGAGCCCCCACGCAACGGTGCCGAGGCGGACATCGACGCCGGCCTCGAATGCTGCCTCGAGCGCTGGGTTGCTGGCGAAAACCTGTTCCAGCATGCGGCCGGGCTGCTGCACCGCGGCAGTCATCCGCCCGCCATAGAAGAGCGGCACGTCAGTGCCCATCAGCCCGCCCGGCACCGGATTCTCGTCGACCAGCAGGACCGAGGCCCCGCCCGCCGCCGCGGCGATCGCGGCTGCCGTACCGGCCGATCCGGCGCCGACGACGACCACGTCGAAACGGGTCTCCGGGGCCGGTAGCTTGCCGTCGATCGCGTGAACGTTGCGCGCCGTCACACCGCCTCCAGCGCCTGGCCGAGATCGGCGAGCAGATCATCGACATGCTCGATGCCGACCGACAGGCGGAGTGAGGCGTCAGTGATGCCGCCGGCGACCCGTTCCTCGGGCGACAAGGCATAATGCGTCGTCGTCGCTGGGTGGGTGATCAGTGTTTCCGACCCGCCCAGGCTCACCGCGAAGCGCAGCAGTCGCAGTCGGTCGAGGAAGCGGAATGCTTCGGGCTCGCCGCCCTTTACCGCGAAGGAAAAGGTTGAGC
This sequence comes from Pseudomonadota bacterium, assembly GCA_040388155.1. Taxonomy (GTDB): domain Bacteria; phylum Pseudomonadota; class Alphaproteobacteria; order Sphingomonadales; family Sphingomonadaceae; genus Sphingomonas. The sequence goes on from JAZKCJ010000016.1 coordinate 89,689, forward strand.
CCGCCGCGCGGCATTGCCGGTCATAGACCGTGCGCGCGGGGGTGCCCGGCGCGAGGAAGCCGAGATAGGTGATGCTGGCGATCTTCGGATGGTCGCGCAGGAATTCGGCGACGATACGGGCGTTGTCCATGGCGCGTTCGACGCGGAGATGCACCGTTTCCATCGATCGCAACATCAGCCAGCTGGTATGGGGGTCGAGATGGCTGCCCAGCGTGGTGCGCAGCAACCGCAGTGGCGCGATCAACGCCGCTTTGCCTGAAACGCCCCCTGCGAGCAGGTCGCTATGGCCGCCGCAATATTTGGTGAGCGAGGTCATGCACAGATCGGCGCCGAGCTCGATCGGACGCTGCATCAGCGGGCCGAGCAGCGTGTTGTCGACGACGACGATCGGGCGGGCTCCGGTGCGCGCGCCCACCGCATCGGCGACGGCCACGATCATCGCGATGTCGACGATTGCGGCGGTGGGATTGGCCGGGCTTTCGACCACGATCAGTTTCAGCGGCCCCTGACCGAGCGCTTCCTCGACTGCGGCTTCGACGCTTGCACGGTCGCAGCCGTCGGTGAATTCGGCATGGCCAACCCCGAAGCCGGGCATCAGTCCGGTATAGAGCCCGTTGGTGCCGCCATAGATCGGCCGGCTGAACATGACGCTGTCGCCGGGCCTCACATGGGCGATGGCGATGGCGCTGTGGGTCGCCATGCCGCTGTTGAAGACCGCGGCTGCCTCCGCCCCATCGAGCGCCGCAAGCCGTGCCTCGACCATATCGAGATTGGGGTGGCCGAGCCGCGAATAGATATGGCCGGCGCCGCCGACCTCGGAACCCGTGCCGTCGAAATAGGCCTCGTGAATGTCCTTCGCCTGTCGGGCGGAGGCGTAGGCGAAGGTCGAGGTCATATAGATCGGGGGCTTGGCGGCGTTGGCCGCACCCGCCGGATCATAGCCGGCGCGGACCGCCAGCGTCTCGGGGCGCCAGGCGGGATCGTCGGCCGCGCTCATGCCGCAGCGCGATCGAGATAGTCGGCGGCCTTGGCGCAATACCAGTCGACGAAGCGAAGCGTCAGCGATTCCGCGTCCGGGCTGTAGGGCCCTGGTGTGTATCCGGGTGAATTGACCCCGAGCTGGTTGTTCTCGGCGAATTCCTTGTCCTGCAAATTGGTGCGAGTCCAAAGGTCGGTCAGCGTCTCGATATCATAGTCGACGCCCTCGACCGCGTCCTCGTGCACCAGCCATCTGGAAACGACGTGAGTCTCAGTCGGCGAGACCGGGATCGCGGTGAAGGCGAAGGTATATTCGCTGGTCGAATGGCAGAAATTATTGGGTTCGACCGCCCAGCGCAGCGAGCCGGTATCGCCACCGCCTGCCTCGCACATCAGCTTCCTGACGTTGAACTGGCCGTCGGTGGTCATCGCGACGGTACCGGGATTGAGCGGGAAGCGCACCGCCTGCCACCAGTCCTCGCCGACGGGGCCCATCGGCAGCCCGATCTCGGCCATGCGGCGACCGAAGGCGAGCGCTGGTTCGTCCTCGAGATCGAAATAGGCCGAGGCGTTCACCGGGAAGGTCAGCGACAACTCCGGATGGCCGGTCGCGCAATGATAGCATTCACGGCCATTCTCCATCACCAGCTTCCAGTTCGCATATTCGACCAGCGTCGATTGATAGGCGAGCTTCGCATGCTGCAGATTGTGCGGCGCGAGCAGCGGCGTCAGGTCGCGCCGCATCGTTTCGATATCGGGCGGCGTTTCGGCGAGGCAGATGAAGATCGCGCCGGCGACCCGTTCGAGGTGAACCTGCTTCAGGCCGTGGTCGCTCTTCTGGAAATCCTCGGGCATGCGGCCTGCCGCGAGAAGGCGGCCGTCAAGGCCATAGGTCCAGCGATGATAGGGGCAGGTCAGGCGTGCGGTATTGCCCTGTCCGGGCTTGCACAGGATCGAACCGCGGTGGCGGCAGCTATTGTGAAAGGCGCGCAATTCGCCGTCGCGGCCGTGCAGGATGATGACCGGCCAGCGCCCGACCATGAAGGACAGATAGTCGCCGGGCTGCCTGATCTCAGCCTCGAAGCCGGCGAACAGCCATGATTTCCCGAAGATCGCGGCGAGATCGAATTCGAACGCCGCGGCGCCGGTATAGAATGCCTGTGGGAGCGAATGGCCCGCCGGGCGCGCGCGCAGCAGCGCTGAAATATCCCCCAGGTCCAAAGCAAAATCTCCAACTTGCCCCATGGGGTGAGTGGCATGACCCAATGGCCAAGTTGAAATCGCATTTGCGCATGGTGGCATGCCAAAAGCTGCAAGCGCCGGAAGCGCGGGCCTGATGCCGTTGCATCAGCTCAAAAAACGCGCTTGGTATCGAAAAAGGGCATAGCCGCTGCACACGGGGAGATAGCCATAGCACGCACATCAACGGTCAATCGGCGCTGGCTCCCTCTGAACGCCTTGCGGGCGTTCGACGCCGTCGGTCAGCGACTGAGTTTCACGGCCGGCGCACAGGCGCTGAACGTCTCGCAAAGTGCTGTCAGCCGTCACGTCATCAGCCTGGAGGAACTGCTCGGGCACAAGTTGTTCGACCGGTCCGGCCAGACGTTGGTGCTGACTGCCGCCGGCAAGGCGCTGCTGCCCGAAGTCAGCAAGTCGTTCGACCGGCTGGAGCAGACGATGAACGCGATCTGCGCCAATCCGAATGCGAGCCGCCCGATCAGAATTCATATCCCGCCGTCGCTGCTGCATCAGGTGGTAATGCCGATGATCCAGGCATTCCACGCCGAGCATCCGGACATCCGCATCGACATTTCAAGCTCGGGCGTCACCGGCCTGCCGAGCAACGAGACCGACATGGCGATCGTGTTCGACCGGCCCAATATCGACGACCGGGTCACCGACCTGTTGTGGATGGTCCGCGTCGCGCCCGTCTGCTCGCCGCAAACCGCTGCCGCTCATGCGGGCAAGCCGCTGGCGCAGTTCCTCGCCGACAACGACCTGCTCCACGTCAAGCTGGACGGCGAACCGCGCGGCCTGCTCTGGAGCATCTTCGCGCGTCAGTGCCGGATCGACCTCGACGTCGATCGAGGCCTTGCCTTCGACACCGCCCTGCTTGCGGTCGGCTATGCGATGAACGGGGGCGTCGCGCTGACCGATATCGACATGTTCGCGCCGGAGATCGCCGCCGGACGGCTGGTCGTCCCCCATGATTGCGTGATCGACGATGGTTTCGGCTATTATCTGAAGCTTCGTCCGGAAGACTTGGCCGACCCGACGATTAGCCTGGTGCGAAGCTGGCTGATCGCGCGGTTCGCGGCGCGCCAGGCTGATCAGGCGGCGGCATGATGCCCTGGGGTTTTTGCCCCATGACAAGATTGGCATCGCACGCGGCCGGGGATCGGCTATTCGGGGTTTCATGGACATGACCACGATTCCCCCAGAACGCCGGGCCGATCCGGCCACCATCGCCGTGCTCGAGACGATCGAAACCAGGCTGCGCTGGCTGTCGTCCTGGACGATCCACAACGCCAATCACCTGCGGGAGAGTCGCGACGGGCTCAAGGTCGGCGGGCACCAGGCGAGCTGCGCCTCGATCACCGCGATCATGACCGCGCTTTATTTCGGCGCGCTAAGGCCGCAGGACAAGGTGGCGGTGAAGCCGCATGCCGGCCCGGTGCTCCACGCGATCCACTATCTGCTTGGCCAGCAAAGCCTGGATGCGCTGCAGCGCTATCGCGGCATGGGGGGCGCGCAGAGCTATCCGAGCCGGACCAAGGACACGATCCCGGTCGATTTCTCGACCGGATCGGTCGGTCTCGGCGTCGCGATCACTGCCTTTGCCAGCCTGATCCAGGATTATCTGGTCGCGCATGGCGAGATGGCCGAGGCGGACACAGGTCGGATGATCGCGCTGATGGGCGACGCCGAGCTCGACGAAGGCAATATCTACGAATGCCTGATCGAGGCGTACAAGCACGATATCCGCAATTGCTGGTGGATCGTCGATTACAACCGCCAGTCGCTGGACAGCACCACGGCTGACCGCATGTTCCGCCGCTTCGACGACATTTTCGAAACCTGCGGCTGGCGGGTCGAGACGCTGAAGCACGGCAAGACACAGCGCGAGGTGTTCGCGCGGCCGGGCGGCGGGGCGATCGCCGACTGGATCGACGCCTGTCCCAATGCCGAGTTTGCGGCGCTCACCTATCAGGGCGGCCCGGCCTGGCGCGAGCGTCTGCTGGCCGACCTGAGTGCTGACGGCGCGGCGCGGGCGCTGATCGAGGCGCATGACGATGCGGCGCTGGCTGCGCTGATGACCAATCTTGGCGGGCATTGCATCGAGACGCTGCTCGACGCCTTTGCGCGCTGCGACGACGATCGGCCGACGCTGTTCATCGCCTATACCGTGAAGGGCTATGGCCTGCCCTTTGCCGGGCACAAGGACAATCATGCCGGGCTGATGAACCCGACCCAGATCGAGGGGCTGCGCACCGATCTCGGTATCGCGCCGGGCGAGGAATGGGCGCCCTATGGCGGCCTTGGCGACAATGCGGCCGCTGCGGTGCGCTCCTTCGTCGAGGCGAGTGCGCTGGCGCGGCCGCGCGGTACCGCTGCCGCGGTGCCCGTCGCGGTGCCGGCCGTGCTGCCGGTCCCGGACGGCGCCGAACTGTCGACCCAGGCGGCGTTCGGCCGGATCCTGCTCGATCTCGCCAAGTCCGGGCACCCGCTTGCCGATCGCATCGTCACCACGTCGCCCGACGTCACCGTCTCCACCAATCTCGGCGCGTTCGTGAACCAGCGCGGACTGTTCCGCCGCCAGGAACTCAAGGACGTCTTTTCCGCCGCACGGATTCCGTCAGCGCAGAAATGGGCCGGGCACGGCGCGGGACAGCATATCGAACTGGGGATCGCCGAGAACAACCTGTTCCTGATGCTCGCGGCGCTCGGCCTGTCGGCGCCCCTGTTCGGCACGCGGCTGATCCCGATCGGTACGGTCTATGATCCGTTCATTGCCCGCGGGCTCGATGCGCTCAACTATGCCTGTTACCAGGATGCGCGCTTCCTGCTGGTCGCGACGCCGTCGGGGCTGACGCTCGGACCGGAGGGCGGCGCCCACCAGTCGATCAATTCGCCGCTGATCGGCATCGGCCAGCCCGGCCTCACCTATTTCGAGCCGGCCTTTGTCGACGAACTCGCCCTCATCATGGGCTGGTCGTTCGAGCATCTCCAGGCGGCGGACGGGGGATCGGTATATCTGCGTCTGACGACTCGGGTGATCGATCAGATCGAGCGCACCGATGACGGCTGGCAGCAGGACGCGCTGAAGGGCGGTTACTGGTTGAAGCGGCCCGGCGGCGACCGGGATGCCGCCATCGTGTTTACCGGCGCCGTCGCGCCGGAGGTTCTCGCTGCCTATAGGGAACTGGCTGATGACCTCCCCGGCCTGGGTCTTTTGATGGCAACCTCGCCCGACCTGCTCCACCGGGGCTGGTCGGCGCAACGCGCAAGCCGATGGACGGGGAAAGGGCGAGGCGCCTCTCACGTCGAGACCCTGCTTGGCGACCTTGCGCCCGGAGCCGGGCTGGTAACGATCATCGACGGATCGCCATCGACGCTGTCATGGCTTGGCGGTGTCAGGGGCATGCGCGTGAGCCCGCTCGGAACCGACAGCTTCGGCCAGACGGGGGATCTGCCCGACCTGTACCATCGCTACAGGCTCGATACCGATGCCATCATCGATTCCGTCGCGAATATCTTCCTGGACACCGCGAACGACGGATAGGCGACCGGTCAACCGGCCTTCCCGCCGGGCATCGACATTTGCGCGCGCCGGGCGCAGCCTGTCTTTCCCGGGAGAGCAATGGCTCGCCCTGACGTTGGGAAGGATCGGACATCATGGCAAAATCGCCAGGCAAAGTGGCCGCCAAGCCGGCCGGGAAGCCAGCAACAACCACACCAAAGGCCGCGCTGCCAAAAACGGCCAGAAAGGCCGCATCGGCGAAGATCGCGACCATCGTGCCGGCTCCCAAAAGCACCGGTAAGACGGCGAAACCCGCCAAGACCGCACCGCTCAAGCCAAAGGCGGCGGCCAAGGCAGCGCTCAAGGAAACCTCCTCCCGGATTTCGCAGCTCGCCTCGGATATCCTGACCGACCGTATCGTGCCGACTATCGAGCAGATCAAGGCGATCGCCGCGTCAGCGCTCGGTCAGGACGAGACCAAAGGTGGGAAAGGCAAGGGTAAGGGCAAGAAGAAAAAATAGGAGTCCGTCGGCACCGCGCCAGTTCGGCTCCATCGGGGCCAATCGTCAGCCAGGGGCAGGTGAACGGCCGGGTCCGATCCAGGTCACGTTGTCGCAACGACGGCTGGCGTCACGGGTCGATGATTCCGGTCATCGGGCCGGTTGCCTGCGTTTCGCCTCCCAGGCAGCGACGCGTTCCGCGGCGTTGTGCCTGACCGCGGCATAGAAGATGCCGTAGTCACCGAGATGATAGCTGCCGTAGAGGAGGCTCAGGGCGTCGTGAAAGCCGCTTGGCGCTGACCATGGAATATCGACCTTGAGCAGGCTTTCGTCACATACTGCGCCGGTAAGATGGGGGGTGAGGGCAGGCAAGGTCCTGCCCGGTTCGTCGGCTCGTCCTTTGGGAAAGGGCAGGCTGCCGGGGTTGGCTGCGGCGGGCGCCACGGCCTCGCGGCGCCAGGTCAGGGGATTGACGCAGATCGCGGGTGGCTGGCCCGCGCTCTTTTCGCTGCCGCGCCACCAATATGTCTTGTCGCGGACCAGCTGGAACGCCCCGGTGCGCCCCGTCTGACTGGTGTTCCACGAAAGGATGCAGCCGGTTTCGCGGGCGCCGTCGCAGACGGGCAGGCCGATCGTGCCGAAGTCCGCTGGTGCATAGGCGCCGATCACATAGGCCGCGACAAGCCGTGCCTGACGTGGCGTGCCGAGGATCTCGGCCTGGAGCAGCTTGACCGCATGCATCGCCCCCTGGCTGTGCGCGGCGATCAGAAACGGGCGACCGTTATTCTGATGGGCGATATAATAGCGAAAGGCGCGTGCGACATCGGCATAGGCCAGCGCTACCGCCGGACGGCTGTTATCGAGCGCGCGCAGCGATGCCTGGCGGTAATGCGGTGCGAAGATGCGGCAGCAGCCGTTGAACGCGCTGGCCTGCCCAAGCAGGACGGCGGGGTCGAATTCGGACGACTTGTTGTAAGCGACATTCCAGACATCGCTCTGTTGATAGGTCGTCGGGTGGATGAAGAAGACGTCGGCCGGCGCATTGGCCTCGTCGATCGCCGCCACGCCTGGTGGCGTCGATCGCTCAAGCCCGTTGCGCCCGGGATAGGCCAGCCATGCGTCGGCGCTGGTATAATCCGGCTCGGGCGGTACATGAGCGGCATCGAAGGGTTTGGACGGTGACCCGAAGGTCGCGATGACGGTCGCGACCGGACCCAGGCCAAACACGCCGAGCAGGACGATGACCCCGCCCCCGGCCAGGATGAGCAGCGCCGCCGCCTTCAATATCCTCGAACGGGACACCTAGAATTGCCGGCGCACGCCAACGCCCATCGTCCTGGGCCGAAGCGTGATGGCGGCTTCGATCCCGCTGACGACATTGTGGTCGAGCAGCGGCGCCTTATCGAGCAGGTTGTTGACGAACAGATCGACCTGCCAGGATCCGGTGTCGATCAGCAGGCCCAGATTGACCACGTCATAGGCCTTTTGCCGCTGGGTGACGTTGTTGGCCGAGACCGGGCCCGTCGGGGTCGTGACGATGAAGCTGTTCTCGAACATCCTCAGGCTGGAACTGCGATACTGATAGTCGGCCCGCGCCGTCGCGGTGGTGCCGCCACCGATCGGGAAGTGATAGGCGATGTTGGCGCTCGCGATCCATTTCGGCGTGTCGAGCACCGGCTGTCCGACCCTGGCCGAAACGCCCGTCGCGCTTTTGGATATCTTGGCGTCGGTATAGCTCGCCGCAGCGCCGAGCGTCAGGCCGTCCACCGTGAACTGGCTGCTCAGTTCGGCGCCCTTGATTTCGGCGCCGCCGACATTGCCGCTGAACGAGAATCCGCACCCGGGCAGGAAGACATTCTGCTGGATGTTCTTCCAGTCGGTATAGAAGGCGGCGCCGTTCAGGGTCAGCCGACGGTCGAGGAACTGGTTCTTGCTGCCGACTTCATAGGTCCATAGCGAGTCCGACCGATAGCTGACCGGTACCGAGGACAGGCCAAGTTTGACAAGATCGGCCTGGCACTGGCTTGGCGCCACGGCGAACGGATTGCCGCCGCCGGGGCGGAAGCCCTTGGCCGCGCTGGCATAGATCAGGGCGTCGCGGCTGGCGCGATAGGCGAGCTCGAACTTCGGATTGACCCCGCTCTGGCGGGTGCTGGCCGTGCCATGCGTATCGCCGCCGTTCAGCACGCCGTCGCCACGGGTGTCGATCGTCTGTTTGAGGTTGAAATAGCGCAGAGCGGCGGTGGCATCGAGGCCGGGCAGGATTTCGAAGGTCAGGTCGGCAAAGGCGGCATATTGAGTCAGCTTGCTGAGGGTGTTGCCATGATAGACCGTGTCGGTGCCGGTCCCGAGGAGCCCGCCGACGCCTATCGACTTGACGGTCTGGTCGAGCTCGTCGCGCTGATGGGCGTAATAGAGGCCGACGGTCCAGCGCAGCCGCGCTGCCGGATTGGACGACGCGGCGCGCACTTCCTGGCTGAACGTTCTGGTGCTGCTGTTCGAGGCGTTGGGCGAGTTGACGCCGTACAGGGCGGGAACCAGCGTCGCGATATAGAAGGAATAGTCGCGGTCGAACTTGACCGAACGATCGACATAGCCGGTCAGCGAGGTGATATCGACGCCACCCAGATGCTTGACCATGTTCAGCGAATAGACGCCGAGATCGTCGTCGGTCGGCTGGACCAGCCGGAACGAGCTCTGCAGGTCGGGAAGATTGGTCCAGAAGGTGCCGGTGTTTTTCTGGCGATAGGCCTGGCGGAACAGCGATGGCGTAATGTCGAGCGAGGGATCGGGCTGCCACAGCAGCGCCGCCTTCACAGCGAGCACATGGTCCGAATTCTGGTTCCTGTCGGCCAGCGTGCTGAGCGAAGGACGCGCGAGGGGCGTCAGCGCGGCGGGCGGTGCGGTCGTGCTGGTCCGCGCATCGACCGCGAGCCCGTTCGCCACATTGTCGATATAGCCGGCATTGTTGCGATAGAGGACCCCGGTGCGCAGCGCGAGCTTGTCGGACAGCGGCAGGTTCAGCACTGCTTCGGCCTGATAGGAAATGCCGCCATGCGCGGTGGTTGATACGCCCGCCGCGGTATCAAGCGTCGTCTTGCCAAGCTCCGGCGCATGGCTGACATATTTGATCGCGCCGCCCATCGCGCTGCCGCCATACAGCGTGCCCTGCGGCCCCTTGAGGATTTCGACCCGGCTGAAATCGAAGAACACCGGATCGGCGGCACCGCTAAAGGCGTTGGTCGCGCCGAGCAGCGATATGTCGTCGAGATAGATGCCCACGGTGGGGCTTGGCGACGTCGTGCTGACGCCGCGAATGCTGTAGCGGCTCTGGCCCAGTTCGGCGCCCGAGAAGGACACGCCGGGTACCTTGCGCAGCACGTCCTTGAAGTCGCGGGCATTGCCCTGGCGGAGGTCTGTGGCCGAGAAGGCCGAGACGGAGAGGGGGGCATCCTGCAAGCGCTCGTTACGCTTGCGCGCGGTGACCACGATGTCGTCGGACGCTGGTTCTTCCGCACTCGGTTGAGCCTGGGTCTGGGCGCTGGCGGACGATAGCGGAATGGCGCTGCCGATCGTCGCGAGCGCGAGTGCGGTCCAGGCGGTGCCGCAGAGATAATGTCGCATAATAATCCTCCGTCCCAACCGGGCGTCCCTCGCCCTGTGCGCCGCGCCTGATTGGGGGTCGCGTCGCCTTTCTGGGAATTCAACGTGATCACTCATCCACGCCTTTTGACAGGGTGTTGTTATGCGCGGACGCGGATTGCTTATGCCGGGCGCAGAAAATCGACTGAGCCGGGCTGGCGCAGGTGATCGCAGCGATTTGGCATGGGCTGGCTTCCATGCAAAGCTGGGCGTTGGCATGCTGCTTACCGAGGCAAGATCAATGGCGCTCGCAGAACCGCAAGGAAAGGTCCCGTACTATGTGAGCGGTCGCTTCGAACCGTTCCTCCGGGACGACGAGATCAGCGGCGTGGTGATCGATGGCCGTTCGCGCGGCCGGATCGACGAACATCTGGTCGGCGACGACCGGCTGACGTTCAAGGTGCAACTGACCGGCGCCGGCGAATATCAGTTCAACGATGCGCCGACCTCCGAAATCGCCGGCGAGTGCCTTGTGATCGCGCATCAGCCATCGGGCGTCGTCAAGCGGCAGATCATTCTGAACGATACCGAGGAGCGCTCGGTGACCCTGTTCTTTCCGCGCCTCGGCAATGGGCGGATCGCCGGCTTCGAGGATGAAGGGCAGGAAGTACGCGCGGCCAGCGAATTCCTGTCGCAACGTCTCCTGTTCCGGCGTTACCAGTTGCCGCGCGCCGCAGCGCTCTGTGCCGCCGATATCCTCGACGCACGCCGGTCACCCTGGACGCAGGAACGGTTCAAGAGGGCCAAGATCGATGAACTGACGTGCCTGCTGCTCGATTTCTTCATCAGCCAGTTCAAGCGATCCGACGATCATGGGCTGACCGAGCGCGAGGTTCGCCGGGTGCGCCAGGCTCGCGCGATCATCGCCGAGCAACTCGACCAGCCGCCTGGCATTGCCGAACTGGCCCGGGCGGTCGGCACCAACCGGACCAGGCTGAACACGACGTTCCGCGCCTTTTATGGCGAGACGATCGGCCAGGCGCTGCAGAAGGAAAGAATGGAAAGCGCTCGCACCTTGCTGGGCGAGGACAGCCTGTCGGTCAGCGAGATCGCCGAACGCTGCGGCTATGGCCATCTCAGCAATTTCTCGCTGGCCTACAAGGCGTATTTCGGAATGAGCCCGTCGGTTGCGCGCGACGCCGCCGCACAAATAATGCGGCCGGCATAATCCACCCGCCGCGACCATAAGCAGGAAAGCGACATCCCGGCCTAAGGTCATACCGTTCGTTCCTGTGTGGGGCGTCCGACCATTGGAGCCACCATGAATTCCCCCATGATCCCGGACCGAGACATCGCCCCGCTCGGCGCCGAACGCGAAACGGCATGACGGAGATATTCGATTATCTGGTGGTCGGGGCCGGCGCGAGCGGCTGCGCGGTTGCCGGGCGACTGGCGGCTGTACCCGGCACGCGGGTCGCCGTGCTTGAGGCGGGGCGGGCGGGGCGGCTGCGGATCGAGGCGATCCCGGCCGCGACGATCCATACCAACGGCAATCCTTTTTATGACTGGAAGCTGGTTTCCCAGCCCGATCCCAGCCGCTTCGACCGGACCGAGGATTGGCCGCGCGGGCTCGGCCCGGGCGGCAGCACGCGGATCAACGGGATGATCTTCGTTCGCGGCGCGCCGGAGGATTTCGACGCATGGCGCGATCTCGGCGCGCGGGGCTGGGGCTATCGCGACGTGCTGCCCTATTTCCGGCGGATCGAGACTAGCACTGATGCCGGGTCCCAGGTTCGGGGCGCCACCGGGCCGCTGCGCGTTTCGCCATTGCCCTATGTGCATGATCTGACGCCGCGGTTCATCGCGGCGGCTGGCGAGGCGGGGTTGCCGTTCAACCCGGACATCAATGGCGAACGCCAGGACGGCATCGGCTATGTGCAGAGTTCGGCCAGGAGGGGCCGTCGGCACGACAGCTTCACCGCTTTCCTGAAGCCGGCGATCGCCGGCGGCGCTGCCGTCATGCTGGAAGGCGCGCGTGCGCGCCGGGTGATTTTCGAAGGCGGCCGGGCGACCGGCGTTGAATTCGAGCAGGACGGCGTCGTCCGCACCGTCGTGGCGCGCAAAGGGGTCATCTTGTCCGGCGGCGCCATCCACACCCCGCAATTGCTGATGCTGTCGGGCATTGGCCCGGCTGCACGGTTGGGCGAACTCGGCATCCCGGTCGTGACCGATGCGCCCGAGGTCGGCCGCAACCTGATGGAGCATGTCGGCATCTGGATGGGCCTGAAGGTCTCGGTCCCGACCCTCAACCAGCAGGTCAATCCGATGGGGATGGCGCGGGCGATGCTGCTCTGGCTGGCGGGGAAGGGGCCGGCCGCCGCGCCCACCGCCCAGGCAGTCGGCTTCGCGCGAACCCTGGCCGGGCTGCCGTCGCCGGATATCCAGATTCATCTGACTCCGTTCGGCCATATCGGCCGTGGTGCCGAGCGCAAGCTGGCACCGTTTCCGATGGTCAGCGTCGTCGCCAGCGTCAACCATCCGCGGAGCAGGGGGCGGATCGATCTGGCAAGCAGCGATCCCGCCGCCGCGCCGTTGATCTATCCGACATTGCTCGAGGCGCCGGAGGATCTGGCGACATTGCGGCGCGGCGTCGAGCTGTGCGGCCGGATCGTCGACGCGCCGGCGTTCCGGGACTTTGTCGAAGAGCGGATCGGGTGGCCGGACCTGAGCGCGGACGATGCCGAGGCCGAGCGCCAGATCCGCAGCCTCGCGACGCCGATCTATCACCCGGTCGGCACCTGCAGGATGGGGTCGGACGCTGCCTCGGTGGTCGATCCCGAGCTCAAGGTCCGCGGCGTCGACGGTCTGTTCGTCGCCGATGCCTCCATCATGCCCCGCCACATCAGCGGAAACACCCAGGCCGTCGCGATGATGATCGGCGACAAGGCCGCAGACCTGATCGGAACGCCTCTATGAATTCTTCGGCCGCCGCGCGGATTCTTCCCAACTGGGATGCGCCTCTTCCGGAGGTGCTGGGTCATGCCTGGATTCAGGGCGAGACCCGGGTATTCGGCGGGGATCCGGTCGTCAGCGTCAACCCGGCGACCGGCGATATTCTTGGCGGGTTCGACGAAGGCGGCGCTCAGGCGGTCGAGGCGGCGGTGATCGCCGCGCGTTCGGCTTTTCTCGGCGATTGGGGACGGACCAGTGCTGCCGATCGCGCCGCGTTGCTGCTGAACTGGGCGGCGCGCATCGCCGACGAGGTCGAGCACCTTGCCTGGCTCGAGACGCTGGAGGTTGGTCGCCCGACGACCGATGCGAAAGCGTTGATTGCGCAGGGCCCGCTGCTGATCGGCCATTATGCCAGCATGATCCCGGCGCTCGAGGATCGCGCCGACGGCGCGGCACGGCGCGCGCGCGGCGTGGTCGGTGCGATCACGCCGTGGAATTTCCCCGTCGCCAATGTGCTGATCCGCGCCGCGCCGATCCTGGCGGCGGGCAATACGCTCGTGCTGAAACCCTCGGAACTGTCGCCGCGATCCGCTGTCCTGCTCGCGCAGCTGGCCAGCGAAGCGGGCCTGCCGCCGGGCGTGTTTAACGTGGCGCCGGGCACCGGGCACGAGACCGGTGCGGCACTCGCGGCCCATCCCGGCGTCGATATGCTTGCCTTCACCGGCTCGACCCGGACCGGTCAGGCGATCATCCAGGCCTCGGCATCGCGATCGCTCAAGCCGCTGATGATGGAATGCGGTGGCAAATCGCCGCAACTCGTGCTGCCCGACATGATCGATCAGCCCGAGATATGGCCGGGCGTCTTCGCCGCCGCGTTCTGGAATACCGGCCAATGGTGCGCGGCGCGCACTCGATTGCTGGTGCCCAGGGGCGGGCTGGACGCGGCGGTCGAGGGGCTACGCGCCGCCGCGACTGACTGGCCGATCGGCGATCCGCGCGATCCGGAGACGCGGCTGGGTCCGCTCGCCAGCCGGAAGCAATATGATGCCGTCCAGGGCTTTCGGGAGATCGCACGCCAGACGGCGCGGGTCGTGCCGCTATCGGCCGCGCCCGGGGGTCTGCAGGCGGACGGCTTCTATGTTGCACCGGAACTGGTACTGGGTGCTGCACAGGACAATGCCCTGGTCCAGCAGGAGGTGTTCGGCCCATTGCTGACGGTGCAGGAATATGGCGATCTGGACGAGGCGATCAGGCTGGCGGACGACGGGCCCTATGGTCTTGGCGCGACCATCTGGGGTGCCGACAAAGAGGCCGCCGAACGGATCGCTACGGGCCTGCGCGTCGGATCGGTGGATGTGATCGTCGCGGCCGCCGCCCGGCCGGGCCTCGCGCTCGGCACGCCGTTCGAACCACGCAAACAGTCCGGCTTCGGCGTCGAGGGTGGTCTGGCCGGTCTTGCCGCCTTCACCGCGCCACAGGCCATCACCTATGCAGGCTGAGGCGCCCCGGGAATCGCGGACCAGCCTGGCCGCGCTGATCGTCATCGGTACAGGCGCGATGACCAGCGCCACCCTGAGTCCGGTGATGCTCGGCCTGTTTATTGACGAGCTTCGCCTCACCGCCTCGCAGGCGAGCCTGGCGCTCGCGGCGGAAAACGGCGCCTATGCGCTGGGGTTGCTGCTCTTCTACCTCATACTGCACCGGGCGAGGCGCCCGATGCTGGCTGCGACCGGCCTCGGGATCATGATCGCCACCAGCCTGTTGACCGCCCGGGCGGGGGGCTTCGTGCCGCTGCTGGCGATCCGCGCGGCCTTTGGCCTGGCCATGGGTTTCACCGCATCGACCGTGTTCGCCGCTTATGCAGGCCGTGCCGATCCGCAGCGGGTGTGGGCGATCGCCACGTTCATCAACCTGACCTACGCAGCGATCCTGCTGACCCTGTCGGGATGGATCGCCCAGACTTTCGGCCTGACGGGCATTGTTGCGGTGTTGGCGATGGTCGCAGCGATCGGCCTGGCCTGCACACGACTGATCCCGCCGGCGCCGGCCCGCGAGACGCAGGAGATCCGCGGCAGAGTTGCGGAGAACGGCTGGACAATCAATCTTCCAGCGATCTGCGGCGCGCTGGCGCTGCTGTGCCTCTATGCCGGGCATACCACCTTATGGTCGTTCCAGGAACGTATGGGCCTGGCAGTCGGACTCGATCGCAGCCAGGTCGGCGTGTTGCTGGGGATTTCAGTGCTGGGCGCGATCATCGGCGCCGTCCTATCGGTGACCGCCGGGCACCGGTTCGGCCAGCGCGGGCCCAACGCGCTTGCGTTTGCCGGTCTGATCGCCTCGGCGCTGTTGCTCGCCCTGCCGATGATGGCGGCCTATGTGGCAGGCGCGGTAATCGTCAAAACCGCCTGGTTCTTCGGCCTGCCCTTCATTCTTGGCGCACTGGCCCGGCTCGATCGCAGCGGCCGGTGGAGCAGCATGGGCGCAGCGCTTCTCGCACTGGGCTCGGCGATCGGGCCGGCGATCGGTGCCACCCTGGCCAGCTACGGCGCGCACATGATCGGCGTTCTGGCGGCGGGGCTGTACGTGATCAGCTTCCTGTTCACCGTGCCGCTGTTCGCTGCGGACCGATCAATTCCTGCCCATCGCTGATGTCATGAACATGTTCGTCGAGAGCTATGATGAGGCACGACATGCCTTCCGGGCCAGCATGGAGACGTTGGGCGGCCGGCTCGAGTCAGCCACTATTCCCGGGGTGGGGGCACAGGGTGAAGAACTGACGATCGACTGGGCGGTCATCGGTCCGGCCGGCGCGTCCGACACATTGCTGTCGATCTCCGGCGTGCATGGGGCGGAAGGGCATGCCGGGTCAGCCGCGCAGCGCGCCTTTGCCGCCCTGCTCGATCCCCGCGATCTGGGTGATGAATGCAATGTGGTGATGATCCACGCGCTCAACCCCTGGGGCGTTTCACATGGCCATCGCGTCGATGCCGACAATGTCGATCTCTCCCGCAACTTCGGCGATTTCGATGCCATGTTGCGGCTGAATCCCGATTATGCGCTGATTCACGACATTGTCTGTCCCGACCGCTGGGACGATGGTCTGCTGGGCCGGGTCAGGGCGCTCTTCCAATCGCTGACCGGCGAACTGGGCGCGGCGGCGGCGTTGACGGCCTTTACCGGGGGGCAGCACAGTCATCCCGAAGGGGTCGGCTTTGGCGGGGTTCGTCCGTCGCCCTCGCACCGGGTGTTCAAGCACATCGTCGATACCGAGTTCACCGCCTGCCGGCGCATGGCGTATCTCGAATGGCATACCGGCTTCGGCGATTATGGCCAGCCGCTGGCCGTTGCGCTCGATGCGCCCGGCACGGCGGCGCGGAACCGGATGACATGCTGGTGGGCCGATCAGGGGCTGCAAGACGAGGACCAGGCCTTTGAGTCGGGCGAAACGCCTGATTGGTCGGGCCTGTTGCTGCCCGGGCTGCGCAGGATGGCGCCGCAGATCGATATTGTCGGGGCACCGATCGAGATCGGCACTGTCTCGAACTTCGAGGCGTTCGAAGCCGTGATGATCGACCGATGGTTGCGCCTGGGGCGTGAGCCGGGGGACGCCGATCTGCGGTCAACGCTGCGGGCGAGATTGCGGGCGGCCTATGACCCGGCCGATCCGATATGGCGCGAGCGTGTGGTGGAGATCGGTCGCCGGATGCACGTCGCGGCTTTACGGGGCCTTCGCGCCTGGAAAATGGGGGTTCGGACGGGAGTATAGTGGCTATGCGCCGATGTGTGGCGACGTGTGTCCCGCACGCTCGCCGCCAGTCTTACAGTTGGCATCTATAGGGGCTGTGTGCTTACGTGGCGGTTGCCGTTACCGGCATCCTCATGATCAGGCTCCAAGCGAAGCGCATGCCCTCCTCGTCCTCCGCCGCCATCGAGAGCGTCAAACCAGTCCGTCGCAAGCAGGAGGACCGGACCGCTGACACCCGGCGGCGCATTCTCGAAGCCACGATCGAGTGCCTGTACCGCATGGGATATAGTGCGGTGACCATCGCTGTGGTCGCGAAAGAGGCGGGTGTCAGCCGTGGCATCATTTCCTACCATTTCGCCAGCAAGACCGATCTGATGGTGGCGGTGCGTGATGCAGTTCATCTCGAAGAACGGCGACTTATCGAGGAGACGCGCGAGCGGATCGGCACCGAGGCATATCTGAACGAACTGCCTCGGCACGTTCTTTCGGGAATGTTGCGTGAGCCGGGAATCGCAGTGGACGAGATACTCCTCGCCGCGCGTGCAGATCCCGATCTCAGCGAGAAGCTTCGCACCGCCGAAAGCAATATCGAACACAGGGTCCTGAATGGCCTCAAAGGCTATTATGCCGAACTGGGTTTAGAGCCGCCTGCCAATCTTGCGGTCATCATGCGCGTGTTTGTCGCGGCGTTTCGCGGACTCGCCATCACTCAACTGGTGCAGGGCGAAGACGCCGAGACCGAGGCGAGCGTCGCCTATCTGATGGAGCTGTTCGCGCACGTTAACACCGGGCGCGACCGTACTCCGGAGACCACGTCTTCGTGATCACGCGGCGGTCTGGGCAGCCAGTCGGCGGCTGTTCAACGCGGCGATATTCCTGGCATGGGCCTCGCGATCGATGCGGTATTTCAGGATGATGAAAACCGCCGCGAGCGAAAACAGGGCAGCGCCGGGACCATAAACCAGCCCAAGCAAGTGGAGGCTTCCTTCCGGCACGTCGCTCGCGCTGAGCTTTCCGTCAGCGTGTTTCGGCAGGGCGATGAAACCAAGCAGGAGACCGGCGACCAGCGTGCCGCCAGCCGATGCGGCCTTGTTGGCAAAGGCGTTGCCCGCCGCGAAAAGACCTTCGCGCCGGGTGCCGAACAGCACTTCATGCTGGTCGGCCACATCCGGCCCCATCGCGTTCATCGCGATCCCCGCTGAGCCCATGAACATTCCCATCATCAGCGAGAACACCGTCAGCGCCGTCGCGAGCATGCTGCCTTCGAACGGGAAAAAACCGGCAAGGCGCAGCAGGACCGGCGCCGACTGACAGAGGAGCAACGCCGAAATACCCAGTGCCAGGACGTTTCGCTTTTCCATGCGTGAGAGCAGCAGGCCGCCAAACGGCGCGCCGAGAAACAGGCCGAAGAACAGGGCGATGGTGACGGCCTGGGTCTGTCCGCTGGTCAGCCCCCAGAACAGGGTGTTGGCATGGATTCCCAGTACGCTGTTGACCCCGAAACCGATGAAGAACAGCACGTTCGTCGCTAGCACGATGCGGAACGAGGGGTTGCGCAGGCACTCGGCGAGTTCCGTGAAGAAGGCGGCGAGGGAATGGGCCTCGACCATGGGCGAATGTTCCCGTCCGCGGGTCGCCAGCGCTGTCCGGCAGGCCACCAGTCCGCCGCCGACCACGATAAGCGATAGCGTGATCGCGAACGGCATATACTGGCCGCGCGCCATCAGCCCTTCAGGCCCGGCGAAGAACAGGCCGAAGCCGAGCAGGAGGCCCGCGATGCCGCCCGACATGAAGAAGAACCAGCGCAGCGTCATCAGCGTTGAGCGCTCGCGATAATCGTCGGTGAGTTCCGCACCAAGAGCCGTCACGGGCAGAAGGAACAGCGACACGGACACGCGCAGCGCCACTGACAGGAAGGCAACCCAGACGAACAGGCCGACACCATTGAGCGCTGGCGGGAGCGAAAAGAGCAGTGTCAGGCTCAGGGCGATCGGCAGTAACGAGCCGAGCATGAAAGGAAGCCGCCGGCCGAGCCGTGACCGGCAATGGTCGGACGTGGAGCCAATGAGCGGGTCGGCGATCGCATCGACGACCAGACCCGCCGCAATGGCCGCGCCGGCCAGGCCGGGCGCCATCCCCGCAACGCTGGTAAGATAGAAGAGCAGGAATATGTTGAGCGGGTGCAAGGCGGTCCCGTCCACAAGACCGCCTGCGGCAAAGCCGAGCTTATGCCGCAACGGCAGCCGTTGCCGCCGCGCCGCGGCTGCCTCGATTGTGCTGGCCATGATCTTCATCGATTGTCCCCGCGTCATTCTTTCAACTCGGCAAAGAGGGCGTAGGTAGCGCCGTCGCGATCGTCGAGCGACTGCAGCGCGAAGCCGGGCGGTGGCGTCACATCGATGGGAATCGATCCCGCACGGATCACCGCGGCGAACCCGTCGGCATCGCGGTACAGCGCGACCGAAATTTCCCCGGCACCGGCCGGCACCACGCCATCGGCGAAATCGAGATCGAACAGATTGGGCGTTATGCGGGCGCGGGCAAAGCCGGGTTCGGCGGGGGCGACACCCAGCACGTGTCGGGAAAGGAAGTGAGTCGGTGAGGCCGAGAAGCCGTGGCAGAGGCTCGCCCAGGGGGTAATCGCCTCCCACAAAGTGGACGAGCCCGCCTCGACCATGGGCGCGAAGCGGCGTCTTATATTGTCGAGGGCCGTCGCGCCGCGACCGTGCTTGACCAGGGCTTCGTTGACGAAATGGCTGTAGAAGGTGTTCGCCACGACGACCCCCTGTTCTTCGTCCAGCGGGGTTCCGAAGGGGACGACTGGCGGCGCCGGCGTTGCGGTCTCACGCTCGGGGTCGGTCGCCCAGTCGAACGCACGCGTGATCCGCTCGGGCGCTGCGTCGCCCCATAGCGCGAGCGCGGCGATACCATGCTGCGATGTCCGCCTGATCTGCGCGCCGCTGACGGGATCGACCATATCCACCCACGTGCCGCGCTGCTGGTCCCAATGCTCGGCATCGAGCCGGGCGGAGATGGCGCGTGCGCGATTCTCATAGAGGCCGGCCGCCCGTTTATCTTCCAGCGCGCTGCCGATCGTCGCGGCGGCCCGGTACGCACCCGCCAATTGCGCGTTGAGCGGCAAAGCCTGATGGTCGCGGCCAAGCCCGGCCCAGTCCATGAAGTGCCAATAGGGCATGTCGACCACCAGGCCGTGCGGCCCGGCGATCCGTTCGAACCAGCCGAGCGCCTTCCGGATCGACGGCCAGATTTGTTCGATCGTCGCTAGATCGCCGGTGAGTTGCCAATGGTCGGCCGCGCACAGGATCCATTGCAGCGTCCAGTCGGGTATCAGCCGGGCATTGTGACCATGATCCCCGGGCGCAAACATCTGGGTCAACCCGTCGGGCCGCTGGCTTTCGGCTGCCTGCACCAGATATTTGGCTGTCAGTGCCGACGCCGAGCTGCCGAATGCCGCGTGTCCCGCGAGGTTTTCGACTGTCACGTCGCCCAGCCACTGGCGTTGCTCGCGGCTCGGGCAGTCTTCCCAGGCATCGTGCATGCATTGTTTGAGCGTATAGGCTCCGGCAGCCCATAGCCTGGTCAGGATCGGGTCCGAGCAGGAGAAGCTGCCACGTTCGTCGACAGGATAGTGGGTCTCGATCGCGCCGAGGCGGCGGATGGTCATGCCGGCCGGGGCGTTGCGCACGACGACGTGCATATAGCGGACGGCGCACCACTCGAAGCGCTGGAAATGCTGTGGCCCGGCGCGTGCGACATAGCGGCAGAGATGGGCGTCGGTGCCGATATAAGGCCTGCGTTCGATCCGCGCGTCTTCGGCAACCACACCGAACCATTCGCCGGGCAGTCGTTCGGCGCACGCGATCTCGATCACTTCCCCGCCTCTCGCCTCAATCTCGAAGAAGGGATGGCCTGAGAAGATACGGCCGAAGTCGAGCGTGAAGGCGGTATCGACCCCATCAGCGGTGCTGATCACCGTCGATGCCTGGGCGTCGCTCAAAAGATCCTCGACATTGCGCGCCGCGCCGGGCGGGGCGGGTACAAGCTGCTCCTCATAGAGTCGCGTGTGCAGGGGCAGGTCGGGCTGGGGTCGCTGACCCCTGATCCAGCGGATGCGCCGCGCGTGCGTCGGGAACGCGCGAAGCGCCGGGATCCCGCGAGGCAGCAGGATAGGAAACGGACGGACGGTCACGCCCTGGTACAGGGATTCCGGACCGCCCCCGCCGGCAACCAGGGGGCGTGCGACGTCCCAGGCGCTGTCGTCAAAGTCCAATGCGGCCCAGTCGGCCGGCAATTCATTGGCATCCAGCGCTTCGATGAACCCGAGGCTGTGATTGGCCTGCGCCACGTCCTGGACCCAGGCGGTCGACTGGATGCAGCGCCATGGCTGGCGGGTGTCGATCACTGGGCCTTCGACCCACAGCCCGCCGTCGCCGAACACCGGCCGCCATAGTCCGCGGACACCTTCGTAAAAGGCAGTGTCGACGCCATAGGTGTGCACCAGGACGGCGACGACATTCCGCCCCGGCCGAAGCGCGGACGCAATGTCATGAGTGTCGTAACGCTGGGCGAGGGGGCTGCACCGAACCGGGCCCCGCCCTTGTTCCTCGCCATTCACGTACAGGATATAGCGTCCATCGACCGTGATGTCGGTGGGAGCCGCGATCGGCTGTGTCTCAAGCTCGACCTCGGTCCGGAACAGAAACCACCGGTTCTTGCCATCGTCTCGTTCAGGCAGATCCCTTGAGGCGAGCAGCCAGTTCTCGGCGATCGGCTGCTGCGGCGTCCAGATGAACGGGGCGCGGAAAAGGGTCATGGTGCGGGTGTCTCTGCAGGCATTGTGAACTCAAGGGGTGAGGACTCGCATCGGCCCCGGAATCGTCTCGGCAGGGGTGAGGTGGCCGCGACAGTGAGGTCGCGGCCGGGCCCGACGATCAATGCCGGAACCGCAGCGTCACGCCGTAGGTCCTTGGCTCGTTCACGAACACTGAAAGGCTTCCGCTGCCGAGCGGCGTGCCGATGCCGCTCAGATAGGCGTTCTGCTGGGTCAGGTTGCGCCCCCAGAACTGAATGCCGAACCCGTTTCGCAGTGCGAACTCGACACTGGCACCGAGAAAGTTCGTGTTCCCGTTCCGGAAAGCCTCCGTCAGCGCCAGGTCGGTGTAATAGCTTGTCGCGTGGCGCAAATTGACGTTGCCAAGCAAGCGAACCTCGTCGCTCAGCGGCTGGTCGAGGCTGACGCCGCCGACAATGGTCCAGCGCGGCGCGTTGGGCGGCGTCCGACCCGTCAGATTCTGACTGGGGGCGATACCCCCGGCAGGCGGCGGAGCACCAGGGAAGCTGAGATAGGTCGCATCGAGATAGCTTATGCTGCCATTGAACGTCAGTGGCTTGACCGGCCGGTAGAGGATTTCCGCCTCGACGCCGCGCGACCGGACCTTGGCGGCATTCAGGGTGACGAACGAGGATGTCTGGCTGTTGAAAGCCTGAACCTGCTGATCATTCACTGTCTGGGTATAGACAGCGATATTGGTGCTGAGGCGGTCGCCGAGCAGGCGGAATTTCGCGCCAGCTTCGAATGCGTCGGTCGTCTCCGGGTTGACCGAAGGGTTCGCGGCGATGGTTGGCGAGGTCAGGAGAAGGTTGATCGCGCCGGATTTGTAGCCGCGCGCATAGCGCAGATAGAGATTGGCTTCCGGAATCGGCTGGAAGGCGATCGTCGCGGATCCCATCAGCGCGTCGTCATTCCGTTCGGCGGTGCCGGGGAAGGAGAAGGAGCCGGGCGCAACAGTGACGTTGGCCGTCTTCTTTTCCTTGAGGTAGCGCAGGCCGCCGGTGAGGCGGAAGGCGCTCGTCAGGTTATAGGTCGCCTGGCCGAATATGGCGCCACTCTCCGCCGTCCCGGTGCCGACCGAATTATAGAAGGTGACCGTGGTCGCCACCGGCTTGACCCGTATCTGCAACAGGTTGGTATCGACGATCTTCTGGTCGAAATAATACGCACCCGCGACGAATTCGATTGGGCTGCCCGCCGCATTCTGAAGCCGGATCTCCGCCGACGTTTCCCGGATATTGGTCGACGGATCGGACCGGACGTTCGTCACCGCTGAGTTCACGCCGTCGATGTCGAGGCTGATGTTCGACTGAAAGCGACGATGTGCGCCGATCGCGGTCAGGGTGAGGTTGCCGAAGTCCTGATCGACCTGGAGCGAAACGCCCTTGTCGGTCGTCTTCTCGCCCGATGGAGAATCCTGCGTCGTCCTGCGGTCGAACGGTCGATAGAATGTCCCGCTGCTCGCCGGGTTGCTGGGCGACACGCCGGGGGTGCCCGGTGTCGGACCGGTATAGCCGATAAACCCGCCCCGCACGTTGAACACGAAGGGACCCGTCGCGGCCGTGTCGGACACGAACAGCGGCAGGTAGGAACAGCAGCTGTCGTTGAGCTGCGAATAGTCGCCGATCAGCCTTACGCGGGTCTGGTCGGTCGGCGTCCAGTAGAGCTGGAACCGGACGCTCTGCCGATCGCGGCCGTTGGTTCTTCCCCGGGGCAGATTCGGCGCCTCGATGAACCCGTGATTGTAATTCTCCGCCACGGCGACGCTGACCGCGAGCTTGTCGGTGACCAGTGGAACATTGACCGAGAGCCGGGCCTGAACGGCGTCGTAATTGCCGTAGGTCGCCTCGGCGTACATCCCAAGCGCCTTCGCGTTGGGCAGGGCGGTCGAGATGTTGATCGCCCCGGCCGAATTGTTGCGCCCGAACAAGGTGCTCTGAGGGCCGCGCAGGACTTCGACTCGTTCGATGTTCAGCAGATCCTGCAGCGCTGCCCCTGGCCGGCCGCGGAACACGCCGTCGATATAGACCCCGACCGATTGCTCGAAACCACGGTCGGTGACCGCCGTCCCGATCCCGCGCACCGTGAAGACGCCGGTGCTGGGGTTCGAGGACTGGGTGACGATCAGGCTCGGCGATACTTCCTGGATGTTCGCGAGGTTGTTGATGTGCGCTGCCCGGAGCCGGTCGCCGCTGAGCACCTCGACGGAGGCCGGCACCTTCAGCAATGTCTCCGGACGGCGCTGCGCGGTGACGATGATGTCGTCCAGGCCCGTATCAGCCGCCTGTTCCGGGCCCTGCTGACCGACGTCGGCCGGGGTCGCCGTCTGTGCAATGGCGGGCGGCGCGAGCAGTGCGACCCCAAGGGCAAACGTCGAACTCATCATCTGAAATTTCAGCATCACAAACGCCTCTCCCTTTTGTCGGCGCTCCGTTGCGCGCCCGGACGACCGCTTTGCGATCATCCCGACCCTCTATCATAAATTTACTGGTCGTCCAGCTAGTTTATGTGATTCTAGCGTGAGACGGTTAGCGCCTGCGCATCTGACCAGGGGAGTGGTTCACCTCAGGAATGCGGTGGCGGGTTGCAGACATTGACCAGGATGGCGAAATCCTGACCGCCATCGTCAGTGACGACCTGGCGCAGCTGGCTCAGCCACACAAAGCGGCGGAGGGTTGCGGTGCCATGGCTCGTACGCTCGCCACAGGCGATCTGGCGCTCCTGATCGACGATGCGGACGTCGCGAAGGCTGGTTCCCGGCTCACCGATCGTTTCGAGGATCTGCTTTTCGACAAGGGCGAGCGCTGCGGCGCTGGTGTCGCTCGCCGGTATCGGGGCGAAGGGCAATGCCTCCGGGCGCGCTGTGGCTCGCACCACGACGATATCGTCGTGCCCCCGTTCCACGCCGCGATCGCCTGACCACCAGAGCAGCCCGGTCAGGGCCAGGATGATCAAGGCGGCGAGTGCGACGCCCGGCAAGGTGTGCTTCTTCAGCATATGGTGTCCTGCCTGAATCAGGAGATGCCGGCTCGACGCTCCGACATGGCGGTTCTCCGAAAGTTCTGGAAGAACCGCCGCCCGGGAAGGCGCGAAACCTGGCGAGGCTTGGCGATCGTGAGTGTCAGGGGCGTCGCGCCGATACCAGCGAGACCAGCTCCTGCATTGGAAACTGCATATCGAGAACATGAAGCCCGATGTTCCCGGTCACCAATTGGCCGATCTGGTCCAGGGCATTCGGAGAGAGCTTGACGATACCGTGACGAGGATCCGTGGGGGCCATTTCCTCGCTGATCGAAAAGAAGCGCATGCGTGGGTCGGTCGCGGTGGCGCAGGCGCCGCTGAACGCACCGCTCAGGCGGGTGAAGGATTTGGTCTGGGCATCGTCTCGAACGAAGCCGGACGAGTTTGCAGCGGGCATCAGGAGCGTTCCCTGCAGCAGCTTGCGCCCGTTTCGACGGGCATCGGGAGAAAGCCACTGGTCATCGAGGGTGGCGGGATTGACGCAGACACGCTCCTGACCTGCCGGAGTCGGGAGGCGTGTATCGGTCGCCGGGTTCGATCCCTCCGCATAGGTGCTGAAGGCGATGAAGCACCCCACCTCCCCGGGAAGGGTACAAACCGGAACATTGGTGAATGTGCCCCCGAGTTTCTGGCCTGTCGGCACATTGACGGGGATACCGGCAAGTATCCCCAGAAGCAGCTTGCTGCGCAGTTCAGGCGAGTTGTCGAACCTGCCCTGGATAAGCTTGATCAGCATCTCGCTGCCCTGCGAGTGGCCGATCAGGACTATCTTGCGGCCCTGATTGTAGTTCGCCAGATAATAGTCGAAGGCGGCGAGAATATCGGATGCCGCCACCTGAATATAGAGCTGCCTGACGAATTCCGGCAGCGCATATGCCGCAATCGTTGCCTGCCGGTACTGGGGCGCAAACAGGCGACACTCGCTGTTGAACGAGGCCGCCTGAGCCGCCGTCGCCGCCTCGATTGCGCTGGTATCCGCGTAATAGGGATCGGGGTTGCCTGGAATGAGGTTCAGGCCGACCGTCGGATAGATGTAGAAGCAATCGACCTGACTTGAGGTGGCCGTCGCGCGCGGCGGAACAGGCGCCGATGTCCCGTTCTCCAGCAACTGGATGGCGTGCAGGTCGCGCGAGCAGGCATCGTCGCGGCCGGGCAGGCACACCCATCGGCCGGCGTCGGCATATTTAGCGTAACTGCTCGCGCTGGGTTGAATGGCTGGATTGGTGGGGGACTGGGCCTGGGCATTTGCCGAGCCGAGTCCTGCAGCAATCGCCAGCGGCGCAAAGGCCTTGGCGATGCGTCGAAACCACAGGAGTGCCTTGGGTTGCCTCAACATGGAACATCCTTTCCTGCTCCGTGCCGATCAAGCTCGATGCCTGATTTCTTGTCCGGCAGGCTTCCTCCCGGTGGCTTATGAGCGCGGCGATAATGCACGAAGCCACGTGCACTTCAATTACTAACTGTTTGGCCAGCAAGTTATAAATCGATCATGTGCGAGCATGGTGTGCCGCTGGGATGTCAGGTCCCTTTCAACATTGTCAGAGCCAGGGCGCATTCCGGTTTCTCATCTCATGCTGGCTGGACAGTCCGGCATGCTCATGGCTATCGGCGCGGGGATGAGTGTCATCGCAACCATCATGAATACGGCCACCGGCCAGCCCATCCAGAAATTCACCTTCGGCCGCATGCCGAAGCCATGGGTCTCCTTCAATCTGGACACAGGCGAACTGGTGACTGCCGACCGGGTCGAGGTCGGAAAGCCGGCGCCGGGCAAATTTGCCGTGCCGGTATCAGTTTGGGTAACGCCGAAAAAATAACGGCGCAGGTCCGGCATGCTCCCGCAATACGACTGGTTCGCAGGGTAGCACCGCACATGTGGGAAGTGGTCCGCCCGCAATCCCCGATAGCACTGCCTGAGGCGGCTTGCTGGCCACTCGGCCTGTCGCTGACCGCCTGGAGATCAATGCCGGCCTGATCGGCTTCGTTTCGATCGGTCCGGACCGCGCGGGCTCCCCAAACATCACCTCGACGGGATACCGTCCTTCAAGCTTGGCCATCGTTGCGCGAGGCGATCGATGTCGCCGGTCCGCCTTCGTGGTAATTGGCCTGACCTCTCTGGACAGGCCATTGTAGGTGCGGTAGCCTTCATGCGTGGATGACCGCGGGTGGCTTGCCCTCCGTTGCCGATTTTCACCGGGGGCGCGAAGCGTCGAGAAAATGTGACGTGGAGGGGAAGGGGAGAGGCATGAAGCGGATACCCCATCTGCGCTGGTGGATCGTCGCGTTGGTCTGTGCCGGCACGATCGCGAACTACCTTGCGCGAAATTCGCTGGGCGTGCTCGCGCCGCAGCTGAAAACCAGCCTGGCGATAACGACTCAGCAATACAGCTACGTCGTCGGCGCGTTTCAGCTCGCTTACACCGTGATGCAGCCGATCGCGGGATTCGTCGTCGACCGCTTCGGCCTGCGCGTCGGGTTCGCGCTGTTCGGCGTTGCCTGGTCGGTCGCCAACATGCTGCACGCGCTCGCCGCCGGCTGGCTGGGACTAGCCTTCTTCCGCGGGCTGCTCGGGCTGGCCGAATCCGCTGCGGTGCCGTCGGGGATCAAGGCGATCGCCGAATGGTTTCCGGCGCGTGAGCGTTCGGTGGCGGTCGGCTGGTTCAACGCCGGCACGTCGCTGGGCGCTCTCATTGCCCCGCCGGTCGTGATCGCGGTATCGCTTTGGGCTGACTGGCGGGTGGCCTTCATCGTCACCGGCGCGGTCGGCCTCGTCTGGGCGGCGGCGTGGTATGCCTTTTATCGAAGCCCGGCGGCGCACCCGGCGATCACGCCCGAGGAGCAGGCGCTGATCGCGGCGGATCGTCCGAGCGTGCCGGGGCCGCGCGCGAGCGCCCGCGAGATCCTGGGTTCGACGAAATTCTGGGTCATCGCGGTACCGCGTTTTTTGGCCGAGCCGGCATGGCAGACCTTCAGCTTCTGGATTCCGCTCTATCTCGCCACCGAGCGCGGCATGGATCTGAAGCAGATCGCGCTGTTCGCCTGGCTCCCGTTCCTCGCGGCTGACATTGGCGGCGTGCTCGGCGGATATCTGTCGCCATTCCTGGTCAGGCGCTTCGGCGTTCGGCTCATCACCTCGCGCGTTGCGGGTATCAGCCTTGCCGCCGTGCTGATGATCGCGCCGGGTTGCATCGGCCTTGCCGTCAGTCCCTATACCGCCATTGCGCTGTTCTGCGTCGGCGGTTTCGCCCACCAGATGATCTCGGTGCTGATCAACACGCTGTCGGCCGACGTGTTCACGCCGGAGGAAGTCGGCACCGCCAACGGGTTTGTCGGCCAGGCGGGCTGGATCGGCGGATTGCTTTTCTCGCTGCTGATCGGCCAGCTTGCGGACACGGTCGGCTATGCGCCGCTGTTTGCTGCCCTGTCCGTGTTCGACCTGATCGGTGCCGTCGTCCTGATCGTCGGCATAAGACACCTGATTGTTCCGGAGCCCCGCCGATGAGACGTGCCATGCTTTCCAACCCGCCGCTGTTTTCGCTGGCGGAGCAACGTCGCGGTCGCCTGACCCTGGTCGCCGATACCGGCGCCGTGGCGCATATCTTCGTGCTGGAGGAAGATATCGCGCGGCTCCTCCTGCTGGCCGACGGCGTTGTGACGAGCCCGCCGAGCTGGGCGATCGCAGCGGGGGCAAGCGACATTGCCGAGCCCGGCCGCGACCGGATGGATGTGGCCGGGTTCACCTGCCCGGACTTCATCCTTGCCGTCGAGGACGGGCAGATCGTCGTCGAGACGATGCTGTTGCGCATCACCATCCGCCTGCACGGATTGCACTGCACCTGGGAGCAGCGCGATGGCGATCAGTGGCGGCTGATGGCGGCGGATCGCCCGACCCAGGCCTATGACTTCGGCTGGTGGGACGGCCGGGTCTATCATTATTGCGCGCGTCAGGCCGGCGAGCGCTATTACGGGCTGGGCGACCGGACCGGTGACAGCGATCGTGCCGGGCGCAGCTTCCGCCTGACCAATCTCGATCCGATGGGCTATGACGCCGAGCAAAGCGATCCGCTCTACAAGTCGATCCCCTATATCCTGGTCGCCGACGCCATGGGCCGCTGCCACGGCGCCTTCTACGACAGCGTTGCCGATGTGAGCGTCGACTTCGGGCGCGAGCTCGACAATTATCACGGGCGCTACCGCCACGTCGTCGCCGATGCCGGCGACCTCGACCTGTGGATGATCGCCGGGCCCGATCCGCTGGCGGTGACTCGGCGTTTCACCTGGCTCACCGGGCGTCCGGCACTGATGCCGCGCTGGACGCTTAGCTATTCCGGCTCGACCATGAGCTATACCGATGCACCGGACGCGGCAGAGCAGATGGCCGGGTTCCTCGACAAGCTCGGCGAGCATGATCTCGGCTGCACTTCGTTCCATCTGTCGTCCGGCTACACCTCGATCGGCGACAAGCGCTATGTGTTCCACTGGAACCGCGACAAGTTCCCCGACCCGGCCGCCTTCGTCGCCAGCTATGCCGGGGCGGGCGTTCGGCTCGTGCCCAACATCAAGCCCGCGCTGCTGCGCAGCCATCCGCGCTATGACGAGGTTGCCGCCGCCGGCCTGTTCGTCGGCGACGGGCAGGGCGCGCCGGTCGAGGCGCAGTTCTGGGATGAGGTCGGGAGTTATATCGACTTCACCAACCCGGCAGCAGCCACCTGGTGGCGTGACCAGGTCAAGTCGGCACTGCTCGATCAGGGCATCGTCGCGACGTGGAACGACAATAACGAATATGAGATCTGGGACAGGCGCGCCCGTTTCCACGGCTTCGGCTCGCCATGTTCCGCAGCCGCGATGCGACCGGTGCAGCCGATGCTGATGGCCCGCGCATCCCGACGCGCACAACAGGAGGCTGCCCCGGCCTCTCGACCCTATGTCGTCACACGGTCGGGCATGGCAGGGCTGCAGCGCTATGCGCAGACATGGAGCGGCGACAACCGCACCGAGTGGAAGACGATCCGCTACAATGCGCGGATGGCGATCGGGCTGGCACTGTCGGGGGTCTCGAACAGCGGGCACGATGTCGGCGGTTTCGCCGGGCCGGCGCCGGAGCCGGAACTGCTCCTGCGCTGGGTGCAGGCGGGCGTGTTCATGCCGCGGTTCAGCATTCATAGCTGGAATGACGATCGCACCGTCAACGAGCCGTGGATGTACCCCGAAATCCTGCCGGCCATCCACCGGCTGCTCGCGCTGCGCCAGACGCTGGTGCCGTTCCTCTATGACCTGCTGCATCGTTATCATGCCGCATGCGAGCCGATGGTGCGGCCGACCTGGCTCGACTTCCCTGGTGACGCGCGTGCCTGGGAGGAGAATGACGAGCATCTGCTCGGTTCGGACCTGCTGGTCGCGACGGTGATGGAGCCGGGGGCCACGACGCGGTCTCTGCGAACGCCGGCCGGGGCTGACTGGGTCGATGTGTGGACCGGCGAGCATGTCGGGGGCGGCGCTGACGTCACCCTCGCGGCACCGCTCGATGGACTGCCGCCGCTGCTTGCGCGCGCCGGGTCGGCGATGCTGGTCGATCTCGCCAAGGGCGGGTGGCGGCCCGAGCCCTACTGGCGCGGCGTGTGGCTGTTCCCGCCGCAGGAAGGTGCATTCGCCTGGAGTGCGATCGAAGATGCCGGAGACGGCGAGGCCGCGGTCGATCGCTGGCATGTCGACGGTCACGCCGGCCCTGAGCACGTCGCGGTCACGGTGCGGCGCGAGGGATCGGGAAGCTGGGGAGACAGGACGCTTACACTCCTGCTGCCTCCCGGTGAACGACGGGTGCTGCAGGTCAATGGCGGGGTCGGAGATATCGTGACGCACGACGGACGGCGTGGCGTCACACTCAAGGTCTAGATCGCAGACGCCTCACGCGCGCTCGTCAGCCGTCGTTGGTAATGATCCTCGCTCGTGCCGATCAGCAAGATCGGTCGAGCGGGGCAGGATCGCAACCGACTAGCTGACGCTGCCACGGAGGACGAATGATGAAGGCGGCGCTTAAAACTACCATGCCCGGATGCAGCGGGTGCTGGACCATATAGACCAGCATCTGGACGATGATCTGGACTGGAAGCAATAAGCGGCGTCGCGGCCTTCTCGAAATATCATTTCCACCGGCAGTTCACGGCAACCTTCGGACTGTCCGTGCATCGCTATGTCCAGCTCGCCCGAATGAAGCGTGCTTCGTATCGGCTCGCCTACAGGGACGCCCAAAGCGTCACGGACATTGCGATGGATGCCGGTTACGAGGCGCCGGATGCCTTCGCCCGCGCCTTTAGGCAACGGTTCGGGCAATCGCCTTCGTCGTTCAGGAAAGCTCCCGATTGGGAGCCGTGGCTTGCGACCTTCGGGCCTTTGGACAATGCGAGGAGCAAGCTCATGCAGAAACCCTTCACTACCAATGATGTGACGATCCGCGATGTGGCCCCGACGCCAGTAGCGATCATGGAGCATCGGGGCGATCCGGCGACGATCGGCGCGACCATCCAGCGGTTCATCGCGTGGCGGAAGGGAGTAGGGCTCTAGCCGCAGGAAAGCCCGACCTTCAACGTCTTCCACTCCGATCCACGCACCACGCCCCCGGCTGAATATCGGCTCGATCTGTGCGTTGGCGCTGATCGGCCAATCGACGCGAAGGGCGAGCGGATCGAGTCCGGTATGATCCCCGGCGGGCGCTGCGCGGTGCTGCGCGTCGTCGGGAACACCGACAATCTGGAACCCGCAGCACTCTATCTTTATCGCGACTGGCTACCGGCAAGCGGCGAAGAGGTACGAGACTTCCCGCTTTATTGCCAACGCTTGGCCTTCCTCCCTGAGGTGCCGGAGCACGAGGCAATCGCTGAGTTGTTCCTGCCGCTGAAATAGCCTGGTCGGACGGCGGTCTGTCCTCTTTCTCATTCGAGAGAGGACAGCTCGTTGTTGTTCGCCCGGAGTTGGCCGTTCGCGATCTGTGAATTCGGGGCTTCGCTCAAACCGCTACCCGGCGCGCGAGATCGCTCCGCTTCGCTTCCACCTCGGCGCGGGCGCGTTCGAATGTGTCGCTCTCGGTCGCGGTCAGCAGGCCGTCGATCACGCGCGCGAGATGATCGCGCATCTCCCGCCGCGCCGCATGGGGGTCGCGGTCGCGGAGCGCGGCGAGGATGCGCTGATGCTCGTCGATGCGGGGCTGGACGCCGACGCTGCGTGCCCGTTCAAGCATGTGCGCGCAGAGCGGCGACCGGTAGCGTGCGTCCCATAGCGACTCGACGACATCCACCACGGCCGAGTTGCGCGTCGCCCGCGCGATGGTCAGGTGAAAGGATCGGTCGGCGTGCTCGCCGCTGATATTCTCGAGATTCTCTCGCTCCATCTCGCCGATCAGCGTCTCGAGCGCTGCGATCTCGTCGTCGGTGATCGATACCGCGGCGAGCGCCGCAGCCTCGCCCTCGAACAGGCGGCGTGCTTCGGTCAGTTCGAAGGCGCCGATGTCGAGCCCGATCATCGCCGCATCCTTGGGCGGATTGTCGACAACGAAGATGCCCGAACCATGGCGAGTCTTGACCAGTCCGATCACGTCCAGCGCGATCATCGCTTCGCGGATCGTCGGGCGGCTGACCTTATATTCCTCGGCCAGGTCACGTTCCGATGGAATGCGCTGACCCGGCGCGAACTCGCCGCGCTGGATCGCGCCGGCGACGGCTGCCGCGACCTGCTGGTATAATTTGCGCGAGTCCGGCTGCGGGGTGGCGGCCGAGGGTGCGGCGATTGGTCTGGTCAGTTGTTTTTTCGGCATAAGATACAGTGAGACTAGCATCGGCGCCGCCGTGCCGCAACACGCAGCCGCACCAGGTCGCAGCGGGCTGATCGCGAAAGCTTGTATTTGGTAAGACCATTTGCTAGCAACACGTCAGACAGGTTTACGGACGGCAGAATCCGCGACCGATATGAGGGGGTTGAAATGAGCAAATATCATAATTCCGTTTGCCGCGCCGCACTGATCGCATCGCTCGCGCTCGGCGCCTCTCCTGCCTTTGCGAAGGATGCCGCACCCGAGGTTCTTGCCAATTCAGCGCAGAGCGCGTCGACTGGCCCGACCAGCGAGACAGCGCCGTCGCCGGATAATGGCGGCGACATCATCGTCACCGCGCAGAAGCGCGCCGAGAACGTCCAGCGCGTGCCGCTGGCTATTTCCGTGGTCTCCCAGGCACAGCTCGACGCGACGGGCGTCCGGCAGTTCCAGGATCTCGGCAAGATCGCGCCCTCCCTGACGGTTCGTCCGGCCGAGCATCCGGTGAATGCCAACGTGTCGCTGCGCGGCGTCGGCACCTTCGCCTTCGGCATCGGCGTCGAACCGAGCGTTGCGGTGCTGGTCGACGAAGTGCCGCTCGCCTTCCAGGCCCGTGCTTTCACCGACCTGCCCGACGTCGAGCGGATCGAAGTGCTGCGCGGCCCGCAGAGCACGCTGTACGGCAAGTCAGCCTCGGCCGGCCTGATCAACATCATCACCCGGCAGCCGACCGACACGTTCCACTTCCGCGCCAATGCGCTGGCGACGACCGATAGCGAATATGGCGGCAATTTCAGCGTGTCGGGCCCTATCAGCCAGGACCTCGGCTATGTCCTGTCGGCCAGCTATTCCAACTGGGACGGCAACGTCCGCAACCTGTTCAACGGCAAGAAAGTGAACGGGCGCGAGGCGGTCAACGCCCGCGGCAAGCTCCGGTGGGAACCGGCGTCCAACGTCACCATCACGCTGTCGGGCAATTATCTCAACGGCAATACGAGCGTCGGGCGGCCGTTCATCCGCCTCGATCCGACCGCATTGTTGCGCGGTGTCGCCGGGCAGACGGCGGGGGTCGTGTTCCCCGGAGTCACGGTCAGCGAGAGCAATCAAAACATCAGCAACAACTACGATTCCCGCACCAAATATCACGGCGGGGGCGGGTCGCTGCGCGCTGAAGTCGGACTGGGCAATATGACCCTGGTGTCGATTACTTCCTACGACAAGTTCCGCCTCAACGACTATCTGGACCAGGACGACACATCTTCCCCGACGGCCAACGGCAACAACATCCAGGTCGGCCAGTTCCGGTCGAAATTGTTCACGCATGAACTTCGCCTGCTTTCGCCCGGCGACAAGCCGTTCCGCTATACGCTGGGTGCCTATTATGCGAACGTGGCGTTCGAGCGGCCTTTCCTTCGCGGTCCCGCTTTCTCGCTGGCCAACTGGTATGCGACCTCGAAGTCGGAGCAGATCGCCGCTTTCGCTCAGGTCGACTGGGAGATCGTTCCGCACCTGACCCTGACCGGCGGCGGGCGCGTTCAGAACGAAAAGATCTACTACACCTTCCGCGACAATCTCGCCGCGCCCGCTTCCTCCTTCTTCAGCGGCAATGCGGAGGATACCGCGGGGACCTATCGCTTCAGCGGGCGTTACGAGGTCACGCCCGACATCATGCTCTTCGCGACCTATTCGACTGGCTACAAGGGGCAGACCTACGACCTGACGACCGGCTTCAACGCGAACCGGGCTGCGGCCGGCCCGATCAAGCCCGAACGGTCGCGCGACAGGGAAATCGGTGCGCGCATGCAGTTTCTCGACCGGCGCGTGACGGTCAACGTCACCCTGTTCGATACCGATTATGACAATCTGCAGGCACAGACGATCGAGACGCTTGCCGACGGGACGTCCAATTTCCGCCTGACGAATGTCGGCGGACTGAACACGAAGGGCGTCGAGTTCGACAGCTCGGCGCGGATCGGCAGCGACCTCAATCTCAACGCATCGGTCGCCTATCTCGACGCGAAGTACACCTCGTTCCCGGTCGGGCAATGCTATCCGCTGCAAACCGCCGCGCAGGGATGCGTACCCGCGGTGCCCGCGACCCCCACGACGCCGGCACAGCCCGCCTATCAGAACCTGACCGGCGCGCGCGCCGTGCAGGCGCCTAAATGGAAGTTCTCGGTCGGCGCGGACTATTCGCCGTCCTTGGGCGGCGACCTGCGCGGCGTGATGCAGGCCAACTGGCAGTATCAGGGCGATGTCTATTATGTGGCGGAGGATCCGCAGACTTTCCAGCGGGCCTATAGCATCGTCAATGTCGGGCTTGGCGTGCGCGACAGCGACCGCAGGTGGGAAGTGGTCGCTTTCGTGAACAATCTGTTCGACCAGCAATATTTCCCGTCGCTGGTCAATACCGCGGGCAATTTCGGCAACAAACTGGCGACCCAGGCGCTCCTGCCGCGCGACTTTCGTCGCTATGGCGGCCTGCGGCTCGGCGTGAATTTCTGATGACGGCGGGGCGCGCACGCCGCCCCGCCACACCACATGGATCGGGGGCAATGTAATGTTTCGTTTTGCGCTGCCGTTGGCGATGGCGGGCGCCGCGGCAATGCTGTCGGCGGCGGGCCCGCCTGCCCAGGATGCGCCGGCGAAACCCGGTGTCGATGCGCCGGAACTCGCCGCGCTCGGCTCGTATCCGGTCGGCGTTGCCAGGGTCGAGTTCGTCCAGCCCGGCCAACTCGACCCTCTGCAGGGGACGGACAGGCCCGCCACGGTGGATCGCCATCTGCCGCTCAGCATCTGGTATCCGGCCGCAGCGACGGGAGCCGGTACATTCTACCGGTCGGCGCTGCCGGGGAAGAATGGTTCCGACATCGCTTTCACCGTTCCCGGCATGGCCTCGCCGGACGCGCGTGCTGCCGCGGGGCGCTTCCCGCTCGTCATCCTCGCGCATGGCTATAGCAACACCCCGGAAGTCCTTTCCTGGCTCGGCGAGAATCTCGCGAGCAAGGGCTATGTCGTCGTGGCGCCCGCCTTTCGCGACCCGCCGATCACCATCCGCACTGCGGCTGCCGCGGCTGGCCCGATCGCCCGGCGACCGCTCGATATCGTGTTCGTTGCCGCGGAGGCGCAGCGTCGGGCGCGGGCAGGGCAGGGGCCGTTCGTTGCCGCCGATGCCGACCGTACCGCGCTGATCGGCTATTCGATGGGCGGTTATGGCGTGCTCACCGCGGCGGGCGCGCCACTTCATCCCGGCCTGGCCGCTGCAACCCGCGATGTGCTCGCGCCCTATATCGCCGGTGGGCCCAGGGCGGGCGAGCTCAAGGTCGCCGGTCTCAAGGCGGTGGTCGCGATCGCCCCGCCGCGCGCGCTGCGTGGCGCCGACATGTGGGCGCCCCCCGGTGTCGGGGCGATCCGCACACCAACCTTGTTCATCGTCGGCAGCCAGGACCACACGGTCGGCTACGATCCCGGTGTCCGAACGCTGTTCGACGACGAGGTGCATGCGGCACGGTATCTGCTGACCTTCCGCGAGGCCGGGCACAGCATCGGCCTGATCGGCGCGCCGCCGGAAATGCGCGCAGACTATTGGGACAAGGACTGGTTCGAGGATTCGGTGTGGCGCAAGGATCGGCTGATGGCGATCGAGACGCACTTCATCACGGCGTTTCTCGACCGCTACGTGAAGGGCGACATGAGCAGGGCTGCCTATATCGACGGGCTCGTGCCCAATTCGAACGACGGTATCTGGGCCGGCGCACCGCCGGGTCGCTATGCCGGCTACAGTCCCGGCCCCCCGGCGGCGACCTTGTGGAAGGGATTCCAGCCGAACAAGGCGTCGGGCATGTCGTTCGAGTTCAAACCTGCGTCCTAGACGACGAGCAAGAGGCCGCCATCGCATGACCCGTATGTCGGCAAGGGAGTGCCAGTATATGTTCATGACGCAGACGATGCGCTGGTTCGGTCCACCCGATCCGGTCTCGCTGCGCGATATCCGCCAGGCGGGCGCGACCGAGGTCGTGACCGCGTTGCACGAGGTCGCCAACGGCGAGGTCTGGACGCGCGAGGCTATCGCGGCGCGCAAGCGCGAGATCGAGCGGGCGGGTCTGGGCTGGACCGTGGTCGAGAGCCTGCCCGTGCATGAGGATGTCAAGACGCGCGGGCCGGCATGGGACCAACTGATCGATCATTATCGCGAGAGCCTGCGCAATCTCGCGGCATGCGGCATCACCACCGTCACCTATAATTTCATGCCGATCCTCGACTGGACCCGGACCGATCTTGCGTGGCCGCTTCCCGATGGCGCGCTGGCGCTACGCTTCGAGCTGGAGGCGGTCGCGGCCTATGACCTCCACATCCTGCGCCGGCCGGGCGCCGATGCCAGTTACGCGCCCGCCATGGTCGAGGCCGCGACGCGGCGCTTTCATGCGATGGACGAAGCGGCACGCCACAGGCTCGAGCGGACGATCATTGCCGGGCTGCCGGGCAGCGAGGAGAGCTTCACCTCAGCCGAACTTCTTGCCGCGATCGAGACCTATGCCGATATCGACGCGGAGCGCTTGCGCGCAAACCATGCGGACTTCCTTGCCGCGGTGTGCCCCGTTGCTGACGAACTCGGGCTGCGGCTCGTCGTTCACCCCGACGATCCGCCCTTCCCGATCTTCGGCCTGCCACGCGTGGTGAGCAACGAGGCCGATCTTGCGGCCTTGTTCGCCCGGGTCCCCAACCCCTCCAACGGCCTGTGCTTCTGCGCTGGATCATTTGGCGTGCGGGCCGACAACGACCTGCCCGGCATGATCGAGCGGCTGGGCGACCGGATCGGTTTCCTGCACCTGCGTTCCGTGCAGCGTGAGCCGAACGATGCCTTTCACGAGGCGGCCCACCTCGAAGGCGATGCCGGGATGGCCGGGATCGTGGCGGCGGTCCATCGGCTGCAGCAGCGCAGCGGCCGCTCGATCCCGATGCGCCCGGACCATGGCCATCAGATGCTCGACGACCTGACCAAACCGACCAACCCCGGTTATTCGCTGCTTGGTCGCATGCGGGGGCTGGCCGAACTGCGCGGGCTCGAACGCGGGATCGCGCACGCGACACCCGGGATATCATCACGAACGGGAACGGGAGACGGATGTGCTTGAAGGAATGAAGGCCGGATGGCTCATCGCCGTCGCCGCATTGTGGGCAACTCCCATAGCCGCGCAGCAGGCCGCCGCGCCCGCCTTGCCCAAGGCGACGGCGCAGAGCGGGCCATTGCTTGTCTCTGCCGACATGCGCCAGGGGACCGATCTGTCCGGCGCCTGGCATTATTCGATCGATCCGTACCGCTCCGGTCTCGCCGGCTTCCACGGCGAAACGCCCGATCGCGGCCAGCAGCGCTACCGCGATGTCGATGTGCGCAAGGAAATGGCGCAGGACAGCCGGGTCCTCTACGAATTCGACCTCGCCCATTCGCCGGTCACCACATTGCCCTCGTCCTGGCTGACCGAGGCGCCCGAGCTTCGCTATTATCAGGGGCTGATGTGGTATCAGCGCACCTTTCCGGTGCCGGCACAGCGCAAGGGGCGTAGCTTCCTCCGCTTCGGCGCGGCCAACTATACGACCGTCGTCTATCTCAACGGCCAGCCGGTCGGGCGCCACGAAGGCGGCTTCACACCCTTCGCTTTCGAGGTCACCCGCCTGCTGCGCGACGGCAACAACCAGATCACGGTCGGCGTGGATTCGCAGGCGACCGAGGCGACCGTGCCGCCGCCCGTCACCGACTGGGAAAATTACGGCGGGATCACTCGCCCGGTGCGCCTGATCTCGACGCCGGACACCTATGTCGATGACGCCTGGGTCCGTTTGACGCGGGATGGGCGGATGGCCGTCGATGTGCATCTCGACGGACCGCAGGCGGCCAATCGCGCGGTCAGGCTGCGTATTGCCGAGCTTGGTCTCGACCAGGCCGGTACCACCGACGCTGCCGGCAACTGGCGCGCGACCATGGCTGCGCCGCGCGCGATGGTCCGCTGGTCACCCGAGCGTCCCAAGCTCTATGACGTGACGATCGCGACGGGGGACGATCAGTGGCGCGATCGCATCGGCTTCCGTACCATCGAGGTGCGCGGCCCGGACATCCTGCTCAACGGCAAGCCGATCTTCCTGCGCGGCATCTCGCTGCACGAGGAGGAACTGGGCAGCGAGCCGACCCGGGCGA
Organism: Pseudomonadota bacterium; assembly: GCA_040388155.1. Taxonomy (GTDB): domain Bacteria; phylum Pseudomonadota; class Alphaproteobacteria; order Sphingomonadales; family Sphingomonadaceae; genus Sphingomonas. The sequence goes on from JAZKCJ010000016.1 coordinate 128,054, forward strand.
TCAGCCCGGCGGCGGCGCGGGCCCTGCTCGGCGAGATCAAGGACGGGCTGCACGGCAACTATGTCCGTCTCGCGCACTATCCTCATTCCGAACTGATGACACGCACCGCTGACGAACTCGGCCTGCTCGTGTGGAGCGAGGTGCCGGTCTATTGGCTGGTGGCTTGGTCCAATCCGGACACGCTGGCGACCGCGCGCAACATGCTGGCCGAGAACATCCTGCGCGATCGCAATCGCGCGTCGATCGCGATCTGGAGCGTCGCCAACGAGACTCCCGTCACTGATGCGCGCAACACCTTCCTCCGCACGCTCGTCGGCGACGTCCGCCATCTCGACGATACCAGGCTGGTCAGCGCGGCGCTGCTGGTCGAGCGTTCGAAGGACGCGAAGACTCCCACGATGACCCTGGCCGATCCGCTCGCCGATGTGCTGGATGTGCTGGCAATCAATACGTATAACGGCTGGTACACCAACGACCGGCTGACCGACCTGCCCGCGAGCGTCTGGCAGGTGCCCGCCGACAAGCCGCTGGTTTTCTCCGAATTCGGCGCCGACGCCCGGGCTGGGTTCCATGACCTGACCGGCCCGCAGAAATTCTCCGAAGAATATCAGGCGGAATATTATCGCGCGACGCTGCGAATGGCGGATTCGGTGCCGACGCTGCGCGGCATGTCGCCATGGATTCTCAAGGACTTCCGTTCCCCACGCCGGCAGAACCCCGATTTCCAGCAGGGCTGGAACCGCAAGGGGCTCATCTCGGAAACCGGGCAGCGCAAACAGGCGTTCGACGTTCTGGCGAATTACTACGCGACGAAGGCTGGTGCAGTAAACCGCTGACCACGGGCCGGACGGGGGAGGGGCACGTCGGACGCCCCTCCCGTAGCGATTTCGCTTCAGCCTCGCTTTTGCGAGCGCGTTACGCCGGTGGGCAAAGACCCGAGCCGCGCCATTTCCCCGGTCGTGAAGAGGGCGGGGTTGTCGAGGAAGTCGATCAGCATCTCGGTGCTGTCCTCGCCCCAGAACAGATCGTCGCCGACTGCGATCGTCGGCACGCCGAATACGCCGTGCTCGATCGCGCGGTCGGTGTTCGCCCGTAGCTGGTTCTTTACATGGGGCTGGGCGATGGCGCCTGCGACGTCCTCGAGGCCAAGGCTGTTCCCGATCGTTTCGAGAATATCGGGTTCCGAGACGTCCAGCCCGTCGCGGAAAGCAGCATCGAACAGGGCGTCGACCACTGCCGGTGTCGCACCGAGCGCGACGATCAGGCGCAATGCCGAAATCGGGTTGAACGGATGGGCCGGCGGAAAGCGGAACGGGACGCCGAGCCTGTCGGCGCGCCACTGGCATGCCCGATAGGTATGGAGGCGTTTCGGGGCGATCTCCGCTGGTCCCTTCTGTTCCCAATGGCCGAGCAATGCTCCGAGCACGACGGGGACCGGTGTCAGGCGAAGGCGCTCGCCGAACCGGCTCCGGGTTTTCCACTGGAGATAGGCGAACGGGGAGATGACATCAAAATACCAGTCGCCTTCACGGCCGCTCATCGTTGCCTCCCTTTGGTTCGTGCCTCGATCGCGCGGACCACGGCTGCCATATCGAGGCGGCTATGTCCCAGCTCCTCGCTCTCACGGTAGAGAAGGTGGCTGGCATCCAGTAGCGGCGACGCAATCTCCGCCTCGCGTGCTGCATCTGCGACCAACCGGGCATTCTTGAGCACGTCGAAGATCGCCGCCTGCACGTCGAAATCCTGCTCCACCAGCTTGGCGAGCTTGATACGCGATACGCTGCTCGCCATCGGTCCGGCATCGAGAATGGCGCGGAATTGCTTCATGTCGAGGCCGTGGCGCTCAGCGAAGTGAGTGGCTTCCGCCAGACCGGTGACCATGGTGATCAGAAAGCTGTTGACCGCAAGCTTCATGGTTAGGGCAGCCGGAACCGGGCCGCAGCGGAATATCTCCTGGCACATTGGTGCCAGCAGCGGGCTTATTTCGTCCATGACGCTCTCGTCGCCGGCGAGCATCGCAACGAGTTGACCGGCTTCGGCCGGCTTGCGTGAGCCGGAAACGGGCGCTTCCACATAAGCGCCGCCGGCATCGCTGATCTCGGTGCCCAGTTCCCGGGAATAACCTGGAGGGACCGTACCCATCTGGACGATGATGTGGCCTGTCACATTGACGGCGAAGTCGGGCGTGCCACGTCCAAGGACTGTGTCGATCGCCGCTTCGTCGGCCAGCATCAGGATCACGATCCGTGCCTGGCGGAACACGGCGGCCGGACTGTCGGCCATCGCGGCGCCGGCCGATTGCAAAGGGCCGTTTCGTTCGGCAGTCCGGTTCCAGACGATGAGCCTTGTCTTGGCGTGCGCCAGGTTGAGCGCCATTGGCTGGCCCATGACGCCCAGGCCGATGAATCCCGTCAGTTCCACCTAATCCTCGCCTGTTGCTCGTGCCGTCCTAGAGATCGTCAAGCGCCATCAGAAAGACGAGGCCACGTTGCCCCGATCCGCGGTGCACCGTGAGCGCGCCGTGATGGGCATGCGCAACCCGCTCGACGATCGAAAGGCCGATCCCCGATCCTTCGATGTTCGTTCCCGCGCCCCGCCATAGCCGGTCCTTAAGCCGCACGAAATGCGCCTCCGGGATCGGATCGCCATTGTCGCCAACCGCGATGAGCGCTCCCGGGCCGGAACTGACCACGATCGCGGTGCCAGGAGGCGTGTGGCGTGCGGCATTGTCGATGAGGTTTTCGAGTGCGAGCGTCAGGGCTACGGAGTAACCGCGCACCTGTGCCGGGGTGTCCGCGCGTTCAAGCGCGATCGAGCGGCCCGACGCGATGATCCCGGGCGCCCGGTCGGAGACGACGCTCTCCGCCAGCGCGTGGAGGTCGACCGAGGTCCCGCCGTCCTCGACCGGGCGCTCGATCTCGGCGAGCGCAAGCAACTGGGCGATGACTCGGGCAGCCCGATCCACCGCCGACATCATCGCCGTGCGGACTTCCGGGTTCGCGACGGCATCGGCGCGAAGGCGGACGACGGCAAGCGGCGTGCGCAGTTCGTGCGCGACGTCTGCGGCAAATGCCGCCTGCACATGAATCGCGGCGGCCAGGCGGTCGAGCGCGGCATTCGTCGCCTCAGCCAATGGCTCGGCCTCGATCGGGAGAAGGCCGCTCGGCAGGCGGGTGTTGAGCGAGCGCGGGCCGATCGTCGCGGCGATCGCTGAGACAGCACGCATCCGAAGCGTCATGCGACGCGCGATCAGCGCCCCGATCAGCGGAACGAGCGCCGCGATCGGCAGACAGATCAGCGCGAACCTGGGCAGGAAGCTGCGCACGATATCATCGGTGACGACCGCCGGGTCGGCATCGTCCTGCGAAACGACGATCCAGCCGCTTCCCACGGGCACGCTGTAACCCTCGACCACACCGTGGCGAAAGAAATGCGCTGTCCGGTCGAGCGGCGCCGATGCCAGTATTTCCGGACGCGGCGGACCATAGGATCGTTGCACGCGGCGGTCGGCTCCGATCGTGCTGACCGCCATGCCGTTGGTCAGCACGACGGGCTGTGCATTGCGGGTGTCCGGTCCTGCCGATGCGGCCGACAGCACCGCCTGCCGGCGCAGCAGGTTGCGCTGAAAATGATCGGCTGTCTGGTGGAGCAGGGCGGAGGCGCTCCACAAGAGGGTGATCGCCGCCGCCAGTGCGACCGCCACGTGGAGCGCGACGAACTGCCCGAGCAGCGAGCGAGGTATCGCCAACCTCATGCGACAGGAACGATCATATAGCCCACGCCGCGCACGGTTTCGATCCGCACGCGGGTCTCTGAATCCTCGAGCCGCTTGCGCAAACGATGGACATATACTTCCACGGCATTGGAGCCGAGATCGCCGTCCAGGCCGAACAACTGATCCTCGACGATGCGTTTCGGCACGACCTTGCCCGCCCGACGCAAAAGCAACTCGAGCAGCTCGGTTTCCCGCACTGACAGACTGAGTGCTTGCGATTCAACGTACGCCATGCGGGTCTCGACGACGAATTCGAGCGCGCCGCAACGGAGGGACTTTCCCACATAGCCGTCGCGCCGCCGCAGGATCGCGTGAAGGCGGGCATGCAATTCGTCGACGTCGAAGGGCTTGACCATATATTCGTCGGCCCCTTCGTTCAGGCCGAGGATGCGTGCGTCGATCGAGCCGCGCGCGGTCAGCACCAGTACAGGCCGGGCATCGCCGCGCGCGCGCATGCGCATGAGGAGCGAGATGCCGTCTTCGTCAGGCAAACCAAGATCGAGCAGGACGGCTGCATAGTCGATCGCCTCGAGATATGCCTCGGCCTCCTCGCTGGTGCGTGCCCGATCGACCGTCAATCCGCGCCGCGACAAGGCGTCGACGAGCGGCATCGCCACCGCATCTTCGTCCTCGATCAGCAGAATTCGCATCGTCTCGCTCTTCCGCAACGCAGCAATTTGTAAGCCCGCTGTAAGCGAGCCTGCCTAGGGGTGCCAGCCCCACCGTAACAGGCCTTCCGATGCACGCTCCATCATCGCCACATCCGCTGCCCACGATACAGACGTTGCCGCGCCGCGAGCAGGTGCGCTGGCTCGCCATCGCCGTGGCCGTCACGGTCGGCATCGTCGTGCTGTGGCTGGCGATCGGAAGCATGACGCGTCACGATCAGGTCGCCCCTCCTGCCTCGCCGCCGGGCACCTTCCGGCCGACCGCAGAACAGATGGCTGCGCTGAAGACGATCCGGGTCGGCTATGCGGCATCGGAAGACCGTACCCTGGCGAGCGGGGCGATTACGGTCGATGGCGACCGCAGCACGCCGGTGCTGATGCCTTATGCCGGGCAAGTCGTGCGCGTGCTCGCCGATGCGGGTCAATATGTGCGACAGGGCCAGCCGTTGCTGCTGGTCAAGACGAGCGATTTCGTCGATGCACGCAGCGGGTTGTTCGCCGCGCGTGCGGCGTTCCAGAACGCGCAGGCGCAACTCACCACCGCCACCCGCAACGCGGAGCGCCAGCGCCAGATCTTCGAAACGGCAGGCGGGGCGCAAAAGGACTATCTGCAGGCGCAGACCGATCTGGTCGCGGCGCAGGCCAGTGCGCGGACCACGGCGGCAGCGCTCGGCGCGGCGCGCGACAAGCTCGCGATCCTCGGCAAATCACCCGGTGAGATCGGGCAGCTTGAAGGAGCTGGCGAAGTCTCGGGCATCCACGATCGTACCACGCTGCATGCGCCGATCGCCGGGCTGATCGCCTCGCGCGACGTCTCGGCAGGGCAATATGTCTCGCAGGGAGGGGACAAGCCGGTGATGACGATCACCGACCCGTCGCACGTCTGGCTGATCGCTCAGATCGCCGAAGGCGACGCCAATGGGGTGCATCTGGGTGATGCGGTGACGGTGACGACGCCCGCTCTTCCGGGGCGCAACTTCCACGCCACCATCGATCTCGTCGGGGCGGCGCTCGATCCGCAGACTCATCGGTTGCCGGTGCGCGCGACCATCGCCAACCCCGATGGCGCATTGAAGCCGCAGATGTTCGCCAGCTTCTCGATCCAGCGGCCGCAGCGCGGCAGTGCCTTGCGCGTCCCCGCCGCTGCCGTGATCCATGAAGGTGATTCCGCGCGTGTCTGGGTCGTCCGCCCCGACGGCCTGTTGCAGGCGCGCGCCATAACCGCTGGCGATGCGCAGGACGGTGCAGTCGTCGTGCTGACGGGCCTCAGGCCCGGCGAGCGCATCGTCACCGCCGGGGCGTTGTTCGTGAACGAGGCGGGTCTTGGCGAATGAACCGCATCGTCGAGTTCTCGCTGCGCCAGCGCCTGCTGATCGTCGGTATCTTCTCCGCGATGTTGCTCGCGGGCGTGGTCGGCTTCTGGAACCTCAATATCGAGGCCTATCCCGATCCGGTCCCGCCGATGGTGGAGATCGTCACGCAGACGCAGGGGCTTTCGGCCGAGGAGATGGAGCGCAACGTCACCATCCCGATCGAAGTCGGCATGGCCGGCATCCCGCACCTGACGGCGATCCGCGCGATCTCGCTGTTCGGCCTGTCCGACATCAAGATACAGTTCAGCTACGACCTGACCAACGAGGCAGCGAAGCAGCAGGTCATCAACCGCCTCTCGCAGCTGCCGCCGCTTGCCGGGGGCGCGCAGCCCACGCTGTCGCCGACAAGCCCGGTCGGGGAAATCTATCGCTATAAGCTCAGCGCGCCGGCCGGCTATTCGGTGATGGACCTGAAGACGCTGCAGGACTGGGTGCTGCAACGCCGTTTCAAGCGCATTCCGGGCGTGATCGACGTGACCGGCTGGGGCGGCAAGCTTCGCGCCTATGACGTCGTGATCGACAATGACCGGCTGGCCGCGCACGGCGTCTCGGTCGGGCAGGTGCTTGCAGCACTCGGCAAGAGCGACGGCAATGTCGGCGGGCAGACGATCAATTTCGGTGCGCAGGCCGCGATCGTGCGCGGGGTCGGGCTTATCCAGTCAGTTTCCGGAATCGAGAACGTGCTGGTCGGCACGGCGAACGGGCAGCCGATCCTGCTGAAGGACGTCGCCCATATCCAGATCGGCAACGCCCCGCGGCTTGGCATCGCCGGCTACAACGACCGCGACGACATCGTGCAGGGCATCGTGCTGATGCAGCGCGGCGCGCAGTCGATGCCGACGATCCAGGCGGTGCAGAAGGAGGTCGCTGATATCAACGCGTCGGGCGCTCTTCCGCCCGGTGTCCATCTCGACCGAGTCTATGACCGTTCCGATCTCATCCGCCTGACGATCCATACCGTGCTGGAGAATCTGCTTGCCGGGATATTGCTGATCTTCATCCTTCAATGGGCGTTCCTCGGCAATCTGCGCAGCGCGATCATCGTCGCGGCGACAATCCCGTTCGCGCTCGCCTTTGCGATCCTGATCCTGGTGCTTCAGGGCGAGAGCGCGAACCTGCTGTCGGTCGGGGCGCTCGATTTCGGTCTGGTCGTCGATGCAAGCGTCATCATGGTGGAAAATATCTTCCGCCACATGGTCGAGCGATCGGTGCACGTCGAAAACGGGCACGGTCACTACACCATGGCCAGCCGTTTCTCGGCAGTGCTTGGCGCCAGCCACGAGGTGAGCCGCGGGATCTTCTTCGCGGCGGCGATCATTATCGCCAGCTTCCTTCCGCTGTTCACGCTGGCCGGGGTCGAAGGGCATATTTTCGGGCCAATGGCCAAGACCTATGCCTATGCCATCACGGGCGGGCTGATCGCGACCTTCACCGTCGCACCGGTGCTGGCGACATTGCTGTTGCCGGACAGATTGTCGGAGGTCGAGACCCGCATCGTCGCTCGCTTGCGGGGCTGGTACGAGCCGGCGGCGGCCTTCGCGCTGGCCAACCGCGTGCTGGCACTCGGTGGTGCGCTGCTGTTGCTCGGCGCGGCGGTTGTCGGAGTGCGGTCGCTCGGCATCGAGTTCCTGCCGCATCTGGAAGAGGGCAACATGTATATCCGCGCGAGCCTGCCGGCCTCGATCAGCCTCGAGGCGGGCCAGCCCGTGGTCAACGGCGTGCGGCGGATGATCGCGCAATATCCCGAGGTGGAGTCAGTGCTCTCGCAGCATGGCCGCCCGGACGACGGCACCGATTCCACCGGTTTCTTCAACGCCGAATTCTTCGTGCCGCTCAAGCCCTTCGGCACCTGGCCCGCCGGTGTGACCAAGGAAACGCTGACGGCCGAACTCTCCAGCAAATTGCAGGCCCGCTATCCCGGCGTCGATTTTTCCTTCTCGCAATATATCGAGGACAATGTCGAAGAAGCGGCGTCGGGTGTGAAGGGCGCGAACTCGATCAAGCTGTTCGGGCCCGACCTGCCGACGCTCGAGAAATATGCCGATGCGATCAAGGCCGAGATGGCGAAGGTGCAGGGGATCGAGGATCTCGGCGTATTCCAGTCGCTCGGCCAGCCGACCGTGCGCATCGACGTCGATCGTGCTCGGGCTTCGCGTTACGGGCTGACGCCCGACGACATCAATGCGACGGTAGCCGCGGCGATCGGAGGGCAGTCAAGCGCCGAGCTGTACGAGAAGGGCACCGACCGGCACTTCCCGATCGTCGTGCGCCTGCGCCCCGAGCAACGCGACACAGTCGATGCGATCCGCCGCATCACGGTAGGTGCGCCTGCGCCGAACGGCACCGGTACGATCCAGGTCCCGCTGTCCGAAGTGGCCGACGTTAGGCTGACCTCGGGCGCGTCCTTCATCTACCGCGAGCATCAGGAGCGCTACATCCCGATAAAATTCTCGGTGCGCGGGCGCGATCTCGGCGGTGCGGTGGACGAGGCGAGGGCGCGGATCACCCGCAACGTCCATCTGCCCTCGGGCTATCATCTCGAATGGGCGGGCGAACTCGACAATCTCAACAATGCCGTCGCCCGGCTCGAAATCGTCGTCCCGGTCAGCCTGTTGCTGATCCTGCTGCTGCTCTATGCCAATTTCGGTTCGATCCGGGACAGCCTGCTCGCCTTCTCCGCGATTCCGATGGCGATCGTCGGCGGTGTGCTCGCGCTTGCCCTGACCGGGACGGCGTTCAGCATTTCATCGGCGATCGGGTTCGTCGCGCTGTTCGGCATCGCGGTGATGGACGGCATCCTGGTCGTCACGACCTACAATCATGCGATCGACGAAGGCATGACGCGGCGGGACGCGTTGGCGACGACGGTGCGGCACAGCCTGCGCCCCGTGGTGATGACCTGTCTCGTCGCGGCGATCGGCCTGCTCCCCGCTGCCTTGTCGAACGGCATCGGGAGCCAGGTGCAGAAACCGCTCGCGCTGGTCGTGGTGGGTGGGATGACACTGGCGCCGCTCCTCATCCTGCTCGTCCTGCCTGTGCTGATCGACTGCTTCTCGAGGCGCGTGCCGCCGGAATATCGGGGCGCACATGGCCGCGATGTCGGGCACCTGCCATTGCCCGAAGCCGATCATGGGGAGGTTCGGACGTGAAGCCTCTCTTCCTTCCGCTCCTCGCGCTGATGGTCACCGCCTGCGCAGTGGGCCCGCGCGATCTCGATCCCAAGGTGACCTTGCCTCCGCAGCAACAGCCGCAGCGCTTCGCGCCGCAAGCCGGCCCGGAACAGACTACCGCGGATAATGTGGTTGCGGCCGACTGGTGGCGTGCCTTCGGGTCGCCTGAGCTCATGGCACTGGTGGATGAAGCGCTTGGCCACGCAACGGATATTGCCGTTGCCGACGCCGCCTTGCGCCAGGCGCGCGAGCAGGCCGGCGCGACCGCGGGAGCGGCCCTGCCTGAGGTCGATGCGAGCTACCAGGCGCAGCGAACGCGTGTCTCGAACGCGCTTGCGCCTGCCGTCACTGATTCCTCGCAATATCTCTACACGCTGCACACCGCGCAGGTGACGATCAGCTACGGCCTCGACCTGTTCGGCGGGACGCGTGCCCATATCCGCTCGGCGCGCGCCGCTGCCGAGGTTCAGCGCCATCGGCTAGAGGCAGCCCGCGCCGCAGTGGCCGCCAACCTCGTACAGGCCGTGATCCAGCGCGCTTCGCTGGCCGACCAGGTCGCTGCGAGCGAGACAAGCGTGTCGGTCAATCGCGATATCCTGCAGAATCTGCTTCAACGCCAGCGGCTTGGCGCGGTCGGCGCGGCCGATATTGCCACTCAGCAGACGGCGCTGGCGACCGCCGAGGCCGCGCTGCCGGCGCTGGTCCGGGCGGAGGCGCATCAGCGCGTCGTGATCGGGACGTTGCTCGGCCGTGCGGCGGGCGCTGAACTGCCGCCTTTGCCGAACCTCGGCGCCCTTGCCCTGCCGCACGACCTGCCGCTGGCGCTTCCGTCCGATCTTGTTGCGCGCCGGCCTGATATCCGGGCAGCGCGCGCGCAACTGGAGGGGGCGGGTGCCGATGTCGGTGTGGCGATTGCGGCCCGCCTACCGAATATCCAGCTCAGCGCGAGCGCCGGGGGCGCTGCGCAGCACCTGTTCGACCTGTTCCAGGGCGGCAATCCATTCTGGTCGCTGGTCGGCGGCGTCACGCAGCCGATATTCCATGCAGGTGCCCTGCGCCATCAGCAGCACGCGGCCGAAGCCGCGCTGGACGGTGCCAAGGCGCAATATCGCGCGGCGGTGTTGCAGGCCTTTGGCGATGTCGCCGATGCGCTCACGGGCCTGCGTACCGACGCGGACGCACTCGACGCTGCCGCGCGGGCGAGCGACGCGTCGGGGCGTGCGCTGGGCTTCATCCGACGCCAGCTCGAGCTGGGCGATGTCGGCACGCTCGCCTTGCTCAATGCCACCGCCGCCGACGCGCAGGCGCGGGGCCAGCTCATTCAGGCCCGCGCAGCGCGCCTGACGGACACCGTTGCAATGTTTCAGGCTGCGGGCGGCGGTGTCGTGGAGAATTGAATCATGGCGGGTGTGATCGGGGCGACCAGCGGCAAGTTCATCCTGGTGGGGGCGGCATTGCTGCTGCACGGACGAGTCGATGAAAAGTCGGTGCGCGTTTCGATTGCGCCAGGCGTTCCGACTTCGGCCATGACTCCCGAACTCGCGGATCATGTGAAGACGCGGGGCGGTGGCCCTGACGTGACAATTCATCTCCGAGCCGAGTCATTCCGCGCAAGGGTCGCGGCGGTCGAAACAGACCCCGGTCCGGATGCGGCATTGCGCATCGGACAGGATCTGCTCGACGAGAACCCGATCGAGATCGACTTCGCCCATCATGTGCTGCAACCGCTTTCGACCAGCGAGGCGCGTCGTCTGGAACGTCGTTCCCAGCCGATCGCGGTCAGGCACGAACCTGACGGGACGCTGTCGGTGAACATCGCCGCGGATGGTCATGTGCCGCTCAGCGCGCGGCTCGACCTCTTGAGCGCTACAAGCATCACCGCGCCTGGTTTCGGGCCGGCGACCGAAGTGAAGGTCGGGGGCGTCGAAGTCCCCAAAGCAGAAGTGACGGACGGACCGCGGCCGATGGTCGGACTCTATGCCTTCAGGCACGCCCGGGTAATCTTCGATCTGGGGCAGGGCCGCATCTGGATTACCCGTTTGGGATAGTGGAGTGCCTGACGCCGGCGGGTGCATCGGGGTATGCGAGATGAGCTGCGAGTTCCACGAGCGGGCCGGAGGTCAGCGGGGCTTGCGGAAGCGCAGGACGAACTGATCGGTCTTTCCGCGAATGGCGGGATCGAAAACCGCCGCGGTCCGGGGATCGGCGGCGTCGCGCAAGGCTGAGGATTCGCCGTCGAGCACGAACCCGGCCGCCTCGACCTCGCTTTTGACAAGGGCCTCGTCGATCCGGTGCAATCTGGCCATGCCCGCATCGTCGAGTCCGGGCGTTCCGGCATGATCGACGATCACATAGAGGCCGCCTGGCTTCAGGGCGGCAAATATCGCCCTGTTGAGCGCGGCCGTGCCCTGTGCGCCTGCCCAGTTATGGACGTCATGATAGTTCTGGGAGGTCCAGACCAGGTCAACCTTGCCGGGCACACCCAGCGTATCGGCATTGGCGACGCCGTCGTGGACGTTACTGCGTCCGGGCTCTCCCGAAACCGACGGCGGAAGCGGCTTGCCCTTCAGCCGGTCGATCAGGATCTGGTCCCATACGGCATATACCGCTCCCTTGGGCCCGACGGCATCGCTGAACAGCCGGGTGAAATACCCTTTGCCGGGAAGGTAATCGACCACGGTCTGGCCGCGCTTGATCTTGGCGAACTGCATCATGACCGTCGGCTTGCGATCGGCGTCGCGCGCCTTGTCGGCGTCGGGGCGTGTGGCGGCCGTGCTTGTGACGGGAGCGGAGCCTTCCCGCTGCGCCAGGGCTGGATACGCGGTGACCGCAACGGTGCCGGCAAGGCAGACGGTCCACAGCATGCGGCTGTGGCCGGAAACAAGGCGGTTCATCAGAATCGATCCTTTCGTGGTGAAGCGGATAGGGTGGTTCGAGTCCCGGCGATCCGGGCATCGATGCGCGTGCCGGGTTCCGCGGCTCTCGCGCCATCGAGCGACATGGCGGCGAAGCCGAGCGCGCCGATGGTGCGCAAGGAGGGATTCACAAAAGGCCTCCGCCATCGACGTCGATGAGCGCCCCGGTGACGAAGCCATTGGTCATGACGAACAGATAAGCCTGAGCCAGTTCCCGTGGCGTACCAATCCGCCTGACGGGCAGGGAGCCTGACACGCGCGCGATGGTAGCGACGCGTGTTTCCGACCCGATTTCACCCCACAGGCCCGTGTCGACGACACCTGGGCTGATGACGTTGACTCGACGTGGCGCGAGTTCCTTGGCGAGATGACGGCCGGCGGCATCCACGGCTGCATTGACCGTGCCCTTCACCAAGGTCCCGACGCCATATTTGCGCGACACCTGCCCCGACGTGAAGGTGATGGAGGCGGTCGGCCCCAGATACGGCAGTGCCGCGCGTACCGCTCTTACAGCACCGAACAATTTGATCTCGAACATTTGTTGCAACACCTCATCGCCAAGCGATTCGAGAGGCGACGACCCAATCCGGCTACCCACGGTGTAGACCAGATGATCCACCGCGCCGACCGTCTGCAATGCCGCAGCGAGCGCAACTCGGTCAGTGACATCGACGGCCTTTCCCTCGACGCCGTCGGGCGCGCCGCCGGAGCGGCTGAACGCCACGACGCGAGCGCCCTCGACCTTTGCCAGTTCGGCGACTGCGGCACCGATTCCGTCACTGCCGCCAAACACGACGACGGTTTGATTTTTCAGAGTCCCGGTCATGAGGCTCATTCCCTTGCTCGTGCTGGATCTGCCCGCCAGGCACCGCCGCAATCCCTTCCCGCGAGGGCCGCTACGCTATCGGCAGCGCTCGCCGAAAAACGGGTGTGGTGATCAATCCGGGCCAGATCCATGGCTCCGGTTCTCACCGGACAGCGTCCGGGACATGCCGCCAGACGGAATAGGCGGTCGTGCCATTGCCGGAAGCGCTGGCTGGAACCGCGTAGGTCAGCACGCCGTCCCTGAACGTATAATCGCGCACCTGGGTCTTTCCTTCCCAATTGGGAAAGGACGCTGCCTCGACCATGAAGACGAGCTGGTGCCTGGTGCGGTCGATCGCCACCGTGCCGAAATGCGTGCTCGAACCGAGCGCGGCCGCGCGATATTCCTCGGGCGTCCCCTTTGCCTTGTCGCCGCTGGCGAAAGCGGGTCGGCCGACCCTGAAGATCTGCAGATTATAGTGCCCGGAGGAGTCTACCGTCAGCACGCCCTTCGGATGCTCGCCATAATTGGTGGTCCGGCTCCCGTCGGGATGAATCTCGTAGGCCGAGTCCATCACCCATCTGCCCTGAAGCGAAGTCAGGTCCTGGGCTTGAGTTGCGGTCGGCATCGCAAGTGTCACAGCCAGAACAGCAGCGACGGCGTAGGACAACCTCATCTCATTCCTCCATTGCACTTGTAACCTGCCAATGAGGTTACTCATTGCTCCGAGATGGGAAACCTGTCAACGGGGTTACATGATGCAGGCCAAAAATCATGGACATCCGGCCGAGGAGCGCGACGGCTTCCGGTTTCGTGGCGGGCACAGTGCGATCGACCTGCCAGCGACGTTGCAGGCCCGTCTGAAGCCAGTGCCGCGGGAACTGCTGAAAGCGCCGGGGGATCTGGCGCGCTGGCTGGTGGCGGCCGGCCTGACCCCGACGCTCCCTGAAGCAACCGAGGCGGATCTCGCGCTGGCGCACGCCTTGCGGGAGGCAATCTATGCCCTGGCCAATGCCCGGCTTTCTGAAGGGACGGATACTTCCGACGCGCGTGCCATCGTCAACGCAATTGCCGCCAATCCGCCAGCGATTCCCCATTTGTCGCCGGAAGGCACGATCGGCATGATTGGGTCGGCCAGCGCTCTGCTCGCGACGCTGGCGCGAGAGGCGGTTTATCTGTTCGGAAGCGAGATGGCCGACAGCATCCGGCAATGTCAGTCGCCGACCTGCACCCTGTTCTTTGTGGATACGTCGCGATCGGGCGACCGACGCTGGTGCTCGATGTCGGGCTGCGGGAACAAGGCCAAGGTCGCCGAATTCCGCAGCCGCAAACGCAAGGCACGGACTGGCGCGTGAGCGCTGTACAGGGACGATGAAGATGCAGGCATCGCGGCGGCCCCGATATGGAAGAGGGGGCGTTGGTCGAGCCAGCCGTCCGGCGAGACGCTACGACCCGTATTGGGAGCTTCTCCAGGCCAGCTGCGCAACCATGTCGGAGACGAGTTGCCCAATGCGGCCGCTCGCTTCCCAGGCGTAGAGCGCGACGGCCATCGGCTGCTCTTCACCCAAAGCACGATGGATGCGGATGTCTCGCCCCTGGGCCGACAGGCGGGGCAGAAGCGATATCCCCATGCCGGCCTCGACGGCCACGAGAACGCTCGACAGGCTGTTGCCGGTGAATCCGACGTACCAGCGTCGCTTTTCGCGTTCGATCCGTTCGAACATCTCTTCGCGATAGAGGGCGCCCGGCGGAAACGTCACGAGGGGGATCGGATCGGGCCAGTCGCGGGTGGCGGAGGCACTTTCGAACCATGCCATCGGCTCCATAAAGAACGCACGGCAGTCGCTGTTCGCCAGGGGCTCCTTGACGACGATCACGTCGAACTCGCCATTCCGAAACCGGCGCGAGAGATCACGGCTGAGCCCGGTCGTCACGTCCAGCCGGATTGCCCGATCCATCTCGGAAAAAGTCGCAAACACGCCGGCCATCGCCGGGGTAAGGATGTCTTCGGCGACGCCGATGCGTACTGCATGCGAGCCGGCGGGGTCGGCGAGCAGGTGAGCCGCCTCCGCTTGCAGCGCCAGAATACGTCGCGCATGGCCAAGCAGTCGTTCGCCCGCCGGCGTCGGCATGACGGGCCGGGCGCTCCGGTCGATCAATAGCTGGCCCACCGCTTCCTCGAGCCGCGCCAGTTGCTGGCTGATCGTCGATTGCGTCATGTTCAGCCCGGTCGCGGCACCGGTGAAGCTGCCGTGCTCGGCAATGGCGACAAAGGCCTGAAGAAGACGAGGGTCTAGCATGGGGGTATTCGCATAGTGGATGATGTGCATCAACACATCTAATTTGCGCATGAGTGCCTGTCGGCGATAAGTCTTGCGCGATCAAAGAAGGGTGGCAGAGGTGAAGATTGCTCGCATCATGTTGTCAGCGGCCATGCTGCTTCAGCCGTTTCAGGCCGTGGCGCGGGAACAGGCAGATGTCCTGATCCGGCATGCCACGGTGATCGACGTCGAACATGCCCGCACTATCTCCGACCAGGCGGTCGCGACCCGCGGCGAGAAGATCGTCGCGGTCGGCGACGATGCGGAGGTAGCAAAGGCGTGGGGCGCGCGACGTGAGGTCGACGGGAAGGGCCGCTTCCTGATCCCCGGCCTGTGGGACATGCACATGCATTTCGGTGGCGGTCCGGAACTGGCCGAGGAGAACAAGGCGCTGCTGCCGCTCTACGTCGCCTACGGCATCACCACTATCCGCGATTGCGCGGGCGACATGCCCTATGACGTGCTGAACTGGCGGCAGGAGATCGCTGAGGGCAAGCTGTTTGGTCCGCGCCTGCTGACCTCCGGGCCGAAGATCGAGGGCATCAAGCCGGTGTGGAAGGGCACATTGGAAACCGGCTCCGAAGCGGATGCCGACGCCGCGGTGGCGAAGCTCGTCGGGCTGAAGGTCGATTTCGTCAAGATCACCGACAGCACGCTGAAGCCGGAACTGTTCCTCTACGCGGTCGGCAAGGTGCGCGCGGCGGGATTACGCGCGTCAGGCCATATCCCGATGGCGCTGACGGTGGAGCAGGCGGTCGATGCCGGGATCAGCTCGATCGAGCATCTGAGCTACGCCTATAAAGCGGGCGTGAAGGACGAGGCGCGGATCGCGGCCGATTTCGGCGCCGGCCGCATCGATCGCGCGCAGGCTCAGGCCCAGCTTGCCGCCGGCTTCGACCCGGCGACTGCGATGGCTTCTTATGCGAGGCTGCGCGACCGCGGCGTGTTCGTGACACCGACGCTCAATATCGAACGGACGCTCGCCTATCTCGACAGCGACGATCATTCGAAGGACGCTTTCCTTGGCCTTATCGGGCCGGGAATCCGCAAGACCTATCAATGGCGCATCGACCGGAGCGCGAAGGCGACGCCGGCGGAGATCGAGGCGCGGCACCAGCAATATCAGAAGACGGCGGCGGTAATGCCGATGCTGGAGAAGGCGGGTGTAACGATCATGGCCGGCACCGACGCGGGCTTCCTCAATTCGTTCGATTATCCTGGGCTGGCGCTCCATCAGGAACTGGCACTCTATGTGAAGAACGGGCTGAGCCCTGCCGGGGCGCTTGCCGCCGCGACCCGTGCGGGGCCGAAATGGTTCGGTATGCTCGATCGCTACGGCTCGGTGGAAAAGGGCAAGCAGGCCGATCTGGTGCTGCTCGATCGCAACCCGCTTGAGGACATCGGCGCGACGCAGAGCATCGACACCGTGATTTTGCGCGGCGCGGTGCAGGATCGTACGGCGCTCGACCGGCTGCTGACGGAGGCCAGGGCGAAGGTCGCGCGCTGGGACGCGGAAATGGCGAAATGACGACGGGCGACGACGACCGTTTCCTGCGCGCGGCGATCGATCTGGCGCGGGAAAACGTCGCATGTGGCGGTCGGCCGTTCGGTGCGATCCTGCATTTGTCGCCGCCCCGCCCCCTATGAGACCGATGAAAGCCGTGAGGAGCGGCTGGTCGTGGTCCTCATCGACGAATGGCGCGCGCGCGTGGGCGCGAGAGCCGGACACTCACCCGCCTGTTCCGCGAGCAGACCGGCATGTCTTTCGTCAAATGGCGCCAGCAACTCCATATTGGCCTAGCGCTGCAGCGCCTCGCCTCGGGTGAACGGGTCACCAACGTGGCGATCGATCTCGGCTAGTGAGAGCACCAGCGCCTTCATCGCGATGTTCAAGCCCGCGCTGGGCATGACGCCGGCGCGCTATTTGCCGAAGGTGCGGCCGGTGAGCCCGGCGGTTCATCTCCCGCGGGCGTCGTTCTCGCGCAGGTCGTAGCTTTCCCTCAGGCCCGGGCTCGGACGCAACGATAGTCGAGGGATGCATTAGTGCGGGCGCTGATCAGGGGGAGGCTGTTCGCCCGGGGCGGATTGCTCTTGGGGAGCGATGATCATCGCGTGACGGTCTATGCAGCGCAGGCCTAGGCCCCCAGTGGTCGCTGTCTAAGGGGGTAATCATAGACTCCAAAAACGGCCATTCGCTCTTTACAAAAACCGAATGATCGTCATCACTTCGAGCTTGGCGTTCGCGGGGTTTGGTCGATGCGCATTTGGGCGTTATCGTTATACGCAGTCTTCTGCGCATCGCCGGTCTTCGCGCAAGCTCCCGAGCCGCTGGCACTGGACTATCGGTCCGCGCAGGACAGGCTCCTCCAGCGCTCCGATGCGATCGAGGCCTCCGCGGCAAATCTGCGTGGCAAAGAAGCGCAGGAAGGTGCAACGCGCACGCTCGGCCGACCCGATGTGGATATCGAGGCGCAATTGCTCGAGTATCAGAAGACCCTTTATCTCCCCCTTGGGTCACTGGCACCGGTCGCCGAATCCTTCGGCATCCGCGATCCGCTGAAGTTCCAGCAGGAGCGGACATCGACGCGGCCGATCGTCACCGCCACCTTGCCGCTCTATGCCGGCGGGCAGATTTCCGGGACTCAGGCCGGCGCGCGTGCTCAGGTCGCGCAGGCCAGGGCGGATCGGGACATCGCGGTGGACAATGCGGTCGTCCAACTCGTGCAGGCCTATTACGGCCAGCAACTGGCGGAGCGCGCATTGGGCGTCCGCCGCGACGTGCTCGACGGGCTCAACCGCCACGTCGCCGACGCGACGAAGCTGGAGCAGGCGCGCTTTATCAGCCGGGCGCAGCGCCTTCAGGCTGAGGTGGCGCGAGACGATGCGGCACGCGAATATGAGAAGGCAATCTCGGATCTCGGCACCGCCAATGCCGCGCTGGCCGGGATGCTGCGCGTGCCGGCTGGCGTGCACCCGGTCAGCCCGCTCGGCGTCAACTCGCACCCGCTTGAACCGCTCGACACGTTCAAGGCGGCGGCGCTCGACGCTCATCCGCAGCTTGCGCGGTTGAAGGCGCTGGAGGATCAGGCGCAGGCCGGGGTGACGATCCAGCAATCGAAGCTGCGACCCACGATCTATGGCTTCGGCCAGTATAATTTCGACCGGCGCAACTCGCTGCTCACCGATCCCGACTGGTCGGCCGGCATTGGCCTCAAATACAAGCTGATGTCCGGTGCGGGCCGGCGGCAACAGGTTGACGCCGCCCGCGAGACGGTGGCGCAGGCAGAGGCCGGGCTGCGCGAGGCGCGCACTCAGCTCGAGATCGGCGTGACCAAGGCATGGGGGGAGACGGAAGCGGCGCGCAGGCGCTTTCTCCTGCTCGACAGCGCGCTTGTATCGGCGGAGGAGAATCTGCGGCTCCAGACGCTCTCCTATCGTGAGCAACAGACCACCTCACTCGATGTGATCGACGCTCAACTGGGCCTTGGCCGGGCCCGCATACAGCGCGCGCAGGCGGCAAATGACTATGTCCAGGCGCTGGCGCAACTGCTCAGCATGAGCGGCCAGATGTCCCGGATGCCCGATTATCTCGCCCGCGCGGACAAGGTGATCCCATGACTGATACCGCGATCGACGACGACGCTCCCGTTCCTGGCAGGCGGCGGCGCCCGATCGAGCTGATCGCTGCGCTGGTCGTCGCGGCGTTGCTCACGCTGGGCCTGTGGCTCGCTTATCGTCCCGCGCCCGACCAGATCCAGGGCATGGTTGACGCCCGCGAGGTGCGCATCACCAGCAAGGTGACGGGGCGTATCGCAGCCTTCCAGGTCGAGGAAGGGCAGGCGGTGAAAGCAGGACAATTGCTTTACACGCTCGACAGTCCGGAGGTTGCGGCCAAGTCGGAACAGGCGGGCGGCGTGCTGGCCGCGGCGCAGGCGGTGGAGAGCAAGGCGGACGAGGGCGCGCGGCCTGAGGATATCCGCGCGGCGGAGGCGCAATGGCGCCGTGCGCAAGCCGCTGCTGATCTGGCGCAGAACACTTCCGCCCGCACGCAGCGACTCTATCAGCAAGGCGTGATCGCCGGGCAGAAGGCAGACGAAGCTCGCACGAACGCGGTCGCGTCCGTGGAGCAGGCCAAGGCGGCGCGCGCGCAATATGATCTAGCGCTGGCTGGCGCGCGACGGCAGGACAAGGCGGCGGCGAGCGGGCAGGTACAGCAGGCGCGCGGCGCCGTTGCCGAGGTTGAGGCCGCTGCCGACGAGACGCGCGTCGTCGCCCCGACGGACGGCGAAGTGGGCAAGAGACTCGCCCAGTCCGGCGAACTGGTGCCACAGGGCTTCCCGGTGTTCGTGCTCACCGATACCGCGCATCCATGGGTGACGCTCAACGTGCGTGAAGACCAGCTCCACGGCCTCTCTCGCGGCAAGGAGATCGGTGGCGCAATCCCCGCGCTCGGCAACCGGCGCGGACGCTTCCGCGTGGTCTATACAGCGCCGGCCGGCGACTTCGCGACATGGCGCGCGACTCGGCAATCGAGCGGTTTCGACATCAAGAGCTTCGAGGTACGCGTCGTGCCCGTCATGCCGGTCGAGGGGCTGCGGCCTGGCATGACCGTGCTGTTCGACTGGCCGGCATAGTCGGCGTGGGAGGCGCCTTCGGCAGCGCATTACGCCGGGAACTGCGTTTCCTCGCTGCTCATTTCTGGGATCTGGCGCTGGTGACATGGGTGCCGCTGCTGCTGATGGCAGTGGTGGCGGTCCAGCTTTCCTCAGGGGTGATGCGCGGCCTGCCGATCGCGGTGGTCGATGAGGACGGCACTGCCGTCTCGCGGGAGCTGACGCGGCGACTGGACGCCGCACCAGGCCTTCGTGTGGCGGCGCGGCCGGCGGACATGCGCGCGGCGGAGGCATTGGTGCGATCGAACCGCGCTTATGCCGCGGTGCTGATCCCGGCGAATACCGAGCGGGCAGTGCTGCGCGGCACGACCGGGAGCGTCACCACCTTCTACAATGCGAGCTATTCCACACCCTCGGGCGCAGCGCTGCGCGAGGTGGGGAATGTCGTGCAAGGCTATGCCGCGACGCTCGCTGCTACACAGACCGCCGCGACCGTGGGGCCCGGCAAGGTACGCCGCCCACCGGTCGCCGCGCAGAGCGCCGTGCTGTTCAACCCGCAGGGCAGTTACGAACTGCAACTCGTTGCGCTGATCCATCCCGCGTTGCTCCATCTTATCTTCATGGTCGCAGTGGCCAGCGCACTGGGCCGCGAACTGCGCGACGGCACGATCGGCGCATGGATCGGCGGCGATACGCCGATGCGAGCGACCGCTGCCGTCGCGGGAAAACTTGCACCCTATCTCGCGATCTTCACAGGTTGGGGGCTGCTGGCGATCGGCTATCTCGCCGGGTTGCGCGGCTGGCCGGTCGCGGGGAGCGTGGCGATGCTCCTCACCGGCTATGGCGCGATGTACCTTGCCTATATCGGCGTGACCCTGCTGATCGTCGGGCTGACGCTGACGATGAGCAAGGCGCTCTCGGTCGCGGGGCTTTACGCCGGCGCTTCCTTCGCCTTCGCCGGCGCGATCTTCCCGGTGGAATCAGCGTCCGCTTTCGCGCGACTGTGGAGCGCGCTGCTGCCCTATTCGGCCTTCGCCAAGCTGCTGGCCGAACAATGGATCATGGGCGCGCCAGTCGGCCAGTCGCTGTGGCAGGTGCTGGTGATGCTCGCCTTCTTGCTGGTCGGCGGGGGCATCGGTCTGCCGCGGTATCTGGCCGCGGCACGACAGCCGGAAACATGGGGCCGGCGATGATCGGCCGCGCCTTCCGTGCCACCTTCCGCGCGATCTTCGCCGATCAATCCGCCCTCATGCTGTTGATCGGATCGTGCATCCTCTACGCCTTCTTCTATCCGTCGGCCTATTCCGGCGAGGTGCCGGTCAGGATGCCGGTGGCAGTGGTCGACATGGACCATAGCGGTACCAGCCGTTCGCTGGAGAATCGCCTGGGCGCAGTGCAACAGGCAGAGATCGTCTCGCGCCCGCCTTCCCCCGCAGCGGCGCTGCGCCAGCTCCGGGAGCGACAGGTCAGCGCCATCGTCGTGATCCCGGAGGGGTTCGAGCGACGCATCCTTTCCGGCGGCCAGGGCGTGGTCGCGCTCTATGGCAACGGCGCCTATCTCCTGCGCACCTCGACTGCGCTGGCCGGTGTCGGAGCGGCACTCGGCGCGGTGGGACGCGAGGCGGCTGTCGATCAGGCGATGGCGCGGGGGGCGCCTGCGCCGGCCCCGCTTGCGATGATCCAGCGTCCGCTGTTCAACACGCGGGAAGGCTATGGCAGCACGATCTTCCCCGGCGTCGCCTTCCTGATCATCCAGCAAACCTTGCTCATCGGCCTCGCCATGCTCGCCGCAACGATGCGCGAGCAGCAAGGCACGCCAAGCCTCGATCCGCGCAGCCTGTTCGGCATCGCGCTTGCCTTCTTTGTCATCGGCTGCGCGAACATCGCGTGGTTCACCGGCTTCGTCTTTTGGTTCCAGGATTATCCACGCGCGCAAGCCGATCCAGCCGCGCTGATCGTCTCCGCCACGCTGTTCGTGGCGGCAACCGTGGCGGGAGCATTGGCGCTCGGCAGCTTCTTCCGCACCCGCGAGCGACCGATCCAGCTCTGGATCGTCACGTCAGTCCCGATCTTCTTCCTTTCCGGCCTGTCATGGCCGATGGAAGCGACACCGCAGTGGCTGACGCTGGTTGCCCGCCTGCTGCCGACGACACCGGGCATTCGCCTGATGGTCGGCATCAACCAGATGGGCGCGACGCTGGGCGAGCAGCGCGGCGAGCTGATCAATCTCGCACTCCTGATACTTCTCTACGGTGGCATCTCTGTTCTACGGTACCGAAGGGCGACAGCGCCGCAGCTTTGAGGAAGTGAGTTTGATAGCGGGAGCATTTCCCACCGGCCGTGTATGTGGTCCGCTCTCCTTGCCGCTCAAAGCTTCCATCCCAGCTCGATGCCGACCTGCCGGGATCGTCCCATCGGCGCGTACCAGTTGCCGTCATTGCCGAAGGCGAGGTTGCGGAAGGCGAGACCGGTGGCGCGGCGGGCATCGGTGAGATTGTCGACGAAGAGGCGCGCCGACCAATGTTCCTTCTCGTAACCGGCTTGCAGGCCGATGGTCTGCGTTGCCGGCTGCACCGCCTGGCCCAGGCTCTCGAGCGCCTCCTTGCCGGTCAGTGACAGTTCGGCGCGCGCGAAGAGGCCGTTCCGGGTCTGGTAGCGCGCAGCGAGATAGCCGTCATAGGATGGTACCAGCTTGACCCGGCGTCCGCGGACGTTGGTCGTCGCATCCACCTGGAGATTGCGATAGCGCGCATCGGTATAGCCCATGTTGGCGGTCAGCGTCAGGCCGCGCACCGGCTCGGCGGAGGCCTCGAGTTCGAAGCCCTTGCTCTCGATCGACGCGTTCGAACCGATATAGTCGGACGAGATGATCCGCCCGGACGGATCGGTCGCGACCTGGATTTCCTGCCAGTTGCTGGCACGGATGAAAAAACCAGCACCGGCCAGCCGTATCCGGCCATCGGCGGAGCGCCATTTGAAGCCGCCTTCGTGGCTCCACATCGTCTCCGATCGGAATCGCAGCACGTCGTTGGGCAGGTCGGCCTGGGCCGCGGTAAGATTGAAGCCGCCCGGGATATAGCCCTTCGCGCTGCTGGCGTAGAGACTGAGCTGTGGCGATGCCTTGTAGCGGATCGAGAAGCGCGGCAGCACCGCGTGGAAATCCCCGGCAAGCGAGGCATTGCGATAGACGAAGAGATTGCCGCCGCCGAGATCGATCTGCCCGGCATTCTGCTGTGCGGCTCGATGCGCGGAATCGTAGCGGATTCCCGTGGACAAGGTCAGCTTTGGCAGGAAGACCGGCGACCAGTTGGCTGAGGCGAACACGCCCCAGTCGCGCGAATGGGCGAACTGGAACGGGGCGGGCTTGTAGGAATCGATCGTGCCCGGCCCGACGAACGTGGTCTGGAAACGGTCGGAATCCTCGCGATAATGCGTGATGCCGATGATATAGTTGAATGGCTTGCCGGCCGGTGACGCGAAGCGCACCTCCGCATTCCAGAAATTCCGGTTCTTGTAATCCTGGCCGGCGGCGGTGGGCAGGGCGGTGAAGTCGAAATCGAGGCCCTTCGCATTGCTGCGATACTGCCGATAGGACAACGCCACGTCGATCCTGCCATAACCGGGATCGTAGCTGGCGCTGAGCCCGCTCACGATCTCGCGCTGTACGGTGCGTTTGGGCGCATCGTTGATATAGCTGTACCGGCCGATCCGCCGCCCGCCATTATATGCATCGGCATAGGTGCGATTGTAGAGATCGACGTCGAGCGGCACATATTCCTGGTCGAAGATGCCGGGTGCGAGCTTGGACAGAATATAGGCGGTGCCGTTGACGGTCAGCCGGTCGGTCGGCTGCCAGCGCAGCCGGCCTTGCAGGAACAGCTCGCGCAGGCTGCCGCGGGGCTGGCCGGGCTGAAGATTGCGCAGGAAACTGTCGGCCTGTCCTGCCTTGAAGGCGATGGAGCCGGCCAGCCGGTCGCCGGCCAGCGGACCGCCGACGAACCCATCCACCGTGCCGCCCATGCCATGCCCGAAGGCGGTGCCGGTCGCGCGCGCTTCAGCCACCAGATGGTCGGTGGGCGCGCGCGTGTTGATGACGATCAGGCCGGATTCGCTGTTGGCGCCGTACAGGGTCGCCTGCGGACCGCGCAGGACTTCCACCGATTCTACCTGGTTGAGCACCGCGTTCGACAGTTCGCGGAACGGGATGCCGTCGATGTAGACCGCCGCGCGATTGACGATGAACGGATTGGATTCGATGCCGCGGATCGAGATGAAGGTGCTGCCGAGCTGGCCGCTTTCATTGAACTGCACATTGGGCACCACGGCGTCGAGTTGCCGCACGTCGCGGATGCGTGCCTCGTCCAGTGCCTTTCGGTCGAGCACCGTCACCGACATGTCGGCATCCTGAAGCCGGGTGTCACGACGTGTGCCGGTGACGATGATGTCGCTGGTGGGGGCGGGACTGACGGCGGGCGTGCCGGTATCCTGGGCAAAAGCGGGACGAGCGAGCGTGCAAGCGATGAGAAGGGCGGAACTCGAATAAAGACGGTGGCGTTGCATGGTTCCCCGGACAGCGATTGTTGAGAATGATTCTTATGGTATAATGTCTCATGATTAATTCGCCGCTCCGATCCGGGATAAATTGCTCCGATCCGGGATTTAAGGGCAGGATCGCGGCCGATCGCGCCGGGATCGAGGCCTTTGTGGCGGCGGGTGGGAGCATATCTGAGCTGCCGGATGGTGCCGGCCTGTTGGTACAGGCGCGCTATCCTGCCTTTGAGGGGCCGATCGCCAATGGTCCGCATTTGCGGATCGGCCTGTGCCTGGGTGGCCATACGCGATTGGTGCAGCGGGTAGGAGACGCCCGGCTCGAAGGCGTATGGCGGCCCGGCACGTTGACGATCACGCCGCCGGATCGTTCAGGTATGGCGGCATGCGATACGGCGCGGATGATCGGCCTGGCGATCACTCCCGACAGGGCAATCGTGACACAGCCGATTGATCCAGGTCGCCTGGAGCGGCAGGCATGCCATTTCCACGAAGATCCGTTGCTGGCCTCGGTCCTGACTTCCCTCCATCACGAGGCAGACATCCACGGTGCTTCCACTGCGTTCTTCGAACATGGGATCGCGTTGATCCTGCACAGGCTGCTGGAACTGGACACGCCGCAGGGAGCGGGCAGGCGCGCGCACCCCCTGTCGCATGCTCGGCTCAATCGTGTCCTTGCCTATGTCGATGCCCGGCTCGGCGACAAGCTGTCGATCGTAGACCTGGCGGCTGTCGCCGGCATGGATCCCAGCGGGTTCACCAGAGCGCTACGTGCACGGACCGGGCTCGCGCCCTATGCCTGGCTGACCGGTCTGCGCATGACACGTGCGGCGCAGCTCATTGCGTCGGGGATGCCGATCACGCAGGCGGCAAGCCATGTCGGTTACCTGAACGCCGGCAAATTTGCCGCGGCGTTTCGTCGTACGCTCGGCTATTTGCCGTCGGCTGCCGCGGCTTGATGCACCTCCCACCGCGCATGGGGATCGCATCGCAAGGCAGGACTGAATCTCGAGGAAGTCGATATGGTCCCGGGTGCAGGAATCGAACGCGGGACCTTCGGTATACAGAACCGCTGCTTTACCAACTGAGCTAATCCGACAGCCGCAGAAATCGGCAGATTTTTAGAGTGCCGCATTTTGATAGCGGAGCGGAGAGGCAAATCCGGGCATAATTGACAGCATGGCCGCATAGCCACAGCGCCACATATAAAGAGCGCCGCCCGACAAGGGCGGCGCTCCAGTGCGAAATGGCAAAACGTTGTTACTTTGCGCCAGAGCCGGGCTTCGTCGTTTTGGGAGCCTTGCCGTCCTCGACGCGCCCCTCGTTTGAGCGGACGACCGGCAGAGGCTGTCCTCGGTAGAGTAAGGGGCGTTAGGTCCGATCGACTCTGACGATGCGATGATCGGCCTTCGGTATCGCGACCGTATCCCCTCTGTCGTGAGCGATGTCGCTGACCGATGCCGTCACGTCCGTTTTTGACAATGGCGGTTACGCGGAGGCGCCGCTGCAAACGGCAGTGAAGTTCCATCCGGTGCCGTTTGCTCGAGCGATTTCGGTATCGAACGGATGGCGCCTTTCGAGATCGGCGAGAGCACCTACTGTCGGCAACAATCCAATGACGCGTTCGGGATCGGCCTCCGGAAGAACGGTTTCGGTTGACGAGTCCACTCCCTGCATGGGTAAGAACTAAGTTATTGTTTTACATGTTTAAAATTTATGCGGCTTGCAATGTTGGAAATGATTTGTTCTCTTTGTGTTCCAGCTGGCGCGTTGGCCTTATCTGGAAACCGGAGTTACAATCATGCAGATTCTAGGACCTAATCAGCTCGTCTTCGCCGATGGATCGACGCAGAAAGACCTGGCGTTGACGACATCGGGCGCTACCGGCTCGGTCGGCTTCACTGTCACCCAAATCCCAGCGCAGGTCGCCTCTGTTCGCAAGACTGCGGCTTCGGCACCGCTTGCGATTGGCGCTACCCTGACGTCTGCTGAGGCAGCAAACCTGGTTGTGACGCGCCCTGGAGGGGCGGGAAGTTACGGGCCGACCATTTCGGCCTCGTCGGTCGTCGGGGTGAGGACCCGCGTGTTCGCGTCGGGCACCACGGCGCCTGCGTTCACCGTCGGCGATGCAACGTTCGTGCAGGCGATCAAGGACGGCAATATGTGGTTCCCGAATTTTCCGAGCGGCGGGACGGGCACGCTGACAGTCGACATGCTGTTCGACGTCGGCACGGCGATGACCTTGGGCAAGGTCGTGGATTGGGTCATGAGCCTTAATTATGGCGGCCAGACCACTGACCAGTGGACCGGTATAACCGCAGTCGCCCTGGCAAGCACCGACGGGGTGACGATCGCGTCGCTCGATGCCCTGACGATCACGTCTGACCCCGCCGATCAATTCGGTCAGAAGAAGCTGAACGGCACCGTAAACGGCGCGGCAAGCGGTCGGTGGGTCGGCATTCGTCTGCTTAACGTGCCGATCAAATATCCGTTTATCGTCAAGGCGCTCGGGGTCCAGGCGCAGACCGGCAGCGGTTCGATCCCGCTACTGGCGAACCCCGTCTATTTTGGCGTCCACGCGGTCGAAAGCTCGGGTTCGGGAGCGTCGATCTCCGCAAGCTCCGTGGTTGGCGTCAAGACCCGGGTCTTCCAGCCTGGCGGGTCCACGCCGGCGCTGAGCGATGGCGGTTCGGTCGGTGTCCAGGCGGTAAAGGACAATAATTACTGGATTCCGAACTATCCCGGCAGCGCAACCGGGCCGGTTACGGTTGATATGATCATGGATGTCGGCTCGGCCGTCACGCTCGGCCAGATTGGCGATTTCCTGATGAGTGTCGGTTATGGCGGCGAGACCAGCGATCGCTGGACGGGCATCACCGCAAAGGCGCTTATCAGCACTGACGGCGTTACCGTGACTACGCTGAACGCGCTGACCATCGCGGATGGCGCGACCGAACCGTTCAGCAACAAGAAGATCAGCGGGACAGTGACCGGCGCTTCTCCTGCGCGCTGGCTTGGGATCCGGCTCGAAAATGTCGCGACGTCTCTCTATCCATTGATTCTGGAGGGCTTTGGCGCACAATCGGGCGGCGCGGGTGCCGGCGCTACCGCCGACTACATCGTTGCGATCGGCGACAGCTCAACCGACTTCGGTACGACGCAGCCCCCGACGGGCAGCATCACCGTTTACGGCGATCCCGGCACGCGTTTCCCCCTCGATATCTATCTGCCGAGCCCGGCCGCCAGCTATACGTTGACCGTCCCCGCAGGGTTGTCACTCGTCGAACGGACGTCGACGACGGTGACGACAACGACGGGTTCAGCCTATCCGCTCGGCAACGCGACGGGGCCGTTCTCCCCGACCCAGACCGGCGGCGGCGCCACCAGCGCCCAAATCGCGATCATCGGGTCGGGCAAGAGCTTCGACGGGACTTTCCTCAATCTGGCCGCAGGCACCTATCTCGCCAGTCCCGCGCTTGGATTGAATGTTCCGACCAGCCCCGACGCCAGCAAGACGCAGGCGCCAATGGGCATGACCCTCAAGTTCGTCGGCATTATCCCGGCCAGTAGCTATGTCGTCGCTTCGGTCTATTCCTACGGCGAAGGAGGCATGACCCTGTTCGGCAACTCGACCGTGGGCACGGTCGTCATTCGCATCGAACGCGATGGCACGATACAGGAGTTCACGAGCAGCGCTGCCTTTTCGAACACGCAGTCCGAGGATGTCTCGGTCCGCTATACCGACAATGCGAGCGGCGCGGGCGGGACGATCGTCTTTCTCCGGGCCGGCGTGCAAGTCGGTCCGGCGCAAACGACGACGATCAAGCCCCGTCTTACCGCCTCGGCGGCGATGGAGAGCAACGCGCTGACCGGGAACACCGCCGGGGGCACGGCACTCAAGATCAAGAATCTTGGCTTCACATTGGATGTCCTCACGCCCAGCTACAGCTATGTCCCGGTCGGTTCGGGCGCTGCCTCGGCAACGCGCATGCAGAATCTGTACGTGGACGCGACGGGCGTCTCGACACCCCAAGCTGCGAAAACCGTCACCTACCAGGCGAGCGGTGGAACGGCGCAGGGCGTAAACGTTGTAGTTGGACCGTTGGTGGTCGCCGCGGGATCGGCCTATCGTGCAGTGCTCGAGGATTGGTCGACGGGCGCTGCGGTCAGCCACGCCAATATTCTCGTCATGACCAGGCCCGCGCGCCAGAATTGCCGGTTTGAAGATGCGCAGCTCTACAACCTCCAGGCGCCATGGACCGAATGCCTGCCGCAGGGCCCGGTGCCCGTGATCAACAACATCGCTTATTATTGCGAAGCGGTGCGGGTGGGCAGCTACGTCCAGTTCCAGTTCGGGTACGACTGGACGCCTGCCACCATGCCCAGCAATCCCTTTGGCGATCCGACCGGCAAGGAAAGCTACATGGTCCCGCACAAATGGCGGATCGAGGATAGCGCCGGCAACCTCATCGCGCGGGTCCAGCGTCCCGACGGCGGCGCGCTGAACGGCACTGATATCCCGCGCATCTTCGCGGGAAGCTATGACGGCAACGGTGCGGCGATCACAAATGCGACCAACAAATGGTACCCTCATGGCACCGTCCGTTCGGGTGTGATCTGGCGGTCCGGAACCCCGACTGCCTATACCCAGGCGGTCATTACCGCACAGCTGCCGAGATACGATCTGACCGTTCCTTACGCGATGCACACCGGCTACTCGAACAATGGCGGTGACTTGCGGATTCTTGGCAATGATCAGCTGAACGGCTTCGGCAACACGCGCGTCATGTCGTATGAGCCGAGCAACTATGCAACGCTGACTCCGCAGGTCAACGTGACGCAGGACCCTTATCGCGCGTCGCTCTATTCGGGGAATTCGCTCGCGGCGGTCGCGTCGACCTGGCTGCGGTATACGCCGTTCAATCAGATGGGGCGTTCGCCGATCACCGGGCCCGGTGGCGTGCGTGACGATCGCGCGGCGATCGCCGAGCCGGTTGCGCAATATATGTATGACATTACGGCCAGCAGGCCGCATGATGCGAAACCCTATGGAGCAATCGCGCTCGATTTCGTCACCGGCTATGTCAGCGATCCGTATCACTGCTTCGAGGCAGGACGCTGCGTGCCATTGTTCAAGGGTGCCAATGCGACGCGGGTCATTACGTTGCGCAATCACTATTACGGACCCGGAGAAGCGTCGACACCGGCGGATCGCGCCTATTACATCCAGGGCGGCCCTACCTACACATTGGTTGCATCGCAGAACCCCTTCCGAACCTATGTGCCATCAAAGGGCTCGGCGGCCGACAAGCCCTATTTCGGCACCAACGAGATCGATGCGGCCCACGCGCACCAGTTTCCGCACTGGGGGTCGATGCTTTGGCAATCGCCCGAGTTCGCCTTTCTGGGCCACAAGATGTGGGATCAGGATCGGCTCTACTGGAATATCATCATCGCCGAGCCGTCGGCGACGCGGTGGGCCGAGCGGGACGGGGCGTGGCAGTTTCTCCATGCGGCGCTCGCCTGGAAGACGGCCTCCTCCAACTCCGACCGTCTCTATAGCCGGGCTGAGGTGATCGCCTTCGTCAGGCAGGACTTCGAATGGTTCAGCGACAATCACAAGACCTCGACGCCGGGCTTCGATAACCCGCCAGCCAATGTTTATACTGGCGGACAGACCGACACCGCCAAGGTAGCTTATGCCGGTGCGTCCCGCTTCGGTGTGATGTTCCCGGTTGGTCCGGGCTTCGGCCAGCATGACTTCTTCGCAGGCTATTGGCTGACGGCCCTGTCCATCGGGGAAAAGCTCGGCTTCAATGCCGCAGTGCGTGCGGCATCGACGAAAGCGGGTGCCGTGCTCGACTTCCTGATCGCCAGGCACAGGCAGCGGATCGTCGGTCGAATCAATCAGGCACCGCGCGCCAATCCGGGCGGTGGCGCCGACTATGAGTTCGTGATCTGGACACAGGCAGCGATCGCGGCTGCCGGCGGCACGGTCGCGTCACTGCCGCAAAACTACGCAGCGGTTGCGACGCAGAACGGGAACGGGCCGACATGGGACAAGATCATCGTGAGCGGTTCTACGATCGATCGCGATGGCCAGGGCCTCGACCAGCTGATCGCCGGGCCATCGCAGCTCAAATATCAGCTGGGCCTGTCCGGGTCGGATCTCGATACGGCCCAGTCGACGGTTACCGGGTGGCGTAACCAGAAAAAGAGCGAGCAGGCAGCACTCGGTGTCAATGCCGGATCGAGCTGGTTCAAATATCTGAACGCGATCAATAATCCCGCCATCAGCTAATACATTTCACATATGGAACAGCAGGGCCGGTGCTTCGCAAGGAGCGTCGGCCCTGTGCCATCAGGCATGGTCACTTGCCGGAAGATATTACGATTAGGAATTTTTCAAGCGCCGGCTCCTAGGACAGCCATATGCTTTACGGGGGTCATGTTCGGCGAACTTTCGCACTGGGGCTGCTATTGGGGCTTGCCGCCCTGGCGCTTGCCGCAATGACTGGCGGATTGTCGCGCAGCTTCCTCGATCCCGATGAATCCGCGCATTATGTCAACACGCTCTTCATCGCCGATTGGCTGCGCGCCGGCTTGCCGGCGCCGATGACCTTCGCGCGCGACTTTTACGCGCACTTTCCCAAGCTTTCGATCGGTCACTGGCCGCCGGGCTGGTATGCGCTGCTCGCACCGTCATTCGCGATCATGCGGCCCTCACCATTCGGTGCCGCAATGATGAGCGCGTTCATTGCCGGTCTGCCGGCTGCTCTGACTGGCTGGGGACTGTTCCGGTCGGGCGCACCGCGTCTCGCCATTGCCGCGGCTTTCGTTGTGCTGTTGCTGCCGCTGACGGTGGAAAGCGCACGCTATTTCCTGCTTGATCAGCCAGTGGCGCTTATCGTCGGCGCTGCCGCCATCGCCTGGCTCGCCGCCGCTGAACGTCCTTCCTGGTGGCGCTACGCGTTGTTCGGCGCATTCGCGGTCTTCGCCACCCTGGTCAAGGGCAACGGCACGCTGGTCGTGCTCATCCCCGCGATCGAGATCGGCCTGTCGCGACGATGGAGGCTGCTTGCGGACAGGAGGCTTTGGACCGTTGGGGCGATCACCTTCTTCCTGATCCTGCCCTGGTATCTGATCTCCTTCCGTATCTCGGCCGGCGGCTTCAATTACCAGCCGGGATTCGCCTATGCATGGGCCTCGCTTGTGACCAATTGCACGGCGGTCAGAGACAATATCGGCTGGGTAGGGCTGCTCCTCGCATCGCTCGGGGCGGTCCATGAGTGGAGGGATCCCCATTCGGGACCGGTTGTCAGAATCGCTCTCGCTACGATCCTGGCGACGCTGGTCTTCCAGGCCGGCGTCCCGGTCGCACTGGCAGATCGCTATATTCTGCCGTTGTTGCCATGGTGCGTCCTCCTGGCAGCACTGGGCGTCCGAACGCTGTGGAATGTTCACGACCTAGGACGTCTTGCGGCCGCAGCATGCGTCGCCGTCGCTTTCATTGTGCCGGTCGCGACCTTGATGCATGCGACCGTCAAGCCTGATCTCGGGGCTCCGGCGGTTGCGCAAGCAATGGTCAATAGGCCGGGCGTCTGGCTGGTCGACGGCCGCGCGGGCGGTGAGGGCGCGGTGATCGCCGCCGCCGCCTATGCCGATGGCGGCCGACGCCGGATCTGGGTTGCGCGCGCCTCGCAATGGCTGTCGACCAGCGACTTCATGGGGCGCGGGTACGCACTGACCGTACGATCCCCGAGCGGGGCGAGCGCCATACTGGACCGGCTTGGGGTGAGCGGTGTCGTTCTTGTCGGCGAACGGAGCAAGCTCGCTTACCCGCACAGCGTTGTTCTCCAGGAGGCGCTTCGTCGATCGGCGTTTCATGGAAACATACGCCCATTCGCCGCCGGACATGGTGCTGTCCTGGTCGTCGTGCGGGATACGCCGGTGCTTGCACGCCCAGATCTGTTTGCGGGCGGTAGCGGTTCGCGTAATTTTTCGATGATGACTGTCGGGACGCGATAAAGAATCCGAACCAGTCGGATCGGTTTGGAAGCTCCCCTCGGATATTCCGGGGAAAGCCACACGCGCATCACGGAGTCGCCGTATCGGGCGACTGGTCTCCGGCACCATGCTTGGTGATGGGATCAACTGGTCGCTCGGGCGACGACGCGGCGGGCCGGGGATCTCGTGACTACGCGGTCAGACCCGGCATTCTTTCAGAGCTCGGTTCTGACTTTCCACAATTCGGGAAACAATACCGTGTCGAGCATGCGGCGGAGATAGGAAACACCGCCCGTCCCGCCGGTTCCCGCCTTCAAACCGATGATGCGCTCAACGGTGGTGACATGGTTGAACCGCCATCGGCGGAAATAGTCCTCGAGATCGATGAGCTTCTCGGCCAGCTCGTAAAGCGCCCAATGTTCTTCCGGGGTGCGGTAGATTTTCGCCCAGGCCGCTAGGACCTGCGGATTCTCCTGTCGTGAGCCGCGCCAGTCGGTCCTTTCAGCTTCCGAGCCAATATCGAAACCGGTCCGCGCCAGCAAGCGAAGCGTTTCATCGTACAGGCTCGGCGTGGCAAGGATCGCCTCCAGGAGCGCGGTGATGTCTTCGCGATGGGCATGCGGCTTGAGCATCACCAGGTTGCGGTTGCCGAGGAGGAATTCGATTGCGCGATATTGATGCGATTGGAAGCCGGACGACTGGCCGAGCGAATCCCGGAACGTCGTATATTCGCTTGGCGTCATCGTCCGCAGGACGTCCCACGCGCTATTCAATTGCTCGAAGATGCGCGAGACTCGTGTGAGCATCTTGAACGCTGGTTGAAGATGATCGTCGCGGATCGCCCCGATCGCCGTGCTGAGTTCGTGTATCGCCAGTTTCATCCACAGTTCGGATGTCTGGTGCTGGATAATGAACAGCAGTTCGTCGTGCGCATCCGACAAGGGCGACTGTGCATCGAAGATGAGGTCGAGACGGAGATAGTCGCCGTAGGACATGCGGCCGTCAAAAGACATCTCTGCTCCTTCGACTGCCGGATTGTAGGGACAACCGCTCATGTGACGAGTCCTTTTGTCGTATATTCGGGCGAATCCCACAGCCGGCGGTCGATGACGTCGGCCAGGACGTCGACAGCGCCGATGATATCGCGCTTGTCGATGTAGAGCGGGGTCAGGCCAAATCGCAGGATGTCGGGTGCGCGAAAGTCGCCGATCACACCGCGGGCGATGAGCGCCTGCATGACCGCATATCCGTCCGGGTGGCGGAACGACACCTGACTGCCGCGCCGGGCTCCGTCGCGCGGTGATGCGAGCACAAGATCAGGGCAGCGGCTTTCGACTTCGGCGATGAACAGTTCGGCCAGGTCCAGCGACGCCGCGCGGATCGCTGCCATATCGACGCTGTCCCAGACATCAAGCGCGGCGTCGAGCGCGGCGAGCGCCAGGATTGGCGGGGTCCCGACGCGCATGCGTTCGATGCCGGCACCGGGACGATAGGACAGATCGAACGCGAAGGGGGTTTCATGCCCCATCCAGCCCGACAAGGCGGGTCGCACTTGGTCGGCGAACCGGGGCGCCACATAGATGAAGGCGGGCGAACCCGGGCCCCCGTTCAGATATTTGTAGGTGCAGCCGATCGCAAAATCCGTGTCGGCACCGGCGACATCGACCGGCAGCGCGCCTGCGGAATGTGCGAGATCCCAAACCACCAGCGCGCCCGCCGCGTGCGCCTTGTGGATGAGCGCGGGCATGTCGTGTCGCCGGCCCGTTCGATAATCGACTTCGGTCAGCAAAAGAACGGCGACAGTCTCGTCGATCGCCGCTTCAACCTCTTCGGGCGTTACGATGGTCAGCTCATAATCGCGCTGGAGCGAGGTCAGCAGCCCCTCCGCCATGTAGATGTCGGACGGGAAGTTGCCGCTGTCAGTGAGGACGACCCGCCGTTCCGGGTTCAACTCGAGCGCCGACGCGAGTGCCTGGTAGACTTTGACCGACAGCGTGTCCCCCATCACGACGCTACCGGTCGGTGCGCCGATCAGTCGGCCGACCCGATCGCCGATCCGCCGCGGCATGGTCATCCAGTCGGCTTCATTCCAGGCGCGAATCAACCGATCGCCCCATTCGGCATTCACGGTGTCGAGCAACCGGCGTTCGACGCCGCGTGGCAGTGGGCCCAGCGAATTGCCGTCGAGATAGATGATACCCTCGGGAAGCTTGAACAGGTCACGGGTCTTTGCAAAGTCAGTCAAGGTCTTGTCTCCACGGATGCCTGGCGCAGCGCAAAACGCTGGATCTTGCCGGTCGCGGTCTTCGGCAGCGCATCGAGAAAAGCGATTTCGCGCGGATATTTATAAGGCGCGATTGCCGCCTTGACATGATCCTGCAGCGCCTTCGCCAAGCTCGGGTCAGCCGTATATCCCTCCGCCACGACGATGAAGGCTTTCACCTTCATGCCGCGCTCGACGCAGGGTACCCCGATCACCGCGCACTCCAGCACGGCCGGATGCCCATACAGTGCCTTTTCCACCTCGGGCGCGCCGATATTGTAGCCGCTGGAGACGATCATGTCGTCCGAGCGCGCTACGAAATGAAAATAGCCGTCCTCATCGCGACGATAGGTGTCGCCGGTGATGTTCCAGCCATTGATGACATAGTCAGCCTGGCGTCGGTCATCGAGGTAGCGGCAGCCGGTGGGGCCCTTGACAGCAAGCCGTCCTGTTCCCGTCGCTATCGCGCGGCCTGCCTGGTCGAGGATCGTTACCTCGTACCCGGGGACCGCGCGGCCGGTCGCACCGGGGCGATTGTCGGTGCCGGCCGCTGAAACGAAGATGTGCATCATCTCCGTCGCGCCGAGGCCGTTGACGATTTCCAGGCCAGTCGCATCGCGCCATGCATGCCACACCGTCTCGGGAAGGTGCTCGCCAGCTGAAACACAGAGGCGCAGCGATGACGGGATGCGCGATATGATTCCCAGCATCGCCTTGTAGGCAGTCGGGGCCGTGGCGAGGATCGTGACGCCGAACCGCTCGATGGTCCCCAAAAGGCCTTGCGGGGAGGATTGTTCGGCCGTGACCGCGACGCCGCCGAAACGCAGCGGGAAGATCAACTGCATACCGAGGCCGAAGGTGAAGGCGATCGGCGCCGAGCATAGCCAGCGATCCTGCGCGGTGGGCGCGATGATGTGCCGGGCAAACGTGTCCGCGGGCGCAAGAATGTCGCGATGGAACTGGACGCAGCCCTTGGGCTTGCCCGTCGTGCCGGAGGTGAAGGCGATAAGCGCCGGGTCGTCGCGATGCGTCGCGATCGGCTCGAACCCCGGCGCGACGGCGGCCATCCGCGCTTCGACGTCGCCCGTGCCGGCATCGCCATCATATATCAGGCAAGAGCGGAGCGTGGGTGCGTTCCCCTGCGCCGCCTGGAAATCGCTCAGGCTGCGACGATCGACGATCGCATGCGTGATCCGCGCACGATCGAGAATCGTCGTTATCTCGCTTCCGCGCAGGATCGGCATCGTGGCGACGACAACGCCGCCAGCCTTGAGAACGCCGAGCCACGCGGTGAACATCAGCGCTGTGTTGGGTCCGCGCAACAATACGCGATTACCCGGTACCAGGCCCTCTTGTTCGACCAGAATGCGGGCGATCGCATCCGAGCGCGCTTGCAACTGGCCATAGGTCCAGCTGCCCGTTTCGTTGATGATCGCCACCGCGTGGGGATCATGGCCTTCAAGCAGGGCAACCGCCGCGTTCAGGCGATCGGGGTAATGCAACTCGGGCAGATCGAACCGGAATTCGGGCTGGAGTGACGATGGCGGCAGCCGGTCACGAACGAACGTGTCGACATGCACCGTGATCATCGCTCGGGCACCACCGCGGTGGTTTCGATCTCGAGCTTGGCCCTTCGTTCGATCAGGCCGGCAACGATGACCACGGCCATGGCCGGGAAATTTCGTCCAAGCATCTCACGGTAGATCGCACCGATCTCGCGTCCCGCCGCGAGATATTCGTCGCGGTCGGTAATGTACCAGGTCATGCGGACGATATGCTCGGGACCTGCGCCGGCTTCGGCCAGGATGGCGAGCGTGTTGACGATCACCTGGCGGAACTGGCCGACAAAATCGTCCGCCTCGATAACCTCCTCGGCGTTCCAGCCGATCACACCGGCGGTGAAAACCATCCGGCCTGTCGCGGCGATGCCGTTGGCATATCCCTTGGGGCGAACCCGGCCAGGGGGGTGCAGGATATCATGGACACTCACTGCATCGTCTCCTCGATACGGGCACGCCAGTCGGCCGGCCAGGGCAGCGAGCGCATCGCGTCCAGCTCGACCAGCACCTGGGTATACTGCGCGGATAGCCGGTGCTCGCCGGCACAGGACATGGCGAGCGCGAGATCGATCGAGCTGGTGCCGATCCGTTCAGCGGTGAGCGCGAAGTCGAGCCAGTCGCCCAGCCGGCTGGGGCCGGCGAACCGGACCCGCATATCGACCGTGGGCAATCCGCGGCCCAGCTCGAGATGAAGGATACGGCGCGGCACGCCGATGACCTGCTCGGTCCAGTCCTCGATGACAGCGTCGGCGAGTTCGAGCAGCCGCGGGTAATACGCGATCCCGGCGGCGTCGCAGTGTGCGAAGCGAAGGCGGTGCCGTGCTGAGAAAGCATGACTCACGGCCGGAACGCCTTGAGATGCTCGCGGGCGATGACCATGCGCTGGACTTCGGACGCGCCCTCATAAATGCGCAATGCGCGAACCTCGCGGTAAAGCGCCTCGACCGTTGCCCCGACGGTCACGCCCATGCCGCCGAACAGCTGCACTGCCTTGTCGATCACCTGCTGCGCGCTGTCGGTGGCATGGAGCTTGGCGAGGGCTGCCTCGCGCGTGTTGCGGACCTGCTTGACGTCGTGGAGCCAACCGGCGCGATAGATGAGCAGCGCCGAGGTATCGATGTCGAGCACCATCTCGGCGAGCGTCGCCTGGGTCACGGCATTGTCGGCGAGGACGCCGTCGCCGAGCCGGCGGGTCAGCGCGCGTTCGGTCGCCTCGTCGAGCGCGCGGCGCGCAAGGCCGAGCGCCGCGGCGCCGACGGTGGTACGGAAGATGTCGAGTGTCGCCATCGCCTGGGCGAAGCCACGGCCGCGTTCGCCAAGCAGTGTATTGGCGTCAAGTCGGACATCATCGAAGCGCAAGGTCGCCAATGGGTGCGGTGCGATGACCTCGATCCGCTCACTCGCGTCGAGGCCCGCGGCACCGGCATCGACGATGAAGGTCGAGACACCCCTGGCGCCGGGCGCCTCGCCGGTGCGTGCGAACAGGACGTAATAGTCTGCGATGCCGCCGTTGGAGATATAGGTCTTGGCGCCATTGAGCGTGTAACCATTGCCTTCCTCGACCGCCGCCATCTCCATCGACGCGACGTCGGAGCCGGAAGCCGGTTCGGTCAGCGCGAAGGCTGCGATCTTCTCGCCGCGCGCCACGGCCGGCAGATAGGCCCGCTTCTGCGTCTCGGTGCCGAACAGGGTGATCGTGCCCGAGCCGAGCCCCTGCATCGCAAAGACGAAATCGGCGAGCCCCGAATGGCGCGCGAGCGTCTCGCGGATCAGCGCCAGCGAGCGCACGTCGAGACCCTCCAGCGCGCCACCATATGCAGCAGGAACGCAATAGCGCAGCCAGCCGCCATCGCCGAGCTTGCGCACCAGCGCGCGGCACTCGGCATCGACGTCACCGCCATGGTGCGGCTGGATGTTCTCGCCACACCAGGCATCGAGCTCCTCGCCGAGCGTGCGGTGCGCCGGCTCGAAGAACGGCCAGTCCAGAAAAGCGCGGTCGGCCATTCAATTGCCCTCGAATACCGGCGAACGTTTCTCGGCAAAGGCCTCGAACGCGCGTCGGAAATCCCGGGTCGCCATGCAGAGCGCTTGCGCCTGGGCTTCCATCTCGATCGCCGTATCGATGCTGACTGCCCATTCGGTGGCAAGCTGGGTCTTGGTGATGCCGTGGGCGAAGGTCGGCCCGCTCGCCAGCGATGCCGCCAGTGTCCGCGCCTCGTTCATCAGCGCGGCGCGTTCGACCAGCCGGTTGTGGAACCCCCAGCGCTCTCCTTCGCTCGCCGACATGACGCGGCCGGTGAACAGCAGTTCGGATGCGCGGCCTTGCCCGATGATGCGTGGCAGGATGGCGCAGGCCCCCATGTCGCAACCGGCGAGGCCGACGCGGGTGAAGAGGAAGGCGGTCTTGGTCTCGGGTGTCGCCAGCCGCATGTCGGACGCCATCGCCATGATCGCACCGGCACCGACGCAGACCCCATCGAGTGCGGCGATGACGGGTTGGGGGCAGCCACGCATGGCCTTGACGAGATCGCCCGTCATACGCGTGAAGGCGAGCAACTGCGGCATCGCCATCCCGGTCAGCGGGCCGATGATCTCATGGACGTCGCCACCCGACGAAAAATTGTCGCCTGCACCCGTCACGATCACGACCTTCACCTCGTCGGCATAGACGAGCGCGCGAAAGGCGTCGCGCAACTCGGCATAGCTCTCGAACGTCAGCGGGTTCTTGCGCTCGGGCCGGTTGAGCGTGACGGTCGCGACACCGTCGGAGAATTCCCAGCCGAAATGCATGGGGGTGAAGCTGGCCGGGTTCATGGCTGTTCCTTTCGCGTCGCCTCGCCGAGCGAGGATTTGAGATGGCCGAGCGCGGCATAGAGCGCGTCGCCTTCGTCAGGCGTCAGGCTGGCGAAGAGATCGTCGATCCAGCCATGATGGGCGGCGGCCATGTCGTTGAAATGCGCCCGCCCGGCATCGCTCAGGCTGACCACCGACGATCTTTTGTCGGTGGGATGCGGGGTGGTGACGACCATCTCATCTCGACGGAGCGACTGGATGATCGCCGTGACATTGCCGTTGGCGACGAGGAGGGCACGAGACAGCTCGCTCATCGTCATGCCGCCAGCGCTGCGGTCGAGGGCTGCGAGAACGTCGAACCGCGGCAAGGTGCTGGCGAACTCTGCACCCAGCCTGCGCTGGACCAGCTTCTCGATCGTCATCGTGCAGCTGAGCAGGCGCAGCCAGATGCGCACGCTGGCGCGGTCGTCGAGCGCGCCTTCATGCTTTTCGATGATGGCAGGTTTCGCCGTCATGCGGTCTCTCCGCCCGACACCGAAATAGCCTGGCCGGTGATCGACGCGCTGCCGGGCTGGCACAGCCACAATACCGCGTCGGCGACCTCGCGCGGCTGGATCAGCCGGGCCTGCGGATTGAAGCGCGTCAGTTCGGTCACCGCCTCTTTGGGGCTGCGTCCGGTCGTGCTCCCGATTTTCGCCACGGCATCGGCGACGATGGCCGTGTCGGTGAAGCCGGGGCATACGGCATTCACGGTGATCCTGGTCTTCGCCAGTTCGAGTGCGAGCGCGCGAGTCAGGCCGATGGCACCGTGCTTCGCTGCGACATAAGGCGCGGTATAGGCGTATCCACGCAGACCAGCCGTCGAGGCGATTGTCACGATCCGACCCGCGACTGCCGCCTTGAGATCGGGCAGGGCGGCCTGGCAGCAATGGAACAGCGCGTCGAGATTGACCGCCATGATCTCTCGCCAATCGTCTTCGGCGACCCGGCCGAAAGGCGCGCTCGCGGCGATACCGGCATTGTTGACGAGGATCGCGATCGGACCGTGCGCCGCGCGCGCGGTCTCGAACGCGCGGTCGACCTCCGCGCGAACCGATACATCGGCGGGCGCGATGCAGGCGCCGGGGATTTGGCCGGCGACCTCTTCGAGCTTGTCGCGCCGTCGCCCGATCAGGCTCAGATTGGCACCCTGGTCAGCCAGCGCGCGGGCGATTTCGGCACCGATCCCCGTGCCGCCGCCAGTGACCACGGCGTGCAGTCCTGCCAGTTGCGTCATGCGCGCGCCTCCATTTCCGCGGCACGCGCGAGATTGCGCGCAAGCTGTGCCTGGCCGCCGAGATAAGGTGGGGGCACGAAGATATCGCGATGGCCCGCAGCAGCGGCGGCCCGCAGCGTCCACATCGGATCGATCAAATGGGGCCGGGCAAGCGCGACCAGATCGGCGCGCCCCGCGGCCAGGATCGAATTGACGTGATCGGGCTCGAAGATGTTGCCCACCGCCATCGTCGCGACGCCCGCTTCGTTGCGGACGCGATCGGCGAACGGGGTCTGGAACATGCGGCCATAGATCGGCCTGGCATCCGCCCAGGTCTGGCCGGCCGACACGTCGATCAGGTCAGCGCCGGCAGCGGCAAAGGCGCGCGCGATCTCGACTGCCTCGTCCGGCGTCACGCCGTCCTCTCCCGCCCAGTCATTGGCCGAGATGCGCACCGACATCGGGCGATCGGCCGGCCACGCGGCGCGCATCGCGGCGAAGACGTCGAGCGGGAAGCGAAGCCGGTTCTCGAGCGGTCCGCCATATTCATCGCTGCGCTTGTTCATCAGCGGCGTGATGAAACTCGAGAGCAGATAGCCATGCGCGGCGTGGAGCTCGATCATGTCGAAGCCGGCATCCACGGCCATGTGGGTCGCCGCGACAAAGGCGTCGCGTACGGTATCCATCTCGGGGCGGGTCATCGCGCGTGGCGTCTGGTTTGCCGCGCTCCACGGCACGCCGGAGGCCGCGAGCAACGGCCAGTTTCCCTTGTCGAGCGGAACGTCATAGCCTTCCCAGCCGACCCTGGTCGAACCCTTGGGACCGGCATGGCCGAGCTGGAGGCAGATTTTCGCTGCGCTGTTGGCGTGGACGAAGTCGACGATCCTGCGCCAGCCGGCGACGTGATCGGGCGCGTACATGCCGGCACAGCCTGGCGTGATCCGGCCATCGGCGGAAACACAGGTCATCTCGGTATAGACGAGGCCAGCGCCGCCCTGCGCCCGGGTGCCGTAATGGACGAGATGGAAGTCGCCCAGTGTGCCGTCCGTAGCCGAATAGGTCGCCATTGGCGAGACGACCACGCGGTTGGCCAGCGTCATCCCCCGCAGATGATAGGGCACGAACATCGGTGCCACGGCCTTATTCGTGCCGCCCGCGAACCAGCGCTCGACACCCTCCAGCCAGGCGCGGTCGCGCAACCGCAGATTCTCGTGGCTGACTCGCTGCGACCGGGTCAGCAGCGAATAGGCGAACTGGATGGGCTCGAACCCGAGATAGCGGTCGAGCGTCTCGAACCATTCGGTCGAATTGCGGGCCGAATTCTGCAGCTTGAGCACCTCGACGGTGCGCTCCGCCTGATATTCGTTGAGCCCCTGGTCGCGCGACAGACCGGGCCGGTTGAGCACCTCGGCCAGCTTGATCGCATCCTCCAGCGCGAGCTTGGTGCCCGAGCCGATCGAAAAATGCGCTGTGTGCGCCGCGTCACCCATCAGGATCAGCTTGTCGTACGCCCAGGCATCGCACAGCACGCGCGGGAAATTGATCCAGGCGGCCGACCCGCGCAGATGCGTGGCGTTGGTCATCAGCGCATGGCCATCGAGGTGACGGGCGAAAATCTTCTCGCACAGCGCGATTGCCTCGGGTTGTTCCATCTCACCGAACCCGAGCTTTTCCCAGGTATCGGGGGCGCATTCGACGATGAACGTCGAGAGATCGTCAGCGAAGCGATAGGCATGAGCCCAGATCCAGCCAGCCTCGGTCTGCTCGAACGCGAAGGTGAAGGCGTCGAAGGTCTTGTGCGTGCCGAGCCAGATGAACTTGTTGCGCCGAACGTCGATATCCACCCCGAAATGTTCGGCATAGCGCTTGCGGAAACGGCTGTTCAGGCCGTCGGCCGCGATGACGAGATCATAATCGGGAAAGTCGGCGAGGTTGTCGCTCGATTCATGCTCGAAATGGAGCACGACGCCAAGAGCTTGTGCCCGGTCCTGCAGGATCTGGAGCAGCCGCTTGCGGCCGATCCCGATGAAGCCGTGGCCCGACGAGCGGATCGACTCGCCGCCGATCGACACCTCGATATCGTCCCAATGAGCGAATTCGCTGGCGATGATGCGGCCGCTCACTGCGTCGTTCGCCATGAGATTCTCGACGGTCTGATCCGAGAACACGACGCCCCAGCCGAACGTGTCGCCGGCCCGATTGCGCTCGAACACCTCTATCTCATGCGCCGGATCGCGGAGCTTCATCGAGATCGCGAAATAGAGTCCCGCCGGTCCGCCGCCGACACATGCGATACGCATCGATCCGTCTCCAAACTATTTCAAGCTTGAAGCAAATCGCGCTGCCTTGCAAGAGTGATCGTGCGAAACGGGAGGGCGCTGAATGACTGCTTTCGTGCCGTTCGACTGGCAGGGTATTTTCCTCATCGACGCGCTGCTGGCCGACGAGGCGTGGGTGATCCGGGAGTGGGGATGAGCCGCTTTCGCGACCGGAATATCGCGTGCAATTTGACGTGCGGAAGCGGGGGCGCTCAGCTAACGGGTCGCGCGGCGCCCAGTGAGCGTCGACATGGCAGGGACCGGTATCAGCATCCGCTCATACGATCAGGCGACACGCGTGACTGGTGCTGGTTTCGGCTGGTGGCGACGATTCGGCTATGCGTTGGGCAATGCCGGGCTGATGATCGGACTGAGCCCGATTACGTTGATGCTCCTTTTCTATCTGACCGAGGTGGTGGGGTTGCGGGCGGGGCAGGCCGGTATGGTCATCGCCTTGCCGAAGATGTGGGATGCGTTGCTCGGCCCGGGGATCGGCGGTTGGGTTGAGCGGCTGGCGGCCGGGATGAAGCAGCGCACGCCGATCGCGCTGATTTCCGGCGCCGGGTTTCTCGCGGCGCTGATACTCATTTTCTCGCTGCCGCAGTTGCAATCGGCGCTGTCGATTCAAATCACGGTCATCGCGCTGTTGATCCTGTTGTCGGTGACCGAGACGGCGTTCACGGTTTCGCAGTTCGCCCTCGCCACCGAACTGAGCGCGAACGAGAATGAACTGAGCGGGCTGTTGTCGCTTTCGGGTGGTGTGGGTCAGGCGTTTCTGGTCGCGGGGGCGGTGATGGCGCCTGTGCTTGTCTCCTGGTCGGGCGGCGGTCGGTCGGGCTATTCGGTGATGGCGGTGCAGGTCGCGGCGATAGCGGCCATCGCCATCGGCGTATTCGTCGCGACGACGGCGCGTGTTCCTGTCCGGCGACCCCCTCCGGCCAAGGCGCCCCTGTCACTACGCGCCTCGATCCGGATCACGGCTTCCAATCGCGCTTTCTATTTTCTGATGACCGGTGTGCTCTGTCTCAGCGCCGCTTCGGCATTTATCGGCAGCGTTCTGCCGTTCGCGGCGAGATATGTTCTGGAAAATGGTCAGCACGGGCTTCCCATGTTGCTGGCGGCCTCGGGGGCGGGCGCTGTCGGCGGCATGTCGCTTGCGCCCTGGCTCGTGAGGCGTTTCGGCGCCGGGCAGTCGGTTCGCGCATGCACGCTCGCGATCGCGGCGATGCTGAGCGCGCTCTTTCCGGCAAGCTACGGTCCGGCCTGGATGAATTGGATTGCCATCGGCGGCGTCGGCCTCGCTGCGGGAGCCGCGACCATTCTATTGCAGACGATCGCCCTGGAGCTCATCGAACATGAGGTCGGGATCGCCACCGGCTTCTACCTTGGCATCACGGTGGCCGGTTTCAAACTGGGCGCGTCCATGGGCAGCCTCATGGCGGGCGGCATGTTGGACCTGATCGGTTTTGCGCCCGGCGGCGGCCATCAATCCGCCCTGACCTTGGCCGGGCTTCGGATCGGCTACACTCTGGTTCCGCTCATCCCGATAGCAATCGGCTATCAGTTCCTGCGCCGCGTCACCCTGTCGCCTTCCTGTGGTGGGGCGGCTGGCCGACCGCGAGGATAGCTCAGGGCTCGGCCGTGAAGGGCTTCAGTGCGAGGCGCAGCGCTGCTTGATAGCGCGTCAGGTCGTAATCAGGGTCGGCCATCTCGGCGAATTGGGCGGTGAGGACCATCATGCTGAGAAGCGTGAGAACGGTATCCACATCTGCGTCGGGGCGAAGGTGCCCGTGGTGTTTCGCCGACAGCACGATCTTTCGGAGCGCATCGCTACTGACCTGCCAGTGGCGGCGCCCCTTTTCCGCCATGTGGGAATCCCCGCGCATTCGGGTGTAAATTTCCCAG
The DNA here is from genome assembly GCA_040388155.1 of Pseudomonadota bacterium. Classification (GTDB taxonomy): domain Bacteria; phylum Pseudomonadota; class Alphaproteobacteria; order Sphingomonadales; family Sphingomonadaceae; genus Sphingomonas. The sequence goes on from JAZKCJ010000016.1 coordinate 172,342, forward strand.
ATATATGATTCGTTGTCGTCGGCTTCCAGTTGAGCGGAAACAAAATCATCACACAGGAAGTAGTTCAGTGCGTCAGGGCGGTTTAATAGTTCTTCGCCTCTTTGCTCTATTCTCGCAGTATGCGCGTCAATCAAGGCATCGATTATCTCGGATTTGCTTTTGAAATAATAATATAGATGGCCTGGGCTGATATTAAGCTTGCCACATATGTCGTCGATTTTTGCCTCTTTGATGCCCTTTTCGGAAAAGCAGATGCCGGCCGCCGCCAGAATCTCCGAGCGACGCGCCGCAGCCTTCTTGGTGGGTCCGGTCATATCATCTCCTAAAAAATAGGTCCGCTACTCTAAAACCGCTTGACAGCAGGAGCCAGCGATAAATAGTAGAGTCAATACTCTAAAAAATAAGAAACCAATCTCGAGGAGGGGGACGGTATGAATCCAGCTCGCCGCGTGGCCTTGATGGCCACTTGTTCGTTGGCTTTGGCTGCATCATTTGGGGCGGAGGCTCAGGCCCTGGCTGACGCTTCGAAGGCGTCGGCGCCAGACCCGGTCACTCAAAGTCCTGGCGCGCAGGAAGGGGTGCCGGAGCAGGACATTGTCGTTACCGCCAACAAGCGCACCGAGCGCCTGATGGACGTGCCGGCATCAGTCACCGCGATCAACGCCGAGGCGCTGGTTAGCCGTGGCGCGAACGGCTTTGAGGATTACGCGGCGAAATCACCCGGCCTGAACATCAACAATGCGTCCGCCAGCGGCGGGCTGAATCAGATTTCCATCCGTGGCGTGACCACTGGCGGCGGCGGAAACCCCACGGTGGGCTTCTACATCGATGACGCTCCGTTCGGTTCCAGCACCAACCTTGGCGGTGGCGCGATTTTCGCACCGGATCTCGACCCTTCCGACCTTACCCGGATTGAAGTGCTGCGCGGCCCACAGGGGACGCTCTATGGGGCGGGCAGCATGGGCGGACTCGTCAAATTCGTGACTCAGGCGCCGAATTTCGAACAGTTCAGCGGTCGCATTCAGGTCGACGGAAATCAGATCGACGGCGGTGGAACCGGTTATGGTGTGCGGGCAGCCGCGAATATACCGCTCGGTGGCAATCTTGGTTTGCGGGTCAGTGGATTCAACCGCTGGGATCCAGGCTTCATCGATGATGCGGCTCGCGATGCGCGCAATGTAAACGGCGCCCGCTTCACTGGTGGTCGGGCATCGCTGGGCTGGCGCGTGAGCGAGGACTGGACCGTACGCGCATCAGCTCTCATCCAACATCAGAGCGGGCGCGGCACACCGACAGAGGACTTCGATCTTGCCACCGGCAAGCTCCTGTACGGCGATCTGCGTCAGGTGCGTGCGCCGGGCACGGGCGCCACCCGGGCCACCTACAATCTCTACGATGTCCGCATCGAAGGTCATCTGGGCGCAGCGGACCTCGTCTCGGCGACAAGCTATGGAAAGCTGACGTCGCGGATCAACACCGACGCCACGCCGCTCTACGGACCGATGCTGAGCGACGCGCTGGGGCTGCCCGGGCTCGGGGCAGCGATCCAGGGCCAGTCCAATCTGGAAAAGGTAACGCAGGAATTGCGCCTGAGTTCGCCTTCCGGCCAGCGCTTCGCTTGGCAGGTCGGGCTGTTCTATACGCACGAAAGCTCGATGGTGACCCAGGAACTGCCGCTTTTCATGGCGGCAACCGGTGGTCCGCTACCCGTCAGTTTGCCGTCGGCGCTCAAGGTTTCGGTTCCGTCGACGTACAGCGAGATCGCCGTATTCGGTGATGCCACCTATCACTTCAGTTCCCGGTTCGATCTCATGGCGGGCCTGCGCTACAGCCGTAACCGCCAGTCGGCGGATCAGGGTACGCAGGGGTTCCTGGTGGGGCCGCCGAGCACGACTCACCTTGCTTCTCGTGACGGCTCGGTGACGTTTCTCTTTACGCCACGTTTCCACCTCAGCGACAATATGATGGTCTATCTGCGCGTGGCGTCGGGCTATCGGCCGGGCGGTCCGAACATCGTCGTGACCGACGTTCCCAGCAGCTACAAGCCGGACACGCTGACCAACTATGAGGCGGGGTTGAAGACCGACCTGTTCCATCGGCTTCTCAGCCTGGAAGCATCGGCGTTCTATATCGACTGGAAAAACGTTCAGCTGCTCCAGATATCCCCGCTGGGCACGAGTTACTACAGCAATGCGGGCAAGGCTTCGAGCAAGGGAGCGGAGGTTTCCTTCTCATTGCGTCCGGCGCGCGGCTTCGTCGTGGATGGAAATCTCAGCTACATCGATGCGACGCTCGGTCGGTCACTGCCGCTCCCGACGGTGGGCATAAAGGGCGACGCGCTGCCGTTCACGCCGCGCTGGAGCGGCCAGATCAGTGCTGAATACCAGTTCCCGCTGGGGGATGCGTGGACCGCCACGGCCGGCTCCGATTTCCGATACGTGGGCACTCGCCAATCCAGTTTCGCCGAGGAGGCTGGCCAGCCTCGGTTCCAGTTGCCGGCTTATGACGTGGTCGATCTGCACGCGGGCGTCCGCAAGGGCGGTCTGTCGCTCAACTTCTATCTCAAGAATGTCGGGAACACGATTGGCCAGGCGAACGGATTTATCCTTGGCCCGATCGCTGAGGTGTCGGTGATCCGTCCCCGGACCTTGGGTTTCTCGATCGCCCAGACCTTCTGATCGCGGCTCCCGGTCGCGTCCCTTCAATCGAGAGATGTCCATGAAACACCTGCCTGCTCTCGCATCGGCTCTGGCCCTGCTATTCACGTCCCAGGCCGAGGCTCAGACGGTCATTCACGCGGGGCATCTGCTCGCCGAGCCCGGTCAGCCGGTGAGCGATCGCCAGTCGATCATCATCAAGGATGGACGGATCGTCGCCATAAAAGACGGGTTTGTCGATGGGGAGCGAGTGATCGATCTTTCCAACGACTGGGTGATGCCCGGTCTGATCGACATGCACACACATGTGTCGATCACGATGGACATCGACTTGCCCAATCCGGCGGCTGACATGCTGCCGGCGGTATTGGGCCGGCCGACGCAGCGCGTCCTTGCGACGATACCGCGCGCGCAGGCCATTTTGCGCAATGGTTTCACCACCATCCGCAATCTGGGTGATCCCGCCAATGTCACCTATGATCTCAGAAACGCCATAAATGCCGGAATCGTGGCCGGTCCGCGCATCATCGCCGATGAGCCGATGTTCGGCGTATCCGGCGGGGATTATGATGCCAGCGCTTTCGGAGAGCGCGCCGATCTGGAACCGTTGTTCCGCAGTCGCGGTACCTGCACGGGGGCGATCGATTGCGCGCGGGTGGTGCGGGAAGAAGTTCGCCGCGGGGCGGACGTCATCAAGCTCCGGCTGGCGGCGCAAACTTCCGATCCGAAAAGCGGGCCGATGGAAACCCCCGAAGAAATCCAGGCCATCGTTGCGACCGCCCACCGCCTCAATCGGAAAGTGGCTGTCCATTCCGCAGGCTCCGACGTCGCCAACGAAATCGCCATCGATGCCGGAGCCGATACCATCGAGCACGGCCCGCTCAGCGATCGCAACATCGCTGGCATGATGTCGCGTCGCACTGCCTATACGGCGACGATGATGGCGGCAAAGATGGCCGAAGGAAAATTGGGCGTCGAAGGTGGCTATTACTCTCAGGTCGCCGGCAGCGTCCGCAAGGCCTATCGGGCCGGCGTGCCGATCCTGTTCGGTTCTGACCTGCCGGTCGTCCCCATTGCGCGCGTCGCGGAGGAATTCGTCCTGCTGAATGAGGCGGGTCTTACCCCGGCTGATGCCCTCAAGACAGCCACGATCAATGCTGCCCGGGCCCTGGGTAGGGAAAGCGAGATCGGCTCGATCGCGCCCGGCAAGGCCGCCGACATCATCGCCGTCGCGCATGATCCGCTCAGGGACCTGCGGGAGATGAGCAGGATCACCTTCGTCATGAAGGGTGGTCAGGTGATCCGGGATGATTCCTCGAAACCGCAGTGAACGGGTGCTGATTCCGCCACTGATCCGATCCCATAAAATGGAAACCTCCGATATGCGCTCACATCCAGCGTTCACGATTACGCGGCGACAGGCGCTGCTGGGATTCGGCGCCCTTGGTGCCGGAGTGATGATGGGCTCAGGCAGTGCTGAGGCCGCCCAGGCTGTTCCCGCTATGCCCGACCTTGATGCGATCGTTGGTGCGGCGATGTGGGCGTTCGGTACGCCCGGGCTGTCGATCGCGCTGATCTCCCCCGGCAGCGAACCGGTTCTTCGTGGCTATGGCGTACGCCAGTTGGGGAAGGCGGCACCGGTCGATCCGGGCACTGTGTTTGCCATAGCCTCCAATAGCAAAGCCTTCACGGCGGCGGCGCTGGCTCTTCTGGTGGATGAAGGGCGGCTCGACTGGGACGATCCGGTCGGCAATCACCTGCCGGGCTTCCGCCTGTACGACGCCTATGCCAGCCAGCAGATGACGGTGGCCGATCTTCTGACTCACCGCAGCGGCCTGGGCCTGGGGCAGGGTGATCTGCTCTTCTGGCCGGGCGGGCGGCGCACGGCGGCCGAAGTCGTGCGGCAGTTGCGCTATCTCAAGCCTGCGACCAGCTTTCGCGCGAACTTCGCCTATGACAATGTTCTTTATATCGCGGCGGGGGAACTCATCCGGTCGGTATCGGGACTGAGCTGGGAAACGTTCGTTCAGCAGCGACTCCTGTCTCCCATGGGAATGCGGGACTCCGCGCCGGACCAGAGCCTCCTGACCACCTCCAATCGCGCGACCACCCATGCGCGGATCGATGGGCCCGTGCGGGGCATCGGGCGGATGCAGATCATCAGCCCGCTGAACGTGCCGGGTTCCGCCGTTCCGGATCCGTCCAACGCCGCCGGAGGCATCTACGCCAGCGCGCGTGACATGGCGCGTTGGCTGCAGGTCCAGCTCGCTCGCGGCAAAACGCCTGACGGCAAGCGGTTGTGGAGCGAGGAGGGCGCGTCGCAGATGTGGCGTCCCCGCACCCTCGTCAGTGCCTCCGCAACGACGCCAGCGCGCGACGGCGATCCGCATTTTCTCCTCTACGCCTTGGGATGGGGTTTGCAGGATCACCGCGGCATCCCGTTCCTGGCCCATTCCGGTGGGATCGAAGGGGCGGCGTCCAGGGTGGTGCTCGTGCCGGAACTGGGTGTCGGCTTCGCAATTCTGACGAATGCCGAGGAGCAGGGTTGCCACATGTCGATCGCCGGCATGCTGCTGGATCACTATACCGCGCAGACGCCGACGGATTGGATCGCGGCATGGAAGGCGAAGGGAGCCAGTTCGCAGGCGGCGGCGCTCAAGACGCTCGAGGCCGCGCAGAATATCCGCGCCACCGGTGGGGCAGCTTCCCTGCCGCTCGCCGCTTATGCGGCAACCTATCGGGACGATTGGTATGGCAAGATCGTCATCGCCTCGGCGGACGCAGGGCTGACGATTGATTTCACCCACAATGCCGGCATGCGGGGGCGGCTGGAACACTGGTCGCGAGATACGTTTCGCACGCGTTTCGACAATCCAGTGATCGAAAACGCTTACGTCACCTTCGCCCTGAACGAAGATGGTTCGGTGGACTGCATCAAGATGCGCGCCATCTCTCCCATGGCTGATTTCAGCTACGACTATCAAGATATTCTATTGAGACGCGTCAATGATGTTCAAAAATAAAGGTAGAATCTATATTTGGTAGATTTCTATTTCTTGATGCTGCGTCGCGTTATTTAATTTCAAAAGAATCCATTCTCGTGAGGGAAGGGGAGAATGGCTGTGATCGTGAATATAAGAAACCGGTTGTCATTTCATGTGGACATCGAGAATTGGAAGTTGTCCTCCCCAGTTCGTATCACCGGCTATACTTTCAATGATCATGATGCGCTGGTTGTGACGATCTCGGATGGAATTCATGTGGGTCGGGGCGAAGCGGCCGGCGTATATTATCTTGATGATTTTCCTGATCGGGGCATCCAGCAGCTGGAGGAGGTGCGCGACAAGATCGAAGCCGGGCTGACTCGGGACGAGTTGCGGCAGTTGCTGCCGCCGGGTGGCGCGCGCAACGCGGTGGATTGCGCTTTATGGGAGCTTGAATCCAGACAGGCGAGCGAGCCGGTCTGGGCGCTGGCCGGCCTCCGACCGCCAAAGCCGCTTTTGACAACCTATACCTTGAGTGCCGACACGCCCGAAGCCATGGCGGAAGGCGCGCGCGGCAAATATGCCGATGCCAGGGCGATCAAGCTGAAGCTGCTCGGTGACGGGCTGGACGGAGATCGTGTTCGCGCCGTTCGCGCCGCACGCGACGATGTCTGGATCGGCGTCGATGCCAATCAGGGGTTCGATCCGAATAGCCTGGCTGAACTGATGCCAGTCTTTCTCGACGCTCGCGTGGGCTTGATCGAACAACCCTTCAAGGTCTGCGACGATGCTCTGCTGGATGGGCTGGTTTCGCCGATCCCGCTGGCAGCCGATGAAAGCGTGCGGTCGTTAGCGGACGTGGCGGCGCTGGTGGGGCGTTTCCAGGTGATGAACATCAAGCTCGATAAATGCGGCGGCCTGACCGAAGGTCTGTTGATGGCCGAAGAAGCCCGGCGTCTCGGACTGAAGGTGATGATCGGCAATATGACCGGGACCTCGCTGGCCATGGCTCCGGCCCTGTTGATCGGCCAATATTGCGACGTGGTCGACCTCGACGGCCCATTGTTTTTCGAATCCGATCGCAATCCCCCGATCGTTTATGATCATGGCATGGTCAGCGCGCCTGCCGGCGTCTGGGGTTGGTCGAATCTGGCCACGTAAAAAGCTGATTTTCCGAAGAATTTTTGGGTCGATTGCCCCATTCAAGAGGGCGCGAAAGGTTGCGAATGACTGCGTTGCGGCAGCTGCCCCCCACATGGTTGATGGGTCTTGGTTTTCTCCCGCAGGGGGTGAATGGCGCAATCCTTCTCGTGACGGTGCCGCAGTTGCTGGCGGCAAACCATGTGCCGGAAATCCACATCGCGACCATCACGGCGACAGGGCTGCTGCCCAATGTCGGCAGCTTTATTCTGGGACCGCTTCTGGATTGGCGCTTCACGCGACGTGCCTACGCGATCGTCCTGACAATCGTGGGCGCGCTCTGCACGTTCGGCGCGCTCCTGGCGATCGACGATCTGCCACTGCTCACCCTGCTGCTCTTCGTGGCGAATCTGGCGATTTCGATGACCATCGCGTCTGTGGGAGGATGGTTCGGCAACGTCGTTGACGCTGAGCGACAGGGACGGTTGAGCGCGTGGTTGACGGCCGCCAATGCGGGTACCTTCGGCCTGACGGCGGCAGCGGCGATGCATCTTCTCCGGGGCCTGCCATATGTCCTTGGGGCAGGAATCCTGAGCGGTTTCATTCTATTGGCGGTACCGCTCTTCTGGGTCGTATATTGCCCCCCCGCGGACAGGGGGCTGGCGCGCGAAGGGTTCCGCCGGTTCGTGATCGACGTGCTGGCGGTACTCAAAAACCCCTCCGTGCAATGGAGCCTTGTGCTTTTCATGCTGCCGGTATCCTCCTTCGCACTGACGAACACGCTGGGCGCTTTCGGGCGCGATTTCGGTACGTCCGAACATATGGTCGGTCTTCTTGGTGGCGCCGGGGCGTCGATCATGGGCGTGGCGGGTAGTTTGCTGATCCCACGGTTCGAACGCCTGGCTTCCCCGCGGTCGCTTTATCTGCTGGTCGGCGCGTCGGGGGCCATGTTCACTTTGTCGCTCGTGACCCTCCCGCACAATATGATCACATTCGGGACCGCTACCTTGGGTGAGAACCTGTTTCAGGGGGCGGCGCTTTCGCTGCAAAATCTGATCATCTTGCGCACTATCGGTCGTGACAATCCGCTTGCCGCGACGCAGTTCGGCCTCCTGACCGCCGCGACCTTCCTGCCGCTAACCTATATGCAGATGGCCGACGGAGCGGCCTATCATCTGTGGAATGGCGTTAACGCCAGTTATGTCGTCGATGCGCTGGTCAGCGGCAGCTTCTGCCTGCTTTTGGGAGCAGTCTGGACCTTGTACGCCTGCAAGAATGCCGGAAGGCGTGCCGGTTCGCGAGCAGGACCGGGCACGGCGTAGAGCGTTGTTGCCCGCCCGATAGAGCCGGGCAGCAGGTCGCTTCACTAGGGGCAAGCGCGAGATCGGTCCGAGTCTCGCCGTCGCTGCCGCATGCGAGGCACAGCGACGATCGGGGCGGATGTGCGGTCGCCTATCCTTCACGCCGGGCCGGATTGTCCGATGTCAGACTTCGCAATCGCATCGATCTGCTCGTCCATCCATGCGCTGAAATCAACCATCGCGCCATTGTCCTGCCAGTTGGGGCGTCGCACCAGATAATAAGCGTCGTCGGTGAGTAACGGCTGTTCGAACGGCATGACGAGGCTGCCGTTCGCGAGTTCCGGCGATATCAGGAATTCCGGAATCAGCGCTACGCCCGCGCCGGCGGCGACGGCCTGCGCCAGCATCAGAAAATGCTCGAACCGCTGCCCCTCCAGCTTTGGCAGGTCGGCGATGCCGCGAGCGGCGAACCAGCGATTCCACGCATTGAGGCGGGAAGCCTGGAACAATAAAGGTTTGTCGATCAGGTCGCGCGGGGATTCGATCGGGTTGCGGGCCAACCAGTCAGCGCCGCAGACGACCACCGCGCGCTCGCCGAACAGGCGCAGATGCGAGGCGTCCGGCCAATCGGGCTGGCCGAAATGGATGGCCCCGTCGAATCCCTCGTCCTTCAGGTCGAACGGAAAGGAGCGCGCCGCAAAATTGACCGTCATCTCCGGGTGGCGGGCTGACAGGCCCGGCAGGCGCGGCGCGAGCCAGCGCATGCCGAAGCTCGGCAGTGTCGCGATGAGCAGCGTCCGCCCGGCGCCATTCGCAAGCTGATCGGTCGCCAGCCGAATACGATCCAGCGCAGGCCTGACTTCGTCTGCGTAGGCACGGCCGGCCGCATTGAGGGTGATCCGGCGTCCATGACGGTCGAACAGGCTTGCCTGAAGCCACTCCTCCAGCAGCGCGATTTGCCGGCTGACGGCGCTTTGCGTGAGGCCGATATGTTCGGCCGCGCGCGAAAAGCTGCCATAGCGCGCGGCGGCGACGAAACTGTTGAGCGCTGCCATCGGCGGGAGCGATCGTCGACTTTCATTCATTCCAATAGCTCATTTGCTGATGACGCAAATCCGTTTTGAATCGTGCTTATCCTGTCTCAAATGACTGCACGCCGTTGGCGATGAAGTCGAGGTAAATGATGAATCGGTATGAAGATGTCGTGAGCGGACTGATTGGAGCCATCCTGCCCGAGGACCAGGCCCGATCAGTGCAGGATATACTCGAACCGATGGCTGTCGCCGCTCCCGGCAGCACGGCCGGGAGCGGGGTTGATGCGACCGATTTCGCGATCGCACTCAATACGCTGCTGTTCGCCGATCTCCTTGCCCACACGCCTACCGGTGCAGCCTATGTCGAGGAAGTAGGCCGGACAGGCCGGCGCGTGTGCTTTGACCATGGCGCGCTACGCACGATCCGCCTGCCGCGTGGCGACACCGGCGCCCTGCCGGCCGGCGAGCTGGCGTTCCGTCGCATCCTCGAGCCGCTCGGCTATGAGGAAGCGGCAATCTATCCGTTGCCGAAGTTGCGCATGACCGGCCGCGCCTATCGTCATCGCACGCACCCGGAAACCATTCCCCAGTTCTTTGTCAGCGAACTCGATGTCGATCAATTCGACGCGGGGTTCATTGCCGCGGCCCGGCGCGTCTTTGGCAGTTCGCGTGATCCGATCGACAGCGATACGGCGGCGGCGCTGGCGCGGCTCGGTCATGGTGAGCTGCTGGAGCAGCATGTCGCCGTCCGGGCGCTGCGCCGGGTGCTCGACGCGTTTAGCCGTCAGCATGACCGGCCGATGCTGACGGACTACGAGATCCTCAAGCGTTCGTCGGCGGAGGCGGCGTGGATCGCGACGGAAGGCAATGCGTTCAATCACGCGACCGACCGGGTCGCGGATGTGGTCGCGTTGGCGGAGACTCAGCGGGCGCTGGGCCGGCCGATCAAGGACGGTGTCGAGTTTTCGGCTACGGGTCGGGTGCGCCAGACGGCATTCCGTGCCGATCCGGTCGAGCGTCCGTTCGGGATGTCCTCCGGCCCGGATCAGGTCCTGTCCGTGCCCGGATCATTCTATGAATTCATCACGCGCGACATCGACCCGGCAACCGGCACGCTCGATTTGTCGTTCGACAGCAGCAATGCCACCGGCATCTTCGGCATGACCAAGGCGGCATGACCGGTTCCGATACGATCTTGCTCAGCGCGCTCGCCGAGATCGTCGGCAAGGCGCAAGTGCTGACTGAGCCGTCCGATCTGGTTGGGTACCGTATCGACGGTCGCGGCGAAGGCGGCGGCCAGCCGATTGCGGTCGTCCGGCCGGACGATGCCGATCAGGTGTCGGCGCTTGTCCGACTGGCGGCGGGCGCCGGTATCCGGCTCGTCGTCGCTGGTGGTCGCACCGGCCTGACCGGTGCCGGCCTGCCGCCCGAACAGGGCGGCTGCCTGTTGGTCAGTCTGGAGCGGCTCGCGCGCCATATCGAGATTGACCCAATGAACCGCACGGCAACAGTGGACGCCGGCGTCCGTCTGTCAACGCTCAACGCCGCCGCTGCCGAGCATGGGCTGAGCTTTCCCATCGACCTTGGCGCTGACCCGGTGATCGGCGGCATGATTGCCAACAATACGGGAGGTGCCCGCCTGCTGCGCTACGGTGATGTACGCGCGAACCTTCTGTCGGTGGAGATTGTCCGTGCTGACTCCGGCGGTACGCGTATCGCGCTGGGTGCTCCGCTGAGAAAGAACAACACCGGGCTCGATCTCAAGCAATTGCTAGTCGGTGGTGGCGGTTCGACCGGGATTGTCACGCGCGCCACCGTCGCTTTGCATCCCGTCCCCGTCACCCGGCTGACCGCGCTGCTGGCGCTCGAAGATCCTCATGCCACGCTGCCGCTGCTGTTGGCGCTCGAGCGCGACTTCGGTGCCTTGCTGTCGGCGTTCGAGGGAATGAGCGAAGCGGCACTCCGTGCCGCCGCGGATCATGTCCCCGGCCTTCACCTGCCGTTCGGCCGCGTCCCGCCCTATGCCGTGCTGGTCGAGCTTTCGGCAGGCGCAGCCTTTGACGAGGATATGATGGAGGAGCGTCTGGCCGCGGCGCTCGAACCGTTCATGACCGGGGAGGGTGCTTCCGTACGGGACGCCGCGATCGATCGCCGTGGTCGGCTATGGGCGGTGCGCCATGCGATACCGGAAGGGCTGCGCGCCAGGGGTACGGTGGTGGCTTGCGATATCGCGCTGCGCCGGGGCGATGTCATGGCTTTTCGCGATCGCATGGCCGGGCTCCTTGCGCGCCACGCACCGGGCTTGTTGCCGCATGATTTTGGTCATGTCGGCGATGGCGGGCTCCACTACAATCTCGTCTGGCCCCGCGAGAGCGGCACGCCCGATCCAGCCATGTTCGAGAAAGCGCGCAGGCTGATCTTCGATACCGTCGTCGAGGCGTTCGGCGGCAGCTTCAGTGCCGAGCACGGCATCGGCCCGCGCAACATCGCCTATTACCCCCGCTACGTCCCCGGGGCGGTGCGCCGCCTCGCTGGGGACGTCCAGCGCATCATGGCTTCGGTCTCGATCGGCCGGGTCGATTTTGGAACGACAGGAGAGGACGCGAAATGAGCGACGCATTGATGGGCGTGTACAATCGGGCGCAACTCGAGGTGGAGCGGGGCGAGGGCGTGTGGCTGCACGCCCGCGACGGGCGGACCTTTCTCGATTGCGTGGCGGGCATCGCCACCAACAGCCTGGGCCACGCCCATCCCCGCCTGGTCGCGGCACTGGAGAAGCAGGCGCGTAAGCTGTGGCATGTCTCGAACATCTTCCGCATCCCCGAACAGGAGGAGCTGGCGGCGCGGCTGGTCGACGCGACCTTTGCCGACCTGGTCTTCTTCGGCAATTCGGGGTCGGAGGCGATCGAGTGTTCGCTCAAGGCCGCGCGCCGCTATCACGCGGTCAACGGTGCGCCTGAACGGATCGACGTCATCGGCTTCGCCGGGTCGTTCCATGGCCGGACCTACGCAGCGGTCAATGCGTCGGGCAATGCCGCGTATCTCGACGGCTTCGGGCCGCGTCTTCCCGGCTATGTCCAACTCTCGATCGACGACCGCAAGGCGATCGAGGAAGCGGTGCGGCGACCGACTGCTGCGGCAGTGATCGTCGAGCCGGTGCAGGGCGAAGGCGGTGCGCGGGCGCTCGACGGCGAGTGGCTGTTGTGGCTACGTCAGCTGTGCAGTGCCAACGGCGTCCTGCTGATCTTCGACGAGGTGCAGAGCGGCATGGGCCGTACCGGCCGGCTGTTCGCTCATCAATGGTTCGACGGCGCGGCACCCGACATCATGGCCGTCGCCAAGGCGCTTGGCGGCGGGTTCCCGATCGGCGCCTGTCTCGCCACGGCGGAGGCGGCCAAGGGAATGACCGCAGGCACGCACGGATCGACCTTCGGTGGCAATCCGCTGGCGATGGCGGTCGGAATTGCCGCCTTCGACGAGATCGCGCGTGAGGAGACCCTCGCCAATGCCCGGGACGTGTCGGACCAGCTGCTGGCCGGATTGCGCGATCTCGCGGCCCGTTTTCCCGACGTGGCCGTCGACGTGCGCGGCAAGGGGCTGCTGATCGGGGTCAAGATGCTGCCGAACAACCGCGATATGATGGCGCTGGCTCGCGATCACGGTCTGCTGGTGGCCGGTGGCGGCGACAATTGCATCCGGCTGCTTCCGCCGCTCATCATCACCGCAGAGGAGGCCAGCGAGGTGCTGCGCCGGATCGAAGCGACCTTCGCCGCCGCGCGCTCCCGCTTCGCCGCCGCTGCCTGATGTTGTTCGTCCGACCCGCCGGCCCGGCGGATATCGACGCGCTGATGGAACTCGCATTCCTTTCGGGACGCGGTTTTACCAGCCTGCCCGAGCATCGGCCGACGCTGGCGCAGCGGCTCGCCCTGTCCGAGCGCAGTTTCGCTGGCGCGGTGCTGCCGGAAGAGGCCTGGTACGTGTTGATGCTCGAGGACAGCGACACCGGTCGCATCGAGGGCGTCGCCGGGGTCAGGGGCGGGGTCGGCATCCAGCGTCCGCATTTCTCGTTTCGGGTGATGACGCTCGCCCAATATTCGTCGGCCACCCAGACGCGCTTCGATCATCAGGCGCTCGTGCTGGTCAATGAGAGTGGCGGCTGCTCCGAGGTTGGGTCGCTGTTCCTGCGTCCCGGCAAACGGCAGAGCGGCGCCGGATCGCTGCTCGCACGGTCGCGCTACATGCTGATCGCGACCGCGCGGAATCGTTTCGCAGACACGATCATGGCCGAACTGCGCGGGTGGTTCGACGAGAATGACGCCAGCCCGTTCTGGGAAGGCATCGCCCGCAAGTTCTTCCGCCTGCCGTTCGAGGAGGCGGACCGGATGATCACCCTGACCGACGGCCAGTTCATCCTCGATCTCGCGCCGCGCCATCCGATCTACCTCGAACTGGTCGATGCGGCGGCACGCGAGGCGATCGGTGCGGTCCATCGGCACGGCGAAGCAGCGCTGCGGATGTTGGAGCGCGAGGGCTTCTCCCGCTCGGGACTGGTTGACATCTTCGACGGCGGACCGACCGTCACCTGCGCGCGCGACGACATCGTTACCATCCGGGACGGTGCCCGACTGACCGGGCGCGTCGGTGCTCAGGCGAGTGGTACGCAGATGCTGGTGGCATCATCGGATCTTGCTGGCTTCCGTGCGATCCGGACCCTTGCCGAGCAGCGATGCGACGAACTGCTGCTGTCCGAGGAGGATGCCCGCCTGCTGGGCGTACAGGACGGCGATCCTCTTTATGCGAGCAAGTGACATGACGATGCGATCCGTCGACCCCTCCTGTGGCGAAATCGTCTGGGAAGGTGCTGCGACCGGGCCGGCCGAATGTCGCGCCGCAGTCGCCCGCGCCCGCGCCGCTTTCCCCGGCTGGGCCCGCACGCCGCTGGAAGAACGCATCGCCATCGCCCGTCGGTTCGCCGACCTCCTGCGTGAGGAAGCCGAGGATCTCGCCACTTTGGTCTCGCGCGAGACCGGCAAGCTGTTGTGGGATAGCCGGGGCGAAGTCGCGGCGATGACCGGCAAGGTCGAAATCTCGATTGCCGCCCAGGCGGAACGTGCCGGTTCGTGCGAGAAGGTGATGCCGTTCGGCCGCTCGGTGCTGCGGCATCGCCCGCATGGCGTGATGGTGGTGCTCGGTCCTTATAATTTCCCCGGCCACCTGCCCAATGGACATATTGTGCCTGCGCTGCTGGCGGGCAATTGCGTGGTATTCAAGCCGTCCGAGGAAACACCAGCGATCGGCGAACGGATGGCTGGATTGTGGCAGCGTGCCGGGTTGCCCCGCGACGTGCTGCAAGCCGTTCAGGGCGGCCGAGAGACTGGCGGCGCATTGATCGACGCTGATATCGACGGGTTGCTGTTCACCGGCTCGGCAGAGACCGGGCGCTATTTCCGGCATGCATTGGTCGACCGACCGTCAGTGATTCTCGCGCTGGAACTGGGTGGCAACAATCCGCTGATCGCCTGGGATGGCGATGCAGAGACGGTAGCGACTTTGGTGATCCAATCCGCCTTCGTCACCACCGGGCAGCGCTGTTCATGCGCGCGCCGCCTCATCGTGCCGCAGGGCCGGCAAGGCGAGGCGATTGTCGATGCGGTGCAGGCTCTGGCAGCGCGGCTGCCGGTGAGCGCATGGAACGAGGACGGCGATGCCTTCATGGGGCCGTTGATCTCCGCCCGCGCCGCCACCTCCGCCCGTACGGCCTGTGACGGTCTCTCGGCGCGAGGCGCGAAGATGTTGCTGCCCGCAGGCACGGTCGAAGAGCGCAACCCTGCCTTCATCGCCGCGGCGTTGTTCGATGCGACGGGAGTCGAGCTTCCAGACGCCGAGATATTCGCGCCAGTGCTTCAGGTTACCCGCGTCGCTGACTTCTCCGAGGCGATTGCCCGTGCCAACGCGACGAACTTCGGCCTGTCGGCGGGACTGATCTCCGCTGATCCGGCGCTATGGGATCGTTTCTCGACCGAAATCCGCGCCGGTGTGGTGAACTGGAACCGGCCGACCACCGGCGCCGCTTCTACGCGACCGTTCGGCGGCCTCGGTGAATCCGGCAACCACCGCCCCAGCGCTTTGTACGCAGCCGATTATTGTGCGTATCCGATGGCCAGTTTCGAGGCAGAGGCGATCGAGGCGCAGCCGATATCCGGCCTCTAGCCGCCGCCATGTTCCCGCCCGCTCCATCAAGTCCCCGGCCAAAATGCGAAACGGGCGGCCGGCAGCTTGATAAGCCCCGGTCGACGGAACCGCGACGGGAGTGAGGCGCAATGACGGGGCATTTGAGGGACCGGACCAGGGAAATTCTGGGCGACCTGGGCGTGAAGGCTGCCTTGCTGGAGGGCGGACCGCTCATCGTTACCTCGCCCGTTACCGGCGAAGCACTGGCCGAACTGACGGCCAATACAGTCGACGATTGCGACGCGGCGGTCGCGCGTGCGGTGGTGGCGTTTCGGCGATGGCGGCTCGTACCTGCTCCCCGCCGCGGCGAGTTCGTACGGCAGTTGGGCGAGGCGCTGCGTACCCACAAGGAGGCGCTTGGCTGGCTGGTGACGGTCGAGGCCGGCAAGGTCCTGTCCGAAGGACTGGGCGAGGTCCAGGAGATGATCGACATCTGCGACTTCGCGGTCGGCCTGTCGCGCCAGCTCTACGGCCTGACGATGCCATCGGAACGCGCCGATCACCGGCTGGCCGAGCAATGGCACCCGGTCGGCCCGGTCGGTGTCATTTCAGCGTTCAACTTTCCGGTCGCGGTGTGGAGCTGGAACGCCGCGCTGGCGCTCGTCTGCGGTAATTCAGTGGTATGGAAACCGTCGGAGAAGACCCCGTTGACCGCGCTTGCGGTACAGGCGCTTTTCGAACGAGTGGCCACCGGATTTGGCGAGGACGCGCCCGAGGGCCTGTCGCAATTGCTGATCGGCGGACGCGAGCTGGGCGAGCGGCTTGCCGGAGATCCCGGCGTGCCGGTACTGTCGGCGACAGGCTCGACCCGGATGGGCCGCGAGGTCGGACGCGCCGTCGCTGCCCGCTTCGGCCGCGCGATCCTCGAACTGGGCGGCAACAACGCCTCGATCGTCACGCCCTCCGCTGATCTCGACCTTGCCCTTCGGGCGGTCGCCTTCAGCGCGATGGGGACCGCAGGCCAACGGTGCACCACATTGCGTCGCTTGATCGTCCATCATGACATCGCTGACGATTTCGTCGCCCGGCTACTCAGGGTCTATGGCGCGGTGACGGTCGGCGATCCGCTGGCCGGCGACACGCTGGTCGGTCCGTTGATCGACCGTGCCGCATTCGAGGCGATGCAGGCAGCGCTTGATGCGGCGCGAGCTGCCGGCGCGCGGGTTCATTTCGGCGAGCGCCTGCCGACGGGCGAGAACGACGCCTTCTACATCCGCCCGGCACTGGTCGAGGCGGATCGGCAGGAAGGGCCGATGCTGCACGAAACCTTCGCTCCGATCCTCTACGTTTTACGGTATTCGACGCTGGACGAGGCTATCGTATTTCAGAACGACGTGCCGCAGGGCCTCTCTTCCTCGATCTTCTCCACCGACATGCGGGAGGTCGAGATATTCATGTCGGCCGCCGGGTCGGATTGCGGAATCGCCAATGCGAACATGGGTCCGTCCGGTGCAGAAATTGGCGGGGCTTTCGGTGGAGAGAAGGAGACCGGCGGTGGCCGCGAAAGCGGCAGCGACAGCTGGAAAGCCTATATGCGGCGGCAGACAAATGCCATCAACTACGGCCGGTCACTACCCCTGGCGCAGGGTGTCCGGTTCGACCTCGACCTGTGACGTTTCGAGCATGCGCCTTTACGCTCAGGTGTAAAGGCGCCTGCCTTCTCCGCTAAGCAGAACCGCGCGCGAACACCGAAGATCGCTCCATAATTGCGGCGCATTCGACTGCCGCAGATATAAGGAGGACATATATTATGGTGGGGAAGAAAGACCGGTTCCTTTTTTGTACCGCGGCGCTGGCGGCACTGCTCGCGCCGGGGATTGCGATTGCGCAGGACGCCGGAGACGCACCCCACGAGTCCGATATCATCGTCACCGCGCAGCGTCGCGAACAGAGCGTCATCGACGTGCCGCTGACCGTCAATGTCCTGTCGGCAGCGGACCTGACCAAGCGCGGCGTCACGTCGCTGCAGGACATTGCCCAGAATGTTCCCGGCCTGGACGTCTTCTCGCAGGGCGGCGGCAAGCAACTGATCCAGATCCGCGGCATCAACAGCCTGAGGGGCACCTCCTCACTGGTCGGCATCTACCTTGACGAAACACCGCTCACCGGCTCGCAGGATGGTTTCTACCCGGTCTATGCCGATGCCGGCGCCCTGGATCTCGCCCGCGTCGAAGTATTGAAGGGGCCTCAGGGCACTTTGTTCGGCGAGGGGGCAATGAGCGGTGTCATCCGCTACGTCACCAACGACCCAAGACTCGACCGGATTGGCGGCAATATCGAATCCTCGATCTTTGCGACCGATGGCGGCAGCGTCTCCGGCCAGGCCAAAGCGGCGCTCAACGTCCCGCTCTCCAGTACGCTGGCGGTGCGGTTTGCCGGTGAATATCAGAACAATGGCGGCTGGCTGGACAATGTCGGCACCGGGGCGAGGAACGTCAATTCCAACCGGATCTACGATGGCCGGGTCAAGCTGCTGTGGCAGCCCGACCCTCGGCTGCGCATCGTCGGCATGGTCGATATCCGCCATAATGACGAGGATTCTCCCTCCTACGCCAATGTGCTCCCCTATGAAAAAGGGTTCTATCGTCACGCGATCGATCCCAATGGGCGGACGAGTGGGGTGTCGGAGCTGGACCTCTACAGTCTGCGGGCGGAATATGACCTGGGTTTTGCCGAGCTGATGAGCAACACCGCTCACAGCAGGCGCTACAGCAACAGCAATCTCGACCAGATCTATTACGCGACCGATGATCCGGCCGCCCCGATCACGCTGGAGATCGCCAACACGCGCTATCTCAACAAGCAGTCGATCACCAGCCAGGAACTGCGTCTGACCTCCAAGGGCGACGGCCCGTTCAAATGGGTAGTCGGTGGCATCTACAAGGACGATGATCTGCTGCGCCACTTCCTCGACGGCGCCGAACTGCTCTATCCCCCGAGCACGACTGTCACCATCCTCCAGGAGCCGATCCGGACGACGTCGAAGTCCTGGGCGGTTTATGGCGACGCTTCCTATTCGCCGATCCGTCGCCTGGAGATCGGTGGCGGTCTGCGCTATTCTCACGACACTCGCACCTTCACCGACGGCGACTTGCCGACCGCGTCCGGCACCTTCGCGCGCGTGACGTACCGCGCTTTCGTGAAGTACGATATCGCTCGCGATGCGAACCTTTATTTCAACGTCGGCAATGGGTTTCGGAGCGGCGGGTTCAACGCCGTGGTCAACCCCGCTTTCCCGCCCCCGCTCACCTATGCGCCGGAACGTTCGATGGCCTATGAGGCTGGCTTCAAGGCGAGCATGCTCAACGGGAAGCTGGGCGTGAACGTTGCCGCGTTCCAGCAATATTATCGCGGGCAGGTCTATGATCGCGTGGTGCTGACGCCGGTGTTCCTGCAATACACCGCCAACGGCGGCAATACGCGGATCAGGGGCGTAGAATGGCAGCTCACCGCCAACCCCGTGCGGGCGCTCAGGTTGTCGGCCAGCGGTACGGTCATGGGTTCGGTATTTGTCGCTTCCACGCCCGATGCCGAGGTGGATTTCCCGCCCGGCACCAGCCCGCTCGCGCTGCCCAAATATTCGATCCAGCTCAGCGCCAACTACGCCTTCGACTGGGCCTCGTCCGTTCCCGGCTATTTCGACATCGACTTCAACCACAAGGACAAGCTGGTCGGCGGACAGGGAGTGACGCGCATCGTCACCGGGCCGCAATCCTTTCTGGGTGCGAGCCTGGGGGCGACGGTGGAAGGGCTGGATATCGCGATCTTCGTGCGCAACCTGCTGAACGAACACTCGCCCTACTATCCGACGCTGGGCGGGATCGGCGCGGTACCCAGGCCCAGGCAGATCGGAATCAGGCTCGGGAAATCCTTCTAGCGGCTGAAAGGGCTGTGGATGTATTCGATAGACGTCGCCGCCTTTCTCCTGCTGATCGCCACCGGCGTGCTCGCCATCGCAGGCCGCAGACGATTTGCCGTGCTGGCGGCGGCGTTGGCCATCGCCGCCTCGCTCGCCGCCCTGGCAATGTATCATTGGCAGGCGGTGCCGATGGCCGTGCTCGCGATCATGGCGGTGATCGGCCTGTGGTGGCGGCCCGGCGCCAGGCGCCGCTGGGTGCGGATCGCCGCCGGAACCATCTTCGCGCCCGCCGTCGTGGCGACAGCGCTCCCTTATTATCTGTTTCCGCTGTTTGTATTGCCCTTCCCTGACGGTCCTTATGGCGTCGGGACGACCCGGATCGAACTGACTGATCCTCGCCGTCATGGCGTGCTGGAAGACGGCCCGGCTCAGCCCCGCCGGATGATGGTGCAGCTCTGGTATCCGGCGTCATCGAAGGATCAGGGTCCGTTCGCGGCCTATCTGCCGCGCGATACCGTTATGGCGGACGCGGGGTCGATCGCTCGCAACGCTTTCCACCGACCGTTCGAGTTGCTTCACCTGGCCGCGATCCGGACTCATGCGCGGCTCGACGTTGAGCCCGCGGCAGGGGCCGCGCGCGGCTACCCGTTGTTCGTCTTCAACCACGGCTACACGATGTATCCCGCGCAAAACACGCCGTTGTTCGAGCGGTTGGCGAGCCACGGCTATGTCGTCGCGAGCATCAGTCATCCCTATGATTCCGCGCGGCAGCAATTCACCGATGGCTGGAGCCGCGAGACCACGCCGCTGGTGGTATCCCCGGCGATGATCGAAACGCTGGGTGCCCTGGTGAAGGACCAGAGTGTCGATGGCTGGCAGCGGCGCTTCCCGGCCTATGCGGCGGCGGCGATGAAGGACCGGCTGATGCGCAGCACCGACGCGTGGCTGGCCGATACGCGCTTCACCCTTGCGACGCTCGACGGCGGCCGGGCACCGGCGTTGGCGGGCAGGATCGCCCATGCGATCGACTTCTCGCGCCTTGCGTTCGGCGGTATGTCGTTCGGCGGCGGGATCGCGATGGAGGCCTGCGTTCAGAACAGCAGGTGCCGCGGCGCGATCAGCCTCGACGGCGTGACCTATGATCCGGCGATGTTCGATCGTGCGGCGGGCCGGCCCATGCTGTGGCTTCATTCGGACTGGCCGCGCTTTCCGCTCTATCCTGACCAGCCGCGCGATCCGCGCCGGCATCCGATGGACTTCGCCTTCCGGCCATGGACCGGGGGCGCCGCGGCCGACGACTTCCGCTTCCGCGTGACGGGGGCAGGGCACCTTGCCTTTACCGACCTGATCCGCATGTTCCACCAGCGGACGCCGCCGGCGCTCTACGGGACTGTGTCCGCTTCTGAGATGGATGGTGTGATCGGCGACTTCTCGCTTGGTTTCCTCGACCGGTTCGTGGGCGGAAAGAGCACGGGTTTTCCACACGCGCAGCAAGCGCGCCATCCGCTGGTAGTCCGGCACATGCCCGATGCCACGGGGCTTTCTCCGCAAGAGGCGCGTCCCCGCTGAACCGCGGAGAGCGCGCCAGCCTGACGGTCGTTCAGTTGAGGAGAATGTCGAGGATCTGGTCGACGCCGTGGCGGATCGGATCGCTGCACGGCAATCCGGTCTGCGTCTCGATATCGCGAATCGCCGCGTCGATCGCGGCCGGTTCCATGCGAGAGGTGTTGACGCTGATGCCGACGACCCGTGCTTCGGGGTTGGTCAACTGCGCCGCAGCCACGTTCATATCTATGCAGCGACGCAGGTCCGGCACCTTGTGATCGAAACCGAGCAGATGAGTGCGGACTGGCTCGTGACAGACGACCAGCGCATCGGGCTGGCTGCCATGGATCAGGCCAAGCGTGACCCCGGCATAAGCAGGATGGAACAGGGAGCCTTGCCCCTCGATCACGTCCCAGTGATCCGGTGCGGCATCGGGCGACAGCCATTCGGCGGCGCCGGAGATGAAATCGGCGACCACCGCGTCGATCGCGACGCCGCGGCCGGAAATCATGATGCCAGTCTGCCCGGTCGCGCGGAAATCAGCATCGACGCCGCGGGCCCGCAACCCTGCCTCCAGCGCGAGAGCTGTATATTTCTTCCCGACGGAACAATCGGTGCCGACGGTCAGCAGCCGCTTGCCCGATCGTTTGCGGCCCGAGCCGGGCGTAAAGCGCTGGTCGGGCTGGCGCAGGTCCAGCACCGCGCGGCCTGTTCGATCCCGCGCCTCGGCGATTGCGGGAATGTCGTTGAGCCGCTGGTGCATTCCGGCGGCGAGATCAAGCCCCTGTTCCAGCGCGTCGATCATCGTTGCGATCCAGTGCTGGGGAATGAACCCGCCGACATTCACCACGCCGACGATCATCGTCCGCGCGCCAGCGCGCACGGCTTCGGCCGGCGTCATTTCGGCGATGCCGAGATCGACCGTGCAGCCAGGCAGGCGGTGCTGGGCAAGGACTCGCTCGCCTCGCCACTGCTGAACGCCGGCAGCCGTCTTCGCCGCGCTGAATTCTTCCACGTCGCCCAGGAAAAGCAGATATGGTGCCTGCATCACTACCCTCGTTTCGTCGTTAGGTTCGCGAGCATTGATGACCCAGGCCGCCCCTGGCCGCTTTGCCATTCCGGGGTCGCCATTAGCCGTGACGGTTCTGCGAAAAATACGCGAACTGGCCCGCCCCGATGGCTAAACCGGAACGCGCGGAATGGTCTCAAATCACCGTCCACCAGCCACAGCGAGACGGATGACGGAATCGATGCCAGATATCGCGCAACAGACGCCTTCCCTGTCAGGTTCGACCATGGCATGGGAGATCGGCCGCCTTGATGCGCACGACCAGGCCGCACTCGTCCGCCGGGGCGAGCTTACGGCGCGCGAATTGAGCGAGAGCGCGATCGAACGCATCGAGGCGTTGAACGAGGCGCTCAACGTCATGACTCATCGCGACTATGACGCCGCGCTGGCCCGGGCCGAGCGTGCTGTGGGGCCGATGGCGGGGGTGCCGTGGCTGCTCAAGGACGGGCTCGACTATCGCGGCATGCCGAACCGCAGCGGCAGCCGTCTGTATCGCGATGCCGGACCGGGCGATGTCGATTTCCCCTTCACCCGCGCGTTCGATGATCAGGGACTGGTCGCGCTCGGCAAGACCAACGCCCCCGAATTCGGTTTGCTGCCTACGACAGAGCCGTTGCTCTACGGCGCGGCGCGCAATCCATGGTCGTTGGACCGTTCGCCCGGCGGATCGAGCGGAGGGGCGGCGATCGCGGTGGCCACGGGCATGGTGCCGCTTGCCCATGCCGCCGATGGTGGCGGTTCGATCCGCATCCCCGCCTCGTGCTGTGGGCTTGTCGGGTTGAAGCCTGGACGTGGCGCCACCCGCCGCGCTCGTGCGCCGCACCTGATGGAAGATCTGCTCGCCTGCGACATGCTGCTGGCGCGCAGCGTGCGCGACGTGGAATGGGCGATGGGCACCATCACGGCGAGCGCGCTCCCGGTCGGGCCTTGCCGCGAGAAGGGGCTGCGAATCGCCCTGGTCACTGAGAATCTGAACGGCCAGCAGCCGCATCCCGACGTGCTCGCCAGCACGATGCGCAGCGCAAGGCTGTGCGAGGAGCTCGGCCACCATGTGTTCGAGGCGCGGCCGCCTTATGACGGCCCCGCGGTGATGGCGGCATTCAAGGCGATCTGGGCGTATCTCGCCCGCGATGTCCTGCAATCGGTGCGTGGCCGTTTCGGTCCCGCAGCCGATACTGCCGTCGAGCCCTGGACGCTGGGGCTGGGCGAATGGGCAGCCGGCGCGGCGATCGATGACGTCGATCGCCTGTTCAGCGCAACGGAGGATGCGCGCCGGACGCTGGACACGACGTTCGGCGACGCCGATGTGATCCTGTCGCCGGTGCTCGGGCTTCCGGCGCTACGTATCGGGGAACTGGCCCCCGACGCGGATTTCGATCACATCATGAAGCTGATGTTCGACTATGTCTCCTACACCCCGTTGCACAATCTGACGGGCCACCCGGCGATGTCGCTGCCGATCCAGCCGGGGCCCGATGGCGTGCCGATAGGCACCATGTTCGCGGCACGGCGCGGCGGTGAACCGCTGCTGATTGATCTTGCCTATCAGCTCGAGCTGGCGGCGCCGTGGAAAGACCGCTGGCCCGGTCGCGGCAAAGGCTGACGGAACAGCTCATGACCGATACGTGCCCGCCCGAGATTCTCTCCAGAAGCCTGCAGGACATGCTGACTCAGCTCCACGATCCGGCATCGGCGGAGGGGCTTTCGACGCGCAAGGTGGACGGCTGGAGCCACCCTGTGCCCGGTGGCCTGGGCTTCCGCTACGAATATGACGGCAATGTCGCCAAGGGCGGATGGGAGTTTTACGAGCTTCATAACGGCATCTGCATCGCGCTGGTAAACATGGTGGCGCGCCGTCAGCTCGCGCGTAGCCATCGCTGCGACGACTATCTTGCTCTCTCGGCGGTGCTTAACGGCAATGTCCGGCTGGCCGATGCCGCCGGCACTGACGGCGAACTCGCCGACGGTTATTGCACCGTCTACGGCACCGGCGGGGAGCGCAGCTTCGATACGCTCTACGAGGCCGGCGATCATCTGCGCTGGGTGACCCTGTATTTCGAGCGGCGGCGCTTCTTCGATCTGACCGGGCTTGCAGAAAGCGACATCCCGGCGGACCTCGGCCACTATATCCGTGAGGGTGGTGACTATCCGGTCCGCAACGTGCCCTTGTCGGAACTGGCTTCGCTGACCGCGCATCAGCTCATCTCGCCGCCGTTCGCACGGGCCTTTCGGGGCGCGTTCATGTCAGCCAAGGCGCTCGAGCTTGCCTGTCACATCCTGTTCGGGCTTGCCCAGCCGGACAGTGAGCAGTTCGGCGGCCGATTCGAGGCGGAGGATCATCGGCGGCTCAAACGCGCGATGCAGATGATCCGCGGCAATATCGATCAGCAGATCAGTGTCCATGAAATCGCCGAGGCCGTCGGTATGACGCGCCATCGCCTGCAGATCGGCTTTCGCATGATCTATGGCGAGACGGTGGGGCGCATCCGCGACAAGCTGCGCATGGAACTGGCGCTGGACCTGATCCGCGATTCCAAGATGTCCATGATGGAGATCGCCCTTGAAACCGGATACGAACATGCCGCGAGCTTCACCCGTGCCTTCAAGGCGGCGTTCGGGGTGTCGCCGATCCAGATGCGCAAGGTCGCGAACGACGAACTGCGCGTCCGACACCTTGCATCCAGTCTCAAGCGCAGCAGCAAACCGGTGAGTGGCGAGGGCAACGATGACGCGTGAGGCGCGCGGAGGGACGCCGCCGCGCGGCGTGATCGTGCTGCTGCTGAGCGCAATCTATGCGGTCAATTATATCGACCGGCAGATCCTCGCTATCATCCTTGAGCATATCAAGCACGAGTTCGGGGTTTCCGACACCATGCTGGGTCTCCTTGTCGGGCCGGCGTTCGCCCTGTTCTACGCGACGCTCGGGATGCCGATCGCGCTCGCTGCCGACCGGATGAGCCGATCGCGGATCATCATCGCCTCGCTCGCCTGTTTCAGCGTGATGACGCTGGCATGCGGATTGGTCGCGCGGTTCTGGCAACTCGCCATTGCCCGGATGCTGACGGGCGTGGGAGAGGCGGGTACCGGCCCGGCATCGCAATCGATCATTTCCGATCTCTATCCCCCGTCCGAGCGGGCGACCGCGCAGGCGATCTACGCCACCGGCGTCAATGTCGGCCTGATGATCGCCTTTTTCGCGGGCGGCTGGATTGCGGACGATTACGGCTGGCGCGCGGCATTCGTCGCAGCGGGGCTGCCGGGCCTGCTGCTGACGCTGCTGTCCATGGCGATCCTGCGCGATCCGCCGCGTCCTGCCGTCGCGCCGGCGAGTGCGTCCGCACCTTCGGCCGTGCGGCTCGGCTTCCTGTGGCGGCAGCGATCCTATCGCTACATCGTGCTCGGCACCGCGATGAGCGCCTTTTCCGGCTATGGCATCACTGCCTTCGTTCCCGCCTTCCTCATCCGCTCGCATGGCATGGGATCGACCGAGGTGGGGCTGATTTTCGCGCTGATCGTCGGGCTCGGCGGCGGGCTTGGCACCTATGTCACCGGCCGCTTCGCTGATCTTGCCGCGAAGCGCGGCGGCATCCAGCGCAACCTCCTGGTGCCGGCCATTGCCGCCGTTTTTTCCACGCCGTTCTGGGTGCCGTTCTTCCTGTCCGGCAATGTCGTGGTCGCGGTCGCGGCGGCGGTGATCCCGATCTCGCTGAGCGCCTCGTTCATTGGTCCATGCATCGCGACGATCCAGACGATCACGCCCCCCGCGATGCGCGCACGGGCCGCCGCAATCCAGTTGTTCGTGGGTAATCTGATTGGCCTCGGCCTCGGCCCCCTGGTGATCGGGATGCTGAGCGATCTGATGCGGCCGCTGCTCGGCGCTGATTCGTTGCGCTATGCGATGTTCGCCGGGGTGGCGGCGGCGTTCGCCTCGATCCCCTTCTACCTGATCGCAGCACGCCATGTGCCGGAGGACCTGGCCCGACTGAACCGGATGGGCTGATCCGGGCATCTGTCGTCACCTGCGTCTTGTGCCGGGCAACGGGGCGGGCCTAACCCTCGCGCCTGAGCAGCCGCCCCGCGCACGCGCCGGTTGCCCCGTCCGCCTCGCGATAGGCGAGCCGCCCGTTGACCCATGTGGCGACGACGCCCTCCGATAAATGGGTCGGCGCCGTAAAGTCCGCCCGATCGATGATGCGCCCGGCGTCGAACAGCGTGAGATCGGCATAGGCTCCCTCCGTCAGCGTGCCGCGATTGGCGATTCCGAAGGTGCGCGCGGTCAGCCCGGTCATTTTGTGGACGGCCGTCTCGATCGGAAACAGCCCGATATCGCGGGCATAGTGGCCGAGCACGCGCGGGAAGGTACCCCATAAGCGCGGGTGCGGCCGTTCGTCGTGCGGCAGGCCATCGCTGCCGATCATCGTCAGCCGGTGCGCCATGATGCGTCGCACCTCGCTTTCGTCCATCGAGAAATAAACCGCACCCGCTGGCACCAGTCGCGCCGCCGCCTCCTTGAGCGGAACCCGCCATTCGGTGGCGATCGCGGCGAGCGACTGCCCGGCGCGGTCCGGATGCGGCACTGACCAGCTCACCACCGTCTCGATATCGGGGCGGACCCATTCGGGCCGCAACACGGTGCTGGATGCGGAATAGGGGTAGGCGTCCAGGGCGATCGGATGATGCGCGGTGCAGGCGTCGATCATCGCAAGCGTCGCGTGCGACTTGCCGAAATTCTCCGGGGCGGTGCATTTATGGTGGCTGATGACGATGGGCAGGCCACCTCCCACGCCAATGTCGATCGCTTCAGCGACCGCTGCCTCCACCGCGTCTCCCTCGTCGCGCAGATGAGTGACGTAGAGACCGCCGCGCGCTGCCGCGCATCTGGCCAGCGCGAGCAGTTCGGCCATTTCAGCGCCGCCGCCGGGAGCATACCACAGGCCTGTCGACAGGCCCGCGCCGCCTTGATCCAGCGCCTCGGCAAGCCGCGTCTCCATCCGGGCGATCTCGCCGGCGGTCGCCGCGCGCCCGGTATCGCCGCCCATTGCCTCGATCCGCAAAGGCATGTGCCCTATCAGCGCCAGCGCATTCACCGCCGGCGGCGTTGCCGCGAGCTGTGCTGCGTAAGCGGCGAAGCTCGGGAAACGCCACCATCGCTCGTCGCCCAGCAGATCGAGCGGGGCGGGGGGGCGGCGATCGAAGGCGACCGGCGACAGGCTGATCCCGCAATTGCCGATCACCACCGTCGTGACGCCCTGGGAGAGTTTGCACAGCATCGTTTCAGCGCCGCCGAGGACCAGGCGATCGTCATGGGTATGGGCGTCGATGAAGCCCGGCGTGAGGGTCAGTCCCGCCGCGTCGATCTCTTGCCGCGCCGCGCCGATGCGTCCGCCGACCGATACGATCCTGTCCGCTTCGATCGCGACGTCGGCGACGATGCCCGGTACGCCGGTGCCGTCGATTACCAGGGCATCGCGGATGGCGAGGTCGATCATCTATCCTCTCCCAGCCGCTCGGCGTTTGCCGCTTTCATCCAGCGGATCAGGGCATCATCTTCCAGATGCTCAAGCGTCTCGCGCACCACTGGCGGGGGCTCGTCCTGTGCCAGCTTGAACCGTGCATCGATCTTGGCGATCGTCGCGGTGAACCCGATGACCCGGTCGCGCAACGCGGCATAGCGGCGCGCGATCTCCGCCACGCGCCAGCGCCTCGGCCGCCCCTGCTCCATGCGATGGACCAGCAGGTTGATCGCGCGGTCGGTCATGTCCTCGCGGATCGCGATATCGGCGGTGATCGTCGCGTTGATGTAAGCCCAGGTCGGCGCGGAATCGCGGTCCGCGTACCAGCTTGGCGAGATATAGGCGTTCGGCCCCTGGAACAGAATCGCGGCGCGCGGCCGATCGCGGAGACGGGGCACCAGCGGGTTGCTACGCGCCATATGGCCGAGGAGGAGCATCGCGCCGTCTTCCTGTGGAAGGGGAAGCAACGGGAGCTGGCTGCTCACTACCTCGCCGGCCGGATCGATGCTCACCAGCCACGCCAGCGGGCAGGCGTTCACCAGCGCGGCGATATCGTCCGCAGAACGCGGTGCGAAGGGCGAATTCACTCGATGTGTCTCCAAACGTGCAGGTCGGCCTGCAGGCAGCCACATCGCGCGGGGCGCTGCTTTGCAATCCGACTGGCGAATTCGCGAAACCGCGCGCCGGACTGCAAAGTCGCGCTTGGCCGGGCGGGTACTTGGACGCTCTGGAGGAGCCGCGATGAAAGTGCATGCGCAAACCGAGCGATGGGAGATGGCGGAGCCGTTCCGTATCTCGGGCGAGACATTCACTCATGCCGAGATCGCGGTGGTGACGATCGAGGATCGGGGCGTCATCGGACGCGGCGAGGCCTGCGGCGTCTATTATCGAGGCGACACGTCGGCGCGCATCGTCGAGCAGGTGGCGGCGCTTGCCCCCGCGCTGGCGGGCGGCGTGGATCGTGCCGAGCTTCAGTGCCTGTTGCCGTCTGGGGGCGCGCGTAACGCGCTCGACGCTGCGCTGTGGGAGGTTGAGGCAGGCCATGCCGGCAGGCCTGTGTGGCAGCTCGCGGGGCTGGCGATGGCGCGCCCGGTGCCCACGGTGTTCACGATCGGCATCGGCACACCGGCGGAGATGGCGCGCAAAGCTACGGGAATGTCCCACGCTCGGTCGATCAAGCTGAAGCTCGAAGGCGGCGGCGAGGATGGTGAGCGGGTGAGGGCCGTGCGCGCGGTGCGGCCCGATGCGGATATTTTCGTGGACGGCAATCGCGGTTTCGACCCGGACCGGCTCGACGCGATCATGCCGATCTTCCGGCAAGCCGGTATCGGGCTGATCGAGCAGCCATTTGAGATCGGGCGCGATGCCGATCTTCGCCACATCGATCGCACGATATCGATCGCCGCCGACGAAAGCGTTCAGGATATCGGCGATCTGGAAGGGCTGATCGGCTTGGCCGACTTCATCAATATCAAGCTCGACAAGTGTGGCGGCCTGACTCATGCGCTGGAAATGGAGCAGGCTGCGCGCGCCATGGGATTTGGTGTGATGGTTGGCAACATGACCGGGACGAGCTGGTCTCAGGCGCCGGCGTTCGTTCTCGGCCAGCGTTGTGATCTGTGCGACCTCGATGGCCCTACTTTTCTTGCCCGTGATCGTGAACCGGGAGTCAGTTACGACAATGGCCTGATCTACTGCCCCGACGAAATATGGGGTGGTGGCAAGCGACCCTGATCGCGCGGTAGAGGCAAATCTCGTAGAGCCTTGCGCCTTCCTGCGGGCGCCCGGAATATTATGGCGGCCAGTTCGGAGCGCGCCTATCCGATCAGACCGGGAAGGCGAGCCTGAGGTTCAGGTTCTGAGATGGCCGAACTACTTCCGCTGCGAACTGTCCTTTGACTACGCACTCATTGGCCCTTCAGACCCGATTTCTAGAACCCCGAAACCGACTTTCGTTCGTGTCGTCGGAGCGATCAAATATGAGTTTCGCGCGCTGCTTCATTTTGAATTGAAGTATCCAGCTTTTCATCACTTGATGGTCCGTGAGAACCGTGAAGGCAGTCCGCGCTTCGTCTGGCTGATGGAAACTTTCCTCGGACCGATGATGCGCCGTGTCGCCCCGCAGATCGATGCGGCCCAGGCGCAGGGCGATCTGCCGCCGGGCAATCCCGTGCTGCTCTATTATCTGCTCGTCAGCATCATATTGGTGCCGGGATCGCTCGGCGCGGAAATCCACTATAATTCAGGTGCCGCGCCGCCAGACCCTGATTCACGAACTTCCCTTCATTTCCCACGTTACAGCATCGCCATCGATTTCGGCGCGCGCGAGCCCGTCCAGGACCTGTTCGCGTAGCGTAGCCGTAAAGGGCCTGAGTCCGTCATCGATGGTACAGGCGGCGCTATGATATCCTAAAAAGGATATAAGTAAAAATATCAATGTAGATATATTTTTGTTTAAAAATATTCGGTAATCTAGAGATAGTTTTCTGATGCTTAATTGCGCGAATCTGCATTGCTTGATCATCGTGCTCCGATTTAGCGTGGCTATAGAGAATGGCTGCTCTCAATCACTGGGCCATAACTGAACCTGATCTGCAACGTCATTAGTGACCACGAGACGGCTAGCTAACTAGGTGAGATCGAGTTCTCTATTCTTCGCGTGGTACGAATGCGCCGCGTGCGCGATCCTTGACGACTTGATCAGCGCGAAACACCGTTCCGTTCATGGTGATGTAGACGCCGGGCGCCGCGGCTTGTGCCGTCGCGAATGCCATGCCGAGATTGAAGGTGGCATCGCTTTCGCTGAACCGGGCCGGGGTAAGCGCTCCCGTCAGCACAATCGTCTTGCCAGCGACTTCGGCCAGCGCGGCGGCGCTGACGGTCATGGTATCGGTGCCGTGAGTCACCACGATGCGAGACGTCGGCGCAGCGCGGGCTGCAGCCACCAGCCTGGCGCGATCCTCGTCGTCAAGGTCGAGACTGTCCTTTCGGCTCACTTCGACGATCTCGTAAGGCAGGGTGACTCGCGCCATCTCAAGCAGGCGTGCGATCATCGAATCGCCGATCTGATACTCGCTCAACGCATCAAAATATTGTTTGTCGATGGTTCCACCACTGGTCAGGATGGTGATCCCCGTGCTGACTGTCATGCTATTCTCTTTCAGTTCGATCGGCCGATGAGAGTGCAAATCTCTCGTCCCAGTTCAAGCGCCATCGCGCGCTCGATCGCAAGGGCTTCGATCGGAAATCCTGCACCGCCTTGCCTGCCGCAATTTCCCCTGAATACGGGGGGGCAATATTGTCGGCCCATGTGCAAGAGGCGAGGGCTGACCGTTAGAGGGGAGCAGAGAATTGATGCGCTCGGTTTGAGGCCTGAGCAAAACCATGTCAGAGCCGTGCCGGCGCAACGCATCAACAGCCTAGTCGAGGGCTGCTCTCGTGCAGGGTTAAGACCATTTTCCGGCTCCGGGGCTGCCCGATGAATAGCTTTCTACGCCCGCACGAAGACGGTCACCCAGCGTTGGCCTGACAAGGTGCGCTCGATCGAGACGAGCTTTGTGATACGCTCCAGTTGACCGCTCACTGGCCGATTCCAATTGCCTGAAGGCAATCGGAAGCCGCAGCTGGCATACGCGACATCAGCGGAAAGTCTCGACTGTCTTTGCTTGCGAACGGGACCAGCCATATAAATAAATGGAGCTCGGAGGACGAAACATCATCGTAGATAGAGATCGTTGTTCCGATAATGGGGCTGTTCTTAGGGACTGGGCCCTGGCCGGATTCGGCTTGGTCATGAAGTCCTAATGGGATCTCCGCGTAGATATCGCAGCCGGATGACTTAAGATATTATTTGCCAATCAGCCGAAAAATCAACATCCACTCAGGCTCGCCTGGTCCGCCGAAGCGCCGGTTGTCGGGTCCGCTCTCCATCCGGCATGGAGGGCAAGAGTTTCAGGGCGCAGGGTCGCTTTGGTCATTGTCACCTCTTCGGCGTTGGCAATATCCTACTAGACGCATGGGTATAAAAGACAAGCTCGATTGATCATGCGTCGACCGGGGCGCCCGACGTGCAGGCGGCATCAAGCAAGCTCGTGGCGATCGCCTTCGCCGAGGTCGCGGCGGGTACGTCCCGCTCGATAACCGCGTTCACGATTGCGCCGTTCACCAGCAGGTTGATCTGATAGGCAACTTCTGCCGGGTCGCGCGCGCCGCTCGCTTCCGCCAGCGCCTCGATCTGATCGAAGAAGGGCTGCTTGTGCAATTTGGTGGCGGCCAGGACAGCGTCATTCTGCATCCGCTGCTCGAGCAGCGCGTTCATGAAGCTGCACCCGAAATAATCTTCCTGCTCGAACCAGGTGCGCACGATGTCGAAGACACTGAGCAGCCGATCCCTGGGTGAGCCGGTCGAG
Source organism: Pseudomonadota bacterium (assembly GCA_040388155.1). Lineage (GTDB taxonomy): Bacteria > Pseudomonadota > Alphaproteobacteria > Sphingomonadales > Sphingomonadaceae > Sphingomonas. Next base: position 204,084 of record JAZKCJ010000016.1, read on the forward strand.
CGGGCCAGCGCGGCGAAGAACCAGCGGCGCCATTTGAGCCCTTCATATTCCAGCGCCTCGAGAACCAGGCGGTCCTTTGACTGGAAATGATTATAGACCGTCATCCGCGCGATGCCTGCCTCGGCGATGATATCGTCGATACTCGTCGCAACGATTCCCTTGCGAGTGAAAAGCCGCAGTGCTGCCTCCAGGATCGACTGCCGGGCCGCCTCGCCTCGCTTCGACGGGCGCTCGACCGCCGACGCGGGGCCCTGGCAGGAAAGAGGAGAACCGCTCACTCAAGACTCCTTTAACGGCGCGCGTGGCTGCCTCTTGGGACGAGGGCACATTGCAGGAGAGCACATGTAGGGAATGTCATTGCATCTGCAAATTCATGCATATGGCAGCGCACTGATTGTCTGGGCAGTTATTTAATGGATCCCGGGATTGGTGGCTAAATAGCCAATTATCTATGCTTCATATGCAAGAAGGTTTTCGCTGGTCTCGCTTGGGCACCGTCGCGTCGCTTTATCGATCGGGCGCGCATGGCTACGATCAAAGCTGAAAGATACCACAATATCGATGGTGTCAGAGGCGTCCGGTTTGCTCGGAAGGCGCGCTTCAAAAAGACGCGGTTCGCAATCAAGCAGGAGCGAAAGGTTATCCGACGTCGATGGATACGACCTCGAACTGGGCGACCGAGTGCGTATTGGGTGGGATCTGCCTCGATGCGCAGCCCGGCCTATCTAATGAAGATGATCAGCGTGTGGACCTGCCATGCTGGGATACGGCAGCATGGTCAGGCTCAGGTTGTTGAGTGGGAGCCGGGGCACTAACCCCGGCAACGGGTCATTGGTGTCGCCCATCCGGTTCGATGATGAGCGATGACTGGGATCGCTGTCGACCGGTGGTGAGGTCATCCTGTCCGAGCATGGGTGCGGCGCGGTCGAGGGCGAGTGAGGATTCCGAGAATTTGATCGGCGTGCGCAGGCCGGGCAGGGACATGC
>JAZKCJ010000017.1:0-129252 GCA_040388155.1 Pseudomonadota bacterium
TCGATGCCGACGCCATCGTCGATACCGTCCTCAAGGCTCTCCGCCACAACTCAGGGGGCGTGGCCGAGGGCGCGCGGGCGTAACCTGCGATAAATCGGACGAACTGATTGAGCCTGGCCGTTTTTTCCCGCGAGGATATGACGGTCTTAGCATTCGGGTTACCAATCCGGCCTAGAAGTGTGCCCGAAGAGCGAGGCGATGCGGTACGATCATCAATGGCACCGGGCACGGGCGCGCGAGGGGCGCGGGCAGGGGTGGGAAAAGCCCCCCTTGCCGACACCGCGCTCCCATGGATCCTGGTTGCGCCTCGGCGTGCTGGCGCTGATCGGCGCGATCGCCGGCCTGGCGATCGCCGAAGGACTGAGCGCCACTGACCGATCCCGTTACGATCGGCTGCTGAGCAGCGTCGATATCGCGCCGCCGGGCGCGGCCGGCGCGCCGCAGGGGTGAAACGAGCCGACGCGGGTGGCACCTTCCGTCATTGACCCGCGATGGCGCCAAGCCCACAAACGGGCCGTCATAACGGCGGCATGCGTACGATGCCGGCGGCGCCACTGATCTAGGAGGAAACGCGATGCGACTGATCCTGCTCACTCTCGCGGCGACAATGGCGGTGACGCCTGCATTTGCCGCCGTTCCCGTCAAGCTTCAGGCGACACTCGCGGGCAGTGCCGAGACCGATGCCGACGGCGCGGGCAGCGCGACCGTGACGGTAGACACTGACAGGAACGAAGTCTGCTATACGCTCAAGGTCTCTGGCATCGAGCCCGCGACGATGGCGCATATCCACAAGGGTGCGGCAGGTGTCTCGGGGCCGGTCGTGGTGCCGCTCGATCCGCCGACGACTGGCAGTTCGGAAGGGTGCAAGCCGGTGACGGCCGAGGTTTCGGGTGCGATCGCCTCGAGCCCGGGCGATTATTATGTCAACGTCCACAACGCCAGCTTTCCGCGGGGCGCGATCCGCGGTCAGCTCAGCAAATAACAGGGTGCGGGAACGCGCGCCGGCATCCCTTCAGCGGATCCGTGCGAGCAGTTCCCCGCTTCCGACGACCTCGAAGGTTTCAGCGTCGACATACCGCACTGCCTGCCCCGTGGTGAGCGCCATCTGACGCGCGCCGGGGTAGCGCCGTGGCGTGCCGCCCTGCGACTGGCCGATATGGACGTAGCGATATTCGACGACGGTCACGGTCGTGCCGTCGTCGCCATGGCATCGGTGGCGTGCGAGTTCCTCCATGCCTCAGGCGGCCGGCGCACGAACGTCGACGATTTCGAGCCACCGCTCATGGCCGTCGCGATCCGGCCACAGGATTGAATCGCCTTGTGACAGGCCGATCAGCCCGGCGCCCACCGGTGTAAGAATCGAGACCTTGCCGGCGTCGATGTCGGCTTCCTGCGGATAGACCAGCTCGACGGTGCGGCTCGCATCGCTGCCCCGGTCGAGGAAGGTCACGACCGAATGCATGGAGACGATGCGTGCCGGCAGTTCGCGGGCGGTATGGACTTCGGCGCGATCGAGTTCCGCCAGCAGTAATCCGGCGACCTCGGGCTGGCGGTGCCGGGCCTGGAGGGCCAGCGCTGCGATGGCGTCATATTCGCTGTCGATGACATGGATCGGCGGCCGCTCGGGCGGCCGCGCAGAGGCAGGGTTGGTCACGGGAAAAGGACTTTCGTTTCGCGGAGATCATGCTGCGGCCTCACCGCATGACGCGGGCTGGCTCGCCTGGGGATGCTTGCTTTTCCCGGGTCTGGGACGGACGAACGCCGCCGGCAGCCCGGGCTAGGTACGCGCGGGAAGTTGTCCCGAATGGTGGCGGCTCTGCCGCTGTCGCGCTGAAACAGGCATGGTGACAGAGTGGGCATCCATCGCCGGGAAGTCAAATCGCGGAACGGCTGCGCACCATGTCCCCGTGTCGGGAAAGGGGCAGGCGGCTACGGCGAGATCCGCCTCGCGGTTGCCGGAAAATGGCTGATTTCGGCCATGTTTCGTTCATCGGGGCGACAGAAACCGTTGCCCGAAAGCCGCAATATCGGCCTCGACGGAGCTTATTTGCACCGCAGTGCAACAGCTTGGGACTTGATGGGTTGGGACGGACCTCGGCGATGTCGGGATGCGCGAGGCATCCGATACCCGGGGAGTAACAGATAAAGGTGTACCCATGCGCAAGTTTTTCATCGTGACCGCTGCGGCGGCCGCGTTCGTCGCCGTCCCCGCCGTGGCGCAGGATAATGGAACGGCAGCCTCGGACGGCGCCCGGACCTCCCGCCTTGAGCCCTATGTCGGCGTGATGGGCGGCTGGGAGCAGTTCGACAACGAACGCAATGCCGGCATTCCCCAATCGCCCAATCGCAAGGACCGCCTGAACGGCGCGCTCGTGCAGGGTGTCGTCGGCGTGAACGCAACGGTTGCGGGTCCCCTGTTCGTCGGCATCGAAGGCAATGTCATCAAGGGTGTCTCGGGCGATATCGACTGGGAATATGGCGCAGCGGGCCGGGTCGGCGTACGCGCGGGCCAGAACGGCCTGTTCTACGGCAAGGTCGGCTATCAATGGGCCAATTTCGACAAGTTCGGCGACAATAGCCGCGACTATCATGCGATGACCTATGGCGCCGGCGTCGAGGTCGGCACCAAGAGCGGCATCCGTGTGCGCGGCGAGGTGAACACCTTCGGCGCGGCACACAGCCTGCGGCCGATGGCGGGCCTCGTAAAGGCATTCTGAACGACGCGAGGCAATGGTGAAGGGGCGGGTGCGGCAGGGGCTGCGCCCGCCCTTTTGCTGCCGGACGCTATTCGTGTTCCGCAAGCTGCTGTTCGGCCGGAACCGGCGTGATCTCGTAGACGGTGAGCAACGCTGACCGGTCGACCGGCGCAAGGGTCAGCCGCCAGCGGAACGGGGCGATTCGTTCGACCACGCCAAGCGCGCTCCGGCCGCGCTCCGCGCCGTAGATCGGTGCCTTGGCATTGCCCTCGGCATAGGCGCCGAGGAAGATGAAGCGGGTATCGTCGTCCGGGTAGAGCCAGCCCGATGGGCGCTCGGTGCCGGTCTGCTTGGTGAAGGACTGGCCGGTGCCCTCACCCCCGATATAGCAGAAGGTTGCCGGGAAGGTGCGGTAGGCGGGCACCCGCCGGCCCTCCCCGCCGAGTTTCACGACGCGGCAACGATAGGAACCGGGCGGCAGAGCAGGGTGGCCGAGCGCGCGGGCAGGGTCGAGCAGCGCGCCTTCCCGTGCCAGCGCGGCGGCGAAACGCGGCGTCGCGGCGGCCAGCGCGGTCGACCAGAGCGTGCTGAACGTGGCGAGCCGGTCCGAATCCTGGGCAACGATCAGCCTTTGCCATTGCTTGTCGGGGACGGCGGGCACCTCGACGATCGCCGAGGGGCGGTGCGCGGGTGTGGCCGCACACCCGCCGAGAACCGCGGCGAGCAGGAGCGGGATCAGGAGGCGAGCGTCGCGGCGCATGATTCTTCCCCCGGGACTGAACACCGGCACCTTATATGATTGCCGAGCCTTTAAGGAGGGTGCGTGGCCATGGTTGATGGAAAATAAGCTGCGGTGCGCTCCTGCGAAGCGGCTCGCGGCGTTGCGGGAGGCTTCATGCCCGGGTCGTGCACCTCAGCCGCCCGGCTTGCGCCATTCCATGATCAGGAACCAGGGGACGCGGCGGTAGCGGGCGACGTGCGCGGCGTCGCCGCCATAGGGGGCTGGTTCGGCGAAGTGTCGCAGGATCAGGCCCTGCTCCAGCAGCAGCGCCATGTAGGTGCCGAGCGGCCGGTGCCAGTTGCGGATGCGGATGCCGCGCCAGGCGACCCAGTCGACCCGTTCTTCGAGATAGTGATCGATCGAGAAACGGGGCCGCCCCTTGCCGTCACGCGCCCATCCCTCGGGCTGCCCGGCGGTGTTGAAGCTGGTGAGGTTTGCGATCAGCAGCGATCCGCCGGGCCGGAGCACCCGCGCCATCTCCGATATGGCCCGGGCGATGTCCGGAATATCGATCAGCGACAGGTAGCTCACCACCAGGTCGAAGGAGTTTTCGGGAAAGTCGAGCATTTCGGCCCGGCCGATCCGGTAGTCGCCGTCCGGGTCTTTCCGCCGCGCCTGATCGATCAGGGCGGTGACGGGGTCGACACCGATCGCCTGAACGCCCGTCGCGCTGAGCATGCGGCAGAAGCGACCCTCGCCGCAGCCGACATCCAGCGCGGACGTGAAGCTGCCCGCTGCCACACGCTCGAGCATCGGCCGGTCGAGCACCCAGGCCCGGCCGAAATCCCCGGCCTCGCCCATGTCGGCGATCCAGGCTTTCGCCGATTCAGTCCACCCGTCGGACATCATGCCCCTCCTTGCCCGATCCCCCCGGATGCAAGCGACGTTAGCGCGGGGCGCGGCACAGGGCTATCCTCGCGCCGCCAAAATGGCGGGCAGGAGCGATCGCCGGTCTCGCCGGTCGGTCTTTGGTCGCAAGGCGTGTCGTCGGAGCGCGAATCCGGGCTAGCCTTTCCCCGAATCCCCGGGATGGAGGCAGCAATGAAATCGTTCCAATTCTCCCTTGCGCCGGAGAAGCTGTGGCAGGCGATCAACCCGATGACCTTCTATCAGCCGGGCGCGCAATATGGCTTCATCAACATCGATCTCGGCGCGACGCCGAAACCGGAGGTCGAGCAGGATATCCTTGACGAGGTTGGCAGCTATGGCCGCCAGCTCGGCCGGATCGGTGACGCGCTTGAGGTGCTGATGAAGCATGTCGAGCTCAAGGGGCTGAGCGCGGACGAGCAGGATGCGCTCTCGATCCTGCAGGGGCAGCTCGCCGAGGTGCGGAAGATCAAGCGGCGGGATCGGGCACAGGAATGAGGCAGCGCTGCGCCGTCGCCTCGTGCGGCGGGCGCGTGGCATAACGACGCGGCAAAATACCACCATTCCGGTGCCGAAAATGCCCAGCCGGCGGGTAAATTTCTGCATATTCCCGCCCGGCAACGAGGGAGCGGGCCTCGCGGCGCTGATTGCCGTGAGCGGGGCCGCATCGATCCGATCATGTTGCCGGCCAGGGGAGGGAATGCGCAACATGAGTCTCAAGCCGCCGTCGACGATCCAGGACCAGCTTCGGTTCTTCCATTCGATGCCGGGTTCGGGCGGGATCGCGAAGATCAACGACGTCACCGTGCAGAACAGCACGCAGAACGAGAAGCACAAGACCGCGACCGGGCTGCATGTCATCGTGGACGATCAGGATCAGGAGCAGACGCTGTTCGGGATCACCTCGGTGCCCCGCGAAACCCGCCTTACCAGCAACGCACGGGAAAAGGGCTGGCAGAAGGTCGCGAAGCTGACCGTCATCTGCGATACGCTGACTGTCCGGTGCGACTGGTGGCTGCCCGAATGCGACCTGACGATCTATGCCCGCAGGATCGAGTTCGAGGGCGACGGGCGGATCGATACCAGCCCGCCCGGCTGGGCGACGCCCAAGGCGCAGGATTCGGTCGGCAAGACGCCCGGCGCGAGCGGCGCCAACGGCCATGCGGGCGGCGATGCCAGCATCTACGCGAACGAAATAGTCACCCCGAAGGGCACCAGCCGCAAACGCATCATCACTGATGGGCTGGACGGCCAGGGCGGCGGCAAGGGACAGAATGGCGCGGACGGCAAGAACGCCTCAGGCTATCTCTATCTCTCGAACGGCTATGTCGACAGGAGATCCTACACCGACAGCGGTATGAAGACGACGGTCGCCGTCAAGCTCGACAAGCATGGGGACCGGCAGGTGCTCGGCATCCGGCGAATCTGGAAGGTCGCCGAGTTCTTCGAGGGCAGCAACAATGTGGAGGGCACGACCGTGCCGCCCACCAATGGCGAGCCGAGCATCGCCCCCGGGGATTCCGGCAATGGTGGCGCGGCCGGCAAGCTGGTCACCAACCAGCCGGCGATCGCGAAGCTGTGGTCGGGCAAACCGGGCAAGGCGGGGCCCCGCGCGCCCAAGGCGACGGGCGGGAGGGGCGGCCAGCCACGCGCATCCGTGTTCTACGACTGCACCTATTATCACGAATTCCACCTGTGGGGTGACGACGACAATTCGAAGAGCGCGAAGGTCTCCTTCACCGAATACAGCACGAAGGACGGCAGCGATGCCGAAGGGAAGGCGGGCACCGATGCCGCACCGATAGCCGAGCAGGTGGTGGAGACCGACGCAGCGATCTGGCTCCATCCGACGCTGGTACCGCTGACGATGGGGTATATCCGCGAAAGCTACCTGACCGAGCAGCGCGACGAGGCGAAGCGGCTGGTCGATCTCTATGCCGACGCGTTCCTGTCGCCACTGCCGACCGCCAACAAGGCCTGGAAAGCCAAGGACGGCGCCTATTGGCGATCGATCCAGACCGAGCTGGCGACGCTTGCCCAGCGGCTCGCCTCCCGGCTCGATTATTTCGGCAAGCCTGCAGGCTATACGCCGCTGCTGTCGCTCTCCAGTTCCTTCCAGCTTTATCGGATGGAAGTCGACATGGCGCTTGAAGTGCTGATGTTCACCAGCTGGGTGGTGGAGAAGCAGCGCTCCCAGGCGGAAGGGGCCGAAAGCAGCGAGGCCGCCGCACGGCTGATCCTCAAGGAAAATGCGAAGCTGGTCGAGCAGATCGGCGGCGCTGAAGCGAAGTCGGCGGGGCTGACTCAGCGCATTGCCGCGCTGGCCAAGGCGCAGGACGGGATCCAGGGCAAGCTCGACGTTACCTATACCCGCCTCTACAACGAGGCCTCGAACGACATGGCGAAGAAGGGCCAGGTCAAGTTCGCCGCGAATCTGGCGGCGGCCTTGTGCCAGGTCGTGCCCGTCGGCCAGCCGATCCTGGGTGGTGTCGCCTCAATGGCGGCGGACGCCACCGACCTGCTCGACAAGGACCCGAAGGACGTGATGGCCTCGCTCAAGACGAGACTGGGCGATACCGTCGATGCCTATAAGGCAGCGAAGAAGGACGCCGACGAGGTCATCAAGAAGGCCAAGGACGAGGCGAAGGAACTGGCCGGCGCCGAGGGCGGCAAGAAACTGAGCGTCGCCGATATCAAGAAGCTGTCCGAAACCAAGCCTTCGGCCTGGTCGACGGTCGGCAAGGGTCTCGCCCCCGCCGCCTCGCATCTCAAGAAAGCCTATGAGAGCATGCAGCTTCCCCAGGCGGAGATCGAGGCGCAACTGGCCAAACTCGCCGCCAAGGACGAGGCATGGAAGGCCCTGTCCAAGGAGATCAAGGAGGTCATCGAACAGCGCGCCTCAGTCCAGGAGGAGGTGATCCAGCTCGGCCAGCAGGTCGGGCAGGGCTATGCCGACCTCGCCGACAATATGGACAGCCTGGCAGGCCTGTTCGACAAGGAGGCGTCGGCGCGGACGCGGTTGCTCAACGCCAATGCGTTCACCGCGATCGAGGGCATGCGCAACCGTGCCCGGATCGCGCTGACCGAGGCGCTGTACAATCTGGTGCGCGCGTTCGAATCCTCGCTGCTCAAATCGGTCGAGGTCAACTGGTCGCTCGATACGCTGTACGAGCAGGTCAACACCCTGCTCAGCGACAAGCCGCTGCATAAATGGACCGACAAGGAGGTGCGCGACCGGGTCGCCACGCTGAAACCGCTGTTCAAGAGCAACCTGGCCGATATCCGCGCGAGCCTGATCAAGGACGTGGAAAAGCTCGACATGGTCGACCGCGACGTCGACCTCGTCATCGACGGCGACACCGGGGGCGACCCGATCGAGCTGCTGAACGAGGGCGTCAGCGCCGAGATCAGCACGCTCCGGCTCGGCGCGGTCGAGCCCGACTGGCAGCGGCAGATGATGGCCGACATCAGGCTGAACCGAATCGTCTTCGAAGGGGCGCCGGCCGACCTGCCCGACAAGGGCGATGTCGAGATCATCATCGAGATCGGCGAGCTGGGGATCGTCCGCAACGACGACCAGCTTTACGGCCTGAGGCTGCCGGTCTCGCTGGTGAAGTCCTATCGCTACCATTTCTCCAACGGCACCATCACCAAGGCGCAGCAAAGCGCGCTGGCCAAGGATCTGATGAACCTGATCCTCGACGACGCCGACGACCGCATCAAGCAGAAGATGGCGATGCCCTCGGCCTGGACGACGCTGACCCTGAAGGCGGCGTTCAACCTGCGCGGCAACAAGCCGGCGCCGAAGATCAGGCGGATCGACCTGACGATGGTCGTCAGCAGCGTGAAGGCGAAATCGAAGCAGATCGTGCTCGATCTCGCCGCGTCCGACGGCTTCTCCGCGCTGGCGCTGCCCGCCCTGTCGGCGGACGGCTTCACGGAGACCTATCGGATCTTCGACGGCAAGCAGGGCGATACGGAGATCAGGGTCGCCGAGGCGGGCGCTGGGACGGTGCTCGATCATTGGCTGGTCAGCCAGGGCGGCAAGACGGTGGAGAAGACCGGGCAGTCGATCAGTCTGCCGATCGATCGCAACACGCGGGTCGAGGCGGTGTTCAGGCCGGCCTGATCCCGTGCGCCGTCGCAACGGGGCCCGCGTCGGAAAGGCGCGGGCCGGCGGCATGTCAGGAAACGGGCGTGACGATTTCCCGCACCATCGTCTCGGCTGCAGTTCGGGATCGGTCGGTCGCGGGAAGCATGATCTTCGCCATGCGATTCGTCGCGGCGGCGAAGGAGTGGGCGGCGACGTACAGCGCGCGCGATGCCGGGTCGAACGCCGGCAGGTCGGCCCCGGCTGCATCCCGTATCGCCGCGAGGAAGCCGGCCGCATCCTCGGCCTGCCATCCGGCCGCGGCGACGGCAGGAGCGTAGCCTGAAAAGGCTTCGCTGGTGCCGATGATGCGCTTGCCGAACATCAGCGCTTCGGCGACCTTGGTCTTCATGCCCGATCCTTCGAAGATCGGCGCGACCGCGCACCAGGCGCTGGCATAGCAATGCGCGAGATCGTCAACCGCGCCGATGATTCGGATGTTGGCCGATGCGCCGAATTCCGCGCGCAGGGCCTCCATGCCCTGCCCGACGATCATGGTCGGCAAGGGGGACCGGGGCGCCACCTCCCGCAAGAACCATTCGATCCCGCGCCGGTTGGCATAGAAAGCGCCGCCGACGAAAAGCAGATAGCGCTCGCGTCCGGGCAGGGCCGCTGAGTGGGGCGAGGGAAGGGCGTCCTCGATCGCGATGGGCGAAATATAGTCGGCGCCGCGGCCATATACGCGGCTCAGGCCTGCCGAATCCCGTGCTGAAAGGCAGATGATCGCATCGCTGTGCCGCACGGCGTTGCGCTCCGCGGCATAGTTCGCAGCGAGGAGGCGAAGGGAAAGAACCGTCCGCTTCGCCCGGACAGCGCCCAGGAAGAAGCGGGCCTCGACATTGTGGAAGAAGGTGACCACCCGGACATGGGGAAAGGCGCGCTTGATCGGTGCGACGACATGCCCGAGGCTCGACCCGTCGACGAACACCTGCCCCGCGGAGACGTCGCCGATCCGGGCGAGGATACGCGCTGTTTCCCGTGGATCGGCGCCGCCCGGATGCCCCCGCATCGCGTCGATCAGGCTCGCGCCCGGTGTCCGGGTCAGCCGGTGGACCGTGAGGGAATCGCTGAACAACGCCCCAAGCACCCGTGCATTGAGCCGGCACAGAAGCTCCCGCCCTCCCGGCGGCGCGTCCGGATCCATCAGGGTAACCAGCAGAAGCGTTGAGGGATCGGGCATGCCGATCAGGGTGCAATGGGCGGGATGGCGCGACAAGCATTGTTGCGGTGCCGGGGGTCGTTTTGGCCGGCCGGGGTATCGGGGCCGTGCCTGCCAGGTCGGGATGGCGTGTGACATAAATCGGCGTGGATATCGGCGGGATTGCCGGGCCCTCGCGAGAGAAACTGCGCGAAAACGAACGCGTCGGGTTCGCGACTTTTGTCATGCCCTATGGGCCGCCGGGCGCTTTGCGGCTTTGACGGATTGTTGCTACGGCCCGGTAACGCGCTGGATGGTTTTGTCGCAGGCCGGTGCGAGCCTAGCCGCCCTTTTCCCCGCTCGGCCGGGCGGCGCGATGGGCATAGCTGAAGACGCGCGAAAGCCGCCAGCCATCGGCGCCCTTCACCCAGAGCTGGACGAAGTGCGCGCTGCCGGCCTTGTGCTCAGGCCCGTTGCCCTTCCATTCGTAGAAGTCGTGGTCACCCTCCTCGATCGCGCCATAGCCGGGGATCGCCTCGACATGGAGCGAGCCCGGAACCAGCGCGCGCCGCGAATGCCAGGTGTCGGGCAGCGTGCGGCCGGCACAGGATTTTCCATATTGGGCGATGAAAGGGACGGCCGATTTGGCGACCAGGCCGTCGCGGTCGTGATACATCTCGAAATCCGGGGCGAGCATCGTCGCCAGGCGTGCAGGATCGCAGCCGGTGAAGAACAGTTCGAAGAATTCGGTGTCCCGCGTGCGAATTTCGGCCGTCAGGGCGGGCCCGGTGGCGGGTACCGTGACGGCAGCGGGCGTTGCGATCGCGGCGGCGAGAGCGAGGAGCAGGATGTGGGCCTCTTTTGAATCGGTGAGTTGCATGCATAATACAGTCTTGAGCGGCTGGCCAGCCAAACCGGATCCGCCGCTAGCGGGGAACGACTGATTGCGTGCGGCGGGCGGCTGTTCGATAGCGTTCGGGACGTCGGTATCGGGTAGATCGGGCGCGTAGTCCGGAAGAGGGGGAAATCGATGAAAGTCCTGGTCATGGCCGCGGCCGCGGCGATCGCCGTCCCGATGGGCCACTCTGCGGCGGCGCAGGAAGTGCTGGCGGCGATCTTCACTGACCCGGTGCGCGACGCCGCGCATCCCGCGCGGATGGAGGTGCTGCATATCCCGAGCGGTGGCGTGGCGATCAACGGCCTCGCCTATGTCGCGGCGGGGGCCGGGCCGCATCCGGTGGTGCTGCTGTGCCACGGCCTGCCCGGCCATGAGAAGAATCTCGATCTCGCCCAGGCGATGCGGCGGGCCGGGTGGACGGTCGTCACCTTCAACTATCGCGGTTCCTGGGGCAGCCCCGGCAGCTATCGCTTCGCCAACGACCTCGAGGATGCCGATGCGGTGCTTGCCTGGCTGCGCACCCCGGCCAACGCGACGAGCCTGGGGATCGATCCCAAGCGCATCGCCATGGTCGGGCACAGCCTTGGCGGATGGGTAACGGCGCTGACGGCGGCGCATGATCCGGGACTGCTCGGCGCCGCGATGATCTCGCCCGGCAATATCGGCTTCCTCGGCCACATGCCGCGCGACACGGCGGCGGGCTTCTTCACCGCCAACGGCCTTGAGGCGCTGGCCGATACAAGCGGCGCGATCATGGCTGACGAGGCGATCGCCCATGGCGATGCCTGGGATTTCGTGAAGGCCGGGCCACGCCTGACCGGCACCAACCTGTTCGTGCTGACCTCCGACGACGGCTTCGCGCCCGAGGCCGACCGGCTGGCCGCCGCGGTGAAGGCGGCCGGGGGCAAGAAGCTGTCGACCGTGCATGTCGCGACCGACCATGGCTGGTCCGACCGGCGGATCAGGTTGGAGAGCGAGATTATCCGGTGGCTGGCGGGGTTGAGGGGCGAATGACCATGGCTGATGATGGCGGCGTTCAAGCCGGAATGATGACCCTTCAGGGGCCGGATGGTTCGTTCGATCTGGCGATCGTGCAGTATCAGTTTCCGATGCGCCAGGAATTGGATCTGGATGCGAACTGGCTCATCATCGGGGGGCGCGTGACGTTGCAGGGGCGGGAATGGCGTTTCCAGGACCCCTGCCTCACGACCTTCGAAGTGGTCCGGCTCGCCAATTGGCTGGAGGCATCGGCGCTAGGGCAGGCGAGCGGCAGGGGGTGTGGTTTCACAGAGCCGAACCTTGATTTCCATGGTCCCTCGAATGGGGCGATCAGGGTCAGCTTCGCTCTGGAATCGGCCCCACCTTGGGCCAGACGCGGTGACGATTGGGACAAGCACGGTTTCGATGTTCCGGTGGGGCCTGCTCTCACTATTGCGGCGGCGCAGTTGCGGCATGCTCTTGCCGTGTTTCCCGTGCGGGGAACGATGGAGGATTAAGGCTTGCGTCCGCTTCGATAGGTATGTTTCGTTCGAATTCAGAGGTGGGAAGTCCACTCTCAGTGGAATTGCCGGAGTCGTCGGAGTTTCGTATTTAGTAAACTGGCACTGTAATTTTCGAAGCTATGTGGCGTGAATTTGATGAGAAAAGTTTAATTAAATATAGTGTCACCTTAAGATAGGAAACGGGCGGCCCTTTCGAGCCGCCCGGCCGCTTTACTTGATTTGAGGGCACGGGTCAGGTCAGGCCGCGAGTGCCATGAAGTGCCCGTGTGTTACGTCATAGTCCCTACGAGCATCTTCGAAGTCGAAGAATGATCGATTCGACACGCACAGAACTTCGCCTTGATCGCTGGTGATGTACCAGCGCCAGTTATAGTCCATGTCCATGTGGAACATAGGATTGACGGTGCACATTTGGCTTCTCCCAAAAGGATGGGCCGTACAAGCTCGATTATCATCTCTGGTCGAGGGTCCGTAAGGATCTGATATATCGGGGTCTGGGTTCTTATGGTTCCGCCATCCGGCAGGGATCATGCTGCTTAGGTCCGTGGCAGGCAGAAAATCGCCGAGCTGTAGTTTTTATTTTCTATTTCAGGTCATCGGATTGCACCCCCTTCTGCCCTGCGGCGCGCCGTAAAGCGGCGATTAATTGGTAGAGAAGTAGAGAGTAATCGGAAAGGAATTTATTAAATAAAACCACGAAATGTGCCAAATTTGCGATGGTTGAAATGAATGGATTCCTAGCCCATAATGCGCTTAAGCTCGGATTCGATTGTAGCTGTCTCTGCATCTAGTAGAGCTGACGAAACGTTTGTCGGGCTCCAGTACGATTTCTCTCCGTACGCATCTAGGATTCCAAATTCTTCGTTCCCTACTCCTTTATATGCCTTTCTTAGTAGAAGGATTCCTGCGCCCGCCTTGTCGCGATTTAAGCGAGGCTCTCTTCTCGGATAGACTGCGAGGACCTTAGTTTTGCTTGCGCCTTCAAGTCCGATTTCCGGTTCAATGTGCACAGAAAATCTTTTCTCGGGAGAGAGCCATACACCTCGCGCCGGTGCTATGTGTGCGCCAACCTGTTTATCTAACCATCGCGCTACATTTTCAAAGATTTCAGTGTTGTGTCCGACAGCGTTTTGCGCGGCTTGCTTCGCAATACCCTGAACTACACTTTTGTAGGACTTCCCATGTGCTGAATAATTTAAGACCGCATCTCGAGACGGTCTATAGAAGTCGAAGCCGCCGGGCTTCGCGTAATTCTCTAGCTGCCGAATTTTGTCACCGGTATCAAGGGTGAGGAATTTTAGAAACGTAGAGAAGTGCATGATTACGGGCATTGTTGTTCTACCTATTCAGCACTTTTCTCGTCTGTCGTATCGACCTCGCCTCGCTCTAGTTAAGGCCGGCTGAAGAGGCCGACCCAAACCTGCGCAACCCTCTTCCTCCAAGGAAGAGGGAAGAAATCACTCAGCCGCCACGCCAGCCTGCGAGAACATATCCCCGCCGCCAGCCGAATCCCCGGCATCCTCGTTAGCAGCCTTGCCGCCCTTGGCCTTTTGCCGCTTGTCGAACCCGTCCCACACCTCGTTCCAGTTCCCGCGCGTCGCGGCCTTCGAATATTCCGTCGCGCGCTGTTCGAAGAAATTGGCGTGCTCGACGCCGTTGAGCAGCGGGGCGAGCCAGGGCAGGGGGTGCTCGTCGATCATGTAGATCGGCTTCAGGCCGAGCTGGCCAAGCCGCCAGTCGGCGATGTAGCGGATGTACTTCTTGATCTCCTTGGGCGTCATGCCGTTGACCGGGCCCATCTCGAACGCGAGATCGATGAAATTGTCCTCCAGGTGCACGGTCGTCTGGCACATCTCGCGGATGTCGGACTTGACTGCCTTGGTCAGGCAGTCCCGCTCCTTGCAGAAGGCGTGGAACAGCTTGATGATTCCCTCGCAGTGCAGGCTCTCGTCGCGGACGCTCCACGACACGATCTGGCCCATGCCCTTCATCTTGTTGAAGCGCGGGAAGTTCATCAGCATCGCGAAGCTGGCGAAGAGCTGAAGCCCCTCGGTGAAGCCGCCGAACATCGCCAGCGTCTTGGCGATATCCTCGTCGGTGTCGACGCCGAAGCCCTGCAGGTAATCGTGCTTGTCCTTCATCTCGCTATATTCGAGGAAGGCGCCATATTCGCTCTCGGGCATGCCGATGGTGTCGAGCAGGTGGCTGTACGCAGCGATGTGCACCGTCTCCATGTTGGAGAAGGCGGCGAGCATCATCTTGATCTCGGTCGGCTTGAAGATGCGGCCATATTTCTCGTGGTAGCAATCCTGCACCTCGACGTCCGCCTGGGTGAAGAAGCGGAAGATCTGGGTGAGCAGGTTGCGCTCATGGTCGCTGAGCTTCTGCGCCCAGTCGCGGCAATCCTCGCCGAGCGGCACTTCCTCCGGCATCCAGTGGATCTGCTGCTGGCGCTTCCAGAACTCGAACGCCCAGGGGTATTCGAACGGCTTGTACTGCTTGCGGGCTTCGAGGAGGGACATCGTTCAGATCCTTGCCAGATATTGAATTTCAAGCGTTGTGATGGCGGTGAAGAAGATCAGGCCGACGATGCCGCAGAGCCGGATCGTTCGGAGCGAGGGGCCAGTAAAGGCGTCTTCTCGGCTACGTTGCGGCGCGAGGATCATCCATGCGCTCTGTGTCAGCCAGAACAGGCCTAGTAAGAGCGTGGTCAAATGCGAGCCGAGATCCTCGCCGAGAATCCGCCACGCTAGCCACGTCATGGCGACTGACGCGATCAAAGTGAAAACGAGGCGTTGGCCAAATGCCCGCTTGCCTACCGGCAGATAGCGGGTCGACGCTTCGGTTGTGGCGGGCGCCTCACCGGTCACGACCCCGCTCCCCAGGAATTCAGCGCCCAGGCGAAGCGGCCCAGCAGCAGCGCCAGCGCGACCAGCATGGTGCCGGCGATGCGGCGGCCATAGACGGCGCCCTCGCTCCGTGCAGGACGCGTGAACACGACCAGCCCGCCAAGGGCTGAGGTCGCGGCGACCGCTGCCATGATGAGCGGAGCGCGGTTCATCCGTTGCGGCCCCGTACATAGACGGTCCTGTAGACGGTCCGGGTGCCGCGATGCGATCCGACGCCGAAAAAGACGATGCCGATGAAATAGCCGAAATCATACCAGCCGCCATTGTTCGGCACGGCATAGACAGCGACGTCGGGCATGAAGAGCGACAGGAACCAGGCGATCGGGAAGATGATGCCGTGCCACACGCCAAGCAGGAAGCCGGGCGCGCCGGGCTGCACGGCCGAGTCGATCTGGTGAGCGCAGGCCGACAGGCTCGCGACGAGGGCGAGGGCGGCAAGGGTGCGGAGGCGGGTGGGGTTCATTCGACCACTCTCAGATAGAGGCTGTAGGCGAACAGGCCGACGCCGATGATGAACGGGACCAGCGCAACGATCTTCGCCTGTTCGGGCGGGATGCGCTGGCCGAGCGCGTCCTTCTTCGCCTCGCGGCTGGCGATCATCGTCACCAGCACGCCGAGGAAGATGCAGAAACACGCGATGGTCACCAACATGGCCAGGACTCCGGTCGCTTGCATCGAATCGGTTTTGCGCGCGTTGTGTGCCCGCATCCGTAACGAAGGAGGAATGCACATGGCTGACGCGAGCGCAATCAGGGAACATATGGAAGTCATCGGCGCCGACGGCGTCCATGTCGGCACCGTCGACCATGTCGGGGGCGACCGGATCAAGCTGACCAAGGCCGACAGCGGCGAAGGGCGCCATGAGGGGCACCATCACTTCATCTCGCTCGGCCTGGTGGCCGATGTCGAGGGCGACAAGGTGCGCCTGAGCGCCAACGGCGACGTCGCCGTGACGTTCGAGGAAGAGGCGTAGGATCATTTACCCTCTCCCCCTAAACCCCTCTCCCATCGGGAGAGGGAGGGGCCCATGCGAAGCATGGGAGGGTGAGGGCGATTTAGAGAATCCACCTCACTGGCACGCCAGAGTGCCTGGCCAAAGGGCGATGATCCGGGGGATCATTGGCACGCCAGGCACTCGTCATAATCCTTCGATTCGACCTGGATCTCGCGCAGGTCGATCGTGTTGTCGGCCTCCACCCCGCCGGCGAAGCCGGCGCGCTGGATGCTCTTCGAGCGGAGATAGTAGAGCGACTTGATGCCGAGTTCCCACGCGCGGAAGTGGAGCATCAGCAGGTCCCATTTCTCGACATCGGCCGGGATGAACAGGTTCAGCGAGGCCGACTGGTCGATATAGGGCGTGCGGTCGGCGGCGAGCTCGATCAGCCAGCGCTGGTCGATCTCGAAGCTGGTCTTGAAGCAGTCCTTCTCCTCCTGGGTGAGGAAGTCGAGATGCTGCACCGAACCGCCCTGCTCGAGGATCGAGTTCCACACCGCATCCGAATTCTTCGACTTCTCGATCAGCAGCTTTTCCAGATACGGGTTGCGGATCGACCAGGAGCCGCTGAGCGTCTTGTGGGTGTAGACGTTCGCCGGGATCGGCTCGATGCACGCGCTGGTGCCGCCGCAGATGATGCTGATCGACGCGGTCGGCGCGATCGCCATCTTGCAGCTGAACCGCTCCATCACGCCCATGTCGGCCGCGTCGGGGCACGGCCCGCGCTCGACCGCGAGCTGCATCGATGCCTCGTCGACCTGGCCCTTGATGTGCTTGAACATCTTCAGGTTCCAGCTCTTGGCCATCGCGCCTTCGAAGGCGAGGCCGCGGGCCTGGAGGAAGCTGTGATAGCCCATCACGCCGAGGCCGACCGAGCGCTCGCGCATCGCCGAATAGGCGGCATGCTCCATGCCGGGCTCGGCGCGGTCGATGAAATCCTGGAGCACATTGTCGAGGAAACGCATCACGTCCTCGATGAAGCCCTTCTCGCCCTTCCACTGATCCCAGGTCTCC
Organism: Pseudomonadota bacterium; assembly: GCA_040388155.1. Taxonomy (GTDB): domain Bacteria; phylum Pseudomonadota; class Alphaproteobacteria; order Sphingomonadales; family Sphingomonadaceae; genus Sphingomonas. The sequence continues at coordinate 16,950 of JAZKCJ010000017.1, forward strand.
AGGTTCAGCGACGACAGGCAGCAGACCGCGGTGCGATCGTTGCCGAGATGGTCCTTGCCGGTCGGCAGCGTGATCTCGGAACACAGGTTCGAGGTCGAGACCTTGAGGCCCAGGTCGCGGTGATGCTTTGGCATCGCCTTGTTCACATGATCGGAGAAGACGATGTAGGGCTCGCCGGTGGCGAGGCGGGTCTCGACCAGCTTCTGGAACAGCGCGCGGGCATCGACCGTGCCGCGGACCGAACCGTCCTTCGGGCTGGTCAGGTTCCATTCGGCGCCGTCGCGCACCGCCTCCATGAAGGCGTCGGGGATCAGCACGCCGTGATGCAGGTTGAGCGCCTTGCGGTTGAAATCGCCCGAGGGTTTGCGGATTTCAAGGAATTCCTCGATCTCGGGATGCGAGACGTCGAGATAGCAGGCGGCCGAGCCGCGGCGCAGGCTGCCCTGGCTGATCGCGAGGGTGAGCGAATCCATCACGCGCACGAACGGGATGATGCCGCTGGTCTTGCCGTTCAGGCCGACCGGCTCGCCGATGCCGCGCACATTGCCCCAATAGGTGCCGATGCCGCCGCCGCGCGAGGCCAGCCAGACATTCTCGTTCCAGGTGTCCACGATGCCGTTCAGGCTGTCGGGCACCGAGTTGAGGAAGCAGGAGATCGGCAGGCCGCGGCCGGTGCCGCCGTTCGACAGCACGGGCGTGGCGGGCATGAACCACAGGCGCGAGATATAGTCGTAGATACGCTGCGCATGCGCCGCATCGTCGGCATAGGCGGAGGCGACGCGGACGAACAGGTCCTGGTACCGCTCGCCGGGGAGGAGGTAGCGGTCGTTCAGCGTCTCCTTGCCGAAATCGGTGAGCAGCGCGTCGCGCGAATGATCGACCTCGACCGGATAGAGCTGCGGCTTCACTTCCTTGGAATCGCCGCGGGCCGCCAGCTTGCGCTTGGCGCCACCATTCTTGCTCGATGTGTCGGCGGCAGGCGCGGCGCTCGCGGCGGCGTCGATCGTATCGGTGGCCATGGTTACGCTTGCCTCCTGGGTATCTCTGAAATCCATCGCTCTCTGCCCCTGTCTTTCATCAAACATACACGACCGTCCCGCCCGCTGGTGTTCCCGGTCCGTTCGAATCGGGGGCGAACCCCCATGATATCATTTCGAGGGCGCCCATGGGGAACAAACTCTGCCCTGCCCGCGACTTGCGACGCGAGTTTGGTACATTCCGCAATATGGGGTCGCGGTCGTTGTTCTACCAGTTCTTGGGTTCGCCCCCGAACTCAACCCCAACAGATTGTGCTCATTCGATCCGGACCGCAAGACGGTAAATGACAGTTGGGAGACTCGGTTCGTCGCTAATTTGAGTCAGTTCATGGCATCGACGAAGCGGTGCGATGCAACGACGCGTGGAGTTCTGCGGGGTTCACGGATTGCAAGGGAACGAACGCGGAACACGACTAAATTTTCACGACGGGCCGGCCGCCGCCATCGGCAAGGTGACGATCGCGCGCAGCCCGCCCGAGGGGGCTGCCTCAAGCGCCAGGGCGCCTCCATACAGCTCGGCCAGTTCGCGCACGATCGACAGGCCGAAGCCGTGGCCGTCGCCGCTTTCGTCGAGTCGGCGGCCCGGGCGCAACGCTTCGGCCCGGTCTCCGGCGGCAATGCCCGGGCCGTCGTCCTCGATGCTGATTCGGGCTCGGCCGCCGGGCCCGGGCCCGGCCGACAGCGCGATTCGGCTCGCCGCCCAGCGCCAGCCATTGTCGAGCAGATTGCCGAGCAACTCGTCCAGATCCTGCGGGTCGACCGCCAGCGCGAGCCCGGCGGGCATGGAGTGGGAGAAGGCGATGGCGCGGTCGGCATGGATTCGCGCGAGCGCCCCGGCGACTCCCTCCACCGCCGGTTCAAGCGGGGTGCGCCGCCGCGCCGCGCCGCCCGACGTATCGGCGCGGGCTCGGCCGAGATGGTGGCGGATCGACCTGTCCATCCGCGAGACCTCGGCGGCCATCGTGCCGTCCGGGTCGCTGCCCTGCTCGCCCAGACGCAGCGCGAGCGCGGCAAGCGGCGTCTTCAGGCCGTGCGCGAGATTGGCGACATGGCTGCGCGCATTGGCGAGCGCGGCGGCATTCTCGGCGAGCAGGGCGTTGAGTTCGTCGGCGAGTGGTTGAAGCTCGGCGGGCTGATCGGCCGGGACGGCTTCCGCGCGTCCGGCACGGACCGAGGCGAGCGATTCCTTCAGCGCGGTGAGCGGGCGCAGGCCAAGACGGAGCTGGACCAGGGTCGCGACGCCGAGCGCCAGGCCGAGCAGGACGAGCGAGCCGAGCAAGGGCGCCATGGCGGCACGCAGCGGCCGCTCGACGATCTCGCGCGGCGCCGAGGCGGCGATGCGCACCGGGCCGGCGGTCGTCCGGACGGTGACGCTGCGCGCGTGGCGGGCGCCGCCCTTCGCATCGCGCCAGTCGAGCGGCCGGGGCTCGCCTTCCCCGTGCCGGCGATGGCGATGATCCTGCAGGTCGGGGGGTGGGGGCTGCTCGATCCGGGGGAGGTCAGCCGAGGCGATGCTCCCGGCGGGTGTGTCGATCCGCCAGCCCCAGCCCGAGCCGGCCCGGTCGAACGGCGCGGGCGAGACAAGGCGCGATCGATCGACCGTGCCGTCGGGGCTGACCGCGGTGGCAAGCAGCGCGACCTGGGCGTCGAGGCGCTGGTCCAGGCCCTGCATGACGAAATGTTCGAGCACCGCGCCGATCGCCAGCGCGGCGAAGGCGAGCGCGGCGATCGTCGCGAGCGCGGCCAGCGCGGCAAGGCGGCCGAACAGCGATTGCGGCATCAGTCTCATGGCCGGGCTTCGGTCAGGCGATAGCCGCGACCGCGCACCGTCTCGATCAGGTCGCGGCCGATCTTCCGCCGCAACCGGCCGATGATCACTTCGAGCGAGTTGGAATCGGGGTCGGCATCGCCTTCGTAGACATGCTCGAGCAGGTCGAGCCGATCGATCACCGTTTCCTTGCGCAGCATCAATGCCGAGAGCACGCGCCATTCGAGCGCGGTGAGGCGGAGCGGCAGGCGGTCGAGTTCGAACTGGCCGGTCTGGGCGTCGAAGCTGAGCGGGCCGCAGGCGATCAGCGTGGCTGAATGGCCGGCGGCGCGGCGGATCAGCGCGCGCAGGCGCATCACCAGTTCCTCGACCCGGAACGGCTTGGTCAGATAATCGTCGGCCCCGGCGCGGAACCCCTCGACCTTGTCCGACCAGCCGTCGCGCGCGGTGAGGATCAGCACGGGCAGGCTTCGGCCGGCCGCGCGCCATTCCTGCAATACCGCGATGCCCGGCTTCACCGGCAGGCCGAGATCAAGCACCGCCGCGTCATAGATGCCGGTATCGCCGAGATGCGCGCCGTCCTCGCCATTGCCGGCGATGTCGACCGCGAAATTCTCGGCGCGCAGCGCCCGGGCGATGCCGTCGGCGAGCGCCGTGTCGTCCTCGACCAGCAAGATGCGCATCGGGGCTCCTTTCCGTCACCGCGCTAGGCCCGGGGCTTAAACCGAAACTGAACGGGGAGGTTCAGCGGGGTGTGGGCAGGCATCGCTATCACGGCTTCACTCGGAAACGATGGAGTGAAACCGAATGACTGACGAAATCACTGAAAAGCCGGCCCGCAAGCCGTCGCTTCGCATGACCCTTGCCGCCATCGCCCTGCTGGGCGCGGGCGGCGCGGTTGGCGCGACCGCGGCGCGGATGGCCGGCCCCTCGATCGAGGTGGCGCCGCTCAATCCCGTACCGGTCGCCTCGCTCAAGACCGGCCAGGGCCTGGTCACCGTGCGCGGCAAGGTCGGGGAGGTCTATGGAGCGAACTTCATCCTGGCCGATGCGAGCGGCCGTACGATGATCGAGGGCGGGCCGCGGTCCGACGGCCTCGTCACGGCCGGCAGTTCGGTGACGGTGCAGGGCTGGAACCGGAACGGCGTGCTGCGCGCGTCCTTCCTGGTCGGCGCGGACGGCACGGTGACCGCACTCGGGCCGATGGGCCATGGGCATGGCGGAAGACATGGCGGGCCGGATGGTCCCGGCCGCGAGGGCCCCGGTCGTGACGGTCCTGATCGCGACGGTCCCGACGCTCCGCCGCCGCCTGCTGCCGCAGCGCCGCCTGTACCGGTACCGGTCGGCAACAGCGCGGGATAAAGCAGGGGCTCACCGTCATACCGGACTCTGTCCCGGCATCCACCGTCCCGCAGGCGCCGCCGTTGCGAGTGCGGAGCCATGGATGCCGGGACAAGCCCGGGGTACGGCGGTGGATGGGTCAGGCCGGGGCCTGAGCCCTCCTGATCGCCTCATAAGCCACCTGAAGGCGCATTGCGACGCTCGGGCGGCCGGTCGGCGGCGTGCCGAGATGCCCGGTGCGCAGTTCATCCATGAAATCCGCCCACATCTCCGGCCCGCCTTCTTCCAGCAATTGCGCGCGGATCGCCAGGTCGGGGGTGACGGGCAAATGCCGCCGCCCCCAGGCGCCTAGCTGCGCCATCAGCGGCACGAGCTGGATCGCCGGCTCGGTCAGGCTGTAGAAATGCTTCTGCTTGTGGCTCGGATCGTCGGTGATGGCGAGCAGACCCGAGGCGACCAGCTTCTTGAGACGGTCGGCCAGGATGTTGGAGGCGATGCCTTCCTCCGATGCGCCGAGCAGCTCGCGGAAATGGCGGCGGTTGCCGAACATGATGTCGCGGATGACGATCAGGCTCCAGCGGTCGCCCAGTGTCTGGATGGTGAGGTTGATCGGACAGCCCGAACGCGGATCGTCGATATGGATCGCCATGACTGATTGCATTATAGGATCGGTTGTGCGACTCAACAACCGGTTTTGATTCGCAAGCAGTCTGGAGAGGTTCGATGACCAGGGTTCGGGTTGGCGCTTTCTCGATATCGGTGGACGGCTTCGGTGCCGGCCCCGATCAGGATCTGGAGCATCCGCTGGGCGTGCGCGGGAAAGAGCTGCACCAATGGGCGTTCGCGACGAAGACGTTCCGGACGATGTTTGGCCAGGAGGGCGGCTCGACGGGCATCGACGAGGCTTACGCCGCGCGCTCGATGGAAGGCATGGGTGCCTGGATCATGGGGCGCAACATGTTCGGCCCCGTTCGCGGCGACTGGCCCGATGAAGAATGGAAGGGCTGGTGGGGCGATACGCCGCCCTATCATTGCCCGGTCTTCGTCCTGACGCACCATGCCCGCGCGCCGATCGAGATGGACGGCGGCACCGTCTTCCATTTCGTCACCGACGGGGCCGGTGAAGCGCTCAGGCTTGCCCGGCAGGCGGCGGGCGACCGTGACATCCGCATCGGCGGCGGGGTCGCGACGATCCGGGAATATCTGACGGCCGGCGCGCTCGACGAGGTGCATCTCGCGATCTCGCCGGTGCTGCTGGGCAGGGGCGAGGCGCTGTTCGCTGGGCTCGACCTGCCGGCGCTTGGCTATGGCGTGCGCGAACAGGCGCTTGGCGAGAACGCCACGCATATCGTGCTGGCGAAGCAATAAGGGAGAGAAAACATGACGCTCAAGCTCTACGCCCACCCCCTGTCGTCCTATTGCCACAAGGCGCTGGTCGCCTTTTACGAGAACGACATTCCGTTCGAATACAAGATGCTCGACCGAAGCGAGCCTGTGGCGAGCGAGTTCGCTCGGCTATGGCCGGTCAAGCGCTTCCCGCTGCTGGTCGATGGCGACCGGATCGTGCCCGAATCGAGCGTGATCGTCGAATATCTCGGCGTGCATTATCCGGGGCCGGTCAAGCTGATCCCGGCCGATCCCGATGCAGCGATCGAGGTCCGGATGATGGACCGGTTCTTCGACAATTATGTGATGAACGCGCAAAGCCGGGTCGTGTTCGATGCGCTTCGCGAGGAAGGCAAGCGCGACGCGCTGAATGTCGAGGAGGCCCGCGCGATGCTCGATACCGCCTATGCGTGGCTCGACGGCTGGATGGAAGGTCGCGAATGGGCCGCGGGCGGGGCGTTCAGCCTGGCCGACTGCGCGGCGGCGCCGGCGCTGCTCTATGCCGACTGGACTCATGCGATCCCGCAGAAATACGCCAATGTCTGGGCCTATCGGGCACGGTTGCTGGCACGGCCTTCCTATGCGCGGGCGCTGGACGAGGCGCGGCCGTACCGCCATTATTTCCCGCTCGGCGCGCCGACCGACCGCGACTGAACGCCGTCGTCATGCCGGACCTGTTCCGGCATGAACTCGGCGACGGGAATCAACAGGCGTTCCGGGTGACGGCCCCGGAGGATCAGGCCGATCTGCGCGCCGAGGGCATCTGTGCTGACGCGGTCTGCGGATTCAGCCGCTCAAGGTTGAAATGCTGCGCGAATTCAAGCCCGGCCTTGCCGTCGGTCGCCCAGCGGATCGTGGCCGGGAACATCTGCTCCTCAAGCAGCTCGATCATGATCTCAAGCCCAATCGCGTCGGGGTCGACATCGATGCCGTCGATCATCGCGCCGGTCGAGGACATGTTGCGGATGCGGATATCGCCCACGACGTCGCCTGCGGTGATCCGCGCGTTGCGGATCATCGAGTGGCGCGGCGCACGGCTGACGCGGTAGCCCGACGCGGTCGCCATCCCGCCGGCCGCCGCGAGCTGCTTCACCACTTCGGCGGCGCGGGCGGGTTTGCCGTAGACATAGCCCTGGATGTGGCTGCAGCCGAGTTCGCGGATCAGCGCGATCTCGTCCTGGCCTTCGACGCCTTCGGCGGTGGTCTCCATGCCCAGCGTATCGGCCAGCGTGACGATCGCCCCGATGATCGCGGCGTTGCGGTTGCCCGCGATGGTGGCGCCGCGCACGAAGCTCTGGTCGATCTTGATCTTGTCGAACGGTGCCTTCTTCAGATAGCCGAGCGACGAATAGCCGGTGCCGAAATCGTCGAGCGCAAGCCGCACGCCGATGCCCTTCAGCATCTTGAACATGGTCTCGGACGAGGCGGTTTCGTCGAGGAACACGCCTTCGGTGATCTCCAGCTCGAGCCGGTCCGGCGCGATGCCCGATCTGGCAAGCGCGCTCGTTACCACCGCGGGCAGCGCCGGATTGGCGAACTGGATCGGCGAGACGTTGACCGCGACCCGGATGTCCCTTGGCCAGGTCGCCGCCTCGGTGCACGCAGTTCGCAGCACCCATTCGCCGATCGCCTCGATCAGCCCGCAATCCTCGGCGACCGGCACGAACTCTGCAGGGGAGATGGCGCCTCGGGTCGGGTGATCCCAGCGGATCAGCGCCTCATAGCCGACGATCCGCTCGGTCTTCGTGCTGACCACCGGTTGATAGGCGACATGGAACTGGTCCTGGGCGAGCGCGTGGCGGAGGTCGTCCTCGAGTTGCTTGCGGCTCTGCGCGCCGACCAGCAACTCCTCGCGGAAGAAGCGGTGGATGCCGCGCCCATCGGCCTTGGCGGCATAGAGCGCGAGGTCGGCGTTGCGGATCAGCGTCTCGGCGTCGCGGCCATGTTCCGGCGCGATGGCGATGCCGATCGAGCAGCCGATCGTGACTGAGGAGCCGTCGATGAAATAGGGCTGGGAAAGCGCAGCGATGATCGAGCGGCCGAGATCGGTCAGCCGCTCGCGATTGGCCTCGCTCGGCAGCACGACCTGGAATTCGTCGCCGCCGAGCCGCCCGACCAGGCCGGCCTCGCCGACCGCGCGCTGAAGCCGCTGGCCGACCTGCTTGAGCAGCGCGTCACCCGACTGGTGGCCCATCGTGTCGTTGACCGCCTTGAACCGGTCGAGATCGAGCAGCAGCAGCGAGGTCGCACGATAAGTACCTGACGGCTGGTTGAGCATCTGATCGAGCGACAGACGCATGCGCTGGCGGTTGGCCAGGCCGGTCAGGCTGTCGAACAGCGCGAGACGCGTGATTTCCGCATCGGCGCGGCGTCGTTCGGTCAGGTCGCTGCCGCTGCCGACAAAGCCCTGGAAGCGCCCGAGATCGTCGACCGTGGGCCTGCCCGAGATCGACCACCAGCGCTCCAGCTTGCCCGTGCTGGCGGGGCGGACCGAATAGTTGGAAAAGGCGGTGCGCGAGGAAAGGTGGAAGGCAAGGGTCCGTTCGGTCTCGGGCGAGGCGCTGTCCATGCGGAACAGCGCGGTCAGCATCTCGCCGATCGCCAGGGTATCGCTGGTGTTCAGTTCCTGCGCGACCTTGTCGGAAAGATAGATCAGCCGGCCATGGCTGTCGGTCTGCCAGAACCAGCCGGTCGTGTGGCTTTCGAATTCATGGACCAGGCGCGCCGCCATCCTGCCCCGGACCTCGGCCGCGCCGCGATTCCCGGCGGCAGAGCGGTCGAGACGGGCGAGGCGGTAGGTGGCGACGGACAGGCAGAGCAGGAAAGCGAAGGCGACGCCGCTGGCCATGCCGAAGCCGTTCTGAAGCGTGATCGTCCCGACCAGCGCGGCGGCAAAGCCGATCGTCGCGGCCCGCGCTGGATGAAGCACGACGACGAGGATGACGATCGTCGCGAAGATCGCGACGAAGGCGGCAAGCTGGACGGTGCTCGCCGGGAATTTCGCGCTGATGCCCAATAGCGAGAAGAGCAGGACGGCGATGGCGGCGCCGATCAGCGTCATCGCGCGGATATGCGCGTGCGGCGAGGCCTCGGCGAGAGCGGGGATCTTGAGCAGGGCCAGGGCAAAGATGCCGAGCCCGACTCCGATCGAGCCGCGCAGTTCGATGCCCGACAACAGGTCCAGGCGGTCGAGATTGAACGCCCCGTACCAGAGCAATGCCGGCGCGGCGATCAGCGCCACCAGCGCGAAGGGCCAGGTGGCCGCGAGCTGGTCGACCTGCGCGCGCAGGGCGTTCAGATGCGCGTCGGACGTTTCCGAAACGGGCGCAAGATCATCCCGGAACGCGCCGGCGGTTGAGGTCAGGGCGCGGAAGGGGTGGAAGGCGACAAGCATCCATTCTGGCCATAGTGAGCGAACCTTGCCAAAATCCTTGCGCGCCATGGTGAAGGAAGGGTTGCGCCGCCCCTTGGCCGCGGGCGGCCACCGGCATAAGGCGGCCCCGATTCAATTCCCGATTCACTACCTCACGGAACCGACATGACCACCATCATCCGCGAAGCCGATCTGATCGAGAGCGTGGCCGACGCGCTGCAGTTCATCAGCTATTACCACCCGATGGATTATATCCGCGCGCTGGGCGTCGCCTATGAGGCTGAGCGGAGCCCGGCGGCCAAGGACGCCATCGCGCAGATCCTGACCAACAGCCGCATGTGCGCCGAGGGCCACCGGCCGATCTGCCAGGATACCGGCATCGTCACCGTGTTCGTGAAATGGGGCCAGGATTGCCGGCTGGAGAGCGACCGCTCCTTGCAGGAAGTGATCGATGAGGGCGTGCGCCGCGCCTATCTCCACCCGGAGAACAAGCTGCGCGCCTCGATCCTGGCCGATCCAGCCTTCACCCGCCGCAACACGAAGGACAATACGCCGAGCGTGCTTCACGTCGAGATGGTGCCGGGTTCGAAAGTCTCGGTGGATGTCGCGGCCAAGGGCGGCGGGTCCGAGAACAAGTCCAAGTTCAAGATGATGAACCCGAGCGATTCGATCCTCGACTGGGTCCTTGAGATGATCCCGCAAATGGGCGCCGGCTGGTGCCCGCCCGGCATGCTCGGCATCGGCATCGGCGGCACGGCCGAGAAGGCGATGCTGCTCGCCAAGGAAAGCCTGATGGGCTCGATCGACATGGCGCAGCTGAAGCAGCGCGGACCGCGCAACGATATCGAGACGCTGCGCATCCAGATCTTCGACGCGGTCAACGCGCTTGGCATCGGCGCGCAGGGGCTTGGCGGTCTTTCGACCATCCTCGACGTGAAGATTTTCGACTGGCCGACTCATGCCGCATCCAAGCCGGTGGCGATGATCCCCAATTGCGCGGCGACCCGTCACGCGCATTTCACGCTTGATGGATCGGGCCCGGTCTATCTCGAGGCGCCGAAGCTGGACGAATGGCCCGATGTCGACTGGAAGCCCGACCAGGCCGCGATCCGGGTCGATCTCGACACGCTCACGCCCGAGGTGGTGCAGAGCTGGAAGCATGGCGATCGGCTGCTGCTCAACGGCAAGATGCTCACCGGGCGCGATGCGGCGCACAAGCGGATCAAGGACATGCTCGACGCGGGCGAGGAACTGCCGGTCGAGTTCAAGGGCCGTGTGATCTATTATGTCGGTCCGGTCGATCCGGTCGGGGAAGAGGTGGTGGGTCCGGCAGGCCCCACCACCGCGACTCGCATGGACAAGTTCACCCGCATGATGCTTGAGCAGGGGCTGCTGGCGATGGTCGGCAAGGCAGAGCGCGGCCCCGCGGCGACCGAGGCGATCCGCGATCACAGATCGGCCTATATGATGGCGGTTGGCGGCGCGGCCTATCTCGTCGCCCGGGCGATCAAGGGATCGAAGGTCGTCGGGTTCGAGGATCTCGGCATGGAAGCGATCTACGAATTCGAGGTCAGCGATTTCCCGGTGACGGTGGCGGTCGACAGCGAGGGGCAGAATGTCCACCAGCTCGCGCCGCTCGTCTGGCGCGAGAAGATCGCGCGGGAGAAGCTGCTGGAAGGCGTCTGACCCATGGCCCGCCGCATCGTCCTCACCTCGCCGCTAGCGCCCGACGCGATCGCAAGGAAGATGAGGAAGGTGCTGGGCGGGCGCACTGCCAAACCGGCCAGGGGCGTGACCGGGAACGGATCGGAACAGACGATGACGCTGTTCTATTTCCGGCCGAATATCCGCAACAGCTTCCAGACCACGCTCGTCGCGACGATGGAGCCGGCCGACGGTGGCACGCGGATCGAGGGAAAGATCGGGCCGCCTGCCGGCGTGTTTGTCTTCCTGGGATGCTGGTTCGGGTTTCTGATCGTCTTCCTGGCGATGGTCGTCGGCGGCATGGCCGCCTCGGGGGCGCCGACGGAGGCGATCGTGCCTTTTGTCGCGATCCCGCTTGCGATGATGGGCTTCGGCGCGATGCTGTATCGGTTGGGCACCTGGAACGCGAAGAAGGACAAGGCGGCGATCCTTGAATTCCTGGCGACGACGGTCGAGGCGCGGCCTTGAGCCTGTTCGCGGGCTCATGGCCATGTGCCATGAACGACTGCCGGGGCTTCCCCTTTGCTGGTCTTCGGTCATCCTCTCCACGCAGGGCATGGGGGAAGAGAAGGTGATCACCTCCCCGATCTGGCTGCCGGCCACCGTCGCCGCCGGCGCGTTGCAGGCGTGGCGCACTGCGGTGCAGAAACGTGTCAGCCACAGCATGTCGGTGAACGCGGCGGGACTGGTGCGCTATCTCTACGGCCTGCCCTTCGCGCTGATGCTGGTCGCGGGGTACGAGATGCTCTTCGCACCGGGTGGTTTCCCCGTGCTCGGCCGCTGGTTCCTGCTGTTCTGCGCCGCGGGCGGGCTGGCGCAGATCGTCGCGACGAACCTGCTGATCATGGCCTTTTCCTATCGCAATTTCGTGGTCGGCACTGCCTATTCGAAGACTGAGGCGGTGCAGGGCGCGATCCTGTCCTTCCTGCTGCTCGGAGAACGGCTGAGTCCGCTGAGCTGGGCCGGCATCGGCTGCGGTGTCCTCGGCGTGATGGTGCTGTCGACCGGCGGCAGGCGCATGGGGCCGATGGATTTCGTGCGTGCGCTGGGCCAGCCGGCCGCGCTTTGCGGAATCGCCTCGGGCTTCTTCTTCGCGCTGACCGCGATCGGAATCCGCCGCGCGACCCAGGAGGTGGCGACGCCCCACCCGATCCGGGCCGCGCTGATCGTGTTGGCGACGACGATATGCCTGCAGGTCGCGATGCAGGGCTGCTACCTGTTCCTGCGCGAGCGCGAGCAGGTGCGCGCGGTGTTTGCCAACTGGCGAGTCGCGGGCCAGGTCGGGTTGCTGTCCTCGATTGGATCGGCCTGCTGGTTCACCGGCTTCGCCACGGCACCGGTGGCGCTGGTGCGGATCGTCGGACAGGTCGAAGTCGCCTTCACCTTCGCCTTCTCGCGTTTCTATCTCGGCGAGCGCATGATGCGCAGCGAAGGGCTTGGCCTGATCCTGGTGGTGACGGGGGTGATCCTCGCGCTGGCCGGAACGCGTTAGGGACGATGACCGCATGAGAGCCGGGAACTGACAGGATGGCAGGTGCCGGCCGCAAGACGGGGAGCACCGGCGCGCTGATCGCCACCGTGCTCGGATCGAGCGTCGCGATGATCGATGGATCGGTGGTCAATGTCGCGCTGCCGGCGATGGCGCGTGGCCTGGGTGCCGACAGCACCGGCGTACAGTGGATCGTCAACGGCTTCATGCTGCCCCTGTCGGCGCTGGTGCTGACCGGCGGGGCGCTGGCTGACCGGGTCGGGCGCAAGCAGACCTTCCTCTGGGGGCTCGTTGCGTTCGCCGCCACCACGCTCGCCTGCATGGTCGCGCCGACGCTGGGCTGGCTGATCGCCGCGCGGATCGGCCAGGGTATCGGGGCGGCGCTGCTGGTCCCGGCGAGCCTGGCGATCCTCGGCGCCGATTTCGAGGGCGCGGCACGGGCCAGGGCGATCGGCACCTGGGCGGCGGCGGGCGCGATTGGCGGCGCGATCGGCCCGGTGCTCGGTGGGTGGCTGGTCGACCATGTCGGCTGGCGATCGATCTTCGCGCTGATCCTGCCCATCGCGGTGGCGGCGTTCGCCATGGGCTGGCGTTATGTGCCGGGCGGCCATGACGAGGACGCCAACCCGCCCGACTGGTTCGGGGCCATGCTTGCAACGGTCGGGCTGGGCCTGCTTGTCTGGGGGCTGACCCTGATGACGGCGCACCAGCGCGGTATCGGCGCGGCGATGTTCGGCGGCGGCACGATCGCGCTGGTGGCGTTCGTGTCGCTTGAGGCACGGCTGGGCGACAGGGCGATGGTGCCGCTTGCCTTGTTCGGGACGCGCACCTTCACCGGCCTGACCCTGCTGACCTTCCTGCTCTACGCCGCGCTGTCGGGCGCGCTGTTGCTGTTGCCCTATCTGCTGATCGCGCGCGGCTGGAGCGCGGCGGCGGCGGGCACGGCGGTGCTGCCCCTGCCGCTGATCATGGGGCTCGGCTCGCGGAGCGTGGGCGCTCTCGCAGCCAGGATCGGCGCCCGGCCGCTGCTCGCGATCGGGCCGATGGTGACGGGCGCCGGCTTTGCGTTGTTCGCGGCGATGCCGGGCGAAGGGATCGACTATGTGCGGCACGTATTACCGGGCATGCTGCTGATCGGGATTGGCATGACGACAGCGGTGGCGCCGCTGACCACGACGGTGATGGCGGTGGTCGACCGTCGGCACACCGGCGCTGCTTCAGGCGTCAACAACGCGACCGCGCGGATCGGCGGGATGATCGCGGTGGCGCTGATCGGACTGGTGCTGACCGGCGATGGGCGCGGGGTGTCGCTCGGCGCGTTCCACGGCGCGGCGATCGTGGCGGCGGCAATGGCGGTGGGGGCGGGCCTGTGCGGATGGCTATTGGTGCGGGTGAAGACGGTGTGACTATTCGTCCTCGATCGGCCGGGTCGTCCAGCTGACGTACAGCGTCGGCACGATCAGGCACAGCAAGATGAGGTAGAAGGCGAGCATGCCCATCTCGACGACCAGAATCCACCGGTCCCAGCCCGCCAGGAGCGCCAGTCCGGCCATCCCGATAAGCCCCAGGACCGCGACGCCGGTCGCACTTGTCGTCGTCGCGAAATAGGCATCGCGGCGCAGCGCGCGGTCCCGCTCATCGACGCCTCGGGTGGCGCCCCATGGCTTGACCGGCCCGGACCAGCTCAGGAACAGGGCAATGCCTTCACCAAGCAACAGCAGCGTCGTGCCGGGGAAGAACTGCCCGGGCATGACCAGCGTCAGTCCGAACCCGATCGTGGCGAGAACCAGCGCGACCATCGACGGCCAGCGCAAGGGGCGGCGGCGCCGCTGGTCCTGTGCCAGTTGGCTGGTCAGCCGCGGGATGCCGGTCAGTTCGGCCAGATCGTCCATCCGTGCAGCGAAATTCTTGCCCGTTCGATAGCTCATGCGCGTCACTCCGCGGCGTCGGCGCGGCGCAGGGCGACCGCGACCGACTGGAAAGGCTGGAAGGAAAACAGGTGCTCGACCGCTACGTCGAAATAGGCAGCGATCTTCATCGCGAGCTCGAGGCTGGGTTTATAGTCGCCCCGCTCCAGATAGCCGATCGTCTGCGGGTTCACGCCGACCGCATCGGCGAGCTCACGTCGCGACGTGCCACGCTCAGCACGGAAAACAGCGATTCGATTGTAAATTTCCATTGATATGTTGTGTAAACACAACGAAATGTACTTGCAATAGAGCGTGAAGCGATGGTGCCGGATCTGAGACTGTATCCCGCGAGGCGGCAGGTGTCGCTTGCGGCGGCCCGGTCGTTGTGGAACGGGCGGGTGCGATGACGTCGTTTCGATACGGACTGTTGCGCGCCGGGCGCTGGCTGCTGTTCGCTGTCGTTGCGATCTGCCTTGCTCTCACCATCGTTCCTCATTTCCTCGATCGAATCTATTATCGCGGTCCTGTCTCAAGCCATTTCGACGGGCAGCGCTTCTTCAACCCGGATGGCGACGAGGATACGATCCGCGTGCCGGCGGGCGGCAGCCGGGCGGGATTCTTCGCGCGCTACCTGACGGGCAGTGACGGCCGCCCGGCCTGGCCCGAGCATGTCGCCGTCCGCCACGCGGCCATCCCGGCGCGGGTTCCCGGCGAGGAGATGACCGTGACCTGGATCGGTCATGCCACGGTGCTGATCCAGACCCAGGGCCTCAACATCCTGACCGATCCGATCTGGGCCGAGCGTTCCGGGCCGCTGGGCATCGGACCGAAGCGGGTCGCTGAACCGGGCATCGCCTTTGACGATCTGCCGAAGATCGACCTGATCCTGGTCAGCCACAATCACTACGACCATCTCGATCTGGCAACCCTGAAGCGCCTGTGGGATCGCGACCGTCCCCGTATCATCACCGCGCTCGGCAACGACAGCGTCATCCGCCAGGCCGGCGTGCCCTCGATCGCGCGCGACTGGGGCGGCAGGGTAGCGGTGAAGCCAGGTGTCGAGGTGGTCGTCACCCGCAACCATCATTGGGACAGCCGCTGGTTCACTGATCGCAATCGCGCGCTCTGGTCGAGCTTCGTCATCAGGCTGCCGGGCGGGAACGTCTTCTTCGCAGGCGATACCGGGCCGGGCGATCTGAAATGGCCGGACGAAGCGCGGGCGCTGGGCCCGGTGCGGCTGGCGCTGATCCCGATCGGCGCCTTTCGCTTCGAGGCAGGGCAGATGGCCTCGGGCAGCCATGTCGGGCCGATCGACGCGGTCGAGGTCTATCGCCGGCTCGGCGCATCGACCGGCATCGGGATTCACTGGGGCACGTTCCGCCTCTCGTACGAGGCCCATGATACGCCGCCCAGGCTGCTCGCTGCGGCGGAGAAATGTGCCGGGCTGCGCGGGTTCGATACGGTCGCGCTTGGCCAGCCGACGCTGGTCCCGCCCTATGCGTCGCCCGCTGCCCAGATGGTGGTGACGCGCGCCGGCATGATGCGCTGCCTCGATACGGCGTCGGTCAGGGCGCTTCGCTGATCGTCACCGGGCGCAGGCGGAAAGGCGTTTCCAGTCGATGACATGGGCAGTGTGGACTCGTACCGTCTGTCCGTCCTGCAAGTGAGCATAGGCGTTCAGTTCAAGCAGGGAATGGATTCGGGCAGGGGCCTCGTCGCCGTTCACGGTGAAGGTCGCGCCGACTGAAACGCCGGCCTTGGCTTGCGGCGCGCATCGCCCGCCGCCCGTGATTGCGTTTCCGTCGAGGTCGAGCGATTCGAACCGGCAGTCGACCTTGCTCAGATTGGCGACGGTGGCGTTGGCCTCCTCCATCGTTTTCAGCCTCGGTTCGACGCAGCCCCGGTCTTCTTTCTTGTCAGGTGGCAGGGCGAACGGGACCTCTTCCCGAGTCACCGCGCGGTCGTCGATCGTCAGCGCAACCAGTCTCAGGCTCGATTCCCAATGACCACGCTCGGGAATGTTGTCGGGGTCGTCGTGCGGGGTGCAGCCGCCAAGCAGCGTGACCGCAGTCGCGGCGAGCCATGAGCGCATGCCGTCTCCCCCTTCGCATCCGGCAGGATGGACGCGAAGCATTGCATCAGGGTTAAACTGCGGCGGTTCCAACCGGGATCAGCCGGAACGGATGGGCTTGGGTGCGACGCGCGGCGGTGATATGGAGCCCGCACCGGGGGAGTAGGGACATTGGCCGAGCGGGTCGCGCTGCGCGGATATGATACGACATTGGATCGCGCCGGTCTCGCGCTCGGCGCTGGCGGACTCGTGGGCGGCACCGTCGCCAGCATCCTCGTCGCGATCGGCGGAGCGCCGTCGCTCTTGGGAATCGCGGTAGGGTTCGTCGTCGGCGCGGTGATCACCGCAATGACGGTGGTGGCGGTCGCCGGGCCGTTGTGGCTGGTCGCGCATGCGTTGCAGCGGCGTGGTCCGGGCACTGCGGCGCTGATCGGGGCGATCTCAGGCTTTGCCCTGTTCCTCGGCGGGCAGACCTATGGCTTCGGTCTCTTCGCGATGCCGCCGACCGATTCGCGCACGCTGATGTTCCGCTGGATCAGCGCCATCGCGACGAGCGTGATCCTGGCCGGCCTTTCTGCCCTGATCGGGGTGGTGATGTGGCGGGTGGCCTATCGGCGGATCTATTGAACTCCCCTCCCGGCGGGCGGGAGGGGAGTTCAATCACACCCCGCCCATCCGGAAGGCGCAGATCTTGTTTCCATCGAGGTCGCGAAAATAGGCGCCGTAAAAGGCGCGCGGACCTTCGTCGCTGCGCAGTCCGGGTGCGCCTTCGTCCGATGCCCCCAGTTCCATCGCCCTGGCGTGGAACGAGTCGACCTTGGCGCGCTCGTCCATCGGGATCGCGATCATCGTTCCGTTGCCGACGCTCGCCCTGCCGCCGTCGAACGGGCTGGTGATGACGATCCCGGGCGATCCCATGCCGGTCCCGTAAAAGGTGAAGCCGCCATGCTCCGGAACCTCGATCAGCCGCTTTGCGCCGATCGTGCCCAGCAGCGCATCGTAGAAGGCCTGGGCCCGCGGCACATCATTGGTGCCGATCGTCACGTAACCGATCATCCGTTTCCTCCCTTGGTGCTTATTTCGGGCAGTCGCCGACCCGCTTGCCCGCCATCGTCATCCGCATCTTCATCTCGGCGGGCGCCGCGGTGCCGGGGCTGGGCAGCTTCATCGTCATGTCGATGATCATGTCGATCGCGGTGGGCTTCACCGTACCGTTCATCTTGCCGGTAGCCTCCATGCCGCCATTGCTGCAGATCGCGGTGCCGGCGATGCTGCCGGCGACGGTCTCGACCCGCTCGAAGCGGCAGCCGCCCTGATCCTTCTGCACGGCCTTGCTGATATCCTCCTCGGCCTGCTCCTTGCTCATGCACTCGCGGCGTGTGGTGGCCGGCGACGATTTCTGCATCTGCGCGGCCAGGCCGGGCGGGCCGCCCTGCACGTCGAGAAGCTCGACCTTCGTGACATATTCCCACTCGCCCGGAATGCGCGGGGGAACCTTCACGGCCACCGGCGCGGCAGGCGTGCTGGTGTTGGCCGTCGTGGTCGTGGCTGTGGTGGCGGTGTTCCCGCCCGGCGCGGGCTGGCCGCACGCCGCGAGCGATACCGCGGCGCCGGCCAGCAGAATCTGGAGTCGCATCGTCATTCCCCTCTTGGATCGTTCATGTCTTGTCACGGTCAGCACAGCCCGATGCGCCGGCCGACCATAGGTGTCTTTGTCGTCATCCGCATCCCGCCCGCGTACCCCCGGGATCGAGACCGGTCGTATAGCTGTCGTTCGATGTCACCGTCATGGCACCGCCGGCGAAGGCGCGGGTCATCACGCCGTCGATATGCCTGCAGCTCACGTTGAAGCCTGTATAGTGGCACCTGCCCTTGCATACCTGATCAGCAGGCTTCCTGCGACGGCACGGAACTTGTTCATCGCACTATACTCCGATGCGGAAGAGACACGCGACCGTTCCCGTTCGTTGCGGGTTGGCGTGTTCCTCCCCATATTCCACCACTATGGCAATCCAGATTCGCACCAGCCTCGAAGAGCCCGAAACGGGCGCCAGCTTCGTCCCGCATCGCCCCGCGCGGCCGCCCAAGGCGGAGGGTGGCAAGAGGTTCAAGCTCGTCTCCGAATATACGCCGTCGGGGGATCAGCCGACGGCGATCGCGGAACTGGTCGAGCAGACCGAGGCGGGCGAGCGCGACCAGGTGCTGCTGGGCGTGACCGGTTCGGGTAAGACCTTCACCATGGCCAAGGTGATCGAGGCGGTCCAGCGCCCGGCGCTGGTGCTGGCGCCGAACAAGATCCTCGCGGCGCAGCTCTACGGGGAGTTCAAGAGCTTCTTCCCCGAGAATGCGGTCGAATATTTCGTCAGCTATTACGACTATTATCAGCCCGAGGCCTATGTGCCCCGGTCCGACACGTACATCGAGAAGGAAAGTTCGGTAAACGAGTCGATCGACCGGATGCGGCATTCGGCGACGCGCGCGCTGCTTGAGCGGGACGATGTGATTATCGTCGCCTCGGTCTCGTGCCTCTACGGCATCGGGTCGGTCGAGACCTATTCGGCGATGATCTTCGACCTGAAGAAGGGCCAGACGGTCGACCAGCGCGAGATCGTGCGCAAGCTCGTATCGCTCCAGTACAAGCGCAACGACGCTGCGTTCCAGCGCGGCAATTTCCGGGTGAAGGGCGACACGCTCGAAATCTTCCCGTCGCATTATGAGGACACTGCCTGGCGCGTGTCCTTCTTCGGTGACGATATCGAGGAGATCGTCGAGTTCGATCCGCTGACCGGCAAGAAGGTGGCCAGCCTCGACTATGTCCGCGTCTATGCGAACAGCCACTACGTCACGCCGGGGCCGACGCTGAAACAGGCGATGGAGGCGATCAAGCACGAACTGGCCGAACGGCTGAAGGAACTGGTGCCGGAGGGGAAATTGCTCGAGGCGCAGCGGCTGGAGCAGCGCACGAACTTCGACCTCGAGATGATCGCAGCGACCGGGTCCTGTGCCGGCATCGAGAATTATTCGCGCTTCCTCACGGGACGCATGCCGGGCGAGCCGCCGCCCACCCTGTTCGAATATCTGCCCGACAATGCCCTGCTGTTCATCGACGAAAGCCATGTCACGATCGGCCAGATCAACGGCATGTCCCGCGGCGACCACCGGCGCAAGCTGACGCTCGCCGAATATGGCTTCCGCCTGCCCTCGGCGATCGACAACCGGCCGCTTCGCTTCAACGAATGGGAGGCGATGCGCCCCCAGACCACCTATGTCTCGGCGACGCCGGGCGGGTGGGAGATGGAGCAGACCGGCGGTGTCTTCGCCGAGCAGGTGATCCGGCCTACCGGCCTCATCGATCCGCCGATCGAGATCAAGCCGGTCGAGGAACAGGTGCAGGACCTCATCGTCGAGGCGAAGAAGACGGCGGAGGCCGGGTACCGCACTCTCGTGACGACGCTGACCAAGCGCATGGCGGAGGACCTGACCGAGTTCATGCACGAGGCGGGGATCAAGGTCCGCTATATGCATTCGGACGTCGAGACGCTTGAGCGTATCGAGCTGATCCGCGACCTGCGGCTCGGGGTGTACGACGTGCTGGTCGGCATCAACCTGCTGCGCGAGGGGCTCGATATTCCCGAATGCGGGCTGGTTGCGATCCTCGATGCCGACAAGGAAGGGTTCCTCCGTTCCGAGACATCGCTGATCCAGACCATCGGGCGTGCGGCGCGCAACGTCGACGGGCGGGTGATCCTCTATGCCGATCGCATCACGGGCTCGATGGAGCGCGCGATGAACGAGACCGCCCGGCGGCGCGAGAAGCAGCTCGTCTATAATGCCGAGCACGGCATCACGCCGCAGACGATCCGCCGCAACATCGGCGACATCATCCAGGACGTGTCGAGCCGCGATCAGGTGACGGTCGAGATCGGCGACGATCGGCCGCACATGGTCGGCCACAATCTGCGCGCCTATATCGAGGAGCTCGAAAAGAAGATGCGCGCCGCCGCAGCCGACCTCGAGTTCGAGGAGGCCGGCCGCCTGCGCGACGAGATCCGGTCGCTCGAGGCGGAAGAACTCGGGCTCCCTGCGGACGAGCATCGCGCGCCGGTGATGGGCCGCTCGAACGAAGGCAAGCCGGGCACCCGCAAGACCCGGTACGGCAAGAGCCAGAAGATGCGCATGGGCGGGAGCGGGCGCCGGTCCTGAGCCCGGCCGCCCCGGCTATTCCCGGGGTGCCGGGGCAGTTTCAGTCGGGCTCGTGCGGGGAGACGTGCTGCCTTCGCTTTCGCGGTGCTCTGGCGCCGCGGTCTGCGGGGTCGGGCCCAGCGGATTGAGCGTTGGGTTGGTCAGTTCGGGCGCTGGAACGGCGTTCTTGCGGTGCTTGCCGCGCAACCCGTCGATCTCGGCCTGGCGCCGCTGCAGATAGAAGGTACGGGCGGCGGTATAGGGATCGCCGCTGTTCTCGCGCAGCTCGTTGAGCTTTTCGTCGAACTCGGCGCGATAGTCGATCGCGCTGATGACGCCGCGCGGAACGCTGAAATAGAGCTTGTTGAACGGCGTGCCGAAAGACATCGGCAGCACCAAGCTATCCACGCCGCCGCCCACGAGATCGCGTAACGTGGTCGGTCCGATCAGCGGCAGGAACAGGAAAGGCCCGGGTTTCACCCCGTAATAGCCGAGAGTGTCGGCGAAGCCGTTCGGGCGGCGCGGCAGGTTGAAGGGGCGTTTCTTCGCGACATCGAACAGGCCGGCGCCGCCGATCGTGGAATTGACCGCGAAACGGCCGAGCGTTTCCCCCGCCTTGCCCGGCTTCAACTGCACCAGGAAATTCAGGAAGACGACAGGCTCGCGCAGATTGCCGAGGAAATTGCGCAGGCCGCTGCGGATCGGTCCTGGGATGTTCTTCTTGTAGGCGAGCGCGACCGGGCCGACGAACGCCTTGTCGACTGACTGGGTGACCTCGAACGATTGAGCGTTTACCGCGCCGAGAGGATCGCCCGGGGTCGAGCGCGGACGCGCCGTCACGATGATGTCGTTCTGGTCCGCGGCGGATTCGGACACCACGGCGAGCGGTTCGGCCGGTGGCGGCTGAACGCCCGGAGTCGGTTCCGCCGCGACTGGCGGCACCGTCGGCTGAGCTACTTCCTGGCCGCTCTGGACGGGAGCGAGCTGGACCATGGCGGGCATCGCCGGCTGGGTGTCGCCCATGCCCGCCGATGCATTGGCCAGCAGCAACGCGGTGGTAAAGGCCGGAATACTCAAATGGTTGTCCTTTCTGCCGACCGCCCGGTTCTGCGCGATGGGGTGCTGGGCGCCCGCAATCGCATCGGCCTCACCTCTAGGACGTCACCAATTCCGGTTTCCTCAGATGACGGCATCGCATCAGTGTCATATTTCCACGTGCTCATGCCGGACCGGCTGTTCCGGCTGGCCCCGGCGCTTGTGTCCCGGCCTGTGGCCAGGTCCGATCAGCCAAGCGACAGGTCCTCCAGCGCGGCGCCGTAATAGCTGGCCACGCGATTGGCATAGGCCTGGTCGAACAGGGGCGCATTGTTCGCCCAGCTCGGGCCGCCTTCGAGCACGCTGCGCTCGATCCGCACGATGTAGATGTCAGCGGACGGATCATAGGCGAGCAGGCTGAAGGGCAGGGGATAGAAGGCCTTGCCCATGCCGAGAAACCCGCCGATCGTCAGCACGACATAGGCAGTCTGGCCGGTCCGCTTGTTGATCAGGAATTCCTGGACCGAGCCGACCTTCTCCCCCTCGCGGGTCTTCACCTTGATCGCGTCGGCCTCGCTCGAATGGGCGAGCAGTTGAACGGGCGGCTGGTTCTTGGACATGGTCATTCCTCCAAATCGGTCAATCCTCGAGGATCAAACTCGTACGCTTCGTTTCCGGCAGCATGAGAAACGCGATTGTCGCGCAGGCGAGGATCGCGGTGACGTACCAGTAGAAGGCCGCCTCGATATTGGCGTTCTTGAACCAGAGCGCGACATATTCGGCCGTGCCGCCGAACGCGGCGTTGCCGATCGCATAGGGAAAGGCGACGCCCAGCGCGCGGATATGCGCCGGGAACAGTTCGGCCTTCACCAGGGCGCTGATCGAGGTATAGGCCGACAGCAGCATCAGCGGCACCAGGATGATGGCGAAGGCGACCAGCGGATCGTGCGCCACCGCCAGCGCGCTGAACACGGGCACCGTGACGATCATGCCGCCGATGCCGAACAACAGCAGCATCGGCCTGCGCCCGAACCTGTCGGCGAGCATGCCGAACACGGGCTGCGCGATCATGTAGACGATCAGCGCAGCGGTCATCACCTGGGTCGCGGTCTGGATTTCGAAGCCGCTCGTGTTGACCAGGAACTTCTGGAGATAGGTGGTGTAGGCGTAGAAGGTACAGCTTCCGCCAGCGCTGATGATCATGACCAGCAGGAATTCGCGCGGATGCGCCTTCCACAGGGCGGCCAGGCTCGATTTGGGCCGGTCGGCTGACTGGTTCTCGAACGACGCGGTCTCGGCCAGCCGGCGGCGCAGGACATAGACGATCAGCGCCAGGACGGCGCCGAACGCGAAGGCAAGGCGCCAGCCCCAGGACGACAGCTCCGTCTTGCTCAGCCAGGCCTGGAGCAGGAGCGTGACGGCAAGCGCGGTGAGCTGTCCGCCGATGAGCGTGACATATTGGAAGCTCGACCAGAAGCCGCGCCGGTCGCGCGTCGCCATTTCGGAAAGATAGGTCGCGCTCGCGCCATATTCGCCGCCGACCGATAGGCCCTGGATCATGCGCGCGAGCACCAGGATGATCGGCGCGGCGACGCCGATCACGGCATAGCCCGGCACGAGCGCGATCATCAGCGAGCCGAGGCACATCAGTCCGACCGAAAGCGCGAGGCCGGCCTTGCGGCCATGCGTGTCGGCATAGCGGCCCATCCAATAGGCGCCGATCGGGCGCATCACGAATCCGACGGCGAAGATCGCGCCGGTGCCCATCAGCTGCGCCGTCAGGTTGCCCTTGGGAAAGAAGGTCGCCGCGAAATAGAGCGACAGCGAGGAATAGGCGTACCAGTCATACCATTCGACCAGATTGCCAGCCGATCCGCCAACGATTGATTTCAGTCGTTTGGCATCGATCGCCATGTGCCGTCTCTCCCCACCCGTGTCCTTGCACGACCCGACTGTAACAAAGGCGAAATCTTGCCTCGGCGCAAGACGGGCGGTTGAGCCGCATGGCCGCTTCGCGCATAGAGAGGGCGATGCGTCTCCTCCCGCTTCTCGCCGTGATGATCGCCCTGGCCAGTTGCGTCGGGCCGACCGCTCCGCCCAGGCCCGTGCCGAGGCCGGTTCCGACCCCCGTCCATACTCCGCCGCCACCAGCTCCCAGGCCGACGGCAACGCCGGTCGGCAAGGACTGGCGCGACTGGCCGATGACGCCGGGCGACTGGGTCTACCGGCAGGACGGTCGCGGCTCGATCGCGCTGTTCGGCGTGCCCGGCGCTGATGCCGTGCTGACGCTGCGTTGCGACCGGGCGGCGAACGCCCTCTATCTGTCGCGCCAGGGTTTCGCCGCCGGGCCGGTGGCGATGACGATCCGCACCTCGACCCTGTTGCGCACGCTTTCCGCCGCGCCGACCGGCGGCACGCCGCCCTATGTTGCCGCCGTGATCCAGCCGCGCGACGGACTGCTCGATGCGATCGGCTTCAGCCGCGGCCGCTTCGTGGTTGAACAGGCCGGTTCTGCGACGCTGGTCATACCCGCCTGGGCCGAGATCGAGCGCGTGACCGAGGATTGCCGGCGCTAGGGCGACCCGCTTCTCTTCGAAATCTCGCATCGCGAAATACAGGTCGCCTGCCGCTGCCGCCGGTCATTGGCGGCATGGGAACAAAATCTGTTCCGAACTCTTTTACGCCCGGCGACGGGCATCATCGGCTGACCCGCGCGGGACATGACTGGCTATGACGTTGCCTCGGCGGTCATATTGGGCTTTCGGCGCGCTGGGCCTGGTTGTCGTTATCCTGATCGCGTGGGCGATCCTTCACAAGAAACCCGCCGGCCCTCCGAAAGTCCATCCCGTTCCGGTGTCGGTTGCCGTCGCGACCGTGCGGGACGTGCCGGTTTCCCTCACCGCGCTCGGTGCGGCGCAAGCCTGGAAGAGCGCGCTCGTCCGCACCCAGGTCAACGGCAAGCTGCTCAGCGCATCCTTTGTCGAGGGCACCGATGTTCAGGCCGGGCAGCTTCTGGCCCAGATCGATCCCGGGACCTATCAGGCGGCGCTCCTCCAGGCCCGTGGCGCGCTTGAACGTGACAAGGCCCTGCTGCGCGACGCCCGCCTCGATCTGGAGCGGTATCGAACCCTGAAGAACCAGGATTCGATCGCGCTCCAGCAGGTTTCGACTCAGGCCGCGCTGGTCCAGCAGGACGAGGGCCTCGTCCATATCGACGAAGGCGCGGTGGCCGCTGCCCAGATCAATCTCCGCTGGTGTCGTATCCTTTCCCCGATCTCGGGCAGAACCGGCGTGCGGCTGGTCGATCCGGGCAATCTGGTCAGCACGAGCGATACGACCGGGATCGTCATCGTCAACCAGATCGAGCCGATCGCGGTGACCTTCACGGTTCCGCAGGGGGATTTTCAGCGCCTGTCGGATATTTCCGACGGGTTCCGCAAGCCGCTGACGACGGTGGCGCTCAGCCAGGAGACGAACGCGTCGCTGGGATCGGGCGAGCTGAGCATCGCCGACAACAAGGTCGATCCCACGACCGGGACAGTGCAGCTCAAGGCACGGTTCGCCAATGCCGGCCGGCGTCTCTGGCCCGGGCAGTTCGTCAATGTCTTGCTGACGCTCCAGACGCTTGAGCAGAAGGTCACGATCCCGTCGGGCGCGGTCAATCACGGCCCGAATGGCGCGTTCGCCTATGTCGTCGTCGGCGGCAAGGCCATGGCGCGGACGATCAGGGTCGGCTCGAACCAAGGGGGGAACGCCGTCATCGAGACGGGCATCAAGGCCGGCGAGACCGTCGTGATCGACGGACAGATGACGCTGACGCCCGGCCTGCCGGTCAGTATCCACCGGCCTGCCGCCGCGGGAAGGCCAGCTGTTTGAGTCTGTCCAGTCCCTTCATCCAGCGCCCGGTCGCGACATCGCTCGTCGCGATCGCGTTGCTGCTTGTCGGCATCATCGCCTATCTCGGCCTGCCCGTGGCGGCCCTGCCGCAGGTCGATTTCCCGACCCTGCAGGTCAGCGCCAGCCTGCCGGGCGCAAGCCCGGAGACCATGGCATCGAACGTCGCCACGCCCCTCGAACGCCAGTTCTCGCTGATTCCCGGCGTCAGCCAAATGACATCGGTCAGCTCGCTGGGCACGACCAGCATCACGCTCCAGTTCGAGCTGTCCCGCAACATCGATGCCGCCGCGCAGGACGTGCAGTCGGCGATCAACGCGGCAAGCGGCCAGCTTCCCACCAATCTGCCCAGCGCACCCAGCTTCCGAAAGGTGAACCCGGCCGATGCACCGGTCATGATCCTGTCGCTCAGCTCCGATACGATCGCGCTTCCGCAGATCAGCGATTATGCCGACAATATCCTGGCGCAGCAGATCTCGCGGATCGACGGCGTCGGCCTGGTCAATATCGGCGGGCAGCAGAAACCCGCCATGCGCATCCAGATCGATCCCCGCAAAGTGGCCGCGCTCGGGTTGCAGATCGACGGCGTCCGCGCCCAGATCGCTGCCGCCACCGCCAATGCGCCAAAGGGCGCGATCGTCGGCCCAAGCCAGAATCTGACGGTCTATGCCAACGACCAGATCCTCGACGCGACGGTGTGGCGGCAACTGGTCGTCGGCTATCGGAACGGAGCGCCGGTTCGAGTCAGGGATGTGGGCGATGCCGTCCAGAGCGTCGAGAACAACCAGATCGGCGCCTGGGCCTTTCCCGGCAAGGCGAATACCGATCCCGGCCTGAAGGCGGGGCAGAGCATCCTCCTGATCGTGTACAAGCAGCCGGGCGCCAACGTCATCGATACCGTGGACCGGATCACCCAGGCCCTGCCGGGCCTGCAGGCAGATATCCCGCCGGCGATTTCCATTCACATCTTGTCCGATCGCACCCAGACCATCCGTGCCTCGGTCAGGGACGTGCAGACGACGCTTCTCATCAGCATCCTGCTGGTAGTCGCGGTCATCTTCCTGTTCCTGCGCAACCTGCGCGCGACGCTGATCCCGAGCGCGGTCATCCCGCTCGCGCTGCTCGGCACGGCGGCGATCATGCTGGCGCTCGGCTTCAGCCTCGACAATTTGTCGCTGATGGCGCTGACCATCGCGGTGGGCTTCGTGGTCGACGACGCGATCGTCATGGTCGAGGTGATCTGGCAGCGGATCGAACGGGGTGAAACGCCCTTCGCCGCCGCCCTGGCCGGCGCGGGCGAGATCAGTTTCACCATCCTGACGATCTCGATCTCGCTGATCGCGGTGTTCACGCCGCTGATGTTCATGGGCGGCGTGGTGGGCCGCCTGATGCGCGAATTCGCGTTGACGCTGAGCGCGGCGGTCGTCCTCTCGCTCCTGCTGTCGCTCAGCCTCACGCCGATGCTGTGCGGCCAGTTCCTCCGTCCCCCGTCGCCGCCCTCGAACCGTTTCACCAGGATGCTCGAACGGGGTTTCGAGAAGCTCGAGTCCGGCTATGCGCGGGCGCTCGACATGGTCCTGCGCCATATGCCGATCATGCTCGTCATCTTCCTGACGACGATGGCCGCGACTATCCTGCTCTACGTCGTCGTGCCGACCGGCTTCTTCCCCCAGCAGGATACCGGTTTCATCAATGGTGTCGTGGTCACCTCCCAGGATGCGTCGTTCGCGAAGATGACCCGGAAGCTGCACGACGTGGCGGCCGTTCTGCAACAGGATCGGGGGATCGCCGCCTTCGGCATGTTCATCGGCTCGTCGAGCGCCAACCAGGCGAATATCAGCATTGCGCTGAAGCCCAAGGACAGCGGCCGCACCGCGACGGTGGATGAGATCATCGGCCGGCTCCGCCCGAAGCTGGCCGATCTGGTCGGCGTGCAGACCTTTCTTCAGGCGGCGCAGGACATCAATGTCGGCGGCCGCGCCGGGCGGGCGCAATATCAATATACGCTTTCCGACGCCAATCTCGACGAACTGAACAGCTGGGCGCCGCGGCTGCTCGCTGCCTTGCAGGAACTGCCCCAGCTGAAGGACGTAAGTTCCGATCAGCAGACCCAGGCGGGTGCCGTCGTCATGACCATCGATCGCGATGCCGCCGCCCGGTTCGGCATTTCCCCGACGGATATCGACACCGCGATCTACAATCTGATCGGGCAGCATCAGGTCGCCCAGTATTTCACCCAGCTCAACAGCTATCATATCGTCGTGGAAGGCCCGCCGGGTCTTCAGGCAACGCCCGAGCTGTTCAACACGGTGCGCCTCCTGTCGCCGATCACCGGGAAGACGGTTCCGCTGGCGCAGTTCGCGAAGATCGATCCGTCAGCCACCAGCAACCTGACGATCAGCCATCAAAGTCAGTTTCCGGCCGCCACCCTGTCGTTCAACCTGGCGCCGGGCGTGTCGCTGGGCGAGGCGACTCAGCTCGTTCAGCAGGCGCGGTCCAGGCTCGGGGCGCCCGTGGCGCTCACCGGTGCCTTTCAGGGAACCGCCCAGGCGTTCGAGCAATCCCTGTCCTCGGAGCCGTTGCTGATCCTCGGGGCGCTGCTGGCGGTCTATGTCATCCTGGGGGTGCTCTATGAGAGCTTCATCCATCCGCTCACCATCCTCTCGACGCTGCCGTCGGCGGGGCTTGGTGCCTTGCTGACGCTGCGGGCCGTCGGGCAGGATCTCAACGTGATCGGCATCATCGCCATCATTCTGCTCATCGGCATCGTCAAGAAGAACGGCATCATGATCGTCGATGTCGCGCTTCGCCTCGAGCGCGAGCAGGGGCTCCCGGCCGAGGAGGCCGCGCGGCAGGCCTCGCATCAGCGGTTGCGCCCCATCCTGATGACGACGGCCTGCGCCGCGCTGGGTGGCGTTCCGATGATCCTAATGCAGGGCACCGGATCGGAATTCCGGCAACCGCTGGGCTGGGCTATCGTCGGCGGGCTGGTCGTTTCCCAGGCGCTCACGCTGTTCAGCACGCCGGTGGTCTATATCTATCTCGACCGGCTGCGCCGTCGTCGCCGGCCTGAGCCGCGCCAAGCCACCGTGATCCCCGCCAGCCAGGGCTGAACGAGGCGGTTTGCGGGCCGGGATGCGGCTGGCCCGGGGATAAACCCTTCATCCCGCGCGTTTATGCGGGGAGGAGAACATCATGATCCGCAAGCTCGCATCGGGCGACTATCGGCTCTATTCGCGCAAGGTCGATCCCGACACCCGCAAGCGCCGCAACCTCGGTACCTTCGGCAGCCGCGCCGCCGCCGAAAAGCACGAGCGCGAGGTCCAGTATTTCAAACGGCACTGATCATGGCCGACGGAAAATGGTCGCAGGATGCGGCCGGCCATGGCGATGCGCTCGACCTGGAGCGCGAGGTCTTCACCTGGAAGGACCCGAAACGCATCGCCGCCTCGCTCAAGCGCTCCGCCGAGCATAGTTCCCGGCGAAGGAGCACGCCGTTCCGGTCGGCCATGTCGATGCTGACCTTCTACATCAACCGCGCCGGGCACAGCCTGGACGCGAAGCAGAAGAAGATACTGGAAGAGGCGAAGGAGGAGCTGCGCGTCGCCTTCGGGAAGGCGTGACCGCCATCTTGCCGCGGAAGCGGCGCAGACAGAGGAGAATCGTCGAAAACGCAAAACATTACAAGACTTGTTTATGCGATTCGGATGATTCAAACAGGAGTCGTACCCAGTCCTGGGTACGGCGTTTTAACAAGCGAAAGGAGGTGATCCGATGTCTCATGGTTCAGCAATGGGGTCGGTTCAGTTCGTTCGGGGGACGCACCGCTAGCTTTATCGGGATGACGGCGGGGGGTATCTTCCTCCAATCAACGCTGCCGTCTATCGAAGCTGCGGTTCGCATGGTCTCCCGGGCTGGAACATCCGGCCGCTGACCATGTCAGGAGGTTGCCGGGTCTGCGGGCCCGGCAGCCTCTTTTCATATCCGGGGTCTGAATTCTTCTGCCATCGGCGCTTGTTCGCGGGTCGAACCGGGCGCAAGGCGATGTGCGATGTCGCTTCATCCCCGTCTGATCGCGCTGACCTGGCTCGCGCGTCTGCGCCGGAGATTCCGGTCGAGCGAAGCCTGGTTCATCGTGCTTGCCATCGCGGTCGGCGGCGCGGCCGGACTTCTTACCGTCATCCTCGGTGGAATCGCGCGGACGCTGCAGCACCTGCTGTTCCGGTTGCCGACGATGACGAGCCTGAGCAGCCTGACCTCCCTCGGTCCGCTGCAATTGCTGATGCTGCCGCTCGGCGGTCTGGTGCTGGCCGGGTTCACCTGGCTTACCCGCGCCCGCAAGCGGGCGATGGTCGACGCGGTCGAGGCCAATGCGCTTCACGGTGGGCATATGTCGATGGCCGACAGCCTGGTCATTTCCGGCCAGACGGTGATCTCCAACGGCTTCGGCGCATCGGTCGGGCTTGAGGCGGGCTATGCCCAGCTTGGTGGCGCGGTGGGATCGGTGGCGGGCGGGGCGCTGAGGTTGCGCCGCGCCGATCTGCGCACGCTGGTGGGTGCCGGAGCGGGCGCCGGGATCGCCGCGGCGTTCGGCGCGCCGCTGGCCGGCGCCTTCTACGCGTTCGAGATCGTCATCGGTGCCTATACTCCATCGGCCATCGCACCGGTTGCGGCGGCGGCGCTGGCCGGTGCGAGCCTGTCGCAGGCGGTGGGCATCGCGCCCTATATCGTCTCGACCACCACGCATGTTTCGGTCCCGACGGTCGATTATCTGCTCTACGCGCTGCTCGGCGCGTTGTGCGCCGTGCTCGGCATCGGTTTGATGCGTGCCGTCGCGCTCGTCGAGGCGGGCACGCGCACGCTGCGGTTGCCCGGCCACATCCGGCCGGCGATCGGCGGGGCGTTGCTGATCCCGATCGCGATGGTGTCGCCGCAGGTGTTGTCGTCGGGGCATGGCGCGCTCCACCTCGATCTGGCGATCGGCTTCCCTTTGTCGCTGATCGCGCTGGTGCTGGCCGCGAAATGCCTCGCCTCGATCGTATCCCTCGGCTTCGGCTTTCGCGGCGGCCTGTTCTTCGCCTCGCTGTTCATCGGCACCCTGGTCGGCCATCTGTTCGCGGGCGTGCTCGGCCAGGTCGCCGGACACCCGCTCCTCGTCCAGGACGATGCAGCGGTGGTCGGCATGGCGGCGCTGGCGGTGGCGGTCGTCGGCGGGCCGATGACAGTCGCGATGCTCGTGCTTGAGGCGACCCATGACTTTTTCCTGACCGGTGCGGTGGTCGCCGCCTCGCTCGTCGCGAGCACCATCGTACGGGCACGTTTCGGCTATTCCTTCTCCACCTGGCGGCTCCACCTGCGCGGCGAGACGATCAAGAGCGCCCGTGACGTGGGCTGGGTCAGGACGCTGACCGCGGGGCGGATGATGCGGCGGGAGACGCAGGCGACGCCGGCCGATATCGGCATCGCCGAGTTCCGCCGCCGCTTCCCGCTCGGCTCGGCCAGCCGCGCCGTGCTGGTCGGGCCGGATGGCAGTTATGCCGGCATCGTCGTGCCGGCCATCGCCTATGCCGATGGCGTGGACGAGCGTGCGCCGGTGGCGTCGCTGGTGCCGGTCCCGTCAGCCCCGCTCGCGCCTGACGCCGACATCGTGGCGATCATGGCCCGGTTCGATGCCGATCAGGTCGACGAGCTTGCCGTGGTGGGTCCCGACGGGGCCGTGCTGGGCGTATTGTCGGAGAAGTTCGTGCGGCGGCGCTATGCCGAGGAGCTGGAAAAGGGACAGCGCGACCTGTTTGGCGAGTAGGCGCGCCGGCGCTGCTCCGCCGGCTTGTTCCGCGAGAAGCGCTGCCGCATGTTCGGGCTGGTGCGGTCAGGTCTCTGGTCGTCCGGAAAAGGGGAATCCGATGCGCGTCTTCGCTGCCGTTCCGTTCTCGGCCGTTCTGTTGTCGGCGGCCCTGTTGTCGAATGTCGCCCTGGCGTCCCCGGCGCTCGCCAAATCGACTTTCGGGGAACAGTCGATCGACCAGCTCCAGGCAGCGATGGCGCGCGGCACTCCGGGCAGGTCGAGCGAAGCCATCACTGGCGAGTATCTTGCGCGCATTCAGGCGATGGATCGACGCGGGCCGGCGTTGCGCGCGGTCATCGTGGTCAATCCGGATGCCATCGCCCAGGCTCGGGCAAGCGACGCCCGGCGCAAGGCCGGCCGGCTGCTCGGTCTGCTCGACGGCATTCCGGTCCTGATCAAGGACAATATCGAGACCAGCGATCCCATCGCCACCACTGCCGGCAGCCTGGCGCTCAAGGATAATATCACTGGCCGCGACGCGCCCGTGGTGGCTGAACTGCGCAAGGGCGGGGCGGTGATCCTCGGCAAGACCAACCTCTCGGAATGGGCGAACATCCGCTCGACGAGATCGATAAGCGGGTGGAGCGCGGTCGGCGGCCTGGTGCGCAATCCCTATGCGCTCGACCGGAGCTCCTGCGGCTCGTCCAGCGGGTCGGGTGCGGCGATCGCGGCGAATTTCGCGGCGGTCGCGATCGGCACCGAGACTGACGGGTCGGTGGTCTGCCCGTCCGCGATGAACGGGCTGGTCGGGCTCAAGCCGACGATCGGCATGGTCAGCCGCACCCATGTCGTGCCGATCAGCCACAGCCAAGATACGCCGGGGCCGATGGGGCGATCGGTGAAGGATGTCGCGATCCTGTTTTCGGCGATGGTCGCGCCGGATCCAGCGGATCCGGCGACGAAGGATGCGGCGCAGTATAAGCGCGATTTCGCTGCGGGCCTGTCGGCGGACTCGCTGAAGGGGCTGCGCGTGGCGGTGCTGCGGCCGGATATGTCGGCGTCGCTGAAGGCGAGGTTCGAGGCGGCGCTCGCGATATTGAAGGCGGCCGGCGCTGTGCTGGTCGATGTCGAGAAGCCGAAGCTCGACGGCATGGGGGAAGCCGAATTCGAGGTGCTGAAGGTCGAGCTGAAGGCCGATCTCGACGCCTATCTCGCGACGACGCCAAAGGCGGTGACGACGCGGACGCTCGATCAGGTGATTGCGTTCAACGAGGCGAACAGGGCGGCCGAGATGCCGTTCTTCGGGCAGGAACTCTTCCTCGACGCGGCGAAGACGCGGGGCCTTGCCGATGCCGAATATCTCGGCGCGCGCGCGAAATCATTGCGCCTGGCCGGGGTCGAGGGGATCGATGCGATGCTGGCAAAGGCGAACGCGACGATCCTGGTCGAGCCGACCTATGGCCTGCCCTGGCTGAGCGACAGCGTGTCGGGCGATCATTTCACCGGCCCGAGCGCGAGCGACCTGCCGGCGATCGCCGGCTATCCGCACCTGACCGTGCCGATGGGGCTGGTGAAGGGGCTGCCGGTCGGCCTCTCCTTCATCGCGACGGCCCATGGCGATCAGGCAGTGCTGAATGCCGGCTACGCCTATGAGCAGGCGAGCCATGCGCGGGTCGCGCCACGATATCTGCCGGTGGCTGATGCGGGGCCGGGGCTGGAGGGGAGGCGGTAACGGCCCAATCCTTTTCTTCCCAGGATCTCCACCGGGGATGATAGATCAGGTCGGGGCGTCCCACCTCTTCGACAGGCCAGCCTGCCACAGCAGCAGCAGCGGTACGACGCCGAGTTCCATCGCCAGCCCGAACAGGTGCCCCGTCGACGGCACGCCGACCGCGATCAGCGAGACCAGCCGCGAGAGCCCGCCCGCGATCACCAGCGCGCCGAGCAGGCGGAAACGCGGGCCTTTCGCCTCGATCCCCGGCACGCAGGTGGCGAACGCAATGCCCATCGCGAAGAAGATGCCCGAGATATAGCGGAAATGGCTGTCGAGATCGGTCGGGATCACCGGCGGATGGCCGAGAAAGCCCGGGCCGCGAAGGATGCTCTGCCCGCCCGTGATCACCGGCACCAGGCAGGCGATGGCCACCACTGCCTGGAGCAGCCGTTTCTCGACGGCGACGTTCAGCGCCGGTCCTTTTCGAGCAGTTCGGGCCGGATATGAATCGCGCTGAGCGACATGCGCACCTCGATCAGGAAGGCGGCCAGTGCGGCGATCAGCAGGATCATCGCGAGGATGAAGGACAGCGCAACGACGGTGCCGATGTGCAGCCGCGCCAGTTCGGCGACGAACAGCAGGGCGACGACGAGGCAGGTCATCACCGCGCTCGACACCGCCATCACCAGCGCAGCGTTGATGACCGACATGCGCTTGTCGAGCAGGCGCAGCTCCCAGACGTGCCGGTCATGCTCCGGCCCGGTCGAGCGGGGATGGAGCGCCTCCACCGCGCGCGCGCGGTCGACCACGCGCGACAGGCGGCCCGCCAGCACGTTGAGCAATGCGCCGATGCCCGCCAGCATGAAGACTGGCGAGAGCGAGAGCTGGATCGTCTGGGCGATCGTCGTGACGGCAGGCGAATATTCCACGCGAGGGACTGTGGCGGCTGTGCGACGGGATGGTCAAGCGCGAACCGGATGGTAACGGATGGCGGCTAACACCCGCACGATGACGAAGCCGATGCTGCTCGCCGAATTCACGCGCCTGCCGCCGGCGACGCGCGCCTTCGTGCTCGATGGACTGTCCGGCGCGATCGATCTCGTCGCCCAGGCGGCACCCGAAACGCATCGCTTCCTGCGCTATCAATGGTTCGCCGCCGCGCTCGCAGCCTATGGCGGATCGGCGCGAACGATCCTGGTCGAGCGTGACGGCGATGCGGTGATCGCGCTGCCCATGGTCCGCTTCGGCCCGGCGGCAGCCCGGCTTGCCGCGGTGCCCGGCTGTTACTGGCCGTTCCGCAGCTTTCCGGTGAGCGTCGATGCCGACGACGGCGCGTTCGATGCGCTGCTAGACCGGCTTGGCCAGGAAGTGAACGCGCTCCGTATCGGGCCGGTCTGCGATGGCGATCCTGCGCTCCAGCCGTTGCTCGCAACCGCACGGGGCAGGGGCTGGGTGACGCTCGATCGCTTCGTCGCCGACAGCTATGTCCTCGATATGGTCGCGGCGCAGGCCGATGGCGGCTGGCCGCGCACCTCGACGCTGCGCAAGAACCGCTATCATGAAAAACATCTCGGCGAGCATGGCGTACTCGACTGGCGGTTCCTGCAGGGTGCCGAACTGGCGGCCGGCGGCTTCGATTCACTGGCGACGATCGAGGAGAAGAGCTGGATCGCCGCCCGCACCGACGGACGCGACGCCAAGTTCACCACGAGCGGCCATGGTGCCTTCTGGCGCGCCGCGACTGGCGATCCGGTCCTGGCGGAGATGCTGTGGGCGGCACTGCTCACCGTCGATGGGGCGCCGGCGGCGTTTTCGTTCGATGTGAATGCCGGCACGCTGAAATACGCCATCGCCAACAGCTATGATCCCGCCTTCGCCAAACAGTCGCCGGGCAAGCTGCTGTATTATCGGAACCTCGTCCGGGCGATGGCCGATGGAATCGGCACTGTCGACTGGGGGGCGGGCGACAGTGGCTACAAGCGCGTGATGGGCGCTGAGCAGGGGCCGGCGATCCGCGACTGGATGCTGGTACGGCCCGGCCTTCCCGCCTTGCTGGGACGAGGACTGCGCGGGATGTGGGAACGCAGTGGCCAGCGCCCTGCGGCGCCTGCGGTTGACGAGGGTTCGCCGGCCGCCCTATGAGCGGCGCTCCGGTTCGGAGTGGTTCATGTCTGAGATTGTCGCCCGCTGATTGCCTGATCGGAACCTGAGGTTCCGAGGCAAGGCGTCGTGTGCAGCCGCTGACCGCGCTCCTTCGGGGAGGCGGGCCGGTCGGCTGTGCGGGCCTCAACCCCTTTCCAGGGGCCGACATTCCCATGAATATCTCGAAATACGAACAGCGCGTGCTCCACGCGCTGGCGCAGGGTGGACGGATCGTCCACCGGCGCGACGAGGAGAGCAGCCGCATCGTCGCGGTCGATTGCTTCACCCGTGACGGCTATGTGCTGGCTGACTGCACCATGCCGTTGTTCCGCAAGCTCAAACGGCGGCGACTGATCGCCAGCCTCGACGGAGGGCCGTATCGCGTCACCCGCCTCGGGCTCGCGGCGGTGAGGGCGCAACTCGACAATCGTTGATCCTGGCGTTGATCCTTGGCGTTGATCCCGACGCTGAACGGGGAGCCCGGCGTCCTGCGCCGGGCTCCCCGGCATGGCTCGATCTTGCATACAGTTACCGCCGGAATGGAGGTAATGTTAAGGATTTCGCAGGGGCTATGAACGATAGTCCGGATCGGGAGGGGCGCTGCTGCGCGGGGGGTGATCACCACCCGTCACGCTATTGGCGATGCTGTACAAACATCGCTCGTAAGAGGTGCCCCCCAATGCTGGATCATTTCGATGACGGCGAATTGACCAAATTTTCCTTCTCCAGCCTGCCGCCGCTATCCGACGAGAGGCGTCAGGCCAGGCGTCATGTGACGGTGCTGCGCGTCGCAAAGCTGCAGACGCCGCGCAGCGAGGAGCTGTGCCTGGTCCGCAATATTTCGTCCGGCGGCCTGATGGCGCATATCTACTCCGAACTGAACATCGGCGAGCTGGTTACCGCTGAATTCAAGTCCGGCCAGTCGGTCTCGGGACGGGTGCTCTGGCGTCGCGACGGCCTGGCCGGCGTTAAGTTCGACGAGCCGGTGGATGCGGCGAAGATCCTCGCCGACAATCATGATTATGCGCCATCGTCGCAGCAGCCGCGCGCCCCGCGCGTGGGCATCGACGTCAAGGCGCGCATCCGCGTCGGCGCGCGCTATTATGCCGTCACCCTCTGCAACATCTCGCAGGCCGGCGGGCGGGTTTCCCCCGGGGAGCCGCTTGAGAAGGGGGAGAAGCTGATCCTGATGCTCAACGGTCTGCCCCCGATCGCGGGCTCGGTGCGCTGGTGCGACAAGGAGCATGCCGGCATCGCGTTCGACAATCCGATCGCGTTCGAGGCGCTGGCGCGCTGGGTGCCGACGATGCAGGCCCAGGCGCGGGAACGCCGCGATGCCGCATCCGACGACAAGCCGGACGCGCAGGCTGGCTGATCAGGGTCTGAGGTACCTGAAGTACCACACCTCATGGCCCTGCCGCCGCGCCTTGCGTTCGTACCGGGTCTCGGGCCAGTCGTCGGGGCGGGTCAGGAAATCGCGCGGGTGCTTCGCCTGCCAGATGAAGTCGGTCCGGGCGTTCATCACCATCATCGACCAGCGGCAATAGGTCGGATCGTCAGTGCCCAGGCGGAATTCGGCGCCGGGTTTCAATTTGCGCGCGATCAGGTCGAGCGGGCCGTGATTGACCATCCGCCGCTTGGCGTGGCGCGCCTTGCGCCAGGGGTCGGGGTGGAGAAGATAGACGCGGTCGAGCGATGCGTCGGGCAGGCGCTCGATCACGTCCAGCGCATCGCCCATGTGCAGGCGGACATTCTCCAGCGCGCCGTCGCGAACATGGTTGAGCGCGCCGACCACGCCGTTGAGAAAGGGCTCGCAGCCGATAAAGCCGGTGCCGGGCCGCATCGCCGCCTGGCCCGCGAGATGCTCGCCGGCGCCGAAGCCGATCTCCACCTCAAGCGGGCGGTCTTCACCGAACAGGGTCATCGCGTCGATCGGCACGCTCTCGGGCACGCTGATCCGGGGCAGCAATTCCTCGACGAGCGCAGCCTGGCCGAGGCGCAGCTTGTGTCCCTGGCGGCGGCCATAGAGGCGGCGGATGGTGGTAGGATCGTTCATCGTCGGGCGGCCATAGTCGCGTGGAGGTTCGGTGCAAGCCTTCAACGAAAACGGCGCGGCCCCGTTTGGAGCCGCGCCGCATCGTTTCAGCGCTCGCCTGGGTGGCTCAGGCGAGAGCTGCCTTGAGCTGCTCGACCAGGTCGGTCTTTTCCCAGGTGAAGAAGTCGCCCTCGGGCTTGCGGCCGAAATGGCCATAGGCGGCGGTCTTCTGGTAGATCGGGGCATTGAGCTTCAGATGCTCGCGGATGCCCTTGGGGGTCAGGCGGACCAGCTTCGGCAGCACCTCTTCAAGCTTGGCTTCCGGAACCGTGCCCGTACCGTGGGTATCGACATAGACCGACAGCGGCTCGGCGATGCCGATCGCATAGCTGAGCTGGATCGTGCAGCGGCGGGCGAGGCCGGCGGCGACGATGTTCTTCGCGAGGTAACGCGCGACATAGGCTGCCGAGCGGTCGACCTTGGTCGGGTCCTTGCCCGAAAAGGCGCCGCCGCCGTGCGGCGCTGCGCCGCCATAGGTGTCGACGATGATCTTGCGGCCGGTGACGCCGGCGTCGCCGTCAGGACCGCCGATTTCGAAACGGCCGGTCGGATTGACGTAGATCTTGGTGTCGGCGTCAACGAAACCTTCCGGCAGGACGTCGTTGAACACGCCTACGACATAGTCGCGAAGCTCCTTGTAGAGCTCCGGATTGCCTTCCTTGCCGTCGTAGAAATAGCCGGGCGCGTGCTGGGTCGAGACGACCAGGGCGGTCGCGCGGACCGGAACCTCGTTGCGATATTCGAGCGTCACCTGGCTCTTCGCGTCAGGCTCAAGGAATGGCACGACCTTGTTGTGGCGGTCATGCGCCAGCTTCTCGAGGATGCGGTGCGAGTAATAAAGGGTCGCAGGCAGCAGGTCGGGGGTCTCGTCGGTCGCATAGCCGAACATGATGCCCTGGTCGCCGGCGCCTTCGTCCTTGTTGCCGCTCTCGTCGACACCCTGCGCGATGTGCGCCGACTGAGCGTGCAGGTGGTTTTCGAACGAGAAATTTTCCCAGTGGAAGCCGCTCTGCTCGTAACCGATCCGCTTCACGGTCGCGCGGACAGCCGCCTCGATCTCTTCCTTGGCGCCCGGTGCCCATTCGTCATTCTCGAACACGC
Source organism: Pseudomonadota bacterium (assembly GCA_040388155.1). Classification (GTDB taxonomy): domain Bacteria; phylum Pseudomonadota; class Alphaproteobacteria; order Sphingomonadales; family Sphingomonadaceae; genus Sphingomonas. Next base: position 54,977 of record JAZKCJ010000017.1, read on the forward strand.
CCTTGCAGCGGATTTCACCGGCGAGCACGACCCGGTTGGTCGTGGTCAGCGTCTCGCAGGCGATGCGCGCATAGGGGTCCTTGGACAGGAACAGGTCGACCACTGCGTCGGAAATCTGGTCGGCGACCTTGTCGGGATGACCCTCGGAGACCGATTCGGAGGTGAAGAGAAACGAAGCGCGCATCAAGTCTACCCTTGGCTAGGGCGGCCCCCGGGCATCCGGAAACCGCATATAAAGCTTTCCTTATATGTGGTCCCTAGCGAGGCGCCCGCCGGAAGGCAACGGCCAAGAGCAGCATTGCCGTCGCGACGAGCAGCGCCATCCAGTTGCCGAGGCGCGAGAACAGCGTCGGTGCGCCGGCGTGCGGCAGGGGCAGCTCGATGGTGCCGGCCTTGTGCAGGGGCAGGCTGTCGAGCAGCCGCCCGTCGGCGGCGATCACCGCCGAGATGCCGGTCGGCGTCGATCGGATGATCGGCACGCCCTCCTCGATCGCGCGCAACCGTGCCTGGGCGAGGTGCTGGGGCGGGCCCCAGGTGCCGAACCACGCATCGTTCGAGGGATTGAAGATCACCGCGGGCCGATGCGCCGGATCGATCACCTGGCCGGAAAAGACGATCTCGTAGCAGATGTTCATGCCGACATCGCCGAAGCCGGGCAGGGCAATGGTGCGCGGCTTCGGCCCGGGTACGAAATCGATGTCGCCCGGCACCAGCCGTTGCAGCCCAAACATGGTGAACAACGGCCTGAGGGGCAGATATTCCCCGAACGGCACGAGATGTGCCTTGTCGTAGCGGGCGAGGATCGCTGCCTTCGCATCGATCGCGAAGATCGAATTGGTCCCGGCCGTCAGGGTGCCCGCGCCGTCGAACTGAAGCGCGTTTCCGCCGGTCAGCACCAGGTCGCGCGGGCCGAGCAGGGCGGCGATCCGGCGGCGGATGGCGAGAGGTGAGCCGTTCCAGTAATAGTCGATCGGATAGCCGTCCTCGATGAAGAAGCGCAGCGCGCCTTCCGGCCAGACGATCAGCCGCGGATGGGCGCCGGGCGTGCCGGCCAGCGATTCGAGCGCGCGCAGGCTGTTCTCCGCATAATCGGGGGTCGGTCGCTCCTCCTCGTCCAGATTCGGCTGCACGACGCGGACAAGGGGTCGATCGTCGGGTCGCGCGGCGGGCGCGGCATCGCGATACATGCCGGACAGGGCAAGCAGGGCAAGGATCGCGACCGTCGCCGCCGGCGCACGCCAGCGCCGCCCGGCCAGGAGGATCGGCATGCCGGCGATCACGATGGTCAGGCCGGACAGCGCATAGGTACCGGTCCATGCCGCGATCCGTGCGATACCGAGCACCGGCACCCAGATTACGCCGAGCGGGTTCCACGGATAGCCGCTGAGCATCGTCGCGCGCAGCCATTCGGTCACGATCCAGGCCGCGCCGAACACCAGGAGATACGCGAGGCCCGGCCGGGTCCTGGCATCGGCCGCCGCGCGCGGTCTGGCGAGCCGCCAGGCGAGGCCGGCGGCGAGCATCGGATAGAAAGCGAGATAGAACGCCGCCAGCAGGACGCCGACATAGCCGAGCCAGTGCGGCATGGCGTCCTGATAGAGGAAGGGGTGCTGCAGCCAGCTGTTGCCCACCGCGAAATGCCCGGCGCCGAACAGCCACCCGTGCAGCAGCGCCGGCCTGAGGCCGGGTGCTTCGTGGATCAGCCACATCCACAGCGTGAAGCAGGCGAGCGCGACCGGCCAGAGGTCGAGCGGCGCGAAACCCGTCGCGGAGAGCGCGCCGAGCGCGAGGGAGAGCAGGGCGGGGCGGCGCATCGCCATCCGCGTCAATGCCTGAACCTGATTGTCGAGCAAGGCCTTCCTCACTTCCGTCATGCCGGACTTGTTCCGGCATCCACCGGGCCGCAAGTGCGTCGGCGGCTCGTATGCTGAACGGTGGACCCCGGAACAAGCCCGTCCCGAGCTTCGTCGAGGGATCCGGGGTGACGAGGGTGGCGAATTGGGTTTATTGCACCCCCATGATCCTTCGTCCCTTTCACCTTGCCTTCCCCGTCCACGACATCCCCGCCGCGCGCGCCTTTTACGGCGGCGTGCTTGGGTGCCCCGAGGGCCGCAGCGCCGAGGGATGGGTCGATTTCGACCTGTTCGGCCATCAGATCGTCGCGCATCTCGATCCGGCGGCGAAGCCGGTCGCGGTGGCCAGTCCGGTCGACGGCCATGACGTGCCCGTGCCGCATTTCGGCGTGGTGCTTGAGATGGCGGACTGGGAAGCGCTCGCCGAACGCGTAAGGGCGGCGGGGATCGGCTTCGGCATCAAGCCGCATGTCCGCTTCAAGGGGCAGGTGGGCGAGCAGGCGACGATGTTTTTTCGCGATCCAAGCGGCAACGCGCTCGAATTCAAGGCGTTCGCTGACGACGCCATGCTGTTCGCGCGTTAGGGGGTAGGCAATGAACGATCCGATCAGCGTCGATATCCCTCACAAGCTTGGCCTTGCCGCGGCGCGCGCGCGGATCGAGAAGGGCATCGGCAAGCTTGCCTCCTTCGTGCCCGGTGGTGCGGTGACCGAACATCGCTGGGAAGGCGACACGCTGGTCTTCACCGTGGAGGCGATGGGCCAGCGAGTCGCGAGCCGGCTCGACGTGATGGAGACCCGCATCCACGCGACCTTCGATCTGCCGCCGATGCTCCGGCTGTTCGCCGGCAAGATCCGCGACAAGCTGACCGAGAGCGGCGGGAAGCTGCTTAAATAGAACCGGATGCCCTGGCCTGCGCGCGCGTGTCCAGCCGCAGGTGAATCAGCGGATAGGGGCGCCCCTCGTCGTCGGTCGGCGACCGCCCGGTCCGGACGAAGCCAAGCCGTTCGTAGAACCCGACCGCCTGCTCGTTCTGCTCGTTCACGTCAGTGGTCAGGGTCGGGTGCAGCGTCAGCGCGTGGGCGACCAGCGCCCGCCCGATTCCCTGCCCGCGGAAAGCCGGATCGATGAAGAGCGAATCCATATGGTCCTTGCCCAGGCCCATGAATCCGATCGGCCGGTCGTCTTGGTCAACCGCGAGCCACAGGGCCGCGCCGGGCAGGAACACGCGCACCATCGAGTCGATCGCCTCGAGGTCGTCCGGGGTCAGGAAGTCGTGGGTGGCCTCGACGGCAGCGCGCCAGATCGCGACGATCCGGTCGCCATCCCCGGGCCTCGATTCGCGTATGTGGGGCATTGGCGGCCCCTTAGCGTTTTCGAAGCGGGCGGAACAGCCGACATCCCGGAAAACGCGGTAATCGAACGCTTAATCGTTCTCGATCCGGATTACCCCGGTCCGCAGCAACTCCTCGGTGCCGCGCGCGAAATTGGTGAGCATGCCCTCGAGGAACGGCTCCAGCCCGCGATCCTGGATGACGCCGATCGGCAGGGTGACTCCACCGCGTACATCCTCGATCAGCAGGCCGTTCTCGATCATCCGCGCGACATGACGCCGCACCGTCTCGCGCGGCAGCCCGCTCGCCGTGGCGATCGCGTTGCGGGAGATCGGCACGACCCATTCGCGCGGCAGGATCTCGGTGCCGGCCAGATGCTCGGGGATGGTCCGCTCGCGCATCAGCCGCTGGACATTGGCGACCGAGACCGTCGTGTAGATCAGCAATTCGGTCGGCCCGACCGGCGTGGCCGCGGCCAGCGTACGGTGCATGGTCAGGAACAGGTTCATCAGCGAGCACACTGCGACGCGCCAATTCTCTCCCATCTTCGACGGGTTGGTGACGACACGTTCGCTCATCGGCTTGCCCCTTCCGGTGAAATGGCCGGGACGGCCCGGCTACCCGGAATGGGTAGCATCTTTTTCTCCTAAACTATCGGCCAGCGTCACGGAAGCTATACGATGGTCCGATCTGGTTCGACCTCAATGGTTTGAGCCGAGATATTTCGGGCCAGGGAGTTCTGGCCAGCGAAGTTGGGAAGGAGCGCGGGCGGCGCAAGCCGCGGACACGCGACACGGGCTGCGGCGGTTTCGGGGGGAGCCGGCCGCAGCCCGAAACTTTCCGGGCCGCGACCGTTCATCGCCGCCTTATTTCGCCGCCACCCGCCAGATCACGTTGCCGACATCGTCAGCCACCAGCAGGCCGCCGGTCCTGTCGGTGATCACGCCGACCGGGCGGCCCTGCGCCTTGCCGTCCTTGTTCAGGAAGCCGGTCAGCACATCGACCGGCTTCGCGCCCTTCAGCGGAAAGCCGTTGTCGCCGAACGGCACGAAGATCACCTTGTAGCCGGAGACGGGATAGCGGTTCCACGATCCATGCTGGCCGACGAACGCGCCGTTCGCGAACTGCGGGCCCAGCTTCGCGTCGCCCGCAAAGGTGATGCCGAGCGAGGCGGTGTGTGCGCCCAGCGCATAATCCGGGCGCTTCGAATATTGCTGGAGGGCCGGATTGCCCGGCTCGACCCGATTGTCGGGATAGCCGCCCCAATAATACCAGGGCCAGCCGAACTGGTCGCCGAACTCGACCTGGCTCATATAGTCGGGCGCGAGGTCAGATCCGAGCATGTCGCGCTCGTTGACGGTCACCCACAGCCCGCCCGAATGCGGTTCGAACGCCAGGCCATTGGGGTTGCGCAGGCCGGAGGCATAGATGCGGAAGGTCTTCGCCTCGGGATAGACCTGCAGGATGTTGGCGCGGAATTTTTCCGCCTCCATGCCGTTTTCGGCGATGTTGCTCGATGATCCGACCGTCACATACAGCGTCTTGCCGCCGGGATCGGCGATCACGTTGCGCGCCCAGTGGTTGCCGCCCGGGTTCAGCTTGACCACGGTCTCCGGCTTGGCGGCGATCTGAGTCTCGCCGTCCTTGTACGGCACGCGGACCACCGCATCGGTGTTGCCGATATAGAGATAGCCCCCCATCAGGGCCATGCCGAAGGGCGAATTGAGCCCCGACAGGAAGGTCGTGCGGGTCTCCGCCACGCCGTCGCCATCGGTGTCGCGCAGCAGGGTGATCCGGTTGGCCGAGGGCACGCCGGCGCCGGCCCGGCCCATCAGATAGCCCATCACCCGGCCGGCAATGCCGCCGCCCTTGCGCGGCGGCGAATTGGTCTCGGCGACCAGCACGTCGCCATTGGGCAGGCGATAGAGCCAGCGCGGATGATCGAGCCTGCGCGCGAAGGCCTTCACCGCCAGGCCTGGGGCTGGCGTCGGCGCCGCGCCCTGCGGCCAGCCGACGGCATCGGCGACTTGGATCGTCGGGAAACTCTGCACCCGCGGCGGCGTGATCTCGGGCCGGGCGCCCATCACCGCCTCCACCTTCAGTTGGGCGACATCGGGCTGGCGAAGCCAGAACCAGAAGGCGATCGCCGCGACGATGAGGATCCCGGTGATGATGAGGATGTGTTTGCGCATGAGATAAGGTTACGCCAGCGGGAGGGCTAAAGGAAGAGCCGGCGTCGCCGGGCGAGGGCTGGTCCCGGATGCCGGAAACGCTCACCGCAAAAATCACTCGTTCGATCAGAGCGTGCGGATTAATCCGTTTCATCGATCATGATGGGGGTGACATAGTCTGCCCTGCAACAAGCAGAGACAGCATTGGAGACGCCATGAACGAGCAAGCGAAGTGCCCGATGGACGGGGGCCGTGTCGACGGTGCCGCGGTCCTGTTCGAGATGACCAACCGGCTCTGGTGGCCCAACCAGCTCGATCTGACGGTGCTGCACCAGAATCCTCCCGCGGGCGATCCGCTGGGCGAGGCATTCGACTATGCCGAGGCTTTCAAGGGTCTCGACCTGGCGGCGGTCAAGGCCGACATCTTTGCGCTGATGACTGAATCGCAGGATTGGTGGCCGGCCGATTTCGGCCATTATGGGCCGCTGTTCATCCGCATGGCGTGGCACAGCGCCGGCACCTATCGAATCGGCGACGGCCGCGGTGGCGCAGGCTCGGGCACGCAGCGTTTCGCGCCGCTCAACAGCTGGCCGGACAATGCCAATCTCGACAAGGCCCGCCATCTGCTCTGGCCGATCAAGCAGAAATATGGCCGCAGCCTTTCTTGGGCCGACCTGCTGGTTCTCGCCGGGAACTGCGCGCTCGAATCGATGGGTTTCGAAACTGCCGGGTTCGCCGGCGGTCGCGTCGACGTGTGGGAGCCGGAGCGGGACATCAACTGGGGCCCCGAGCGCGAATGGCTCGGCGGAGACAAGCGCTACAGCGGTGAGCGCGATCTCGCCAATCCGCTGGCTGCGGTGCAGATGGGCCTCATCTACGTCAATCCGGAGGGGCCGAACGGCAACCCCGATCCGCTCGCCTCGGCCCGCGACATTCGCGAGACCTTCGCGCGCATGGCGATGAACGACGAGGAGACCGTCGCGCTGATCGCCGGCGGCCACACCTTCGGCAAGACCCACGGCGCTGCCGTGCCCGACCAATATGTCGGCCCCGAGCCTGAGGGTGCCGGCATCGAGCTTCAGGGTCTCGGCTGGGCCAACAGCTATGGCACCGGCAATGCGGGCGACACCATCACCTCGGGGCTCGAGGTGACCTGGACCGACACGCCGACCAAATGGGGCAACGGCTTCTTCGATCATCTGTTCGCGCACGAATGGGAACTGACGCGCAGCCCCGCCGGTGCGCAGCAATGGGTCGCCAAGGACGCCGCCGAGACGGTGCCCGACGCGCATGACCCGTCGAAGCGTCATCGGCCGACCATGCTGACGACCGACCTCGCGCTCCGCCTCGACCCGGAATATGGCAAGATCTCGAAGCGCTTCCACGAGAACCCGGACCAGTTCGCCAAGGCGTTCGCCGAGGCGTGGTACAAGCTGACTCACCGCGACATGGGCCCGCACAACCGCCTGCTCGGTCCGGAAGTCCCGGCCGAGCCGCGCCTCTGGCAGGACCCGGTTCCGGCGGTCGATCATCCGCTGATCGACTCGGCCGATATCGCCTCGCTCAAGGCGAAGATCCTCGATTCCGGCCTGTCGATCTCGCGGCTGGTGAAGACGGCCTGGGCCTCGGCCTCGACCTATCGCGGGTCGGACATGCGCGGCGGCGCCAACGGCGCGCGTATCCGCCTCGCCCCGCAAAAGGACTGGGCGGTCAACGAGCCGGCTGAACTGGCCGGCGCGCTGGCCAGGCTCGGGGAGATCCAGGCGGCGTTCAACGGTACCGAGGGCGGCAACGGCCGGAAGGTGTCGCTCGCTGACCTGATCGTGCTCGGCGGCGCGGCGGCGGTCGAGGCGGCGGCAAAGAAGGCCGGCCATGACGTGACCGTGCCCTTCACCCCCGGTCGCACCGACGCCACGGCCGACCAGACCGATGCCGGCAGCTTCGACCCGCTCGAGCCGAAGGTCGATGGCTTCCGCAACTATGCCGGCGAGAACTCGGCCTATTCGGCCGAGGAACTGCTGGTCGATCGCGCCCATCTGCTTTGCCTGACCGCGCCGGAGATGACCGTGCTGGTCGGCGGCCTGCGCGTGCTGGGCGCCAACCATGGCGGATCGTCGCTGGGTGTCTTCACCGACCGTCCCGAAACGCTGACCAACGACTTCTTCGTCAACTTGCTGAAGACGAGCATGACGATGAAGTGGACGGCCTCGGGCGACGGCACCTTCGCGGCGCATGATCGTGCGACGGGTGCGCAGAAATGGACCGGCAGCCGGGTCGACCTGATCTTCGGGTCGAACTCGCAGCTCCGCGCGCTGTCGGAGGCTTATGCCACAGATGACGCGGGCAAGGCGTTCGTTGATGCCTTTGTGAAGGCATGGACGAAGGTGATGGATGCTGATCGGTTCGATCTGGCGTGAGCGCACGGATGGCCCCCGGCGCGTCTGGCGCCGGGGGCCATCCCATGTGCGATCGCTTGGTTCTCGCCGAAAAAAACGTTCGGGACCGTCGCGCTTAAAGAAAAGACATTGTCGGGTGTCGTCCATGGGATGCGCCCTCCCGCATCCCATGGATCACGCCGCGGCTGATTTCAGAATTTGAACCCGACGTTCACTCTGAAATACCTGCCCATGACGGCATCGTAGTAACGCGACTGCCCATAGTCCCCCAGGGAGTAGGGGAACGGAACCGACCTGTTCGCGACGTTGTTCACCATGAAACGAATGTTGAACTGCTTTGACAAATCATATCCGACCGAGGCGTTGAACAGGAAATAGCTGTTAAGTGTCGGATATTGATATGTACTGGTGGGAACATTCACATTGATGCGGGCGGGACCATAATAAATGGTCTGCCACATGAAATTGAATCCGCCCTTGTCGTAATTCAAGTTCGCAGTGAAGTTGTCCTTCGGCTCCTGAATGCCGCCGACGGTATATTGAATGTCGCCGCTTCCGATTTTGTAATAATGCTGAAGTGTGTGAAGGTAGTTCACGCCGAGGGAAACTCTCCCGGCGGATTCGGACATGCCCAGACGCGACAGCGGAAGGATATAATTGAAGGATGCCTGCACGCCTTCAAAGTGTTCGATGCCGATATTGTAATATCCGGTGAAGAAATTGGTGATCTGCCCGGCGGCGTTGCGCGTAAAGCTGTTGCAATAGGTATTGTTCGGATAATTCGTCGAATCGTAGCATGCGTTCATGACGTCGGTCAGGGAAAGCTGTGCAATCTCGTTCTTGACGTCGATGCGTACGTAATCGCCGGATATCTGAAGGCCGGGGATGAAGGTCGGCTGGAATACGCCGCCCGCGGTCCAGCTGTTGGCAACCTCGTTGCTGAGCTTTTCATTGCCGCCGCTCGCGCCAGGTGCAGTATAGTCCACGACGTTCGACACGAAGTTGGCGGGCAATCCCACAGCAGCGCAGTTGGCCGCGCGACGCGCCGGATCGGGGCCGCCGGCAATGAAGCGGGGATCGCAGGGGTCGTTCGCCGTGTTGTAAACCTGCCCCACTGGCGCGAACAATTCAGTGATCGCCGGTGCCCTGAACGAACGGGTATAGTTGCCGCGCAGCGTCAGGCCACGGAGCGGCGAATATTTGCCACCTCCCGTATAGGTCCAGAAACCACCGGTTATGCTGTTCTTGACGTATCGGCCTGCCGCCTGCAGTTCGAGGCTGTTGATCAGCGGTATATTCATGTCGCTCGAAACGACCGGAATGTTCAGTTCGCCGAAGCCTTCGTCGGTGTGATAGGCACCTGCCACCGGCGTGATCGGGATCGTATTGCCATATTGGGTATAGGTGCCGTCACCATTGTCGTGGCCGCGATAAAAGGCGCCAGGCTTGAAACTGGTCGATTCATAACGATGCTCGTATCCGATCACGAACTTCACATCGCCTGCCGGCAGGTTGACGATAGAACCCTTGATGTCGGCGATCAGGTCGAACTGGGTATTGCGCTGCGTCGGGTTCGCGATCGCCGTAATATAGTCAAGCGCTGCCTGGCTTGCCTGGCCGGTACCGAATACATTGAGCGGAGCGCAGGTGGAACTGATCGTCTTGATCGCCGCGCTCGTATAGCCCGGTGCGCAGACGATATTGCCGCTGGCGTCACGCACGGCGTTAAGCGCGTTGTAGAAATTCTGGGTGACGACCTCGCGCGTGGTTGTTTCCGTATCGGAGCGACCGTAGATCGCCTTCACTTCCCAGGAGAAGGCACGGCTGCCGACATTGAAGTCCCCGTCGAAACCACCGACCAGGCGATACAGATTCGAGGTCGTCTTGAAACTGCCGGTCGCCAGGTCCGTATTGGCGCGCGCGAGCAGGAAAGTGCTCGTATCCATCTGGTTCGCGGCAAGGCTATTGATGATCGTCTGGCGATCCGCCGCGCTCAGGAACGGGTTGGCGGTGCTCATGATGAGGTTGCCGTTCGTCTGCCCGGCAGGCTTGAATAGCACTGTGTTATAGAATGGTTGCGCGCGAAGGTTGGTCGCGATGGTGCGCCCGTACCACGCCTCGCCCGAGAAGCGGAGGTGGTCGCTGAAGTCGTAATGGAACAGCGCTGTCGCGGAGAGACGACTGCTGTCGGTCAGGAAATTGTCATAGTCTCGAATGCGAAGCCCGTCTCCGCCTGCCTGGATAAGGCCGTTCCCCGTTTGCTGGCCAAAAACGAAAGGCGTGAGGCGGCCGCTCGAGTTGAAGATCAGCGGACGGCCCTGCGCGTCAGTGACCGCGGCCACGGTTGTGCCGCCATAGATCGGCACGTCGTCGCCGACCAACGGCATGCCGGTGTTGGTGAACACCTCGTAGCGCTGGCCGCCATAATATAGCTGCTGGCGATACGCCGCACCGTCCGGAGCGGTGGCAAAGAAAGGACCGTCGGCGCTGGTGTAGAATCGATCGGACGTCGGAATTCCGTTCTGCTTGTCGTATTGGACGCTCAACGTGACATTGCCGCGCCCCTCGGAGAAATTCTTGCCTGCCAGGAGCGAGAGGTTGTAGTTTCCACCATCGCCCTTCTCGGAGATGCCGTTCTGGGCGTTGAACGCCAGTCCGTCGAAATTCTTCTTCAGAATGACATTCACGGTACCCGCGATCGCGTCCGATCCGTAGATCGGGGCGCCGCCCACCGAGACGGTCTCGATCCGGTCGACCAGATTGACGGGTAGCGAGGCGAAGTCGACGGGGTTGCCCGCGACGACGCCGAAGATCGACGATGTCGCGGTGGTCACGAAACGGTTTCCGTTGACCAGTGTCAACGTACGCTGGGACCCCAGATTGTACATGTTGACGAACGTCTGCCCGGCGCCGAACGATCCCTGCGCGCCGGCGGGACTGTTGGTCGGCACGCTGAACACCGGCAATTCCTGCAACGCGGTGCCGAGGTTGGTATAACCGCGCTTGGCGATTTCCGACGCCGTGATGCCTTCGGTCGGCTGTGCCGCGATCGGGGAACGCGAGATTCGCGAGGCGGTGACGATGATGTCGTCCGGGGCGGCGGCGTTGCCGGGCTGCTCGGCTTCCTCGTGACCTGACTGGAGTCCGTTGGCGGGCTGGGCGTTCGCCGCTGTCTGCGCGAACGCGGCACCAGCGGCCGTCATGCTCCCCGTCGCGATTCCGAGCAACAGGATGCGGCGCAGCGCGCCAATCCGTACGAAGGAAGAATGCCCCGTCATGATGCGGACCCTCTCTCTGATAGTCGCTGAGCGTCGATATGAGAGCTGCGGGAACATCGGGTCAATCGGCCCGCCGGCCAGCATTGCATTTCATCGAGTCTCTGTAACATTTCGGCAACAAATCCAGTCGCCTATGGTGAGAATTTCATGAACTTGTCATCAATCCCCGGGCTTGGACGTCGATCGATTATCGCTCCATTCGAGTCCTTGGAAACCGCTGCCAGAACTTAAAAAGAAGCGGGCTGGCCGCTTCTGGAGAAATAAGCCGGGATCGGTTTGGGAATCGAGAGTCGACGCTGGAAGGTGATCTTCGGGCGCTTTCCGGCGTCGACGCCCGGATTGAATCCCGCTTTGCGAGCGCGTCTCAATCAAACATTGCGCCGGCAACCTTAGCTTGCCAGTCTCCTGGTATTCTTGCTTGAGAGGGTACACCCATGCGCCGGATACTGTTTGCGTCACTGCTTGCCGCTACCGCATCGATTGGCGCTGCCGAGCCCGCGTCGAAGGAGCAGTTGATGGTGCCCCCGTCCGGGGCTCGCCATTATACGATCAGCTCGACGGCCGGAAAGCATGGGGACGTCTGGTCGTGGAAGCTGCCGGACCGGCACACGGCCTATCGCATGTCGATGTCGCTGCGCGGATGGGTCACTGAAACCGATGAGGTGATGACGACCGGGCCCGATGGACGGCCAACGGCGATCGCCATTCGCGGCTACACCGACCAGGGCGATGCCACCGAGGATTTCAGCGTCGATGCAGGCGGTGTCGCGCGCTGGAAGACCTCGGTCGATTCCGGCTCCGCACCGTTCGGTGACAAGCGCTACAACACCTATGGCGGCCCATGGCTTGCCGGCGAGCGCGATATCGAGGCGCTGGTCGCCGCAGGCGCCAGGGGTATCGATCTTCTGCCGACCGGTCATGCCAGCATCGCCATCGGGCAACCCGTTCAGATCGATGGGCCGCAGGGCGCGGCCACGGTCAAGCTCGCCTTCATCCGGGGCTATGGATTCGCACCCACCCCGGTCTGGCTCGACAAGGACAATCATTTCTTCGGCAATGCCGGCGTCCTCTCGCTGCTGCCCGAAGGCTATGAGAAGAACGGGCCGAAGCTCAAGGACCTGCAGGACAAGGCGACCGCCGCCATGGTGCGCGATGTCGCCCGCCAGTTCCTCAGCCCGCCCAATCGTACGCCCACGCTGATCGATCATGTGCAGATGTTCGATTCGATCGCCGGGCGCTATCTGCCCGACCGCGCGGTGTTGATCGCTGACGGGAAGGTGGCGACCACGGGCGCGGCGGGGTCGATCAGGGCGCCGGCCGGCGCGACCGTGATCGACGGGCGCGGCAAGACGCTTCTGCCCGGCCTGTGGGACTCGCACCAGCATGTCGGGGACGACTGGAACCTGTTGCAGAACCTCGCGACCGGCATGACCAATTATCGCAGCCCCGGCTCGATGATCGACGAGGCGCACAGCATCTACACGCGGCGCGCGGCCGGCGATCTGCTCGCGCCCGACGGCAAGATCTCCGTGATCATCGATCGCAAGGACCCGCTCGCCGCGCAGGGCGCGCTGACCGTCTCCTCGGCGAAGGAAGCGGTGGCGGGGGTCGACCAGATCAAGGCGGCCGGGCTGTGGGGCGTCAAATTCTACACCTCGATGGATCCGGCATGGATCGCCCCGGCGGCCGCCGAGGCGCATCGGCTTGGCCTCCACGTCCACGGGCATGTGCCCGCCGGCATGCGCCCGCTCGATGCGGTCCGCGCCGGGTATGACGAGGTCACCCACATCAACTTCATCATGATGCAGGCGATGCCGCAGGAGGTCGTCGACAAGGCCAACACGGCCGCGCGGCTCGAGGGGCCGGCGAAATACGGCAAGGATGTCGACCTCGATTCACCCGCGATGAAGGCTTTCTATGCCGAACTCGCCAAGCGGAACACGATCATCGATCCGACGCTGACGGTTTGGGAGCCGCTGCTGACCTCGGATGGAAAGGCGATTTCCCCGGAATATGCGCCTTTCGTTGATATCGCTCCGCCAGCGGTCGCACGCGGATGGAAGATTGCCGGCTATCCCCTGTTCGGTGGCCTGACGCGGGACGATTTCCGCAAGAGTTTCGACAAGATGGTGGGGCTGGTCGGCCGACTTCACCAGGCAGGCGTGCGGATCGTGGCGGGCACCGATGGGTACGGGCTCGAACTGGTCCGTGAACTCGAACTTTATCAGAGCGCAGGGCTGTCGAATGCCGAGGCGTTGCAGACGGCGACGATCGTCCCCGCGCGGATGACCGGTATGGACGACCGCACCGGATCGATCACCAGCGGCAAGACGGCGGACGTCATCCTCGTCAACGGCGATGTGTCGCGGAACCTCGCCAATCTGCGGTATGTCGATACCGTTTTCCTGGACGGCTACCGGCTCAACGGCGCGGCCCTGCGGCAGGCGAGCGGACTGAGCGGCATGCCGAAGTGATACGGCGAAAATATCGTCGTGGCCTCAGGCCGGGATAGGTTGCAGCGACCGCGGCAGGACGAAGCTCACCTGCCCCAGATCTCGGTGTAGAGTCGCACCAGATTGCCGCCGAGCAGCTTCTCGATCCGGGCCGCTGGCCAGCCGCGTGCGGACAGATCGTCCGCGAGCATCCGGAAGCGCAGATTGCTGTCGTAATCGGCGACGATGTTGAAGATGGCGGGCCCTTCGCCGGGCGCGGCGATGCCCTTCTTCGTCCGCTCCTCGTGGAATCTGCGCTGCGCCGCGCGGGCTGAATCGTCGATCACCGTCTTGGAGATCATGCCGTCGGTGCCGATCGCGATATGATCCTCGCCGCACACCTGCAGCGCATGGTCGAAATGGCGCAGCAGGTCTTCGCGGGTAGGTCTGCTGTTCGCGACCAGGAACGGCATGTAATAGATGCCGAACACGCCGCCCTTGTCGGCCAGCGCCTTCATCTCGGCGTCCCGGATGTTGCGCGGATTGTCGTTGAGCGCGCGGCAGCCCGAATGGCTGATGATCGGCGGCCGTTTCGCATAAGCGATCGCCTCGGCCACGGTGCGCTGCCCGCCATGGGAAAGGTCGAGCAGGATCTTCTGCGCCTCGATCGCCTCGATCGTCCTGCGGCCGAGATCCGAAATCCCGGCATTGTCCGGCTCGATCGCGCCGTCACCCGAGAGGTTCCGCTTGTTGTAGGTGAGCTGGATGATCCGCACGCCCAGACCGTGATACAGCTCGATACGGCTGAGGTCGGCGCCGATCAGGCTGGTATCTTGGAAGCCGTAATAGAGCGCGACCTTGCCCGCAGCCTTGGCGGTGCGAATGTCGGCGACGCTTGTCGCGCGAACGAACATATCGGGGTTGTCCGCGATCACCTCTTCCAGGGCAGCGAGGTTCCGCAGCGTCTTCTCGGCGACATCGGGCTCGTTGCCGACCTCATTGACCGTGCAGTGGATCGCGCTGACGCCGGATTGCCTGAGCTCCGCCCAGCCGCGCGCGCTGAATCGCGGATCTCCGTCCTTGCCATAGGGGTCCACGAGGCCGCCAAGCCCGTCGATCACGATCGCGCGATCATAGTCGCGCGCGGGATAGCCGGAGGGCGTGGCCGCCCGGGCTGACGAGACAGCCGGAAGCGCGGCTAGCGCGCCGATCAATTCGCGCCGTGACAACTGCATGACATGCCCCCTGTTTGGAAACGGGGAGACTAGCTCGACCGCAAATTATGACGCCAGCGAAACTTTTGAGGTTTTCAGATCAGGCCTGAATTCACAAACGCAATCAGCTGAAAATACTGGTTTGCCGGCAGTCCGCTTCAGGAAGCGAAATTAGCTTGGCTGACGGTCCAGTCAGTCCTCCTCCTCAACCCAAAAGATGAAGGCGTTTTCGTGATCGAAGCCTATCACGCCACAGTCGAAAGTCGCGGACGTGGCGCGGTTCCAGCCGGACGGAGCGTCGGCTTTCCAATGACCATTGCTCAGGAAGGTAGCGTCGCTCGTCAGATCGTTGAGAGCCGCTTTCGCATCTCGGACTGGTCCGGTGGAGGGTGACGGTTCCCCATATGCCAAGCTGGTCGTCCCCGCCACGGCAAGAACGTGAGCGGCATCAGCTCTACTCAGGAAGACCATCCGGCCAGGCGCGAACGGATCATCGGCCGACGTCGGCAATCCCACCTGTCCCGCAATCGCCTTGGCAAGTCGACCATCGCGAACCTCAGGTCGCTTCCCGACCCACCAGCGTGCGTGTGACCGCCTCGCGAATCTGCGAAGGAGAGCTTCAAGCGTCTGCATTCGGCAAGTAGAGCGAAGACGGTAGGCGACTGCAACCGGCGCGTTCGGCCGGGCAGTCTGCCCCGCCGAAACCCGCTGGTCCGCTAT
Source organism: Pseudomonadota bacterium (assembly GCA_040388155.1). Taxonomy (GTDB): domain Bacteria; phylum Pseudomonadota; class Alphaproteobacteria; order Sphingomonadales; family Sphingomonadaceae; genus Sphingomonas. The sequence continues at coordinate 70,375 of JAZKCJ010000017.1, forward strand.
CGGGTACAGCGCTCGCTGTTCGTGTTGCTGAACGGCAATGATCGGGTGGTTTGCGGTCGGGTGGCTTTTAGGCTGCACCGAGTCTCAAGCGGCCGTAGAAAGTGCGCACCATTGAGCTGGAGTGGCGGGGAAAACTGTGCGTGTGTTTGTGACTGGGCCAACGGGTAGCGGCAAGTCCACTTTCGCCGACAGAATATCGGGTGCGGCCGGACTGCCACTCCATTCGCTGGATGATCTTCACTGGGAGAAGGGGCCGAGCGGCGACCGTCGGCGTGAACCGGAGCAACGCCTGGCACTGCTCTTGCCTCTGGTTCTGCAGAGCAGCTGGGTGATTGAGGGGGTTCAATTCAAATGGGCCGATGCAGCTTTGGATCGGGCTGACAAAATTATGGTTCTGGACATTCCACGATGGCGAAACATCATGCGTATTCTGAAGCGCTTCGTCACTCGCCGTCTTGCCTCGGAGCACAATCCGCGCGCGACGTTGGCCGCGTTGCGCGAAGAGCTGCGCTGGTCCAGCGATTACTATAGCCATGAGCGAGCATTGCTGTTCGATAAACTCGCGCGGTATCGAGACAAAGTCGTTGAGATCAACGATGAACATGCGATGGGCCGCGCGTTCGCCGAGACGATCGCTGCGACTGCTTTCAGAGAGCGAGCAGGTCCACTTGCATGACCAGATTGGGTGCCTCCTGCCGGGCAGTTTTTCCTGCCGAAATCCGCTGGTCCGCTATCAGGTACAGCGCTCGCTGTTCGTGTTGCTGAACGGCAATGATGGCGGTTTGCCGTCCGGCGGTTTTTGGACCATCTTGGCAAATGGCGGACGACTGCGATCAACGGGTAACGGCCAACGCCATCGTCAGGTAGATGTTCGAATGCTCGAAACAGTGGTTTCATACGAAGGCAGTCTGCGGTGCCGCTCGGAGCACGCTGAGTCCGGAACGATCGTGCTTACCGATGCGCCGAAGGACAACCATGGGCAGGGAGAAAGTTTCTCGCCCAGTGAAATGCTGTCCGTGGCTTTGGGGAGCTGCATTCTCAGCATCATGGGCATCGCCGCACGTTCGATGAACACGGACATCGCCGGTGCCACTGCAGTCGTTACGAAGGAGATGGCGAACGCGCCTCGCCGGATTGCGCGCATCGCGGTAAGTGTTCGCGTCCCCGGAAAATTCGACGAACGGCAGCGCATCAAGTTGGAAGCAGCGGCTCATGCCTGCCCCGTCCATAACGTGCTCGGGATCGACGCGCCGATCACGATCGATTGGGTAGGCTAACGCCCTCGACGGCGGCTTGCGGGTGTCGCATCGTGTTCACCGCGACCGGTATCGGGACGGAGCAGGCTGGGCGGTTCTTCCCGCCGACACCCGCCGGTCCGCTAGAAGCGAACATCGCGTCGAAACTAAGGTCATTCGTAAAGCCGTGACCCGAGAACGACAGTTCGCACATCGGTTCCTTTCAGCTTTTCCTTGAGGCACTTGGCTTGGTTGATGTGATCGTCCGAGGTGCCGTGGAAGCCAATCGTGTTGGGCGCGGCCTCGATTATATACGCGTCAGGCGCGCCACACTGGGATTTGGCGGCGAGAAATGCGCCACGCGAGAACGGCGCCTTGCGGTCTGCACACCCACCCATGATCATAGTCAGCGCCAATGCCAGCGGCAGGGATCTGTTCATTTATGCTCAGTCCTGCCGTCCGGTTTCGACAAATGTGGCCTGACGGACTGACGCCTGCAAGTGAGGCGGGAGCCGCCCAAAGGTGCCGGACCTCATAACTGTCCAAGTTGCCCCAAATGAAGCTCCGTCGTCTGCTTCTCGATCGTCACGGACTAGCAGTTTACCTCGCTCATATTGGCAACTCGCCTCACTCGGTTAGGTGCATTCGCTCCCAGCTCACGAAGCGCGGTGCTGGAGTTTCTGAAGCGTAGGCCATGAATATTTCACGCACCTCTTCAAATTCGAAGATGTCGTCGGGGCGATTCGTCATGTTGGGGGCGTTGCTCCGCCGTACCGCGCGGAAGTGTTGCCGGCTATCTCCTTCTCGCTTCTCTACCGCGTAACCACCCTTGCGGGAGGCGGTTTGGATATAGGTCTCGGAACCCGACTCCAAGATCACAAAACTTCCAACGCCAACGCCGATCAAGGCGTCGTGAATAGCACTCGGCCTGACCACTCCCATGAGCCGTTCCCCTCCGACGCTCATCGCAAGCCCTTTCGAGATTGTCATTGCGGCTGAATTTCGTCGAAGTGTCCGTCCAGAGGAAGTTGCAGCATCGCGGATAAAACGAACCAGCGGTTCGGCCTCCTTCCTGTCCTTGTGTGCGAACCAATAGATGAGCGGCCCACCGAAAAGGAAGACAACCGCGACGAATAGTAGCTGACGAAGCGAGGCTGATCCCTCGGCGATCTGCTCATATGCTATGAACGCTATGAGCGGGATCAGGAGTGAAAGCATGACGACGCCATTGAGGTCGGAGCCAGCTCGGCCATGCACACGCGTCCCGGTACCGTCGTTGGAAACAACGCCGAACAGCATAGGGCCGTTTTGGTCGAAAACGCTGAACCAGAGGCATATAAATGGTCCGGCAATCCAGCCGCGAGCGCCGTTCTTGGGATCGAGCCACCCTTTCTTGCGCGATCGGATGGCCGTCGTCACCTCGACCGGTGAATGCGGTGATCTGACTTCGAAACGGTACCCGAACGGTTGAAATGACATGAAGAGTTTACCCTGATAGCGCCATCGTTCGACATCCTTGAAGTTGAACCGATGACCGCTTTCAGGCAAGCGCAAGGCAGCGCTGGACGGCGGGGAATGGGGCGACTGCGGTCTGTCTCCGCTGCCGACCGCCGGGCTTGATTCCGGCGAACGGTGCCGGGCGGTGGAAAGTGGACTTAGGGTAAGTGAAGTTCTTCAGCGCCCTTCGCTGAGCAGTGGAGATATGCTTTCCGCACAAAGCCGGGCAGTTCGCCTCGACTCTGCATTTCCAACAGTCTCTCAAGCGTTGCCGATTTGTCATCCGGTTGGGCGATGCGCATCGACCGATAGGCATTCAGGGCGCTCTCAACCCCTGCCAGCTGTTGTGCGTCCGGGTTGTTCGGCTCCCCCGGATTCTCGATGATAAAAGCCGCCATGGCGACTATGTACTGGACGGTGATCTCAGGGGAATGTGCGTATTTCTTTTTGGAAGCGCCCCCGAGCATGTCCGCGCACGCGTGTACCGTGACATCGGGCGCATCCGTCAACCACTGAATCGCCCATTTCCGATCATCCTGCAGGCTTGGATTCAGCGGGGCCCGTTCGAGACTTTGCACGATGGAGACGAAGCGTTGCCGATCTTCGGGCGACGAATGTGCGTTCGTTTGGGCAAACGCTGGAGTTGTGCAGACGAGAAGCGCGAGCAGCGCGGCAGGCAGGGTGGCTATCCTCATCCGGCACTTTTGGATCGCGGCTGGAATATCTGCAAGCGGGGTGCTCCCCATTCAGCAGCTTTCCGCGCCGAAACCCACCAGCCGGCGATCAGGCGCAGCGCTTGCGCTGCCCGGCCGCTTTTCAGCTCTTTTCCGGTCTGGCCGCCTTCAGGCGCCTCTATCGCGATATCGGCGGCGGAACGGCCGGACTTGGTGGATTGCAGATTTAGTGGCGCGAGGATGAGTGCCGTGAGCAAAGCCACATCACGATTGCCCACCCGGACAACAACGGAATAAAGCACAAGGTTGGATTGTACCTGTCCGCCAGAAGGCAGAGCAGCACGACAATCGCAATGACGGCAGCCGGATAGATAACGCCTTTCCAGCTCGCAGGCACATAGCTCCACATGACGCGGTGGAACCAAACTTCGCGCCCTTGATCATTCCGTTCGGTCACACGCACGTCCTAACGAGCGCTAAATTGCAGAACGCGCAAATGTCAGCAACTGGGGTGAAACCGGAATGACCGGTTTATGAGACTACGACCCGGGTTGGCTCGACACTCACGTCATGGCGCAGAGAGCGCAAAGGCAATACGGGACTCGAATATCGCGCGCTGGTAAACTTCCTGCCGAGGACAGCGCGGTTGTCACAACCTGCCCGAGCCAACGGCGAAACTGTCTCAGCGCCCTCGGCGCCCCCGCGCGAACCCTATTGCGCCGCCGACGGGCCGGCCATGAATGGCGATCCGTCCTGATCGCAGGGCAAGCCGCCGCTTGCGTGCCCTCCCGTGACAGGCAATGCTTGTCGGTATCGCTCAGTGGAGAACACGATGCTTCGCAGGAATTTTATCGCCTCCATTCCGGCCGTGGCGTTCGCGTTGCCGGCGCTCGCGCAAACCCGCGTCGCGGCACCCGATCTGCCGAAATTCGAAGGGGAGGGGGACGACCGTTTCGTCCGCCCCGATGTCCATGCCGGGGATCGGCCGGTGGGCGCCAGCTTCGCCTCGCGAAGCGCGGTATACGGGACCGGTGGCGCCGCGGGATCGGCGCATCCGCTGGCCACGCTGGCGGCGATCGAGACGCTGAAGAAAGGCGGGTCGGCGGTCGATGCGGCGATTGCGATGAACGCGTGCCTCGGGTTCCTTGAGCCCACATCGTCCGGCATCGGCGGCGACTGCTTCTGCATGTTGTGGGACCCGAAGGTAAAGAAGGTCGTGGGGCTGGCCGGCTCCGGCGGCAGCCCTCACGGCCTGAGCCTCGAGACGGTTCGTTCCCGCGCCAGGAACGGCGCAATTCCGCCTCTTGGTGCTGTATCGGTGTCGGTGCCGGGCGCGCTGGACGCCTGGTGGATGCTCCACCAGCGTTACGGAAAGCTCAAATGGGCCGAGCTCTTCGAGCCGGCGATTGCCTATGCGAGCGAGGGCGTGCCGGTCCCGGAGCTGATCGCCTATTATATCCGCGGCAGCCTCAGGAACTTCAGCCGGCCGGGCTCCGGTGTCGAGGAGACGGCCAACGCCATGAAGGTCTACGGGTTGAACGGCGTGGGACCAAGGACCGGTCAGATATTCAGCAACCCGGACCTGGCGCATACCTATCGCCTCATCGCCCAGGGGGGACGCGATGCCTTTTACAAAGGCGAGATTGCGCGCACCATCGACGCCTATTTCAAGAGGATCGGCGGCTGGCTGAGGGCTGAAGATCTCGCCGCCCATCATGGCGAGTGGGTCGAGCCGCATCAAACCGACTATCGCGGCGTGACGGTTCATGCGCTGGGCGCGAACACCCAGGGTATCGCGACGCTCCAGATGCTCAACATGCTCGAGCATTTCGATCTGCGCGGCGCCGGCTTCCAGTCGCCGCTGTCGATCCATCTCCAGGCCGAGGCCAAGCGCCTTGCCTATGAGGATCGGGCGCGCTTCTACGCCGATCCGCACTTCTCGAAAGTGCCGGTCGAATGGCTGATCTCCAAGGACTATGCCGCCGAACGGGCCAGGCTGATCCGGCCGGACCGTATCCTGAGCCCCGTCTATCCGGGGCAGGCGCCGAGCCGAGGCGACACCACCTATTTCTCGTGCGCTGACAGCTCCGGGATGATGGTCTCGATGATCCAGTCCAATTTCCGCGGCATGGGCTCGGGGCTCGTTGCCGACGGGCTCGGCTTCATGTTCCAGGATCGCGGTCAGCTTTTCAGCCTGAAGGAGGGCCATCCCAACATCTATCAGCCCGGCAAGCGTCCGTTCCAGACGATCATCCCGGGGTTTGCCACGCGAAAAGGGGCGCCCTGGCTCGCCTTCGGCGTGATGGGCGGCGACATGCAGCCGCAGGGACAGACGCAGATCATCGTCAACCGGAAGGACTATGGCCTCGACGTTCAGGCGGCCGGCGACAGCCCGCGCTGGCATCATGAGGGATCGTCGCAGTCGATGGGCGAGGATTCGCCGGACTTGCCGCCCAACGGCTTGCTGCGCCTCGAAAGCGGCGTGCCCGATGCCACCAAGGCGGCGCTTGCCGATATGGGGTGGACGATCGGCAAGCCGGACGGCGGCTTCGGCCGCTATGAATGTGTCGAGCTCATGCCGGATGGCGGACGGCTGGTATATGCTGCCGCATCCGAAATGCGGGCCGACGGATGCGCGCTCGCTTATTGATCGGCTGCGGCGCTGGCTTCGCCGCCGGGCTGAAAGTCCCGCGGAAACCTGGCGGAGAAGGGTTGAGCTGACGGCACACCCGCCGCAATATGCCGGCGAAGGGGACGATGATGTCGCGTATTGCACTATTCGGAGCGGTCGGGCTGGCCATGTTGGCGGGGGCGGCCCCGGCGCAAAAACACTATAACGGCTATCTCACGCCCGGCGAGTTCGACGTCACGACGGTCGTTGAGCCGGCGCCGCGCAAGGGCGATCCACGGTACGAGACTGATCGCAGGATATTCGTCGCGACGCGCGCGTTGCTCAAGACGCCGCGCGGCGCCCTTGCCACCAGCGACGCCGATTATTCGCCACCCGCCCTGATGCGCGACTTCAGCTGTGCCGTCGGCGTTACGCTGACGCCGCAGACGGCACCGGCTGTGCTGCGCGTGGTCGGACGCGCGGGGATCGACACGGGAGCGCAGACCAATCTCGCCAAGAATTTCTACAAGCGCGCTCGCCCCTTCCACATCGACAAGGGCGAGATCTGCCAGCCCAAATCGGAACTGGGTGACAGTTTCGACTATCCTTCGGGCCATACGACCTGGGGCTGGACCTGGGCATTCCTCCTGACTGACCTCGCGCCTGATCGCGCAACGCAGATTCTCAATCGCGGCCGGGCCTATGGTGACAGCCGGTTTGTCTGCGGCGCCCACAATGAGAGCGCGGTCGAGGCAGGGATGGCATCGGCCAGCGCGACCCTGTCACTCGTTCGCACCAAGGTCGCGTTCAAGACCGATCTCGAAGCGGCGCGCGCGGAGCTTGCGGCGCTGCGCGCGAACCCGGCGAGCGAGCGTCCTCAGGGCTGCGAGGCCGAGCAGGCGCTCATCGCCGAACGCGTGATGCCCGCGCTTCCCGGCGGCAAGCGATAGATCCTCGATCGGCTGATCGAATCTAGCGCTATAAGCCCTGCCTCGACAGGGCGGCGCGGATCGCGTCGGCGATGCGATGGCCGCTCAGCGCGACACGGCGTTCACCGGTGCTTCGGCGTGACGCCGCATAGCCCGGCGGGACCGGCATGGCTGCGGCCGGCGTGGTAGCACCCTCATAGGTTCCACCCGCATAGGCAACCGACCGTGCCAGGTCGAAGCTCTCGTCCGCCCATGCCCGGAATGCTTCGGGATCGGCCCTCCCGCTCAGTTCCCCGAGCGCGGATCGCGGCCATGCATGGCCGAGCCGGAGGCGCACTGCCTCCACATTGGCGTCGTCCTCATTGTCCCCGCCGACGACATTGTCCCAATAGGCATGCAGGTTTGTCGCATCCTCGCCGGCCGCGGGTCGGACGAAGCTGTTTCCCCCGGCACGATCGGTCAGCGGAAAGCGGCCGGAAATCAGGTGGCCGGCATGGAGCGGCTGCTGGATGTCCCCGGCAAGATGGAACAGCCAGCACAACGAGACCGCCCGGTCCGCTGCCGGCGCATACGCGTCGCTCACGGTCGCGAGGTTGAGCCGATATGCCTCGACGGCCTGGCCGGTGGTCATCGTCAGCATCGCGGGCGGGATGTTGGCAGGGTCGGTCCGGGACGGGATCAGCCTGAGCCAGTAATGCCAGCCGGGGTGATCATAGGGGCCCTCGCGTGCGTCGTCCGGCCAGCGTGCCATGAGTTCGAACAGACGACGGGTGCGCGCCTCGCCCGAATAGCCCGCCAGCCCGCGCTCGAAACGGGCCTTGTCGGGATGATCCGCCATGATCGCCTCGATCCTGGCAATCAGGGCAGGATCGGCCTTGGCCAGATCGTCATACGCCATCGCACCGGTGACCATGTGTCCCTGATTTGACCATGCGACAGCCTCGCCGGATTGCATTCCCGCGGCGGCGACGCCCATCGTGCATGCCAGCCAGTATCTAATCCCCATCCCGGCGTTTCCCGTCGATGATCCTGCTCCATCTTACGTTAACGGAAGTTTCCCGCGGCAAGTCAAGCTGGCCTTGCACCAAAACGCCGGTAGTCGCTTTACCGGCGGTACGGATTGCTTGGCCCATGGCCGCACATGGCGTGTAGCGTGACTGTGGATTGGCAGAGTGCTGCCAGAAAGCCGATCGTCGGATCCCGCCGTTCGTCCCGAGTAGCCATCGAGCTTGTCGAGATGGCGTATCGAGGGACAGGCGTTACCGCACATCCCCTGTGTCGATACGCGCCCTCGATACGGCGGGGGAAATAAAGGGCGTCGAGTACGAACACGATGTCTCGAGGTGTCGATTCAAATCGACGCCTCTCCATGCTGAAATCCTCCGGAACGCTTCGACCCGCCGGGCTGAAACGGACCGCGAAGCAACCGATTCCAGCCTGAAGAAAAGCACGATGAAAATCCGATACCCCTCGCGAAATTCGGCGAGAAGAACTGCAGTAACGCTGCAATCGGCGGAACACCTCGGAAGCGTGGGGTTTAGTACCCGGGCGCCTATCAACCTGCATCCATCAGTAAATTCCGCGCAAGGGCCAAGAAACGGCTTTTTCAACCCCTCTCGGGGTCGCCTCGCGAAAATCAGCGAATACTCGCCAGTCTCGGGCAGTTGCACGCATTCTCCAACACGAGATCGCGGTCTTTATTGTACCAACGCCTTAGCCGAAGGCCGAATTTATTCCCTGTCGGCGCAGCACATGGAATCGCTGCCGTTCGCCTCTTCCGAAAAGGCCCGGCACCCCGCTATTTCAGCAGATAGGGCAGCGAGACGGAGAAGGACGATTGCTTCGCCATCGCGCCTTCAGGGCGGATTCGGACATGCGTGACGGCGCCTTCCGAGGCGGCGTTCCCGGCGATGGGCGTGTATGTCCAGGAGATCGCGCCGTCAGACGAGAAATCCACGTCGTCGGTGCCGTCGGACGGCCCGCCATAGCGCAGGGTGACGGTGGAGGCGGGGGAGCCCTCGGTCAGGCTGAACACCGTGCCCGAGGATGTGCCGTCGCCGTCAAGCGCCACGAGCGAGCCGGCGGGTGTCGGCACGATGATCGCCAGGGTGCCGGTGTCGAGCGGGACGATGTCGGGGTTGGAGACGGCGGCGGTGAGGCGGCGTCGGCTGCCCGGGATCGTCTTTGGCCTGCTCGTCCCATTGGTGCCGTCCCAGGTCGTCAGGGTGCTGATCGTCGTGACGACGTTCAGCGGCGATACGACCAGCGTCACCGTGATGGTCGTGTCCCCGCTGCCCGTATCCGGAATGCCGATGCACAGGCCGAGCGCGCCGATGCCGGGGCACAGGTTCCAGTCCCAGTGGATCGTGATCGTATCGGTATAGGTCCCCGGCGCCAGCACGCCGGTAGACGAGGGCGTGACATAGAAAGGCAGGTCGGCCGAGCTCCCGCCCAGCAGGCCGAGAAGGTTGAGCAGGTTGTTCTGCATGTAATCCAGCGTCGCACCCTGCGCGAAGCGGTAGGTGCCGGCCGGATCGGCCGAGGCGATATAGTTCGCCGTCGCGGTGCCGCCGGAAAGTTTCAGCTTGAAGTTGTTCTGGCTGGTGAACTTGGCGCGGATATAGTTGCTGCCGAGCAGCACCAGCACGCTGGTGGGGCAGACGATCCCGGCACGGGTCTGCAGCGCCGGGACGACGCCGGCCTTCACCGCGGCGGGCGAATAGGTGCCGAGCGTGGTGGTGACGCTTGGGCTCAGGGTACAGGCAAGGGCAGGGGCGGCGAGCAGAGCCAGCCAGACGGCGATGGCCGACGCAACATATTTCAGGCTGGCCGAAACGGTACGCATCGCCGTGCAGCTATAGATATTGATCGTTTATACCCTGCTAACGCGTTGCTGGACCGGCCGGGGCAGGGTGCGGAAGGGGCGTATGCCGCACGAGTGGCCGAAATCGCCGCGCCCCGCTATGGCCCGGCCATGCTCCGCATCACTGAACTGAAACTGCCGCTCGACCATCCCGAGGAAGCCCTGGCGGCCGCGATCCGCAAGCGCCTGCGCATCACGCCGCGGGACATGGTCCGCTACGCCGTCGCCCGGCGCGCGCATGATGCCCGTGACAAGACCGACATCCAGCTCGTCTATTCGGTCGACGTGACCCTTCGCGACGAGGCCCCGGTCCTCGCCCGTTTCAGGAAGGACCGTCATGTCCAGCGTACGCCCGACACCGGCTATCGGTTTCCCGTCCGGGCGCCGTCCGGCTGGAGCGGTCCTCGCCCCGTCGTCATCGGCGCCGGGCCCTGCGGCCTGTTCGCCGGGCTGATCCTCGCCCAGATGGGCTTCCGTCCGATCATCCTCGATCGCGGCAAGGAGGTGAAGCAGCGCACCAAGGACACCTGGGGCCTGTGGCGGCGCAGCGTGCTCGATCCCGAATCCAACGTCCAGTTCGGGGAGGGTGGTGCCGGCACCTTTTCCGACGGCAAGCTCTACAGCCGGATCAAGGATCCGCGGCATCTCGATCGCAAGGTGCTCATCGAATTCGTCAAGGCTGGCGCGCCAGCTGAGATCCTCACTGAGGCGCACCCGCATATCGGCACCTTCCGGCTGGTGGCGATGGTCCAGAACATGCGCGAGACGATCGAGGGGCTTGGCGGCGAATACCGCTTCGGGCACCGGGTCGACGCGATCGATATCGCGACCGACGCGCAAGGGGAGCGCCGCGTGCGCGGGCTGCGCCTGCACACCGGCGACTATCTCGAGGCGGAGCAGGTCGTGCTCGCGGTCGGCCACAGCGCGCGCGATACCTTCCACATGCTCCATGACGAGGGCGTGTTCGTCGAGGCAAAGCCCTTCTCGATCGGGGTGCGTATCGAGCATCCGCAGTCCTGGATCGACGATGCCCGTTTCGGCCATTCGGCCGGCCATCCGATCCTCGGCGCTGCCGACTACAGCCTCTCGCACCACTGCCGGAATGGTCGCACCGTCTACAGCTTCTGCATGTGCCCCGGCGGCACCGTCGTCGCCGCGACCTCGGAGGAGGGGCTGGTCGCCACCAACGGCATGAGCCAATATTCGCGCAACGAGCGCAACGCGAATTCAGGGATCGTCGTCGGCATCGATCCGGCGCGCGACTATCCGGATCATCCCCTGGCCGGCATCGCGCTCCAGCGGCATTGGGAATCGCGCGCCTATGTCGCGGGCGGCTCCAGCTACAAGGCACCGGCCCAGACCCTGGGGGATTTCCTCGCCGGCCGCGCCTCGACCAGCCTGGGGACCGTCGTCCCCTCCTATCTGCCCGGCGTATCCCCGACCGACCTGGCTGAATGCCTGCCCGAGTTCGCCGTCACCGCGATGCGCGAGGCGCTGGTCGCCTTCGGCCGGGAGATTCCCGGCTACGACCATCCCGATGCAGTGATGACCGGGATCGAGACGCGTACCTCGTCGCCGGTCAGGATCACGCGCGGCGCCGACTTCCAGAGCCTCAACACCGCAGGGCTGTTCCCGGCCGGCGAAGGGGCCGGCTATGCGGGCGGTATCCTCTCGGCGGCGGTGGACGGGATCAAGGTGGGCGAGGCGGTGGCCGCGCGCATCATGGGATAGCGATGTCGGGCCTGGCCCGCGCTCAGCTCCCCTCGGGCTCGGCCCTCCTCGCCGGCGGGTGCAGCCGTACGCGCTCGACCCGGGTCGGCTCGGCCTCGATCACCTCGATCGTCCAGCCGCTGTCATGGTGGATGCACTCGCCCGCATGGGGCACATGGCCGGCCAGCACCGCGGCCAGGCCGCCGATCGTGTCGATATCGCCATCGACCTCGGCAAGCCGCGGATCGACCATCTCGCCGACATCCTCGAGCTCGGCGCGCGCGTCCGCCTCCCAGGCGCCGCCGTCGAGCGGGACGATCAGCGCCTCGGGCGCGTCGTCATGCTCGTCCTCGATGTCGCCGACGATCTCCTCGATCAGGTCCTCGATCGTGACGAGCCCCTCGGTCCCGAAATACTCGTCGAGCACGATGGCGAGGTGCACCCGCTTCTGCCGCATGTCCGCCAGCAGGTCGAGCGCACCGCGCGACATCGGCACGTACAGCGGCTCGCGGATCAGCCCGTCGAGCGTCGCGGGATGCTCGGCGCCGGTCGCCAGGATGTTGAACACGTCCTTCAGGTGGATCATGCCGATGATCGTGTCGAGCTTGCCGCGATACACCGGCAGGCGGCTGTGCCCGGCTTCCGCGAACAGCCTCACCAGCGCGTCGAAGCTGGTCTTCTCCTCGACCGCGACGATGTCGGCGCGCGGCACGCCGACATCGCCCGCGTCGCGCTCGCCGAAATGCAGCAGGTTGCGCACCATCTGGCGTTCGAGCGGGGAAAGGTCGCCGGCCGCGTCCGGCTCGGGATCGTCCTCGTGCGCGTCGATCGCTTCCTCAAGCTGGGCGCGAAGCGATTCGTCGCCGGGGTCACCGAAGATCAGGGCTCGGAAGGAGCGCCATAAGCTGCCTTCCTGGGAGCCGGCCGTGTCCGTTCTGGGTGCGGTACCGGTGCTACTGTCGCCTTCGGGCATGTGGTGTGTCAGTCCTCGCGTATCAGATAAGGGTCATGCAGGCCCAGCGACGCCAGCGCATCGGTTTCGATACTCTCCATCGCCTCGGCTTCATGATCTTCCATATGATCATAGCCGAGTAAATGCAGCGTGCCATGCACGATCAGGTGCGTCGCATGATCCTCGATCGCAATATTCCGCTCGGCGGCCTCGCGCAGGCAGACGCCATGCGCCAGCACGATATCGCCGAGCAACACCTCGCCATCATCCGAATTCTGGTCGATCGTGTCGAGCAGATCGGGCTGAACCATCGGGAAGCTCAGCACGTTGGTCGGCTTGTCCTTGTGGCGGTACTGCGCGTTGAGGGTCTGCACTTCCTCATCGGTGGTCAGCCGGACGGAGATTTCGATCAGCGCCGTGGCGGTGAGCATTTCCCCGTGCGGCGTACGCTCCATCGCCGCCGTGGCGGCACGCAGCGCGAGCGCCTCCCAGTCGGTGCTCTCCGGCCAGGGCGATTCAATCGAGAGGGCGGTCTCAAGCATCTATCCCCTCCCTTGCGGGCAGGGGGGAGTGAACATGTCAGGCATCGACACCCTCATAAGCCTCGACGATCCGCCCGACGATCGGGTGCCGCACCACGTCGCCCGCGCCGAAGCGGCAGATCGACAGGCCCTCGACGCCTTCCAGCCGGCCGACCGCGTCGTTCAAGCCGGATGCCGCCATGCCGCCGGGAAGGTCGGTCTGCTTCGGGTCGCCGCACACCACCATGCGGCTGTTCTCGCCGAAGCGGGTGAGGAACATCTTCATCTGCGCCGGCGTGGTGTTCTGCGCTTCGTCCAGGATGATGAAGGCGTCGGCCAGCGTGCGTCCGCGCATGAAGGCGATCGGCGCGATCTCGATCTCGCCCGACAGGATGCGCCGCTCGACCTGTTCCGCCGGCAGGCAGTCGTTGAGCGCGTCGTAGAGCGGGCGGAGATAGGGATCGACCTTCTCCTTCATGTCGCCTGGCAGGAAGCCGAGCTTCTCGCCCGCCTCGACCGCGGGCCGCGACAGGATCAGCCGCTGAACGCTGCCGGTGATGAGCTGCGCCACTGCCTGCGCCACCGCGATATAGGTCTTGCCCGTGCCCGCCGGCCCGAGCGCGAAGATGATGTCGTGGTTGAGCAGCTCGCGCATATAATGCTGCTGCGCCAGGGTGCGCGGCACGATCGTCTTCTTGCGCGTGCGGATCATCACCTGCGGCGCGCCGTCCGCATCGGCGCGGATGATGCCGGCAAGCGTCGGCTCGGCCGACATCGCGATCACCGCATCGACCAGCCCGGCATCGGCCCGCTCGCCGCGCACGATCCGGTTGTACAGGCTCTGCAGCACGTCGCGCGCCGCCGCGACCGCTTCAGCCGTGCCCTCGAGCCCGACCCGGTTGCCGCGCGCGGTGATGTACACCCCCATGCGGTTCTCAAGCAGCAGCAGGTTCTGGTCGAACTCCCCGAAGAGCTGCGGCATGAGCTGGGGCTTGTCGAACACGACCTCGGCACGGCTGCGGTCACCGGACTGGGCTTGGACAGGCTTGCGGCTCATGCGGTTCCTTCGGGCGGGAGGGAAAGGGCGGGCGACTCACCCGAACTGACCGCGCGGCGCGGTGTTCCGGGGAGGGGGCGAGTCTGCTGCATCCGTCGGCGAGTTTGGCAGAGCGCGGGCACGTCGGACAGAGGGAATATCGACGGTCTGCACTTTGCACCGGCTCTGTGGCAGGATTGCCTATGCCAGCAACGTGGTGTGACCCGTCACAGCCGCCGGGTCGGCATCGGTTTCCCAGGCGATGGCGATGCAGAAGCGTCGCCAAGTCTCCGGTTCTGTCACCGACTCCTTCGGAAGCTCCTTGAGCAAGGATGTCCACACGTCACCCACGGTGCGCCAGGTCGGCGCGTCTGTCGTATCCAGCATTATGCCGAAGGCATGTTCGACTCGCTCGATCGCGTCGATCTCATCGCCGTCACCACCAAGGCCGAGACTTGCCAGCATTGCCTGACCTTTCTTCAGCCTGAGGGGCTTATGCCGCTTCGCGCACCCGCTCCACACCCGACACCGAATTCGGCCACGCCGCCTCGATCTCCACCTCGATCACGTCGCCGATCGCGGCGCTAGAAACGAGATGCACCGATTGAAGCCACGGGCTCTTGCCGATCAGCTGGCCCGGCAGCTTGCCCTTGCGTTCAAGCAATATCTCGCAGCGGCGTCCGATGCTTGCCCTGTTGAAGGCCTCCTGGTCGCGGTTGAGCGCTGCCTGCAGACGTTGCAGCCGCTCGTCCATCACTTCGGCCGGGATCTGGTCGTCCATGTCGGCCGCTGGCGTGCCGGGGCGGGGGCTGTATTTGAAGCTGAACGCCTGGGCATAGCCGACCGCATCGACGAGGCTCAGCGTCTCGGCGAAATCGGCCTCGGTTTCGCCGGGGAAACCGACGATGAAATCGCCCGACAGGGCGATGTCGGGTCGCGCGGCGCGGACTCGGTCGAGGATGCGCAGATAGGAATCGCGGCTGTGGCTGCGGTTCATCGCCTTGAGGATCCGGTCGCTGCCGGCCTGTACCGGCAGATGGAGGAACGGCATCAGCTTTGCGACGTCGCGGTGCGCGTCGATCAGGCCCTGTGTCATGTCGTTGGGATGGCTGGTGGTGTAGCGGATGCGCGCCAGCCCCTCGATCTCGTCGAGCTCCCGGACCAGCGCATCGAGCCCGCCGGTGCGGCCCGTGGCATCGTCGCCGGTCCAGGCATTGACGTTCTGCCCGAGCAGGGTGATCTCCCGCGCGCCCGCATCGACCAGCGCCTTCGCTTCGTCGACGATCGCTGCCCAGGGCCGGCTGACCTCGGCGCCGCGGGTATAGGGCACGACGCAATAGGTGCAGAATTTGTCGCAGCCCTCCTGCACCGTCAGGAACGCCGAGGGCGGCACGCGGCGACGCGCGGGCAGGGCCCCGAACTTGGTCTCGACCGGCATGTCGGTGTCGAGCGCTGCCTCGCCCCGGGCGGCCTTCGCGACGAGCCCGGGCAGGTTGTGATAGGCCTGCGGGCCGACCACGATATCCACTTTCGCGCGCCGTACGATCTCGGCACCCTCGGCCTGCGCGACACAGCCCGCGACCGCGATCATCGGCTCGCGGCCGTTCTTCCGCAGCCGGCCGATGTCCGAATAGACCTTCTCCGTCGCCCTTTCGCGGATATGGCAGGTATTGAGTACGATCAGGTCGGCGGCGCTGGCGTCGTCGGTCGCGCTCAGCCCTTCGGCGGCCATGAGCTCGCTCATGCGGTCGCCGTCATACATGTTCATCTGGCAGCCGAACGACTTGACGTGAAAGGTCTTGGGGGAGGGTTTCATGATGGCGGCGCTATAGGTCCAGGCGATTGAGGCGGCAAATCCTCTCCATCCCGGGAAGGAGCGGGCGCCTCGTAGCGCACCGGCCCGACATCATAGGCGAACGGCCTGAGCGGGTGGCCCAGCGTTTTCACCAGTGCTTCCTCGATCCGTCGCCGGCTTTCGGCGGCGATTGCCTTGCGTCCCGGAAAATCGTGCGGATCGAAGGGGTCGAGGAAATGGACCCGCATCCTGAAGGAGCCGCGCCGCGACAACAGGCGCTTGGCATTGTCGACGCCGCTCTCGACGCCGATCCAGCCGACTTCCTCGCCCATCGCGCCGTAATCGAGCAGCACCGGCTGGACCAGCACGCCGGGCGGAGGCGGCTCGAGCACGCGGAGCATCGAGGTCTTGAACGGCAGCAGCGACTTGCCGTCGGTCGTCGTCCCTTCAGGAAACACGGTGACCGACCAGTTCTCGGCCAGCGCCTCGCGCAGCTGGTTGATCTGCTCCGCGACGCCCATGCGGTTCTCGCGCTTCACGAAGACGGTGCGGTTGAGCACGGAGAGCCACCCCACCACCGGCGCCGCGCGGATTTCTTCCTTGGCGACAAAGGCCGTGCCGCTCTGTCCGGCGATCGCCAGGATGTCGATCCAGCTCAGATGGTTGGAGATATAGAAGACGTCGCGCTTCAGCGGCACGCCGACCCGTTCGACCCGCGCCCCGGCGAACCGCGCGGCCCAGCCGAGAAAGACCTTGGGCCAGGGCGATCCGATACGGAGCAGTCGCCACAGATAATGGAGCGGAACGGTGATCAGCAGGCCGAGTACGAGCCCCGAGGCGCGCAGCACGATCCGGGCCCGGCCGAGCGCGTCTATCGGCGCCGGATTACCGGCGGCTGCCTCGGCGCGTCGTCGGTCGGCGTCGCTCATCGGGATGGCGCCCCCCGGCTGGGCTTCGGTCAACAGGCCTACGCCTTGCGGTCCAGCGCGACGCCGTAAAGCTCCATGCGATGGTCGACGAGACGGAAGCCGAGCCGCTCGGCGATTGCCTTCTGCAACTGTTCGAGCTCGGGATCGACGAACTCGATCACCTTGCCGGTCTCGACGTCGATCAGGTGGTCGTGATGCGACTCAGGTGCCGGTTCGTAGCGCGAGCGGCCATCGCCGAAATCATGGCGGTCGAGGATGCCGGCTTCCTCGAACAGGCGGACCGTGCGGTACACGGTCGCGATCGAGATGCCCGGGTCGATCGCCGAGGCGCGGGCATAGACTTTCTCCACGTCCGGGTGATCCTCAGCCTCGGAGAGAACGCGCGCGATGACGCGGCGTTGGTCGGTAATGCGCAGGCCCTTTTCATTGCACAGGGCCTCGAGGTCTATCTTGCGTGCCATGCACGCCATGTAGTCTCTTTGGGCTTATTGATAAAGGGCAACCGACTCGCAATAAGCCGGAGCCCCCCTTTCCGTCGCGGGGGAGGAGCAGGGGGCTCCGGGGGCCGAATTCTGGGGTCAGCGCGTCTTGCGGCGCTTCGTGCCGAGGCCGATCTTCTTCGCCAGGGTACGGCGCTGTTCGGCATAGTTGGGCGCGACCATCGGATAGTCGGCCGGCAGGTTCCACTTCGCGCGATATTGCTCCGGCGTCATCTGATAGTGCGTCATCAGGTGGCGCTTCAGCATCTTCAGCTTCTTGCCGTCTTCCAGGCAGACGATGTAGTCTGGCTTGATCGACGAACGCACTGAAACCGCAGGTTCCTGCTTCACTTCCGGCGCCGGAGCGGTTCCGCCAAGGCCCGAGAGCGCGCCGTGGACGTTGGCGATCAGCACCGGCAGGTCCGAAACGGCCACGCTATTGTTGCTGACATGTGCAGCAACAATATCGGCGGTCAGCGTAATCAAGGTTTCCTGCAGCTCGCTTTGCGTATCCATTATATTCCTTTCGACCCATTATTCGGTTGCATTGAACTCGCATCCGTGTTTCGCGCTATCCTACTTTGAATCGCAACGTGCAAGTAACAATTGTAGAATCGAAACCGTTTTCAGCGAAGGTCGCGGCGATAGGTAAAGGCATCGAAAGCTTGTCCTGTGGTGCCGCGGTAGTAGTTACGTCGCTCGCCAACCTTAACGAAGCCTGTACCGCGATATAGCTTGATCGCATCATTGCCCTCGCGGACTTCAAGGTGAAGAGTAACTGCACCAGATGTTATGGCATCGGCAATGACGGAACGTAGTAAAGCGGCAGCGACGCCACGACGTCGCATTGCGGGCAATGTCGCGAGCAACAGCAGTTCGGCTTCGTCGGCGACGATGCGCGACAGCGCGAAGCCGGCGGGCTCTCCGTCCAGTGTCGCGATGGTCAGCCACACGCCCGGCATGGCGAGGATGCCGAGGCACTGATTGCGGGTCCATGCCTCGCCGAAGCGTGGATCGAACGCTCCCTGCATGAGCTGATCGACCAGGGCGAGATCGGCAACGCTGCCGGAACGCAATTCGATCATATGCAGCATCGTACTCATTGAGCCGGCGCGAGGGGCTTCGCGTCGGGCGCCCGGCCGTAGATCGGGCGGGGCGGCAAGGTGGCAAGGGGCTTTGGCAACAGTACTGCGTCGGCAGCGCTGGGCAGCGCTTCGGTGAGCGCTGCCGTGTCGTCCAGGGCTTTGAGGAATCGGACGCCATTGCCGATCGCGGGGCGCCCTTGCAGCAGGGCGAGCGCCGCCTCCGGCTTGAGCGAGGCGAGCGCGGAGACGGGCGCGAGCTGAGCGTCGAAGGCCTGCATGAAGACCTCGCCATGCCCGCCTTCAAGCACGACGGCAAGGCTCGGCCAGTCCGGATTCAGCGTGAAGCCGGCGGCCGCGACAATGGCCATCGAGGAATAGCCGAACGCCTCGGCACCCCAGCCCAGTGCGAGCCCGCGCGCGGCGGCGATGCCCACGCGGACGCCGGTGAAACTGCCCGGGCCGCAATCGACCAGGATGCGCGGAGCCCGGCCGCCTTCGGGGAGCTCGGCGATCATGGGCACCAGCCGTTCGGCATGGCCGCGGCCGACTACCTCATGCCGCGCGCCGATCACCGCCCCATCCTCGATCAGTGCGACCGAGCAGGCGGCGGTGGCCGTTTCGATGACGAGGGTCCGGGCCGTTTCAGGCAATCGTGTTGAACCGTTCGAACTCCGGCCGCGGTAGCCGATCGAAGATCGTCGAAGGGTCGCCATGTCCCAGCGTCGAGATGAAGTTGGAATGGACGGCAGGCGTATCGGCGAAGAAGGCTGAGTCCACCTTGCCGTTGTCGAAGCCCGACATCGGCCCGGTATCGAGACCCAGCGCACGTGCTGCGACGATGAAATAAGCGCCCTGCAGGGACGAGTTGCGCATCGCGGAGGCAGCGCGCAGCTCGCTGTTGCCGTCGAACCAGCTCTTGGCCGTCTGGTTGTGCGGGAACAGTTCAGGCAGATGCTCGTGGAAATTGGTGTCCATGCCGAGGATCACCGTCACCGGCGCCGCAAGGATCTTCGGCGCGTTCTGCGCGCTGGCGCAGGCGGCAAGCTTCGCCTTGGCCTCGTCGCTCACGCACCAGACTAGTCGGGCGGGCAATTGGTTGGCCGAGGTGGGGCCCCATTTCATGAGATCCCAGATCGCCCGCAACTCAGCCTCGGTGACGGGTTCGTCGGTATAGCCGTTATAGGTGCGCGCGACGCGAAAAATCGTGTCGAGCGCCGCGTCGGACAGCTTCTCGCTCATGCGTAATTCCTCGATCAGTGCTGAACAGGGGGTATCGGTTTTCAGCTTTTCACGATCCGGCGACAAATATCCAGAGGCGGATCAGATCGCGCGCACCTCGGTGACCTCGGGGACGTAATATTTGAGCAGCTGCTCGATCCCGTTCTTCAATGTCGCGCTGGACGAGGGGCAGCCGGAGCAGGCACCCTGCATCTGGAGATAGACCTTGCCCTTGTCGAAGCCGCGATAGACGATGTCGCCACCGTCATTCGCCACCGCAGGGCGGATGCGCGTCTCGATCAGGTCCTTGATCTGAACGATGATATCGGCGTCTTCCGGATCTTCGGCAAACATCTCCTCCGCGGCGGGAACTGCGATTCCGCCGGCATTGCCCGGGCGGAACAGCGGCATGTTCGCGCTGAAGTGATCGAGCAGCAGCCCGAGTACATCGGGCTTCAGCCCTTCCCAGGCGACACCCGGCGCCGCGGTGACCGAGATGAAATCGCGTCCGAAGAACACGCCCGTCACGTCGCCCAACCCAAACAGCGCTTCGGCCAGCGGCGAGGACTCGGCCTCTTCCGGCGTGGCGAAATCGCGGGTGCCCGCCTCCATGACCACACGGCCCGGGAGGAATTTGATGGTCGCCGGGTTCGGCGTCGTCTCGGTCTCGATCAACATGGGTCGCATGTGGGCCGGACGGCCGTCAGGATCAAGGCGCGAAGTGGAAAACCGGGTATCGCCGGGTTCAGGCGCCCCCGGCTCAAAAGTGAATCACCCGCCCAGCGACAGGACTGCCGCAGGCGCATCCTGCAGTTCGCCGGACACCAGGATCGGCGTCGGTGGGCGATGCCCGGCATGCCGAAGATCCAACCGGCGTGGTATTGGGCGGGAGGGAGCCCTTGGGCCGGAAGGCATGGCCCCGGTCCCGACGATTGCCGGAGGAGGGTGACCTCAGTTCACCCGAGTCCAGGTCTGCGTCTTGCAGAAGGGAACGAACACGCAGCCGCGCAGCTTGAGCTGGTTTGTGCCGGCCGGGGTCACACGGGCATTGTAGGTCTTGCCGTCCTCGGCATTGTAGATCGTGCCGTCGACCCAGCTGCCGTCGGGACCGGCGGTGAAGCCGCTGAGAATCTGCAGCCCGCGCAGTGGCCGGTTACGCAGGGCGGCATTGGTGTTCCTGCTGTCCGCCAGCGCCGGGTTGGTGCGCAGCGCCTCGGAACTGACGATACGCCCGCAGATGGACGTGCCACAGCGCTGGATCTCCACGATGCCGCCTCGGGTCTCCGTCTTCCATCGCCCGATGGCGATGCTCTGCTGGTCCGCGGGGGCTGGTGATGCGGCCAGCGCCGCCGCCAGAACCATCGTGATCGACATCCTTCAAGATCCTTTTCGTGCAGTATGCGCCGTCGCGGCCACCATTGGCCGCGACGGCGCTTTCGCGCGTCTCGCCGGCTCGCGCGAAGCGCTGAACCACGCTGGACTGACGTGCGTCCCCTAGCGCGTCGCAACGCGATGCAAAACGGGGTACTGGCAGGCTGTCAGTGCTGCGCTTTCGCCTGAGCGCGCTGCGCCTTGGCTGCCGCGGCGGCGCGGTGATGTCCGTACCAGCATCCGGCAACGGCGCCGGCCACCGCATGGCCCTTGCCGACATAATGGCCGGCGACCGCGCCGACGGCGGCGCCCTTCAGGCAGCCCTTTGCGAGAGCCGGCGTGGCGGTGGCGGTCATGGCGATGGCGGTGAGTGACAGGGCGATGCGGGACATGGTTGTTCTCCTGTTGATGGGTGGTTCTTGTCGGATGCGGTGCCGGTCAGACAAGCCTGAGGTCGACGGGCGCGGTGCCCGGGAAGACCATCTGCAGCCGCCGCGCCTCAAGCCCGTAATGCCGCGCGAGCAGCCCGCCGGTCAGCGCGCGATAGTCGGTCAGTACCGGCAGGTCGCGGCCCTGGTTGAGCGTTTCAGCGGCGATCTTCACCTGCGGCCCGACGATGCGCCCGCCGGCCACACCGCCGCCCATCACCCAATAGACGCTGCCATGGCCGTGATCGGTGCCCTTGTCGCCATTCTCGCGGAAAGTCCGCCCGAATTCGGAGACGACCAGCACGACCGTGCTCGCCCAGGCATCGGGGCCGATCTCGTCGGCGAAGCCGGCCAGTCCGCGACCGAGCTCGCCGATCCGCCCGGCCAGATAGCCTTGCGCACCACCCTGGTTCACATGCGTGTCCCACCCGCCGACATCGACAAAGGCGAGGTTGAACTGGTCGCGCATCAGCCGCCCGATCCGCCGCGCGGAAAGCTCGAAGCCCTTGGGGCTCACCGCGCCGCGATTGGCCGCCATCATTTCCTCGGAAATCGACTTGTAGACGGTATCCCTGACGCTGAAGCCTTGCGCGACCGATCCGCCAAGATCGCTCGCGCCGAGATGCTGGCCCTTGTACATCGCCTCGATCAGTTTCGCCTGGCGCGGGTCGATCGCCGGCTTGCCGATACCGTTCAGCGCGACATTGGGGATGGACCGGCTGCCCCCGCGGAAGATCAGCGGCATCTGGTCGGTGAAGGCGATCGGCTTGTCGGTCCCGATCGCCCCGGCCAGCCGCGCCATGAAGCCCGATTGATAGTTGCGCGTGCCGCCGATCGGCTGGCCCAGCTCGATCGTGTCCTGCGTCTCGAAATGGCTGCGGCTCATATCGTCGGTGCCGGCAAAGGGCACGAATGCGATCTGTTTCTTCTGCCACAGGGGCAGGATCGAATCCTTCAGTGCGGGGTGCAGGCTCCAGTCGGCATCGAGCGGCAACGCGGCGTCGGGATTGGCCGGATCGGGCTTCTTCAGCGCCAGGGTCGGTCGCGCTGTCGCGTAGAAATCGCTGCCGGTCGGCGCGATGATGTTGGCTGCATCATAAGCGCCGCGCAGGAACACGACCAGCATGCGCGCGCCGCCGGCCTGGGGGGCGGCAAAGGCGCGGCCGGCCAGCACCAGGGGCGCGGCGATCGCTGCGGTCTTGAGCAGGGTGCGACGGTCGATCATGGTTTCCTCCAGCATCAGCGGCGCATGAATTCGGGGGAGGACAGGAACAGTGCGTTCCAGTCCTGCGGCGATACCGCCTGGTCGAGCGCGGTGTGAGTCGGCGCTGACAGGCGGTGTTGCAGGCTGTTGAAATACAGCGCGTTCTGCAGTTGCGGGAAGGCCGGCTGGTCGGTCGCGCCGGGCACGGGCGGCTTGAACAGCCCGGCCGAACTGCTGCCGATCTGCCGCGCGATCTCGAAACGCACGCCGAGCTGCCCCGGTCCGGTCCAGGCGGCGGAGGTCAGCGGATAGCCATCGGGCGTCTCATGCGCATACAGGCCTTCGCCCATGCGGTTGAGCCAGTTCAGGATCGGCCCGGCATTGACGATCACCCGGCCGTCATAGGCCATGCGCACCGCCGACACCGCATAATGGACCGGGTCCTTGAACGCGGTGCCAAGCGAGGCCTCGAACGCGCGCGATTTGAACAGGGTGCGCAGCACCGCGGCGATGTCGCCGTGGCTGCGCTGGAATGTCGCGGCCATGTCTGAGACCAGCGCGGCGGGTGGCGCATCGCCGGTGAAATAGGTCGCCAGGCGCTCGGAGACATGGTGCGCCGTCGCGGGCGAAGCGGCGATCAGGTCAAGCGCCTGCTCCACCTCGTCGAAGCCTGACCCCTTGATGCGGTGGCCGAGAAAGATCTTGTCGCCGAAGTCATGCCGCGCCGGGTTGAATTCGAACAGTCCGGCGCGGACGAGCAGTGGCTGAAGCGCCGGCTTCAGCTTGGGCGCATCGGGCTTCAGGTCGACGCCGACCCCGGTCAGGATCCGCGCAAGTTCCTGTACGTCCTTCTGGGTATAGCCGGATCCGACGCCCATGGAGTGAAGCTCCATGATCTCGCGGGCGTAATTCTCGTTGATATGGCCGGCGGCATTCTGGTCGTTGTCGAGATAACGCAGCATGGCCGGATGGCGCAGCGTCGCCTCGAGCAGGTCGCGATACCGGCCAAGCGCATGGGGGCGGATCGCCTGGTCCTCGTAATCGCCGACCATCGCGCGGATGTCGCGCTTGGCCGCCTGGACGTTGAACTGGTTGAACCAGAACCAGGTCATCTGCTCGCGCAGCTGAGCCGGCGAATAGAGATCGAGCAGGATCGATCGAGTCGCCGCCTCGGTGGAAAGCGCCCCGATATGCTTGTTATAGGCGTCGCGCGCCGCTTTCTTCGCGTCGGGATCGGTCAGCGCGTTGGCCGCGCGGTTCTCCGCATCGACATTGACGACCAGCGCCGCCATCGGCGTGTGGGCGATCTCCATCGCATCGATCTGCGCCTGTGCCGCGGCGGGAAGGGGCGCGTCGGCAGGCATGCGCAACTGTGCGTCGATCAGATCGGCGGCCTTGTGTCCGGTCAGCGCGGCGGCGGACGACGGCGTCGTCCCCCAGGTCACCCGATCGACTATGGCCATATCCCGTCCGTCGCCGCCCGGGGGCGCGGCGGCACCGGCCAGCAGCGCGAGCGACGCCAGGGCGCCGAGACGGGTCGGGGAGGGAAGCAAGGCAAGCGGCAGCAACGGCATAAGCATGCAACTCGTTGTCCCGGACGACTTTCATCGCACCGGTGTGATTGCTGTCGGCTGAACGAACAAAGGGTGATGTCGGATGCGTCGGATCGGCGAAATCGCAACAGCTCCGCCGGACGGCTCGGCTATCCGAAGAATAGCCGGAATGGTCACAATAAACGCGGCCATTCAGAGAGATTGATTGACGGATTTGAGGGCGTTGGCCAGCAGCGATGTCGAAGCATGACGGGCCCCGGTTTGTCGATTCGCTTCGCTCCGGGGGGATGTCATGTCGGGTACGCGTCGGCTGTCGCCGGTCTGGGCCGTGTTCGCCGTAGCGCCGTTGCGGGCGTCGGAGGCGACCAGCTGCGCCTGTGATCCATCGAAATGCCCGGCTGTAGCGTGCGGCGCAGAAACGGCGATCAGCCCGCGTAACTGTTCGGTACTCGAACTCTCATTGACGAGGAAATGTGCATGCGCTTTCTGATCTGGCTGCTGCTTTGTTTCGGCATCGGCGGAACCTGTTATGCG
Source organism: Pseudomonadota bacterium (assembly GCA_040388155.1). Lineage (GTDB taxonomy): Bacteria > Pseudomonadota > Alphaproteobacteria > Sphingomonadales > Sphingomonadaceae > Sphingomonas. The sequence continues at coordinate 94,999 of JAZKCJ010000017.1, forward strand.
CAGACCCTGAATACGACCGGGCCGTCATTGACGAGCAACACGTTCGAACAGATCGACAAGAATGGCGTCGATCTGATCAACGGCACCTACCATATCGCAGCGCCGGCGCTGACCGCGGGCAATGAGGGCAACGTCTTCTCGGCGGAGATGCGCTGGAATGGACGCATGTGGGAGTTCAACGTTCCCTCGATCTGGACCGATGGCGATCGCAACCTCTTCGTCAATAACGGGCGCAGGATCGACGAGTTCGATTTCACCTCCGGCGTGGGCTGGGTACCGGTGCGCGGCGATGGGTCGACTCTTACTTGCACCTTCTGGGATTCCGACCGCAAGGTGATGAGCACGTGTGACTATCGGTCACGCGACAGTATCGTCATCAAGTTCCGCGCGCCGAATGCTGGCGGCTCGTTGCCGGCGAACTATTCGCCCGCACTGGGCAACGTCAACGCGAACCAGGTGGATGCCGGCTATTCCGGCGATAATGATTTCAAGATCGCCGGAGGCTATAATGGCGAGCTGACCGTTCATACGAGCAAGGGTTATGGCCTTCAGCTGACCTCGACACTGAACCCGGACACGACGCTGTTCCTGCACAAGGACAGTGACCATTACCCCGTAGATGGGGGAGGAGGGGTCACCCTTTATTATCCCATTTTCGTTGGCGAGTTGGCGCGTCTGAGCATCAACACGCCGAACGTCAGCTCGACCACACGCGATGACAGGAACGCGCTCTCGCCCAAGAATACCACGCAGACCATTACTGATCCGCTCAATCGCGTGTGGCGTTATACGTTCAATTCCAACGGCGACATGACGGTGGTACAGCGTCCGACTGGCAACAACCTGACGCTGGGATATGACGGGGATCACCGGGTCACCAGTTTCAACGATGGCGTGTCGACCTGGCTCTATCGCTATGAATCCTCGGGATCGAACGGAACCACGACGGTTACCGCGCCCGACACGGGCCAGACCGTCGTCACCTATGTCAAGAAGAAGGGATATGCGCGGACTGTGCGTGATCCGCTCTTCCGGACGACGACCTATGAGTATGATTCCAACAGCCGCGTGACCCGGATCACCTATCCGGAGGGAAATGCCATCGGCTATACTTATGATTCACGCGCAAACATCACCTCTCAGACCGTTTATCCCAAGCCTCAGGCTGGTCTCGCCCCGGCGCCTCTCGTTACTCAGGCAGGTTATGATGCAACCTGCGCAACGCCCGGCAATCCGATCAAGTGCAACCTCCCCAATTATGTGATCGACCCGGAGGGCAACAAGACGGAAATGGAATATAATGCCTGGGGCAAGGTGACGCGCATCACCAAGCCGGCTGCCGTGGCGGGTGCGGTTCGGCCGGAAACCCGGATGACCTATGAGTGGCTTTATCCCCGCATCGCCTACGGTCCTACCAGCGCGCCAGTCATTGCCGTCAACGCCAATCCCATCCTGATGCTCACCAGCACGTCGGAGTGCCGGACACAGGCGAGCTGCGCGGGCACGTCGGACGAAATAAGGACGGTGATCGACTACGGCCCGTTCGATTCGACGCATGCCAACTATCTGGTCCCGAAAACGATCACGAAGGGAGCGGGCAATCCCGGCGGGCTGACTGCCACCATCACCCGTACTTATGACGATCGCGGCAACCTGATCACCGAGGACGGTCCGCTTGACGGTCCCGGCGACACGACGACCAATCGCTATGACGCGATGCGCCAGCTTGTTGGGACGGTGGCGCCCGATCCTGATGGTCCTTCCGGGCCGTTGAAGCCTCTCGCAACGCGCAACAGCTACAACCAGGATGGCCAGCTCACGCTGGTGGAGACGGGTAATGTTGAGAGCGCGGCGGATGCCGACTGGGGTGGGTTCGCCACCACAATGCGCAAGGCGACGAATTACGACGGCGTTGGCCGGCCCATCATCGAGGCCATAGCCGGGACGGGGGCGACCCAGGCCGTCACGCAGACAAACTATGATGCGGTGGGACGCGTGCTCTGCACCATCGCGAGAATGGACATCGCGACGTTCCCGACCATCGGTGCCAAGGGCGCCCTGTCGGGTGGTAGTCTCCCGCTCACTTCCTGCGCGCCCGCGGCGTCGGTGAGTTCGGCGGGGGCGGACCGTGTCACCCATAACGAATATAACGCCGCCGGTGAAATCAAGGTGGTCCGCAAGGCATACGGCACATCGCTCGTGCAGAAATATGCAAGCTACAGGTATAACGACAACGGAACCCAGGCATCCGTCATCGACGCGAACGGCAATCTGTCGACTTATCGCTATGATGCGTTCGACCGGCAGGACCTGTGGGTGTTCCCGAGTGCTACGTCACCCGGTTCCTCCAGCACGACAGATTTCGAGCAATATGATTATGACAAGAACGGCAACCGTAGGCACCTGAAGAAACGCGACGGGCGGGTGATTACCTATGATTATGATTTTCTGAACCGGGTAAAGGCCAAGAAATTTGACAATGGTGCGTGTGTTTCGGGCTTTGCCTGCACGACGCCGCCGGCGAACTCGGTACGCGATGTCTATTACGCCTATGATCTGCAGGGTTTGCAGACGTCGGCGCGGTTTGACAATGAGCTCGGTGCGGACGCTGCCATAAATGTCTATGACAGTCTCGGACGGATGACTTCCAGCACAGTGACGATAGGTGGGGTGAGCCGGACGGTTGGTCGCGGCTATGATAACGCCGGTAACCGTACCAGCGTGACGCATCCCGACCTAAACTACTTCATCTACGATTATGACAATCTGAATCGGATGGGGGCGGTCAAACAGAATGGCGGCATGCAGGTCGCCAAGTATGACTATGACGCGAAGGGCCAGCGCTGGCATGGCTCGCGCGGCGCGGTGATGACGACCTATGGCTATGATGCGATATCGAGGTTGGAGAGTATCGTCGACGACCTGTCGGGGGCCAGCGCGGACATCACCTCGACCCTGGGCTATAATCCGGCAAGCCAGGTCAACAGCGTCGACCGCACGAACGACGGCTATGCCTATGGCGCCTACACGCCGGCGACCACCGGCTATATGGCCAACGGGCTGAACCAGTACACGACGGTGGGGGCTGGCTCGCTGGGGTATGACTCCAACGGCAACCTGGCGTCGAACGGGGGCACGAGCTTCACCTATGATGTGGAGAACCGGCTGGTATCGGCGGTCGGCGGGCTGACGACGGCGATAGTCTACGATCCGCTCGGCCGGCTGTACCAGACAAGCAACGGCTCGGTTACGCGCCAGTTCCTGTACGATGGCGACGAGCGGATCGCGGAATATGACGGTGCGTCGGGCGCTTTGTTGAGGCGTTACGTCCATGGCCCGGGCGATGACGATCCGTTGCTCTGGTACGAGGGTTCGGGGCTCGCCGACCGGCGCAGCCTGCAGAGCAATCACCAGGGCTCGATCGTGTCCGCGGCCGATGCATATGGGGCTGTGCTCGCGATCAAGGCCTATGATGAATATGGCGTGCCGAGTGGCGGCGATGTCGGGGCATTCCAATATACCGGGCAAACGTATCTGCCGGACCTGGGCATGTATTATTACAAGGCCCGGATTTACTCGTCGCGGCTTGGGCGGTTCCTCCAGACTGATCCGATCGGGTATAAGGATCAGATGGGGCTTTACGCCTATGTGGGGAATGATCCGGTAAATGGTCGTGATCCGACGGGGTTGGAAGGATATTGTCTTGGAAGTTGCGGAGAATTAGACAACGGAAAAGTAGTATTCGGTATTAACGTTTCGTTCCCTAAGGTTGGGATTTACATAAATCCGAGTGCGCCGGGTGCTGGAGAAATTGCTACGATAGCTTCACTATTCATTCCCGTATTGGGCGAAGAGAAGGCTGTAGTGGAAGTGGCGAGAGCCACAAAAGGTGAGGGTATTGGTGCTGTTGTAGCGCAAAGATTGCGTGGCGCTGTTGCCGGCGGAGGTGCTCGACTTGAGAATTTGGCTAAGGGAGAAAGCGCCAGAATTCAAAATGCAGCAAATCGGACGAAAACAACTGTTACAGTAGTCGGGAGTAGGGCAAGTGGAACCGCTCGTGCCAGTTCCGATTGGGACTATGTATTGCAGGAGGGTACGCGGAGTTCAACGCGACATAGTTTGAGCAGTTCTTTGCCGCAGGGGCCTCGGGGTCTCGGGGAGCCTCGAAATCAAGACTTCCTTCCCGGGCCGGTTAATCCGAATAAGCCTTACATAACTTTCTTTCCGGAGCTAAGAAGATGACAAATTCAGTAAAATTGCTTGGTCCGCCAATTAATTTTGCAGTAGTCCAGTTGCCGGGACGAAGTCAGCCTGGAGTAGTGATGCAGGGAGACACGTTGATGAGTCTGGTTGATCAAATAAATAGGACAAAAATTTTACTGGAGTCTGGAGATTTTGCAGAAGTTGGGGAGGAGTTGGAAGAGATGTGCAAAAAATTCTCCGATGTTTTGCAGTATTACAAAAGAATACAATCTGGAATTTGAGAATATTATGTAACTATCCCGTGGAAGCGATGTATGTATTCGCTTCTCAGAGTGCGGCGTTGCGGCGCAATTGATCTTATATTTGTGCCACATGTTATGTGTCGCGGAACGCAAATTATCGCAGTAAGGATTTTTGCGGTATTTTACTGCTCCATAGGGCAAGTAAAATACGGAAATAAACTTCGTCTACGCCGTCGAAATTTTCCAAGGGATGTGATGATGAGAGCGATCCTGAAGCTCGTAACTTTGGCATGGTGCGTCATGGCGCTGCCGGCGCATGCATCCGACGCATCAAGCGGCACCATTACCCAGCCGCAGGCGACGCAGAACGGCGCGGTAATTTTTATGCACTCCGGAACGCGCACGGCGCCGCCATCTTGCGGCGCAGGATATGCAACGCGGTGGGCGGTCGACGCGAGTACGGTCCAGGGCCAGGCCCAGCTGTCGGTGCTGTTGACGGCCTATGCGCTTCGCAAGTCGATCACCATTCACGGGGCCGGTACCTGCTCCATCTGGGGCGATACGGAGACCGTGGGCATCTTGCTGGTCAACGAATGAGTCTTGTCGGGTTTTTCCGGAAGTCCGTCGGGACTGCGGTGGCGGCAGTCATGGAAAACTGTGCAGGATCGGCGGCGACGCGAGCAGTGTCGGCCAACTGTTCGGTAGTATGCGGGGGCGCTGCGTCCGCCTCCTGGCTGTAATCTGCAATGGGGCGATGCCATGAAACGGATGCTCAGAACAATGATTGGGTTGGTTGCCCTGTCGGTCGCGACCGCGCCGCAAAGCGCAGCCGCTTTTGTGTGGTGCTCGGGCCCGATCACTTCGGTCCAGCTCGATACGAACGGATTTCTCACGATGAACTGGGGCTATGGCGAGATCATGCTGTGCAACGTCAATAACGATGTGACGTTGGTGGCGCCGCAGTTGTCCTTCGGTTACAAGACGTGCCAGTCCCTATATTCGATGGCCCTGACGGCACGTGCCGGCGGGCGGGATTTCCAGGCGAGCTTGCCCGGTGAAACGACGTGCGCCGGCTTTGGTCCGAATGCGGCCTTCGTCGGCAACAAGTATCTCGGTCACTTCAAGACGCAGTAACGGGACGGTCGAGCGCTAGGCGTTATTGGCCGATGTTGTCGATATTGCGATATGCATAGGCGATGCATCTCGCCAGATTTCGGGTTTGCCGAAGCGAACCTCGCCTTCATCGAGGAGATTGCGGGCACCGCGCCGATGACCGCTCGCTGCCAACTGGTCCGGGAGGCCGCTTCGCCGCCACCCAATCGTGGTTCAGGGGCGCCATGCCCTCGACTGGCGAGGGCGCGGTGGGCGACAATGGCCGGGATTTCGAATTTCCGCTGAAATGGCGCTAAAAATTCCTCAGGCGCGATTGACGTGAACCAGTTGCCGCACCACGCTCAATCCGAGCGATCGCTGTGCCTGCTGCCGGTCTCGGTGGTATCTTCAGACGCTTTTGCTCACCGGGGGAAATGTCATGCGTATGCGGTATCTGTTGTTGACCGGCGTTGCGTCCGGAGTGTTCGCTGGCAGCGCTGCCTCGGCAAGCGAAACGACCAGGTATAGCTATGATGCGCTGGGGCGGCTGGTATCGAGCACACGGACCGGCGGGCCGAGTGACGGCGTCACCATGACCACCTGCTTCGATCCCGCGGGAAACCGGATGCAGTACAGTATCGCGACAAGCGGCGTGGCGACGTGCGCGCCGTGGACATCCACGCCCACTCCGACGCCGACGCCCACTCCGACGCCTACACCCACCCCGACGCCGACTCCCACCCCCACGCCGTCTTCAGTGACGTTCATCGTCGTACCTCTGGCCGGCTTCCAGCTCATCCCGATCAGTTCTTCGGTCCCCTTGTCCGTCCCTCTGTCCGTTCCATTGCGCACCAGTGCCGCATCAGCTCCGGTTGGCGACAAGAAGTAAGCGTGGCCGGGTTGGCTTAGGCTGGGCTGACCGATCAGTGACGAGGCCGCTATGAATCGGTATTCTCGTCCGTTTTGCTGTCCGCTGTTCTTCATTTCTGGTATTGAGAACCATCTCAAATAACCTAACGCTTAAATGTACTGAAAATTACAGTAATATTTACGAAGTAATCGTTAAAATCACTATTTACGTATTGCTGGTCATGTTTGCAATATTGGGAAGTACGTCACTGACGCTCTAGCATGACAGGGTGGTGATTCATCCGTCTCTTTCGATACGGGTGTTGCGGTTGGCCGTTTTATGGAATTGCGATGGTGGCCATCGGTCAATCGGGAGATGGTCGGCTCTTTTTGGGAGTAAAGATTATATGATGCTCAAAAAGATGATTTTGACGTCGATGACGATGGCACTTGCTCTTCTATCGGCAGGCCCAGGCTATGCTGGCCAGGCCACGGGCCGGATTACAACCATAGGAAACTCTGGCGGCGGCAACTATGCTTTCCGTATCTCTCTGGACAGCGGGTTTCCCGGCTGTACTGCCAATATGGCGTTCGTCAATGCATCGGACGACAATTATCAGACGCGCGTGGCAACGCTTCTGACGCTCTATTCCTTGGGAAAGACTGTGCAGATTGTTACCATTCCAGTGGCGGGCGGATTTTGCCAGATTGGCGATATTACCTCGCAATAGGGTTCGTATTCTGTTTCATTCGGGAGGCAGCTGCACATTGCGCTTCTGGAAAATCAGTGGGTGAGGTCAATGCGATGAAATATAAAGCTGCCCTTGGACTGATGCTCTTGGCCCTGATTCCCGGCACGGCGCAGGCGAGCGACACATATTCCGGAAAAATAACGGTGCTTCAGGTCAATGACACCGGCACCATGCACTTTCGTGTCGCGCTGAACGCCACCATGACTAATTGCGATCTCAATTTCGCGTTCGTGGAAAAGAGCTCCACGGTTTATGATACGATCGTGGCAACAATGACCACGGCATATAATCTCGGAAAAACCGTCACCCTGCAGGTAAATCGCGAGACGAACGGGTACTGCAGAATATTCTTCGTAAGCTACTGACGGTTGCGTGAGTGGTGGCTGTCCATTCGCAGGACGAATGTCGGCGTAATTTAATCTGGCATGTCGTGCCTATGTGATATATTAAATATAGATGGATTGTAAGATATGAAAAAGGTGTTTCTGAAATCATTTATGATGGCTGCCACGTTGATGCTGTCGACGGAAGCGCAGGCAGACATAGTCTGTCGCGGAAAGCCGACTGAGGTGATAGTCGATAGATATTCTTATGTTGAAGCGAATTTTGGATTTGGATACATATATTTGTGCAATCTCGATTCTGACGTGACGGTGCCATATTCTGCAATGAAATCGTCGTGCCCGGCAATGCTCAGCCAAGTTATGACGGCTGCGGCATCCGGTAAGGAAATCGGATTGTATTTCACAGGATTGACAAGCTGCTCCGGCATAAGGGCATCGAGTGGATGGGCCGTGCAGCAACCGGCCCAGATGCACTTTTTCCCGTAACTTTCTCTGGGAATATTGCGCCACTATTTAGGTTGGGTGGTATTGTTTCATCTGTTTTTCGATCCCGACAGGTGCGGTAGCGGTCCGTTCGAATTGCAGTAACGTTATGTACTCCAGCATGTAATCCAGCGTGCCGCAATAATTGTTTATCCGACTTGTGCTGAGCGAGTCGCTTTTTCCGTCAGGTTGTTCGTCGGGCATCCCCAGCCACTCCACTCAGTAGAAGCGACGGCCGTCGCGATCTGGCTGTGGTGCCCACGGCTATTGTGAGAGCGTCGCCGGGGCGTCGCCGCAACGCTGTCGTCATCGCCGAGGCATGAAGCTCGCTGCGATCCGGATCGCCCGCATGACCGGTTCGATCGCGATTGGTCGGCGGGGCCATCGTTCAGGCGACTGACGGACTGCCATGCCGGGGGCGTTCTCCTCGTCGATGCTGCCTAAGCCCGAGCTGATATTTCGTCAAAGCGAGTGCAGAGTTGGCCCGTTCTGTCGCCTGGCGTAAATTGGATTCGGAATATGTGTCGACCATGATCGAGCTGTTCGCAGCATAGGTACAATCACTATAGCGATCTTACATAGGCGTTAGCCCCGAATCCATTAAGCCGTCGTCGCTAAGTACGGAAATGGCGGAGGTGTCGGATTGACCGACGTCCGCACGCTATTGGTCGAGGACGGGATTCAGCTATGCGCTTTCGTTCAAGCACGGGTTTCGATGTTGCCGCCGCTCGCCACAGGGCGCTTGCCGGCATGGCGATGTGCTCGCTGGTGATGGCCGGTTCGGCCGAGGCGGCGACCCAGGGTTCGTTGGGGGCGACCTCGACCGGTACGGTCAGCATCACCGCAAGCGTCGCCAATCGCGCGCAGATCACCGGGCTTACCGACGTGACCTTCGCGGCCGTCGATCCCGGCAGCGCGGCCAGCAGCGCGCAGAGCGATTGCGTGTGGAGCAACACCGCGACCAAGGGGTACAGCATCACCGCGACCGGCAGCGGTACCAGCGGCGCCTTCACGCTCGCCAATGGCGCACTGAACGTGCCCTATAGCGTGCAATGGAGCTCGAGCGCGGCGCAGACCAGCGGTACCGCGCTTACTTCCGGCACGGCGCTGGTCGGGCAGACCAGCACTGCCCTGACCCCAACCTGCACAACCAGCCCGACCACCACGTCAAGCCTGATCGTGTCGATCACCTCGACGAACCTGCAGACCATGGTGGCGGGGACCAGCTACACCGGCACGCTGACCTTGCTGGTGACCCCGCAATGAAGGGCCTGAGCAGGCCGTCGTCGTTATTTCTGGGAAGGTGCGGGGGCCGGATCGGCCGATATCCGCGCAGTGTTGGCTGAAGGCAGGAATTGCATCATGCGCTTTCGTTCAAGCAAGGACTTCGATGTCTCGACCATTCGCCACACGGCACTTGCCGGCGCGGCGGCATGTTCGCTGGTGATGGCCGGATCGGCCGAGGCGGCGACCCAGGGCTCGCTCGGATCGACCTCGACCGGGACGGTCAGCATCGCCGCCAGCGTCGCCAATCGCGCGCAGATAACCGGGCTGACGGATGTGAGCTTCTCGGCCGTCGATCCCGGGAGCGATGCCAGCAGCGCGCAGAGCGATTGCGTGTGGAGCAACACCGCGACCAAGGGATACAGCATCACCGCGACCGGCAGCGGCACCAGCGGTGCCTTCACGCTCGCAAATGGTGCACTGAACGTGCCCTATAGCGTGCAATGGAGTTCGAGCGCCGCGCAGACCAGCGGCACCGCGCTCACCTCCGGCACGGCACTCACCGGCCAGACCAGCACCGCCCTGACGCCGACCTGCGTCACCAGCCCGACCACCACGTCAAGTCTGATCGTCTCGATCACCTCGCCGAACCTGCAGAATATGGTCGCGGGAACCAGCTATACCGGGACGCTGACCTTGCTCGTGACCCCGCAATGACCGGTTGAGCGGCGCGCGCGGCACAACGACCATGATCCGCCGCTCATCCCTGTTTCGAACATTGGTGTCGCTGGGTGTGCCGGGGGCCTTGGCGGTGCCTTTGCCCGCGGCCGCGCAGTCGGTGCAGATCACGCATCTGAGCGATCTCGCCTTCGGCACGATCACCAATGTCGGTGTCGACCAGCTCCAGAGCGAATCGGTCTGCGCCTATAGTGGCATATTGGGCGGCCGCTACACCGTCACCGCGAGCGGATCCGGTGCTTCGGGCGCGTTCACGCTCGCCAACGGATCGAGCCTGCTGCCCTATGAGGTCCAGTGGTCCGGAACCGCTGGGCAGACATCCGGGACCAACCTTTCCTCCGGTGCCGCCCTTGGCGGCCAGACTACGCTGCTCAGCTGCCCGATCCTCCAGACGAGCAATGCCAGCCTCATCGTGATCCTGCGCGCTGCCTCGCTCAGCGCCGCGACGGCGGGCGGCTATGGCGGCACGCTCACGATCGTCCTCGCGCCGGACTGACCGATGCGCTCTCCGGCGACCATCTGTTTCCTGCTCGGCACGGTCGCATCACTGGCCGCCCTTCCGCGCCCGGCCGCCGCGGCTGCCGATCGCGGCAGTGGCGCGCCGGTCGTGACCGCCGGCATGCCGAGCGACTTTGCCGACCTCAGCCAGTCGCGAAACCTGGTCGCCGACATCTATTTCGGCGGGCGGCGGATCGGCCAGTTCGAAATCGAGGCTGATCCGGCACGGGTCCATATCCTTCATCCCGACCAGGTTGCGGCGGCGATCCCGGACGTGGCCGATCCCGCGGCGATGATCCGTGCCCTGAGTGGTGATCTCGATCCCCATGCGCGCCTCGTGTGCCTCGATGCGGCAGCTGCCTGCGAGCGGCCGACGCCCGAGGCAGCGGCGATCGTGTTCGACCAGCAACATTTCCGGATCGATCTCTATCTGAACCCGAAACTGCTTCTCGCACGACCGGTATCGGCCGACCGCTTCCTCGAACCGGATGGCAGGAATGTGTCGCTGGTGGATACGATCGGCGCCGCCATCGCCGGCGGCAGCGGGCAGCAGGCGGTCTACAATTTTCGCAACCGGGCGGTGCTGGCCGCCGGCAATGGCCGCCTGATATCGGAGATGTCGGTTTCGTCGGGGCGCGGGCTCGACGTCGATACGCTTGCCGGCCAGCTCGACCGGCCGGATCTTCGCTATGTCGGCGGGCTGTTCTACACGCCCGGCGCGGATCTGGTCGGGCGGCGGCGTATCCTGGGCGTCGGCATCGGATCGCAATTCGATACGCGCGCGGATCGCCTGCAATTGACCGGCAGCCCGCTCATCGTGTTCCTCGGCCAGCGCTCGCGCGTCGATCTGTACAGCGAGGGAAAGCTGATGAGCTCGCACAGCTTCGAGGCTGGCAACCAGACGCTCGATACCAGCAACCTGCCCGATGGCTCCTATCCCATCGATATCCGGATCCAGGAAGCGAGCGGGGCGACGCGCACCGAACATCGCTTCTTCACCAAAAGCGCCGCCATCGCGCCGATCGGCCGGATCATCTTCTTCGCCAATGCGGGAATGCTGGCGCTGGACCGTCAGGATCGCTGGGTGTCGGTGGCGCATACCCCGCTCCTGAGCGCCGGGATCGCCGGCCGGCTCGGGACCCATTTTGCCTGGGACGGGGTGGTGATGGCGACCGATCACAAGGCGCTGACCGAGGTCGGCCTCACTTATCTCTCGCCGATCGTCCAGACGCGGGTCGCACTGCTCGGGTCGAGCAGCGGTGATGTGGGGGAGGGCGTGCAGATCGGGTCGACCACCGGCGGCGCGCTGAGCTACAATCTCGATTTCCGCCACGTGCACAGCGGGGACGGCGCAGCGTTGATTCCATTCGACGACTATGTCGACAGCCTGTCGTCGCCCTTCGACATCGCCGCGGCCCGCGTGCAGGCATCCAGCCCGAGCTTCACCCAGATCGTCGGCAATCTTTCCTATCACCTGGCCGGCGCGCAGGTCGGGATGACCGGATATTATCGCCACGATCAGGGGCGTGCCGCCTCCTACGCGGTCGGGCCGGTCGTGCGCTGGCCGATCCTCCATCATGACCGGCTGCAGATGACCTTCGACGGCAGCTATGCCGAGACGAACCAGGGCCATTCCATCGCCTTCGGGCTTCAGTTGCAGATCTTCGGCGGCCGTTCGACGCTGACTGCGCGTGCCGGGGCGCAGACCGGCATCGGGAGCGACAATCGCGCCGTCGGCGATATCGAGGAGGTCGCGGCGACGATCCAGCGCGACAATGTCTTGGGTGGCGAACTGGCCGGTGCAGCGGTGGTGCAGCACAGCGCCGACGGCACGGTGCTCCAGGCATCGGCCGATCAGCGCGGTCCGATGGGCTATGCGTCGGCGAGCCTGGTCCAGCGCTTTGCCGGTTCGGGCAACGCTACCCAATATGCGATGACACTTCAGACCTCGATCGCGGCCGGACTCGGCGGCGGCCATGACGTGCTGCGCGTCGGGACGCATGACCAGAATGACAGCGTCATCACGGTCGGCATCCATGGTTCAGCGCGGGACACGCGGTTCCAGGTCATGGTGGACGATGCCGCGCGGGGGCAGATCCGGCCCGGCGAGCACCTGACCTTGGCCGTGACGCCCTATCGCCGGTACAGGGTGCGGATCCTTCCGGTGGGCGGCGATCTGGTCGCCTTTGATGCGCAGACCCGATCGGTCGATGTCTATCCCGGCACGGTCGCGGGGCTGGAATGGAAAGCGAATACCGTGCTGGCGATGTTCGGCCATCTGGTACGTGCCGACGGCAGCCCGGTCGCCGATGCCGACATCACCACTGACGGGGCCGTCGCCGCGACTGATCATCGCGGCTATTTCCAGCTCCAGGCATCCGGTGATGCCGAGATTACCGCGCGCGGCGCTGACGGGCAGGCCTGTCGCGCGAAACTGGGCGCGGCACGGTCGACAAACGGCTATACGGCTCTCGGAGACGTGAAATGCATCTCGTGAAGATAGGGCTGGCACTCGGCGGTATCGCGGCGATCGCGGTCGCATCCGCCGCCCATGCCGGGATCGTACTGAGCCAGGCAGTCCTCGACATCGGACCCTCCGGGGCGGTGGCGCAGGATATCGATGTCTCGAACGACGGGAAGGAAATCGCCTATGTCGTCGTCGAGCCGTCGGAGATCGTGTCGCCAGGGGGCGTCGACGAGAAGCGCCTGCCGATCACCGATCCGGGGGTTGGTGGCCTGCTGGTCACGCCGCAGCGGCTGATCCTCCAGCCGGGCGAGCACAAGCTCATCCGGATTGCCGCTGTCGTGCCGCGGGGCGCTGTGGACCGGATCTATCGGGTCACGGTGAAACCGGTTGCCGGCCCGGTGAACGCTCCGGTGAGCGCGTTGAAGCTGCTGGTCGGCTATGACGTGCTGGTGATCTACCGCCCCGCCGCGCCGGTCACCAGGCTGGTCGGCGATCGGGCCGGGAATGTACTCACCCTGCGCAACCAGGGGAACAGCAATGTCGAGGTCTATGAAGGCAAGCAATGCGACCCCGCGCCATCGGTCCCCTGCACCAAGCTTCCCGCGAAGCGTCTTTATGCCGGTCAGGTCTGGCAGCAGACCCTGACGAGCACCGCGCCGGTCGAATATCGGGTGACGATGGGCTCGACCTCGTCGCAACAGCGGTTCTGAAAGGCCGTTCAGGCCAGCTGCCGCGCGATCACACGTCCAGTTGCTTCACCGCCTCGTTCCAGGTCTGGATATTATCGCGGGCCTCCTGAACGAAGGCGGATCGCCGCACGATCCCCAGGAACAGGTCCGCGATCCATTTGCCCGGGCGGCGCAGCGGCCGGGCGAACTGGATCAGCAGCACCACGCGGGTGCCCGCCGTGTCGTTCCACACCTCGTGCTGGTAGGTGTCGTCGAACACCAGGGTCTCGCCCTCGGACCAGCGCACGATTCGGTCGCCAACGCGCATCCGCACGTCGCCGTCGCGCGGGACGATCAGGCCGAGATGGCAGGTGATCAGGCCTTTGGTCACGCCGCGATGGTCGGGAATGTGCGTGCCCGGCGCCAGGATCGAGAAGAAGGCGCTGTTCAGCCCGGGAATCCGCGCAACGATCGCCGCGGTCTTCGGGCATTGCTCCAGATTGTCCTCGATCGCGAAGCCATAGCCCCACAGGAAAAAGGACCGCCACATGTTGACCGCCGCGATCGCGCGGTGATCGGGGGAGATGGTGGCGAGGCTGGGCGAGGCATCGCCCTGCAACGCGACCGCGATCGCCTCGTCGCGGATGTCGTGCCAGTGCTCGCGCAGCAGGGCGGTCCAGGGGAAGTCGCGCACGTCGAGCACCGGCTCGTTCGAGACGAGCGAGGAGGAAGAAATCAGCCGATCGAAGAGCCCGCGGAGATGCTTGCCATATTTGATGATCAGCGGCCGGTTGCGTTCCGCCTCAAGCGTCGGGCGAGGGCTGGGCAATCCGGAAATGACGTTGAGATCGGGGATGCGTGTGGTGCGCCCGTCGGACATCTTGCCCGATTTGCGCCACAAAGAGCTGGCGTCCGGTCTCGTCTCGACGCTCATCTGGTACCACGCCTCCGTACACTATCGGCAGCGCACCGGCCCGGAAAAGCCACATATGCGCCATTGTCGAACTCGCCCCGCAATCGGGGAAGGCTGAATGGTTATCGGGCGTCTTCGTCCAAATCGTGGCGAGGACGTGGTGTTTCACGGCAGGTTCAGCTTTGCCGCACCAACGCTGGTCGCGGCCGGATTACGCCGCTAGGATCGGAACCATGTATTTTACCCCGCGCGTGTTGCGCCTGTCGCTCATTGCCTCGCTCCTGCTCGGCCTGTCGCCGACGGTCAGCGGGCAGACCGTTCCTGCCGCCGCATCCGGCTCCAACATCGCGAGCCGCGATCCCTGGCTGTACAAGGGCAGCGACATCGTGCCCGATGCCGCCTGGCGCTTCGGCACGCTGACCAACGGACTGCGCTACGCGGTGCGCAAGAACGGGGTGCCGCCAGGCCAGGTCTCGGTGCGGGTACGGATCGATGCCGGCTCGCTGATGGAGCAGGACAGCGAGCTCGGCTATGCGCATCTGATCGAGCATCTCTCGTTTCGCGGCTCGGAATTCGTGCCGGACGGGGAGACGAAGCGCGTGTGGCAGCGTTTCGGTGCCACTTTCGGCTCCGACAGCAATGCCCAGACCACGCCGACCCAGACCGTCTACAAGCTTGACCTGCCCAGCGCGACCGAGGCGTCGCTCGACGAGAGCCTGAAGATCCTCGCGGGCATGGTCAGCAAGCCCAATATCACCCAGGCAGCGCTCAATGCCGAGCGCCCCGCCGTGCTGGCGGAGCAGCGCGAGCAGCCGGGGCCGCAGGTCCGCCTGTCGGATGCGATGAACGCCCTGTTCTTCGCTGGCCAGCCCTTCGCCGACCGCTCGCCGATCGGCCATACCAAGACGCTCGAGGCGGCGACGTCCGATACGGTGAAGGCCTTCCACGATCGCTGGTACCGGCCGGAGCGGGCGGTGGTCGTCGTCTCGGGGGATCTCGATCCGGCGGTGTTCGAACGGCTCGTCGCCAAATATTTCGGCGCGTGGCGCGGCACCGGCCCGGCACCGGCAGAGCCCGATTTCGGCGTGCCCAGTGCGAAGGAGCCGACCACCAGCGCGATCGTCGAGCCCGGCCTGCCGACCATGGCGATGATGGCGGTGTTGCGCCCATGGAAGTTCAACGCCGACACGGTTGTCTTCAACCAGAACCGGCTGGTCGACATGGTCGCCACCGCCGTGATCAACCGGCGGCTGGAAACGCGCGCCCGCGCCGGCGGCAGCTATCTCTCGGCGCGGGTCGGGCTTGACGATCCGGCGCGATCGGCCAACGTCACCTTCGTCCAGGTCGCGCCCGTCGGCGATGATTGGGAAGCCGCGCTGAAGGATGTGCGCGCGGTGATCGCTGATGCGCAGGCCGCCCCGCCGTCCCAGGCGGAGATCGACCGCGAACTGGCCGAACAGGGTATCGCCTACAAGACGATGGTCGATACCGCGCGCGCCGATGCCGGCAGCAAGCTTGCCGACGACATGGTCCAGGCAGTCGATATCCGCGAGACGACGACCAGCGCGGCGGTGATCCAGAACGTGTTCCTCGAAGCACGGCGCAAGGGCATGTTCTCGCCCGCGCGAATCCTCGCCTCGACGAAGAAGATCTTCGAAGGCACTGCCACCCGTGCGATCGTCAGCGCGCAGAAGCCGGAGAGCGATGCAACGACCAAGCTCGCGGCGGTGCTCGGCGCCGATGTGAAGGGCGTCGCCGGAATCCGCAGCGCTCAGGCTGCGGTGGATTTCTCGAAGCTCCCGCGGCTCGGGCCGCCGGCCAAGGTGGTCGCTCGCAAGAAGATTTCCGAATTCGGGCTGGAACAGGTCCAATTCTCCAACGGCGTCAGGCTGATGGTCTATTCGACTACGTCGGAGGCCGACCGGGTCTATGTCCGCGTGCGTTTCGGTGGCGGCTTCAACGCGTTGCCGGCCGATCGTGAATCGCCCGCCTGGGCGGCCAACTATGCGCTGATCGCCGGCGGCATCGGCAAGCTGAAGCAGGGCGATATCGACGCGATGGCCGCGGGCCGCCGCATCGGCCTCGATTTCGACGTCGACGACGATGCGTTCCAGCTCGCCGCCATGACCTCGCCACGGGACCTCTCCGACCAGCTTCGCCTGATGGCCGCGAAGCTCGCCGCGCCCGGCTGGGACCCGAGCCCGCTGGCCCGCGCGAAGACCGCCGTGCTCGCCAATTATGCCGGGCTCGAATCCTCGCCCGACGGCGTGCTCGCGCGCGATCTTGACGGCCTTCTCCGCGCCGGCGATCCGCGCTGGGGGACGCCGACGCGTGACGAGATCCGTAACACCACGCCCGAGGCGTTCCGCGCCTTGTGGGAGCCGCTGCTCGCGACCGGCCCGATCGAGGTGCAGGTGTTCGGCGATATCGGCACTGATAAGGCGATCGACGCGGTCGCGCGTACCGTCGGCGCGCTGAAGCCGCGCACGGCCGAAGCGCAGCCCGTGCCCCCGGTCCGTTTCCCGGCGCACAACGCCACGCCCGTGGTCCGCACGCATGACGGTCCGGAGAACCAGGCGGCGGCGGTGATCGCCTGGCCGACCGGCGGTGGGGTCGACGGGATCGCGGAGAGTCGCCGGCTCGACGTGCTCGCTGCGATCTTCAGCGACCGTCTGTTCGATCGCCTCCGCTCGGAGGCTGGCGCAAGCTATAGCCCCAACGTGTCGAGCAACTGGCCGATCGGCCTGCCGAGTGGTGGCCGCCTGATCGCGGTCGGACAGGTCGCGCCGGTCAATCTCCCGCTGTTCTTCAAGCTTTCGCGCGAGATTGCCGCCGATCTGGTCGCCAATCCGGTCAGCGACGACGAGCTGAAGCGGACGATCGGCCCGATGACCCAGGCGCTGATGCGCCAGTCGACCGGCAACCAGTTCTGGATGCTCCAGCTTGAAGGCGCGACCTATGATCCACGCCGCATCGCCGCGTTCCGCAGCGTGCTGAGCGACATCTCGACGATGACGTCAGCCCAGCTCCAGGAAACGGCGCGCAAATATCTCCGGCCCGACACCGACTGGACGATGGAGGTCATCCCGAAATCCACCGCGGGAACGATCGCCTCGACGAAGTAGCTTCCTGTCCCTCTCCCGGCGGGAGAGGGAAGGGGCCCATCGTGCAGCGATGGGAAGGGTGAGGGTGAGAGGTGGGCGCTCAAGTCACCCTCATCCGGCGCTTCGCGCCACCTTCCCCCGGGGGGAGAAGGATTGATCAGCCGCCAGCACCGCCATGCCAGAGCTCGGCATGGTCTTCACCCCTTGTACAGGGCGTCCAGGCGCGGCCCGTAGACTTCCTTCAGCACGTGCCGCCGGATCTTCAGCGACGGCGTGAGCTGCTCGTTCTCGATCGTGAAATGCTCGTCGGCCAGGATGAAGCGGCGGATTCGCTCGATCACCGACAGGTCCTTGTTGACCCGCTCGACCGCCGCGCCGATCGCGGTGCGGTAGCTGCTGTTCTCGGCAAGCCGCGAGAAATCGCAGGCATCGCCGTTCTTCGCGCACCATTCCTGGGTCCATTCGGGGTCGGCGACGAGGACCGCGACCATGTATGGCTTGCGGTCGCCGTAGATCATCGCCTGGACGATCTCCGGCTGGAGGGTCAGCATGCCCTCCACCTTTTGCGGCGCGACATTGTCGCCCTTGTCGTTGACGATGATGTCCTTCTTGCGATCGGTGATCTTGATCCGGCCCTTGGGGTCGATCAGCCCGATATCGCCGGTGTGAAGCCAGCCGTCCTTCAGCACCCGTGCCGTCTCGGCCTCGTTGCGCCAGTAGCCGTGCATGACCAGCTCGCCCCGCACCAGGATCTCGCCGTCCTCGGCGATGCGCACTTCGGTGTTCTTGAGCGGCGGGCCGACCGTGTCCATGCGCAGGCCGACCGACGGGCGGTTGCACGAAATGACCGGGGCCGATTCGGTCTGGCCATAGCCCTGCAGGAAGGTCAGGCCGAGCGACTGGAAGAAGATGCCTACCTCCGGCGTCAGCGGCGCGCCGCCGGACACCATCGCCTTCATCCGCCCGCCGAAGCGCTTCTGGATCTTCGGCTTGAGCGTCGCCTTGAGGAAAAGGTTCATCGGCTGGTCGAGCAGCCCCATCTTCCCCTCATATTCCTTGGCGCCGATGTCCTGCGCCTTGCCGAGCAGATAGTTGGAGAATTTGCCCTGCTTCTCCACCGCCTTGGAGATGCGGGTGCGCAGCACCTCGAACAGGCGCGGCACGACGACCATGATGGTCGGGCGCGTCTCCTCGATATTGGACGCAAGCTTGTCGAGGCCCTCGGCATAATAGATTTCGGCGCCGAGCCCGATCGGGAAATGCTGCCCGCCGGTATGCTCATAGGCGTGCGAGAGCGGCAGGAAGGAGAGGAATACCTCGTCGTCCCAGCCGAAATCCTCGCTGATGATGGTGCAGCAGCCGTCGACATTGTGCAGGATCGCGCCGTGATGCTGCTTCACGCCGCGCGGCGCGCCGCCGGTGCCGCTGGTATAGATGATGCAGGCGGTGTCGTCGCGCGTTGCTGACGAGACGATCGCCGACGGATCGGTCGAATGCTCGGCGATCAGCTTGTGCCAGCTGTGCACGCTCAGCGCGCCCGACTGTCCGACACGGATGTCCTCCATGCCGATGACGATCTTCGCATCGGTTGCGCGGATCGCGGCAGGGAGCAGGGTCCTGGCGAGCTTCGCGGTCGAGACGATCACTGCCTTGGCGCCCGAATTCTCGATGATATGGGCGTGGTCGCGCTCGGTATTGGTGGTGTAGGTCGGCACGGTGATGCAGCCTGCCGCCATGATGGCGAGGTCGCTGATGCACCATTCGGGGCGGTTCTCCGCGACCAGCATCACCCGGTCGCCGGGCTCAAGCCCGATCGCGCGCAGCGCGGTGGCGAGGCTCGCGACCTTGTCGGCGGTCTGGCGCCAGCTGGTCGGCACCCATTCATTGTCGGCCTTGTGCCAGAGGAAGGGCTTGTCGCCCTTTTCCCGTGCCCGCGTGAAGAACATCGTGACGAGGTTGGGGAAATGTTCGAGCGTTCGCATGGTCTCTCCCGGGGAGGGGCGCGCCGTGTTCGGCTGCGCGGGTTTCTACTCGCTGAGCGCGGTGCCGACGCTCCTTGGATCCGCCGCGCCGACCCAGCCCTTGGTCGTCAGCTCGGCGGCGTTCGCCTTGAGGCCGAGGCTTGATATCACGACCTGATGGCCCAGCTTCTCGAGCGGCGCCTTCATCGGCTCGAGCGACGTGCCCTTTTCGAGGATCAACGTCCGGCCGCTGAAATAGATCAGTCCCTGGCCGATCGAATCCTGCGCGCTCATGCCCCAGTCGAGATGCGCGATCAGCGCCTTCGCCACCTGCATGATGATCGTCTTGCCGCCCGCCGCGCCGACGGTGAACACTGGCTTGCCCTTCGAATCATAGACGATCGTCGGCGCCATCGAGGACAGGGGCCGCTTGCCGCCCTCAACCCGGTTGGCGACCGGTGCTCCGTTCTTTTCGGGGGCGAAGGTGAAATCGGTCAGTTCGTTGTTGAGGATATAGCCGTTCGCCATCAGCTGGCTGCCGAACGGGCCCTCGACGGTCGAGGTCATGCCGACGATGTCGCCGGCCTTGTCGATCGCGATGAAATGGGTCGTGCCGTGAACCTCGTCCTGGACCGCGGCGGTCCGCGCCTGCGCGCCGGGGGGCGTGCCGGCTTCATAGACCGGCAGCGTCGCGGTGGTGGAGATCAGCCTGGAGCGCTGGGCGAGATAGGCCGGATCGATCAGGCCCTTGAGCGGCACCTGCACGAAATCGGTGTCGCCGAGATATTTCTCGCGATCGGCATAGGCCAGTTCCATCGCCTCGCCGATCAGATGCCAGGCGACCGGCGATGTCGGCCCCATCTTCTTCAGGTCGAAACGGCTCAGCATGCCGAGGATCTGGAGCACCGTCACCGCGCCGGACGATGGCGGGGCCATGCCGCAGATCCTGTACGTCCGATAGGTGCCGCACACCGGCGCCCGTTCTTTGGCCTGATAGGCGGAAAGGTCGGCGAGGGTGATGTCGCTGGTGTTGATCCTGGTACCGGTCGCGGCTGCGACGATCGCTTGCGCGTTGTCGCCTGAATAAAAGGCCTCGGGCCCCTCGTTGGCGATCCTGTGCAGGATGGCGGCAAGCGCCGGGTTCTTGAGCGTCGCGCCGACCGCGGGTGCCTGGCCGTCGACCGTATACTGGCTGGCGATCTCCGGGAAATTCTCCCAGATTCGGGACATGCCGGCGATCCGCTCGCTCATCGGCCTGGTGACCTGGAAGCCATCCTCGGCCAGCTTGATCGCGGGCGCGAACAGCGCCTTCCATGGCAGCTTGCCCCATTTCTTGTGGGTCAGCGCCATCAGCCGGATATTGCCGGGAACGCCGATCGACTTGCCGCCCTGGAAAGCCTGGCCGTACGGCATCGGCTTGCCGTCCTGGCCGAGGAAGCGCTGCGGCGTCGCGGCGGCGGGTGCTGCCTCGCGGCCGTCGATCGTCTCCATCTTGCCGGTCTTGCCGTCGTTGCGAATCAGGAAGCCGCCGCCGCCGATGCCGCTCGATTGCGGTTCCACCACGGTCAGCGCCAGCATCATCGCCATCGCCGCGTCGGCCGCGGTGCCGCCTTCCCGCAATATCTGCCGGCCTGCCTCGGTCGCGCGGGGATCGGCTGAGGTGACGACTCCCTGGGCGGATGCGACGGGAGAATAGAGCAGGACGGCGAGCGCGAGCAGGAGCTTCTTCATGGCGCCCATGTGGTAGCGGTGACAGACGTTACGTCAACCGGCCCCGACGGCATCAGCGACATGATCATGCCCATCCCGCTTCAGCAGGAGGGACAGGCCGCGGGCAATGCGACGCGGCAGGCCGGGCCCCTCATAGACGAGGGCGGTGTAGAGCTGGACGAGGCTCGCACCGGCGCGGATTCGGGCATAGGCCTCCTCAGCGCTGCCGATCCCGCCGACCGAGATCAGCGGCAGTGCCCCTCCGGTCGCCTTGCGGAAATCGACGAGCCGCTGGCGCGCGAGCGCGGCGAGCGGCGCGCCGGAAAGGCCACCGGTCTCGGTCGCGCGGGGCGAGCGCAGGCCAGGGCGGGAGATGGTCGTGTTGCTGACGATCAGCCCGTCGATATGATGCTCGATCGCGGCCCGGGCGATTTCGTCGATCGCGCCGGGCTCAAGGTCGGGAGCGACCTTCAGGAACAGCGGGGGGCGTCGCGACGGCAGGCGGCGGGCCTCGTCCGACGCGGCGAGCAGTTCGGCCAGCGCCGCGCCGTGTTGCAGATCGCGCAGGCCCGGCGTGTTGGGCGAGCTGATATTGATCGTGACATAGTCCGCGATCCGGGCTGCCTTTTCCACACCGCTCCGATAGTCGGCGATCCTGTCGGCGGCATCCTTGTTGGCGCCGACATTGATGCCGAGCACGCCACGCCGCCTGGCCGCCGCTGCGCGGGGCAGCGCCGCATCGAGCCCCCCATTGTTGAACCCCATCCGGTTGATCACCGCGCGGTCCTCGACCAGGCGGAACAGGCGCGGCCTGGGATTGCCCGGCTGCGGCACCGGCGTGAGCGTGCCGATTTCGACCGAACCCAGTCCGAGGGCGAAGAACCCGTCGATCGCCCGGCCATCCTTGTCGACCCCGGCGGCCAGCCCGACCGGACTGGAGAAGTCCAGCCCGGCCACGGTGGTGCGAAGGCATGGCTCGCTGGATTCCGTGGCGAACGGCGTGCCAGCCTGCCCCCAGGCTTCAAGCATCCTTATCGTCAGGCCATGGGCACGCTCGGCCTCGATGCTGAACAGGGCGGGGCGGAGAAGGGAGAAGGTCATTCCGGCGCTTTGGCAGCGCGGCACGCGCGGGTCAAAAATCATTCGACCTGCGACGAGATTGCGACGGATATGACCGATGTGGCGCTTTCATCCAATACAGTCGAACCGGCCACTGTTCTAACAACCTTGCGACCCGAAGAGCTCCCAACAGGGGTCTCTTTCACTTGGGCCCGGCCGGCTTGCCGGCCGGGCCTCTTTTCATTGGGTGCAGAGCCGGTTACGCCTCTCCCATAAAAAGGGGCGCAACAGTGGCGGATATCCAGCTGGACTACGCGGTCCCGGCCGCGGACCTCACCGAGTACATCACGCTTTTCTATCACTTTCGTGCGGATGTCCCGCTGTTCGAGGACACGGAGCGCGCGGATCATGCGCAGTTCCGCTTCCGCCTGTCGCCGGGCGGCTCGGACTATCGCTTCCCCGACGGGACGCTGCAGGAGGCGACCGATATCCATATCATCGGTCCGACCAGCGGCGCGATGCGGGTCAGGTGCGAGGGGCCGGTACTGGTGCTCGGCATGGGCGTGACCGCGAGCGGATGGGCGGCGCTGGTCGGCAACGATGCCTCGAGCATGCTCAACCGGGTGATCGATGCGACCGGGCTGTTCGGCGGGCCAAGGCTGCGCGCCGCCGCCAACGCGTTGCGCGACGCGCCCGATATCCCGGCGCGGGTGGCGATCGCCGAGGAGTTGATCCGCGAGTTGGTACGCGGCTGCGACCGCAGCGCGACGGCGTTCGTGCGGCATGTCGACACGTGGCTCGCCGCCAGCCCGTCGCCCGAGATGGAGGATCTGGTGGCAGCGACGAAGCTCTCTCGCCGCCAGGTCGAACGCAAATGCAAGGCGCTGTACGGCGCGCCGCCGAAGCTGCTCGCGCGTAAATATCGCGCGCTCCGCGCCGCGGTGGCCCTGGTGTCGGAAAGCCAGTCGGTCGACGACCTGATCGCGCGGGGCTTCTACGATCAGTCCCACTTGATCCGCGAGGTGAAGCAGTTCACTGGCTACACGCCGCGCCAGATCAAGGCTGAACCCAGCCTGTTGTCGCAACTGACGATCAGCCAGCGAGTCGCGCTTGGCGGCCAGGTGAGCCCGCTGATCAGCGATACGTGATTCTATCCGCCCCGGGCCGGGGAGGAACAGGGTTGACCTTCGGGCTCTAGGCTCCCACATGCCCAATCGGAACGAATCAATCCGATTGGACCAGATGCGCCTTTCCAGCCTTGCAGATTATGCGGTCGTGATGATGTCCGCCGCTGCCCGCCATTGCGGCGGCGCGGCGCGGCTAAACGCGACCCTGCTGGCGGAAGAAACCGGGCTGCCATTGCCGACCGTGCAGAAGCTGGTCAGCCGGCTTTCCGCTGCGGGCCTGATCGAGAGTGCGCGGGGCACCGGGGGCGGTTTCCGCCTCGCACGACCGGCTGCGGCGATCAGCCTGGCTGATATCGTAGAGGCGATCGAGGGGCCGATCGCGATGACGGCCTGTGTTGACCAGGGCAGCCATGATTGCTGCATCGAGGAGAATTGTCGGGTGAAGCCGCACTGGAACGTCGTCAACGGAGCGGTGAAGGGCGCGCTCGCGGGCGTCAGCCTCGCCAGCCTGTCGCAGGTGCCGGCATAATGGCCACGAAGAACGCAGAAGCGCACGCCGTCGCGAACAAGACGTACGAATGGGGCTTCCATTCGGACATCGAGCAGGAATTCGCGCCAAAGGGTCTGAGCGAGGACACGGTCCGCTTCATCTCGGCCAAGAAGAACGAGCCCGAATGGATGCTCGACTGGCGGCTCAAGGCCTATCGGCTGTGGCTGACCATGACGCCGCCCGACTGGGCCAAGCTCAACGTCCCCCCGATCGATTACCAGGACGCCTATTATTACGCCGAGCCGAAGGCCAAGCCCAAGGTCGGCAGCCTGGACGAGGTCGATCCCGAGATCCTGCGCGTCTACGAAAAGCTCGGCATCCCGATCGAGGAGCAGAAGATGCTCGCCGGGGTCGAGGGCGCGCGCAAGGTCGCGGTCGATGCGGTGTTCGACAGCGTCTCGGTCGCTACGACCTTCCGCAAGGAGCTCGAGGCGGCGGGCGTGATCTTCCGGTCGATCAGCGAGGCGATCCGCGAATATCCCGATCTCGTCCGCAAATGGCTCGGCAAGGTCGTGCCGCAGCATGACAATTATTTCGCGGCGCTCAACTGCGCCGTCTTCTCCGACGGCACTTTCGTCTACATCCCGGAAGGGGTGCGCTGCCCCATGGAGCTCAGCACCTATTTCCGTATCAATGCCGAGAATACCGGCCAGTTCGAACGCACGCTGATCGTCGCCGACAAGGGGGCATATGTCTCGTACCTCGAAGGCTGCACCGCGCCGATGCGCGACGAGAACCAGCTTCATGCGGCCGTGGTCGAACTGGTCGCGCTTGACGATGCCGAGATCAAATACTCGACCGTGCAGAACTGGTATCCCGGCGACGCCGAGGGCAAGGGCGGCATCTATAATTTCGTGACCAAGCGTGCGCTCTGTCAGGGGAAGAACAGCAAGGTAAGCTGGACCCAGGTCGAGACCGGCAGCGCGATCACCTGGAAATATCCGAGCTGCGTGCTCGCCGGCGAAAACAGCGTCGGCGAATTCTATTCGGTGGCGGTGACGAACAATCGCCAGCAGGCCGATACCGGCACCAAGATGATCCATCTCGGCAAGGGCAGCCGCTCGACCATCGTGTCGAAGGGCATTTCCGCCGGTCGGAGCGACAACACCTATCGCGGCCTGGTGCGCGTGGCGCCGACTGCGGAGGGCGTGCGCAACTTCACCCAGTGCGATTCACTGCTGCTGGGCGACCAGTGCGGCGCGCACACCGTGCCTTATATCGAGGTGCGCAACCCGTCGGCGCAGATCGAGCATGAGGCGACCACCTCGAAGATCAGCGAAGACCAGATGTTCTACGCGATGCAGCGCGGTCTCGACTCCGAGGCTGCGGTCGCGCTGATCGTCAACGGCTTCGCGCGGGAGGTGCTGCAGCAGCTCCCGATGGAATTCGCGGTCGAGGCGCAGAAGCTGCTGGGGATCTCGCTCGAGGGGAGCGTCGGGTGATGATGCTCGCCTTGGCGTTGCAGCTCGCCGGCCCGGCTGTGCCGCCGGAAGAACCGATCGAAGACATCGTGGTGCTCGGCGAACGGCTCAAGCGGGTCGGGGTGAGCATGAAGATCGACCGCAAGGGGCGGTTGCGGATGTGCCGGGTTATCCATTCGGTCGGCGACGCTGAGCTGGACAGGTTCTGGTGCGATGCAGGCGTGGCGTGCGCCGCGACCAAGCCGAAGGATGCGGCGGCGCTGACCGCCTGTATCGAGGCCCGCAAGGATGAGTATCTGGAACGCGTGATTGCGATGCGCTCCACCAAGAGGCAGAATTGATGTTGAAGATTGAAAACCTCCGCGCCGAAATCGACGGCAAGGAAATCCTCAAGGGCCTCTCGCTCAGCGTGAACGCGGGCGAGGTGCATGCGATCATGGGGCCGAACGGCGCGGGCAAGTCGACGCTCGGCTATGTGCTCGGTGGGCGCCCCGGTTACGAGGTCACGTCCGGCACTGTCACCTTTGCGGGTGAGGACCTGCTGGAAATGGCGCCGCACGAGCGCGCCGCCGCGGGCCTGTTCCTCGGCTTCCAATATCCGGTCGAGATCCCCGGCGTGTCCAACGTCCAGTTCCTGCGCGAGGCGCTGAACGCGCAGCGCAAGGTGCGTGGCGAGGCGCCGCTGTCGGGCGGCGAGTTCCTGAAGCTCGCCCGCGCTCAGGCCGATCTGCTGTCGATGGACCAGGACATGCTCAAGCGTCCGGTCAATGTCGGTTTCTCCGGTGGCGAGAAGAAGCGCAACGAGATGGTCCAGATGGGCATCATCGGTCCCAAGCTCGCGATCCTCGACGAGACCGATTCCGGCCTCGACATCGATGCGCTGCGGGTCGTCGGCGATGGCATCAACCGAATCATGCGCGCCCCCGACAAGGCGGTGCTGCTGATCACCCATTATCAGCGGCTGCTCGATTATGTGAAGCCGGACTTCGTGCATGTGCTGGCGGACGGCCGGATCGTGCGCTCGGGCGGCGCTGAACTGGCGCTCGAGCTCGAAGCCGAGGGCTATGGAGCGATGGCCGCGTGAGCCTGCTCGATCTTCCTACACGGCGTGACGAGGCGTGGCGCTATAGCGATCTCGATGCGGTCGCGAGCGTCTGGCCGGTCGCAGCCCCGGAGATGATCCATGTCGCGCCCGGTGAGGAGATCACGCGCGTCATCGTGCAGGATGCTGGCACCGATACGGTGGCGATCCGCGATTATGCCGTCACGCTGGGCGCAGGGGCCCGGGCGACGTTCCATGTGCTCAACACCGGCGGCAAGTTCGGCCGGGTGGCGATCGACGTGACATTGCACGACGGCGCGCATTTCGAGCTTGGCGGTGCGATGCTCGGTGGCGGCGAGCAGACGCTGGAGATCGTGACCACGATGCGCCACGTCGAGCCGAACGCCACCAGCAACCAGGTCGTCCGCTCGGTGCTCGGCGCACGCGCGACCGGCAGCTATCTCGGCAAGGTCGCGGTCGCACGCGATGCGCAGAAGACCGATGCGAGCCAGTCGGTAAAGGCAATGCTGCTCACGCGCACCGCAACCGCAAACGCCAAGCCCGAGCTGGAAATCTACGCCGACGACGTGAAATGCGCCCACGGTGCGACCGTGGGCGAACTCGACGCGATGGCGCTGTTCTACCTTGCTAGCCGCGGCATCGCCCCGGCCGAGGCCAAGGCGCTACTGCTGCGCGCGTTCATCGGATCGGTGTTCGACGACGTCGCTGATGCTGCCGAGCGCGAGGCGCTCGAAGCAGCGGCGCAAGCCGCGTTGGAGCGGATGCTGTGAGAGACGGGGCGCTCTTTCTTCTCCCTCTCCCCTTGCGGGAGAGGGAAGGGGCCCATCGCGAAGCGATGGGAAGGGTGAGGGGGACACTCGCGAGTGTCCCGAACCTCACTCCCCCTCATCCGGCCCTTCGGGCCACCTTCTCCCACAGGGGGAGAAGGAATGTGAGCGCTCAAGCATGACCGTCCTCATCGACACCCGCCCCCTCGACGTCCTCGCCGACTTCCCGGCGATCCCGCAGGGCTGGGCCTATCTCGATACCGCGGCGACGGCACAGAAGCCGCAGCCCGTGATCGACGCGATCGATCGCGCCTATGCCGAAACCTACGCTACCGTGCATCGCGGCGTGTACCAGCGCTCGGCCGACATGACGCTTGCCTATGAGGCGGCGCGCAAGAAGGTCGCCCGCTTCATCGGTGCCGGCAGCGCCGACGAGATCGTGTTCGTGCGCGGCGCGACAGAGGGCATCAACCTCGTCGCCCAATGCTGGGCGCGCGAGCAGCTGAAGGCGGGCGACCGCATCCTGCTCTCGACGCTTGAGCATCACTCCAACATCGTGCCGTGGCAGATGGCGGCGGAACGCGTCGGCGCCGTGATCGACGTGGTGCCGCTGACCCCCGATCACCGTATCGATCTCGATGCGATGGCGGCGATGGTCACGCCGGCGCACAAGCTGGTCGCGCTTGCCCACGTCTCGAACGTACTCGGGTCGCTGCTCGATGCGCGGCGTGCCGCCGATATCGCGCATTCGGTCGGTGCGAAGATCCTGCTCGACGGCTGCCAGGCGGTGCCGCGCATGGCCGTGGACGTCGCGGCACTCGACTGCGATTTCTACGTCTTCTCCGGCCACAAGCTCTACGGCCCGACCGGCATCGGCGTGCTGTGGGCGCGGCCTGAGCTGCTCGAGGCGATGCCGCCCTATCAGGGCGGCGGATCGATGATCGACCGGGTCACCTTCGCGAAGACCACCTATGCACCGCCGCCCGGCCGCTTCGAGGCGGGGACGCCGCATATCGTCGGCGCGCTCGGGCTGCATGCGGCGATCGACTATGTCGAGCGGATCGGGCTCGATGCGATCCACGCGCACGAAACGGCGCTGGTCGCGAAGACGCGCGAGGCGTTGTCGCAGATCAACTCGGTCACGCTCTACGGCCCCGCGGATTCGGCCGGCATCGTCAGTTTCTCGATCGAGGGGGTGCATCCGCACGACATCGGCACCATCTTGGACGAGGAGCGGGTTGCGATCCGCGCCGGGCATCATTGCGCTCAGCCGTTGATGGAGGCGCTGGGCGTGCCGGCGACGGCACGGGCGAGCTTCGGGGTCTATAACGGCGCGGCGGACGTGGATGCGCTGGTGCGCGGGATCGAGCGGGTAACACGGATTTTCGGGTAGGGTTCGCATGAACGAAGAGCGGAAGATTGTGGTTGAAGAGGTCGCCTCGGTCGAGGCGCCGCCCAAGGCGCGTGTCGATGGCGGCGTGGCCGAAACGTTCGAGCGCAAGCGCGACTATCTCGAAGGTTTTCTGGCGCAGAAGCCCGAAGGTCTGCCCAGGGGCGAGCCGGGCGGCGCGCTGTACGAGGCGGTGGTCGATGCGCTGAAGGAGATCTACGATCCGGAAATTCCGGTGAACATCTACGACCTCGGCCTGATCTACGGCGTCGAGGTGACCGATGAAGGCCATGCCTCGGTGACGATGACGCTCACCACGCCGCATTGCCCGGTCGCTGAATCCATGCCTGCCGAGGTGGAACTCCGTGTCGGTTCGGTTCCGGGCGTCGGCACTGCTGACGTCAATCTCGTCTGGGATCCGCCCTGGGATCCGCAGAAGATGAGCGACGACGCCAAGCTCGAACTGGGGATGCTGTGATGGCGACGACCGCGCGCGTGCGCCCCGCGGCGCTGATCCTGACCCCGACCGCCGAGGCGCGGATCGCCGAGCTGATGGGCAAGGCCCCCGAGGGCGCGATCGGCGTCAAGCTGTCCACGCCCCGTCGCGGCTGCTCCGGGCTCGCTTACTCGGTCGACTATGTCACCGAAGCCAAGCCGTTCGACGAGCGCATCGAGACGCCGGGCGGGACGCTGTTCGTCGATGGCGGGTCGATCCTCTACCTGATCGGATCGACCATGAACTGGGTCGAGGACGATTTCACTGCCGGCTTCGTGTTCCAGAATCCCAACGCCAAGGGCGAATGCGGCTGCGGCGAGAGCTTCACGGTCTGAAACGATCCGGTCTTCCCACCGCCCGTGCGGGGAAGATGCCGCATGATCATGGCATTCCGAGAAAGCCTCGAAGCTCGACATCGCTGAGGGAACCGTCCGCGTCCGTATCGGCTGCCTTGAAACGATCCGGCACGGCCGCAAGGAACGCATCCTTGGTGACATAGCCCTCGGCATCCGCCTTCGTGCTCGCGAAGGAGGGTTGCATGAAGTCGGGCAGAGTCTCCTTCTTGATCTTCCCCGCGTTCGACTGATCGACGAAGGTCCAGCCCTGTGCCGAAAAAGCGGTCGCCTCGGCCAGGCTCACCTTGCCGTCGGCATTGGTGTCGGCCAGCGCCATCGGATCGAAATCCTGAGCGTAGGCCGGCAAGGCCGACGCCGCAAAGGTCAGCAGGGCGGTGGCTGCGTAGCCAGGCTTCATGATTGTCTCCCTGTGATGGATGATCATCGTTCGATTGCGGTCGGATTAGCCGTTCTCTTCGCGCCGACGGCGTCAACGGCTCTTCTCGAAGACGAGATTGCGGCTGAAGAACGGGATCACCTGGTCCTGGAACCGGATTGCCACATTGTTGGTGTGATCGCCGGAATAGATGTCGAAGCCGTTGGCGATGCCATAGCTGTCGAGCACGGTGTGAAGCTTCTCCGCATCGACCTTCAATCCGTCCCTGTCTCCCACATCGATCGAGATCGCGCGATATTGCCGCAGGTTGCCGATATACTGGTCGACAATGGCCAGTGGCGCATTGGCCGCCCATCGCGCGAGGACGTCTGGCTGGGCAACGCCGTCCTTCACCGGCAGGTCGAGATAGAGCGGCGGGTTCTTCGGGTTGGGCGACCATGCCGCGGCGCTCGCCAGCTGCGCTCTCAGCCCGAACGGCAGCCTGGCTGAATCCGCCGGCACCTTCACGGCCGCAAGGGCCGCTGCCGCCTCCGCATTGAACTGGCCGCCCTGGCGCGCCGACAGGCAGCATGGGCTCATCATATAGAGCGCGCCGAACACCTCCGGATGTTTCATGCCGATCCGGCTGGTGCCATATCCGCCCATCGAATGGCCCGCCAGCCCGCGGCTCGCCCGCCGCGCCAGCGTCCGGTAGTGGCCGTCGATATAGGCGACCAGATCGCGCGCCACGAAGGCCTCGAAGTCCCCGGTCGTCGCCGAGCTTGAATACATCGAGCCGTTATGGATGGTCTTGCTGTCGGGAAAGACCAGGATCATGTCCTTCGCACCCTTGGCGAAGCCACCCTCGATCGTCTGCGGAACATGGATTTCCCTGGTCCACTGGTCAGCGCCGATCGAATAGCCGTGAAGGGCATAGACGACGGGATAGCGGCGCCGCGGGTTCTTCGCGTAGCTCGGCGGCAGCACCACGATCACGTCGCGGTCAGCGGTCTCGCCTTCCAGATTGCCCATGATCGCCGCCGAATGGATCTTGATGCGCTCGATCGTTACCGGCAGCGCGCCGGCAACGGGCGGCGGCGCGTTCGTCGTCACTTGAGCGCCGCCAGGGCTCGCCACGAGCATCAGGATTGCGGCACCCAGGCAATAGGCCGATTTCATCTTCAGGCTCCCCTCGCGATATCGTCCATTCCTGGGGAAGGGGATACCTGCGCCGGCTGCGCCGTTTGACGCGCGCCCGCAAGGATCCTCCCCGGATCATAAGCCACCCGCGCCGGTTATTGGTCTTTCTGCGGCGTTGCCTATTTGTCTGTGTATTTATTTCCAATGTCAACGATCGGGTCGCCTTATCGGGAGCTTTCCTCCTACGCCGGTGCCGGAGGGGGGCGTTGTCGTCTCCATTTCGGGACGATTCCAGGAGAGGGAGAGCGAGAGATCGCCCCTCCGCGCTCAGCAACAGGCGCGTCGGGACGCTCGCTCGATTAGGTAGGAGTTATCGAAATTGCCCTCCAGCACCGCTGTCTCCGGTAACCGGAGGGATCGATTCAATCGCGGCGCGAAAAGGACAATGATCGTGCCGGGGTGAAACCTCAGGCTTCACCCATGCTCATTCTCATCGCTGGCCACTGATTTCCCTGTTCCGGGCGGAGATTTCCCTGTTATGCCCTGAAGAATTCCCTGTTCCTGCATAACAGGGAAACCTGTTCAAATGCATGAAATTATTGAGTAATTTGTAACAAAACGGCGATTTTCGATCCGAAAAAACAAAATTCCCTGTTATCGGCGCGGGAACAGGGAATTCAGGCCGGCTTCTTCCGCATCAGCGCAGTCCTGAGGCAGGAACAGACCTCTTCGTCCCGCTGGTTCAACATCCGGTGGCGGAAGGTCACCAGCCCGGCATCGGGCCGCGACTTGCTGTCGCGCAGCTCAACCACCTCGGTCTCGCCGCGCAGCGTATCGCCGATGAACACGGGCTTGGGCATCACCAGCTTGTCGTAACCGAGATTGGCCACCAGCGTGCCAAGCGTCGTGTCGCCGACCGACACGCCGATCATCAGCGCGAAGGTGAAGGTGCCGTTGACGACGATCCGGCCAAACTCCGTCCCGCCGGCATAGTGGGCGTCGAGATGCAGTGGCTGCGGATTATGGGTAAGGGTGGAGATCAGCAGATTGTCTGTCTCGGTCACCGTCCGCCGGATCTCGTGGACGATCCGGTCGCCCACCTGCCATTCGTCATAATATCTGCCGGCCATCAACCGATTCCTCCAAGACTGCGCCCAGCCGTCCAGCCGCCATCGGCCGGTAGCACAACGCCCGATACATAGCGGGCGTAGTGCGAGGCAAGGAACAGGCAGACATCGGCGACATCATCCACCGTGCCCATTCGCCCGAGCGGCACCGCTTTGGCGGAGCGCGCCTTGGCCTCCGGCGTGGGGGCAAGGCGTTCCATGCCTTCGGTGCCGGCGATCGGGCCGGGCGAGACCGAGTTCACGCGCACGCCTTCGGGCCCCCATTCGATCGCGAGCGTCTTGGTGATCATGTCGACGCCGGCCTTGGCCGCGCAGACATGGACCTGCATAGGTGTCGCGATGAAGGCTTGCGGCGCCGAGATGTTGATGATGCTCGCGCCCGGCTTGGTCAGATGTTCGTAAGCGGCGCGCATCACATGGAAGGTGCCGAGCGTGTCGATCTCGGCGACCGCCTTGAAACCGTTCGAGCTCAGCATCGCCGCGGGCACGGGGAAATTGCCGGCGGCGCCCGACACCAGGACGTCGATCGTGCCGCGCTGGGCGCGGAAATCGTCGATCGCGGCCTTCACCGCCTCATAGTCGCGGACGTCGAGGCTGTAGCCGAGCGCCGGAGTCTCGCCCGACAGGGCTGCGACCGCTGCGTCGACCTTGTCCTGGCTGCGGCTCGCGACACCGAGCTTCGCGCCGCGTCGCGCAAAGGACTTGGCGATGCCCAGATTGATGCCGCTGGTCCCGCCAAAGACCATCACTGTCTTGCCGGTGAAATCGAAGCCCTCGGCCATATCCAACTCCCTTGTCCTGTTCTTCAGAGCTTCAGCTTGAACCCGGCATGGCTCTTCTTCCAGCCCATTGCCTCGTAGAAGCGGTGGGCGTCGATACGCGTCGACATCGAGGTAAGCTGCGCCATGCCGCAACCCCGCTCGCGGAAACGCTCGACCGCCCATTCGATCATCTTTTTGCCGAACCCCCGGCCGCGCAGGCGTCCTGCGATCCGCACCGCTTCGATCTGCCCGCGCCAGCCGCCGCGAAAGGCGATGCCGGGCAGGAAGCTCAGTTGCATGGTGCCGATCACTTCGCCATCGAGCTCGGCGACGACCTGCATCTGGTTCGGATCGGCGGCGATTGCCTCGAATGCGGCAAGATAGCGCTGGTCGAGCGGCAGGCCCGGGTCCTCGCGGCCCTTGCTGTGCTCGTCATCGTCAAGCAGCGCGACGATCGCCGGAAGATCGCCGGCGGTGGCGGCGCGAAAGCTGATGCCGCTCATGCCGCCCGCTCGATCCGCGCGAGCACCGCGCCTTCGCTGACCTGGCTGCCGGTTTCGGCGTTGAGTTCGGTCACGGTCCCGTCGAACGGTGCGATAAGGCTGTGCTCCATCTTCATTGCCTCCAGAGTCAGAAGCTTCTGGCCCTTGGTGACATGTTCGCCCGCACTGATCTCGATCGCGATGATACGGCCGGGCATGGGGGATAGGATCGCGCCGTCGGCGGACGAACCAACCGGGCCGCCGGATGTTCTGCTCGCTGCGATCAGGAAACTGGCTCCATCCTTCTGCATGAGAATTTGAGCCGTATCGCGCATTTCCCGGAAACCGCTGTGATAAGGGCCGTGCCATTCGTAATCGAACTCGATCCGCGTGGCGTTGACGTCGAGCGCGAGTTTTTGCTGTGGGTCGCGATTTAACCTGAAACCGAACAGTCCCTCGCTGATCGATGAAAAACCGCTCAGCGTTCGGCTTATCCATTTGGCGGCGTGCGTCAGGTCGTGATTCGAAGGGATTGGGTCGCGCCGCAATGCTTCGCCTCGCCGTTCAATCAAGCCCGTGTCGACATCTCCCGACATCACATCGGAATCGCGCAATAGCCGAGCGAGGAAAGCTGAGTTCGTCTTCACCGGCCAGATCGTGGCATGTTCAAGCTGCGCGGCCAGTTCGGAGAGTGCTGTCGCTCTGGACGTGGCGGGCACGATGATCTTTGCGATCATGGGATCGTAATAGGGCGATATTTCCGCGCCCTCATCGACACCGGTCTCTTCGCGATAGTCGTGGCAAAGATCGAAAATCTCGAGTTTCCCGATGGACGGCAGGAAACCGTTCGACGGGTCCTCTGCATAGAGCCGTGCTTCGACTGCCCAACCGTTGATGGAAAGCTCATCCTGC
>JAZKCJ010000018.1:0-203791 GCA_040388155.1 Pseudomonadota bacterium
CAGGTAACCCGCGCAAATCCGCAGGCGTGATCACCGTATCCAACAACGGCGTTTTGAAGTCGGGATTCATGTTAAAACCGGATCTCCTCATGCACCCTATCCTAGTCGAAGCCGGTGCAGACGCAACGCAAGAGGTCACTTTCGAACCGAAATCGGCCGCCACCGACACACCCCGGCATTGACAATCGCGTCAGATTCCGGAGTGCGCGAACGCGTGGCCGGTGCGGCACCTCAATGAGGTAACACACCTGAAAATTGGCGATTTGTTGGCCGATTGTTGGCGGAGAAGAAAACGATGTTGCGTTGGGAGCGAGACCAGAGCCTCGGAAATGCCGAGCGGGCCTTCAGCGGAGACCTTTGCGTCGGCATGATCGGCACCCTGACGGACGCCCCCGGCACCTGGTGGTATACGCTCGACGGTGTCGTCATGAATCGCCTGGCGCGATGCGATGGCCATGTCGCCAGTGCGAACGAAGCCCGGGTCGAGGTGGAAAAAGGCTGGGCCAGATGGTGCGAGGCGGCCGATCTGGCTCCGTCGCACGCCTGACCTTCCGTCGAGCCGCCGATCAAGAAGAACCAACTTGGTGTCGACCGGCTCGACGGTCGCAGGCGAGCCCCATATGAACCGCCTTCCTGACACCCCCATGGCGGCGGTAAGAGGGAGACGGAAGTAGGTTCATTGGAACGGCGGCCGACCACCCTGCGATCCGTGCCGCCGCGTTCCCGAACCGCGTCGGAATAGCCGCCATGCCGCCGCAACCGCATCACGTCGAACGCCTGACCCTCGACATCGACCTCGCCGGCCTCGGCTCGGCGTTGAATTTGCGCGCGCGCGCTGAAGAGATGTCGCGCACGCTCTTTCCCGCCGCGCTCGAACGAATCCTCGATTCGCTCGTCCCCGCCGACCTGCTCCTCAGGCTCGATCGGATCGACCTCGACCTGGGCAGCATCGCCGCCGAGCGGATGGAAGAAGAGGTCAGCGCTGCGCTGGAACATGCCCTGACCGAGGCCATCGGCAATGCCGTCGCCGCGGCGCGGCACGCCGCCGATGACACCCCCGGCGCGACGATGGAAAAGGCCAGGCTCGAGGATTTCGATACCTATCTCCTCCATGGCGCCCCCCGGTTCCACAGCCCGGCCGACCCGTTCGATCCGGCCCGCTCGCTCAGGCAGCTGATCGCCGAACAGCCCGGGGCGCTGGTGGCATCGCTGCGTCGGCTCGCCCGGTATCGCCACGCCCTCGAACGGCTCGTTCTGCAATCGACGGCCGACGATCTCCGGGCCCTGCTGACCATCCTCGCACCGGCTGACGTCGCCGTCATCCTCACCTATCATACCGATCTGCGACGACTGTATCTGCAGACGCCGGCCTCGCTCGCCGAGCCGGTGCTGCGCCGCGCCCTCTGGGTGCTCACACTCGAATTCCTGCTGCGCGACGCCGGGACCCAGTCGAATCGTCGCGCCTTTGTCGATCATCTGATCCAGGGCATCGCCGTGGCTGAAGGCATCGCCTATCCGGTGTTGCTTGGGTTGCTGCGCGAGGCGCTGCACCGGACCCGGCGACAACGGCCGATCACAGGGTCGCTGCCCGGGGTGATCGAGGATCTCTTTGCCCGCCGCGGCGGCGATGCCGTCGCCGACACCCCGCCCGACGCGCCGATGCCGGTCCAGCCAGCCGCCGGAACCGAAACTGGCGACCTTGAAACCCTGCTCGGTCGGTTGCGCGCGGCGGTCGGCAATCCAGTCGCGCTGGAAGCGCTGGTGCGCGGGTTGACCGCGCCAGCCTTTGCTTGGCTGGTCGAACGGCTCGAGCCGGCGCATGCCGCGCTGATCATCGCCTATGTCCATGGCCTGACCCTGTTGCACCACGAGGCGGCGCTGCTGGCGCTGTCGGACGCCGGCTTCGAACGCCAGGTGCGGCTGCTGGTCCTGCGCTATCTGCTGCGCGACGCTGGAACGCAGTTCAACCGGCGGAGTTGGCTGCGCCGCCTGCTGCGCAGCCTGGCCGCGGCCGGGAACGTTTCCTATGCCTTCCTGCTCGAAACCCTGGCCGGCACCCTTGCCATCCTTCGCCAGCCCGCCGGATCGCTTCCCCTGGCGGTGGCGGATCTTGCCGCCGACCTGCCACCCACCGCCCCGGGCGACCAGCCGGCAGCCGATTCCGACAAGGTCGCGATGCTGCTTTCCCGCCTGCGGCGTCACGGACAGGATCAGGCCGCCACCGCGACATTGCTCCAGGGACTTTCGGCGGGTGATTTCCAGCACCTGGTGGAGCGCCTGCGCCCCGGTCACGCGGCAGCGATCCTGGCCGATCTCGATGACCTCGCCAATGTGCAGCGCGGGCGATCCCTGTTCGGCCTCTCCGATACGGCGTTCGAGCAGCAGCTCAGGCGACTGGCCTTGCGGTCGCTGCTGGCCGAACCGCCGCCACCCTTCCATCGTCTTGCCTGGCTCAGGCAGCTCCTGCGTGATCTGGCACCGGCCATCGACGCGGATCATGCCCGGCTGCTCGCCTCGCTGGCAGAGGCCGGATCGACATTGCCCCGCGACTCGATCCTCGCGCGGGCGCTCTCGCAGGGCAAACCGGTGGCTGTTCCAACGATTGCTGAAACAGCAGCTGGCGCGGCGGACGACCCAATCGCCCTCGCGCGGCAGCTGTCGCGGGCTAATGGCGCCGGCAAGCTGGGCCTGCTCCGCTGGCTGGCCGGAGACATCGGGTTGTTGCAGCGAGTTGTGGCGATATCGGACGATGCCGTGCTGGTCGCGACGCTCAGTGCCTTTGGCCGCGCTCATGCCGCAGCCATAGAGCCCGACCTTGCCTTGCTGCTGCGCTGGCATTCGGCCGCGCCGCTGGTGCGCCTCGACGCCAACAGGTTCCGCCACCTGATCTGGGCGCTGGCCCTTGCAAGTCTGGCGCGAGGCGACGGCCGTCTTGACCAGCCCGGCATGCGGCGCGCGCTGCTCGCAGGGCTGGCTCGCCACGACGGCGTCTCGATTCGCGAGTTTGGGGAATGGCGATCGCTGGCCGCGATCGCCGCCGCCGGCCCTGTCATGAGCACCACCGCCACCAGCGCGCCGGCCGAGATGCCCGCAGATCAGTTGCTGCGGTTTGCCGAGCATTTCCTGCGGACCGGCCAACCGCTTGCGCTCGGACCCCGGCTGCCGGAAGCGGCAAATCGCGACCCGGCCGGCTTCGCCGCGCTGCTACGCCGCCTCACAAACGCTGCGTCGGGAGAGTCGCGTGTCCTGATCGACCGCCTTCTGGCCTGGATGCTGCCCGAAGAGATACTGGAGGCCCTGCAACCGGACCTGGTCAACCGTGCGGCGGCCATGGCCGGACATCTTGCCGACAGCCCGGGTGGAAGCATGACGGACGCGTGGACGCGGATCCTCAATGCAGCTCTCCTCGACAAGGACCCCGAGTTGATCCGCGCGCCGGTTGCGCCCGGCGAGCGCCACGATCGGCTGGCGCTGCTCAATCACTGGCTCGACCGCGGAACGCTGCCATGGTGGGCACCGCCGGACGCGCGGATCGCCACATTGCTCGGCGATCTGACCGGAGAAACCGTTGCCGTCCTGCGGACGCTGTTCGACGATCCCGATCCGGAACTGGTTTCGGCACGCCTGCGCCGTATTCTCGCCCATATGAAGCCGGCCGACGGCACAGCGCTGCTCCAACGCCTGGCGCCATGGGCCTTCGCATCCTCCGGACCACTCGCCGCTCTCTCCGCCGGTCTCACCGGTCGCGCGCTTGAGGATCTGCGCATTCGCGCCGCCGTCGCGGCGATGGCCGGCGCAGCGCTCGATATTGAAACGACGCCACCCACACCTCCCGGCCGCCGGGACCGATCGATCCTGTTCGCCTGGCTTTCCGGCGCCGGCCCCGCCGACCCGCCCGCGCTGGCCCGCCTGTTGAGGCTGCTCGCCGACATGGCCGATCGTGGCGATCCGGCGCTCGATACCGCCCTGCGCGACGGGCTGGCTCGCCGGGAAGCCAGGGCACGCTGGGCCGCAGCCATGCCGGGCGAGATCCTCGCGCGTATCGTGCACCGGATCGCACCGGCCCGGGCGCGTTTCGTCCTCGACCTGACGGCAATACTCGCATCAGCGCGGCGACACGCCGCGCCGTCGGGAACGTCGGGCAATGGCGAGGAACTATGGTCACTCGTCCTCACGATCCTGGCCGAGCGGGAGACCCCAGCGCCCCGCGTCATCGCCGCCCGGCTGATTGCCGCGATCGCGAAGAATGTGCCGGACAATGCGCCGCGATTGCGCGCGCAGGCGACCCTGGTCGCCCGCCAGGGCGGGCACGCCAATATCGTTGCAGCGCTGCAGCAGCCCAAGGCGGCCGAACCGTCCCGCCCTCCTGCGCGGGCGGAACAACAAACTGAACGGCGGGTGGAACCCGATCCATCGCCGCCAACGGAGACCGGTGCGATGTCCTATGTGCGGAATGCCGGGCTGGTGCTGTTCAACCCGTTCCTGCCGCACTTCTTCGAGCGCCTCGGGGTCCTGACGGCCGGTGCCGACGGGATTGCCCGTATCACCGGCATCGACTCCATCTCGCGCGCCGTCCATCTGCTGCAATATCTCGTCGACGAACGGTGCGACCGGCCCGAGCCCGAGCTCATTCTCAACAAGCTGCTGTGCGGCGCTGACGCAGCGGCGCCGGTGGCGCGATCGATCGTGCCCGACGCCGGCGATCGGGCGATCTGCGACGAGATGATCAGGGCAATGATCGGCAACTGGACGATCGTTCGCAACACGTCTCCCACGGGTCTGCGCGAGACCTTCCTTCAACGCGACGGGCGGTTGCGCCGGGAAGAAAGTCGCTGGACACTGGATGTCGAACGCAAGACGGTCGACGTGCTGACTGACCAGATTCCGTGGAATCGTGCCGTCGTCTATCATCGCTGGATGCCCCAGCCCCTGCACGTGAACTGGTGAGATCGCCATGACCAAGGCACCGTCCGACCACGACGCCATCGAACGCGAACTGGCCTGGTTCCAGCGGGTGATGACCCGGCGCTTCGCCGCCTATCGCGACGCGGCTGACATCGCGGTCGCGGAGATGCCGAAGCCGCCCGGCCTGACGCATGCGACTGGCCCCTATGCGCAACTGCTCCGCGACATGGCGCTGGACCCGCGCGAACGCCTGGTCCTGATGCTCGCGCTGGTGCCGCACCTCGCGCCGGAAGTGCTCGATCCTTTCCTGCTGCAGAATCAGGCCACCGGGCGACGGTTCAGCGAGTTCGGCGGCGTCACCGACCAGTCGCATGCGGGCTTTCTGCCCACCGTCGAAACCGCCCTCTTCCTCATTGCCGGTACCGACCTGCCGGAGCGGATTCGCGCCCGGGACCTGTTCGCCCCCGAGCACAGGCTGTTGCTGGAAGGCGTCCTGGCGATCGATCAGCGAAACCCCAGCGAGCCGCCCGCTGCCGGTCCGCTGCGGCTCTCACGCGAATATCTGGAACGACTGCTGACCGGGAAGGACTATATCTTCCCACCCGGCGAGGGCTTTCCCGCGGAGCGAATCACGACCCCGCTCGACTGGGACGATCTGGTCATCGATTCAGCGACGCGGGCGCAGATCGAGATGATCGGCAGCTGGGTTCGCCATTCGCGTACCCTGCTCGACGATTGGGGTCTGGGCGGCCGGCTGAAGCCGGGATATCGCAGCCTCTTCTATGGCGGGCCGGGCACCGGCAAGACACTCACGGCAAGCCTGCTGGGCAAGCACCACGGCGTACCTGTCTATCGAGTCGATCTGTCGCGCGTCGTCTCCAAATGGATCGGCGAGACCGAGAAGAATCTCGCCGGCCTGTTCGACCAGGCGCAGCATCGCAACTGGATCCTGTTCTTCGACGAGGCCGAGGCCCTGTTCGGCCGCCGCACCGATGCAAGCAGCGCCAATGACCGCGCGGCGAACCAGCAGATCGCCTATCTGCTGCAACGACTCGAGGATTTCCCGGGACTGGTGATCCTGTCCACCAATGTGCGCAGCCACATGGATGAAGCTTTTGCCCGCCGTTTCCAGTCCGCCATCCTGTTCCCGATGCCCGACATGCCGTCGCGGCTGCGTCTCTGGCGGGACATGTTCTGCACCGGGCGCTTCGCGGTGTCGGCAGAAGTGGACTTCAATGCACTGGCAACCAAGTATGAATTGGCTGGCGGCGCGATAGTCAATGTCCTACGCCACGCCTGTCTTCTGGCAGTTGAACGCTCACCACGGACAATCGAACTGGCCGATATCATGAGTGGAGTTCGCGAAGAGCT
Organism: Pseudomonadota bacterium; assembly: GCA_040388155.1. Classification (GTDB taxonomy): domain Bacteria; phylum Pseudomonadota; class Alphaproteobacteria; order Sphingomonadales; family Sphingomonadaceae; genus Sphingomonas. The sequence goes on from JAZKCJ010000018.1 coordinate 6,277, forward strand.
TCGCAAGGAAGGGCATTATCTCGGGAACTGATCGAGCATCATCGATATCCCATTGCATTGAATGACATATCCTTCCCGCTGGACTGGCGCACGGCCGCGCCGCTGAATGTCGGCGGGAATCACACAGATTCGGTTGCTTCTCTCGCTTGCGCACCTGTCTTGGAGGTGTAAAAAATCAGTTGATGTCGAGCATACGCGGAGTCTTGGAAGTCATCCGCAGGCTCGCCAACGAGTATATGCAAAATCTCGATCGACGCGGGGACGATTGGGTTTCGCTCACCAGTACCGTTTATCATGATGGCTCGGTCAACGACTCGACCAGAGACAAGGTCGTGATGACTCTTTATAATATAACACGTGAGAACATTATTAGTTCTTACTCGTCTGCAAAGGCCGGAGCTGATGCCTACGCTATCGTTCAACCACCCATTTACATAGATCTGCATCTTGTTTTCATGGCAAACTTCGCAGCGCATAACTATTCTGATGGATTGTCTGCCATTTCGCGTATCATTTCCTTCTTTCAGCAGAATCCATGGTTCACGCAGGCCAACGCGCCTGAACTGCCCATCGAAATCGACAAGATAACCTTCGAGATGTCCAGCCTTGATCCTGTCGAAGTCAATTATGTCATGGGCATGCTCGGCACGAAATACCTGCCAAGCGTGTTCTACAAGTTGAGGATGCTTCCCTTCGCATCGACCGCGATGCGGGCGCGGACCTACCCCGTCGCGGGCGGCGGCATTTCGGAAGAACCCGACGCGGACGCGTCGCTATGAGCATAGCGGGGGCATCGCGGTCGTTCACCTATGCGCCGCCGAAACAGACCAACCGGTTCAAGCGACTGTTCAGCGTCTCCATCACGCACAATTACTATACCCAGAATGAGGGGAAGTGCCCCGATTTTCGGGTGACGCCGACATCCTCGACCAGTCAGATCCTGGCGTCACTCGGCATGGCCTTCAAGGACGAAGGCGCCGGGTTCAGTGTCTTCTTTCAGCCCCAGGATCTGGGCAACATCCTCAAGTATCTTCGGCACGAAGCCCAGGATCCGGGAGGGCGGAACGGCTTCTGGAGCAGGCTCACCTTTCTTCTCTCGCTCACCAATGCGGAATTCATCGGTGTCACCGCGCTGCCGATCCAGACGACCCAGTCGCGGGCCAACCTCTTCGGCTGCAACCTCGACGCCCATCGGCGCGATAGCGGCGGTCCTCCCGATCCGGTCGCCCTGCTGTCGCAAGGCGATTTCATGGGCGCCGGCGCGCTTCACCCGGTGGTCGGCAACGAACTGAATCTGACGGTACCGGCGGAAACCCGCCGTGTGATCGTAACCGATATTTCGGGTGCCGTCGTCATTCCCGCGCCCGGCACCGAGCCGGCGGCGCTCGTTTCGACCGGCGTGGATGCACCCAAACGCGTATCGGTCGATCTGAGCGACCTGCCCTATGATCTCTACACGATCTCGCTCCAGGGCAAGGACGGGGAACCGATCGAAGCGCCAACCTACCCGCGCGAGGTTCTTTATGTCCCGTCCGATGGCGAGAGCATGGTATTGCTCGACATGCTGTTCACGCAGCCGACGCCGGAAAGCGGCGGAATCTATCCGATTCCGCCAATGTTCGAATCGGATCCGCCGCTCAGCGCTACCGGCGAACTGGCCTATCGGCTGCCGTTCGACGCGCGTCATACCTATTGGCAATATTACATCGTTTCCCAGGTTCCCGGGTCGCGCCTGAACGATCTGCGCATCGACGGATCGGATGCGCGGTTCGAGCAGGACCCGAAACCGGTGCTGTTGCCGGACGGTTCCGCCGCGATCCTGTTCAGGACCAGCGACCTGCTGCCGCTCCGCCAGAAATCCGGGCAGCGATTCCATCTCACCGGCCAGCGACGCGATGCGAGCGGCCAGAACAATGCGATCCTCGTGGCGCCGCTGCCGGTGGCGCCCGGGACGCCGGTCTGGCCCGGCCCTGTTGGTGAGAGCACGACAGGTACCTCGGAAATGTTTGTTTATGTCTGACCCGGCGACTTCGGCCGCCTAACCGCAAGAGGAAAGCAACGTCATGGCAACGAGCCTCAAGAAAGACCGGAAGACACCGGGCGTTTACGTCACCGAATTCGCGGCTTTCCCTCCATCGATCGTCGGGGTCGCCACCGCGGTTCCGATCTTCGTCGGCTATACCGAGACCGCCAAGAACCCCTCGAACAACAAACAGATGTACATGCAGGCCGTGGAGATCAGCTCCATGGCCGACTATTACAGCTATTTCGGCTATGGGTTCGACACCAAGGGCGTCGTCGGCGCCGGTACCGACACCGTCTATGATTTCGAAGCAGGCTCTTCGAATGGCGAGACGATCACCGCGAAGAATTATGTCGTCGGAACGACCGAGGACGGCACACACAAGATATCGTTCGCCGCTCAGTTCAACCTCTATTCGGCAATGCAATTGTTCTACGCCAATGGCGGCGGAAATTGCTTCGTCGTCTCGGTCGGCAACTATTGGGGCACGCAGAGCGTAACGCCGGGCGGCACAGTGACCCCCGTCGACCAGAAGACGCTGCAATCCGGCCTTGCCGTGGCGGCCGACACGCGTGGCCCGACGATGGTCGTGGTTCCCGACGCCTGCCTGCTCGTGAAGGTCAAGGAAGACGGCACCTATGACGCCAGCGGCTATGGCGCCGTCGCGGTCGACATGCTCAACCAGGCGGGCAAGCAGCAGGACCGCGTGGCGATCCTCGATCTGCCCGGCGCGCTCATCCCGGAGAGCTGGAATTATGCCGGCATGCAGGAGCAGGCGAACGCGCTCTACACCTCGATCTCGCCGGCTGCGGCCAATTTCAGCTATGGCGCCTCCTACGGCCCGGCGCTCGAATCCTCGCTCCTCACGAGTAGCGACGTTCTCTACACCAGCCTGACCGGCTCGACCGACAGCATCACCACCATGAACAACCTGCTGACGACTCAGCTGCTCGGCCTGTACCCGCCGACGGTCGACGAGAAGGACAAGACCAAGACCGACTATTCGGCCGATTTCGTGAATATCGCCGCGCGCATCGCCGCCGCCTTCCCGGTGGCGAAGGCAGATATCACCGCGACCCCCGACACGGTGCCGGCGGATATCACCGGCACGACCGGCACGACCGACAAGCTGTTCGTATCGATGCCGAACGACGCGACCTACACGGCCCCCACCGACGCAGCGGGCATCAAGTCGCTCGACCAGTATCTGCTCAACGCCGTGCCGCTGCTCGGCAACATCCAGCAGATCCTCGCCGACAAGCTCAACGTGGTGCCGCCGAGCGGCGTGATGGCTGGTATCTGGACCCAGAACGACGCGCAGCGCGGTGTGTGGAATGCGCCGGCCAATTTCGCCCTCAACGAGATCACCGCGCCCAAGGTGCTGCTCACCGACGATCAGCAAGGCGGCTTCAACATGCCGCTCAACGGCAATGCGATCGACGTGCTGCGCGCGATGGTCAATCGCGGCACCGTCGTCTGGGGTGCGCGCACGCTCGACGGCAACAGCCTCGACTATCGCTACATCCAGGTGCGCCGGACGCTCAACTATATCGAGCAGTCGATCAAGCAGGCGCTCCAGCAGTTCGTCTTCGCGGCCAATGACGGCGTCACCTGGGCGACCGTCACGGCGACGATCTCGAACTTCCTGACCGGTCTCTGGCAGGCCGGCGGCCTGATGGGCGACAAGGCGAGCGACGCCTTCACGGTCCAGTGCGGCGTGCCCCAGACCATGAGCGGGCTCGACGTGCTCAACGGCTACATGATCGTCAACGTCACCGTGCAGATGATCCATCCGGCCGAGTTCATCGAACTGACCTTCACCCAGACGATGCAGGGCGTCTGATCGCGGCCACAAGCGACACGCGCTTATCCCACCATTCCAAATGACAGGCCAAATAACAGGAGTTCATGATGGCAGGCGAAGTAGAAGACGCAGTATGGCCACTTCCGAAATTCTATTTCTCGGTCGCTGGCTTTCCCACCGGTACGGTCAGCTTCCAGGAAGTGACCGGCCTCAGCACCGAGAATACGCCGATCGAATATCGGCACGGTGACAGCCCGAGCTTTTATCCGATCAAGATGCCCGGCCTCGGCAAGGTCGGCAACGTGACGATGCGCAAGGGCATCTTCATCAACGACACGACGCTGTGGACCTGGTTCGATTCGATCAAGCTCAACACGATCGCGCGCCAGACCGTGGTGATCAGCCTGCTCGACGAGACCGCCGCGCCGAAGATGGTCTGGACCCTGAACAACTCCTTCCCGATCAAGGTCACCGGCACCGATCTGAAATCGGAAGGCAATGAGGTTGCCGTCGAGAGCATCGACATCGCCTTCGAGACGATGGTCGTCTCGGCGCCGTAATGGTCACCGGCGTCTATATCCCGCCACCCGCCTTTTCCTTTACCGTGGCGGTGGCGGGAAGCGGCACGGCGCTGCAATTGTTGAGCGGCGCCGATGCCAGCTTCCAGGAAGTATCGGGGGTCGACGCCAAGATCGAGGTCGAGACGGTGATCGAGGGCGGCGAGAACCGCTTCGCGCACCAGCTTCCGGGGGTCACCAAATCCCCCAATCTCGTGTTGCGGCGCGGTTATGTCACTGCGCCGTCCTTCCTTGCGGAATGGGCGGCGCAGACGGTCGGATCGACGCTGAACGAGCCGGTCCTGACCCAGACGATCGTCGTCATGCTGCTTGGGCCGAACCGTATCCCGCTGGTTGCCTGGACCTTCGACCGCGCGTGGCCGGTGCGCTGGGTCACCGGCCCGTTCGATTCGAAGAAGAACGACGTGCTGACTGAAGTGCTCGAATTTTCCTACTCGACCGTCACGCGCATGCCGTTGAACGAGGCGGTGAGCATGGTGCCGGCGGTGTCGGCGCTGATCGGTTACTGAAAGGGCGCGACATGCCGTTGCATATCAGTGAGATAGGGGTCCGCATGGCAGTGCGCGATCCCGGCGAGGCGCCGCCCACCGGAGCCGCGGGCAGCGGCGGGAGCGGATGCGGCGCATCCTCTTCCGGGAGCATGACCGGCCCCCAGCGGGAAGCGCTGGTGGAGGATTGCGTCCGCGCGGTGCTGCGCAGCCTGAGCCTGCGCGAGACGCGCTGAAATGACATCAGGCAGCCTCGAGCGCATGGTCGTCACGGCCTATTCCGACGCGCAGTATAACAGCCAGACCGGGCTGCCCTTCACGGTGTGGATCAACCCGGCCAGCTACACGCACGACTTCACCATCTGCTATGCTGATCGTCAGGCACCGGGCAGCAACGGCCCGTCGCCCGAATATAATCGCGTCGGACAGGAGAGCATTTCGTTCGATCTGGTCTTCGACGCCACCGGCGTCATCCCGCCGCCGATACCCGGCACGCCCTTGCCAACCGACGGCGTGGCGGGGCTGATCGACAGCTTCATCAAGCTGGTCGCGACCGTCAACGGCGTCATCCACCGGCCGAACTACATCAAGCTTTCCTGGGCGCAGCTTCAGTTCCAGTGCGTGCTGAGCAAGCTGAAGATCACCTACACCCTGTTCAAGCCGAACGGCACGCCGATCCGGGCCAAGGTCGCGGCGACCTTCATGTCCTTCGCCAGCGAGAAGCAACTGGCCGCCGAGGCCAACAAGACCTCGCCGGACCTGAGCCATCTCGTCACCGTGGTGGCGGGCGACACGCTCCCCGATCTGTGTCACCGGATCTATGGCACCAGCACCTATTATCTGAAGGTGGCCGCCTTCAACGGCCTGCTCGGTTTCCGCCGGCTCGAGCCGGGCATGCAGCTGGTGTTCCCGCCGCTCAAGGACGCGGGTACGGAGACGGGAGTGTGACGGCACCCTCCCCTACCCAGACCGCCGGGGCACTGGTCGCGACCACCATCACGGCGGACGGCAAGGCACTCGACAGCGCCTATCAGATCGTCTCGATCGACATCTGGACCGGGGTCAACAAACTGCCCCAGTGCCGCGTCGTGATCTCCGACGGGAGCCCGTCCGAGGCGACCTTCCCGATCAGCGAAACCGATGCGCTGATTCCAGGCAAGCCGCTGACGATCTCGCTTGGTTATGATTCGAGCGAGACCCTGGTCTTTTCCGGCACCATCTATCGTCAGGGTCTCCAGGTCACCCAGGACGGCCCCTCCCGCCTTGTCGTCGACGCGACCGACAAGGCGATGGCGATGACGCTCGCGCGCAACAACGCCATCTTCGAGAAGATGACCGACAGCGACGTCATCAAGAAACTGATCGGCGCTGCCGGACTGAAGGCGACCGTCACCACCACCTCGCCGGTCCAGCCGTCGATCGTCCAATATTACGCGTCGGACTGGGATCTGATGCTGATCCGCGCCCAGCTGAACGGCATGGTCGTGATCGTGTCGTCAGGCGAGGTGACGGTGGCACCGCCCGATACCAGCACGGCACCGGTGCTCAGCCTCACCTATGGCGAATCGATCCTCGATTTCCGCGCCGCCATGGACGCGTCGACTCAATATACCGCCAGCGCGATCCAGAGTGTCGCCTGGGATCCGGCGACACAGGCGCTGATGACATCGGGCCAGGCAAGCGCCAGCGTGACCACGCCCGGCAACATCTCGTCGGACCAGCTCGCCAAGGTGTTCGGCATCTCGACCTATCCGCAACAGACCGCCGGCACGCTCGAAAAGGCCGATCTCACCGACTGGTCCTCGGCCGAACTGCTCAAGGCGAGGCTTGCCAAGATCCGGGGCGAGATCCGTTTCCAGGGCAATGCGCTCGCCAAGACCGGGTGCATGGTCACTCTCGCCGGGCTGGGTGCCCGGTTCAACGGCGATGCCTATGTCTCGGCGGTCCACCAGCATGTCGCCGAGGGCCTGTGGATGACGACGGTGGAGATCGGCCTTTCACCACAATGGTTCGCCGCCACCGCACCCGAGGTCGCGGCGCCCGGCGCGGCCGGCCTGCTGCCTCCGGTCGCCAACCTGCAGACCGGGATCGTGATGAAGATCGACGGCGATCCGGACGGCGAGTTCCGCGTCCAGGTCAAGCTGCCGTTGCTCCAGGCGGGCGACCTGGGCGTCTGGGCGCGGCTGGGAAGCTTCTACGCCTCGAACCTGGTCGGCGCCGAATTCTATCCCGAGATCAATGACGAAGTGGTCGTCGCCTTCATGAATGGCGATCCCCGTTTCCCGGTCATCGTCGGGAGCCTGTACAGCAAGAAGAATCCTCCCCCGGTCACGCCCGAGGCGAAGAACAACCAGAAAACAATCGTCACGAGAGGCAAGCTGCGCATCGATTTCTTCGAGGATCTCCCCGCAGTCGAGGTCTCCACACCCGCCAAGCAGAGCGTCCGGCTGGACGACAAGGCGAAGACGGTGACGATCAAGGACATGCACGACAACAGTATCACCATGGAGGCCGGCGGCATCACCATCGCCAGCGCCGCCAAGCTCACCCTTACCGCCAAGACCGATGTCGCGATCACCGCGCAGGGCAAGGTCTCGATCAAGGGCACGTCCGGCGTGGAGATCGCCGGCCTCACCATCAAGGCCAATGCCGATACCAGTTTCGCCGCCCAGGGCTCGGCCGAGGCCAAGCTGACCTCAAGCGGCATGGTCACCGTCCAGGGCGGCCTGGTGAAGATCAATTGACCCAGCGCGAGGAAACCCCGCCATGCCCCCCGCCGCGCGCGTGACCGATTTCCATGCCTGCCCGATGGTGACGCCGGGCCTGCCGCCGATACCGCATGTCGGCGGGCCGATCACCGGACCCGGCATGCCGAACGTGCTCATCGGCGGGCTTCCCGCGGCGTGCCTGGGCGATCTCTGCGTCTGCGTCGGGCCGCCCGATTCAATCGTGAAAGGATCGGCCACGGTGCAGATCGGCGGCCGTCCGGCAGCGCGGATGGGGGACAGCACAGCGCATGGCGGCTCCATCGTGATCGGCATGCCGACCGTGATGATCGGAGGCTAGGCGATGGCCGACGAGATATCGATCTCCCAGAGCTTCCTCGGCACCGGCTGGACCTTTCCGCCCACCTTCGATCGCCAGCTCGCCTCGATCATCATGTCGAGCGACGTCGAGAATATCAAGGAGTGCCTGTGGGTGCTGTTCTCGACGGCCCTGGGCGAGCGGATCATGGCTGCCACCTATGGCACCGGCCTGCGCCTCAAGGTCTTCGATTCGCTGACCGAGACACTCGCCAACGACATCCGCTCGCTGATCGCCAAGGCAATTCTCGACTGGGAGCCGCGGATCGATGTGGAGCGGATCGACATCCAGGAAGTCTCCCCCCTGAACGGCGAACTCGCGATCTCGATCGATTTCATCGTCCGCCGCACGAACGCGCGCAGCAACCTGGTCTTCCCGTTCTATCTGAACGAGGCCACGCTTGCGCCGCCACCGATGTGAGGTGACGGGCGATGACCGCGCAGGATGACGTTCATGCCCTGAACGACGCGCCGAGCCAGCGCGATCGCAAGCGCGCGGCCCCGGCACCCGCGCGGGTCGAGGTCGACGGCCGCAGCCTGGCCGACCTGCTCGCCTTCGCGGGCGAATATGGTGCGCTCATCACTTTCTACGACCTTGCCAACCAGCCGGATAGCGACTGGTCGATCTTCTTCCTGAGCGATCCTGCCATCGCACAGGCCCGCTATGCCAGCCTCGACCTCGACGAGATCCGCGCCACGTTCGACCAGATCCTGATCGACCTGCGCGCCGCGGAAAGCACCGAGGAACGTCTCGATTCCCTGCGTCCGGCGCTCGTCGCGATCTTGCGGCTGATCCGTATCCTCACCCGGAGCAAGGCGGATCACACCAGCCTGCAGCCAGCGCTTGCCGCGCTGGCCGGCTCGGATCGCCGCGATATCCTCGCCGCCCCGGCGCGGAGCCTGGCGACGCATCTCGGCGGCAGCCCGCCCGAAGACGCGGTGCGCCTCAATTCCGGCGGATGGTTTCCCGCCTTTCTCGATCGCCTCGAGGATCTGTTCTCCGCGATCCTGACGGCGCTCGGACAGGGGCGCGATGCCGCGCTGCGCGCGATGGAGCAGTCTTTCGACGATCCGTCGCATGCGCCGCAATCCGGTCTCTATGATGTCTTTGCCAGGCTGTTCCACCACGCGCAGAACGCGATCAACCGCTTCCCCGCGCGGCTGATCGACTTCTACCAGTCCGACATCCTGCGCCAGACCGGCCGGGCGGGCACGCCCGACACGGTGTGCCTCACCTTCACCCCTGCCAAGGGCGTGACCCATGTCGAATTGCCGCACGACACAAAATTCCTCGCCGGGACCGACGCCGACGGCGAGGACATCGCCTATGCGCTCGACGCCGCCTTCACCGTGGATCTGGCGTCCGTCGCGGCGTTGCGCACGCTGACCGTAACCTCTGACAAGGCTGTCGTGGGGACCTCTCGTCTTCCCGCGCAGGTGCTGACCGGCGTCGTCGCCCTGTCGGAGAAAGCACCGGCGATCGCCACCCCTTTCCCATTGTTCGGCGCGATTCACCCCGGCACCTCCGGCGTCCTGACGACGACCAAGGCGACCCTCGGCTTCGCCGTCGCCAGCCCGACGCTGATGCTGGCCGGCGGAACCCGCGCGGTCACGCTCGCGCTGAAGATGGCGCCGGACAGCCTGACGGCAGTGAACGGGATACTCAAGGGCATTGCCGCAACCACCGGCATCCTGGCGGAAGACGCCTTCATTCAGCTGATGCAGGCTGCCTTCGCGCTGCGCTATTCGACAGCGGGCGGCTGGATCGATATCGCCCGGTATCAGGTCTCCCCGCCCAGCGACGATTATCCGCTGTTCACCCTGTCGTTCGTGCTCGACACCGATGCCGATCCGCTGGTCGCGCTCTCCACCCAGCCGGCCGCGACCGACGCCGTGCCGCCTGCCGCCGACAGCGCCGTCCCCGACATGGATATGCCGACCGTGGTCGCCGACCTGCTGCAGGAACCGGTGACGCTGAAAGGACCTTGCGGAAAGATCATCGTCTATCCCTATTCGCTCCTGGCGACGATGCAGCTCTCGACGCTGGCGATCGATGTCGAGGTGGTCGGGCTCGCTGATCTCCAGGCGTCGACGCCGACCGGGCCGATCGACACCAGCCAGCCCTTCCTGGTCTTCGGATCACCCCCGGTCCAGGACGCGACACTGCAGATCGCCGCCCCGGAGCTGTTCATCAAGCCGGTGGACAGTTTCGAGCTGGCGATCGAATGGTTCGGCCTGCCGGTGACCACCACTGGTTTCCAGGGCTATTACAACGCCTATGTCATCAATGCCGATGGCAGGACGGTGCCGCCCGGAACGCAATTCGACAACCAGAGCTTCAGGGCGAGACTCGACGTCTTCAACCCCGGCCTTTGGCAGACATCCGATCTGCCGCATTATCTGTTCCAGACCGGGCGGCGCGTTCCGGTGCCGATCGTCGACGCCAGCATCGATCCCACCACCGAACTGGTCGCGACGGTCGAGCCCCGCACCCCGCCACCCTATTATGATCCGACCCTGAGCACCGTATGCCTGTGCCTCACCCAGCCCAAGACCGCCTTTGGCGACGTGCTCTACGCCCCGAACGTGATGGCGGCATCGGTTCGGCTGACCGCGGCTGCCTCCGCCTGCGCGCAGCAATGCGGGCAACCGGACAAGAACCATCCCATCATCACGCATCTCGCGCCGATCATCGCGGCGAACGGCACCGCACCGGACGCGAGCCTGGAACAGTCCGTCCGGACGGCAGTCCAGCGTGCGGTCGCCAATCTGGACGGCGCCGCGCTCGAAGCGATCGAGGACGAGATCGCGGCGAACGACGCCGATCCGGCGACCAAGGCTGACTGGCGCGCCAGCCTCTCATCAGCACTCGGGGACGTCGACACGGCCGGTTTCCTCCGGCGGCTTCGCCGTATCTGGCAACCGACGCCCGACGTCGCCAGCGTGCATGCCAGTCTCGACGCGTGGCTGGCGCAGAATGCGTCGACCATCGCCACGCCGACGCCGACGCGGCTCGACAGCGCCCGCGCCTTGATCGACGCCGCATCGGGAGCGCTCGACGTGCAGGCCAGGGCAGCGGGTCGGCCAGCGGCGGTTGCCCGGCCCGTCACGGCGGCCGGCCTGCGCGACGTGCAGACCAGGTTCGCCACCACGGATAGCAGCGACTGCATCGACAAATGCATGAAGGGCACCGATCTGCTCGGCTTTCCCAACCAGCCCTGGCTGCCGATGGCCGCGAGCATCCAGGTCACCTACACCGCAACGACAGCCATACCGGCTCCGGCCATGACTAACGGACTTGGCGACACCGCGGCGCCGGCCACACTGTTCCACCTGCTGCCGTTCAACGGCGTCGAGCCGGTGCGGTGGCAGGCAGGCGAAACGGTGCCGCTGCTTACCCCAGTGAACCCCGCCGGCGCGCTTGAGATCGGCCTGTCCGACCCGGCCGAGACCTTGACCCTGCTGTTCCAGCTCGCCCCTCCGGCGCGCGGCTGGCCGACCGATACGCCCCCGGTCGTCTGGGCACAGGATCATGGAACCGGCAGTCATGGCGGAACGCGGTGGTCACCGTTGACGCCCTTGCGGGACACCACCAACAACCTGCGCAATTCGGGCATCGTCAGCCTCGCCCTTTCCAAAGCGCATGCCGCGCAGCCCTGGTTGCGGGTGAGCGTGCCCAGCGACCCGACCGCTTTCCCGAAACTCGCCGGGCTGGTGACCAACGCGACGATGGCGACATGGGTCGGCCCGGGCGGTGCCGCAGGCCTGGGCGATCCGCTACCCGCCGGCACGATCACGAAAACAGTCTCGCCTCTCCCGGATCTCGGCTCGATCGATCAACCGATGCCGTCGTCCGGCGGCGCACCGGCCGAGATCGGCACCGGCTTCGAGCTATGGCTGGCCGAACGGCTCCGCCACAAGGATCGCGGCATTCAGGGCTGGGACTATTCCCGCCTCGCGCTCGCGGCGTTTCCGTCGCTGTGGCAAGTCGCGGTCGTGCCGGCGAGCGACGGCGGCATTGCCCCCGTGCCGGGCAATGTCTGGGTCATTCCCATCCCCGGGCCGCAGACGCCGGCCATTTCCGATCCGACGATCCCCGCCTGCGACGCGACGACGCTCAATGCGATCGCGACCTATCTCGGCCAACGGATCAGTCCGTTCATCCAGCTATGGGTGACCAACCCACCCTATCTCCGGCTGAGGGTCGTCGCCGATCTGGTGTTCACCGACGACGATACAGTGGAGGCCAACAAGGAGCGGCTGAACCAGGAGCTGATCAAGTATCTGTCGCCCTGGCCCTCCCCCACGCTGCCGCCCCGGCCCGACGATTATTATACGCGCAACGAAGTGGCGCATTTCGTCCGTCACCGGCCTTATGTCCGTGCCATCCGGGCGCTTGAACTGGTGCGGGAATCGCCGATAGGCCTGCTCGGCGGCTACTATTACCTGACCTCGGCTGCCGCCCACACCATCAGGGGCAAGGCGCAGCCGAGCGTCGAGCCGGCGCTTCCGCCCAGGCTTGCGCTGACGCCCCGGCCTGCCGTGATATCCGGACGCACCGGATGAGTGCCGAGCCGACACCCATCGTGCTCGCCACCGATGGCGATCCTGTCGGGCTCGATTATGCCGCGCTGCTGACCGAGGGCACGGCGCTGGTCCAGCGGCTGACCGGACAGATCTGGACCAATTACAACTGGTCCGACCCGGGCGTCACGATCCTCCAGCAGCTCTGCTACGCGCTGACCGAACTGTCCTATCGATCCGATTTTGCGGTGGCAGACCTGCTCTGCGCGCCTGAGACGGGGCGGATCGCGCTTGACCGGCAGGCACTCTATCCCGCCCGCGAGATCATGCCGGTCAATCCGGTGACGACGGACGATCTGCGCCGCCTGATCATCGACCGCATCCCCGACATCGGCAATGCATGGTTCACCATGGTCCCGCCCAGGGACGCTGATGGGGTTTCCGGGCTTTATCGCATCGCGGTGCTGGTGCCGGGCCTCGATCCCGGCTGCGAGGATCACGGCCCCGATCCCGACACAGTCAGGGCCGGGGTGCTCGATTGCTACGCGGCGAATCGCGCCCTGTGCGAGGATGTGCAGGACGCGGTGGTTCTTCGGCCGCTCCGCGCCCGGGTGCGGGCCGACATCCAGCTCGACGACAATAGCGATCCCGATACCGTGCTGGCCGACCTGCTGTTCCAGCTCGGCCTCGCCCTGTCGCCCGAACCGAAGCGCCGGTCGCTCGACGCACTGCGCCTGGCCGGTCTCACCACGGCGCATATCTTCAACGGGCCGCTGATGCTGCGCGGCTTCATCGACGAAGGCGAGTTGACCGCCCTGCCCTCGACGGTACCGGTCGAATATCTGCTCGAGATCATGGCTGAGGTGCGCGGTGTGCTCTCGGTCGATCGCCTGTCGGTACAGGTTGGCGAGCAGGTTTTCACGGGCAAGGACATCATCCACGTCCCCGATGGCCATATCCTCCGCCTCCAGGACGAGGCGGCCATTGCCGGCCGTGACATCCGGCTGCGGCACGGCACCAGCATCTGCCGCACCAATCCGGTCACCGTCACGCGCAAGCTCGCCCGCGCCTGGGCCGACCAGCGCCGAACCTATGAACTCGCCATCGACTATGCGCAGGACTATCCCCCGCCAACCGGCCATGGCTGGGATCTGGCGACCTATAGCTCGGTGCAGAATCAGTTCCCGGCAGTCTATGGTATCGGCGGCTACGGCCTGCCGCCGGAATCCTCGGCGCAACGCGAGGCCCAGGCCCGGCAGCTCAAAGGCTATCTGATGGTCTTCGACCAGCTGATGGCCGATTTCTTCGCCCAGCTTGCTTTCGTCCGCCACCTCTTCTCGATCACGGCGGGCGGCGACCGGACCTATGTCAGCCAGTCGCTGCGCGGCATCGTGCCGAATGTCGAACCGCTGCTCGAGCCGGGCTATGAGGTCAGTCTCCAGCGGCTGATCGCTGACGGCGACCCCGTCGTGGCGCGGCAGGGCTCGATCCTCGATTTCCTGCTCTCCCTCTATGCGGAGGCGATCACCCCGCCGGCAGACTCGGCATGCGGCGTGGTCGAGCTTGAACCGGGTACCGCGCTGATCGAGGCGAAGCGGACGCTGCTCGCCAGGATGGTGCCCGCCACCCGGGACCGCGGGCGGGGTTTCGACTATCGCGCGGGACGCGACACCACACAGACGGCAGATCTCTTCATCCGCTGTCGGATCGATCTTGCGCTGCTCGATGCCGCCAACCGGGCCGATGGCCCCGAACTGGTGACCGATCCCGCGCAGGCCAGTTTCGGGCGCCTGCTGCCTGCTGCCTTGGGGGAGGTGGTGGCGCAGACTTTCCTGCCAGTCGAGACCGCCGATCACCCGCGCGATCCGGGCGACCATGACGGACAGTCGCCACTGGCGGGCGAAACGGTCGCCGCGGCGCTGATGCCCGCACTCGCCGACCCGACTCGCTACAGTGTCGGGGCGCTACCCGGCCGGGGACCGGTCTATCTGGTGTGTCGCGATCTTGAAGAGGGATGCTGGCTGCTCGGCGAGTTGCGCGATGTCGCGGAGGCAGTGGCCATGACGATGCGGCTGGTCCGCGCCGCCGGTGTCGACCTCCGGCGGCTCTACATCGTTGAATGGACGCTGCTCCGCTACGCGCAGGAATATCATCGGCACCACCGTCATCATCATCATCATCATCATCATCATCATCACCACTACGGAGAAGAGGCGGCGCAGGAACAGCCGCCGGACTACAGCTTTCGCATCACCGCGGTGATGCCTGTCGATGAGCCCGATGACGACGATGGCTGGCGCGACCAGGCCAGCGAGATCGTCCGGGACAACATGCCTGCACACATCGTCGTCCAGGATCTTTTCCTCCACCATCGCCACATGCGCCATTTCCGGCGCCTCCATCGCGCCTGGATCGAGGCGCTCCGCGACGGACAGTGCGAGCGTCGTGCCAAGGCAAGCTGGCATCTCGAATGCTTCCTGCAACGCCATCTGCCGCCGGTACCCCTGCCGCCGCCACCACCACCACCACCTCCTCCTCCTCCTCCTCCTCCTCCACCTCCTCCGCCTCCGCCACCTCCTCCGCCAGCACCGGTGCCGACGCCGACGCCGGTACCTACTCCTCCAGCGCCGGCCCCTTCGCCGGAACCGACACCCGTCCCGCCTCCAGCCCCTCCACCGGAACCGCCGCCGCCGGAGCCGGAGCCGGAGCCAGCGCCTCCACCCGATCCGGCGCCAGCGCCGAATCCGCCGCTGACGCTCACCTTGCCGGGAACCGTGGAAGCGGCGCCTGTCGGGGCGACGGGATTCGACACCGACACAAAGCTGACGGCAAGCAGCGCAAGCGCCTTCGCCGCCGCCGGTTTCCGCTTCGCGATCCGCTATCTGACGCGCGACGCGCCCGAAGCCGATACCGACCTGACGCGGTCGGAAGCGCTGGACATCCTCGACGCCGGCCTGGCGCTGATGGCGGTCCAGCATGTCGCCCCGTCGGGCTGGGTACCGGGCGCAAGCCTTGGCGCCGAATATGGCGCGTATGCCGCGGCCAACGCCCGGTCAGTCGGCCTGCCGTACGGCGTCAGCGTCTGGCTCGATCTGGAGGGCGTGGCGGAAGGCACGCCGACGATCGACGTGATCGCCTATTGCAACGCCTGGTATGATCCGGTGGCGGCAGCGGGCTATGTCCCCGGGCTTTATGTCGGGGCGAATTCCGGCCTCGACGGTTTCCAGCTTTTCGCCGGCTCGCGTTTCGAACGCTATTGGCAATCGGGCAGCGACGTGCCCGAAGTGGCGATGCGCGGCTATTGCCTGGTGCAGAGCATCGATGGCGCCACGATTGACGGCGTGGCCTATGACAGCGACGTCGTGCAGGCAGACAAATTCAAGGACCTGCCCTTCTGGCTCGCACCGGCGCTCCTCTCGGCTGAAACAACAGCAGCTCCGTCCGGCGAGACGCCCCCGCCGCCAGCCGACGACGATCCGACCGGATGATCCCCCCGGGCAGCCGGCCCGTCCGCCCTGCGCTTCCTACAGGTCGTTTCTCAACAGGCGCGCCACGCTCTTCAGCACGGTTCCCTCGGACACGCGGGTTTCCTCCTGGAGCATTTCGTCGGCCGCGAAACCAAGCTCGACCGACAGTCTCAGGCGCTGCCAGAGCTCGTCGCGGTCCATGTCGGGCAGGTAGCGCGTATAGGCCTCGACCAGCTTGTCGGTGACGTAGCGATGCGATTCCAGCCGGACATGGATCAGCCGTGGCGACGCATGGAGCGCGCGCAATATCCACACAGCGCCGGGCTCCGACTGCGTGACACGCGCCGTTTCGCGAAGCAATTCCTCGATCCCGTCGCGGAGCGCATCGAGCCCCTGGTCGGCATGCCGCGCGATCCAGTCCTCGAGCGCGACATTCTGCCGCGCCATCAGCCGCCGGCCGAGCGCCTCCAGCACCGCATATTTGTCCTCGAAATAACGGTACAGCGCTGGCGGCGTGACGCCGGCACGGGCGCAGATCATATTGGTTGAGATGCGATCGACGCCCACCTCGGCAAGCAGCGCGCCGGCGACGTCGAGCAGCAATTCATAGGTCTGCTGCGCGCGCCCCTGCTTGGGGTGGCTGCGCCCGGGTGCTGCCGACGCGGCGGTCACTATCTGGTCTCCTCATGATCGACGCGGGGTGCCGGCGCCGAGCAGCACCACAACCCCTGTGACGGCGCAGCCTGTACCGAACCACAGCACCGGCGTCACGTCGTTCCCGCCGACCAGCATGCTGGCGAACAGCGGGCCAAGGCTCGATCCGGTCAGTTGCGCCCCGCCGATCAGCAACGCCGTCCGCCGGCTCGGGTCGGCGGCGATCACCACGGGAATCTGGAACGGCAAGGCGAACAGCCAGAGAAAGCCGAACACCGCCGTCGCCGCGACGAAGGCAACGGGTGACGGCGGCGCTGCCATGACCGCCAGGAGCGCCAGATTGACGAGGCCGGCAAGAATGATCGTCCCACGCGCCGGCAAGCGGCCGGCAAGCAATGTCGCCGCCCCGGCGCCGAGCACCTGCATCGCCAGCGACAGCGGCGCGATCACGTGGATCAGGGCCGACGGGATACCGCGATCGAGCGCGAGCGGCTCGACATAGACCCACACCGACACGATGAAGGCAAGGTAGAGCACCACCCCGGCCAGCGCGACGATCCCCCGTGTCGGTGGCGCGCCGGAAGGCTCGTCATGCGCCTCGACCGGCGCGAAATGGCGGGGCATGAACGGCACCGCGAGCAACCCCGCCAGCGTAACGATGCCAAGCCACATGAACCCCGGCCCCGCGCCTGCGTCGATGACATAGAGCCCGAACACGCTGGCCAGCCCGAACTGGGCAAGCGTCTGCATGGCAAGGTAGAAGCCCGACCAACGCTCCGGCGCACGCGTGCGGATGATGAAGCCGATCGCGATCCAGATCAGCACCCCCTCGCCGATGCCCGCCCCGATCCGCGCCGCGAAGATCGCGCCGGTGCCGAGCATCGGGGTCAGCAGGTCGAAGCCGCCGGTCGCCACCAGCGCGATCACGGCAATGGGGCGCAGGCGTGTCACCGGCAGGACGAAGCCGGCCCCACCCGCGCCGATTCCCATCGCCAGCAGTTCCACCGTCGCCAGCATGCCGAGCGCATTGGACGTCAGCCGCCCTTCAAGCGCCAGCGCGCCAAGCAGTTGCGGCTGGAGCCCGGGAATGAGCACGCCGATCACGCCGACGACCAGGATGGCAGCGACGTGATCGGCCCGGAACGTCACCGGGCGCGGCCGCGGGCGCTCACCGGCCACATCGCGACAAGCGTGTCACCCTTCACGACATGATAGAAATCATAGAGGTTCACCGTCGGGTCGCAATGCGGCACCGTCAGGCTGACCGGATCGCCCGGCCCCAGGCGCAGCCCGATATCCGGCGCGATCAGGGCGGCATGTTCGTCGCCCATGAACATGAACATCGTATCGGGCGCCGCGCCGCGCTGAACCTGCGCCATGCCACCATCGGTGGACAGCGACTTGAACCCGGCGTCGATCGTGACCAGTGCCGCGTGGTTGGCGCTCGCCACCCGTGCATCGACCGCGAGCGAGGTCTCGAACGGGGACGCCGGCCCGTCGGCGAGGTCGCAATCGAGATATTGCTTGTCCATGAAGACATAGGAACCGGCCTGCAACTCGGTGAAGACCCCAAGCTCGAGATCGATATGATGCGTTCCCGTGCCCGAGCCGGTGACGATCTCCGGCGGGTAGCCCTTGTCGGTCAGCGCGGCGATGACCGAGCGCAGATAGTCAGTCCGCTCCATGATGGCGGCGCGGCGGGCGGCGTAATTCTCGATATGCTGCTGCAGCCCGCAATAATATTGGACGCCCCGGAGGGTGATGCTTGCCGCTCCCGCGATCGCCTCCGCCAGCGCCACCGCATCTTCCGGCGAGGCGACGCCGGTACGGCGGATGCCGGGATCGATGTCGATCACGACATCGAGCATCGCGCCCTCGGCCGCGAGCGCCGCCTGGAGCCGTGCGACCATCCGCGGGTTGTCGATCGCGGCGATCAGCCCGGGCGACCGTTTCGCCAGCGCGGCGAGCCGCGCGACCGCTGCCGGCGCGGTGACCGGCGACGTGATCAGCAGCCCGGCGATGCCGCCATCGGCCAGCACTTCTGCCTCGCCGATCTTCGCGCAGCACAGGCCGACCGCGCCCGCCTCGATCTGGCGCCTGGCGATATCGACGCTCTTGTGAGTCTTGGCATGGGGCCGGAGCGCCACGCCACGCTCCGCGGCGCGCCCGGCCATATAGGCGATGTTGCGGTCGAGCGCCTCGATATCGAGCACCAGCACCGGTGTGTTGAGCGCTGCGCGGGAGCCCTGCTGCCCGATCAGATGTTCGTGAAGCGTTCGATCGTCCATCAGGAAAACAGCGCCTCCAAATGCGCGTTGAGGAACTTGCCCTGCGGATCGGCAGCACGGCGCACCGTGCGATATCGTTCCGCCATCGGGTAAAGGGCATCGACATCGCCCCGCGACAGCGTGTGCCGCTTGGCCCAGTGCGGCCTGCCGCCATGCGCGCGGAAAATCTCCTCCGCGTCGGCGAACAGGTCACGCCACGGCATCGCGGCATATTGATGCATCGAAATCGCCGCGACGGGCCCCCGGTTCATCGGGCTCATCCAGATATCGTCCCCGGCGACCACGCGATATTCGAACGGAAAGGATACCGGCAGCCGCCGGCGCCGGATCCAGGCCACCACTTCGTCGAGCGCCTCCATCCCCGTAGCGCGGGGCATCTCATATTCCATTTCCTCGAACCGGATCGTCCGATCCGAAGGGAAGATGGTGTGGGCGGGGCCACGGCGACGGCCGTCAAAGCCCGTCTTCATCATCAGCCGCTGGAGGACCGGGACCAGCGGCGGCGCGAAGGCACCGATCTTGAGCAGCCGTCGAAACGCGGTTTCCTCCATGTCGGTGGTGGAGGGCGGCGGATCGCACGGATCGGTCATCTCAAGCGTCTTGAGGATCACGTCGTCGGCATGGGGGAAGAACCAGAACTCGACATGGCGGTGCCGTTCGACGAGCGAGTCATAGCTTTCGCGCACCTCAGCCCAGCGCTTCTTCTCGATCCGCTCGGTCAGATGAAAGGCGGGGATCACCTCGACTTCTATCTCGGTGGCGATTCCGAACAGGCCGAGCGAGAGGCGCTGCGCCTGGAACAGATCGGGATTGGCGGTGGCGTCGCACCATGTCGCCGCGCCGTCCGGCCCGATCAGTCGGAAACCACGCGCAAAGGTGGCGAGATTGCCGAGATCGCGGCCAGTGCCATGCGTGCCCGTCGCCATCGCTCCGGCAAGCGACTGCGGATTCACGTCACCCTGGTTGGCAAGCGCAAGGCCCTCTTCCCACAAGGCAGCCGTCAGCCTTTTCAGGCTCCAGCCGGCCGGCGCCCGCGCCGTCCTGCGGTCAGGCGCGATGGTGAGGGTCGCGGCCATGTCCTCCAGGCAGACGATCAGGTCGTCCGACTGGCAGAGCGGCATGAAGGAATGGCCGGCCCCGGTCGCGCGCACCGTCGCCGCCGCCCGTACCGCTGCCGCCAGCTCGTCCTCGGTCTTCGGGCGCAGCACCGGGGCCGATGCCGCCACGCTGCCCGACCAGTTGGTCCAGCTCATCGCGCCACCGCTTCGGTCGGCCCGTCATCCTCGGTGCAGGCGCCTTTCAGCCCCGTGATATAGCGAATGATCAGATCGACACCCTCCTTGTGCTCCAGGTCGCGGCCCAGCTCAGGCATCATCACCCCGGGATCGACGCTGGCGAGGCGATAGGGCAGGATCGACGTCTCGGGGTGGCCGGGCACGACGTCGAATGGCCGGTCGCCCGTCCCGCGACCGGCGGCGACCGGCGGCTTGCACATGCCAAGCAGGCGCGGGTCCTGCGTCTTCGCGTCGAGCCACAGGCCGGAGGTACGCGCCGCGCCGACCGCATTGTGGCAATGGCTGCAATTGATATCGAGATAGGCGCGCGCCTGAGCGACCGGACCGGCGCTCTTGTCCTGCCAGTCGGCGTTGCGCGGCACCCCGGCGCCGGGAACGCCGGTCAGATATCCCATCGCCGCCAGCCGTCGAAGCTGGTTGATCTCGCCGCCCTCACCCGGGAAATCGCGGTTGAGATGACGCGCCTTCAGTCCGATCGGCTCGATCGCACGTGTCCGGTAATCCTGGGCGTGACAGCCGGCGCACTGGTTCTGGTTGGGCACGCTGTAATCGAACCGGGTCCTGCTCGCCCCGTCGATAAAGGTCAGCGGGACGTCGGCGCCGGTCCGTTCCAGCGTCGCGTCAGTGCCGTCAGCGTTCCACACATAGGGCAATGCCACCCAGCCGCCGGCGCGCCGCACCAGCAGGCGAGTTTCGATCAGCCGCACATGAGCGAGGTCCAGGCCGCCAACGCCCGACTGGTAGCTGGCCGGCGTCATCTTCAGCACCTCGCCGCTGGTCTGCGGCTTCCCGGCACCGGCTGGCGTCGTGTAGTAGAAGGTCTTGGTGACGATCGTGCCGACCGGAAAGTCGAACGCCCCGTCAGCGCGATAGGTCGCATGCACGCCCTTCGGCATCCACACCGTCCGCCATTTCTGCGCATAGTCGCTGAACAGCGGCGTCTGCAGCTCATAGGTCACCATGCCGGGATGCGGGGTGATCCGCCCCCCGGATACGGTGAACAACCCCCAGCCCGACAGCGTCGCCGGATTGTCCTCGGCGTGGAAGGTGACGGTCGTCGGCGCGCGGACGCACGACGCCGTCAGCAGGGCCGCAGCCAGCGCGACCGCGAGATGCCACCTCATGACGCTATGCTCATGACGCCTTGCCGCTGTCCTTCGTCATCTTCTCCGGCAGCACGATCTCCGGCAGGCGCGTGGCGGGCGCGCAGTCGACGCTCGTATCGATCCTCGCCCTGGCGAACTTGCCGGGCCCGTCGACGTTCAGCAGCTTCG
Source organism: Pseudomonadota bacterium (assembly GCA_040388155.1). Taxonomy (GTDB): domain Bacteria; phylum Pseudomonadota; class Alphaproteobacteria; order Sphingomonadales; family Sphingomonadaceae; genus Sphingomonas. The sequence goes on from JAZKCJ010000018.1 coordinate 27,755, forward strand.
CCGCGCCGTTCCGAACGCAGATGCCCGGAGTCTTCAGCTTGGGATTGACGAACCCGTCCCACAGCACGTCGGGCAGCCGCCCGCCGGCCAGCGCCTTCATCGGGGCGAAGCGGCCGCCCGGGTCGTCACCGCCACCGGAGAAGCGGTTCCCGGTGACATAGATATTCTCGGGATAGGGATCATAGGCGGCGGCGATCCCCTTCTTGGTGTCGAAGCCCGTCGAATAATAGCTCGAGATGATGACGTTGGCGGTCTTGTTGTCCTTCACGTCATTGTCGAAGATCTCGACCTCGTCGTTCGAATTGACGATCACGCCCGATCCCGCCGGCACCGAACTGACCGCGCTGCCCTTCGCCCCGAAATTGGCGTGGTTGTTGGCGACCACCTGGTTCTTGTACACGCGCGTCTTGCTGCCCGGCACCGGCAGATTCGGCATGTTGAAAACCAGGATGCCGCCCGTATTGCCCGTCGCGGTGTTGCCATAGACATCGGCATGGCTCGAATTCTCGATCTCGATGCCGGCGACATTGTCTTCCGCACGGTTGTTGCGCACGATGATGTTGCTCGACTGGCCGACATAGATGCCGGCGTCGGACGCGCCCTTCACCACCGATCCCTCGATCAGCACGTTGGTCACCTGCACGGGATAGAGGCCATAGGCACCGTTCGAGGTCTTGCCCCCGCCGGTCCATTCGGCACGGACCCGGCGGATCACGGTGTTCTTCACCCCGTTCACCTTCAGCGCGTCGCCCTTCGTATCCTCGAACGCCAGATCCCGGATGGTGAAATCGTCGCCGGTCACCAGCATGCCCTCGGCGCCCGACGTCTGCTTTGCGAAGGACAGGATCGTCTTGTCCATGCCGGCGCCCTTCACCGTCACGCCGTTGGCGGTCAGGCTAAGGCTGCGGCTCAGCGCATATTTGCCCGCAGGGATGTCGACCACGTCGCCCGGCTTCGCGTCGAGCAGCTTCTGCTGCAGGTTCTTTTCGAAATCGGGGTCGATGACGAACCCTTGGGCGTCGGTCTTCGGGCCGCTGCCGCTGCATCCACCCGCGAGCGCCAGCACAGTGGCGCAGCCCAGAAGCGCTATCCTGTTCCTCATGCCAATCTCTCCTCGATTATGTCTTAGAAACGGAAACCGATTTCGACGCCGTAGAAACCGGGCCGTTCGGCACGGACATAGGGGGTGTTGAAGATGTCGTTCGTGATCGTGTTCAACGTCTGGTAATAGCGTTTGTTGAGCAGGTTCTCGGCGTAGAGCGCAACCGTCAGATGCTCGCCCGGCGAACGCCAGCCGATCCTGGCATTGATGATGTTGCGGGGCGAGCGAAGCGCGCCGAGCTTCGACCAGTCGACAAAGGGGGCGATCGATGCGTCGATCGCGCGCTGCGCGTCGTTCAGCCGCTGGCGCGAGGTGTAGCTGTAGCTGCCGTCGGCGAAGATCGATCCATGCCCGATATCATGATCGTAATGACCGCTCAGCACCCCGCGGAAAGTCGGCTCGCCGGTCGGCTGCCCGGATATGTCGACGCCCTGTTCGATTCGCTTGACCCATGTCGAGTTGATCGCGCCGGCGGTGACGCCGATCGTGAAATCGCGCGAGATGACGAATTTCGTCTCGAGATCGACGCCATAAGCCTGGGAATCGCCCGACCGGGTCTGGTATTGCGGCAGGCAGACAGTGCCTGCCGGCGGCGGCGTCATCGCGCAATCCGGATTGGTGCTTGGTTCCAGGCTGATCGACTGGCGGTTCTTGTACTTGAAATAATAGCCTGAAAGATTGAATCGTACCCGACGGTCGAACAGCTCCGTCTTGAAGCCGCCCTCGAAATTCCACACCTTTTCGGGCGCGAAGAACGAGTTGATCTCGGTCGAATTGAACCCGCCCGCCTTGTAGCCGCGCGACGCCGATGCATAGAGATGCACGTCAGGATTCACGTCATACTGCACGACGAAGCGCGGCGAGACATCGCTGAAGCTTGCGCGCCGGGTGAACGGGACATTCTCAAGCGCGCCTTCGTCGAAGATCAGGCCGTTGGGGCCGATGACATAAGGCTTCCGCAGGAAAGTGCCGACACTGACCAACGCAGCATCCGGAAAAGCCTCGAACCCGAGAATAGCATTGTAGAGCGCGCCGGGCGCGGCGATCGCGTCCAGCCCAGGCGAAAGGAACCCGCCATTGCTCCAGGTGAACTTCTTCAGGTCATGCGTGTAGCGAATGCCCGCGGTCAGGCTCAGCCGGTCGGTTACCTTGTAGGTCGCGTCAGCGAATGCCGCATAGGAATCGTTCGCCGCGCGGTTGTTCATATCCTCTTCGAAGGTCTGGCCGAACACCGGCAACCCACCGACGCTGTTGAGGATGGTGAATACCTGAAAACCGGCCACCTTGCCCAGCAGCCGGTCCACCGAGTCGCTCAGCAACGTCACCGCGCTGGTCTGGCGCCCGCGTTCGTGGAAATAGCTGACCCCGGCGATCGCGCTCAGCCGGTCATTGTCGAAGCCGACGCGGAATTCCTGGTACAGGCTGCTGTTCTTCTCGATATTCTCGGTGTCAAAATAGCGCGTCGGATCAGCGGTACCGTCCTCGTCCTCGCGATTGTGCGTTTCGAAATGCTTGAACGAGCTGATGCTGGTGAAGGTCAGCGGGCCGCTATGATGCGTGGCGGTGAACGACACGGCATGCAGGATGCGCGTCTCCTTGTCGCCGATCACGTCGTTCGCATGAGGGCCGGCGGGATCGGTGCTCAGCGCATATTTGCTGATGCCGATCGCGAACGGCCCGTCCTTGTTGGTGTCGTCATGGTCATAGGCGAGCACGAAATCGGTGTCGCTGGTCGGTGCCCAGCGCAGGGCGGCGCGGCCCGACTTGTTGTTCTCGCCTTCGCGCTTCTCCCCGGTGATCGCGTCGGTCAGATAGCCCTGGCGATAGTTGGAGACGCCGTTCAGGCGAAGATAGAGCGTGTCGGTCAGCGGGATGTTCACCGTCACGTCGGCGCGGACCTTGCGATAGTTGCCGACCTGGATCGTCCCGATGAGTTCCCGCTTGTCGCTCGGCTTGTTGCTGATGATCGAGATCGCGCCGGCCGAGGTGTTGCGGCCGAACAGGGTGCCCTGCGGCCCTTTCAGGACCTCGACCCGCTGGATGTCGTTGAAGAAGATCAGCGAGGATCCCGACCGTCCGGAATAGATGCCGTCGACGAAGATGCCGACCGACGGCTCGGTCCCGATCCCGAAATCGTCGGTCTGCACGCCGCGAATGGTGAAGGACGGCTGCGTGACCGACGTGTCGTTGATCGTCAGGCCCGGCACGAACTTGTCGAGATCACCGATCGTCTCAGCGCTCAGCGAGGAGATCGCGTCGGCATTGAAGGCGCTCACGCTGATCGGCACCGACTGGAGCGACTGCTCGCGGCGCTGCGCGGTGACGACGATGTCCTGCAACCTGCCCGTATCGCCTTCGGGTTCCGCCTGGGCCTTGGCGGTCGCCGTCGTTGGACCACTCGCCACCTGCGCGACGGCCGGATTCGCCCATATCGCGGCCACGCCGGCCAGCAACGCTGTTCTGCACCCTCTCGTCATCACTCAACTCCCCAGCTGCGATAACGACACGAGGCTATCGCGATTGGGTAGCGAACGCTATCGAAATTATTGCGCAGCAATTTGGGCCGTCGAGCGGTCCGGAAAAGCCGTGAAAACGGGCTCCCGGCCTATTGCCCGACCATCGCGTCGAGCCGCCGGTATCCCGCTTCCATGCCATGCTCCATGCCGCTGGCGAGCATCGCAGCACGCGTCGCCGCATCGGGCACCGTCATCCGCATCGTCATCAGCGTGCCGCTGCCGTCGGGGGCGAAGACCGTCTCGACATGATTGTCCGGGGTGGGATCGGGCAGATACATGCGCTCGACATGGACGATCCGGCTGAACGGTTGGAGTTCGATGTACTCTCCGGTCAGGTGGAAGCCGCCACCGGCGCCATCCGACCATTCGTAGCGGATCTCACCCCCCGGGCGTGCATCGTTGATGCACACCGGCATCGTCCAGCCTTCGGGGCCAAGCATCCATTGCCTGATCAGGTCGGGCTCGAGATGCGCGCGATAGACCGCCTCGGGCGGCGCGGCGAACCGTCGCGTGACCACGACATGAGTATCGCCTTCGGTGGTAAGCGTCATTGCGGTCATGGGGCATCACTTCCTTTTGCGAGGGGCATTGCGGCGAGAACCGCGTCCAGCCGGTCGTAGTTGGTTTCCAGCGCCTTTCTGAGCAGAGCGAGCCACTGGTCGATCTCGGAGATCGCGGCGGGCGCCAGCCGGCAGGGCCGCCTTGCACCGTCGATCCTTCGTGTGATCAGCCCCGCCGATTCAAGCACCTTGAGATGCCGTGAAAAGGCCGGCTGCGAGATGGCGAACGGCCGCGCCAGCTCCATCGGCGTCGCCTCGCCAAGCGCGAGCCGGGCAAGCACCGCACGTCGGGTCGGATCGGACAAGGCGGCAAAAGCGGTATCGAGGCCATTCATATCGAATCTCTGCTATATAACTATCTTGCTATATGATTAGCACAACCTCGTCAATGCTGCGCACCTCCGCGGGACGCGCACCAATGTCGAACCGGTCATAGCGAGGCGGTAGACGTGTGCCGCGAGGCAAAATGAGGGACGCCATCGGACACATCACGAACCCGCCGGTTGATTCAAGATATGGCGTCCACTGCCTAAGCCCTTCTCCAAACCGAGGAGGTGCCCATGACTGCCCTGTTCCCGATCCTGCGATCGGTTCTCTGAGATGCCGACGGTCCCGAGAGAACAGAACCGCGTCGGCATCGCCGACGTGACGAACGCGAAGCTCCAGCCCGGCGACTATTCCGGGACGGGCCTCCAGGCGCTTGGCGCCGGGATGCAGCAGCTTGGCGGCACAGGCGCGCGGATCGCGGGCGAGATGCAGGAGCGGCAAGCCCGCAACGACGAGTTCGAGGTCAAAAAGGCGTGGAACGCCTATGCCGAAGGCGCGCGTGGCATCCGGGCGGGCGCGCTCGGCAAGGTCGGGGCCGACCCGCAGGGCATGCTGGAGAACATGACGCGGGACTATGGCGGGCTGCGCGACTGGATCAGGAGCGGGCTGAAGAACGATCGGCAGCGCGGCCAGTTCGACCAGGTGATCGCGGAACGCTTCGACTATGATCTTTCCGGCGCGGTTGCCGGGGCCGGGCAGGCGCTGCGCCGGGGGCAGGACCAGCAGAGCGTGCTGCTCGAACGCAATGCGGCGGACGACGCGGCCGACAATGCCGACGATCCCGTGCTGTTCGACAAGCATCTCCACACCGGGATCGATTCGATCGTGGCACGGGGGATGGCGTGCGGTGACGATCCGGCCGCGATCGATCGCAGTGCCATGGCTTATGGGTCGGACATCCGGCGGCGCGTGGTGCAGGGGCTGATCGACCGCGATCCGGTCGCGGCGGCCAACCGCTACCAGCTGATGCGCGAGGAGATGACCCCGACCGACCGGCAGGCGACCGAAGACGAATTGTTCGAGCCGCTCGCCCGCGCGCTGGCGACAGGAGATGTGGACGGGCTGCTGCCGAAGCAGGCCGCTGACGAAGCTGCGTCGCCGCTGACGCTGGGACAGCGCGAGGAAGCTGCACGAAAGATCGAGGCGGAAGACTGGACCGAGGCGCGCAAGCGTTATGCGCGCGAAGACCTTGCCGAGCGGGGCCTGCGTGAAGAGCAGCGACGCAAGCAGGCTGCGGATGCCGCGAAGGAGGCGGCGTTCGCCGATGCGGACCGGCTTGGCCCGGGCTTCACATCGATCACCCAGATTCCTGCCGCCATACGCCGCGATCTGGACGAGGCGACGGCAACATCGCTCGCGCGACAGGCGGAATATAATCTCGATCCTGCGCCAGTCGCACCGCAAGGCAGGACCGCGCTGCAACTGCAACTCATGGCGACCTATCAGCCGACCAACTTTGCCAGACAGGATCTGCGTCTGATGCGGAATCTGGTTGCGCCGACCGAGTATGATGCATTCATTCGGCAACAACAAGCGATCGGGCGCAATCCGCAGGGCGGCGAGACCGTCTCGCGGCAGCGACTTGTGGGGACGGTGGACGGGCGGATATCATCCGCCCCGACACTGTCGCCGGGCGGAGCTGGAGTGCCCGCCTTCCTGCCAGCCGGCATGATGCAGGACGGCGGCTCCTTTGCCCAGGATCGCGCCGTTGCGCTTGACCTCGCCAAGAAAAGGGGCGGCAATCCCGCAGACATCCTTCGAAGCTTGAAAGGCCTTCCCAAGCGGCCCGCCGCGGAGCCATCCAAACGCCGAGAACCGGCGAGCCACGAAGTCCTTCGGCCTGGCGAGATACCTCGGTATACGTTGTGGGATGAGTTTGAAAAAACGCCGACTCAGCAATTAATGTATCAAACGAGATCTGGCGGAGGCCCCGGTGACGGATCTTGGGGTATACGGTGGGTATTGGGTCAGGAGTCGAAGAAAGGCGGCTGGATCGTTCAGCGTGTCGTCACGAAAGACTCTTCAGATAAAGTCGGAGAATGGCTATATGAAGCTTGGAGAGTTCCCCCAGGATCGCGATTCACTGAAGATGGCGGCAATGGTCAGGAATTCTGGACAGATGACACATTTAAGCCAATTATATCTTTCGGCGAGCGCATTGCTGTGAGAAGCAGAGCAAAATTCTACGAAGGAATGGACCTTCCAATTGCGTTTAAAAAAGATACCAAATATCCTTCAACGTTGCGACAGGCCCAAGCAAGCAACGAAGTTATTAATTTTCTTAATTCACAACCTTCTACTGAACCCGTTGATCGGTCTTTTACATTGCGCTAATCCACAATTGGATACAATGATGAGCATTATTAATAAAGCATCATTCACCAAGTTTTTGGTATTTTTGAGCGCGACCTCTGCTACAATGACCCTAGCAAGCTGTCAACCCGTTCAACTTAATGAACGCAATGCAATTTCGCGCAGAATTATACATGAAATCAAGTCGAGCAGCGATTTGGATGTACAGGCAGACCGCTCTCGGGATTTATTCTACCATGTCAAGGGGCAAGAGTGCAATGATATCGATAAAGGAACAATTGATGAATTAACTTCTCTACTCCGGATTAGGCACGATGGCGTACGTTATTGGGCAGCAAGGAGTCTCGGTCAGATGGATCCCTGCGCGAGATCAGCCGCCCACGAGCTTAAGTTGATCGTTCCGGAAGCAGACTGCTGGCCCGGAGGCCTGACTTCGGCCCCGGAAATCCGCGCCACATTGACGAAATTCGGGGAGCCGCCAATTAGGGAAACCATCTGCACTGGCTATGGCCAGGGCTACTCAAGCTAAGACATCGGAAGCGTAGCCGCGCCCGCCGCCCGATCAGAGCTGCGCCCCGCCCATCTTCCACGTCATCTGCACATAATAGCTGCGCCCGACACCGTCGAACCATGAGACGTCATAATAGGGGTAGGACGAATAGGTCCGGTCCTTGATCGGATTCTGGTCGAACAGGTTGTTGACCGTGCCCGAGATGCGCAGATGATCGGAAATGTCGTATTGCGCCGACAGATTGAACAGGTAGCTCGGCTTGATATAGCCGTCCTCATCATAATTGGGCAGCTTGCCGAGCCGCTGGCCAGTCACCGTCGCGGTGAAGCCATCGAGAGTCCAGCTGATGCTTGCCGTGCCCTTGTCGCGTGGGATGTCGTACCCGCTGTCGAACGCAAGCTTGTCGATCGTCGGATCGCCCGGATACTGCTTGACCGTGTGGCTGAACACATAGGTGTAGCCAACCGACACCGAGACCGTGCCCAGCTTCTGGTCCTGGAGCGGCACCCGGAGATGCGCGGCGATATCGATGCCGTCCGTCGTTTCCTCGGCAACGTTGATCGGGTTGATCAGGACGCTCTGGATCTGCCCGTTCAAGGCGCCGCCGACATAGCGCTGAACGCGCGAGAGCGCGTCGACGCAGGTCGGCGAGTTGCCGTTGACCGGCGAGCCGGAGTTGGTCACGCCGAGCCGGCAATCGGCCTCGTCACGCAGCACGGTGTCGATGTTCATGTCGAGCACCTGGTTCTTCATCTTCACGCGGAAATAATCCGCCGAAATGTCGAAACCGCGCCAGGGCTGGAACACCACGCCGGCATTGATCGAGGTCGAGGTCTCGGGCTGGAGCCGGCGATTGCCGTTCTTACGCGTGATGAAGCCCGAATCGACATAGTCGCAATCGCCGATATCTGCCGGCGCACCGGGCTGTCGGCAGAGATAATAATCGGTGCCGCTCGAGTGCACGTTGCCGGGGCCCCGGAACACATAATGCAGGTCGGGCGCGCGGAAGCCGGTGCCATAGGCGCCGCGCAACAACAGGCTCTTCATCGGGCGCAACTCGGCGCCGAGATTGTAGGTGAACTTGCCGATACTGCCGCCGCCGAAACCATAATGGTCATAGCGTGCCGCTCCATCGATCTCCAGGATCGAGAAGACCGGCACGCGAAGCTCGCCGCCTAGGCCCCAATGTCGGCGCGTACCCTTGCCGTCGGAGTCGATCAGGCCGACATAATATTGTGAAAGCGCACGCGGGTCGGGCCGGAGATTATAGCCCTGGTTGCCGATCTCCGCGACCGCGGCGAAGCCGACCGGGCCGCCCGGCAGGCGAAACAGCTCGGTCGTGTTGATCGTCGCGGAAACATTGTTGACCCAGGATTTGGGCCGGTAGATCGAATCCGCTGTGATTGAGCGATATTCGGCCGGAGTCAGCGGCGTGTAGAGCCGCGTCGGATTGGCATCGAACCGCGCATAGCCCGTGTCAGGATCAGTGCCGAGCTGAGGCCCGAGGAAGAAAGCATTGGCCTTGTCGATGACCACCTGGGGAAAGGCGATCGTCGACCTGTACTCGGCATGGTTGAGGGTGAATTCATAAGACCATTGGTTGCCGGCGCCGAACTTGCCCTTGATGCCCGGCGTGATGTTGAAGGTGGTCGAGTTGTTGCGCGTCATGCCCGCTTCGAACCCGCCCATCTCCTCGGGCGTAAACTGACGCGACCAGTTGTCGAGCTGAAGCCCGCTATCGGTCTGGTTCGGGGTGAGATAGCGAGGATTGAAGAAGGTCCCCTCCTCATTGCCGTCCGGAGCGACATAGAACCAGTCGAGCACGTCGCGGAACAATTTGAGCTTCGAATAGCTCGCTTGGAAATCGACGAACAGCTCGGCACGATCGCTGATATCATAACCCATCGAGCCGAAACCGCTGACCGACTTGCGTTCCGAGATCATCGTCCCATAGGCGACCGATGCGTTGCTGCCGCAGAAATGGCCAGGGCCGCTGATCGTGTCGTAACGTGGCCTCGCGGCATAATAGGTCGTGCCGCGGTTCTGGCCCGACAGTGAATCGCAGGTCGCCTTGCCGGGGTCGATATAACCGGAATATTCGTCGGTCCGCAGGAAGGTGCGCCGAGCAAGCGGGGTAGCGGTCGTGGGGTTGTCAGCGGTCGAATCCTGCAGCTTGCGCTGATACTGCCAGAGCGGACGCTGGACGAGCCCCTCGATGCCGACCACGCCGTGGAACGCGCCGGTGTTCCACCCCGTCGTGCCGGTGAGCCGGAACGAGGATCCGCCGCCATGCTCGGTCCCGCCATAGCGGAAATCGAACCGGGTGCCGTCAGGCTTCGATTTGAGCTGGAAATTGACCACGCCCGAGATCGCGTCCGAACCATAGATGGCCGAGGCGCTGCCGCTCAGCACTTCGATCCGGTCGATCAGGCCGACCGGGATGTTGGAGATGTCGGTGAAGTTGCTGTTGCCACCGAGGGGTAGCGGGAAATCGGCGATGCGGCGCCCGTTGACCAGCACCAGCGTATGGTTGGGGCCGAGCCCGCGCAGATCCACCTGTTGCGCCCCCGGGGTGAAGTCCGCGCCGGAAAAGCTCTGCTGGCTCTGAGTCTCGCCGCCATTCTGGGTGATGGCGCGAAGCACGTCGGGTACGCTCTGATAGCCGTTGCGCAGGATATCGTCAGCAGTGATCGTCGTCACTGGGGCCGGTCCCTCGCCCTGGATGCGGGGGATGCGCGAGCCGAGCACGATGATGTCGCCCGCCTCCGGCTTCGCCTCGTCCTGCGGCACTTGCGGGTCGGCAACCTGTGCCTGCGCCGCGCCCGCCAGAGCACCAAAGCTGCTGCCCGCAAGCGCGAGCGCGACGATCCCGGTGATGCGCATCATTTCCCCCTGATTGCTACCCCGCGACATATTGACACTGCACGACAACAAAATGGAATATGAAAAATGCGGGCAGACGGCATTCGTCGCGCATTTTGTTAGGCGATCTGGTTGGATTCGCCGCTGGGGAGGTACGATGCACGCTCTACGCTGGTCGATTGTCGCAGTGATACTCGCGCTGATGGCGCCCGCGGTGCATGCGGGGACACCCGCCGGCTACACCTATTACAGCATCGGCGACGTTGCGGCGAAGACCCCGGGCCGGACAGCCACCGGCCTGATGCTGATGGGCGGTGGCGGCTGGCCACATGATGGATGGCGCTGGTTCCTTGCCAGGGCCGGGAACGGCCATATCGTCGTGCTGCGCGCTTCCGGCGGCGGCGAGGCTGGCGAGGAAATCTACAAGGATATCGGCGGCGCTGCCTCGGTCGAGACCCTGGTGTTCGATGATCGCAAGGCATCGTCCGATCCGAAGGTGCTGGCGATCCTGGCTCATGCCGACGGCATCTTCATCGCCGGCGGCGACCAGGCCAATTACGTGCGCTACTGGAAGGACAGCCCGGTCGCGAAGGCGCTCGACGCGCATGTCGCGCGGGGGCGGCCGATCGGGGGCACCAGCGCCGGCCTCGCGATCCTGGGCGGCACCGCCTATGGCGCGATGGACGGCGGCAGCGTCGATTCGATCACTGCGCTCGGCGATCCGATGGGGCCAGCGGTGACGATGGTCCACGGCTTCCTTCATATGCCGTTCCTCGCCCACATCGTGACCGACACGCATTTCAACGCGCGCGACCGGCTCGGCCGGCTGATCGCCTTCGTGGCGCAGACGCGCGCGAGCGGCGATGCGAAAGCGATCGGGATCGGCGTCGACGAGAAAACCGCCCTGTGCGTCGACGCCGACGGCAGCGCGACGCTCCACACCCTCGACGGCGGCCATGCCTGGCTGGTCGAGCCGCAGGGGGCGCCCGGCGCAACGGCGGGCAGGCCGCTCGACTGGGCAGCGGTGAAGGTGACCGGTATCGGCACCGATGGCACGCTCGATCTCAGGACACTCAAGGTGACCAGCCCAGCATTCGGCGGCACCGCGAGCGTCAAGGCCGGACGGCTCACCGACGCGCCCTTTCCGCCGAACGCCGCATGGTCGCTGGTCATCCATGGCGGCGCTGGTGTGGTCTCACGCGGCGATCTTACGCCGGAGCAGGACAAGACCTATCGCCAGGGATTGTCCGAAGCGCTCGCCGCCGGATCGGCGATGCTGCGCCGAGGCGGCTCTAGCGTCGACGCGGTCGAGGCGGCACTGCGCGTGCTCGAGGACAATCCGCTGTTCAATGCCGGTCGCGGCGCCGTGTTCGATGCCGAAGGCAAGAACCAGCTCGACGCCGCAATCATGGACGGCGCGACGCTCAGGGCTGGCGCCGTCGCGGGCGTCAGCGCGACGAAGAATCCGGTCACACTCGCTCGCGCAGTGATGGAACACTCGCGCCATGTGCTGCTGACCGGGTCGGGCGCCGACCAGTTCGCGCGCGAACAGGGCGTCGAGCAGGTCGATCCAGGCTGGTTTCGCACCGAGAAGCGCTGGCAGGAATATCTCGAATGGAAACGCGACGAGCACGCAGCGCTCGATCCCACGCATCGCTTCGGCACCGTCGGCGCGGTTGCGCTCGACATGCGCGGGCATGTCGCGGCGGCGACCTCGACCGGCGGACTGACCGGCAAGCGCTGGGGGCGGATCGGTGACTCACCGATCATCGGCGCGGGTACTTATGCCGCCGACAGGACCTGCGCCGTATCGGCGACCGGCACCGGCGAATATTTCATCCGCGAGAGCGCCGCGCGTCAGGTCTGCGACCGTATCGCATGGAAGGGCCAGACCGTGCGGGACGCCGCCAGCGATACGATCGAGGCGATCGGCGATATCGGCGGCGATGGCGGGCTGATCGCGATCGACGGCAAGGGGCATGCGGCCTTCGCGATGAACACCGAGGGCATGTATCGCGGGCTCGCCACCAGCACCGCGCCGGCCCGCACCGCCATCTATGCCGACGAGCCGATCCCGTGAGCGACCGGCTGGGCCAGGACAGTTTCGACCTGCAATTGCTGGCGATGCTGCGCGAGGATTCGCGCCGCCCCGTATCCGATCTCGCCATCGCGCTCGGCGTATCGCGCGCGGGCGTCTATGCCGGAATCGAACGGCTTGAGCGTACCGGCACGATCACCGGCTACACGGTGCGGCTCGGCACGGATTACGACCTCCGGATGATCCGCGCGCATGTGATGATCAAGGTCTTCCCCAAGGTCACCCACCAGACCCAGGAAGAGCTCGCCGCAATATCCGAGGTCACCAGCCTGTTCGCGATCAGCGGCCAGCATGATCTCATCGCGATCGTCGAGGCGCCGCATGTCAACCGGCTCAACGACCTGATCGACGCGATCGGCATGCTCGAAGGCGTCGAGAAGACGACCTCGTCGATCATCCTCGCGACCAAGCTGCAGCGCTGAGCGCTGGCAGGCTCAGCCTTTGGGGCGGCGCTCAGGGCGTCGCGGGAGCGGCGGGCTGCGCCACCGACCACAAGACTTCCTCCCCCGGTTTCAGGCCCGAGAGGATTTCGGCGCCGGTCGGAGAGACAAGGCCGAGCCGTACCATCCTGGGAACCGGCTTGCCCGTCTTGCCGTCGCGGACCATGACGGTCGCCGCGGGCGCGGCACCCTGCACCGCTTCGGGGGGAACGACGATCGCGCTTGGATTGCTGTAGGCGATCACGATCACCATTGCCGTCATCCCGATCTTAACCCGCGCGGCCTGTTCAGGGGTCAGCGCGTCGAGACGGGCGGTCGCGGTGAAGCTTGCCTTGCCAGTGCCGCCCGCTGAATCCTTGCTTGCCTCGCCGGCGACGCTCGCGATCTGCCCGGCAAGGGATATCTCGCCGAAACCGGGGCCGGTCACCGTTACCGGCATGCCGACCTTGATCCGGTTGATATCGGCTTCGTCCAGGCGGAACGACACGCCGAGCCCCCCGGCCCGGGCGATCGTTCCGATCAATTGCCCCTTGGTCAGGCGGGATCCGACATGCAGCGCCTCGCTGCCCGCCCCATTGCCCTGCCCAGGCGGCGGGCGGACAACGATCCCGTCGTCCGGCGCGCGCAGGACCGCCCCGTCGAACTGCGCGGTCAGCTTGGCGAGACGGAGCTGCGCATTCGTCAGGTCGAGCTCGACCAGCCGCCGGTTCGGCCCCTGGCCCCGCCGCAGCGTCGTGCCCAGATCCTCCCGCGCCGCCTCAAGCGACGCCTTTTGCGATCGCTGCTGCTGGACCATGCCGTCATATTCGGATCGCGAGACAAGGCCGCGATCAAGCAACGTCTTGGTTTCCCGCAGCTTGTTCTCGGTATCGTCGAGCTGGAACATCGCTGTCTCGGCCGCGCGCCGGGCGCGGGAAACTTCAGGGCCGCTCGTCCAGGATGCCATGTCGCCGGACGCCTGGGCCGCCTTCAGATAGGCGCTTTCCGCCTCGTTGCGGCTTTGCTCAAGCTCGGAAAGATCGAGTTCGACCAGCGTCTGGCCCCGATTGACCAGATCGCCATAAGCGAAATTGATCGATTTGACCGTGCCGTCGAACGGCGCAGTGATGTCGATTCCATTGCCCGGGCCGATCGTCCCCGCCACGTTGAGCGTCGAGGTGAAGGGCTCGCGTTTCACCACCTGGCTCTTTTCGACGAGTGCCGCCGGTCCCGGCGCGCTGCCCGAGCCTGGGCCCCACCACCAGAGCGCCAGCACGCCGCACGCTATCGCCAGCGCCGCGGCGATCCGGCCGCGGCGCGTCTGCGGTACGATCCGCTTCAGTCGTTGAGATCGATCTTCCATGTATCGAGCGTACTTCCGATTTGCTGATCCAGAGAGGTCAACTGATTGAGATAATTGATCTTGGCCGACAATTCCTGCGCGTCGGCGGCGCGCAGGTCGGCCTCGAACGAGAGCACCTCGAAATTGGAGGCGCGGCCGAAGTTGAGCTTCTCCCGCTGGATATCCAGCGCGCGTGCCGCCAGGTTCCGGGCGCGCCGCGCGGCTTCAAGCTGGAGCCAGCTCGCGTCGACACTCTGCACTGCATCGCGAATCTGCGATTCGGCTGCCTGGCTGGTGTCCTGATAGGTGATTTCAGCCTGCCGCAGCGCGATCGTCGCGTTGATCTCCCCCTGCCGCGGGGCATAGTCGCCGCCGATCGGAATATTGAGCGTCAGCCCGACTCGTTTGTCGGTATCGCCGTCCAGGGGCGATCGCAGCGCATCGCTGCCCCGGAAACGCGATACGCTGCCGGTCGCGGACAAATCCCAGAGCCGGTTATTCTTCGCCTCGCGCAGCGATATCCGGCCCTGCTCCACCGCCAGCTCCGACGACAGCAAATCCATCCGCGCCGACCGGCCGAGCTCAAGCGCCTTGTCGAGGTCGATCGCGACACGGCCTGTATCGATACTGTCACCCGCGACGATATTCGTGCTCAGGTCGAGCGCCAGCAATTGAAGCAGGGCGAGCTGCGCCGACGTCCGCGTCTGCCCGGCCTGCAGAACGGCCACCTCCTGGTTTGCCACCCCGGATTCTGTCTGAACGATATCGGCCGCGGCCATGCGCCCGGCCGCGATCAGCGCACGGTTGGTTTCGAGCAGGTCCCGGGTGCGCTTCAGCGCCAGCTCGGCCAGGCGGACCTGCTCCTGCGCCTGCACCAGCCCGCGATAGGCGAAGACGATGCTGCTCACGGCGTTCGAGACAGTGTTCTTCAGGCCGAGCTGATTGATCCGCTCCTGCAGGCGAGCCCGCCTGATCGGCGCAAGGTTGATGTCAGGGCCGGCGCCGCGCAGCAAGGGCTGGCTTACCGAGAAGGTGCTGACCTCGCTGGCGAAATGCTGCCCGTCCTGGAAGCGGTCGTTCCGTGCCCAGGAAAAGCCGGCATTCGCCCCGGTCGGGAGGAGCACCCCCACTTGCGGTGTGACGTTCGACTGCGTGCTCGACACGCCACCGCTCCATGCCCGAAAGACATCGGCGGCGACGTTGATGCGGGGCCTGAACCGGGTGCCGGCAACGAACAAGTCGAATTTCTGCGCGATACGCGAAAGATAGGCTGACTTGATCGTGCGGTTGTCGCGCAGGCCGAGCGCCACTGCCTCCGTGAGGCTGATCGCGACAGCGGCTCCCTTCGGCACCGGGCGCGATGGCGGTGGGGGAACCGGTGAGGCATAAGGTGAAGACAGGGGTTCGACGGTTTGCGCGCCGGCCGGCATCGAACTACCCGGGAACAGGACAATGCCGGTCGCGATGGCGAGGATCAGGAGGCGATTGACGTGATGAAGACCGGCATGATGGCCGTCGCGGTCCCGATGCTGCTCGCCGGATGCGCCACACCCGCTGAGCTCAAGCGTCCGCCCGCGCAGCCGACGCTGGCGCAGCCAGTCCCCCTGCCGGAGCTCAAACCCTATCAGGCGCCTATTCCGCACGCAGCGCCTCGATCGGATCAAGGCGGGACGCCGTGATGGCGGGGTAGATGCCGAACGCCATGCCGACCAGGCCGGCCACCCCGGTACCCAGCGGCAGCACATAGAGCGCGACCGCGAAGCCCCAGCCCATCGCCCTGGCCATGAACCAGGACGCGCCGACGCCGAGCGCGACGCCGGCTAGGCCGCCCATCAGGGCAAGCGCCGCTGCCTCGACCAGGAACATGAGTTGCAGGTCGCGCGGCGTCGCGCCGATTGCCGCGCGCAGGCCGATCTCGCGCCGACGCTCCATCACGCTCATCAGCATCACATTCATCACACCGATCCCGCCGACCAGCAGTGAGACGCCGCCGATCGCCGCGAGCAGGCGAGTATAGACACCCATCTGCGCCTTCATCGCCTTCACCAGCCCGCGCGCGTCGATCACGGTCAGCGTGGACGACGCATTGGCAAGACGCGCCTTCACCCGCTCGCCCACGGCGGCCGAATCGACGTCGGGCTTGAGCCGGATTAACGCGGTATTGGGATCCCCGCCGGGCATGATGCGACGGCTGCAGGCGAACGGCACGAACACCGAATCATTATAGTCGGCCGGGTTCATCGATTCGTTCGGCACCGGCGCCAGGATGCCGATCACGGTATAGCCGTAGTCGCCGATCGCGATCTTCGCGCCCGGCAGGAGCCTGGCCCCCGGCGCCGACAATTTCGTCGCCGCCCCGTCCCCGACCATCGCCACCAGCCCGCAATCATCGACCTTGCCGATCATCCGCCCCTTACGCACGGGCAGTCCGGCGAGTGTCGCGAAGGCGGGTGAGATCGCGATGGTCGCGACGTCCGCCGTCACCCCTGCCGCCGTGACCTGACCCCGGCCGATCGACAGGGGTACGGCGGCCAGGACGTCCGGGTTGTCGGCCGGGAGGGAATCGACCAGGCGGCGGTCGAAACCCGCCGCACCGGCGCCGGTCTGGGCGGCGCGGATCTGCAGCATATCGATCCCCATGCTCTTGAAGCTCTTGAGCGCTTCGAGCTGCGCCATGTTCCCGATGCTCAGCATGGCGATGATCGAAGCGGTGCCGACGGTGATGCCGAGCAAGGCAAGGATCGAGCGGATGCCCTGACTGTACAGGTTGGCGAAGGCCTCGGCGAAGAGCTCGCCCGGCGGCGCGCCCGATGACATGGCGGCCGTGGTCGTCATGCCGGCATCGGCATGGCCGCTGTCGGCGACAGCCTGTCGGAGACGATCCGGCCATCCAGAAACTCGATCTGGCGATCGCACTGAGCGGCCAGATCACGATCATGAGTCACCATCAGGATAGTGACGTTGAGGCTGCGGTTCAGCTGCCGCAACAATTCCATCACCTCGATCGCCGTCACGCTGTCGAGGCTTCCGGTCGGCTCGTCGGCGAGGATCAGGCTCGGCTCCCCGATCAATGCGCGGGCCAGCGCAACGCGCTGGCGCTGGCCGCCGGAAAGCTCGGTCGGGCGATGAAGGCTGCGGTCGGCCAGCCCGACCCGGTCAAGCATGGCCAGCGCCGCCACCCTGCGCCGCTCGCGCGGGATGCCGCGATAGAGCAAGGGCAGTGCCACATTCTGCCAGGCGGACAGGCGAGGCAGCAATTGAAACGACTGGAAGACGAAGCCGAGCATCGCATTACGGAGGCGGGCTGCCTGCTGCGCAGACGAATAGTCCACGACGACATCGTCGAGGATGACTCGGCCGGTATCGGGCTTGTCGAGCAGGCCCACGATATTGAGCAATGTGCTCTTGCCCGATCCGGAAGGACCGATGACGGCGCAGAACGCGCCTCGCGCAATCGAAAACGATACGTCCTTCAGCACCGGAATAGGCTGTGCCGGCGGCCCATAGGCCTTTCCGACATTGGTCAGTTGCAGCATCTACTCCCCCAACGCGCCGGAACGGAGGCTGTCCCGAATAGCCGTGGCGGTCAACAAGGGTTCGCATCGACTTCCGGTGATATGCGCCCCACCAGCCGGGAGACAGGAAGAGACGCTGGTTTCTGCCTTCGTCGCGAGAACGTGAAATCGGCGATCCGGATAGCGCCTCGAAGAATATGCCCGGGCGCGGAGGTCCGCACCCGGGCAGTTTGGGAGGAATGTCTTATTGTCTCACCACCAATCAGGGGAAGATGCTGAGCGCCGAACCCGAAACCTGGTTGAGGGTACCGACGATCGTGCAGGGATCTGACGTACCGCCACCGGGCAGCGAGGCGTTCACGGAAATGAACCGCGGGGTGGCGCTGTTACCGCCCCACGTACCGCTGATCGTCCCGCTGCAACCGCCCGGGGTGATGGTATTCACGACGACACCGCTGATCGTCACGGTCGTCCCGTCGGAAGTGACGGTATACGGCGTGCCGCTGAAGGTCACGGTCGGGCACAGGATGTTGGAGGGCGTGCCCAATGCCGGAGTCACCGTCGCGGTGGTCGAGCTGGTGACATTGACGGTGAGCTTGAGCGTGCAGTTGAGGGTAAGGCCCTTCTTCACGACCACCGACCCCTGGAACACGAAGGTGCCCGACGTCGGCGAGTAGGTCGCCGCGCTGGCGGGCGCTGCGGTACCAGCGAGTGCCAATGCGGTTGCGCAGATTGCAGAAACGAATTTCATCTCAACTCTCCTGTTTTCGAATTGCGATTCGCACTCATCCGATGTGGTGCCCATAGACAATCATCAATTTCTACATTGATGTCAATGTTGACTTAAAAGTAATACCACAAATATGGATGTTGTATTACTTGAGTCAACATTATCACATCCCAGTAGTATTGAACTACAGGCTCAGCGCTATGTTATTTGAATAATTTTTATTTAATTATTCTGTAGAATTTCCGTCACAAATCCGAAATTCTGCCCTTGCCATTACGTCAATCTCAAATTCTTAGAACTTCTTACTTACACTGAACCCGAATATACGCGGATCCAGCGTAAATACGTTACTGGATAGCCCCGTATCATCACTATTAGTGAAGAAATCGGAGATGGGCGTGTTGTTAAACACGTTCTTTACGTAAAATTGAAAGGACAGATCTGACTCGGGTCGCGAGAGGGTGACCGCGAGATTGGTATTGTCCCAGGGCTTCAGCCGGTCATAGGCGGTGTTGTAGACCCGCCCCCAGCTCGCCGACTGGCGATAATAGTCGCCACGGAAGGTGAGGTCCCATTTGTCGATGAAGAAGGTGTATTGCGCACCGAGATTCACCGTGAGGCGCGGCGCATTGGGCAGTTCCTTGCCCTCCAGATCGGCATAGAATCCGCGGCCGCCATTGGGCGCGTCGGTCAGGGGATTGTAGGTGAACCCAAGGAACTGGTCGAAATGCAGGTTCGTCGCGACATCGGGATTGAAGCTCCCGAAGGCGCTTGAGCCATTACACAAGGCCGCGAGCATGAAGAGGTCGAGGCCACTCCCGACAAAGGGTGAATTGAGGATGGTTTCGACATGCTTGCGCGGTGCGATGCAGTTCGACGGCACCTGGATCCAGGGGCGGAGCACGACCCAGTCCGAATTGCCCTGGGTGCGGTTCATCACGTCGATCGACCGCGCGCCTTTTTTCAACCGCGTCCGGAGATAGCCCAGATTGGCATCCACCCGGAAAGCGCGCGTCGGGCGCCATGCCCCTTCGAGCTCCAGGCCCCAGCTTTCCGCATTGAAGTTCTCGTTGAGCGAGATGCGGTCGACGATCTGGGAAACCTGATAGTCCTTGTAGTCATAATAGAAGGCGGTGGCGTTGAGGCTCAGCTTGCCACCCGCGAAGCTGTTCTTGGTGCCGATCTCGAACGCGTTGACATATTCCGGTTTGAAGGTTGACGGCAGCGGCTGATACTGGACGACCCGCGGATTGATGTCGGCGCGCGGCGGATTGGCACCGCCGCCCTTGTAACCGTGCGAGGCCGACGCGTAGATCAGCGTGTCGTCAGTAAAGGAGAGGTCGGGCTTCCAGTCGACCACCAGCCGCCCGGTGAACCGGCCCCATTTCTGGTTGATGTCGGGAAGCGGCGGATAGCCGCTGTTGACGAAACCGCCGCTGTTGCCGAGATCGCCGCCGCCGCCGAGCAGCAGCTGGCTGGGAACCGGCGTCGCCGTCTTCTTGTCGTTGGTGTAGCGAAGCCCGGCCGTGATCTTCACGTTGCTGGCGACGTTCCAGTATGTTTCGCCGAAAATCGCCCAGGACTTCGTCTTTACGATATTGCGGCTGAGAAAATAATTGTGCCCAAGATCATTCAACGAACCGATCGGATTCGGATCGATGTAGATGCATTCCCGGGTCGTCGTATTCGGCGGGCATGGCACATGCGCACCTGCCCCTGGATCATTGGTGTTATTGTAGAAATTCTCGGCGCTATACGTGAACAGATTGTTGAAGACGTAATAGTCGTCCTGCGACTTGAAATCGAGATAGTTGGCCCCGAAGCTGAAATTGAACGGCCCGGCGAAGGACGATTGCAGGCGAAGTTCCTGTGTCCACTGGTCGTTGCGGGAACGACTCAAATCGGCCGAGAGGATGCGATTGGACGGGCCAAGCTGCGGATCGGTATAGATACCGCCAGGCGATGCTCCCGGACCAGGCAACGGATTCCCGAAATAGTCGAGCAGCCCCTGCGTATCGGGAAAGATCGGCTTGGAAACGAACCGGTTATAGTCCTGGGAGGAATAATAGCGGTCGCGGGCATAGGCAGTCTGCGAGATGAGTTTCAGCGAGTCGCTGAGCTTCAGTTCCAGATTGAGCTGGAAAACGTCGTTCTTTGCGTGAAACACCGGATCGTAGCTGGTCGCGATCTCGCGCAGATTGCGCGATTGCACGACGTCCGCATAGGGATCACCCGGCAGGATCCCCGGCACCACCCCAAAGGTCTTGGGGTCCAGTCCGGCCACGATGACATAAGTGGGAAGAACGACATAGCCCAGGCTGCTGCCATTGGGCGCACCGAACGACCGGTCGTCATACAGCGAGACGGGCAGACATCCCTGGCTCAGCCGCGGGCGGAGCGCTTCCGGCACCACAGTATCGCCGACCTTCTCGGGCCCGGGATCGCGGGCACAGAGCTGCTTGCCAGTGCGCGAGCGATGGTCGTCCTCCTGGAAATGCTGCCAGATGACATTGGCCTTGAACCGGTCGCTCGGTTCCCATTGCACCGTAGCGCGGGTCGACCAGAGGTCACGGTCGTTGACGTTCTTCTTCGTGAAAGTGTTGTAGTCGAAGCCGTCCCGTTTCGTCATCGAGCCAGCGACGCGGACGGCCAGCGTATCGCTGAGCGGCACGTTGAGCATCCCGCTCAGCCGCTTCGTATTATAGCTGCCGACCTCTGCCTTCGCTTCGCCTCCCAGTGTGTAGGTCGGCAGCGCCGGGATGACATTGACCACGCCACCGGTCGCATTACGGCCATAGAGCGTGCCCTGCGGCCCGCGCAGCACCTCGACACGCTGCAGATCGAAAAACTCCGATTCGAACAGCCGGTTGCGGATCAGCGGCGTGTTGTTGAAGCTTACCGCGACCGCCGGATCGCTCGACGCAGAGATCGCCTTCGTCCCGATCCCGCGGATCGAGAAATTGTACATGCTGAAATTGCCCTTGGAGAAATTGACGTTAGGCACCGCACGCAACAATTCGGACCCGCTTTCGATCTTGTGATCGTCGAGCGACTGTTTGGAGAAGGCGGAAATCGCAATCGGCACGTCCTTCAGCGATTCTTCCCGCTTCTGCGCCGTCACGATGATGTCGCTGGTATCATCCTGGCCGGCCGTGGAAACTCCCATCGCGGCATCGCCCGGCGCCGTTCGATTCTGCCCCGACTGCGCCGGCAATGCCGCCGGCCGCACGATCAGAACCCCCGACCGCCCCGTCTGTACCGTCAGGCCTGAATTGGCGAGCAGATGCGCCAGCGCCTCCTCCTTGGTGAAGCTGCCCACAAGCGCCGGGCTCTTCTTGCCGTTCACCGCAGCTGCATCGAAGATAATCTGTTGCCGCGATGTTTCGCCGAATGCCTTCAGCGCATTGCCCAGGCCCTGCGCCGGAATGTTGAACCGATACACCGGGCTTCGCGCCAGGGCTGCCGACGGCTGCGCAAGGACAGCGACGATCGCCGTCGCCGAGAAAAGATAGGCGCGCAAGGAATCCCGCATTTCGTAACACCTCCCCTTTTTTTGCCGCCGTCCATTCTGACGGTCGATCAGGGGAGTAATACGCACGCCTATGCTTTTCACTCACTTGGCCGTGGCAGTTTTTTTGCCCCGCGTTGTTTTCAGCTTGCCTTGTAGCTCAGGACGATCCGTCCGGGCTCTCGGGTCGCCTGTACCGGATGCAGAGCGCAAACACCCTCGACAAAGGCCTCGGCATCCGCACCGAGGAAGACGCCGCTGACGCTATAGGATGCGATCCTCGGATCGGAGATAACCAGCTTTTCACGGGCGTCGCGATTCATCCGGTCGACGGCCAGCGAAAGCGGTTCAGCGTCGAAGGTAAGCTGGCCGTTTTCCCAGGACAGCGACCGCGAGACATCGGTCGGCGCGATTTGCGTCGCCACGCCGCTGGTCGATGCGATCAGTTCGCTGCCCGGAACGAGTCCTGGCTTGCCCGGCGCGGGCAGGATGCTGTGCCGCGTTCCGTCGGCCGCCTGGGCCATCACCTCGACCCGGCCTTCATACAGCACGACGCGCATCTGCTGGGCCAGCAGTTCGACGCTGAACGAGGTGCCCGTCGCCAGGGTCAGCCGGTTGCGCGCCAGCACGCTGAGGGGGCGCAGCGCATCGTGCGCGACGTCGAATTTGGCCCGGCCCGAGACCAGTTCGAGACGCCTGCTGTTGCGATCCATCCGCACGGTGACCTGAGTCGCTGCGTCGAGCGTGACGCGCGTACCGTCTTCCAGCACGACAACGCGCCGCTCGCCCGTTCCCGTCGAATAGGATGCCATGGGATCATGCAGCAGATAGACCATGGTCGTCAGCACCACCGCCACGCAGGCGGCAGCGACCTTCATCCAGCCCGCCGAGATCCAGCGCGGGCTGCGCGCCCAGCGGCGCTCATTGGCCCGGCGCAGTGCCTCAACCGCCTCGGCGCGATAGCGGATCATTTCGGGCATGTCGGCGACGTCGTCCATGCCGTGCCAGACCGCCACCGCTTCCTCGAACGCAACGACGTGCGCCTCGTCCGACGCGATCCATGCGTCGAACCGGCCGCGCTCGTCGGCGTCGAGGCGCCCCTCGCTGAGGCGGAGGCACCACAATGCCGCCTGCTCGTCGACCTGGATGCAATCCTGCTGTGCCGGAGACGTCATTTTGAAACTTCCCGGGCGCGCGCCATCAGATGGATCGTGGCGCGAGCCACATGTTTTTCGACAGCGCTCGGCGAAATGCCGAAGCTTTCCGCGATCACGCGCTTGTCGATGCTTTCGATTCGATAAAGGACGAAGATCGTCCGCGTCCGTTCGGGCAGGTCGCGAAGCGACCGCATGATTTGCGCGACGAGACTGCGGCCCGCGGCGATCTTCTCCGGATCGAGCCAGTCGATACCCTGCCCGTAGAGCAGGCACACCGTGTCATATTGATCGGTGCGGACACGCGACCGTCTTGAGCGGTCCCGCAACAGATTGGCCGCGATCTTGAAGATATAGCCGGCATGAAGGCCAGACTCGGCGCTCCCGCCGCCGAATATCCGCGCGAATGTTTCCTGAGTCAGGTCTTCCGCCTCGGCGTGATTGTGCACGCGCTTGAGGAAGAAGGACATCAGCGCCGGCCGCCAGTGGCGGACATGGCCGGCAATGTCAGGTTGCTGATCGGTCGACAGCGCGCGTTCCTCGGAATCCGGGGTCATCGACCAGTTAATACGCACCACGTCCAGAACAGCACAGTATTTAACTGTCGTTTCTCAGGAAGGCGGGAAAACGGGTTTCGGTCGACTAGATCCGTCAGGGGCATTCCAGGGATGACGCAGACGGGATTGATCCTTCCATATATTTCATTTCAACGCGGATTTTCTCGGGCTCCGCAGATCAGCGCTCCACTGTCGGGGAGCATTTTCGGAGCCTCCCGGCATACCCTTCCACAGCGTGGCAAAGCACATGACGGGCCGTTCCAGACGCTTGTTTGATCCCACGGTTTGGTGGTGCGATCTTTTTTGGAATGGAAGGAAAGCACTATAGGACAGGTTCGTCACGGGAGCGCTACGTCCGAGCAGCTGAGTCGCTGCGCGCCTCGGCCCATCCGGGTTGCGGTGCATCCAGCGTTCACTCCCGCAAATGGTCGATGGGCCCTTAGTACATATGGGAAGAATCTGGAGAACCAGTCGGACCCGACATCTGCGTCTTTCACGTTATTTACCTACGTCAACCCGGATCCGCCATGCACATTCGGGTCGCTGCATCCGTAAAATTCTGACCGGATCGCAGCGGTGGACGATGTATTGAGATCAGGATCTGCGGCTCTGGAGGAAAGCCTGGCTCCGGTTGTCGTGGGACCGACAAGAGCCATTTACCGCAGATTTCTGCGGTTTTCTAGGGTCGTTCTCGTTATGGACTGGTGCCGCTTACAGGACTCGAACCTGTGACCCCCGCATTACGAATGCGATGCTCTACCAACTGAGCTAAAGCGGCATATCCCCGTGCGGCCCATGGACGGGCTTTCGCGAGGGGGCGGCGCTTATCACCTGTCTTGCCGGCTGACAAGCATGCAAGCCGCTAATCCGCCCCTTTACGCAACGTTTACCACGCGCGGCGCAGAAGGGCGGGACAGCGGGCTGATCCAGGCCCTTGAGGGTAGCTTTCTGCATGGATAACGTCCGCGGTTTCGAAGAGGATCGGGTGGATCACGATCACGATACCGGCGCGAGCGGCGTCGACGAGCCACGCCTCGACATCGGCACCGATGAGCGCCGCATGCATGTCCGTGCCTATAATCACTGGGTTTCGCTGCTGCGCGGCCGCGCCTACCCGTCGATCGAGGATCTCGATCCCGCCAACATCGCCGATTTCGGCCCGCACAGCGTGCTGCTCGATTTCTCGAACGGTATCGAGGATCCGGCGATTCCCTATCTCGGACGGCTGCTGCGCGAGGAATGCGCGCTCGATCACAGCGTCACCCACATCGCCCAGGTACCCAGCCGGTCGCTGCTGTCGCGCCTGACCGACCATTATCTGCAGATCATCGCGAATCGGGCGCCGATCGGCTTCGAGGCCGAGTTCGTCAACACGCGCGGCCACAACACCATGTATCGCGGCATCCTGATGCCCTTTTCCTCGGACGAGGATTCGATCGACTATATCTATGGCGTGATCAACTGGAAGGAACTGGTCGACGCCGAGACCCAGGCGAAGCTCGATGCCGAGGTCGATGCCTCACGCCGCGCCGCGCCCAAGCCCGCCGCCTCAGCGCCGGCCTGGGCTGACGGCCCGAGCGCAGGGATCGAGGACGCCGCGGAGGAGGCGCCCGCGGTCCAGGGCATCGGCACGACGCCGCCCACCGGCAGCCTCACCGACCAGTTGATGCTCGCACAGCAAACCGCTGCTGCCGTGCGCGCTGCTGACACGCGGACGCGCAGCACGCTCTACCGCGCGCTTGCCCGCGCGCATGATTTCGCGGCCGCCGCCGATGCCGATCCCGTCTCCTACCAGGCGCTGCTCGACCATGCCGGCATCGCCGTTCAGCTCCGCGCGCCGATGACACCGGTCGTGAAGCTCGTCTTCGGTGTCGATTACGACAAGACTCGCCTGACCGAATATGCCGCCGTGCTGTCCCACGCCCGCCGCGCCGGCGTGCCCGCCGGTGCGCTGACCGAGTTCCTCGAAGGCTTCGAGGGCGGCATCAAGGGCGTGGTGAAGGCCGAGCGCGATGCGAAGAGACCGACGGCCCCCTCGGCCCCGGCCGATCCGGCGACCGTGCTTGATGCCCGGCCGACGCTTGCCAGGGTCTCGATCGACACCGGCCTCCACACCGGGGACTATGTCGTCCTGCTGGCCCGTGCCGGCGATGGCGGCACGCTCGACATCGTCGCGGCCGTCGGCGGCGATACCGCGCTTACGCAGCGCGCCATGCGCCAGGCGGCAAGCTGAACGCCATCCCGCGCTGCTGCTCTCGATTGACGGCGGCAATGTCGGCCACCTAAGCCCTTTTCCGTGGCTCGCCCGCTGATCGTCCGGATCGAGTCGGGGGAACGCAAGGGCAAGGAAGGCAGAAGCGTGGCGGAATACGTCTTCAAGCCGCACGAAAAGCCGACGATGCCGGGGTCGCCGGCCAATCCCGATCATCCCGCGCGCCGCCGTTTCTTCTATTTCCTGATCGGGTGCCTGATCGGCGTTACCGGCGGCCTCGGCAACGCGCTGGTCACGGTCAATCTGAATTTCGCGCAGGGCACGCTTGGTCTCAACACCAACGAGAGCGCATGGCTCACCGCCGCCTATTTCATGACCAATGTTACGGCCAACCTGCTGCTGGTGAAGTACCGCCAGCAATTCGGATTGCAGCCCTTCATCCGCTACATGCTCGTCGCTTATGCCGCGACGACGCTGCTTCACCTGTTCCTCCATGGCTTCTGGACGTCGGTGGCGGTGCGCGCGATGAGCGGGATCGCGGCGAGCGGCCTTTCAACCCTGACGCTCCTCTACCTCATGCAGGCGATGCCAGCCGCAAAGCGGCTCGCCGGCGTGATGATGGGCATCAGCATCCCGCAGCTCGCCTCGCCGCTGGCGCGCGTCTTCTCGCCCCGGCTGCTCGAATGGGGCGACTGGCACAATCTCTACTGGTTCGAAATGGGACTGGCGCTTGCCTCGCTGGTGGCGGTGATGATGGTGCCGCTGCCCCCGAGCGAGCGCGAGGAGGTGTTCGAGCCGCTCGACTTTCTCACCTTCGGCCTGCTCGCGCCCGGCCTGTGGCTGATGATCGCGGTGCTGTCCGAAGGGCGGATCGAATGGTGGACCGACCAGCCCTGGATGGGTTGGGCGCTCTCCGCCAGCGTCGCGCTGATCGCGGCCGCGCTGATCGTGGAGCATCGCCGCGCCAACCCGCTGATCAACACCCGCTGGCTCGCCACAAGGGAAGTCCTGCGGCTGATGGCGGTCGCGGCGTCGGTCCGAATCCTCCTGTCGGAACAGGCGTTCGGATCGGTCGGGCTGCTGACCGTGCTCGGCATGATCAACGACCAGATGGTCATCCTCAACATCATCATCGTGCTCGCCTCGATCGCCGGCCTCGCCACCGCGGTCCTCACCTTCCGCCCCGACAATGTCGCACGACCGATCACCATCGCCGTGGTGCTGATCGTGATCGGGTCGTTCATGGATGCCGATGCCACCAACCTCACCCGGCCGAGCAGCTTCTATCTCAGCCAGGCGATCATCGGCTTCGCCTCGCTGCTGTTCCTGGCGCAGGCGATGGTGATCGGCATCGCGCGGACCCTGCTCGCCGGCGGGCGGAACTTCGTCAGCTTCGTCGTGCTGTTCAGCATCAGCCAGAGCATGGGCGGCCTGATCGGCAATGCGCTGCTCGGGACCTTCCAGGTGATCCGGGAGAAATTCCACTCGCATGCCCTGGTCCAGCATATCGTGATGACCGATCCGCTGGTCGCCGCGCGGGTGCGGGCTGGCGGCGGCGCGGTCGGCGGCGTGATCGGCGATCCGGCGCTGCGCAGTGCGGAGGGCGCGGCACTCCTGGCGCAGCAGGTCGCGCGCGAGGCGAACATCCTCGCCTATAACGACGTGTTCCTGCTGGTTGGCGTGCTCGCTGTCTTCGTCGCCTTGTGGGGCTATGCGATTCGCTGGTCGATCCGCCGGCGGGGCGAACAATCACCGATCATCCTGCTGCAACAGGCAATGCAAAAGGCACAGGCGCAACAGGGGCAATGAGATGAGCGACACAAGAGTAGAAACGCCAGAAGCAGCTCCGCCACCTGATCTGCCTGCTGAGACGGCCGCGAGTGGCTGGCGGCCAGCGGCCAAGACACCCCCGACGGTCTTCCTGATCGTCGTGCTGGCGATCTGCGCCATCCTCGCCATCCTCTATGCATGGGGCCTGCCCCCGTTCGCCGGCTGGACCGAACGCACCGACAATGCCTATGTCCGCGGCCGGGTGACGATCATCAGCCCGCAGGTCAGCGGCTATGTCACTGACGTTCCCGTGCAGGACTTCGCCGAGGTGAAGGCAGGGCAGGTCCTGGCGACCATCGACGACCGGATCTACCGCGCCCGGGTCGCGCAGGCCGAGGCGAACGTCGCCGCGCAACAGGCCGCCCTCGCCAATTCGAGCCAGGCGCAGCGCTCGCGCGAGGTGGCGATCCAGAGCCAGGATGCCGGCATCGCCAATGCCAGCGCCCAGCTCGTCCGCGCCCAGGCTGACATGAAGCGCGCCAAGGCGCTGGTCGCCGACGGATCGATCTCGACCCGCGAATTCGACCAGACCCGCGCCACCCTGCTCGCCGCCGAGGCGGGCGTGCGTCAGGCCCAGGCGAGCCGCTCGATCGGCACCCAGGACGTCCGCACCGTGCTGGTCGGCCGCGCCGGGCTGGAGGCCTCGGTGGAGGCGGCCAAGGCGCAACTCCGCCTCGCCCAGATCGATCTCGACAACACCATCATCCGCACGCCCGAGGCAGGCCAGCTTTCCGAGATCGGCGTGCGCCGCGGCGCCTATGTGACGGCGGGCACGCAATTGCTGTTCCTCGTGCCGCACAATGTCTGGGTCGTCGCCAACTACAAGGAAGCCCAGACGCGCGACATGGCGATCGGCCAGCGCGCCCGCTTCAAGGTCGATGCACTGGGCAGCGCGGCGCTGACCGGCCATGTCGAGAACATGTCGCCCGCCGCCGGATCCGAGTTCGCGGTGCTGAAATCCGACAATGCGACCGGCAATTTCGTGAAGGTGGCGCAGCGGATCGCCGTGCGCGTGGCGATCGATCCCGGCCAGCCGCTCGCGGCGCGGCTTCGCCCCGGCATGTCGGTCGAGCTCAGCATCGACACGCGCGGCGGGAAGCGCCCGTGATCAGGACGACATCCTGCACCGCGCTGCTGCTGCTCGCATCCTGCGCCGGTCCGGCGGTTGAAACTGCCCGGGTCTCATCCGTCGTGCCGCCGCCCGCCTGGCGCACCAATGCCGGGCCAGTCGCGCCGCTCTACCGCGACTGGTGGCAGGCGTTCGGCGATCCGGCACTGACGGCGCTGGTCGAAAAGGCGCTGGCCAACAATCCGGACATCGCCATCGCCGCCGGCCGCGTGCGCGAGGCGCAGGCCAATATTGCGCTGGCCCGGTCGCGGCTGCTCCCTGCGCTCGACGCCGGCATCGGCGGCGGCCCCTCGCGCTCGGTCAGCGCCTTTGGCCTGCCGCTGAACCAGACCGCGCTGCAGCCACAGATAGAGGCCAGTTACGAGATCGACCTGTTCGGCCGCCTCGCCGATCAGCGCTCAGCCGCGCGCGATGCCTATCTGGCGAGCGAGGCGGCACGTGATGCCGTCCGGCTTTCAGTCGCGGGCGCCACCGCGAACGGCTATGTCACCCTGCGCGGCCTCGACGCCCGGCTCGAGATCGCCCGCTCCACCCTGGCGGCGCGATCGGATTCGCTGCGCATCGCCCGCTCGCGCGTCAGCCGCGGCTATTCCCCCAAGCTCGAACTGCAGCAGGCCGAGGCCGAATATGAGGCGACCGCGCAGATCATCCCCCAGATCGAGCTCGGCATCGCCCGGACCGAGGACTCGCTCAGCGCGTTGTCCGGCGAGACCCCGCAGGCGATCGCGCGCGGTCTTGCGCTTGACCGGCTGACCGAGCCGGCCATTCCCGCCGGCCTGCCATCCGAGCTGCTCCGCCGCCGCCCCGATGTGGCCCAAGCCGAGTATCAGCTCGCAGCGAGCGACAAGTCTCTGGCGGCGGCGCGCAAGCGCTTCCTGCCGCAAGTGCAGCTCACCGCCGCCGCGGGCGCCGCCTTTTCGACGGTGCTGCAGGACCCGATCACAATCTGGTCGCTCGGGGCCAGCGTCCTCGCCCCCCTGTTCCAGGGCGGGCGGCTGACGGCGCAGGCTGAAGCAGCGGGCGCGCAGCGCGACCAGGCTGCGTTCGCCTATCGCCGTGCGGCGCTGACTGCGTTCCGCGAGGTCGAGGACGCGCTGGCCGCGGCCGCGCGGCTCGACGAGCAGGCTGCCTCGGCACAGCGCCAGCGCGACGCGCTGGCCGAAGGGCTGCGGCTGGCGACCAATCGCTACCACGAGGGCTATTCGCCCTATCTCGAACAGCTCGATGCACAGCGTGGCCTGCTCGGCGCGCAATTGTCGCTGGTCCAGATTCGTACCGACGCCCTGTCGGCGCGGATCCAGCTCTACCAGGCGATGGGTGGCGGATGGTCGATGTGCGCGCCCGGCGAGGGCAGCTGCAAGGCGGGGCTCTGACTGCCGCCGAAGGGCAGGAGCCAGCGCAAGAGAGACAGGTAGCAATGACCTGTGCGGGCAGGCACTGAAAGCGCGACGCCCGGCCCTTGCCTGAGAGAGCCGGGCGCCCGGGCGTCAGTTGCCGCTGTCGTCGTCGCTGGGCGGCGCCTCGCTGTCGTCGGCCGGCTGGGCCTCGCCCTCGGCGAAATGCTCCTTCACTGCCTTGACGCCCTCGAACCCGGCGACGGCGGCGGCAGCCTTGGCGAGCAGCCCCGCATTGGGATCGACGGCTTCGAGCGCCTTGTCCCCGGCGAAGGCGCCGGCGGCTTCTTCAGCAAAATCCAGAATACCCATGTATTTTCTCCACACCAGGCGACTCGCTGCCTGGCCGCTCGATGCTAGGCCGCGCCACGTGTCAGAATCCTGACAGCTTGGTGACGCCCGGCACGAAGCGGGGCGCGGCGCGAGATGCGATAGACGGTCGCCGGCGGCACGTTCAGCACCGCGCGGCCGACCACCACCGCCTTCAGCCCGAGCCGGTCGAGGATCGGCCGCGGCACCGGGCACCGCCGGCCATAGGTGAACTGGTACAGCGCCCCGCCCGCGCCGAGATGCGCGAACGCCCCGCGCATGATCGCGAACACCTTGCGCCGCGGCATGTTCAGCAGCGGCAGCCCGCTGATCACCGCCGCCACCGGCATGGCGTCCGGCAGCAGGAAGCCGCCCAGCCGGTCCGCGTCGAGCGCCAGCAGCCGCGCCTCAGGAAAGGCCCCGCGCAGCGCCCGGCCGAACAGGGGATCGGATTCGATCAGCGTCAGGTCGCGCTCGCGCACGCCGCGCGCCAGCAGCGCCCGGGTGAACACGCCGGTGCCCGGCCCGAGCTCGATCACGCCGACCCCTGGCTCCACCCCGCTGGTGATCAGCCGCGCCAGCGCCTGCCCCGACGGCAGGATCGCCCCCACCTGCGACGGCCGCGCCACCAGCGCACGCAGGAAGCGCAGCGTCTCCGCGACGCCCCGCGCCGTGCCGCGCCTTCCCGACTTCGACGGAATCGCTTCCGGCATCCACTTTCCTCCAGCCAGCGCCATGCGGCCGGGATCGGCGTAGGCGGCCAGGATTGCGCGAACCTTGCGTGGCGCTCATCGCCCCGGCCTCCCAGCGCCCGACCCGGGCAGCTCGATCCGCATGCACAGGCCGCCGCCCGGGCTGTCGAGCGCCACGATCCGGCCGCCGTGAAGCGCGACGATCTCCCCCGCGAGATTGAGGCCGAGCCCGGCGCCGTCACCCCCGGCGCCGAGGCGACGGAAGGGCTCGAACATCCGCGACCGCTCGGCCTCCGGGATGCCGGGCCCTTCGTCCTGCACCTCGATCGCAGCGCCGGGACCGACCCGGACGACGATCGCGCCGCGCCGCCCGCCATGGCCGATCGCATTCTGGACGAGGTTGATCAGCGCGCGTTCGAGCGACGAGCGATCGGCCAGCGCCTCGACCGGGCCGCCGGCCGATTCGAGCCCGAGCGTATAGCCGGCCCCGATCGCCATCGGCGCGAGATCGGCGGCGACGTCGCGCGCCAGGGCGACCAGGTCGAGCGGGGCCATGTCGGCCCGCCCCTGCCGCCTGAGCCGCTCGAGATCGAGCAGCTGGTCGGCGAGGTTGGCGAGCCGCCCGGCATCCTCCACCAGCCGCGCCCTGACCGGATCGTCGGGCAGCAGCCCGAGCCGGGTGGTGAGGATCGCGATCGGCGTGCGCAGCTCGTGCGCCGCATCGGCGAGGAAGCGCCGGTGCCGTTCATGCCCCTCGTCGAGCCGCGCCAGGGTCGCGTTGACTGCGTCGACCAGCGGCCTGACCTCGCGCGGGACGGTCTCGACGGGCAGCCGCGCGCCGCGCCGGTCGATATCGATCCGCGCCGCCTCGCCGATGGCCCCGTCGAGCCCGGCCAGCGCCGAGCGCACGACGATGGGCGTGGCGAGCCAGGTGGCGAGCCCCATCATCGCCAGGATCGGCAGGAGGAAGAGCAGGACAAGCAGCAGCGCCGAGCCGACCAGCCGGTACCAGGGGGCGTGAAGGCCGGGCCCGGTCATCACCTGGAGCGCGCCGGCCGGGGTGTCGATCCACTGGAGGCGCGCGGTGGGCCGGGGCGGATCGCCGAGGTTCCAGCCGAGCCGCGCCTGCCCCACCCCGTCGAGCGCGGCGCCGATCCCGGCGAATTCGCGCGGCACCGTGCCATGCGACAGGCGGTGGCCGGCACGATCCTTCACGGTGAACCACAGATCGGGCACCCCGGCCTCGAGCGACGCCAGCGCCGGCGTCCGCCGCAGCGCGATCCCGCCGCCCGGCGCGCGCACCGCCGCCTCGCGCACGGCGGCGACGACATCGTCGCCGGGCTCGTACAGGTCGAACGCCCCCTGGGCCATCAGCCCGGCGACCAGCAGCGCGACGACGGCGGCCAGGATCAGCGCCTGGAGAGTCACCAGCCGCCAGCGGAACTGCGCGCGGAGCGAGAGGCCGGCGCGCGCCGGCATCAGGCCTGTTTCAGCAGATAGCCGACACCGCGGATGGCGTGGATCTCAACGCCCGCATCGCCCTCGACCAGCTTGCGCCGGAGCCGCGAGACATGGGCGTCGAGCGAGTTGGAGTGGACCTCGTCGTCGAAGCCATAGACCGCATCCTCGATGACGCCGCGCTGGACGGTGCGGCCGAGCCGCCGCACCAACGCCTCGAGCAGCAGCAGCTCGCGGCGCGGCAGGACGAGCGGGACGCCCCCGATGCTCGCGACCCGTTCCCGGAAATCATAGACCAGCCGGCCGGCGGTGACCGTCGAGGGCGAGAGGTCGGACGGCCGCCGGCTGATCGCGCGCAGCCGGGCAAGCAGTTCCTCCGTGGCGAAGGGCTTCGCCATATAATCGTCGGCGCCGGCATCGAGCCCGTCGATCCGGTCGGCCAGGTCCCCCTTCGCGGTGAGCACGATCACCGGCGTGCCGCGCCCGGCCTGGCGCAACGGGCCGAGCAGGGCGAGCCCGTCGCCGTCAGGCAGGCTCCGGTCGAGCAGCACCGCATCGTAGCAGGCCATGGCGAGCGACGCCTCGGCGCAGCGCAGCCGCGGCGCGAGATCGACGATCATGTCATCGCGCTGAAGCGTGCAGCGCAACGCCATGGCCATTTCCGGATCGTCCTCGACCAACAATATCCGCAATGAGAATTCCTCGTCCGTCTTTTTGGCGGCCATGCTGACGGCCACAGATTGCCCGAACATTGCGGGCGGCGTGGACGCTCTGCCTGGCGTGAGCTGCGAGACGGCATTTCCGCCGGCCCGGGCGAAGGCCGTACGCGCTCCACCACTCCCAAGACGCCGCGCCGCCGTCCTTCCCTCACAACGAAGGAGCGGGCGGTACGGGTGCGCAGGGAGACCGGGCGCGCGAGGATTGCGCTGGGGCAGCCTCCCTACTCCTTCCCAAGCTCGCCCGGACAGAGCGACCCTGCCCTTGCGCGGTGAAGGGGAAATGCCGCAGGTGCAAGACGCGGTGGGGATGGCCATCGCGAGCACCAGTAAAGACGCAGAAGATGTGTTGGAGCCTGCAGCCTGTTGCGGGTTCCTGCCGAGAATTCGTCGATTTTCGCGAGCCACCCACGAGCAGGGTGGAATCAACTGTTTCTTGGCCATGGGCGGAGCTTTATTGAAGGACGTCCTAAAGAAATGGGCACGCAACTGAACCAACGCGCTCAGCGCAGGCGGTTCGCGTCTGACCGCTATTGCCATCTTACTTCCCGAATTTCGCGAGGGGTATCGGCAATTCTTGAGGGTATACCTTCTGCGTCGACAGGGTGCATTGCTGAATCTCCGGGCAGCGAAGGGGCGTCCGGGAATTTCAGCAGAAATGCGGGTGCGAGTGAATCGGCCTGGCCAAACTTGCCTCCGAACCACTTGTTGCTATTATGTTCGCCTCCACCACCTCACGCGGGAAGATGCATGCCATGGCTCCGGACCCGCTGATCGCATGAGCGGCGAGATCATTCTCTACACCACCGAGGATGGCGGCACGCAGGTATCGCTGCGCCAGATCGACGGCAATATTTGGCTGACCCAGCTTCAGCTTGCCGAACTGTTCCAGACATCGCTCCCCAATATAAATCAGCATATCAAGGAGATAGTCGACGACTGCGAACAGCCTCAGGCAACTATTAAATCCCGCTTAATAGTTCAAACCAAGGGCGTGCGGACGGTCGAGCGACAGGTGGCGCATTATAATCTGCCGATGATCCTGCCGACCGGGTGCGGTGCAATACCAGAAGGGGTCCGATCAGAGCGCGTCTCGAGTCCGTAAGGCAGAGCGGAGATCGGCAGGGCGGGCACACCTCGCAAGCAACTGCCAATCGCCCGGCCATTCCCGGCACGGGCGAGCACGCGAAGCGACAAGTGGCTCCAATGGTCATGCGGTCGAAAGCGGGCGGGACTGCCTCTGCCTGAGCGGAGGGGTCATCCACGAGCGGACTAGCGCAGGCCTCTGGTGCTAGCAATGCGTTACGACGCCTCGGTCGACCGTGAAGGTCGCGGAGGGAACCCCGCTGCATGATACTGGTGCTGGCGCGTAACCCTGCACGTTGCTGATGTAGACTGTTGGAACGGTACCCGTGTGAATAGCCCCAGATGTGTTGCTTAGTGCCATGCCACCAATTATCGAGATATCCGTCGGATAATTGTCGATCCAAATACCATTTCCGGCACCACTTCTGCCATTTCCATTCGTTGAGCTACCGGCTATAGGATTAACGATGCTGATATGTTGTGGCATGCCACCAGCGTTAAATATCATAATGCCGTGTGAGTTGTTATAAGATGCGACAGGATTTGTCATAACAATGTTCTTAACATCTGGCCCAGCGAAGAAGAACCCTGCCGCAAAAGCGTTCACGCTGGTTTGGAGTTGAGTCGACCCCCAAGCGTTGCTGAATTGACCGTTGTTCAATGAGGTTATACTCCAATTGTAAGAGCCGGATGTATCACCGACACAATTGGAGAAAAAAAGATTTACGTTGCCGAATGATATTTTATAAAGATTCCACCCATACCTACCATTTCCGAATGCTGTAACATTATCCGCGTAAATGCCGCCATCGTCCCCAAAATTTAGCCCGTCCATACCGTTGCTATTTGACTGTACATTAGACAAAAATATGTCCCCGCCATTCGGCGAACCGCTTGAAGTTATCTGAATTCCGTTATTTTTTGCTCCTGCAACGTACAGTTTATCAATTGTGGTCTGATTAATATTATATGCTATAAGCGCATCATAAGGCGCCGAAGGATAATTCTTTATTGTAACGTTTTGTACATTCATCTGCAGGAGGTTATTTAGCTTCAGAGCCACATTGCCAGGGCCAGCGACGACGCTCATCAGTTGACCGAACGTGCAGCCTGTTATTCCGTCGCTGTTATATTGCGTCGTTCCGTCGCCAAATTGAATAGCGTAACTATTCGCCGATTTGTTGATGAGGGTGACGCCGCCTTCGCAGACCATACGGACGCTATTGCCGACGATCTGCACCCCTTGCATGACGAATTGGTTGCCGGTACTTGAACCGAAATGCAGCGTACAGCCGCCGGCAAAAACACATGCTGTCACGGCGTTGGAAATAGCTGCAGAGTTGTCTGTTGATCCATCGCCCACCGCCCCATAATCCTCGACATGAATGACATCCGTGGATAGTGAGAATATGGCACCAAGAGCCGGCGAGGTTGCAGCAAAAATTTTCGCACTGCCATCTCTGTTGACCATGACATTATCATTGCTGATAAGAGATTTACTGAAACTGACCACCATTTCGTCTATGCGCGGGTGAAGATCGATTGTCTGCGCGGGTGACTGGTAGGGTAAAAAGTGTAGCGATACAAAATAGAATGCTGGATTTCTTTATCAAAAAAATGAAGGTCGACTTTCGAAGCATGTTAGCGCCCTCAACATTGGAAACCAGCCATATATAGAGTGGGGGCAATCGTCCCCTAGTAAAATATTATCTTGGTACGATAATATATAGCCGTATATAACCGAACTTGCGACTATTTTCTCCCCTGCCAGAACGGGGACAGGGGTGAGCTCGCCGAGCTGCGTGAGCGTCTAGCCTTGGCCGTCAGGCAAAGCCTCGGCCGAACGGCAGGAGAAGAGTGTTAATCCCACCCGCTATTGGGCATTCGCGAGCACTCGGCGGGGGCAGCAGGAATGGCAGTTATCTTCAGCCTTCCGCAAGATCTACTAGTTTGAAAACGATCAATAGTCGGCACCGTGAGCGCCGTAGGAGCGGCAGGCAGGTTGGGTTTCCACATAAAACTATGAAATATCCAGGAAGATTGTAAGCGTATTACCGTTTACCCGCCACTTTTCCTACCACCGAGTGCGGGATTCTCTGGACCGACATAGTGTAGCTTGCGCCCCCTATGCGCACCAAAGCCGGTCGTTTCGGCCGCCGATCGACGATCCCCAAAGGCGCCGTTGGACGAGGCGCAGACCCAAAAATCGGCGCCACTAGGCCAGACCTGCTGTTCCGAAATCCCGCCTCCGTCACCAGCGCGAAAATCTCGTCGATTTTGCTCGTGCGGTCGCCGTTGCGCCGCGTCAGCACCAATCGTTCGCGGGCGCGCGAACGGGATCGATACCGTCGATCAACTCGGCCCGAGCAATGTCGCGTTTCTTGCTGGCCTGCTGCAAGGTGGTGTCTGGAAAACTGCCGGGGGACAACTTCCGCTCCATGCCGGATATTCGGTGGCGAAAACGCCAGAGCAATGCTCCGGAAGGTTGAACCAACAGATAGAGACCGTCTGAATCGGCAACCTTGAATGGACGCTCGGCTGGTTTGAGCGCTCGAATCTGTGCCACCGTAAGCACGGGGCCACGCCTCCTGAACTGCTCGTGGCCCCACGATTCGTGGCCCCTTTTGAGTAGACCTTAGCGGAATAAAAAATGAGATTTCGTAGGACTACCCAAAGGCAGTTTATCGCAGATTTCTGCGGTTTTCTAGGGGCGCCCCTAGTTTGTACTGGTGCGCTTACGGGACTCGAACCCCTGCCCCCGCATTACGACTGCGGTGAGCGCAGACCTCAACCGCAGATATAAATCCGTCGATTCAAACCTTCCCCAAAATCCCCCACAAACCGCCTCATGCCAAGAGGACGCCCCACCGCCTACCGCCCCGAATATGCCGAGATCGCGCGCAAGGCCTATGCCAATGGCGCGACCGCCGAGGAGGTCGCCGACCTGCTGGAGATCGACATCTCCACCTTCTATCGCTGGCGCAGCAAGCATGAGGCGTTCGCCGGCGCCTGCGTGACCGGCAAGCATCTTGCCGACGAGCATGTGGTGAATTCGCTCCACCAGCGAGCGTGCGGCTATGACTATATCGCCGAGCGGCTGTTCATGCCGGCGCATGCGCCCGGGCCGATCGTCGGGCGCTACACGCGGCGTGTGCTCGCCGATCCCCGCGCGGCGCTGCAATGGCTGCGCATCCGCCGGCCCGACGAGTGGCGCATTCCCGTCGAGGACCAGGACAAGGACGAGCTGGCCGACATCATCCTTCAGGCCTTTGCGCGGGTGGCGGAGAAGCGGGGCGATGACGACAAGCAAGGCTGATGCGCGGCGGATGCTGGCGGCACAGATGGAGGCGTTGCACCACGATCCGCTGGG
This sequence comes from Pseudomonadota bacterium, assembly GCA_040388155.1. Lineage (GTDB taxonomy): Bacteria > Pseudomonadota > Alphaproteobacteria > Sphingomonadales > Sphingomonadaceae > Sphingomonas. The sequence continues at coordinate 65,465 of JAZKCJ010000018.1, forward strand.
GCATGCCGACCTCGTCTATCCCTGGGGCAAGGGCGTGCTTGCGGGGGTCACCGGCCTCCGCGCCTGGCAGCGCGACGTGATGGCGACCATCGCCGCGCATCTTTCCAACGCCGCCACGCGCCACACCCCGTGCCGAATCGCCCGCGCCTCCGGCCATGGCATCGGCAAGTCGGCGTTGATCGCGATGCTGGTCAAATGGGGGCTCGATACCGGGGTCGACACGCGCATCGTCGCCACCGCCAATACCGAGAGCCAGTTGCTCACCAAGACGGCGCCGGAGATCGCGAAGTGGCACAATCTGTCGCTCACCCGCGACTGGTTCCGCGTCACCGCGACGGCGCTCGTCTCCACCGTGCCGGGGCATGAGCGGGGCTGGCGATCCGATCTCGTCACCTGGAGCGTGGCCAATACCGAGGCATTCGCCGGGCTGCACAACCAGGGCAAGCGGATCATCCTGATCTTCGACGAGGCAAGCGGCATCGCGGCCAAGGTGTGGGAGGTGGCGCTGGGCGCGCTGACCGATGCGGAGACCGAAATCCTCTTCCTCGCCTTCGGCAACCCGACGCTGAATTCGGGGCCTTTCCGCGAATGTTTCGGGCGGCACCGGCATTTGTGGAACGCGGCGCAGATCGACAGCCGGACGGTGGAGGGCGTGAACCGCGCCTATCTGGACGAGCTGGTCGCGACCTATGGCGAGGACAGCGACATCGTCCGGGTGCGCGTGCGCGGGCAGTTCCCCTCGGCCTCCTCGATGCAGTTCATCGCGGGCGACCTGGTCGAGGCGGCGCGGGTACGCGAGGTGCATGGGCTGACCAGCGATCCGGTGATCTTCGGGCTCGATTGCGCGCGCTTCGGTGACGACCATTCGACGCTCGCCATCCGATGCGGGCGGGATGCGCGGTCGCGGCCGTGGAAGCGCTGGCAGCGGGTCGATGCCATGACCCTGGCCGGCGACGTGGCGTTGCAGGCGCAGGCGCTCCACCCCGATGCGATCTTCGTCGATGCGGGCAATATCGGGGCGGCGGTGGTCGACCGGCTGCGCCAGCTTGGCGTGGAGAATGTGGTCGAGGTGTGGTTCGGTGCCCGGGGGCGCGAGGTGGTGTGGGCGGGCGATCTGCGGGTGCAGACCGCCAACAAGAGATCCGAGATGTGGACCAACATGCGCGGCTGGCTGTCGGGCGGGGCGATCCCCGACGAGGCAGCGCTGGCAGCCGACCTGACGGGGGTGGAGTATGGGTACGCGGCTGACCAGGTGTCGATCCTGCTGGAGAAGAAGGAGCATATGAAGGCGCGCGGGCTCGCCTCGCCCGACGATGCCGATGCGCTGGCGCTGACCTTTGCCGAGGCCGTGATGCCGCGGGAGCCGGCCTGGCTCGATCCGGGGCGCTATGCGCGGCGGCGGGCCGAGACATGGGAGGAGGAATGGGAGCGGGTGTACCGGGAGGTGCTGTGACAATCCCTCTCCTCCCTCTCTCCTTGCGGGAGAGGGAGGGAGGAGCGCAGCGACGGAAGGGCGAGGGGGACACTCGCGAGGTTCCGAGCCCCACTTCCCCTCACCCGACCTCGCTTCGCTCGGCCACGCTCTCCCGCAAGGGGAGAGGGAAATTATGCCCCTCACTCCCCCCAAAATCATTGTGCAGCGCCACAAGGGTTGAAGCCCGCAACTGGCAGGAGCATAGGGCGGCGATGGCCAAGACCACGCTGAAATCGCTGTCGGACGCGCTTGCTGTCCGGCTGACCAAGGGCGCACTTCCAGGGGAATTGCAGGGGTTCGGAAAGGCGGAGCGGGCTGATGCCGCTGCCTTCGTCGCCGCCACTGCCGAAACAAGGCCACCCGGCAGGCCGGTGCTCGCGCTCGAGCCGATCGCCGGCTCCGAACCGCGCCGCACGATGCGGCTCGCCATCGTCAACGACGACATGCCTTTCCTGGTCGATTCGATCGCGGCGACGATCGGCGCGCACAATATCGTGATCGACCGGATCATCCATCCGGTGCTCAGCGTCACGCGCGATCCGTCCGGCGTGCTGACCAGCGTCGGCGGTGCCGACGGCGAGGGCGGATCGCCCGAATCGATGATCTATATCGAGATGGAGCGCGCCGATTCGCGCGAGCGGCGCGAACTGATCGCCGCGCTCGAACATAATCTGGCCGATGTCCGTTCGGCCGTGGCCGACTGGCCGGCGATGCAGGCACGCATGGCGGCCGATGCCGAGGCACTGGGCACCAGCGAGGGCGCCGAACTGCTGCTGTGGTTCCTCGACCGCAACTTCACCCTGCTCGGCGCCGAATCATGGCAGGACGGCAAGAGCGAGAAGCCGCTCGGCATCGCGCGCCACGCGCACAGCGTGCCGATCCTGGCCGAGGCGTCGCGCGCGCTCGCCATGGCGTGGTTCGAGAAGGGCGGGGAAGCGCCGCTGCTGCTCAAGTCGAACCAGATCTCCGGCGTTCACCGGCACGTGCCGCTCGACCTCGCGCTGGTGCCGATCCGCGAGGGCAAGAAGGTCACCGGGCTGTCGATCCATGCCGGGCTGTGGACCAGTTCCGCGCTCAACGCGCCGCCGCAGGACGTGCCGGTGCTGCGTAAGCGGCTCACCGCGCTCGAGGCGAAGTTCGGCTTCGACCCCAAAGGGCACACCGGCAAGGCGCTGACTCATGCGCTGGCCGCGCTGCCGCACGACCTGATCAGCGCGTTCGACGTCGAATCGCTCGAGCATCTCGCGCTCACCGCCATGTCGCTGGCCGACCGGCCGCGGCCGGCGCTGATCCTGGTGCGCAGCATCCTGGGGCGGCACCTGTTCGCGTTCGTGTGGCTGCCGCGCGACGACCTCACCACCGCGCGGCGGGTCGCGATCGGCGACATGCTGGCCGAGGCGGCGAACGGCACGCTGCTCAACTGGGGCATCGCGATGGAGGACGGCGTGGTCGCGCAGATCCGCTACACCATCGACCTGCGCGGCGAGGGCGTGATGCCCGATGCCGCGGCGCTCGACGCCCGGATCGCGCGGATGGTACGCGGCTGGGTGCCGGCGGTCGAGGCGGCGCTGGCCGACATGGTCGAGCCGGCGCGCGCGACCCGGCTCGCGCTGCGCCACGCGGCGACCTTCCCGCAGGGCTATCGCGCCAGCGGCAGCGCCGAGGAGGCGGCACGCGACATCCTGCGGCTCGCCCGGCTGGACACGCCCGATGCCCGCTCGGTCAGGCTGTACCGGGATTCGAACGGCGCGGCGCGGATGAAGATCTACCGCCTGGGCGGTGCGCTGGCGCTGTCGGACGCGGTGCCGGTGCTGGAGAATTTCGGCTTCCGCGTGATCGAGGAAGTGCCGACCGCGCTGGCCGACGATGCGCAGGGCTTCGTCCATGAATTCCTGGTCGAGAGCGCCGGGGCGGTGAAGGGCGATCCGGCGGTGCTCGAGGATGCGGTCGCGGCCGTGCTCGAGAGCCATGCCGAGAATGACGCGTTCAACCGGCTGATCGTCGATGCGGGCATGGCCCCGTCGTCGGTCGTGCTGTTCCGCGCCTGGTTCCGCTATCTGCGCCAGGCCGGGCTGCCCTACAGCCTGGTCACCGTGGTCGACGCGCTGCGCCGCGCGCCGAAGGTCGCGGCCGGGCTGATCGAGCGCTTCGCCGCAGCGCATGACCCGGCGCGCGCCGTCAAGGGCAGGGTGAAGGCCGAGGCGATCCTCGCCGCCGACGCTGCGGTCGATGCCGGGCTCGACGCCGTCTCGGCGATCGACGACGATCGCATCCTGCGCGCCCTGCGCAACGTGATCGCGGCGACATTGCGCACCAACGCCTTCGCGCCCGCAGGCGAGACGGCGCTTGCGTTCAAGCTGGACAGCCACCTGATCCCCGGCCTGCCCGCCCCCGTGCCGTGGCGCGAGATCTGGGTCTATTCGCCGCGGGTCGAGGGAATCCATCTGCGCGCCGGGCCGGTCGCGCGCGGCGGCTTGCGCTGGTCGGACCGGCGTGACGATTTCCGCACCGAAATCCTCGGCCTGATGAAGGCGCAGCGCGTGAAGAACGCGGTGATCGTGCCGACCGGGGCCAAGGGCGGATTCTATCCCAAGCAGCTCCCGCCCGTCTCAAGCCGCGACGCGTGGCTCGCCGAGGGGACCGAGAGCTACCGCGTGTTCATCCGCTCGCTCCTGTCGATCACCGACAATATCGTCGAGGGCGCCATCGTCCATCCGGCGGGCGTGATCGTCCATGACGGCGACGATCCCTATTTCGTCGTCGCCGCCGACAAGGGCACCGCGACCTTCTCCGACGTGGCCAATGCGATCGCGCTGGAGAACCGCTTCTGGCTTGGCGACGCCTTCGCCTCGGGCGGGTCGGTCGGCTACGACCACAAGGCGATGGGCATCACCGCCAAGGGCGCCTGGGTCTCGGTCCAGCGCCATTTCGCCGAGCGCGGCGTCGACGTGCAGAGCGAGCCGATCCGCGTGGTCGGCTGCGGCGACATGTCGGGCGACGTGTTCGGCAACGGCATGCTGCTGTCGAAGACGCTGAAGATCGTCGCCGCGTTCGACCACCGCCACATCTTCCTCGACCCCGATCCCGATCCGGCAGCAAGCTGGGAGGAGCGCGCACGCATGTTCGCGCTGCCGCGGTCGAGCTGGGCCGATTACAACCCGTCGCTGATCTCAAGGGGCGGCGGCGTGTTCCCGCGCACCGACAAGACGATCAAATTGTCGAAGCAGGTGCGCGCGGCGCTCGGCATCGAGGCGAGCGAGATGGAGCCGGGCGCGCTGATCTCCGCGATCCTGAAGGCGCCGGTCGACCTGATCTGGTTCGGCGGCATCGGCACCTATGTGAAGGCGGCGGCGGAGAACAATATCCAGGTCGGCGATCCCGCCAACGACCGGCTTCGAGTCAACGCGGAGGAGATTCGCGCGACCGCGATCGGCGAGGGCGCAAACCTGGGCGTGACCCAGGCGGCACGAATCGCGTTCGCCTCGCGCGGGGGGCGGATCAACACCGACTTCATCGACAATTCGGCGGGCGTCGACTGTTCGGACAATGAGGTCAACATCAAGATCGCGCTCAACCGCGAGATGATCGAGGGCCGCCTCGCCTATGAGAAGCGCAACACGTTCCTCGCGAGCATGACCGACGACGTCGCGCACATCGTGCTCGAGGACAACCGCCTCCAGACGCTGGCGCTGTCGATCATGGAGAATGACGGCGCCCGGTCGGTGCCGAGCTATGTCAGGCTGATCGAGATCTTCGAGGCATCGGGCAGCCTCGACCGCGCGGTCGAGGGGCTTGCCTCGAACGACGACCTGCTGCGCCGCGCGCAGGAGGGCAACGGGCTGACCAGGCCCGAGCTGGCCGTGCTGCTCGCCACCGCCAAATTGTCGCTCCAGGCGGCGATCGAGCATGGCACGCTCGGGCTCGACCCCGATCTCGCGCCCGATCTCCAGGCGGCCTTCCCGCCGGCGATGCGCAAGAAGTTCGCCTCGGCGATCGACCAGCATCGCCTGCGCGGCGAGATCGTCGCGACCAAGCTCGCCAACCGGATCGTCAACCGGCTGGGCGTGCTCCATCCGTTCGAGCTCGCCGAGGAGGAAGGCGCGGCGATGAGCGACATCGCGGCGATGTTCGTCGTGACCGAGCGGCTGTTCGGCCTGCCGGCCCTCTGGGCGGAGATCGAGACAGCCGAGATGCCCGAGGCGGCGCGAATCGCGCTGTTCGAGGAAGTGGCGGTGGCGACCCGCTCGCAGATCGCCGACCTGCTCCGGGTGGTGCGGACCGGCACCGGCCCCGGACCGGCGATGGCGCGGCTCGCCAAAGGCATCGGCACGCTCGACAAGCAGACCAAGGCGCTGCTGCTCGAGGAAGCCAGCGCGCAGAGCGGGCGGATCGCCGCGTCGCTCGAAGCGGCCGGTGCGCCGAAGAAGCTGGTGCAGAAGGTGGTGCGGCTGTTCGAGCTCGACGGCGCTGTCGGCCTGGCCGATCTCGGCGAGCGGCTCGCCCTTGACGAGATCGTGCTGACGCGGGCCTTCACCCGGCTCGGCCAGGCGCTTGGGCTCGACTGGGCGCAGGCCAATGCGGCGCGCATCGTGTCGAGCGACCCGTGGGAGCGGCTGCTCATCGCTGGCCTCGCGCGGGACTTCCAGCAGCTGCGGCTCGAATTCCTCAGCCGCGGCGAAGGCGACCCGCAGGCGCTGGTCGAGACGTGGCTCGCCGCCAATGCCGGCCGGGTCGCGCAGTTCAAGTCAGTGGTGGACCGTGCCCGGCACGCCCCGGCGCCGAACGCGGCGATGCTCGCGCAGATCGCCGGACAGGCGCGGGTCCTGCTGGGGCGCTGACAGGATGAAGGGCGTGCGGCCACTCCGGCCGCGCGCCCGTTCGCTCTATCGGACGACGAACAGCCAGCAGAGGATCGCCGCCCAGACGAGCAGGGCGAACGGCACGGCATAGAACAGGCCAAGCACCGACCCGGTGTCGGCGCCGTCCTTGTCGGATACGGGTGATGGGTGGGGCATCTCGCTCTCCTGAGCGCGATGTACCGCGCGGTGCCGTGTCGCCACAATAAGGAGAAATACGACGGACCGGTCCGGCCTGCCCGGCCGGAGATCGTCAGGGGAGGCCGGCGCCGATCCGCAGGGCCTGCACGCCGCGCACGCGGAAGGCTGGCAGATCAGCCGTCGCCAGCCAGGCGCTCGCCTTCTCGACAAAGGCCGGCGTCGCCGTCTCTCCGGCGCGCTTCAGCCAGCCGATCGCCTCTTCCGTCTTCCCGGCCGCCCCGAGCATCCGGGCATGGTTGAAGCAGCCGCGGAAATCCCCGCCCTGCGCGGCGCGCGCGTAGCAGCGCGCCGCCTTCGCCATGTCGCGCGGCACCACCCAGCCATCCTCGTGGAAGCTGCCGACGAAGTTGATCGCCTTGGCATTGCCGAGCGCGGCCGCCTGCTGGAACAGGCCCAGCGCCGTCGGCTTGTCCTCCGCCACGCCGTGGCCGAGCGCGAGCAGGGTCGCGTAATTGTACATGCCCCAGTCGAGCCCGCGCTCGGCAGCGATGCGATAGCATTCGGCCGCCCGCGCCTTGTCGGGCGCCGTGCCCCAGCCGAGATCGTAACAGCGGCCGACCATGTTGATCGCCATCAGATGATGCTGCGCCGCCGCCCTGGTGAACCAGCCAAGCGCGGCAGCCGCATCCTTAGCGACGCCGGCACCGTCGAGCAGCATCTGCCCATAGACCGCCTGCGCCTCGGCCAGACCGGCCTCGGCCGCCTGGCGCACGAACGCCGCGCGCTCTTCGGGAGGTCCCGAAAGGCGCGCGGCGATCCCGTCGGGCGTCAGGGCATTCAAATCCTCCCCGGTCATGGCCGGGGCTGATTCAACGACACCGTCCATCAATATTTGACGGTCAGCGTGCCGAAGGCCGAACGACCGGGCGCGATGCTGGCATAGTGCGCGGTATAGGCCTGGTTGAAATAGGTCTTGTCGGTCAGGTTCTGCACGTTGACCGAGACCTCCACCTGGCGCGAGAAGCGGTATGAGGCGCGGGCGTCGAAGCGCCAATAGCCCGGGATCGTGCGGTACAGGACCTTGGTCGCCGGGGTCACCGTAATCACGCCGGCGCTGGTCTGCGACGCAGAGCGGTTGTCGCTGTATCCGCCGAACACGCGGCTGGTGTAGAAGGCGCCGCCGCCGATCGAGAAGCCCTTCACCGGCTCGACCGTCGTCCACATCGTGAAGCTGTCGCGCGCCGTCTGGGTCGCCTGCTTGCCGGTATTGACCGACGGAACGAGCGCCACCGTGGCAGCGGCCGGTCCATTCGCGGCGACCGCGAGCGCGGTGAAGCCGCCATCGACGATCTTCGGATCGAGATGGGTATAGCCGCCGAAGATCGTCCAGCCGGGGAGGATCTGGCCGCTGGCGTTCACTTCAACGCCACGGATGCGGCGTTTGCCGAGGAACTCGACCGTGTTGTTCGGGCCGGTGACGCGCGCATTGTCCGTATCGGTCTGGAAGACGGCAGCGTTGAGCGACAGCCTGCCACCCATCAGATTGGCCTTGGCGCCGACCTCATAGGAGCGGGTCTTCTCGATCTTGAGCGAGTTGAGCACCGCCAGTGCCGTGTTGTAGGTGACGTCGCTGGTCGGCGTGCCGAGCGCATTCGTCTCCGACCCTTCGCCGAGCAGGCTGTTCGGCGGCGTCGCCGCCGTCGCGTATGACGCATACAGGCTGGTTTCCGGGGTCGGCTTGAAGACAAGGCCGGCCTGCCAGTTGAACAGGTCGTCAGTGCGGCTCAGCTTGTAGGTCGTGGTCGCCGTTGCCGCCTGGCCCGGCGTTACGGTCGATTTGAAATGATCGTAGCGCGCGCCGAGGTTGAGGATCAGCGAGGGCAGCAGGGTGATCGAGTCGAAGGCGTAGACCGAGCGGGTTTCAGCGTCGTTCTGCGTTTCCTGGATCGGCAGCACCTTGGTGATCGGCGCAGCGACGGTCGACGAGTCAGTCGTATAGTTCACCCAGGGATCGTTGGGATTCGGCGTGAACAGGCTGGTGCAATAATAGCGCGAAACCGTCGCGGTATTGCAGCGCGGCCCGACGCCGGCGCCGCTCGAGAGAACGAACGTCCCGCGCCGTGCCTTTTCCCACGACAGCTCGGCGCCGATGGAGATGCTGTGCTTGATGCCGCCGGTGTCGAAGCTGCCGTACAGATCGGTCTGGTTGGTGATGTTGTCGGTATAGCCATAGCGCGTATTGGCGCGCCGCCACACATAGCCGCCGGTGACGAGATCGCCGCGGAGCGCCGCGGCGCTGCCGGTGGCCGGCGGGGTCGGCGACGTGCCGAACACATTGCCCTGCTGATCGTCAGGCTGCGTATAGATGTACGCCTGGGTGTTGTGCGAGAAACGCGATGTGTTGCGCAGCGTCAGCGTACCGAAATCATGCTCGGCGCGGATCGTGATCTGATCGGTGTCGGCATCGCGGAAGTCGCGGCTCTTCAGACCGTAGAAGGTCGAGCGATCGACTACCCCGGTCGTGCCGCCGATCGTCGTCCCCTTGCCGACCAGCGGTGCCGAATAGACGATGCCCGTGCCCGGCGCGTTGCCGATCGTATAGAAATACGGGATGCCGCTGTCCGGCAGCTCGTGGCTGGTCAGGTGGTAATAGGACAGGGTCAGGCGGGTATCGGTGCCCAGCCCGAGGGTGATCGAGGGCGCGACGCCCCAGCGGCGCTGCCAGATCGCGTCGCGGCCGGCGACGTCCTGATCGTGCCACATGCCTTCGATGCGGAAGGCGATCGTGTCGGTCAGCTTGTAGTTCGCGTCGATCGTCGCGCGCTTGTAATCGGCGGTGCCATAGCTTGCGCTTGCCGTCACGAAAGTGCGGTCGGTCGGCAGCTTCGAAATGATGTTGATCGAACCGCCGGCGCCGCCGCGGCCACCAAGCGTCGAATCCGAGCCGCGCACGACCTGGATTTCCTCGATCGCGAACACTTCGCGGGTCTGAGCCGCGAGATCGCGGACGCCGTCGACAAAGGTCGAGCCCTGGCTGTCGAAACCGCGGATGAAGGGACGGTCGCCGATCGGGTTGCCCCCCTCGGCCGCGCCGAAGGTGATGCCGGGCACGGTGCGCAGCGCATCGGCCAGGCTGGCCGAACCGGTCTGCTCGATCACTTCCTTGGGCAGCACGACGATCGACTTGGGCGTGTTGAGCGGCGTCGCGACCTGCTTCGGCGCCATCTCACGCTGGCCGGTAACGAGCACATCCTCACGGTCCTGCGCGTCGGTATCGTCGGCCGCTGCGGGATTGGGCCCGTCGGCGGCGAAAGCCGCGCCGCTGGCGAACGCGCCGACGCACGAAAGCGCCAGGAAGGCGGGCTTGGCGATAGGCGTGCGGCGGGCGCTGCTGGTGGTACGCAATTCATGTCCCCTTTGTTTCCGGGGTGCCGCTATTGCGAGTTACTCTCATTGTCAACGCTATTGAGAGTAGTTCTCATGGGTTTGGCCGAATGGATACCCGAAAGCAGAGAACGCGTGGCGGTTGACCGCTGGCCCGATCGTCCCTATCCCCGCGCTTCCTTGGGGAGTAGCCACCTGCTTCGAGCAGGGCCTTCGTCAACATACTCGGACATGCGATCCCGCATCGTTCGTGGCGACGGCAGCGGCGCATGCGCCAGCCCGGCAAGACCAACGATGTGACCCCTCTTTCGGGCCAGGGGTGTTTCACATCGTTCGTCGGCAGGCCTCGGGATTGATGACATGACTGGTATTCTCACGCTGGGCGGCCTCGGCCTCAGCCTGTCTGTCGACGCGTTCGCCGCGGCGATCGGCAAGGGCGCCGACGGGAATTCGACCCGGTGGCGCGACGCGCTGCGCGTCGGCATCATCTTCGGATTCTTCGAAGCAATCACGCCGGCGATCGGCTGGGCGGTCGGCCTGATGCTGAGCGCGTGGATCGCCGAGGTGGATCATTGGGTCGCCTTCACGCTGCTGGGGGCGGTCGGCCTCCATATGCTCTGGCAGGCAAGCAAACCGGCCGAAGACGCCGGCGATGCTGATCGGTCGGCCAGGCCCCACGGCCTGCTGAGCCTGGCCGCGACAGCGATCGCGACCAGCATCGACGCCACGGCGGTGGGCGTCAGCCTTGCCTTTCTCGACATCAACATCGTCACCGCCTGCCTGGTGATCGGCGGCGTCACCACCGTCGTGGCGACCATCGGCGTGCTGATCGGCAAGCATGTCGGCGCCTATCTCGGCCGCTATGCCGAGGTGGCGGGTGGCCTTACGCTGATCGGGATCGGCAGCCTCATCCTCTATACGCATCTGACGGCCTGAGGGCGTCGGCATCCGGCCCGGGGTTTGGTCCCCGGGTCTGCCGGGCCCCAAGGGCCGGGGAGCTTGTCGAACCGTGGATGCTGGAACAGGTCCGGCATGACGGATTTGGCAGCCGCTGCCCTCTTCGCGCCGTCGCCCCGGACCTCTCGACAAGCTCGAGACAGGCTTGTTCCGGGGGCCACCGTCGTATCAACTCAATGGTTCGAGACCGAGCGCAATGGCGAGGTCATCCCATCTGGGGTTGTCCCGTTCGATCAGGTTCTTCTTCCAGTCGCGCCGCCACCCCTTGATCCGTTTCTCGGTCGTGATGGCAGCTTCCATCGTATCGCCGACTTCGTACCAGACGAGGCGTTTGATATCGTAGCGCCTGGTGAAACCGTCGAAGGTCCCGTCGCGGTGCTGCATGATGCGGCCGATAAGGTTTGAGGTGACGCCGGTGTAAAGGCGACCGTTGAACGAGCTCGCCAGGATATAGACGCAGGGCTCGCGCTCTCTCATGCCGTCGAGAGTGCCGAACCGTGGATGCCGGAACAAGTCCGGCATGACGGATTTGGCAATCCGCATCCCCTCTCCCAGCCGTCACCCCGGACTTGTTCCGGGGCCCACCGATGTCTCAGCGTAACGGTTCGAGGTCGACGTGACGCAGGAGTAGAGGCAACCGTTGAACCTGCTCGCCAGGATGTAGGCGCAGGGCTCGCGCGCTCTCATGCCGTAGAAAGTGCTGAACGGTGGATGCCGGAACAAGTCCGGCATGACGCGGTGTTTAACTCGGGCTTTGCGCCAGAAGCCAGGTCCGTAGCGCGCTCGCGAGGTTGGGCGGGTCGTCGGCCGTGATCCGCAACGCGTCGATCTCGGCGATCAGGGCGTTGAGCGGCAGGGCGCGCGCCTCGGCGGCGACGTCAAGCGCCTCCCAGAACAGGGGTTCGAGGCTGATCGAGGTCGCGTGCCCGGCGATCGTCACCGATCGCTTGACCGGGCCGACAAACCCGCCCGGGGGCGCCTCGATCATTCAGCCCCCGACCGCTCAGTCTGTGTCGAACAGGGCGGCGAGCTGCTCGATGATGGTGCCGCCGAGCTGCTCCGCGTCCATGATCGTCACCGCGCGGGCATAATAGCGCGTGACGTCGTGCCCGATGCCGATTGCGGCCAGCTCGACCGGCGACTTGGTCTCGATCCAGTTGATCACCTGCCGCAGATGGCGTTCGAGATAACTCCCCGAATTCACGCTGAGCGTCGAATCGTCGACCGGGGCGCCATCCGAGATCACCATCATGATCTTGCGCTCCTCCGGCCGGGCGATCAGCCGGCTGTGTGCCCAAAGCAACGCCTCGCCGTCGATATTCTCCTTGAGCAGCCCCTCGCGCATCATCAGGCCGAGCGAGGCGCGCGCGCGCCGCCATGGCTCGTCGGCCTTTTTGTAGACGATGTGGCGCACGTCGTTGAGCCGGCCCGGCTGGGGCGGACGCCCCGCGGAAAGCCAGGTCTCGCGCGACTGGCCGCCCTTCCACGCGCGGGTGGTGAAGCCGAGGATCTCCGTCTTCACCCCGCAACGCTCCAGCGTGCGGGCAAGGATGTCGGCGCTGATCGCCGCGATCGAGATCGGCCGGCCGCGCATCGACCCGGAATTGTCGATCAGCAGGGTGACCACCGTATCGCGGAAATCGGTCTCGCGCTCGATCTTGTAGCTGAGCGACTGAGTCGGGTTCACGACCACGCGCGCCAGACGCGCCGCGTCGAGCAGGCCTTCTTCCTGGTCGAAATCCCAGCTGCGGTTCTGCTGCGCCATCAGGCGGCGCTGCAGCCGGTTGGCGAGCTTGGTCACCGCGCCCTGCAGGTGAACGAGTTGCTGGTCGAGATAGGAACGCAGCCGTGCCAGCTCGTCAGCGTCGCACAGGTCGGTCGCCGCGATCACCTCGTCGAAGCTGGTCGTCCACGCCTTGTATTCGAACTGAGGCGAGAAATCGGAAAAGGGACGATTGGGGCGAACGGGCAGCATGCCTTCCTCGCCGTCATCGCCTGCCTCGCCGTCCATGTCCTGGAATTCGTCGTCGCTCTGCTCGGCGCCTTCGCCGTCCTGCGATTCGGCATCGCGATCCGACCCGCGCGCCTCGATCTCGCCCTGGCCCTGCTCGCCTTCGCCCTCGCCGTCCTCGCCTTCGTCCGACTGCTGTTCGTCGGTGCCCTCGTCCTCCGATCCGCCTTCATCGGCCTCGTCGGGGATCATGTCGCCCTCGACCAGCTCGAGATCCTCGAGCAGGCGGGTGACCAGGGTCGCGAAAGCGCGCTGATCGTCGATCGCCAGCGCAAGCGCGTCGAGGTCCCTGCCCGCCTTTTCCTCGATCCAGTCGCGCACCAGCGCCATGCCGGGCGCGGTGACCGCCGGCGCCTCGGCCCCGGTCAGCCGCTCGCGTACCATCAGGCCGAGCGCGGTCGACAGCGGCACCTCCTCGCGGTTCCGGGCTCGAGTGATCGGATCGGCGCGCAGCTTCAGGTCGAGCGCGGTCGCCAGATTGGCGGCGATTCCGGCATAGCCCCGCGCGCCCAGCGCCTCGACCCGGGCGCCCTCGACCGCGTCGAACACGGCGCGCGCGACCGCCTCGGCCGGTGCCTGGCGGGCATGGAGCGCCGCATTATGGTGCCGTAACCGAAGGGCGAAACCGTCGGCGAAACCGCGCGCCTCGGCGACCTGCTCGGCGGGCAGGGTGCGCGCCGGCATCGGCACCTTGATATGCTTGCCCGACTGAGTCGGGGCATCGGCGGTGAAGGCGAGCTCGATCTCCGGCTCATGCGCGATCGCGCGCGCGGTGCCACCGAGCACTGCCTTGAAGCGATCGAGGGGGGTTTCCGTCGTCATGGCTTCTGCTCTGGCACCACCAAACGCCCGGGCGCAAGATCGCGGTCGATCCTGATCCGCGCGATCTTCGTCTGCGGATCGAATTCGAGCACGGTCACCACCGCCCCTTCGATCACGCCGTACGCCGGCAGGCGAGCGATCGATATCCTGTGCCGCACCTCCGGCAGGGGGCGACTCATGCCGTACAGCATCAGCTCGGCATCGAAGGACAGGCTGTCCTTCTCGCCCGCCGTCCCAGCGTAGCGCAGCCGCAGCTCGCTGCCGTCGCCGAGCAGCAGCCCGCTGATCAGGCCATAGCGCGCCGGCGTGATCTCGAAGGGTGCGCGGCCCGAGTCGCCCTTTGCCCCGATCAGGATCGCGTGATCCAGCTTCTCGTCATTGTCGCTGTCGTAGAGGCAGTAGCGCGTGACCAGCTTCGTAGGCCTGAGCAGGCCGACCAGGCCGAAGCCCATCGAGCCAACCATCGCCTTGGTGAAGGACGGATCCTGCTCCGTCTCGCAGAACACCACCGGCGGATCGCCGGGAATGCCGGCGACACGGGCCGATTCGAACACCGTTTCGCGACTGAAATGGCGTTTCTGGCCAAGCCGGTCGAGGTCGATCGGATCGACCAGCAGCACTGTTTCCGGCCGGCCGAGCGGGCTTTGCGCGATGACGGCGCCGGGGACGGCGATCTGCTCGCCCTTGAGCGTGCGGCCCGGGAGGAGCGGGACGGAGGCCGGCTGGACCTTGTAGTCGGGGGTCCTGGCTGCCGTGAGCATGAGCAGGGCGGCCAGAGTCGCCGCGGCTTTCGTCGATTTCCCGCTTCTGGAATGAGAGTCGTCTGGCCGGACATTCATTGCCAACACCTCGGCATCACCCAGCTAGAACTTTCCCGGCGGAGGCCGGGGTCCAGTTCACGAACAGAAAGAAACGGGCGATGTGGCCGACCAGAAAGGTCCCCCAACCGGACCCCGGCCTTCGCCGGGGAAGAACGATGAGGATGGAGCCGTAGCTCAACCCTTGCCGACCACGCTCTCGGGCAGATCCTTGCCGAACACGCGCTGATAATATTCGGCGACCAGGGCCCGCTCGGCCTCGTCGCACTTGTTGAGGAAGCTGAGGCGGAAGGCGAAGCCGATATCGCCGAAGATCAGCGCGTTCTGCGCCCAGGTGATCACGGTGCGCGGGCTCATCACGGTCGAGATGTCGCCGTTGATGAAGCCACGCCGGGTCAGGTCGGCCACGCGGACCATGTTGTCGACCGCCTGCTTGCCCTCCGGCTTGTCATATTCGCCCGACTTGGCGAGCACGATCTGCGCCTCGACCGCGGCGGGCAGATAGTTGAGCGTGACGACGATGTTCCAGCGGTCCATCTGGCCCTGGTTGATCTGCTGCGTGCCGTGATAGAGGCCGCTGGTGTCGCCCAGGCCCACCGTGTTGGCGGTGGCGAACAGGCGGAACCACGGGTTCGGGCGGATCACCCGGTTCTGGTCGAGCAGGGTCAGCTTGCCCTCGGTCTCGAGCACGCGCTGGATGACGAACATCACGTCCGGGCGGCCCGCATCATATTCGTCGAACACCAGGGCGGTCGGCGTCTGCAGCGCCCAGGGCAGCAGGCCTTCGCGGAATTCGGTGACCTGCTGGCCGTCCTTCAGCACGATCGCGTCGCGACCGACCAGATCGATCCGGCTGATATGCGCATCGAGGTTGATTCGGATGCACGGCCATTTCAGCCGCGCCGCGACCTGTTCGATATGAGTCGACTTGCCGGTGCCGTGATAGCCCTGGACCATCACGCGGCGATTATGCGCGAAGCCGGCGCAGATCGCGAGCGTGGTGTCGGCGTCGAACACATAGGCCGGATCGAGATCGGGCACGCGCTCGTCCGCCTCGCTGAAGGCAGGAACCTCCATGTCCGAATCGATGCCGAACATCTCACGAACCTTCACCACCTTGTCGGGGGCTTCGAGGATCGTGGTCTCGCGGCTGTCGGGCTGGGTGTTGGATATGTCCGTCATGATCTCGTACCGTTCGGGCTGATCTGCAGAAGCCCTGCTCCTCTTCAACGATCGAGAAGGAAGAACGGCACTTCGACAAGCTCAGTGCGAACGGAATGCGGCTTCGTCAAGCCGAACCGGTCTTTGGCGGCAACGGAAACAGCGTAATAAACCGTTCCGCAAGCGCGCGATCCCCCGATAATTTCAGCGCGCCGGCCGATTCGGCATCCCCGATCGGACGCCCGCCATAGACGACCGACGCCAGCGTCACGGGGTCGGTATCGAACATCAGGTCAGCCGCGCGCGGATCGGCCCGGCGAATCGCGATCCCCTCCCCGTCCACCTCGGCGACGAATTCGTCCTCGCCGAAGCGGAAGCCGACCGAGCGATTCACGTCACCCGAGCGCGACCGGTCGATCATCGTGCGGAAGGACAGCATGATCGAGGCGGCACTGAGCGGAAGAGTGGTGTCGTGCCGATGCGACCTGACCGCCCAGCGGCCGAGCTCCTGGATCGCCGTTTCGCTCGCATAGCCCCAGGGGGTGAGGCCATAGACCTGCACCGACGCAGGTGGTGGCAGCTTCCGCCGGGTCAGGATGCCGACCTCCTCCATGCCCTCGAGCCGTTGGGTCAGCACGTTCGCGCTGATCCCGCCGAGTGCCTTCTTCAGCTCGCCGAAGCGGCGCGGGCCGAACATCAGCTCGCGCACGATCAGCAGCGACCAGCGCTCGCCTACCAGTTCCATCGCCAGCGCAGTGCCGCAGGCGTCGTCATACCAGCGCTTTTCCGCCTTTTTTCCGATGTTAGTTATTTTTTCTAACTCCATAGTTGCTTTTAATAACTCTCCGCGCCATCATCGTCAAACAGCGATTCGCCGGACACGCAGAGGAAAGAATTTGCCATGCCCAAGATGATCTTTGTGAACCTGCCGGTGACCGACGTCGACCGGTCGGCCGCCTTCTACGAAGCGATCGGCGCGACCAGGGACGAGCGATTCTGCCAGGCAGGCAGCGCCGCGATGCTGATGTTTTCCGACACGATCAGCCTGATGGTCCTGAGTCATGCCCGTTTCAGCGATTTCACCTCCAAGCGGATCATCGATGCGCGTACCGATTGCGAAGTGCTGATCTGCCTTTCGGAGGATAGCCGCGATGCCGTCGACGAGACCCTTGCCAAGGCGGTTGCCGCCGGGGCGCGGCCCGACCCCGCGCCCGCGCAGGACCTCGGCTTCATGTACGGCCGCAGCTTCGAGGACCCCGATGGCCACAGCATCGAGCTGACCTGGATGGACGTTGGCGCGGCAATGGCCGCGATGGCCGGCGGAGACGAACCGGTCGACGCCTGAACGACCGACACGACACAAGATGAGGAGAGAGACGATGAGCTATATCCAGGGTTTCGTGCTGGCAGTGCCGGCCGCCAACAAACAGGCCTATCTCGCCCATGCGACCGGCACCGTGTCGCTCTTCCGCGACTATGGCATGACGCGCATGGTCGAGAATTGGGGTGACGAGGTGCCGGACGGCACGGTCACCGATTTCAAGCGCGCAGTGAAGGCCGGGGACGACGAGGTCGTGCTGTTCAGCTGGGTCGAATGGCCCTCCAAGGAGGCCCATGACACCGGCATGCAGAAGATGATGGACGACCCGCGCATGGCCGAGATGGTCGAGATGCCGTTCGACGGCAAGCGCATGATCTATGGCGGCTTCGCCCCGCTGCTCGACGACGGGACCCGTGGATCGACCGGCTATGTCGACGGCTATCTGGTGCCGGTCCCTGACGGCAAGAAGGACGCGTATCGCGACATGGCGAGCAAGGCATCCGTGGTGTTCCGCGACCACGGCGCGACCCGGGTGGTCGAGGCCTGGGGCGACGCGGTGCCCGACGGGACCGTTACCGACTATAAGGGCGCGGTGAACGCCACAGGCGACGAGAAGGTCGTCTTCTCCTGGGTCGAATGGCCGTCGAAGGAAGTCCGCGACGCCGGCATGGCCAAGGTGATGGAGGACGAGCGGATGAAGCCGCCCGCCGGTTCGGAAATGCCGTTCGACGGCAAGCGCATGGTCTATGGCGGCTTCGCGCCTATCCTCGACGCGGCCTGAGCCGGAGCCGCGCCTTCCTCCCCCCGCCCCCCAAGGAGAGCCACGATGCCCAATCCCCAAGGTACCCCGATCTGGTACGAGCTGATGACCACCGACCCGGAGGCGTCAAAGGCATTTTACGACGACGTGATCGGCTGGACGGTGCAGGACAAGCCGGCCGGCGACATGGATTACCGGATGATCGACAGCGGCAATGGCGTCGACCTGGTCGGCGGCGTGATGCGGCTGACCGAGCAGATGACGGCGGGCGGCGGAAGGCCGACCTGGCTCTTCTATATCGGCGTCGACGATGTCGATGCGTCAGTCGGGAAGATCAAGGCGGCCGGCGGCAGCGTGCTGATGCCGGCCTGGGACATCCCCGATGTCGGCCGGATCGCGATGGTCGCCGATCCGCAAGGCATCCCCTTCTATATCATGCGCGGCGCCTCCGAGGAGAACAGCACTGCCTGGGACCGGACGGGCATGGGCAAGTGCAACTGGAACGAACTGGCCACGCCCGACCAGGCCGGCGCCAACGCCTTTTACGCGACCGTATTCGGCTGGACCTATCCTGACAGGATGCCGATGGGCGAGATGGGCGACTATGTCTTCATCCAGGCAGGCGACCAGACGATCGGCGCGACGATGACGCACCCGGCGGAGGGCCCGCCCCCGGCCTGGCGCTTCTATTTCCGCGCACCCGATATCGAGGCGGCGGCCGCCAAGGTCTCGAGGAATGGCGGGACCGTCCATGCCGGCCCGATGGAAGTGCCCGGCGGCGACCGGATCATCGTGGCGAGCGACCCGCACGGCGTGATGTTCGGTGTTGTCGGGCCCGGTCAGCAACAGGGCCAGTAAAAGAAAGCCACTATACGGAGAGAGTGTCATGACGAAGATCACCCCCTGCCTCTGGTATGACGGCACGGCCGAGGAGGCGGCTGCCTTCTACGCCGCGACCTT
Source organism: Pseudomonadota bacterium (assembly GCA_040388155.1). Taxonomy (GTDB): domain Bacteria; phylum Pseudomonadota; class Alphaproteobacteria; order Sphingomonadales; family Sphingomonadaceae; genus Sphingomonas. The sequence continues at coordinate 84,130 of JAZKCJ010000018.1, forward strand.
CCCCGATTCGCGGGTCGAGGCGGTTCACCGCGCACCGGCGGACTTCCCCGGCGGGCACCAGGGCGATGTGCTGACCGTCGATTTCACGGTGCTGGGCATGCGGTTCCTCGGCCTCAACGGCGGGCCGACGTTCAAGTTCGACGAGGCGGTGTCCTTCCAGGTCCATACCGAGGACCAGGAGGAGACCGACCGCTACTGGAACGCGATTGTCGGCAATGGCGGCGCGGAGAGCGCGTGCGGCTGGTGCAAGGACAAATGGGGCCTGTCCTGGCAGATCACCCCGCGCGTGCTGACCGACGCGATGACCAGCCCCGACCGGGCGGCGGCCGGGCGCGCGATGGAGGCGATGATGACGATGGGAAAGATCGACATCGCGACGATCGAACGGGCGCTGGCCGGAGAGGTCGCGGCGTGAGCGCGACAATCGAGCCGGGGAAGATGGACGCCTGAAAGGGCGGGAAAGCAGGGAATGTCCCATGAGGAAGATCATCGCGAGCGCCTTCCAGTCGCTCGATGGCGTCATGCAGTCGCCGGGCGCTCCCGAGGAGGACCCGACCGGCGGCTTCACCCTGGGCGGCTGGGTCGCCGTCCCCGAGGACGCGATGATGGAGGAGCATCTGGGCCGGGTGCTGGGCGGCGACTACGACCTGCTGCTCGGGCGCAAGACCTACGACATCTTCGCCGCGTACTGGCCCTTCCAGCCGGACAACCCGATCGGCGACAAGTTCAACGCGGTGACCAAATATGTCGTCACCTCGTCGCCCGAACCGCTCGGCTGGGCCAACTCGATCGCGATTGGGGGCGACGCGGCGGCCGGCATCGCCCGGATCAAGGCGAGCGACGGCCCGGACCTGCTGATCCAGGGCAGCACCAAATTATATCCGGCGCTGCTCGAAGCCGGCCTGATCGACCGGCTGTTCCTGATGACCTTCCCGGTGGTGCTGGGTGGCGGGAAGCGGCTGTTCGCCGAAGGCGTGAAGCCCGGTGCGCTGAAGCTGGTCGAGTCAGCGGTGTCGACCACCGGGGTGATCATGGCGACCTATGAACCTGCCGGGCCGGTGCAGACCGGATCGTTCGCGACTCAGGAACCTTCGGCACTGGAGATCGCCAGGCGCGAGAAGATGGCCCTGGAAGGTTGACGGAAGACTGAGGAAGATGAGGAGCATCATCGTGGAACATCTCGTCTTTCCCAACGAGAGCCGGGAGTACCGGACGGCGCGCAATGCGCTGCTCGACGCCGAGATGGCGCTGCGCCGCCAGATCGAGGAGGTCGCAGCGCTCCGTCGCGCCCTTCCGCCGGGCGGGGTGCTGAAGGAGGATTATGTCTTCGAGCGGATCGGGGCAAACCAGCGCCCGGAATCGGTGAAGCTCTCCGACCTGTTCGACGGCATGCCGAGCATCATCCTCTACAGCTTCATGTACGGGTCGGAGCGCGACCTGCCCTGCCCCGGCTGCACGCACCTCCTAGACAGTCTGGACGGTGCGGCGCGGCATGTGCCGCAGCGCGTGCCCTTCTGGATCGTCGCCAAATCCCCGATCGCACGGCTTGTCGCCTGGGCGCGGGAGCGCGGCTGGGACCATCTCCGTTTCCTGTCGACCGCCGGGAACAGCTATGCCGCGGACTATTTCGGCGACACGTCGCAGCTTTCGCCGGCGATGCGGGCCGAGCGTGGCCTTGAAACCGCCAAGAACTGGGACGAAACGATGTTCAACGTGTTCCGACGCGACGGCAACACGATCCGTCATTTCTGGGGCAGCGAACTCGTCTTCGCGCCCGAGGAGGCCGGCCAGCACCACCGCGCCGGTGACCTGGTCGACCCGCTCTGGGGATTGCTCGACATGACACATGAGGGACGCGGGGAATTCTTCCCGAAGCTGACCTACTGATCAGGCGAACGCAGCCGCACCCTTTAGCTGGGTATAGGCGGCGATGACCTCCTGCAGGACCCTTTCATGGCTGCGGTCGCCGCCATTTCGATCGGGATGATAGCGGCGGACCAGTTCGGCATAGCGCTGGCGCAGGCCGCGCCGGTCGACATCGGTCGGCAGGCCGAGCACCTTGAGCGAGCGGCGGTCATTCTCCGACAAGGGGCGGCCGTCCTTGCGCGCCTCCTCGGTCCTGCGCTGGAAACGCGCGCCGATCGCGTCGAGCGGGTCGCTGAAATCGGCCCATTTCGGCGGCCGGTCGGCACCGCCGGTGGCGAAGGCGCGGGTCTCGCGCTCCCAGCCGGAGAAGGGCCGCTGTGCCTCGTGGATCTCGTCGGGGCTCATGCCGTTGAAGAAATTGTACCGCGCGTTGAATTCGCGGACATGATCCAGGCAGAACCAGCGATACGGCCGCGGCCCTTCATACCCGTTGGCCGGCCCCTCCTCCGGCGGCGCGCGGAATTCCCCCGCAGCCTCGCAGCCCGGGTGAACGCATTGCCTGCCGGTCCCTTCAACCCGCCCATGGAAACGGGCGTTGGGCCGATCCTTCTTTTCGCTATCCCGCGCCACGCGGCTCCCCGAACTGAATAAAGCGGCCTATATAGGCGCGATGACCAGTCTCGCCACCGGCTCCGTCGCGTCCGAAATCGCGTCCCGTCTCACCGCCGCGCTCGATCCGACGCATCTCGATATCGTCAACGACAGCGGCAGGCATGCCGGCCATATGGGCGACGACGGCACCGGCGAATCGCATTTCAGCGTGACGGTGGAGAGCGCTGCCTTCGCTGGACTCAATCGAGTCCAGCGCCAGCGGCTGGTGAACCGGGCGCTTGCCGATCTGTTGTCCTCGCGCATTCATGCGCTGGCCATCCGGGCACGCGCGCCGGGAGAATAAGCATGGCGTACAGGCTCTGGTACTGGCCCTCGATCCAGGGGCGCGGCGAGTTCGTCCGCCTGCCGCTGGAGGCGGCGGGCATCGCCTATCGGGACTGCGCGCGCGAGACCGGCGAAGAAGCACTGATGGCCGATATGGAGCGGCACGGCGCCGGCGGCCCGTTCGCCCCGCCCTATCTGGACCTTGAAGGCGGCGCGATCGCCCAGGTCGCCAACATCCTGCTCTATCTCGGCGAGAAACACGACCTGGTCCCGGCGGCGCAGCGGCACTGGATCAACCAGATCCAGCTCACCGTCGCCGATCTCGTCGCCGAGGTGCACAATGTCCATCATCCGGTGAGCGTGTCCGACTATTATCGCGACCAGAAGCCCGAGGCGGCGCGCGCGGCCGGGACGATGCGCGAGGAGCGGCTCCCCAAGTTCCTCGGCCATTTCGAGGCGGCCACCGCCGCCCATGCAGGCGACTGGCTGACCGGCGAGCGCTGGAGCTATGGCGACACCTCGCTGTTCCAGATCATCGAGGGGCTTCGCTACATGTTCCCGAAACGCATGGCGGCGATCGAGGGAGACTATCCCGGGCTGATCGCGCTCCACGACCGGGTCGCCGCGTTGCCGGGCATCGCCGCCTATCTGACGAGCGACCGGCGCATCCCGTTCAACCAGGACGGCATCTTCCGCCACTATCCCGAGCTCGACGCGGCATGAGCCTCGCCGAACGCCCCGCGGCGCGAATCCTGCTGATGGACCCGGCGGGACGCGTGCTGCTGTTCCGCTTCGACGCGGCCGATCGCCCGCCCTTCTGGGCGACGCCCGGCGGCGCGGTCGATCCGGGCGAGAGCTATGAGGAAGCGGCGCGGCGCGAGCTGATCGAGGAGACCGGCATCCATGCCGATCCCGGGCCGGAGCTCTTCAGGCGGGTCGTCGAGTTCGTCACGCTTGAGGGCGTACCGGTGCTGGCCGACGAGCGCTATTTCCTGATCCGCACCGAGGCCGCCGGGATCGATACCTCGCGCCACACCGAACTGGAACGGCGGGTGATGCAGCACTGGCAATGGTTTGACCGCGACGCCATCGCCGCGCACCATGAGCTGATCTATCCCGAGGACCTCGCCGAGATCCTGTCGGGCCTGAACGGAGCCGAATCATGATCGACGATTTCGTCCTGCACACCATCCTGCCGACGACTCACGACCTGGGCGGCTTCAAGGTGCATCGCACCCTGCCGTCGAAGCCGCGCACGATGGTCGGGCCGTTCCTGTTCTTCGACCAGATGGGCCCCGCGCATCTCGAGGTCGGCACCGGCATCGACGTGCGGCCGCATCCGCACATCAACCTGGCCACCGTGACCTATCTGTTCGGCGGGGCGATTGACCATCGCGACTCGATCGGCACCTTCGCGACGATCGAGCCGGGCGCGGTGAACCTGATGACGGCCGGGCGCGGCATCGTCCATTCGGAGCGCTCGCCCGCCAGCGAGCGAGCCCAGGGACCCGACCTGTCGGGCATCCAGACCTGGATCGCGCTGCCCGAGGCGAACGAGGAGATGGACCCGGCGTTCGAGCATGTCGCCAAGGCCGACCTGCCGGTGATCGAGACGCCGAATGCGCGCGCGCGGATCATCATGGGCAGCCTGTGGGGCTCGACCGCGCCGACCACGACCTATGCCGGGACGATCTATGCCGACATCGTGCTCGACCCGGGCGGCGAGGTGCCGGTCGACGCCGATGCCGACGAGCGCGCGGTGTATCTTGCGCTGGGCGAGGCGAGCCTTGACGGCGTGCCGCTCGAGCCGATGACCCTCTATGTGCTGAAGCCCGGCGTCGCGACCTCGCTGAAATCGCGCGACGGCGGGCGGGTGATGCTGTGCGGCGGTGACGCCTTTGCGACCCCGCGCCACGTGTGGTGGAACTTCGTCTCGTCGAGCCGCGACCGGATCAACCAGGCCAAGGAAGACTGGCAGGCAGGCCGATTCCCCAAGGTGCCCGGGGACGACAAGGAGTTCATCCCGATCCCGGCGATTCCGAAGACCGTGAGCTACCCGTAAGTCCATTCCCCTCCCGCTTGCGGGAGGAGCCGGGGGTGGGGACCAACTCGAACGTCCCCGTGACTCCCCCACCCCAACCCCTGCCCTGAAGGGGAGGGGCTTCAGGAGAGAGCCATGCCCGAAAGTTTCGATCTGCAGCGCATCGACCTTCCAACCGGCGTCGCCCTGGACGTCGCCGTCGCGGGCGACCCGGCGAATCCCGCGATCATCCTGCTCCACGGCTTCCCGGAATCGCACCGCACCTGGCGGCACCAGATCCCAAAGCTGGCGAAGACCCATTTCGTGCTCGCGCCCGACCAGCGCGGTTTCGCGCGGTCGTCGAAGCCGGAAGCGGTCAGCGACTATACCCCCGACAAGATGGTCGGCGACCTGATCGCGCTCGCCGATCATTTCGGCGTCGGGACCTTCACCCTGGTCGGCCATGACTGGGGCGGCGCGATCGCGTGGATGGCGGCCCTGACCCGGCCAGACCGGGTCGCGAAGCTGATCATCGTCAACGCGCCGCATCCGTTCGTCTTCCAGCGGTCGATGTTCGACGATCCCGCGCAGCGCGAGGCGAGCCAGTATATCCGCGCCTTCCGCAACCCGGATTTCGAGAAGCATATCGACGCGATCGGCCTGTCGGCATTCTTCGACGGCAGCTTCATGCGCCATACCGATTTCGAAAACGTCGCGGCGGAGAAACCGACCTATCTCGACCAATGGGGTCAGCCCGGCGCGATGACCGCGATGCTCAACTGGTACCGCGCCAGCGCGATCATCGTGCCCGAGATCGGCGAGGACGCCGAACGACCGGCATTCCTGAGCGCGCCCTTCCCGCCGATCAGGCAACCGACGCTGGTGATCTGGGGCGTGCAGGACAAGGCATTGCTGCCAAGCCAGCTCGAGGGGCTCGAGGCGCTGGTGCCCGACATGACGCTGGTGAAGGTCGATGCCGGGCATTTCGTGCCATGGGAAGCGCCCGAGGCAGTGACGGACGCCATTCGGGACTGGCTGGGTTAATCCTTCAATCCTCCGCAAGCGGGGAAGGATTCAGGCCAGCTCCGAAACCGGTTCCACCCATGCGCCATGGGCCTGGACATCGGCGAGGATCATCGCCCCGGCGTGATCCGGCCAGCTCTGGACCCAGACCTGCTGCTTGGCCGCGACCCGGTTGGGTTCCATGCGGACCCAGGCAAGCGGGCGCTCCGTCGTCGCCTGCGCCGCAGCGGCGGCCATTGCCGCCTCGATCCGCGCCTGGCGCTCCTCCCCGAGATATTGCCAGACCACCGAGTGCATCAGCACGCGCGTCACGCCGGCCGGTTGGGGTTCCGCGAGGCGGGCCTCGACCCAGTCGGCCGCGTCACCCTGCACGATGTCGACCGGCCTTTCGGCAATCATCGCGATGGCGCGGGTCAGGCGCTCCAGGCGGTCGGGATTGTCAGCCCAAATATAGGCGCGCAGCCGGTCGGCCGCGACCGGATCGCTCACGTCGATCGGCTGGATCTCCACCCCACGGACCGAGTCGATAGCGAGTGCGATATCGGGCGGCGCCGCGCCGCGCCATTCCGGCCTGATCGTGATCGGCGAATCGGCCGGGCCGAACGCCACGCCGCCCAGATCGAACCGGAAACGGTCGATCAGCAGGTTGAGCCCCGCGCTGGAGCCGATCTCCAGCAGCTCTAGCCCCGGGCCATGGCGACGCGCGACCTCGATCAGGCCGGTCATCAGCGCGGCCGAACGGCCGGCCTCGTTGGTCTGGGGCGGGCCGTCGAGCCACGGGTAGAGCGCGTCATCATGCGCCACGAAGGTGTCGGCGAGAACCTGCCGCACCGCTTCCGACTCGGTCACCGTGCCCGCGAACACCCGTGACAGGGCAGGCTCCCTGCCTTGCAGATCGAGCGCGTGCAGCCCGCCGACCAGCCGGAGGGGCAGCGCGTCAGTGGTCGGTTCGCCCGGCCAGTCGAGCACGCGGGCGCCGGTTCGAGTATCGCGATTCAGGCACAGGGAGAGAGCGGCACAGATTCGCGCGGTGATCGGCGCGCCCATCACGGTACAGAAATGTTCCTGGATCAGGAACGCGCCGCGGACATTCTGCTCGGTCATAGGGCCTCCTTGCCGCGTCTGTTGCGCCCGCGAGGGGCCGCAAGTAAAGCCCCGCTCACTCATGGCCGATCCGATCATCATCGCCGTCCCCAAAGGGCGCATCCTCACCGAGGCCGTGCCGCTGCTCGAGCGCGCCGGAATCTCGCCCGAGGCAGCCTTCGCCGACGAGGACAGCCGCGCGCTGCGCTTCTCCACCAGCAACCCCGGCATCGACCTGATCCGGGTACGCGCGTTCGACGTGGCGACCTTCGTCGCGCATGGGGCTGCGCAACTGGGCATCGTCGGCTCCGACGTGCTGGCCGAGTTCGACTATTCGGAGCTCTACGCCCCTGTCGACCTGGGCATCGGTCATTGCCGGCTGTCGGTCGCCGAACCTGCCGACATGGCGGCGGGCGACGATCCGCGCGGCTGGAGCCATGTGCGGATCGCGACCAAATATCCGCATGTCACGCGCCAGCATTTCGAGGCGCGCGGCGTCCAGGCGGAGTGCGTGAAGCTCAACGGCGCGATGGAACTGGCGCCAACGCTGGGACTGGCGCCGCGAATCGTCGACCTGGTGTCGTCGGGCAAGACGCTGAAGGAGAATGGCCTGGTCGAGGTCGAGGTGATCGCCGAGGTCACGTCGCGCCTGATCGTCAACCGGGCTGCGTTCAAGACTCGGGCCGAGGTGGTGCCGCTGGTGGATGCGTTCCGGCGGGCTGTCGCCGGGGAGATGGCGGCGTGAGGGCGGCTTTCTTCTCCCCCTCCTGTTTACGGAAGGGGCCGGGGGTGGGCTCGCGCTTACCTCAACCGTTCCGCTTGTTCGGGCCGGGCGCCTACCCCTCAGCCCCCTCCCGCGGGCGGGAGGGGATGAAGAAGTGATCCGCCTCTCGACCTCCGATCCCGATTTCGCGCGCGACTTCACCGCCCTGGTCAACGCACGCCGCGAGGCCGACGCCGATGTCGCGCGTGACGTGCGGGCGATCGTCGCCGGCGTTCGCGACGAGGGCGATGCTGCGCTCCAGGCGTTCACCGGCAAGTTCGACCGGCACGACCTGGACGAAACCGGCTGGCAGATCGAGAAGACCGACTGGCTCGTCGCGCTGAACGGCCTCGATCCCGACCTGCGCGCGGCGCTTGAACTCGCCGCCGAGCGCATCGCCGCCTACCATATCAAGCAGAAGCCCGAAGACAGCGACACCACCGACTCGGCCGGCGTCAGGCTCGGCGCGCGCTGGAACGCGATCCAGGCGGCCGGCATCTACATCCCGGGCGGCCGGGCGGCCTATCCGTCGTCAGTGCTGATGAACGCGATCCCCGCCAGGGTCGCTGGCGTTGAGCGACTGGTGATGGTCACGCCGACCCCGGACGGCGAGATCAATCCGCTGGTGCTGGCCGCCGCGCATATTGCCGGGGTGGACGAGATCTGGCGGATCGGCGGCGCGCAGGCGATCGCAGCGCTTGCCTATGGCACCGGCAGGATCGCGCCGGTCGATGTCATCACCGGCCCCGGCAATGCCTGGGTCGCCGAGGCAAAACGCCAGCTCTACGGCGTGGTCGGCATCGACATGGTGGCCGGGCCGAGCGAGATCGTAGTGGTCGCCGACGGCAGGAACGACCCCGACTGGATCGCCGCCGACCTGCTGAGCCAGGCCGAGCATGACCCGACCAGCCAGTCGATCCTGTTCACCGACGATGCCGATTTCGGCAACGCCGTCGCGGAGGCCGTGGACGCGCAGATCGCCCAGCTTTCAACGGCCAAGGTGACCCGCGAGAGCTGGGATGCCAACGGCGCGATCATCGTCACCGCCGACCTGTTCGAGGCGATCCCGCTGGTCGACCGGCTGGCGCCCGAACATCTCGAGCTCGCCTGCGACGATCCCCAGGCGCTGTTCGACCGGGTCCGCCATGCCGGATCGGTGTTCATGGGCCGCCATACGCCCGAGGCGATCGGCGATTATGTCGCCGGGCCCAACCATGTCCTCCCGACCGGCCGGCGCGCGCGCTTCGCCTCCGGCCTGTCGGTGCTCGACTTCATGAAGCGCACCAGCTTCCTCCAGCTCGACGCCGCGGCGCTGGGCGCCATCGGCCCGGCGGCCGTGGCGCTGGCCGAGGCGGAAGGGCTCCCTGCCCATGCGAAATCAGTGGCGCTCCGCCTCGCGGGCGACCAGACGGAATTGACATTATGAGCCGAACCTCAGCCCGTTCCACGGCCCGTGCCGCTGCCAGGCTTGCCGCTACCCAGGCACTCTACCAGCACGAGATGGAGGGCACCGCGGTCGCGGCGCTGCTCCACGAATTCCACCAGCATCGGCTCGGCGCGACGATCGAGGACGCCGAATATGCCGAGGCCGAGGTCGATTTCTTCGACGATCTCGTGAAGGGCACGGTCGCGCGCCAGAGCGAGATCGACGCGGCGATTTCCGGCAAGCTGGCCAAGGGCTGGGCGCTCGAGCGGCTCGACCGGTCGATGCGCGCGATCCTGCGTGCCGGGACCTATGAACTGCTGGCGCGGATGGACGTGCCGGTGGCGACGGTCATCACTGAATATGTCGATGTGGCGCATGCCTTCTTCGACAAGCGCGAGGCGGGATTCGTGAACGGGCTGCTCGACGCGATCGCGAAGGATGTCCGTTCTTAAAAGTCCTCTCCCCTGCGAGGAGAGGACAGACGAGCGGAGCGACGTCGGGAGAGGGGCAATGAGGCACCGTCCATCTGGCACCCTGCCCCTCTCCCCTGCCCTCTTCCCGGAGGGGAGAGGGAGTTAAGTGAACGAAGCCGAATTCCTTGTCGCCCTGCGCAGCCTGCCGCTTCACCCTGCGGCAAGGGGGCTGCTTGACGATACGGCGCTGCTCCAGGCGGCCGGGCCGCTCGTGGTGACCAGCGACACCATCGTCGAAGGCATCCACTTCCTTTCCACCGATCCGGCCGGGGACGTCGCCTGGAAGCTCGGCGCGGTGAATCTGTCCGATCTTGCCGCCAAGGGCGCACTGCCCTTGGGGATGATGCTCAACTACACCCTGACCGGCGATTCCGCCTGGGATGCCGGCTTCATCGAAGGGCTGCGGCAGCTCGACTGCGCCCTGATCGGCGGCGACACGGTATCGCTGCCGTCCGGCGCGCCGCGTGTGCTGACGCTGACCGTCTTCGGCAGCGATGCCGCCGCACCGCAGCGCTCCGGTGCGCGGGCCGGCGATGTACTCCATGTCACCGGCACGATCGGGGATTCGGGCGCGGGTCTCGCCATCGCGCGCGGCAAGCCGGGGCCCGACGAGCTGCTCGCCGCCTATCGCCGGCCCGTCCCGCGCATCGGCGACGGGCGCGCGCTGGCGCCGCATGTCAACGCGATGATGGACGTGTCCGACGGTCTCCTGATCGACGGCGCCCGCATGGCCAAGGCAAGCGGGCTGGCGCTGGAGATCGACCTGGCCACCGTGCCGCTGTCCCCGGCCTATCGAAGCTTCGCCGGCGACGACCGCGATGCGCGCATGGCAGCGGCGACCGCCGGCGACGATTATCAATTGCTGTTCGCGGCCCCCGTCGGGTTCGCCTCCCCCGTGCCGGCGACCCGGATCGGCCGTTTCTCGCCCGGTGCGGGACTATGCCTCATGGATGGCGCCGAAGCGGTGGCATTACCAGCACGACTCGGCTTCGAGCACGCCGCCTGACCGGCTTGCGCTCCCGTCGAGCGTCTCTATACCTTTCGCCTAAATGTCGATGACACAGGTCTCAAAGACCTGGCGGGGGCACCACTAGGGGAAGGATAAACATGACAATTGTTTATGCGGCCATGATCTGCGGCCTGATCGCCGTACTTTATGGTATCATTACCAGTCGCCAAATTCTTGCCGCGAGCGCCGGCAACGAGAAGATGCAGGACATCGCGGCAGCCATCGCTGAAGGCGCCAAAGCCTATCTCGGCCGGCAATATCGCACCATTGCGATCGTCGGTGTCGTCGTCGCCGTCCTGGTCGGCTATTTCCTCGGCATCATCTCCGCCGTCGCCTTCGCGATCGGCGCGATCCTCTCCGGCGTGACCGGCTTTATCGGCATGAACGTGTCGGTGAAGGCCAACGTCCGCACCGCGGAAGCCGCACGGACATCGCTGCAGGGTGGCCTGACCATGGCTTTCCGCTCGGGCGCGGTCACCGGCATGCTCGTCGCGGGCCTGGGCCTGCTCTCGATCAGCGGGCTGTTCTGGTACCTGATCGCTCAGGGCCATTATGACCTGGCGGTGCAGGCCGATCGCCGCGTGGTGGTCGATTCACTCGTCGCGCTCGCCTTCGGCGCCTCGCTGATCTCGATCTTCGCGCGTCTCGGCGGCGGCATCTTCACCAAGGCAGCCGACGTCGGCGCCGACCTGGTCGGCAAGGTCGAGGTAGGCATCCCGGAGGATGACCCCCGCAACCCGGCGACCATCGCCGACAATGTCGGCGACAATGTCGGCGACTGCGCCGGCATGGCGGCCGACCTGTTCGAGACCTATGTCGTCACCATCGGCGTGACCATGGCCTCGATCGCCCTGTTGCTGCCGAACGCCGACCATCTGTTCCAGCTGATGACCCTGCCGCTGCTCGTTGGCGGCGTCTGCGTCATCACCTCGATCATCGGCACCTATATGGTCCGCCTGGGCGGCAGCGAGTCGATCATGGGCGCGCTCTACAAGGGCTTCTGGACCACGGTCGTGCTCTCGATCCCGGCGATCTATTTCGCGACCCAATATGTGCTGGGCGACATGCACACCCGCATCGGCGGCGGCTCGTTCCTCGATGCCGGTGCCGGTACTGAAGTTTCGACCGGCTTCACCGGCATGGCGCTGTTCTGGTGCATGATGATCGGCCTCGCGCTCACCGGCGCGCTGGTGTGGATCACCGAATATTATACCGGCACCAACTACCGCCCGGTCCGCTCGATCGCCAAGGCGTCCGAGACCGGGCACGGCACCAACGTCATCCAGGGCCTCGCGGTCAGCCTGGAGAGCCCGGCGCTGCCGACCATCGTCATCTCGGTCGCCGTGATCGCGAGCTACCAGCTCGCAGGCATCATCGGCATCGCCTTCGGCGCGACCGCGATGCTGGCACTGGCCGGCATGGTCGTGGCGCTCGACGCCTATGGCCCGGTCACCGATAATGCGGGCGGCATCGCCGAAATGGCGGGCCTGCCCGAGGATGTCCGTCACCGCACCGACGCGCTCGACGCAGTGGGCAATACGACCAAGGCAGTGACCAAGGGCTATGCCATCGGTTCCGCGGCGCTCGCGGCGCTGGTGCTGTTCGGTGCGTACACGACCGATCTGGGCATCTACTTCCCCGATCTCGCGGTCGATTTCTCGCTGAGCAACCCGTACGTCATCGTCGGCCTGCTGCTCGGCGCGCTGCTGCCGTTCAGCTTCGGCGCGTTCGGCATGACCGCGGTGGGCCGTGCGGCGGGGTCGGTCGTCGAGGATGTCCGCGCCCAGTTCCGCGACAATCCGGGTATCATGGCCGGCACCAGCCGCCCCAATTATGCCCGCACCGTCGACCTCGTCACCAAGGCGGCGATCAAGGAAATGATCATCCCGTCGCTGCTGCCGGTGCTGACCCCGATCATGGTGTATTTCATCATCACGGCGGTGGCCGGCCAGGCGAGCGGCTTCGCGGCACTCGGCGCGCTGCTGCTCGGCGTGATCGTGTCGGGCCTGTTCGTCGCCATCTCGATGACCTCGGGCGGCGGCGCATGGGACAATGCCAAGAAATATATCGAGGACGGCCATCACGGCGGCAAGGGCAGCGAAGCCCATAAGGCAGCGGTGACCGGCGACACGGTGGGCGATCCCTACAAGGACACCGCCGGCCCGGCGGTGAACCCGATGATCAAGATCACCAACATCGTCGCCCTGCTGCTGCTCGCGGCGCTGGCGCACGCGGCCGGCTGACCGCTCCTTCGGGAGGCTGCCGCCTCTCACCACCTTCAAGGCCCCGTCCGGCACCGTCCGGGCGGGGTCTTTTTGTGCCGCCGGCAGTCCGAAATCTCCATTCCGGTGCGACTCCGTCGAACCTGCTCGCTTTCCCCGGACGCGATGCTCGCCTAAAAAGCTGGTCGAGGGGTATCGGGGGATGATCATGCGAGCTGTGGTGCTGGGCGCGGGCGCCCTTCTCTTGTCCGGATCGGCGGCGACCGCGCAGCAGGCGACCCAGCCCGTTGCGGCAGCCACGCAGGCGGACGCGCCCCTTCCTGCGGAACTGTTCGGGCGGCTCCCCTTCATGGAAGCGCCGCAATTGTCGCCTGACGGCACCAGGGTCGCAGCGCGGCTCGCCGTCAACGGGACCCAGCGGCTTGCGATCATCCCGCTCGACGACACCAGCAAGATGGCGCAGATCAACCAGGGCGAGATCGACCTCAACAGCTGGACCTGGGTGAACGACAGCTGGCTGGTCGCGCGGATCGGGACGAACACCCCGGTCCAGGGCGACACCTGGTATGTGCGCCGTGCGATCGGTATCAGCGCCGACGGCAAGAAGATGCAGGTGCTGGGCAAGCAGGACGCGGCGCAGGGCGCCGACGACATCCTGTGGATCGCCCGCGACGGAACGCCGCATGTCCTGCTCGCGATGCAGACCTCGATCTATTCGAACAATCCCGGCTTCTGGCCCGAGGTGCGCGATTTCGACGTCTCGACGGGCAAGGGAAAACGCGTGCTGGCGCCGTCGACCGACGTGATGGACTGGTATGCCGACAGCACCGGCACCGTCCGGCTCGGCATCGCCTATATCGATTCGACGCGCACCTCCAAGATGCTCTATCGCGACCGGAGCGACCAGACCTTCCGTACCGTCAACAAGGTGCGCGGGCCCGGCGCGTCACTGGGCAACGTGCCGGCGATGTTCCTGCCCGAGCCGGGCAAGGCGATCGCCTATGACGACGCGGGCGGGTTCAACGCTCTCTACAATCTCGATCTCGCATCGCTGAAGACCGGCGAGAAACTGTTCGGCGTTCCCGGCTACGATATCGACAACCTGATCACCGGCGACGGCGGCACACGCCTGATCGGCGTACATTATACCGACACGCGCGCCCGCACCCACTGGTTCGATCCCGCACTGGCCGATATCCAGGCGAAGATCGACAAGGCGGTCGGCGCGCGCCGGGCCCAGATCAAATCCTGGAGCCGCGATTTCAAGGTCCTGATCGTCCTGGTCGACAGCCCCGACAATCCGGGCACCTATTATGTCTTCCGCCAGGACGAGGGCGTGATGCACGTCTTCGCCTCAGTCAACGAGGGGCTGGGGCGGAAGGCGTACGGCCCGGTCAGCTCGATCCGCTACAAGGCGCGCGACGGGCTGGAGATCGAGGCGATCCTGACCCGGCCCAAAGGCGGGACGGGCAAGAACCTGCCGCTGATCGTGATGCCGCATGGCGGCCCGTTCGCGCGCGACGACGAGAGCTGGGACTGGTGGGCGCAGTTCCTCGCCAGTCGAGGCTATGCGGTGATCCAGCCCAATTACCGGGGATCGTCGGGCTATGGCACCGCCTTTTCGGAGAAAGGCAACGGCCAATGGGGCCTGGCCATGCAGGACGACCTGATCGACGCGATCAAATGGGCGGCGAAGGAAGGCATCGCCGATCCCAAGCGCGTGTGCATCGTCGGCGGATCCTATGGCGGCTATGCGGCGCTTCGCGCGGCGCAGCGCGACCATGGCGCCTATCGGTGTGCCGTTTCCTACGCTGGCGTGTCGGACATGGCGGCGATCCTGCGCCACGACGGCAGTTTCCTGAACGGCGGGCGCAGCAAGGATTACTGGCGCAGCCAGGCGACCGACCTGAAAGGCGCCTCCCCGATCAACTTCGCCGCCGATTTCTCGATTCCGGTGCTGATCTTGCACGGCAAGGTCGATGCCCGGGTACCGGTCAAGCAATCGCGCGAGATGGTCGAGAAGCTGAAGGCAGCCGGCAAGGCCTATCGCTATATCGAGCAGCCCCTGGGCGACCATCACTTCTCGCGCGAGGCCGACCGCATCCAGTTCCTGAAGGAAATGGAGGCGTTTCTGAAGGAATATAATCCGGCATGACGGGGTTAATCATGCGCTGTCCGCCGGGCGGGACAGGCGGGTGCTTCCCTTTTGGCCGCTTTGGCGCTAAGGCGCGCGCTCACGATTTCCCCAACATCGCTAGAGGTTTGTTTGGCCAAGGAAGAATTGCTCGAAATGCGCGGCCAGGTGGTGGAGCTTCTGCCCAACGCCATGTTCCGCGTAAAACTCGAAAATGATCATGAAATTCTCGGCCATACCGCCGGCAAGATGCGCAAGAACCGCATCCGCGTGCTGGTGGGCGACGAGGTTCTTGTCGAACTGACCCCGTACGACCTGACCAAGGGTCGCATCACCTACCGCTTCAAATAAGCAGCGGGCCTGTGCGGCTCGTTCTTGCCTCCACCTCCCCGCGCCGGCGCGACCTTCTTGCGCGGCTCGGTGTCGAGCCGGCGCGTGTCGCCGACCCAGCCATTGACGAGACGCCGTTGCCCGGCGAGCTGCCGCGCACCCATGCCCTGCGCCTGGCCGAGGCCAAGGCGCGCGCCGTCGAACGCGCACCCGACGAGATCGTGCTGGCCGGCGACACGGTGATCGCGCTGGGCCGCCGCGTCCTGGGCAAGGCCGAAAACGAGCCCGAGCTGCGCCGCATGCTCGGCCTGCTTTCGGGCCGGCGCCACCATTGCCTGACCGCAGTCTGCGTGATCGACGCGGCCGGCAAGGCCCGCACTCGCCTGTCCGACACGATTGTCGCGTTCAAGCCGCTGAACGGGGCCGAGATCGACGCCTATGTCGCCAGCGGCGAAGGGCTTGGCAAGGCGGGCGGCTATGCCATCCAGGGCCGGGCCGAGGCATTTGTGCGCTTCCTGTCGGGCAGTCATTCGGGGGTGATCGGCCTGCCCCTGTTCGAGACCCGCGCGCTGCTCGCCGCGGCCGGGATGCCCCTTGGCTGAGCACGCGCCCATCGAATGGTTGTACGAGGCCGGGATCGGCGAAGCGCGCGCGGCGCTGGTCGAGGACGGCGTAATCGTCCAGGCACTGATCGAGATCGACAGCGATGTTCCGCGGCTCGGCGCGGTGCTTGCCGCGCGGCTGGTCGAGATCACCGTCAAGGGCCGCGAGGGCCGGGTGGCGATCGAAGGCGGCGGCGAGGCGATGCTCTCCCCGCTGCCGGCCGGCATCACCCAGGGCGCGGCGCTGACGGTCGAAATGATCCGCGAGGCGATCCCCGAGGCGGGGCGCGCGAAACTCCCCAGGGTCGCCCCGGCCGAGCCCGGCGCCGTCCCCGCCCCCGGGCCCGACCTGCTTGCGCGGATCACCGCGTCGGGACAGCCAGTGCGCACCCTGCGGGCGCACGAGCCTGATGCGCTCGAGGCGGCTGGCTGGTCCGAGGTACTTGACGAAGCGCTGACCGGCGATATCGCCTTTCCCGGCGGCGCGCTGCGCCTGTCGCCGACCCCGGCGATGACGCTGTTCGACGTGGACGGCCATCCGCCACTCGAGACGCTGGCGGTCAACGCAGCTCATGCGGTGGGTGCGGCGATCCTGCGCCACGATATCGGCGGCTCGATCGGCATCGACTTTCCGACGATCGAGGGCAAGGCCGCTCGCCAGGCAGTGGCGGCGGCGATCGACGCGGCGCTGCCGCTTCCGTTCGAGCGTACCGCGATGAACGGATTCGGCTTTCTGCAGATCGTGCGCCGGCGCGCGCGGGTGTCGCTGCCCGAACTGCTCCGCGCCGACCGAGCGGGCGCCGAAGCGCGGGCGCTGCTCCGCGCGATCGAGCGCACGCCCCCGCCGGGCACCCGGCACCACAAAGTGACCCCGCGCGTTCTGGGCTGGCTGACGGCACGTCCCGCGCTTGTCGCCGAACTGGCGCGCCGCACCGGCATGCACCATGATTTCGAGGCGAGCTGACATGGCGAAGAACGACAAATGCCCGATCTGCGGCAAGCCGGCCGCTGCTGAGCACACCCCGTTCTGCAGCCGCGGCTGCCGCGACCGCGATCTCCTGCAATGGCTCGGCGAAGGTTATCGCCTTCCTGCAGGGCCCGCCGATCCGGAAGAATCATCGACTGCATCACGCGGGCTGGACAGCGCCAACGACGCCGATTAAGAGGCCCGCTCTTTCCGGCGCCCGTCAGGCGCGCCGGCATGCCCGGGTAGCTCAGTTGGTAGAGCATGCGATTGAAAATCGCAGTGTCGGCGGTTCGATCCCGTCCCCGGGCACCATCCCTTTCCTCCCCTTCGGCAGTGCCGACTACGGCAAAGACGGCTCAGTCGAGATGTGACCGGCGCGCCGAAGCGCGCGAATCCTGCGTGCAGCGCCCGGAAGACGGGACCCATCGTCATCCACGGTTCAGCTTCGCAACGATAATTTCCCCTGCCCTTTACCCAGGGAGGATGATTCCATGCGGAAGGTCGCCGCGCTTCTCGCCGCCGTGATTGTGCTTGCCGCTGCCGGCCCGGCCGCTGCGGCCAGCGCGCCCCCGGGCATCTGGGCCAACCCGTCCGACAGCGTGCGCGTTGCCTTCAGGCGCTGCGGCGAGGCGATCTGCGGCACGGTGATCTGGGCGAACGCCAAGGCCGAGGCAGATGCCCGGCGCGGCGGCACCGACCGGCTGGTCGGCACGATGCTGTTCCGCGATTTTGTCGAAGAAGACGCGCATCGCTGGAGCGGCGAAGTCTATATCCCCGATATCGGACAGAGCCTGTCGGGCACGATCACCCAGATCGATGCGCGCACCCTGGTTGGCGAAGGCTGCGTGTTCGCCGGGTTCGGCTGCAAATCGCAGACATGGAAGCGGCTGAAATAGCCGGGCGATCCGACCGCAACAGCTAGATCCATTCCGGCGCGAACCGCGGGCGAGGCTTGCATTCGGCACTCGCGCGACGGATGCTTCGTCCTTACGGACAGCTGATGGGCAGCCAGCAGGATCGGAGCAACACGACAATGGGGATCGAACCGGCGGAGCCCGCCTCCTCCTGCGACATCTGCCTGGTCGTGCCGCCGTTCGATGCGATCAATTTCCCCGCGCTGGGCACCGCGATCCTCGCCACGGCGTGCCGTGCGCGCGGCATGAGCGTGACGATCGTCTATGGCAGCATCCTGCTCGCCGCCGAGGTCGGCTATGACGATTATTGCCGGATCTGCGATTCGCCCATCCGCACCATGATGGGCGAACGGCTGTTCCGCCCATACGCCTTTCCGCCCGAGATCGAGCGGACCATCCCGGACGGCGAGCCGCTGGCGGGAAAAGGGCAGGCCGTGTTCGATCGCGCCGCCCCGCTGATCGATCCGTTTCTCGACCACCTCGCCGACCGGGTGCTCGCGTTGCGCCCGAAGCTTATCGGCATCGCCTCAACCTTCCAGCAGAACCTGGCTGCCGGCGCGACCGCACTCCGGCTGAAGGCGCGCGCGCCTGACCTGCCCATCGTGCTCGGCGGCGCCAATGTGTCGACCCCGATGGGCGAGGGGCTGGCCCAGGTCTTTCCGTGGATCGACCGGTTCGTGTCGGGCGAGGCCGATCTCGTCTTCCCGGCGCTGTGCGAGACCTATCTCGAGACCGGCGCGCTGCCCGACGAGAAGCTGGTCGCCTGCGGACCGATCGACGACATGCGTGTGGTGCATACGCCCAATTTCGCTGATTATTTCGCGGTGCTGCGCGAATGCCAGGCCGCGGGGAAGCTGCCGATGAGCCTGCCGGAATTCCTGACGCTGGAAAGCTCGCGCGGATGCTGGTGGGGGCAGAAGAACCATTGCGTGTTCTGCGGCCTGAACGCGCTCGGCATGGATTTCCGCAAGAAGGACGCGCGACGCGTGTTCCGGGAGCTCAAGGACCTCACCGAGACCTGGGGGGTCAAGCGAGTCGCCGCCTCCGACAACATCATGCCGCTCAATTATCTCGACGAGCTGATGCCGGCGCTCGCCGCGTGGGAGGAGCGCCCCCACCTCTTCTACGAGGTCAAGGCGAACCTGCGCGAGGACCAGATGGACGTGCTGGCGGCGGGCGGGGTCAACGCGATCCAGCCGGGAATCGAATCGCTGTCGTCACGGCTGCTGAAGCTGATGCGCAAGGGCGTGTCGGGACACCAGAACATCGCGTTGCTGCGCCATTGCAAGGCGCGCAGCATCAGCGTCGGCTGGAACTATATCTACGGCTTCGTCGGGGAAGAGATCGCCGATTACGACCACGTCATCGAGATCCTGCCCAAGATCGAGCATCTGGAACCGCCGACGGGGTGCAACCAGATCATCGTCGATCGCTACAGCCCCTATCATACGGCCCACAAGGAGCTCGGGATCGGCGAGATCACGCCCTACCCCTCCTATTACGCGCTCTACCCGCCCGATGCGCCGCTGATGGACATCGCCTATCATTTCAAGGGTTCCTACACGACGCCGCTGCTGTCGAGCCCGGCCGATGTCGAGCGGCTGTGCACGGCGATCGAGCGCTGGCGCGAACGCTGGCGGACACCGCCACACGCGCCCGCCCTGCGCCTGCTGCCCCGGCCGAACGGCGCAGTGATCGTCGATACGCGGAGCATCGCGCGCGAGAAGCTGACCATCATCTCACGGGAGCAGGACGAGGCGCTGAAGGTGCTCGATCGCCCCAAGCCGCTCGATGCGCTCGATCCGGAAACACGCGCGCAGGTGCCGTTCCTGCTCGAACGGAATTTCGTGATCGATCATGAGGGCTTGCTGCTTACCGTCGTAACCCGCCCAAAAGTGACCATCCAATCCGCTGCGGCCAGCCCACCCGAACACGCCGAGATGCGGGCGGCCTAGACGGGTCGCTCCCGCGCGAGGATCGCGACCGTCGCAGCGACGCTGTCGGCAAGTTCCTCAACCGACAGCGCCTTCGCGCCGCCAAGGCCGAACAGCCTGCAATCCGCAGCCATGCGCCTGACGAGATCGAACTGCGCGCGCTGGCCGCCCATCGGCTTCACGAATTGCGGGCGGCAAGCGTGGCGAAGGAGCAGACCCATCCGGTCGGCGCCCTCGACTGGTCGGCATCCGGGGGCCGTGCCAGGCTGCAGTTCGAAGATCGCAGACAGGCGGACCGGCCCGGCATGGGCCGGTGCCGGAAGATAATATTTGTCCATGACCGCCGACACGCGCCGCAATGTGGCGGGGGCGACGCCGATCAGCGTACAGGCATCGCCCCAGAGCTTGATCTGGCCGGAGCTGGGCCAGGCGAGCGGCGGCCCGGTAGCGGTGCTGATGCGTGTCGTATCGTCAGCAACCAGCGCCCAGCCACGCTGGCTCAAAGCTGCCGCGAGGGTCGATTTGCCGTTGCCCGACGCCCCGCAGATGGCGATCGCGCCGACCCCGCCCGGCGGGACGAGGCTGGCCGCATGCAGGGGATATTCTCCCCGTTGATGGATGAGGGCGGCGCGCGCGCTGCCGTTCATCACCTGAGTGAAGATTCCGCGATCAGCGGCAGGATCGATCGAGAAGTCGACCGATCGGCCGCCACGAATGAGGAAACTGCCAAGTGCCGGGATCACGATCAGCAATTCACCCGGCCTCGCCTCGCTATATTGGCCGGCCGGCTCACCGCCGGGCAGGGAAGACGGCAGTGTCGCGACCTCGCGCAGGACAATATCGGGCAAGCCCGGCAAAAATTCGGTAAGTTCCACGCAGCAGCAGCTAGGCAATAAGCCGGCCAAAGGAAAGTTCCGGAGAAGGAATTGTCACCGGAAGCATCCCCAGTTGCATATTGCAGGCGAAAGGGGACATTGGCGCGCCGATGCCCGATGTTTTCCAGTCCCTTCCCCGCACCATGGCGGAACCGCGATGACGGCGCTGGCCGGCATGTGGCGCCTCGACATGCGTCCGGATGCGGGTGATGCCTGCACCAGCATGCTCGCTGCCCAGGCGCTGTACGGACCGCATGGCGCGGCCGGCTGGTCCGACGGGCCGATCGCGCTCGGCCGCCGGATCTTCCGCGTGCTGCCGGAGGACGTGCATGACGATGCCCTTCAGGTCGGCGCCGGCGGACGGCTGGTGATGGCGGCCGACGTCAGGCTGGACAATCGCGACGAGCTGCTCGCCACGCTGGGGATCGGGAACGATCGTGCCAGGACCCTGTGCGACGCGGCCGTGCTGATGGCAGCCTATGAACGGTGGGAGGAGGAAACGCCCGATCGCCTGTCCGGCGATTTCGCCTTCGCCGTCTGGGATCGCGAGCGCCGGCGCCTGTTCCTCGCGCGCGATTTCATGGGCCACCGGCCGCTGCATTTCCATCGCGGCAAGGGATTCTTCGCCTTCGCCTCGATGCCGAAAGGCCTGCACGCCCTGGCCGAGATCCCCTATGCACCCGACGAGCGGCGCGCGGCCGAGTTCCTGACGCTGATGCCGGAAGGCGATTCGCGCAGTTTCTTCGAGGGCATTGAACGCGTTCAGGCCGGCCACCTCATGGTCGTGACCGCGGACGAGGTGACGACCCGCCCGCACTGGCAGCCGCGCCGCGAACGGCTGAAGCTGCGCAGCGCGGACGATTATGCCGCGGCGATGCGCGATCTGGTCGACGATGCGGTGCGCGTCCGCCTGCGCCGCGCGGCCCGGCCGATCGCCGCCCATCTCAGTGCTGGCCTGGACAGCGCGGTGGTCGCGACCTCAGCCGCACGGCTGATGGCGCCGGCCGGCGAAAGGCTGACTGCCTATACCGGCGTGCCGCGCAGGGGCTATGACGGGCCGGTTCCGGCCGACCGGATCGCCGACGAAGGTCCGCTGGCGGCAGCGACCGCCGCGCTTTACCCCAATATCGACCATGAACGAATCAGTGCCACGCGTCCGCTGCTCGATTCGCTCGACCGCAATTTCCACCTGTTCGAACAGCCAATGCTGAACCTGTGCAACAGCTGGGCGCTGGCGATCAACGATGCCGCCCGGTCGGCCGGGATAACAGTGCTGCTTAACGGGCAGATGGGCAATCTCAGCATCAGCTACACCGGATCGGAAGCGCTGGCCGAACTGTTCGCCTCGGGCCGCTGGCTGCGACTGATACGCGAAGGGCACAGCCTGGTGCGCAAGGGCGGCATGCGGTGGCGCACTGTTGCAGGCAAAGCGATCTCACCCTTCCTGCCTGAAGCCCTGGTTCGGCGCCTGAGGCAGGCGCCGCCCGATCTCCACGGCTATTCGGCGATCAGCCCGGAACGGCTCCGGGTGCTCAACCTCGCGGCGCAGGCCGAGTCGCGCGGCCTGGATTTCACCTATCGGTCGCGCGCCGATGGCTTTTCCGCCCGGCTCTGGGCGCTCCGCCGGGTCGATCTCGGCAACGTCAACAAGGGCGTGCTCGGCGGCTGGGGGATCGACCAGCGCGACCCCACGGCAGACCGCCGGCTCGTTGAATTCTGCCTGTCGGTGCCGAGCGAACAGTTCCTGGCAGGCGGCGTATTCCGCGGGCTCGCGCATAGGGCGTTTGCCGACCGTCTGCCCGCAACCGTGCTGACCGAACGCCGCCGGGGCCTGCAGGGCGCTGACTGGCACGAAGGTCTTACTGCCTCACGCGTGACGGCGTCGGAGGAACTCGAGCGGCTTGAGGAGTGCGCGCCTGCTGCCGCCGTACTCGATCTGGCGCGGATGCGGCAGCTGGTCACGGACATGCCGTCAGGCGGGTGGGAAAAGGATGCGGTGATGCAATCCTATCGCCTGGCACTGCTACGCGGCCTTTCGACCGGACACTTCCTGCGCAAGGCGATGCGTTCGAACCATTGAGCCCCAGCCATTGAACCGGAGCTTCGCACGCCGGATGGGGCGCAACGCCAGGTCAGGCGCCGGGAGTGATCTCCACCAGATTCTCGCGGACCATGGCTTCAAGCATTGCCACCACCTGCTGTTCGCAGGTCGCGGCATCCACGTCATATTCGCGCTGGAGTATCTCGCAGATCTCGGCGATCCTGATCGGCGAAGCGGTCAGCTGCCAGACGCGCGAGCCGACCGGATTGAGGCCGAAACAGACCCCCTTTGCAGCGTTCATCGCGACGACTTCGCCGTCCATTTCGGCATCGACCGCGTCGCTGTGATGGACGGCGGAGCTGGAAAGCTTGATAGAAATGTCGGCTATCTTCTCAAAGGGCTGCGACGAGGGTCACATCCGCCGGCGAAAGCGAAGCCGGCAGGATTACCCGAAGATAGCGCAGCGTTGGTTTCAATATAATATCGTCGCCATCCGCTTTCGCGCGATGGTGACCGGTGCGGGACCGATTCATCGCGAAACCCCGCTCGGCGTCGAATCCTTCGGATCGACGGGCGACCTTGGCAAGCGGGGCGGCTGGAAATCAGGCTTGTCTTACGCCTGACAATACCTGCCTCAGGAAAGCAGGATCAGGATTTCCGGGCCGTTATTGATGCCTTGTTCAGTGCTGTCGGCATCGATGCTGTAGAAGCTCGGCGCCTGCCACGGCTTCTTCACGATATCGGTTCCATTCTCGGAATCCGATCCGGTGATGTTGCGAGCGTCTTCAGACATGGTCGTCTCCAAATTTCCTGGTGCTAAACGCCACCCGGCCCTACCAATATCAACGATAAAGTCCATCTCCGGTGCCACAATAACTGAGCCAATTCTTCACTTTTTGCAATGCCGCATACATCCATTTTGGTTGGAAAAGTCCGTATCGGCCGAAGTGTCGGGCGGAATGCACAGCCTGGCGGGTCATTTCTGAGCCGAAACGCTCTCCTGCGCAGCGACCTCCCTCCTCTTTCCGCGCGGGATCACATGAGCTGTTTGCGCATCCGTCGACATCGGCTCAGCCCACGCCGCCTGGTCGCCCGCTGGTTCGGCTATGCGCGCAAGCCACAAAAAGTTATCTGGCCTGATGTATCGCCGAAAGCCGATGACAGCGCTGATCGGGCGCATCGATGCGCGGATGGTCGACGAACTGGAATGCGTCGCTTCCGTGCTCCTCGCGATCATCGTCGCCCACGTGATCGGCGCAGCCAATGTCTCATGGGCGGCATTCTCCGGCTATATGGTGATGCGCGGGCACGTCGCCGATACGCTGTCCCGGGGGACATTGCGGATCGTGGGCACGATCGCCGGCGGCCTGCTAGCGCTGGCTGCGACGCCGTTTCTTGCCCCAGGCTGGCCGCTCGCGGCGCCTGCCCTGATGCTGATCGGGACCGCGAGCCTTTACGCCGCGCTGACAGCGAAACGCGCTTATGCCTGGCTGTTCTTCGGACTGACCTTCGCGATGGTGGTTTTCGACAAGATCGAACACCCCGAGATCGCACTCGGCGCCTTTGTCGAAACGCGCATCCTGGAGACGGTCGCAGGAACTTTTGCCTGCATGGCAGTGAGCCTCGCCTCCGGCGCTACCCTGCGCCGGCGCTGGCCAGCGAGCCGCGTGCCCCGGGCGCAGAGAGCCGGATGGCACCCGGACGCATTACGCCATGCCGTACAGGGAGGCGCCGCACTGGCGGTGCTGGCGCTCCTGTCGGACTGGCTGCCCCTCCCCGCGCTCGCTCAATCCGCCGTCACGATCATGGCCGTGATGCTTGTACCGGCGAGCGGGATCGGCCCCAGCGGCTTCCGCCCAGTCAGCGCCCGCATGGTGCAACGCTTTGTCGGCTGCATTGCCGGCGCGCTGCTGGCCGCGCTGTTCCTGTTCACGACATTCCTGTTCACGCCGCACGCGCCCGCGCCGCTGCTGATCCTGGGCACGATCGTCGGCGTCGCGATCGGGCGCCATCTGGAGAATGGCGACCATCCCCACCGCTATATCGGCACCCAGTTCACCCTCGCCATCCTCATCACCCTGGTGCCGGACAGCTATGCCGAGGCGACGATCGAGCCGGGGTTCGAGCGCTTGTCCGGTATCCTGATCGGCATGGCGGTGCTCGAACCGATCCTTCTCGCCTGGCATTTCGTGAACCCGTCCCGAAGGGCAGCCGGCGCCGCGACCCACCCGGACGAGCCCGGTAGCATCTGAGCGTTACGCCACGAGCCAGTCGCGCAAGACGGCCGTCGTCTCGTCCGTCCTTTCAAGCGCCGGAAGATGGCCGCAGTCGCGGAAGCGGTGAAGGCGAGCCCCCGCCACGCCGCGCTGGATATCCTCGGCTTCGTCGGGCGGCGTCAGCACATCGCTGTCGCCAACGGCGACAAGCGTCGGCATCGCGATGTCGGCCAGAAGCGACCGACTGTCCGCCCTGCCGAGGATCGCTTTTTGCTGTCGCAGAAAGGCGGCGCCACCGACTCGCTCCGCCATCGCCTTGACAGTCTCCGCCACAGCTGAATGGAGCAGGCTTTCATGGAGGAGCTGCGGCAGGAGCCGGTCCGTCACGCCGCGGAAACGGCCGAGCCTGAGCGATTCGATACCAGCCCGGCGTTCAGCGGCCCGTTCAGGCGAATCGGGCGCGGCGCTGGTGGCGATCAGCGCCAGGCGTTCGATCCGCTCCGGCGCCTGGCGCAGCATCTCGAACGCGACATAGCCGCCCATCGACAGCGCGATCAGCGCGAAACGCGGGGGCGCCGCCGCAAGCGTTCTCCGCGCCATCGCCTCCACGCTGTCATCCAGCGTCAGATCGGCGACGAACGGCGCCACCAGATCCGACAGCCCGTCGATCTGAGCGCGCCACAACACGGCATCGCAGAGCAGCCCGGGCAGGAACACTGTTGGCTGGAGCATGTCCTTCACCCGGAAACCTGCCCCCATTCCAATCCGAATCGCGTGAGATATTTGCGCAACCGGTCCGCGTCATTGGACGATGTCCGCCGGGCCCGCGATGCCGCAAACAACGCGCGGCCTGCCTCGGACAGGGAGCGGCTGCGGCGGCAGGTTGCGATGACGTGGGCAAGCTGCACCCGGTCGAACGGGTCGAGCGCCGCCAGCGCCATATCGTCGAGCAGCCGGTCAAGCCCGTCATCGCCGCCCATGCTCTCCGACGTCCATAGCCGCGTCAGTCGCCCGATCTCGCTTGCCACGCCGTCGCTGTCGATCCGGCCCTTGGGAGAGAAGGTGGCCATGCGCGTGACGCTCGCCGCCAGATCGCGGAAATTGCCGGCCCAGATCGCATCCAGGCTGGTCGCAAAGGCGAGATAGCGGTCGCGTGCTTCCTTGTTGAAGGTCACGCGCGTGCCCTCGCGCTCGGCGAATCGATCCAGCTCATAATCGAGATTGGGCTCGATATCCTCGCGGCGTTCGGCCAGCCCGGGAAGAGCGAAGGTCCAGAGGTTGAGCCGGGCATAGAGATCGTCACGGAACCGCCCTTCCGCCACCGCGCGGCCAAGATCGCGATTGGTGCCGGCAATGAGCTGGAAGTCGGACGAAACCTCCTTGTCGGCGCCGACCGGCAGGAAACGCTTGTCCTCGATCGCGCGCAGGATCATCGCCTGCTCGTCCAGGCCGAGCTCGCCGATCTCGTCGAGGAACAACATGCCGGTATCAGCGGTGCGGAGCAGGCCGGGGCGATCGGCGGCGGCGCCGGTGAAGGCGCCCTTTTTGTGTCCGAACAGGGCGGACATCGCGCCGTCACCCTTGAGGGTCGCGCAGTTCACCTCGACGAACGGGCCCTGCACCTGATGCTTGAGTTTTTTCAGCTCATAGATGCGCCGAGCGAGCTGGCTCTTGCCCGCCCCGGTCGGCCCGATCAGCAGCACCGGCGCACGGCTGCGCACCGCAACCTGTTCGATCTCGTCGATCAGCCGGTTGAAGGGGGCGTTTTTCGTGTCGATGCCGGATTTCAGGAAGGACGTGCTCTCAGCGCTCGCCGCGGCGAAGCGGGTCGCGATGCTGTCATAGCGAGAGAGATCGAGGTCGATCACGTTCCAGGTGCCGGGCGCGCCGGTCGGCATGCCGCGCTGCGGCTGGGTCTGGAGCAGGCGGCCGGGCAGGTAATGCGCCTCGGTCAGGAGGAACAGGCAGATCTGCGCGACATGGGTGCCGGTGGTGATATGGACGAGATAGTCCTGCGCCTCCGGATCGAAGGCGAAGCTGCGTGTGAAATCGAGCAGCTTGCCATACACTTCCTCGAAATCCCACGGATCGGCGAAGTTGATGATGTGCCGGTCGACCGTCGTTTCGGGCGACACGCTGGCGATATCCTCCGCGATGAATTCGGCCAGACGCCGATGGGTTTCCCCGTGGAGCATCACGAAACGATCGACGCGCAGGTCTTCATGCATGGTCAGCCCGACGGAAGGCCTCCACTTGCTCCAGCGTGACGGGCCGAACTTGCTTGCATCGAGTGTCGAGCCGAGGAATCCGATGACGGTGAGCGGCTTCATAAGTTTATCCAGTAGGATAAATTCGTAGCTCAGTCGATATAAAAATCGGCCACTCACAAAAATTTGGGCAGAGGGCGACTAATGTCACATCTAAAATATTCTATATTTTACACATAGTTGCAAATTACCCCAATGCCCCTGGATGAAACTGGCACAGCTGCTGCATTAGCCATCATGCCACGCCGGTTCTCGAACATCCGGCATGGCAGCGCGGACTAGGGGCGGCCGGAATGGGCCGGCCGCCCCGGATCTGCAGAGTTTGGATCGGCAGGGCGTAGCTCAAGCAGCGCAGAGCACCGGTCTTGGGCACCGGGGGTCGTTGGTTCAAATCCAGCCGCCCTGACCAGAAGGATGAAGACGATGGCCAACAAGGGACTTTTCGCTTCGGCGATCGCAAAGCTGCTCCCGGCCACGAATGCCGTGAACCGCGAAGGCGCGCCGGCCTATGCCCTTGGGGCGGAGGCCAAGCTCGCCCAGCTTGCCGCGACCGGCACGCTCAACGACAGCTTCTATGCCACCGCCGAGGCTCACCTCGCCGAGGTGCTGGCGGCGGCAAAGGCGGTCGATCCGATGTTCGTCGCCAGAGCCGCGGTCTATGCCCGCAAGGCCGGCGCGATGAAGGACATGCCTGCCCTGCTCACCGCCTATCTCACGGTGGCCGAGCCCGACCTTGCCGTGCGCGTCTTCGGCCGCGTCATCGACAATGGCCGGATGCTCCGTACCTTCGTGCAGATCATGCGCTCGGGCCAGGTCGGGCGAACCTCGCTCGGCACCCGGCCGAAGCGGCTCGTGAAGGGCTGGCTGGAACAGGCGAGCATGCGCGACCTGATGGCGGCTGCGACGGGAAACGATCCGTCGCTCGCCGATATCGTCCGGATGGTTCACCCGAGCCCGAGGGATGAGACCCGGCGTGCCTTTTACGGCTGGCTGATCGGCAAGCCCTATGATGTCGCGGCGCTCCCGGTGGAGATCGCGGCGTTCGAGGGCTGGAAGCACAAGCCTTCAGGAGCGTTGCCGTCTGTGCCGTTCCAGTGGCTCACCGCCTTTCCGCTGACCGCGGAGCAATGGGGCGAACTGGCCGGCACGATGGGCTGGCAGGCGCTGCGGATGAACCTGAACACCCTGGCGCGCAACGGTGCGTTCGCGGTGGACGGCGTCACTGCGGCGGTTGCCGCCCGGCTGTCCGATGTCGAGGCGCTCAAGAAGGCGCGGGTCCTGCCCTATCAATTGATGGTGGCGCTGGATTCGGCTGGAGAAAGCGTGCCGTTGAAGGTCCAGGCAGCGCTTGAGGATGCGCTCGAGGCTTCGGTCTCGAACGTGCCGATGGTGTCCGGCAATGTGGTCGTCTGCCCCGACGTGTCGGGATCGATGGCCTCGCCGGCGACTGGCTACCGCAAGGGCGCCACGTCGAAGGTCTCGTGCAACCAGGTCGCGGCGCTTGTCGCGGCGGCGATACTCAGGACCAACCGCCAGGCGCGCGTGCTGCCATTCGAGCAGCGCGTGGTGAAGGTGAAGCTCGATCCGTTCGCCCGTCTTGCCGTGAACACGGCGAAGCTGGCGGCGGTGGGTGGTGGCGGAACCAGCGTTTCGGCGCCCCTCGCCCAGCTCAACGCGGAACGGGCGACGGTCGACCTGGTCGTGATCGTTTCGGACAACGAATCCTGGGTGGACAACAGCCGGGGCACGTCGACCGCGACGATGCGCGAATGGGACCAGATCGTTCGGCGCAACCCGCGGGCGAAGCTCGTCTGCGTCGACATCCAGCCGCACGGCACGACTCAGGCCTCGGGGCGGCCGGAGATTCTCAATGTCGGGGGTTTCTCCGACGCGGTGTTCGACACCATCGCGCGCTTCGCCTCCGGCGACACGCGGGACTGGGTGAGCATCGTCAACGCAACGGAGGTATGAAGAACAGGTCGTGGCGAATGCCGGTGGGACTACATCCCGCATCAAGGTCCGACGAGTAAAGCGCCCGGAAGCCGGCAACGGTGGATGGGAGATGCGGGTTCGAATCCCGCCGCTGGAACGTAGCTTAAGGACCGCGTCTCACCACTCTCGTCGCCACGACGACCAATCCAAGCCGTCATGCCGGACTTGTTCCGGCATCCACCGATCCGCAATATCCTCGGCCGAGGTGTGTGCTGGTCGGAGGACCCCGGAACAAGTCCGGGGTGACGATCGGATGGCGGTGATCGATATCAAATCACGGCGAATGCCGGTCGGACTACATGTGACGCGGGTTCGAGTCCCGCCTTGCCGAAAGGCTTGTAGCTCAGTTGGATAGAGCAATCGATGTCCGGCCAGACCCTGGTCGCCGTGAACGAATTCAAGCTGGCGAATGCCGGTGGGACTACATCTGGTTGTGGCCGAAAGGTCTAGCGGTTCGAATCCGCGTGTCTCACCACTCTCGTCGCCAGTACCGAAACAACGCCGGCGAATGCTGGCGGGACTACAGGTCAGAGCGCCTGCCGCGAACGCAGGAGGTCGGTGGTTCAACTCCACCCCCGGGCAACCGGGTAGCTCAGAGGAAAGGTCTCGCCGAACCTCGTCGCCGGTACTGAATACGCAGCCATGGCGAATGCCTGCGGGACTACATTCGAATCCGAGGGTCGCCGGTTCAAATCCGGCCGGGCTTGCGCCCGTAGCTCAGCGGTTGGAGCATCGGGAATGTCTCGCCAAACCCTCGTCGCCACGGCCGCGACATGAAAGAAGAGCAACAGGAGGTCACGATGACCGAAGCGAATTTCGAGTACAGCAAGGCCGAGGGCGCCTATCCGGTGAAGATGTGGACGCGCGGCGTGCCGGTCGACGACAAGGCGCGCGCCCAGCTCGCCCGGGCGGCGCAGATGCCGTTCATCTTTCGCCATGTCGCGGCAATGCCCGACGTGCATGTCGGCATCGGCGCGACCGTCGGATCGGTCATCCCGACCAAGGGCGCGATCATCCCGGCTGCGGTCGGCGTCGATATCGGCTGCGGCATGATGGCGGCGCGGACATCGCTGATGGCGAGCGATCTTCCGGACAATCTGGAGGGCGTGCGCGCCGCGATCGAGCGGGCAGTACCGGTCGGCCGGTCGGTCGGCCGCGGCAAGCGCGACACCGGGTCATGGGGCGATCCGCCACCGGCGATCGTCGAGGCCTGGGCGACGCTCGTCACGCGGTTCGACGCGATCACGGCGAAATATCCGCGGCTGAAGAACACGAACAACCTCGTGCATCTCGGTACGCTCGGCACGGGCAACCACTTCATCGAAGTCTGCCTCGATACCGAGCAGCGGGTGTGGGTGATGCTCCATTCGGGCTCGCGCGGCGTGGGTAACGCGATCGGCAGCTATTTCATCGAGCTGGCGAAGCAGGATATGCGCAAATGGCATATCAACCTGCCCGACCAGGACCTTGCGTACTTCCCGGAAGGGACCGACCATTTCGACGATTATGTCGAGGCGGTGGGCTGGGCGCAGG
Source organism: Pseudomonadota bacterium (assembly GCA_040388155.1). Lineage (GTDB taxonomy): Bacteria > Pseudomonadota > Alphaproteobacteria > Sphingomonadales > Sphingomonadaceae > Sphingomonas. Next base: position 114,756 of record JAZKCJ010000018.1, read on the forward strand.
ATTATGCGGCGCTCAACCGGCGCATGATGATGACCAATGTCATCCGGGCGATCCGGGGCGTCATCACCAAACCGTTCGATGCCGAGCTGGAAGCGGTCAACTGCCATCACAATTATGTGACGCGGGAGAATCATTTCGGCGAAAATGTGCTCGTCACCCGCAAGGGGGCGGTGCGTGCGGCGAAGGGCGTGCTGGGGATCATCCCGGGCTCGATGGGCGCGAAATCGTTCATCGTGCGCGGGCTGGGCAATCCGGAATCGTTCGACAGCTGCTCGCATGGCGCGGGTCGGGTGATGTCCCGTACCCAGGCCAAGCGCGAAGTGTCGCTCGCCGAGCATATCGCCGACACGGCAGGCGTCGCCTGCCGCAAGGACGAGGGCGTGATCGACGAGAGCCCGCGGGCGTACAAGCCGATCGAGGCGGTGATGGCGGCGCAGGCCGACCTGGTCGAGATCGTCCATACGCTGAAACAGGTGGTGTGCGTGAAGGGGTAACCCTTGGCGTGCCTTTTCCCTCTCCCCCTGTGGGAGGGGGATTTAGCGAGTAAGAAAATGATCATCATCGACGGATCTGAAGGCGAAGGCGGGGGGCAGGTCGTGCGCAATGCGTGCGCGCTGTCGCTCGCCACCGGCCAGCCTTTCCGAATCACGAACATCCGCGGCGGGCGCGAGAAGCCGGGGCTGATGCGCCAGCATGTCACCGCTATCACCGCCGCCTGCACAATCGGCGGCGGCGAATGCGAGGGCCTGTCCGTCGGATCGCGCGAAATGCTGTTTCGGCCCGGCAAGGTCGCAGCCGGCGACTATCACTTCGCGGTCGGCACGGCGGGGAGCAGCGGACTTGTCCTCCAGACCATCCTGATGCCGCTGCTGCTCGCCGACGGGCCGTCGCGGCTCGTGCTTGAGGGCGGCACGCACAACATGCTCGCGCCGCCGTTCGACTTCATCGACCGGGTGTTCCTGCCGATCGTCAACCGCATGGGACCGCGCGTCTCGGCGCGGCTGGTGCGGCATGGCTTCTACCCACGCGGCGGCGGACGGATCGAGGTTGAGATCGAGCCGGCGCCACTGGTGCCGGTCGAGTGCGTGGAGCGCGGCGCGATGCTGTCCTGCTCAGCGACGGCCCTCTACACCGGGCTGCCCTTCGACGTCGCCGACCGCGAGATCCGCATGGCGAAGAAGCTGCTCGACTGGCCCGAGCGTGCCTTTTCCGTACGCCAACTGCCGGAAGAATATGGACCAGGCAATATCCTGCTGCTCGAAGCGGTCTATGAGCATGTCACCGAGATGGTCAGCGGTTTCGGCAAGCTCGGCGTGCCTGCCGAGCAGGTGGCGAAGCGCTCGGTCGGCCGGATGAAAGGCTATCTCGAGTCGACGGCGTTCGCAGGGCCTTATCTCGCCGACCAGTTGCTGCTGCCTTTCTCCATCGCCGGTGGCGGGGTGTTCACCACGGTGAAGCCCAGCCAGCATACGACCACGGCGGCCGACATCATCCAGATGTTCCTGGATCGTCGGACAGCCTTTCAGCACGAGGCCGGCGGCACGCACCGCGTGACGCTGAGCTGATCTCGGTTCAGCCCATGCCGAGGTTTTGCGGCACGCCGCGGGTAACGCGGATCACGCGTGCAGGCGGCGCCGGCAGCAGGGGCACGACCGGCTGCCGGTGCCAGCTTCGCTTCAGCTCGCACGTCGCGAAATAGATGCGGTCGACCAGGCTGGCCTTGCCGCGCGAGCGGACCGGCCTCCTGACCAGTGGATGCTCAGCGGCGATGTCGAGATCGAGGCGGTAGGTGCTGTTGAGGATCAGCACGTCGCGATCGGGTTCGGCACCGACCGGTTCGGAGGACCGGGCAGCAGCCGGCTCGGCGAGCGACGCAACTGCTTCTCGTGCGGCGATGGCGACCGTTGCCACATCTTCGGTCTCCTCGGACACGGAGATCAGCTCCGGGACCGGGGTTACCGGCACGCTCGCCGGGCGGCCGGCGGGCACAGGCACATCCTCAAGCGTATCGCGCGGCGGCAGGCCCGCCGCGGTGATACCGATGCGCATATGGCCGTCGAGCGCGGGATCGACCACCGAGCCCCATACCAGTTCAGCGCCGCCATCCACATTCGCGCGCACATGGGCGACTGCCTCCTCGATCTCGAACAGGCCGAGATCCGCGCCGCCCGCGATCGTCACCAGCAAGCGCTGCGCGCCGCGTGGCGCATCTTCCAGCAACGGGTTGCGCAATGCCGACTCGGCCGCGCGCATCGCACGCCCCCGGCCGTTGCACCGCTCGCCATAGCCGATCACCGCCCGCCCGCCGGATACCAGCGTCGAGCGGATGTCGGCGAACGTCAGGCGCTTCAGCGCCGGCCCGGCGACCAGCGCCGCGAAATCGGTCGCGCTGTCGCACACGATCGAATCGGACAGATGGAGCGCGCCGCGAAAACTGGTGTCGGGCCCGGCGACATGCAGGAGATGCTCGTTGCAGACCACGACCAGCGCGTCGACGCTGTCCTCGAACTCAGCGACGCCCGCTGCGGCCAGGCGCGTGCGGCGCATGCCCTCGAACGCGAAGGGCTTGGTCGCGATGCCGATCGTCAGGATGCCGCGCTCCCGCGCGGCCCGGGCGATGACCGGTGCCGCACCGGTGCCGGTACCGCCACCGAACCCAGCCGCGACGAAGCAGAGCGACGTTCCGTCGAGTGCCGCGAGGATCTCGGGCAACGCCTCGCGCGCGGCGGCTCGGCCGACTTCAGGCCTGGCACCGGCACCAAGCCCGCCGGTAAGATGACGACCGAGCTGGATCTGGCTGGCAGCCGGCACCAGGCGCATGGCCTGCAGGTCGGTGTTGGCGCAGATGATCTTCATGCCATGACCGGGCGCACTGAACAGCCGGGACACGGCATTTCCCCCGGCGCCGCCCACGCCGAAAAGCGTCACCCCGATCTCATCGACCGGATTCTGTTGCTGCTGGCTCATATTGGCCTCCTCGACCGACGGGACTCGCCATCGCCGGTACCGGATCGCTAATCAGAGAAGACATGGTTAAACAGGCCGTAGAATCACAGTAATCATTAAATATTCATGCCAATCTACTTAAGTAATCATCCGATACGTACTCCCCACCGAATCAAATCGCCGCCCGGAGCGCCCCTTCACTGGCGACCGCCACGAGAATCGGGTCCAATTACGCAGAATCGCGGCTACGCGATTCCACGATATAGTAGTTTTACGCGCTACGCCGGACCGGTCATGATTCGTTAACCATGTTGCTCAACGACAAGGGGTAGCGGGCAACATGGACGAGCTCTTCATCGGCAGCGCGATCTGCGAAATGACCAGCGGGGGCGAGATCCTTTTGCCGCGCAGCTTCCACGAGACCGCGCGGCAAAGGGCGATGGGGGGCCAGCTCTTCGTCGGCCTGCATGAGGAATCGCGGTGCCTGGTCGTCTATGACAAGGCCTTTGCTGCCCAGCAGCAATGGGATTTCGATACCCGCCGCGCGGCATTTATCGGGTCGAACCTCGACGCCCATTATACCCGGCTTCGCCGCACCTTCGGGTTCGTCGAGGAGATCATGCTCGCACCCGACGGCATGATGACGCTCGGGCCGCTGATGCGCGAACGCGGCAATATCGGCGATTCGGTACTCCTGGTGGCCACCGGACAGCGGTTCGAGATCTGGGACCTGGAATTCGCCCTCTCCCGCGGCCCGTCCGAGTTGATGAAGCTCGCCTCCCTCCATCTCAAAATCCATATCGCCAACGAGGAACGCCATGTCCCTGCCTTGTCGCCTGTCGAGTCACGCCGCCGCGCCGCAAGTGCTGCGCAACCAGGGCTTCGCGTTCAGCAGATGCCGGCGGTGCGGCCGCGACATGATCCGATCCTTGGGGTCGTCGGAGACGACATGGCGAACCGTGCCCGCGGGATTTAGGGTCGACTGGAAAAACGCCGGCGCAAATCGAGCGCTGGATGACTGCCGGCGCACGTCACTCCCAAGAAGAGACATGGGTTCATCCCTTGTAGCTGACTTCCTGCGCATCACGACAGCGGCGTTATATTGGAAAATCCGCGATTATGCCTCTGAACCGCTCTCTCACCGCGACGTAGTACTCCGCATTTCCGGATCGTAGACCAATTTACCGGAGCAACCCGGCACCGGCCCGCCGAATGATCGGTAAACGCACCCCTAACTATAATGCATCGCAGCAAATCTTCATTTTGGTTGTATTTCCGAATCAGCGAACAGAAACTGCCCCGTGTGGCATTTTGCTTCAGGCCTGTTATGGATGTTCATTGACATGTTCGCGCGGAAAAGGGGTGCAGGCAGGTTGGACGGGAACCCCCGCACACACTCAGCGAGCCCGGCGTGGCGCTTCACGCCCGGCTGGTCGGCAGGCGCGATATTGGCCCACACCCTGGGTACGGCCCACCAGGTGAGCGGCCAATCTCATGGACCTCAGGCGCTGGAGGAGTTCGAGCGATGACCCGAAGCATCTATCTTGTCGACGACGACGATGCTGTCCGTGCGTCCCTGCACAGCCTGTTGTCACTGCAGTCGGACCTGCTGGTCCGCAGCTTCCGCAGCGGCGACATGTTCCTGACCAGCGCGTCCGATCTCGATCCCGGCGTGCTCCTGCTCGATTTCCACATGCCCGGATCAAACGGGATCGACGTGCTCAACGCACTGCAGGACGCGGAGCCGAAGAAATATGCGTCAGTGATCCTGACCGGCGAGGGCAATGTCGGGCTGGCAGTTCAGGCGATGAAGGCGGGTGCGCTCGACTTCATCGAAAAGCCCTATGAGGCCGAGACGCTGCTGCGCACCGTCGACGCTGCCTTTTCCCGCCTGGCCCAGGACAGCGCCGCCGCCAATCATGCCGAACAGGCAAGGGCCAAGATCGACGGCCTCTCGCCGCGCGAGCGCGACGTGCTGATGGGCCTGATCGAGGGCCGCGCCAACAAGGTGATCGCCTATGAACTCGATATCAGCCCGCGCACCGTTGAGATCTATCGGGCCAACCTGATGACCAAGCTGGGCGTCAGGAGCCTGCCCGAGGCTTTGCGCATCGCCTTTGCGGCAGGGCTGATCCCGCAGCCCTGACAGATCGTCAGGCACGCGCCAGGCGCCACCGCGCCAGCGTTTCGGCCACGCCCGTCAGCGCCTGCCCGTGACGGACGATGCTGAGCGGGTCTCCGGCATCGCCCTCTTCGGTATCGTCGGCCAGCGCGATGACGCCACGCCAATGCCTGCTGGCGGCCACCGCCTGGAGCCGGCCGCCCAACGTCGCCTTGTCGATCACCAGAATCCGGGGCGCCGGCGCCACGCGGCGGATATAGGGATCTTCCGGATCGGCCTCGAGCGTGACGAGGCTCTCGCCCTGCAGCGACAGGCGCGCGGTCAGCGCGCTGCGCAGGCCGCCATCACGCACGATCAGGACAAGCAATTCCTTTGACGTCACGACAAAGCCGATCTCGATAGGTGCAATCCCCCGCCGCAAGGGTAATCGCGCCCGGTGGGGTCATCTGCTTGGGGAAACCACGTAACCGACGGCGGCGGCGCCTCGATGCGGCATCGATAGATGACGCAGGATGGTTACCCGAGGGTTGCCGGGGACTTATGTAGATTCCCGCATGGTCATGTCCGCCTTGCCTGTGGTCCGTATCGCGGACTAGTCTTGGCGCGGGCGCAGGCCTGGCCATGGCTGCGTCCGGCGGGAGTTGACGATGACCCGACTGCGCCTTTCGTGGTTTCGCCACGGCCCCGGCAGAAAACCGGCCGTCCTGCGGGACCGGTCCGTTGCCCGAAGGGCAGTCCGATGAGCGCGACGTCGCCGGGCAGCGTTCTGATCATCGACGATTCGCTGACGGTGCGCGCGATCATCGAGGAGATGCTGTCCGGCGACAGGGACCTGCGGGTCGTCGGATCGGCCGGCGATATCGATACTGCGCGCATGCTGATCCGCCAGCATCAGCCGAGCGTGATCACGCTTGACCTTGCGATGCCGGGAATCGGTGGCATGACCTTTCTGGACGAACTCGCAGCGGGCCCGCATGCGCCGGTGCTGGTCGTTTCCTCGCACACGAGGGATGGCAGCGACACCGCGCACGAAGCGGTCGCGCGCGGCGCCATCGCCTGTTTCGACAAGGCGCATCTCGTCAGCCACGCCAAGGACTTCCGGCGGGCACTCAAGAAATCGGCCAGATCGAAACCGCGTCAGCCTAGCCTGGCCGCCCCCTCTACCTGAGCGCAAGGGCAGTCCGGCACGATCAGTTCACAGGATGATGCGGAACAGCGCCCCGCCAATCCGACCATCGGCAATGTCAATCGAGCCGCCATGCGCCACCACGACCTGCCGCGCGAGATTCAGCCCGACCCCGGTGCCTTCCGCTCGCGTGGTGAAGAAAGGCAGGAAGATGTCGCGGCGCAGATTCCGCGGCACGCCCGTTCCACTGTCCTCGACCTCGATCCAGATACGCCCCGAAACGGCCGACAGCGACAACCGTACCCAGTGCGCGCCGCTGCCGCGATGCGCCGCCTGCGCCCCGTTGCGCAGCAGATTGATCAACACCTGCGCCAGCAGGTCGGGATCGGCATCGAGGACGATGTCCGGCTTGACCTCAACGACCAGCTGCACATCGTCCCATTCAGCCGCGAACAGCTTGGCCAGTTCAGCGACGAAAGGCGCGGCCTCGAACGGACGGCGGCGCAGCGCCGGCGCATGCGAGACCGCGCGATAGCTGTCGATGAAGCGACGCAACCCGTCTGCCCGGCGCGCGAGCGTCGTCACTGCGACGCGTGCATCCGGCACGTCAGGCGGCTCCGCATCGAGCAATGCCGCGGCGGTGCCGGCCAGCGAGGTCACCGGGGTAAGCGAGTTCAAGATCTCGTGGGTCAGCACACGAACCAGATCGGTCTGCGCCGCCATCTCGACCGTATCGAGCGTGCCCTGGACCGGTTCCACCGTCACCACGCGGATGCGCAGGCCGAGCCGCTCGAGCGACGCGGTTCGTACGATCGCACGCTGCGGCCCGCCGGGCATGCGCAGGATCAGCAATTCCTGCCGCGCCTCCCCATCGTCGGCAAGTCGCGACGCGAAGGTCGCCCCATAGACAGCGTAATCCTCAGGCCGGACACCCTGGTGCCGCCCGAACAGCCGTCGCGCAGCCTTGTTGGCCGGCGTTGCGCCGTGCGTGGCATCGACCGTCAGCAGCGCGACCGGCATGTCGTCGACCAGCGCCTCGAGGTAGCGCATCTCCCGCGCCGACCGGTCGCGCTCGTCCTGCAGCCCGCGCATCGCGGCATCGAGCGCCCTGCCCAGTTCGCCGAAACCGGCACCGCCGCGCCCGTCGAAACGGGCGGCGAAATCCTTGCTGTTCAGCGCCTCGACGAAGCGCGCGACGGTGCGGTTGGTGCGGTCGACATGATGCCACAGGCCCCTCGCGGCGAAGAGCACGATCAGCCCGGCGACGATCCGCGTCGCGCCGAGCCCTTCCACCTCGCAGGACCAGATGAATCCGGCGAGCGCCACGAGCAACGCCCCGATCCAGAGCCCGAGGACGAGCGTGAAACGCCGGTCAAAGCCCATGTTTCTCCATCCGCCGATACAGCGCCGCGCGCGACAGGCCGAGCTCGGTTGCCGCCATCGAGATATTGTAGCCGTGCTTCTTCAGCGCTTCCTCGACCAGCCGGCGCTCGACCTTCTCCAGATTGAGCTCGGACGCAGCCGGCGTGACCACCGCGTCGGGCGCGACACGCGGCGCCGAGGCGCCGAGCGGGAAGTCCTCCGCCTCGAGCGGCGCATCGCCCGCCAGGATCACGGCGCGCTCGATCGCATGGCGCAATGCGCGGACATTGCCCGGCCAGTCATGCGCGGCGAGCGCAGCCCGGGCCCCGGCAGTGATCTCGGGCGCCGGCCGGTTGTAGCGCCGGGCATAGTGGTCGAGGAAATGGCTGACCAGCGCGGCCACGTCCTCACGCCGCTCCCGCAGCGGCGGCAGCTCGATCTCCACGGTGTTGAGCCGGAAGAGAAGATCCTGCCGGAAATGCCGGTCGTCGCGCAGCATCTGCGGCGTCATATTGGTCGCCGCGATCACCCGGATATCGACCGGAATCGGCCGGTTGGCGCCGACCGGCGTGACCTGGCGCTGCTCGAGCACGGTCAGCAGCTTCGGCTGGAGATGGAGCGGCAGGTTGCCGATCTCGTCGAGGAACAGGGTGCCGCCGTCGGCCGCCTGAATTCGGCCGATGCGATCAGCGCGCGCATCAGTGAAGGCACCCTTCACGTGACCGAACAGCTCGGAATCGATCAGTTCAGTGGCGATCGCGCCGAGATCGACCGTCAGCATCGGCTGGGGCGCCCGCAGCGACTTGGCGTGCAGCTCGCGCGCGACGATCTCCTTGCCGGTGCCGTTCTCGCCGAGCACCAGCACGTTCGCCTCGGTCGGCGCGGCGCGGGAAATCAGCGAATGGACGCGCGCCATCGCCGGCGACTGGCCGATCAGCGGGGTATTGGTGCCGGGCTTCGTATCAGTGATCGCCACCACGCGCGCCTTTTCCACCGCAACCGCGCGGCGCGAGCGGCGAAGCGACGCAGCGGTGCGCACGGTCGCGAGCAGGCGTTCGTTCGACCAGGGCTTGGACACGAAATCGGTCGCCCCGCGCTTCATCGCCTCCACCGCGATGTTCACGCCGGCATGCGCGGTGATCATCACCACCACCAGATCCGGGTCGATCGCGAGCAACCGATCGAGCCAAGCAAGTCCTTCCGCCGCATCAGTCGCCCCGCGCGCGAAATTGGCGTCGAGCAGCACGACATCGGCCGACCGGCCGGCGATCGCAGTGATCGCCTCGTCCGGCGCGCGCGCGGTCACCACCTCATTGAACAGGCCGCGCAGCAACAGCCGCGCGGCGGTCAATATATCCTCGTCGTCGTCAACCACGACGCAGAGATCGAATTCCGCCGATTTCCCCATTGACCGCTCCCGTACAATCCGCGTGCGAAATCGGACAGTCAAATTCCGTGCCAGGATTGTCCCCCGGAGACGAAAGCCCGCAAATCCGCCGATTTCCGTATCTGGCACGCCTCATGCTGAACGGAGGATTGCCAACCGGCACTACCCAAGGAGATCGACGATGAAACTGACCCTGAAGCCGCAAATCCTGAGCGCAATCGCCGCAATGGCAATCACCGCCTGCCTGACCTTCGCTTCCTCCGCGCCGGTCGTCACGGTCGCCTCGCTCGTCGCCGGCCAGACCGCGTGATCGGGATTCGCGTCCGGTTCCGGACGTCACTGTCCGGAACCGGACACTGGATCAAGGGCTGACTCGTGACCTTTCCTGAGACCAAGGCTGGCACGCCGCTTGCTGAGCATGACCCCAACAGGGGAGTGAAGATGAGTGTCGTACACATGAAGGGGGACCAGCCGGGCGACCGTCCGGTGACGGGCAGCGGGATGGATCGGGTCGTCGAGACGCGCAAGCTGTCCAGGCGGACCAAGATCATGATCGGTGCCGGGACGCTGCTGGTCGCAGCCGTGCTTTTCTGGTTTCTCGCGCCGCGCGCCGGCTCGCAGACCGTTGCTGCCGACCGGCTGACGATCTCGCCCGTCAGGACCGGGAAGTTCGAGGATTTCATTCCGCTCCGCGCCCGCGTCACCCCGCTCCTCACCGTCTATCTCGATGCGATCGAGGGCGGCCGGGTCGAGAAGGTGATCGCCGAGGACGGCGCCAGCCTCGCCAAGGGCGAACTGATCGTCGAGCTGTCCAATGCCGAGCTCCAGCTCTCCACGCTCGCCCGCCAGACGGAGGTCGAGCAGCAGATCAACAATATGCGCAGCCAGGAACTTGCCCTGGCCCAGACCCGCCTCGCCAACGAGCGTTCGATGATCGATGCCGATCTCGCCGCGACCAAGGCGCGCCGCCAATATGAGCGCGAGGAACCGCTTGCCGCACGCGGCTTCGTTTCGGGCAAGCAGTTCAACGATACCCGCGACGACTATCTCTCCACGCAGAAACGCATGGAAGCCGTCCGCCGCAGCCAGGCGACCGACGAAAAGCTCCAGGGCAGTCAGCTCGCCCAGCAGCGCGCTTCCGCCGCGTCGATGCAGTCGAGCCTGAGCCTCGCCCGTGCCAATCTCGACGCGCTCAACCTGCGTGCGCCCGTCGCCGGCCAGCTTTCCGGCTTCTCGATCCAGGTCGGCCAGTCACTCAAGCCCGGCGAGCGGATCGGCCAGATCGACAGCCCGGGCCGCAACAAGCTGATGGCCGGCGTCGACGAATTCTATCTCGGCCGAGTCCAACTCGGCCAGAAAGCCAGCATCGACTGGAACGGCAAGAGCTTCGCCGCCAGGGTGACCAAGATCTATCCGCAGGTGCAGAACGGCCAGTTCCAGGTCGACCTGCAGTTCCTCGGCACCGAGCCGGCCAACATCCAGCGCGGCCAGACGCTTCAGGCCAAGCTGACACTGGGCGATCCCGCCCCGGCGCGGCTGATCCCCGCCGGCGCCTTCTACAACGAGACCGGCGGCAACTGGGTATTCGTGGTGTCGCCCGATGGCGGCAGCGCGATGAAGCGCCCGGTCCGGCTCGGTCGCCGCAACCCCGATTCGATCGAGGTGCTCGAAGGGCTCGACCCAGGCGAGCACGTCATCACCTCCCCCTATACCGGTTTCGCCGACAAGGACCGGCTCGACCTGACGGCCAAAGGAAAGGACTGACCTTATGCTTGAGATGCGCGCGCTTTCACGGGCCTACCGCTCCGATACGATCGAGACGACCGCGCTCGACGCGATCGACCTTGAAATCGCCAACGGCGAGTTCGTCGCAGTGATGGGCCCGTCGGGCTGCGGCAAATCGACCTTGCTCAACCTGATGGGCATGCTCGATTCGCCAACGAGCGGCTCCTATGTGTTCAACGGCCAGGAGGTTGCCGGTCTCGGCGAGGGCAGGCTGGCCGAGGTGCGCAAGGCGAATATCGGCTTCATCTTCCAGAGCTTCAACCTGGTCGACGAGCTGTCGGTGCGCGAGAATATCGAGCTGGCGCTGCTGTATCACGACGTGTCCGCCGCCGAGCGCAAGCGCCGCACCGATGTGGTGATGGACCGCGTCGGCATCGCTCACCGCGCCCGCCATCGGCCAAGCCAGCTTTCGGGCGGCCAGCAGCAGCGAGTCGCCGTGGCCCGCGCGCTGGTCGCCGAGCCCAAGCTGATCCTCGCCGACGAGCCGACGGGCAACCTCGACACCAATCATGGCGACGAGGTGATGCGCATGCTCCAGCAACTGAACGCCGAAGGATCGACCATCGTGATGGTCACCCATTCCCCAGCGCATGCCGACTATGCCAGCCGCGTCGTCAACATGCTCGATGGCCGGATCCTGCAGCAGCATCGCCGCGCCGCCTGAACGACCCAGAATCCGGAGACCCGCCATGTGGCGCAACTACCTGACCGTCGGCATCCGAGCGCTTGCCAAGAACCGCGCCTATGCCTTCATCAACATCGCGGGCCTCGCGCTCGGCATCGCGGCATGCCTGCTGATCCTCGGCTTCGTGCGCTACGAATTCAGCTACGATAGCTGGCTGCCCAATGTCGACCGCACCTTCGAGCTGCAGGATTTCTATCAGCCCACGGAGTCCGGCGGCCAGGAGATGAAGCTTCAGGTGACGAGCTATGCCGCCGGCGTCGCGCTGAAGAAGGATTTCCCCCAGATCGAGCGTGCGATCTATGTGAAGGGCACCGGCGCCGTCGTGCTCAAGGACGGCCAGCCCTCGACGGTCCAGGATACGCTCCTTGCCGACGGCCCGCTGTTCAGCGTGGTGGAGGTGCCTTTCATTCATGGCGACCCTGCACATGCGCTCGACGACCCGCATTCGATGGCGCTGAGCGAAACCCAGGCCAGGATCCTGTTCGGCAACGGCAACCCGGTCGGCCGTACGGCGACCCTGATGTTCGGCGATGTCACCGCCGACTACCGCGTGACGGGCGTGTACAAGGACATGCCCAGGAACACCTCGCTCGCGATGAACATGGTCGTGCGCTTCGATCCCCAGGCCTTTTTCGCCAAGTCCCCGTTCGTGCTCACAAGCTGGAACAGCCAGGCCGGCAACTATCTCGTCCGCCTGAAGCCCGGTGTCGACGTGAACACGATCAACGCCGCGCTGCCCGCCTGGGAAAAGCGCAACATTCCCGACGAGGACAATGGCACGCGCAAGCAGAATGCAGGCGACAACCAGGACTGGAAGCTCGTCAACCTCCGCGACATCCATCTCGGCGAGGCACAGATGGCCACGATGCGGCCGGGCAATGACAAGACGACGATCATCACCTTCGCCATCGTCGCGCTGCTGATCATGGCCATGGCGTGCGTCAACTTCACCAACCTCGCCACCGCCCGTGCCACCCAGCGCGCCCGGGAAGTCGCGCTGCGCAAGGTGCTCGGCGCGACACGCCAGCAGCTCATCACCCAGTTCATCGGTGAATCGATCCTGCTCGCGGCGATCGCGATGCTGGTGGCGCTGGCCGTGGTGGAGATCACCCTGCCCGGCCTCAACGCCTTCCTGAAGGCAGACATCTCGCTGCGCTATTTCGCGCTCGACGGACTGATATTCCCGGTGATCGGCCTCACCCTGCTCGTCGGGCTGGCGGGTGGCGTCTATCCAGCGCTCGTCCTGTCGCGCTTCGAACCGGCGCGCGTGCTGAAGGCCAACAAGTCCGCCGCCGACGCCGAAGGCTCCGGGCGGCTGCGCAATGTCCTGGTGATCGGCCAGTTCGCCGTGTCGATCGGGCTGATCATCTGCACCTCGATCGTCTATGCCCAGACCGTTTACGCACGCACCAGCGACGCCGGATACAAGCGGGACGGGCTGATCCAGATCGGCGGCGTCGGCCGGCCCCAGGCGGAAGCCGTGGCCCGGCCGCTGATGGAGGAGATGAGGCGAATTCCGGGCGTCACCGCCGTCGCCCGCTCGACCATCTCGGTCAATGGCGGCAACAATGCGGTGACCTCGGTCAGCCTTCCGGGCAGCCCGAATCCGGTCGCGCTCGGCGTGTACGGGGCCGATCCGGATTTCTTCAAGGCGATGGGCATCAGGCTGATCGCCGGCCGCACCTTCTCCGAGACCCAGCCTCGCGACGACGCGACCACACCTCAGCCGGCCCAGCCCGAGGCTGAGCGTGCACTGGTTCAGCGCGGGCTGAATGTCATCCTGAGCGAGGAAGCTGCGCATCGGCTCGGCTTCGCCCAGGCGGAGACGGCGCTCGGCAAGACGGTCATGACCAGTATAGTCGACGCCGAATATGGCCTGGTGCCGTCGACCGTGATCGGCATCGTCGCCGATGCCCGGTATCGCTCAGCGCGCGACCCGTTGCAGCCGATGTTCTATTTCTACCAGACCAACGGCTACAACAGCATGGCAGTCCGCTTCCAGGGTGTCGAACCCAAGCTGGCCTATGACCAGGTCGCCGCAGCGTGGAAGCGCCAGGTGCCCGACGTGCCGTTCGACGCCAAGTTCGTCGACGATATCGTGCGCGATCTCTACAATGCCGACGAGGCGCGGGCCAAGCTGTTCGGCGCCTTCGCGATCCTTGCGGTGGTGATCGGATGCCTCGGCCTGTTCGGCCTCGCTTCCTTCACCGCTGAGCGGCGCACCAAGGAGATCGGCATCCGCAAGGTGCTGGGAGCCCGTACCGGCGACATCCTGCGGCTGCTGGTGTGGCAGTTCAGCCAGCCGGTGCTGATCGCGAACCTGATCGCCTGGCCGATCGCCTGGTGGGTGATGCGCGGGTGGCTCAACGGGTTCGAGAGCCGGATCTCGCTGACTCCGGTGCCGTTCCTGGTGGCCGGCCTGCTCGCGGTGATGATCGCGATCGGAACCATCTCGGCCCATGCCTGGCGCGTCGCGCGCACCAGCCCGATCCGCGCGCTGCGCTACGAATGACGGGACGTCGCGGCAGGCTCTTTCCTCGGCCTGCCGCGGCACATGTCGGGAAGATCAACCGGGATCGGAGCGCCAGGTCAGAGCGAAGCGACGAACCCCGCCACGAACCGTACGAGCCTGGCGCGCACGGCATCGTCGATCAGGTTGCCCTCGCCGTCGAACGCCTGGCCGGCGCCCGAGACCATAAGCTTCTGGCCGCTCCACAGCTCGGCGCCGAGCGTTCGCAGCGTCGGCAACCAGCCATTCTGCGACAGGATCGTCCCGAAATTGCCAGGCGAGGCACCGATCAGCGCGACAGGCTTACCGCCAAACACGCGGGGGATGTCGGAGGCCGGGCGGGACATCCAGTCGATCGCGTTCTTGAACACACCGGGCACGCCGTTGTTGTACTCAGGCGTGACGAGCAGCAACCCGTCGGCTTCGGCCACCGCATCCTTCAGCACGGCGACGGCGGCGGGAATTCCCTCCGCCGCCTCGACATCGCCATTGTAGAGCGGGACACCGGCGATCGTATGGATCGCCAGTTCGTGGCCCTCCGGCATCGCCTCCCGCGCAGCCCGCAACAGGCCGGCATTATAGGAATGCCGCCTCAGGCTTCCCGAAATGCCGACCAGCCGCACGCCCATCAGCGCTTGCCGTCGACGAGGCGCTCGATCCCGAGCGGGTTGGCCTGCTTCAGCGCTGCCGGGAGCAGATCGTCGGGCAGGTCCTGGTAGGAAACAGGACGCAGGAAGCGATCGATCGCCTTGCTGCCGACCGAGGTCGAGCGGCCGTCGGCAGTCGACGGATAGGGCCCGCCATGGACCATGGCATGCGCCACTTCGACGCCGGTGCCGAAGCCGTTGACCAGGATCCGGCCGACCTTGCGCTCAAGATGCGGGATCAGCTTCGCCGCCTCGGGATGATCAGCCTCGACGATGTGGATCGCCCCGGTAAGCTGGCCCTCGAGATGATCGACGACATTGGTCACCGTCTCCAGGTCGGCGCAGCGCACGATCAGCGACGCGGCACCGAAGATTTCGTCCTGCAGCTCGTGATGAGCCAGGAAATCCTCGGCGCTGGTCTGGAACAGGCCGGCCTGGCCCTGGCAGTGATGTCCGGCCTTGCCGCGCGCGACCGTCTCGACGGTATTGTGGCTGCCGATCGCCTCGACGCCCGTCTGATAGGCCTTGGCGATGCCCGGGGTGAGCATCGTCGCCGCCGGCATGTCGCCCAGCGCCGCCGCCGCCGCCGCGACGAAGGTGTCGAGATCGGGACCGTCGATGCCGAGGATCAGGCCGGGGTTGGTGCAGAACTGCCCGGCGCCCAGCGTCAGCGAGCCGACGAACGCCTTCGCAGTGGCCTCCGCCTTCGCCGCCAGCGCGTTCGGGAACAGGATGACCGGGTTGATCGAGCTCATCTCGGCATAGACCGGGATCGGCTCGGGACGGTTCTGCGCGATCTTCATCAGCGCGGTGCCGCCGCCACGCGAGCCGGTGAAGCCGGCCGCCTTGATGCGCGCGTCGGCAACCAGGCCCTGGCCGATGGTGCGGCCGGAATCGAACAACAGCGAGAAGACGCCTTCGGGCAGGCCGCAATCGGCGACGGCTTTCTGCACCGCGCGGCCGACCAGTTCGGAGGTGCCGGGATGCGCGCTGTGCGCCTTGGCAACGACCGGGCAGCCAGCGGCGAGCGCCGAGGCGGTGTCGCCGCCCGCAACCGAGAAAGCGAGCGGGAAGTTGGACGCGCCGAACACGGCAACCGGGCCGACCGGGATGTTGCGCAGCCGCAGGTCGGGTTTCGGCGCCGGGGTCCGCGCCGGATCGGCATGGTCGATGCGCACATCGAGATAATGGCCGTCGCGCACGACCTGGGCGAACAGGCGGAGCTGGCCGCACGTCCGGCCACGCTCGCCCTCCAGGCGGCCGCGCGGCAGGCCGCTCTCGGCCATGGCGCGCTCGATCAGCTCGTCGCCGATCGCCATGATGTTGTCGGCGATGGTCTCCAGGAAGGTGGCGCGATCCTCGGGGGCGGTCTCGCGATAGGTGTCGAACGCTGCGTCGGCGAGGGCGCAGGCGGCATCGAGATCCTCAAGCGTGGCGCCGCCGAATGCGGGCTCCATCGGCTCGCCGGTCTCGGCCTGGACAGCGCGAATCTCGCCCTGGGTGCCGCGCACGGCGCGCGCGCCGATGAACATTTCGCCGTTGATCGTCATGCTGATCTCCTTGGCCGCTCGCGCGGTCGGTTAGGGGTGTAGGTAATCACGGTTTCGGCGCGTGCGAGGGGCGATGAAGCCCCGACCGGGCAACGCCGATGAATTCTGCGCCGCGACCAGACACGGCGAGGCAGGTCTGTGCCGCCGCCGGTGTCGCGGTGTCAAAGCCCTTGTTCGACGCGGCGGCGCGACCGGATGTCACTTGAACAATGCCAGCGGAACGGCGTCGCCCATCGCGCGGTGGCCGGCGGCGCCGGGATGCAGATGGTCGCCCTTGTCGACATCGGCGCGCATCCGCATCGGATTGGCCGGATCGCGCATCACCGCGTCGAAATCGACCACGGCATCGAAATTGCCGGGCGCGCGGATCCATGCGTTGATCGCCTGCCGATCGGCCTCGTTCTGCGCATCCGGGTGATAATAATCATTGCCGCCATAGGGCAGGATCGTTCCGCCGATCACCTTGATACGGGCCGCGCGGGCACGCTGGACGATCTGCCGATAGGCGCCGATGATCCGGCGGACGAGCGCTGCATGCGCCTCCGGGGTCTGAGGGGCGTCGCGCGTAAAGGTGCCGAGATCGTTCACGCCCTCGAGCACGATCAGATACCGAACGCCGGCCTGGCCCAGCACGTCGCGGTCGAAACGCGCCAGCGCGTTGGGACCAAGCCCGTCGAGCAGCAGCCGGCCGCCGCCGATGCCATGGTTAAGCACCGAGACGTTGCGCGTGGCGGGCGAGGCCTGGAGCCGGTCGGCCAGTCGATCAGGCCAGCGATCATTGCCGTTGGTGGTCGAGCCGTTGCCGTCAGTGATCGAATCGCCCAGCGTCACGATCGCGCGGCCATCGGCCCTGGCCATGACCTCGACCCCGGCGATCTGGTACCAATGCTCGACCGTCTTCGCGCCGGCCAGTTCGATATCCGCCACCTTGTTGCCATGGACGATATAGGAGGTGGCGCGCGACCCGGGATGGCTTGTCTGGCGCGCGGGCGCATCGGGCAGATGCAGGGTGATCGCCACGCTGGCCAGCGCCCGCACCGGCAACCGAACGGGATCGGACAGATAGCTGGCGCCGGCCGGGATGGTCACCTCGGCCGCGCCGTCGAAGGTCAGCACCCGGTCGCTCGCGAGATCGATCTTCGATGACGCGCCGCCCGCCGACAGCGCGACATGCGCGGCATCGATACGCAGCGGTTCAGTGCCGAAAGCGTTCGACAGCATCACCCGGACCTGTGGTCCCCCGGCGCTGACCCGAACCACCTGGCGCAGCGTCGCGTCCCTGAGATCGGCGTCCGGCAGCGCATTGTTCGGTTCGGGAATCTGTTGCGACGAGGCCCAACTCCGCAGCCAGGTTTCGCGCGGCGCCGGCGCCGCCGAGCCGGCCACCGCCACGCACAGCAAGGATGCGGCGATCGTGCGCGTGATCATGCTCATCGACCAATCTCTCCTATCGTGCCGGCGCCGCAGCCAGCGCGGCCGCGACCGCCGTGCGAAGCGGCCTTGGCTCATAGTTCATGCCGTACGGGCAGCAGCGCTTCGCCAGCCCATCGGGACGCGGCGTCAGGCCCTGCAGCCAGCTATATTTGTCGGAGATTCCCCAGAACAGCACGGTATCGAGCTGCGGATAGGCGAGCAGGGAGTCGAGAAAGGCCCTGGCATAATCCGCCACGGCGCGGTCGCGGATCGCGACGTCGGCCGGCAGCAGCTTGTCGTTCACGTCCATCTCGGTGACGACCAGCTTCAGCCCCATGCCGGTCACCGAGTCGAGGAAGTCGTGCCACGCCTTTTCATCGCGAGTACCGAACGGGGCACCGGCGCCCTGCCCCGGCGCGCCGATATGCGACTGGATGCCCAGCGCATCGACTGGGGTGCCACGCTTCTTCAGCGCTTCGAGCAGCTTGAGCACGCCGCTGCGATGCAGGTCGTTGCCCGGCTCCCAGCTCATATAGTCGTTATAGACAAGCTGCATGCCCGGCGCCGCCGCACGGGCGGTGCGGAAGGCGAGATCGATGACATTCTCCGCGCCAAGCGGCGCGGTCAGCACGGTCTCGCGCAGGTCGCCGGTCTTCTCGTTGACCGCCTCGTTGACCACGTCGAAGCTCGGCAGCACCCCAGCATAGCGGCCAGCCACGGTCGAGACATGCTCTGTCAGCAGGCGTTCCGCCTCGGCGCGCGGGTTGGGGCCGAAATCATGCTCGACCAGCCATTGCGGGTAGCGTTCGGTCTTCTGCCACAACAGGGTATGCCCGCGCACGCCGAGCCCGACCGATGTCGCCCAGGCGATCAGCGCATCGGCGGCACGGAAATCGAAGCTCTTCGCGTCCGGGCGGACCGCCTGCCATTTCAGCTCGTTCTCGGGCACGATCAGCCCGCATTGCGCCACCACCAGCGCACGATAGCGGGGATCGCGCAGGCCCTTGCCGCCCAGGCAGGTCCCGAAGCGGACACCTCGCGGCTTGCCGATCGCGTCGAGCCCAGGCGACGCGGCCAGCGCACTGCCCGGCACGAGCAGGGCAGCGGCCGCCGCCGCGCCGATCGCCTCACGCCGTGTCAGGTCGGTCATGCAAAGGCCTCCACCGTGGCGCGCGCGCCGGTCGCGGCGAGCGCCGCCAGATGCCGCGCGAGCGTGGTGCGGAACACCGTGTCGGCCGCGAGCCCGGACGGGAAGATCGCATCGATCGACAACAGCGCGGTCACCTGCGCCCCAGCATCCGTCACGCCATCGAGCCGTGCGGCGGTGACGGCGGCCAGCGGATCGTCAACCACATGGGCGGCCCCGCTATCGTCGCGCCCGCCCTGCCAGCGCATCCAGGCAGCGACCGCCAGCGCGAGCGCGTTGACGTCCAGCCCCTTCGCCCGCCGCGCCGCGATCGGCGCGAGCAGACGCTGCGGCAGCTTCTGCGATCCGTCCATCGCGATCTGGCGGGTGCGGTGCTGGAGCGCGGGATTGGTGAAGCGCTGCATCAGCGCGCTGCGATAGGCAGCGACATCCAGCCCGGGCGGCGGCGACAATGTTGTCTCCGCCTCGTCCCACAGCGCCTCGACGAAACGCCTGAACGCCGGGACCGCGACAACCTCATGGACGAACTCGATGCCGGCCAGGCCACCGAGATAGGCGATGCCCGAATGTGCGCCGTTGAGCAGGCGCAGCTTGGCTTCTTCCCACGGTGCGACCGAGGCGGTGATCTGTACGCCCGGCGTATCGAACGCGGGACGCGGGCCGCAGAAGCGATCCTCGATCACCCATTGCAGGAAAGGCTCGGCCTTCACCATCGCCTGGTCGCTCATGCCGAGCGACGCCTCCAGCCCCGCGATATCCGCCGGCGTGGTCGCCGGGACGATGCGGTCGACCATCGTCTCGGGAAAGGCCCCTTCGGTTTCGATCCACTCGGCGAGCGCCGCGCCATGCGCGCGGGCGATGGCCAGCACCGCCTGCTCAAGCCGCCGGCCATTGTGCGGCAGATTGTCGCACGAGATCGCGGTGAACGGCGGCAGGCCGCGATCGCGGCGCGCGGCGAGCGCCGCGACGAGGAACCCGGGCGCGGTCCTGGGTGCGGTCAGGTCGGTGCAGTCGGCGGCGACGTCGGGGTCGCCGGCCAGCAGCGCGCCGGTCGCCGGGTCGAGCTTATAGCCCTTCTCGGTCACGGTCAGCGTCACGATATGCGTATCGGAATGCGCCAGCCGCTCGACCAGGGCCTCCGGGTTTTCGGGCGCGGCCAGCACTTCGCGCACGACGCCCATGACCTTCAGGCTGTCGCCCGATCCGTCCCGAGTGACAACGGTGTAGAGCCCGTCCTGCGGGTTCATCTCGTCGCGTACGCCCGCCGAGCGCAGCGACGCCCCGGTGATACCCCAGCGCAGATCGCCGGACTCGAGTGCTGCCTCGAACACCACCGCCTGGTGCGCGCGGTGGAAGGCGCCGATGCCGAGATGGACGACGCCGGATTTTACGATGGAGCGGTCGTAGGAAGGGGCCGCGACGATTTCGGGAAGTGCCCCGATCGTATCATTAGAAAGGCGCTTCATTATTTTCCCTCCCCGGCAAAGGCCGGGGCCGAGTTACGACCGGCCCGATGCTGGCCCCCGGCCTTTGCCGGGGAAGAGTAAGGACGTCTGCTCACAGCTTGTATGCCGCCTTCGCGAGATCATAGGAAAGCGCCTTCGCAAGCTGATGCGCCTCGTCCTCCTCGAGCCGGTGCTCGGCGACGAGCTGGGCCAGGAAAGTGCAGTCCATCCGCCGCGCGACGTCGTGCCGCGCCGGGATCGACAGGAAGGCGCGGGTGTCGTCATTGAAGCCGACCGTGTTGTAGAAACCCGCCGTCTCGGTCGCGCGCTGGCGGAAACGGCGCATACCCTCGGGGCTGTCATGGAACCACCAGGGCGGGCCGAGCCGGAGCGCCGGATAATGGCCGGCGAGCGGCGCGAGTTCGCGGCTGTACGTGTCCTCGTCCAGCGTGAACAGGATCAGGGTCAGGCGCGGATCATTGCCATAGGCATCGAGCAGCGGCTTGAGGTTGTGGACGAACTCACTCGGCAGCGGGATATCCGCCCCCTTGTCGCGGCCGAAGCGCGCGAGCACGCCCGGATTGTGGCTGCGGAAGGCGCCGGGATGGAGTTGCATCACCATGCCGTCCTCGATTGACAGGCGCGCCATCTCGGTCAGCATCTGGCCGCGGAACAGCTCTGCTTCGGCGGCGCTCGCCTGGCCGCTACGGACCTTCGCGTAGAGCGCCTCGGCCTCGGCGGCCGGGAGATTGGCGGTGAAGGCGCTCGGATGGCCGTGGTCGGTCGAGGTCGCCCCCGCCTCGCGGAAACGCGCGCGGTGGAACTGGTGCGCGCGCAGATAGCCGGCGAAGGTCGAGATATCCTCGCCCGCCGTCTCGCCGAAGCGGGCGATATTCTCCAGGAAGCCGGCAGCCTCCGGGTCCATCACCGGATCGGGACGATAGGCAGTCATCACCCGGCCTTGCCAGCCGCTCTCGCGGATCGCGCGATGATGGTCGAGCGGGTCGAGCGGGCTCTCCGTGGTGGCGATCGCCTCGATGCGGTAGCGTTCGAACAGCGCGCGCGGACGGAAGGCCGGGGTCTTCAGCGCTGCCTCGATCGTCTCGTAATAATGGTCGGCGGTCGCCGGCTCCAGCCGCATGTCGAGACCGAAGCATTCGACGAACACCCAGTCGAGCCACATCGACGACGGCGTACCGCGGAACAGATGATAGTTCTCAGCGAAAATCTTCCAGATCGCGCGCCCGTCGGTCTCGGTCGGGGTACCGTCCCGGGTCGGCACGCCAAGCTTCTCCAGCGGCACGCCCTGGCTGTAGAGCATGCGGAAGACATAATGGTCAGGCACGATCAGCAGCTGCGCCGGATCGGCGAAGGGCTGGTCATAGGCGAACCAAGACGGATCCGTATGGCCGTGCGGAGAGATGATCGGCAGATCCTTGACACCGGTGTACAATGCACGCGCGATGTCGCGCGTCCGGCCCTCGGCAGGGAACAGGCGGTCGGGGTGGAGCGTCAGCTTGGTCATTGGTTGCCTTCATTGTGCGCGAGAACGGCCGGCTCCCAGCGCGGCACGATCAGATGGACGACGAGCAGCGCGAGCAGATAGGAACACGCCGCGAGGATGAAGATCGGCTGGAAGCTGCCGACAGTGGCGAGGATATAGCCGGCATATTTCGCCATCAAGGCGCCACCGATCGCGCCGGCAAGGCCGCCGAGCCCGATCACCGACCCTGCCCGCCAGCGCGGGAAGAGATCGCCCGGGATGGTGTAGACATTGGCGGAGAAGCCCTGGTGCGCGGCGCAGGCGAGGCCAATCAGCCCGGCCGCGACCCACATGTTCGGCGCGGCTGTGGCGAAGGCGATGGGCAGCGCGAACAGCGCCATGAAGAACATCGCCGTCTTGCGCGACCGGTTGATGCTGTAGCCCTTGCCGATCAGCCGCGACGAGATCCAGCCGCCCGCCACCGAGCCGACATCGGCGATCAGGTAGATCATGACGAGCGGCGGCCCGAATTCGAGCATCTTCACATTATATTGCTTGTTGAAGAAATCGGGCAGCCAGAACAGGAACGTCCACCACACCGGATCGATCAGGAAGCGGCCGGCCATATACGCCCAAGTCTGGCGGTGGCGGAACAGCGCGCGATAATCCTGGACCAGCGCCACCACACTCTCGACGAAGCCGCGCTTCACCCGCACCTGCTCTGGCTGGGCCGGATCGGATTCGATGAAGGCAAGCTCCTCCGGCGACACGCGCGGATGCTTTGACGGCCGGTTGTAGAAACCGAGCCAGGCGGCCAGCCAGATCACCGTCAGCAGGCCGGTGAGGATGAACGCCCAGCGCCAGCCGAACGCGATGGTGATGATCGGCACGAGCAGCGGCGTGACGATCGCACCGATATTGGAGCCCGCGTTGAAGATACCGATCGCAAAGGCCCGCTCGCGCTTCGGGAACCATTCATTCGCGGCGGCGAGCGCTGAGGGGAAAGTGCCGGCCTCGCCGAACGCAAGCGTCAGCCGGGCGATCATCATGCCGGTCGTGGTGGTGAACAGCACATGGCCCATATGGCCGATGGTCCAGAGGGTGACGGCGATGGCATAGCCGATCTTCGCCCCGACCCGATCGACCAGCCGCCCGAAAATCACATAGGCGATGCCGTAGGTGAGCTGGAACGCGACCGCGAGATCGGCATAGCCCTGCTCGGTCCAGTGATATTGCGCGGCGAGATCGGGCTTCAGCACCGACAGGACGAGCCGGTCGATATAGCTGAGCACGACCGCCGCGAAGAGCAGCCCGCAGACGATCCAGCGGACCTTGCCTGAAGGCTTGGGCAGGATCGGCGCTTCTGCGCTGGTGGTCGCGTTCATTGAAATCCCCTCGCCTGCCGGCCTCTCATGGTCGGACTCACCAGTTGGTCATGGTGCCGTCCTGGAGACGGTTCACCGGGAGATAGGCGCGGCTGTATTCGTACGTCGCGGCGAGGACCTCATCGAGGTCGACGCCGAGGCCCGGCTTGTCGCCCGGATGCATCAGGCCGTTGTCGAAGCTGTAAGCGTGCGGGAACACCGCGTCGGTCTCGTCGGTGTGGCGCATATATTCCTGCACCCCGAAGTTCGGCACCGACAGGTCGAAATGAAGCGCCGCCGCCATGCACACCGGCGACAGGTCGGTCGCACCGTGACAGCCGGTGCGCACATTGTGCAGGTCGGCAAAGCTCGCGATCCGGCGCAGATGGGTGATGCCCCCGGCATGGACCACGGTCGCCCGGATATAGTCGATCAGCTGCTCCTCGATCAGCTGCTTGCAGTCCCAGATCGAGTTGAAGACCTCCCCCACCGCCAGCGGCGTGGTGGTGTGCTGGCGGATCAGGCGGAAGTTCGCCTGGTTCTCCGCCGGCGTCGCATCCTCGAGCCAGAAGGGCCGGTATTGCTCGAGGTCCTTGCCGAGACGCCCCGCCTCGATCGGCGTCAGCCGGTGGTGGATGTCGTGCAGCAGGTGCACGTCCCAGCCAAGCGCCTCGCGTGCCTTCTCGAACAGCGGCGGCACCGAGCGCAGATACTTCTCGCTCGACCAGACATTCTCGGTCGGCAAATCGGCATCGGCCGGCTCGTAGAAATAGCGGTCCTTCGATACGCCGTACGTCGAGGCCAAGCCCGGCACGCCCGACTGAAGCCTGATCGCCTTGTAACCGAGCGACTGATAGTGGAGCGCGTTGTCGATCGTCTCCTCGATCGTCGCGCCATTGGCATGGCCATAGACCATCACGCCCTCGCGGCTTGCCCCGCCCAGCAGCTGATAGACCGGCAACCCCGCGATCTTGCCCTTGATGTCCCACAGCGCCGTATCCACCGCGGCAATCGCCGACATCGTCACTGGACCCCGCCGCCAATACGCCCCCTTGTACAGGAACTGCCACACATCCTCGATCCGGTGCGCGTCCCGCCCGATCAGGCACGGCACCACATGATCCTCCAGATAGCTCGCAACGCTCAGCTCCCGGCCGTTCAGCGTCGCGTCCCCAAGACCGTACACACCCGCGTCAGTCTCGATCTTCAGCGTCACGAAATTACGCCCGGGGCACGTCACGATAACACGCGCATCTGTGATCTTCGGCATGGTGCTTCCAGTCAGGCGATCGTGAGGATCGCGGATTGCAATTTGGCCGAGCTGTTCCCGACCATGATTTCGACCCGGCCAGGCTCGACGACTTCCTTCATCGCGAGGTTCCAGATGCGGAAAGCCTTGGACCCGAGCGTGAAGCGCATGGTCCTGCGCTCGCCCGGCGCGAGCGTGACGCGCTCGAACCCCTTCAACGCCAGCACCGGTTGGGTGACCGACGCATCGAGATGGCGGATATAGAGCTGCACCACCTCGTCCCCGACCCGAGTGCCGCTATTGGCAACCTCTACTGATACGGTGACAGTGCCTTCCCGCGCGATCGTCGCGGCGGAAAGAACCGGCACCCCGACCGTGAAGCTGGTATAGCTCAACCCGTGCCCGAACGGGAAAAGCGGCGCCGCATCGTCGAACAGATACCCGCGCCGTGCGCTCGGCTTGTGGTTGTAGAAGAACGGGATCTGCCCCGCATCCCGCACGATCGTGACCGGCAGCTTGGCGCCCGGATTGATGTCGCCGAACAGGGCCTCGGCCATGGCGGTGCCGCCCTCCTGCCCGACATACCAGCAATCGAGGATCGCGTTGGCCTTCGCGGCGACAGTGGGCCAGCTTGCCGGCCGCCCATGGATCGCCACGACCACCACTGGTTTGCCCAGCGCGTGCAGCGCCTCGAACAGCATATTCTGCTCGCCCAGCAGGTCGATCCCGGTCCGGTCGCCGAGATGGTTCTTCGCAAAGCCTTCGCGGCTGGTCAGCTCGTTGTCGCCCACCGCCAGCAGGATCACATCGGCCGCCCTGGCCGCCTCGACCGCCTCGGCGATCAGCGCGCGGTTCTTCGCCGGATCGGCGAGGATCACCTCATTGTCGGTCGGGTTCTCGCTGGTGGTGATGAACACGCCCTGGGCATGGATCACCTCCACCCCGCCAAGCTTCGCCTTGATGCCGTCGAGCAGGCCGATCTTCTGCTTCGGCACGCTCGAATAGCCACCCAGCCGCGCGACCACCGCATTGGGGCCGATCACCGCGATCTTTTGCGCGCCGGCCTTCAGCGGGAGAATACCATCATTCTTGAGCAGGCAGATACTCTTGCGCGCCGCCTCAAGCGCGAGCGCACGAGCCTCCTCATTGCCGGTGATCCGCGCGGCCAGCTTCGCATCGCCATAAGGATTTTCGAACAGCCCGGCACGGAACTTGAGCGTCAGCAGGCGCGACACGGCGGTATCGATCGCCGCCTCGCTCACCCGTCCGGCGCGCACCTCGCCGGCCAGCAGGCGAAAGGCGAGACCGTCGGGCAGTTCGCAATCCACCCCCGCCGCCAGTGCCAGCCGTGCGCCCTCGGCCTGATCCGCCGCGACATGATGGATCCTGTCGAGTTCCTGGACCGCGCCATAGTCGCTCGCGACCATGCCATCGAAACCCCATTCGCCGCGCAGCACGTCGTGCAACAACCATTTGCTGGCGTGGCTCGGCACGCCGTCGATCTCGTTATAGGACGGCATCACCGCACCGATCGCGGTGCGCTCGACCACCTCGCGGAAAGGCGGGAAGAAATTCTCGCGCAGCTCGCGCTGCGATATCTGGGCGGGGCCGACATTGGTGCCCGATTGCGGCTGGCCATGCCCGGTCATGTGCTTGAGCGTGGCGAACACCTTGTCATGCCCCAGCCGCTCGTTTTTGCCGGCGCCCTGCAACCCCTCGACCGCGGCAACGCCCATCTCGCCGCAGAGATACGGGTCCTCGCCGAACGTCTCCTCGATCCGGCCCCAGCGCGGGTCGCGCGCGATATCGACCACCGGCGACAGCACATAGGGCACGCCCCGCGCCCGGGATTCCCGCGCGATCACCGCATTCACGCGGCGTACGAGACCCGTCTCGAAACTGCCCGCCAGGGCGATCGCCTGGGGAAAGCTGGTCGCCTCGGTCGCCATGAAGCCGTGCAGCGCTTCTTCATGGAACAACACGGGAATGCCGAGCCGGGTCTTTTCAAGCGCCCAATGCTGCGCGGCATTGTTGAACGCGATATTGTCCGCCGGCGTCCGCCAGCGCGCGCCGGTCCCGCCCTCGGTATTGACGATGCCCGGCCCGCCGCGCTTGTCCGACGGGCGGCTGATCTGGCCGATCCCGTCAGGATAGGCAGCACTCGCCCTGGCGGGATCGAACGCCAGGCCGTCCATCACATCAGCCTTGGTCGCCCAGAGCGCGATGGTCTGCGCGACCTTCTCCTCAAGCGTCATCCGCCCAAGCAGGTCCTTCACCCGGTCGATGATTGGCGCCCGTGCATCCTTGTAGAGCGGCGTCGGCGCGCGCGCGAAAGCCACGCCCGGCGTCAGCGCCGCGGCGCTGGCCGAGGACAGCCAGACCAGCAGCTGGCGCCGCCCGATCACGGGGCCACCGTCAGGGTAGCGGACTTCACGTCGACCGAGTTCGGCCCGGCCATGATCTCGAACTGGCCCGGCTCGACCACGCGCTTCATGTCGAGGTTCCACATCTGGAACGCGCGGCGATCGAGCGTGAAGCTCAGGGTCTTCGCCTCGCCCGGCTGGAGCGTCACGCGGCGGAACGCCTTCAGTTCCTTCACCGGCCGCGTCACCGAACTCACCATGTCGCGGACATAGACCTGAACCACTTCGTCACCAGCGCGCTTGCCGGTATTGGCGACATCGACCTTCACGTCGACCTGCCCGTCAGGGCGGATCGTCGTCGCCGAAAGCTGCGGCGCGCCGATGGTGAAGCTGGTGTAGCTCAGCCCGTACCCGAACGGAAAAAGCGGCGTCGCCTCGCTGAACAGATAGCCGCGATGCGCCGAGGGTTTGTAATTGTAGAACATCGGCAACTGCCCGACCGAGCGCGCGATGGTGACGGGCAGCTTGCCGCCCGGATTGACGTCGCCGAACAGCGCATCGGCCACCGCGTTGCCGCCCTGCTCGCCGAGATACCAGCCCTCGATCACTGCATTGGCCTCGGCCGCGACCTTGTTGATCGACAGTGGTCGGCCGTTGATCATCACCACCACGACCGGCTTGCCCAGCGCCTTCAGCGCGTCGAACAGGTCCTGCTGCTGCCCGACCAGATCGAGGCTCGACCGGTCGCCGAGATGATTGTTCGCCCAGGCCTCGCGGCTGGTCTGCTCCGTGTCGCCGATCGCCAGGACGATGGTGTCGGCGCCCTTCGCCACCTCGACCGCGGCAGCGATGCGTTTCCTGTTCTCGACCGGATCGGCGAGCTTGACAGTGTCTTCCCACCAATCGTCATTCTCGGTGATCTTCACGCCTTCCGACGTGACGATATTGGCGCGGGTCCCGAGCTTCGCCCTGATCCCGTCGAGGATCGAGACGGTCACCGGTGGCTGGCCATAATAGCCGCCCAGGCGCGCCACCGCCGCGCTTGGCCCGATCACTGCGATGGTCGGCTTGGCTACGCCGGCCGCCGGCATGGCGAGCGGCAGCGTGCCGTCATTCTTGAGCAGCACCATCGACCGCGCCGCCGCGGTCCGCGCCAGTGCGCGCGCCTCGGCATTGTTGGTGATCTTCACCGCCGTCGCCGCGTCGGCATAAGGATGCTCGAACAGTCCGGCGCGGAACTTGATCTCGAGCATCTTCCGCACGGCATTGTCGATCACTGCCTCGGAGACCTTGCCGGCACGTACCGAATCGACCAGCGTCTTGTAGCTGTCGCCCTCAGGCAGATCGCTGTCGACACCGGCATTGATCGCCAGCAGCGCTGCCTCCGTCCGGTCAGCAGCGAGATGATGGATCGATTGAAGCTGGTCGATCGCATCGTAATCGCTGGTGATCGCGCCACTGAAACCCCATTCGCCGCGCAGCACGTCCTGCAACAGCCATTTGCTCGCATGGCTCGGCATGCCGTCGATCTCGTTATAGCTGGGCATTACCGCGCCCGGCGCGGCGCGCGCGATCGCCTGTTCGAACGGCGGGAAGAAATTCTCGCGCAGCTCGCGCTCGGAAATCTGGGCAGGACCGATATTGGTCCCGCTTTCCGGCTGCCCATGTCCGGTCAGATGCTTGAGCGTCGCGAACACCTTGCCCGACGCGAGCTTCTCGGCCTTGTCGCCCTGCAGCCCCTGCACCGCCGCGACGCCCATCTCGCCTACAAGATACGGGTCCTCGCCGAACGTTTCCTCGATCCGCCCCCAGCGCGGATCGCGCGCGACGTCGACCACCGGCGATAGCGCCAGCGTCACGCCGCGCGCAGCAATCTCGCGCGCGGTGACGGCGTTGATCCGGCGGATCATGTCGGGGTCCCAGCTCGACGCGAGGCCGATCGGCACCGGGAAGCTGGTCGCGTCCCGCGCGGCATAGCCGTGCAGGCCTTCCTCATGGAACAGGATCGGAATGCCGAGCCGTGTCCCGGTCAGCGCATGGCGCTGCAGCGTGTTGACCACCTCGATCGTGCCCTTCACGTCGTGGCCGGGCACCACGCGGGGCGATCCGGCGCCAAGCGCGTCGGACGGACGAGCGAAACCACCGAAGCCATTGGGGAAGAGCGCGGCGACCCTGGCCGGATCGATCCGCTTCTTCGCGTCGAGCATTCGGGCCTTGGCGCCCCATACCGTCAGCAGCTGGCCGACCTTCTCCTCCAGCGTCATCCGCTTGAGCAGGTCCTCCACACGTGCGGCAACGGGTGCGGTAGCATCCTTGTAGAGCGGACTGGCCTCAGCAAGCGGCGAAGGCAGGGGTGCTGTCCCGGCAAGCGCGACAGGAGCGACGCAGGCGAGCAGAATCGCCAAAGTGCGATGAGCTGAACGCAACGCGACTGATGGCATTTCGGCTCCCCTTCGGTGGCGCTGATTCGTCGGCCGACAACCGCGCCAGCGCCTTTTTCTGATAGCGCTACCATGATAAGTCGGGCAAAGACTGTCAATCGCCGATGGCCACTAGAAGGACCAGGGCGCACGAGTTTGGAGAGGAATGACATGGGTCGGTTGATCGCCTGTTGCGTGGCATTGTTTTTGACGCTGGGCGTCCTGCCCGTCGCTGCGCACGCCGAGGACGGCTATGATCTCTGGCTGCGCTATCGTCCCCTCCCTGCCGACATCCAGACGCGTGATCGTACCCGCGCGACGGCGGTCGTCTTCGACGTCGACCGGCACGATATCCCGACCCTCAAGGCAATCGACGAGATCGAGCGCGCTCTCGAAGGCATGCTCGGCGCAGCCGTGCCGACCTACAGCCAGGCCGTGCAGGCCAACGCTATCGTGCTCGGCACCAGCGCCGAACCGCGCATCAAGGCGCTGAACCTGCCGCTCCGCCAGCTCGGCACGGAGGGCTATGTCATCCGCAGCGCGACGATCGACGGCAAGCCGGTCACCGTCGTCGCGGCGAACAGCGGCGCCGGCGTGCTCTATGGCAGCTTCGCGCTGATCCAGCATCTCCAGCGGGGCCTCGGTCTCGACCGGCTCGACATCGTGTCGGCGCCGAAACTCAAGCTTCGCCTGCTCAACCATTGGGACAATCTCGATCGCACGGTCGAGCGCGGCTATGCTGGCCAGTCGATCTGGGACTGGTGGAAGCTCCCTGACTTCAAGGACCCGCGCTACACCGACTACGCCCGCGCCAATGCCTCGATCGGCATCAACGGCACCGTGCTCAACAACGTCAACGCCAAGGCCGACAGCCTGACCGCACCCTATATCGCCAAGGCAGCCGCGCTGGCCGACGTGTTCCGCCCCTATGGCATCAAGGTCTATCTCTCCGCACGCTGGTCCGCCCCGATCGAGATCGGCGGGCTCAAGACTGCCGACCCGCTCGACCCACAGGTTGCCGCCTGGTGGAAGGCGAAGGCCGACGAGATCTACAGGGCGATCCCCGATTTCGGCGGCTTCCTGGTCAAGGCCAACTCGGAAGGCCAGCCCGGCCCGCAGGATTATAAACGCAACCATGCGGAAGGCGCGAACATGCTCGCCGCCGCGGTGAAACCGCATGGCGGCATCATCATGTGGCGCGCCTTTGTCTATCAGCACGAAAATCCGGAGGACCGCGCCAAGCAGGCCTATGACGATTTCAAGCCGCTCGACGGCCAGTTCGCCGACAATGTCATCGTCCAGGTGAAGAACGGCGCGATCGATTTCCAGCCGCGCGAGCCTTTCCATCCGCTGTTCGGCGCGATGCCGAAGACGCCGCTGATGATGGAATTCCAGATCACCAAGGAATATCTCGGGATGGCGACTCACCTCGTCTATCTCGGGCCACTATACGAGGAGGTGCTGCAGGCCGACACCTTCGCGAAGGGCAAGGGATCGACCGTCGCCCGGGTGATCGAGGGCGCGCTCGACGGCTACAAGCTGACCGGCATGGCCGGCGTCGCCAATATCGGCACCGACCGCGACTGGAGCGGATCGACCTTCAACCAGGCCAACTGGTTCGTCTATGGCCGCATGGCCTGGAACCCCGAAGCGTCGGCGAAGCAGGTCGCGGGCGAATGGTCCGAACTGACCTTCGCCCCCGATCCCGCAGTCACGCCGGCCGTGGTGAACATCATGACCATTTCGCGCGAGGCGGTGGTCAACTATATGACGCCGCTCGGGCTCGCCCATCTGATGGCGACGAGCCATCATTACGGGCCGGGGCCTTGGGTGAAGGATCTCGCCCGCCCCGAATGGAACCCGGTCTATTACCACAAGGCCGACCGCAACGGGATCGGCTATGACCGGACGAAGACGGGCAGCGACGCGGTCGCTCAATATGCGCCCGAGGTCGCGCGCATGTTCGCCGACGTGAAGACCACGCCCGAGCGCGACCTGCTGTGGTTCCACCATGTCGGCTGGGACGATCGCCTGAAGTCCGGCAAGACGCTGTGGAACGAGCTGGTCGCTCGCTACACGCTGGGCGTCGGCGAGGTCGCCGACATGCACCGGGAATGGCGGGCACTCGCCCCCCATATCGACCGCGAGCGCTTCGCGAAGACCGACGCGTTCCTGTCGATCCAGCAGAAGGAGTCGCAATGGTGGCGTGACGCAAGCCTTGCCTATTGGACCAGCGTCTCGGGCCGCCCGCTTCCCGCCGGCGAGGCGCCGCCGGCAAAAACCCTCCCCGAATATGAAGCCATCTCCTGGGCGCACGAGCCCGGAAGATGAACGATAACATGATGGATAACCTGAATAAAATTAGACCGAAGCGGGAGGATTGACAGTTTCATAACATCAGCATACCTCTTTATGTGATCGCTACCATCTATCGTGGAGAGGCGACGACACGGGCCCGCAGAGGCCCGGCACAGGAGGGGTGAAATGGCTATCGAACTGTCCCGTACGGTCGCGCCGCGTCGATTCGCGGCAATCGGCGCACTCTTGCTCGCGGGCACGGCCTGGCCGGCGCTGGCGCAGAGCGGCTCCACCGAACAGGCCCCCGCCGCGCAGGAAAATGCTCCCGCCGGCGTCGCCGGTCAGGCCGAGGAGGACATCGTCGTCACCGGCTATCGCGAGAGCCTCCAGAGCTCGACCAATGCGAAGCGCAATTCCACCGGCTTCACCGATTCGATCTTCGCCGAGGATATCGGCAAGTTCCCCGACACCAACATCGCCGAGACGTTCAACCGGATCCCCGGCATCCAGATCAGCCGCGAGACGACCGGCGAAGGCCTGAACATCGCGATCCGCGGCCTCGGCACCAACTTCACCAAGATCCTGCTGAACGGCGCCCCCGTAGCGATCGCCTCGACCGGCCGCACCGACGCGCAGAGCACCAATCGCGAGGTCGATCTCGACCTGTTCCCGATCGAGCTGTTCACCCAGCTGACGGTCAACAAGACCCAGGCCGCCGACATGATCGAGGGCGGCACTTCGGGCGTGGTCAACATGCGCAGCGCCCGGCCGTTCGACAAGCCGGGCATGCACCTGACCTATGCGCTGCAAGGCGTTGAGAACACCAGCGCCGGCAAGCTCGGCGCGCGCGGATCGCTGATCGCGAGCGGCACCTTCGGCGACTTCGGCATCCTGGTCGGCGCGGCCGGCTTTCGCAACAAGGTCCGCACCGTCGGTTATGAAACGATCGGCCTGACCAACCCGAATCTCAGCGCCGCCCAGTTCGGCGCGGCGACCGGCGCCAATGCGACGGGCGGCGGCAACTGGACCATTCCCGGCACCGTGCCGGCCAATGCAGGCAATAGCCTGACGACGGGCGCGACGATCGACAATGCCTTCCTGCTTGCCCGCAACCCCGGCGCGAATATCGGCCAGATCGACAACGGCCTGATCCCGCGCCTCGGCCGTCCGTCCGACGAGTTCGGTACCAAGGACCGCTATAATTTCATCGCGAGCATGGAATATCGCCCGAGCGACAACCTGCATTTCTATGTCGACGGCATGTACGGCCGGAAGAAGAACAACCTCCAGCGGATCGACATGAACTGGGTCGGCCGCAACGGCGCGACGATCCCGCTCAACACGCAATATGACCGGTCCGATTGTTCCACCGGCTGCGTCGTGACCAAGGGCACCTATGCCAATGCTCAGTTCTTCCTCGAATATCGCCCGTTCATCGAGGACACCGAATTCTGGGGCGTGAACCCGGGCGGCGAATGGAGCATCACCGACAAGCTCAAGCTCACCTTCCAGGGCAATTACACGAAGAGCAGTTTCCACCGGGAATCGCCGACCGTCCTGGTCATCACCCCGCCCAACGCAGGCATCACGGTCAATTACGACTATAATGGCGGCGGCGTGCCGATCATCGGCGCCACCGGGGTCAATCTCAACGATCCGACCGCCTTCGGCTGGAACGGCGGCCGGGTGAACATCCAGGACGAACGGCGGCGGACGGAGACAAAGGGCTTTCGCGGCGACCTCAGCTGGGGCGACACGCGCCTGAGCCTGAAAGTGGGCGGCGCCTATGACGATGTCTCTCGCCGCATCCAGGGCTTCGACAACAGTCAGGCGTGGCAGAACGCCGTGTGCGGCAACAGGCCGAGCATCTTCGTGCCGTCGCCGAACACGCAGCCACCCTGCCTGGGCCAGTCGGTGACGGGCACCGGCGCCGCGCTCAATGCGTTCGACTCGCGCTATCCGCTTTATCCGGGTTACGGGACCAATTTCACGGCGGGGTCGACGACGCCCTATACCTATGCCGGCTCGCTGATTCCGCAGACCGCGCTGGCCGGCTATCTCAAGCCTGGCCCCGACGGTTTCGTCACCCTGGACTGGGACAAGTTCAAGGCAGCGTCCAATTATGACGCGTTCCACGACGCGGCCCCGGAATCGAGCGGCACCAACACCGGCGCGAGCGGCGGCTATGTCCGCGAAAAGACGACCGGCGCCTTTGCCGAGGTGAATGGCGACCTGCCGATCGGCGACAACCGGGTGCAGTTCAACGCCGGCCTGCGCTGGGTCCATACCAACCAGACGATCGGCGGCTTCGTGTCGCTGCCCGATCCGCGCAACACGCCGGCTGCGCCCGCGGTGGCACCGGCGGACGGCGGCAAATATCCGAACATCGTCAGCTTCGTGTACCGCGAGAACAGCTATGACAACTGGCTGCCCTCGGCGAGCGCGGCTTTCCATATCGGCAGCAGCGCCGTGGCCCGCGCCTCCGTGTCGCGGACGATGACCCGGCCCGATCCGAATGCGCAGCTGCCGGGCCTCAGCTTCTCCAGCCCGTCCGCCGATGTCGGCTCGATCGGCAACTCGGCCTTGCAGCCCTATCTCGCCACCAATTTCGATCTCGGCTTCGAATATTATACCGGCAAGGAAGGCTATGTCGGCGTTGCCGCATTCCGCAAGGCGATCACCGGCTTCACCACCAACGGCACCACGACACTGCCCTTCTCGGCGCTGGCGGCGTATGGCGTGACCTATGATACGCTGTCGCCGACCCAGCAGCAGGCGATCACTGCCCGCGGCGGCCCGAACTCCGCTACCGTGGTCATCAACCAGCAGGTCAACGCGGCCGGCACGCTCAAGATCAACGGGCTCGAATTCAACTGGGTGCAGCCGCTCGATTTCGTGCTGGGGAAATATCTCGGCCTGAACGGGTTCGGCTTCAGCGCCAACCTGACCCTGATCGACCAGAAGGGCGAGGGAGCCGCCGCGACCTCGGCGGTGGCGCTTGGCGTGGCGCCGGTATCCTACAACGTCACTGCCTATTACGAAAATCACGGCCTGACGGTCCGCGCGTCGACCACGTTCAACAGGGGATCGCAGTCGTCGGGCCTCAACCAGAACGGTATCCCGCTGGCGGCGCTCTTCACCGACGATTATCAGCAGTTCGACCTGTCCTCGAGCCTCGACCTCAACAAGGTGTTCGGGTCCGAGGGACTGCCGCAGCTTACCTTCGACGTGGTGAACATCTTCAACGCCGAACAGCGGTCCTACTTCCAGTTCAAGAACGCGACCTTCACCTCCTACAAACCGGGAACCACCTTCCTGTTCGGCCTGCGCGGCCGCTTCTGATGCGGATGGCGGCGGCAAGAGGGACGCCCGCCGCCATTCCCTACCGGCATGGGCGCTCCTCGCTGCCCATGCCGGACCATCTCCCCTGGGGCGGCCGGCGCGACCGGCCGCCTCTCTTTTTGATTGCCGGCACGCGTTAACGTCAACATTGCAGCCCGCACCGCAACATCGTAGCCATAATGCCGAGGAGCACCACGCTTGAGCCAACCGACGTCCCGACGGCAACGCACCAATGCGACGATCACCGATGTAGCGCGCAAGGCCGGCGTGTCCCCGATGACGGTATCCCGGGTGCTCAACGGCGAAGGCAATGTTCGCGAGAGCACCCGCGACATCGTCAATGCGGCGATCGCGGCGCTGAGCTATTCCCCCAATCCAGCGGCGCGCAGCCTGGCCGGTGCCGCGCCGGTACGGATCGGGCTGCTCTACAGCAACCCCAGTGCCGCCTATCTCAGCGAGTTCCTGGTCGGCAGCCTCGACTATGCCAGCCGCGCCAACATCCAGATCATCGTCGAGAAATGCGATGGCCCCGAACAGGCGCAGGAAGCCGCCACCCGCCTGCTCCGCGGCGGCGTCGAGGGCATCGTGCTGCCACCGCCCCTGTGCGACTCGCTGACCCTGCTCGAGGCCCTGCGCGAGGCCAATGGCCTGGCCGTCACCGTCGCCAGCGGCCATCCAGCCCCCGGCTTCTCCGCCGTCAGCATCGACGATCACCGTGCCGCCTTCGAGATGACCCGCCATATCGCCGCGCTCGGCCATCAGCGCATCGGCTTCATCATCGGCAATCCCGACCAGACCGCCAGCGAACGCCGCCTCGCCGGATATCGCGACGCGCTCGACGCGGTCGGCCTCCCCTATGACGCCGACCTCGTCGCCCAGGGCCTGTTCACCTATCGCTCCGGCCTCGACGTCGCCGAGCAGCTGCTCGACCTCGCCAACCCGCCTTCCGCCATCTTCGCCAGCAATGACGACATGGCCGCCGCCACCGTCGCCGTCGCCCATCGACACGGCCTCGACGTCCCCAACGACCTCACCGTCTGCGGCTTCGACGACACCGCCCTCGCCACCACCATCTGGCCCGAACTCACCACCATCCACCAGCCCATCACCGACATGTCCCTCGCCGCCGTCGAATTGCTGGTGCGGGAAATCCGCAGCCGCCGCGCCGGGCACCGCGACCCCACGCAGCATCGCCAGCTCGATTTCGAACTGGTCCGCCGCCAGTCCGACGCAGCCCCGCGCCGCCGCCCAGCAGTAACGCCACCCCGCGCCGGCTGAGCGCCAGCTACTAGCGTTTGCGAGCGACCTTCGTTGAAGGTAACGGAACTTTGCGTTAGCGTTACCATAGATTTGAATCAGGAGAGGCGAGTGCAGCGTGAACCCGTAAGGGCCTTCCGGTCGCGAGACTGGTTCGCCGACCCGGAACGGTCGGACATGACGGCGCTCTATCTCGAGCGTTTCATGAATTACGGCATCACCGCCGCCGAACTGCGCAGCGGCCGCCCGATCATCGGCATCGCGCAGACCGGCAGCGATCTTTCCCCGTGCAACCGGATCCATGTCGACCTTGCGCGGCGCACACGCGAGGGTATTCGCGACGCGGGCGGAATCCCCATGGAATTCCCGACTCATCCGATCTTCGAGAATTGCCGCCGCCCGACCGCGGCGCTCGACCGCAACCTCGCCTATCTCGGCCTGGTCGAGATTCTCTACGGCTATCCGATCGACGCGGTGGTCGTCACCACCGGCTGCGACAAGACTACGCCGTCCGGCATCATGGCAGCATCGACCGTCGACATCCCGGCGATCATATTGTCTGGCGGGCCGATGCTCGACGGCTGGCATGAAGGCGAGCTGGTCGGGTCCGGCACCGTGATCTGGCGGTCGCGCCGCAAGCTTGCCGCGGGCGAGATCGACGAGGAGGAGTTCCTCCGCCGCGCGACCGACAGCGCGCCCTCGGCGGGCCATTGCAACACCATGGGCACCGCATCGACCATGAATGCGGTGGCCGAGGCGCTCGGCCTGTCGCTGCCGGGATGCGCCGCCATTCCCGCACCGTATCGCGAGCGCGGGCAGATCGCCTACGAGACCGGCCGCCGCATCGTCGACATGGCCTATGAGGATCTGCGCCCGTCGAAGATCCTGACGCGCGCAGCGTTCCTCAACGCGATCCGCACCATCACGGTGATCGGCGGTTCGTCCAACGCGCAGCCGCATCTGATGGCGATGGCGCGGCATGCCGGAGTCGAGCTCCACCCATCGGACTGGACCGAGCATGGCTATGACCTGCCGCTGCTCGCCGACGTCCAGCCGGCCGGACGTTTTCTCGGCGAACGCTTCCACCGCGCCGGCGGCGTGCCCGCTATCCTGTGCGAGCTCGCCGAGGGCGGCATGCTCGATGGCGACTGCCTGACCGTGACCGGGCGCAGCATCGGCGAGAATATCGCCGGCCGCCAGTCGCGCGACCGCGAGGTGATCCGCCCGTTCGCCGAGCCGCTGAAGGAGAAGGCAGGCTTCCTCGCCTTTTCCGGCAACCTGTTCGACTTCGCGATCATGAAGACGAGCGTGATCTCCGAGGAATTCCGCGCACGCTATCTGAGCCACCCCGGCAAGGAAGGCGTGTTCGAGGGCCGGGCGATCGTGTTCGACGGGTCGGACGATTATCATCATCGCATCAACGACCCGGCACTGGAGATCGACGAGAATTGCATCCTGGTGATCCGCGGCGCCGGGCCGATCGGCTGGCCCGGATCGGCCGAAGTCGTGAACATGCAGCCGCCCGACGCGCTGATCCAGCGTGGCATCGCCTGGCTGCCGACGCTGGGCGACGGGCGCCAGTCGGGCACGTCGGACAGCCCCTCGATCCTCAACGCCTCGCCCGAGAGCGCGGTCGGCGGCGGGCTCGCCTGGCTGCACACCGGCGACGTCATCCGGATCGACCTCAACACCGGGCGCTGCGACGTGCTGGTCGACGAGGCCGAGATCGCGCGGCGCAAGGGCGGCCCCGCCCCGGCCTTCCCGTCAAGCAACACGCCGTGGGAAGAATTGTACCGCGAGAAGACCGGGCAACTCGAGGACGGCGCCGTGCTCGAGATGGCGGTCAAATATCGCGGCATCGCGGCGAAGACGCCGCGGCATAACCATTGATGCGCATGGGGAGCCCTGCCGATCGAGCCAATTTCGCTTCCCGGGCAGAGGCCGGGGCTCAGTTGGGTACGTCGATGCAACGAAGCGCAGCGTCGGCCATAAGCCGCCCCCGACCGGGCCCCGTCCTTCGCCGGGGAAGGAAGGGGTGGCGCGAAACGATCGCAGCGGGTCTGCGGATCGCGATGACCGCTCTGCTGGCGGTACCGCTGATGGGCGCGGCCGTTCCCGCACCGGTCGCGCGCTTCGCCTGGTTCGACTATCGCGGCGAGGACCCGGTCGACCGGGCAATGAAGGCCGGGGCGAACGACTATCGCAACCCGATCCTGCAGGGCTTCTATCCCGACCCCGCGATCCTGCGGGTCGGGCAGGACTATTACCTCGTCAATTCGACCTTCACCTATTTTCCGGGCCTTCCGGTCTTCCACAGCCGCGACCTGGTCAACTGGACCCAGATCGGCAACGCGATCGACCGGCCGGGCCAGGTCGATTTCAAGAATATCGGGCTGTCGGCCGGGATCTACGCGCCTGACCTCAGCTACCGCGCCGGAACCTTCTATCTGGCCGGAACCTGCGTCGCGTGCGGCGGGAATTTCGTGATGACCGCGAAGACGCCCGCCGGGCCCTGGTCCGACCCCAGGTGGAACAGCATCGACGGGATCGACCCCTCGATCTTCTTCGATACCGACGGATCGGCGTGGATCCTCAACAACGGCCCGCCCGAGGGCAAGTCGCTCTACAGCGGCCACCGGGCGATCTGGATCCAGCGCATCGATACGACAACGCTGAAGCCGTTCGGCGAGCGCACGGTAATCGTGAACGGCGGCGTCCACCTCGCCGACAAGCCGATCTGGATCGAGGGACCGCACCTGTTCCGCAAGGACGGCTGGTATTACCTGATCGCGGCCGAGGGCGGCACCGCCGAGAACCACAGCGAAGTCGTGTTCCGCAGCAAAACAGTCACCGGCCCCTATGAGCCCGGACCGGCCAACCCGATCCTGACCCAACGCACGCTCGATCCGGCGCGGCCCTTCCCGATCACCTCGACCGGTCATGCCGCCTTCGTGACGACGCCGAAGGGCGACTGGTGGAGCGTGTTCCTCGGCACCCGGCCGTACAAGGGCGATTTCTACAACACCGGGCGCGAGACCTTCATGCTGCCGGTGCGCTGGCGCGACGGCTGGCCCGAAGTGACTGCGCCGGGTGCGACCATTCCCTATGTCCATGCCCGCCCCGCGCTGCCGCGAGGCAAGACGGCGCCGGTGCCGAACAGCGGCGCTTTCCACGTGCGCGACGACTTCGCCGGGGCCAGGCTCGCGCCCTATTGGGTCCAGATTCG
Organism: Pseudomonadota bacterium; assembly: GCA_040388155.1. GTDB lineage: Bacteria > Pseudomonadota > Alphaproteobacteria > Sphingomonadales > Sphingomonadaceae > Sphingomonas. The sequence continues at coordinate 153,882 of JAZKCJ010000018.1, forward strand.
CGCGACCGATACCGGCTGGCGCCGTCTGTCCGGCGGGGCGCTGGCGATCGACGCGCGGCCGGTCGCGATCGGGGGCGCTGGCCAGAGCGCCTTTCTCGGCCGGCGGGTGCAGCATGGCTGGGCCACCGCGGAGACGTCGGTCGATTTCGTGCCAAGGCGCGAGGGCGATCGGGCGGGCATCGCGGTGGTGCAGGACACGGCCTATTTCTACGCGCTTACCCTTGCCCGAACCGGTGCGGGAACCGTGATCGCGCTGGAGAAGCGCAGCAGCCCGAAGGACCCCGTCGACGGCGTGACGGTTGCCTCGGCGCCCTATGTCGGCACGGCGGTGCGGCTGCGCATCGTGCTCCGCGGCGACGTGTGCGACTTCCTCTATGCCGGTGCCGACGGCGGCTGGCAGGTGCTTGCGAAGGACCAGGATGCAACGATCCTGAGCACCAGGACCGCGGGCGGCTTCATCGGCGCGATGGTCGGGCCGTTCGCGCGGGCGGGCGAACAGGGCAGCAACGCCTCCCCAGGCAGATGAGGGACACCGGCACGTCCCGTCTCTCCGCGACGGGGACACCGCGACCGGCACCTGAAGTAATGCTGTTGGACTCAGCGGCGTAGCGCGCAATATTCTCGGATTTTCGCGACCCATCTGCGGAGAGGGCCGAAATCGACCCTTATTGCCAAGCTGCGGGACCGACAGAGTATCCGTCAGTAGAGATGTTGGAATCCCGCGAGGCGTTCTGCGAATAGATGCCGCGCCCGGACTGGACGAAGACTTGCCGAATTTCGCGACCCCTATCGATTCGTGCACAAGCTGTAGTGGCGAATAGTCGTAGCTGAGAATCTGTATTGGCATGCAGAGGCCCTCGGACTCACCAGCATCGATTGCCGGACCAGCCAGCATAGCCTGCAGGAACGGGCCAATGAATCGCGCGCGTGGCGCGAAGGCAGGGTCCAGGCAATAGTCACCCTTGCAATTGCTAATTAATCGCATTAGCGGCGCTGACCTCGGGAAAGCCGATCATCGGCTCCATCGTCGCGACCTGGTGTCGCTCGCGTCATTCCCCGGATCCTGCCGGTCCGCCTCGCGGCATCCGGCCCTGTTCCGGCCGATCGACTGCGGGCGTGTCCGGCGCGGCGGGGGAGTTGAGGGCACCGGGGACGACATAAAAGGGGGACAATGATGCGCCGTTCATTTCGCTTGCTGCTGGCCGGCTCGGCCTGGATACTCACGCCGGCGCTGCTCCACGCCCAGCAGGCGCCGCAACAGGACATGGCGCCAGAAGAAGAAGGCAATGATGAGATCGTCGTGATCGGCTATGGCCGAAGCAACCAGCCCACCACTGCCACGGGGCTTCGCCTCACGCCGATCGAAACGCCGCAGACCATCAGCGTCATCACCCGGCAGCAAATCGACGATCAGGCGCTGATATCGATCAACGACGCGCTCGATTTTGCCGTGGGCATTTCCAAGAAGGACATCGATCGCGGCCGCAGCGCGATTTCCGCGCGGGGCTTCGAGGTGCAGAATTTCCAGCTCGACGGCGCGCCGTTCGTCAACGGCAATGTCGGCTTCGGCGAAACGAGCACGGCGATATACGACCGCGTCGACCTGGTCCGCGGCGCCGCAGGCCTGATGCAGGGCGCCGGGGACCCGTCAGCGGTCGTCAACCTGATCCGCAAACATGCGGACGCGACCAAATTCTCCGGCCAGGTCAGCCTGGAAGCCGCGTCATGGAACCGCGTCGCCGGGACCGTTGACGTTCAGTCGCCGCTCAATGCCGACGGTACCGTGCGCGCCCGCGCCGTCGTCCAGGCATTTCGGCAGGACGGTTTCGTCGATCGCGAAGAGAAGAAGGGCCTTGTCCTCTACGCCGTGGTGGATGCCGATCTGGGCGAGCGCACGAAGCTGTCCGTCGGCGCCAGCTACCAGCGCGACGACCGCAACGGGGTGATGTGGGCGCAGCTTCCCTATTGGTACACCGACGGCACGCGGACCCGCTGGCCGCGATCGAAGACGACCGGCACCGACTGGAATTTCTGGAACACCACGGAGATTTCGGCCTTCGCCACCCTCACCCGCGATCTGGGCGGGAAATGGAGCATCCGGGGCGACCTCGGCTATCACAAGGGACTGGAGAATTCGCGGCTGTTGTGGCTCGACGGCGTGCCCGACCGGGTGACGGGCCGCGGCGTGGCCACATCCGGCTATTGGTTCAACGCGAATCCCGAACAATGGCACGGCAGCATCCAGGCCAATGGCCCGTTCTCCCTGCTGGGCCGCGAGCATGATCTCGCGGTCGGCGCCATGGTGAGCCATCTCAACGATGGCTGGACCAATCGCAATCCGGTGTCGATCGACCCGATCAACGATTTCAACCGATGGGACGGCGAGCTTGCCCAACCCGAATGGGGGCCCCGCTATCTGTCGAGCCGGGGCAATACCACCCAGATGGCGCTCTATGCCTCGACGCGGATCAACCTGCTCGACCGGCTGAAGCTGATCGGCGGCGGGCGGCTGAGCTATTTCAGGCGCAACGAGGACGCGGCGGGCGCGACCCCGGCCTACACGCTGACCTACAAGGGCACGATCACGCCCTATGCCGGACTGGTCTTCGACATCCTGCCCAACCTGTCCGCCTATGCGAGCTACACCAATATCTTCAAGCCGCAGGGCAATGTCCGTGACCGCACCGGGCGCCTGCTCGATGCGCTGGAAGGCAAGAGCTACGAGGCAGGGCTGAAGGCCTTGCTGCTCGACGGCAAGCTCCTGGCGACGGCCGCCATGTACCGCATCGAACAGGATAATCTCGCCGTGCCCGATCCCGGGCAGTTCGTGCCGGGCACGTCGGACCCGGCCTATGTCGGGGCGAAAGGCACCGTCTCCAAGGGCTATGAACTGGAAGTCGTCGGCAAGGTCACCCGGCAATGGGACCTCAGCCTCGGCTGGAGCCATTATAGCGCGAAGGATGCCGACGGCGCCAACGTGCTCAGCCACCAGCCGCGCGAGGCATTCAACCTCGCGACCAAATATGCCTTTGCCGGCGCGCTCGACGGGCTGAGCGTCGGCGGTGCGGTGAAATGGGAAGGCCGGCCGCCGGTCACGGCGCAGAATCCCGGCACCGGGATCGTCGAGCCGATCGGCCAGCCCGCCTATGCCATCGTCAACATCATGACGCGCTATGCCCTGAGCAAGCAGGTGTCGCTCCAGCTCAATATCGACAATCTCTTCGACAAGACCTTTTTCAGCGGCAACAGCTGGTTCCCCGGCTTCGTCTACGGAGAGCCGAGAAATGCACGGGTGACGCTGAAATACGGCTTCTGACGCTGCGCCGGGCACCCAGCGCCATATCCGAACCGCACCGTTCGTGCCGGATAGCAATGTCGATACGGGTGCGCCCGTTCGATCGCTACCCAGCACGAACGGATGTGGCGCGGGTCAGACGCTCCGGGAGTGGACCACCCTCCCCGCGCTGAAGAGGCAGAGGAGCGGTGCCAGGGCGAAAACGCCGAACAGCCAGCGTGCCGCATGCGAGGCGCCGACCACGCCGCCGGGATCGACCAGGCCGCCGGCGTTGACGACCAGCCCGGCAAGCGCGGCGCCCGTCGCGGTCGCGAACAGCTGAATCGTCGTGATCGAGGCGCCGGCCAGTTCCTGTTCGTGAGGAGGCGCCGCTTTCAGAATGGCGGTCAGCAGATGAGGCCAGGCAAGGCCGACGCCGAAGCCGATCACGATCAACAGGGGACAGAGCGGCGCCAGATCGCGCCAGGTGCCCGCGCTCGCGTTCGGCATCAGCATGCACAGGATCACCATGCCGACCAGTTGCAGCGCTGGCCCGAGCAGGATCGACCTTCGGGCACCGCGATCAGTCGCGCCCGAACCGAACACCGAGCCCAGCGTCCATCCCGCCGCCATCAGCGCCGCGAGATAGCCGGCCAGCAGCGGCGACTGGTGATGAAGCACCTGCAGGAAGAGAGGCACAAAGACCTCGCTGCTCGTCACCGTGACGGCCAGCAGGGAAATCGTCAGGTAAAGCGCGGCGATGGACGAGCCGGGGTTCAACGTCTCCGATGGGAAGAGCTTTCGCTTCGAGCGGCGCTCGGCGCGAACCAGCAGGGCCACCAGGCAAGAGGCCGCGACGACGCCGAGAAGGTTCTGAACCGGATTCGAGGAGGTGCTTCCCACCGAAATGGCGAGAACGGCCATGACGAGCAGCGACAATTGCACGGCAGGCACCTCCACTGGCTCGGAAGGCTTGCCATCCCTTCCCGGCAGCACCGTCATCGCCAGGATCACGAACAATATCGACACCGGCACCAGCACCCAGAAAGCGGCCCGCCACGCGTCCATCTCGGCGAAGACGCCGCCGATCGCCGGGCCGATAAGGGTCGCGATGCCCCACATGCCCGACACGAGCGCCATGCCGCGGGGCCACAGCGTTTCGTCAAAGGCGATCCGGATCATGGCGTAGGCCAGCGCGAACAGGAGCCCGCCGCCGCACCCCTGGATCAGCCGGCCGACCAGCATGACCGGCATCGACGGCGCCGCGGCGCAACCCATAGCGCCCAGCGCGAAGATCGTCGCGGCCACGGCATAGGCTCCTCTCGGCCCCGCCAGTCGAAGAAGCTTCGCCGAAAACGCTGACCCGATGATCGACGCGACGACGAAGATCGTGGTGTTCCACGCATAGAGATCGAGTCCCCCGATGCTCCGAACCACCGAGGGCAGGATGGTCGTCGCCAGATAGACGTTGATCGCGTGGAGCGCGACGCCGCCGGCCAGGACAAGCGAGCGTACCCCGTTCGTGCCGGACAACAATGCCGCCCATTCGCCCGTCGCGGGTCGGGCAGGCGTGTCCGGACCGGGGGCCCCGGATACGACCGGCGAATCGAAGGTGTCAGTCTGGTCTTTCACGTCAGCTCCATTCTCAGGCCCCTGCAATAGCGCGATTCGTGCCCTTGCGGGGACAGGCTGACGCCTCCCATAGAACCTCATCCATAGATGAGGTCAAGGACGATGCCGCCATGCCGGTCAATGTAACGATTCCCCTCTCCGTCGGGGATGTCGCGCGGCGGTGCGGCGTGACGATCGCAACGGTCCATTTCTACGAAGCGAAGGGGCTGATCCGCGGATGGCGGAGCGGCGGCAACCAGCGTCGCTATGCCCGTGACGTCCTGCGTCGCGTCGCGATCATCAAGATCGCGCAACGGGCCGGGATCACTCTCCAGGCCATCAAGGCCGGGCTTGACGCGCTCCCCTCCGACCGGACGCTGACCGCGCGCGATTGGGGACGGCTGTCGACCCGCTGGCGGGACATGCTCACTGAACGGATCGGGAGCCTCGTCCAGCTGCGCGACCAGCTCGACGGCTGCATCGGCTGCGGCTGTCTTTCAATGGCTGACTGCCCGTTGCGGAATCCCGATGACCGGCTGCACGCGTCGGGAAGCGGCGCCGTCCTGCTCGAAGCAGCAAAAGACTGACGCGGGGCCCCTCTTGAAGGCATCGAACGGGCCGACGCGATCGGAGCTGCGAACCGGTATTGTCTCGCCGGTCCGAGGCCCGCGCCTCAATTCTGCTCGACCGCGATCCGAATCGCCAGCGCCAGCGATCCGCCCGGCGGCAGCAGGTCGAACACCGCATCCGGCCGGTTGAACGCGTCGGGCAGATGGCTGACCGGCTCAAGGCAGCAGAAGCTCTCGCCTTCCGGGTGGAAGAGATGAAGGTCGCGCGCGCCCTCGGCGGTCAGGCGGACGATGCGATCGCCCCGGTCGAGGGTAGCGAGACCGTCCCATCCCTCATAGCTGTGGTCGATGAACCCGGCGTCGGAGATCGAGGCGCCGGCCGCCCAGTCGCCGAAATGGCCGGCGGCGACCGCCTCGCTCGGGATCTGGTCGCCGTCGGTCAGCCATACCCGCGCCGCGTTCAGGCACAGCCGGGTCCCGGCGTGAATGGCGAAATAGGGATGGAGGCCAATGCCGGCTGGCATCGGCTCGCGGGCGGCGTTGGCGAGGGTCAGCGTCACGCGCAACCCGTGCTCGCCGAGCTCGAACGACTGCTCTGCGCGATAGCGCCATGGCCAGCCGCCGCCACCGTCATGGACATGGGCGAGCCGCGCCCGGTCCGGGCCCGCTTCCACCACGTCCCAGGCGCGTTGCCAGCCAAAGCCGTGCAGCGTGTTGGGATGATCCCCGAAATTGAGCGGCAGCGCGACGGCGCGCCCGCCGAAGCTGAACCGCCCACCCGCAATGCGATTGGCATAGGGGACGAGCGGAAAGCAGGCGCTCTGCAGCGGATCGGTGGCACCATCCGCCGTGGGGCGCAGAATGTCGGTACCCTTGTGGCGCAACGCGCCGATCGCGCCTCCGAGCGCGGGGAGGAGAGTCAGCGCCCACCCCGCGCCCGAAAGCTCGATCATGTCAGCCTTCCATATCCTCGAGCTCGCGACCGCGCGTCTCGTTCACCAATGCCTTGACGAAGAAGAAGGAGACGAAGGCGCTCGCGGCGTAGAAGCCGTAGGTGACCGGCAGGCCGATGTTCGCCGCCATCCAGGGGAAGCTGACGCTGATCAGGAAGTTCGCGCCCCATTGCGCGAGGCCCGATACGGCGAGGCCCGAGCCGCGGATCTGGTTCGGGAACATCTCGCCGAGCATGACCCACATGATCGGGCCCCAGCTGAGGTTGAACAGGGCCGAATACGCGAGCGCGCTGGCAAGGGCGAGCTTGCCGATCATCGGCGACATTTCCGGGCCATGCGCACCCACCGTCGCGGTCGAGAAGGCATAGGCCATCAGGGCGAGCGTCACGGCCATGCCGACCGAGCCGATCAACAGCAATGGCTTGCGGCCGATCTTGTCGACGGTGAAGATCGTCACCAGGCAGGCAGCGATCGAGACCAGTCCCGAGATGATGTTGATGATCAATGAGTCATTCTCGCTGAAGCCGACCTGCTGCCACAGCACCGACCCGTAATAGAAGACGATGTTGATGCCGACGAACTGCTGGAACACGGCGAGACCGATGCCGGCCCAGACGATCGGGCGGACCTTGCCGTTCGCATCGAGCAGGTCGGCGAATTTGGGCCGGTGATGATCGGCGGCGAGGCTCGCGCGGATCTCGGCGACCTTTGCACGGGCGGCGTCGGCGCCGAACAGCTTCGTCAGCACCACTTCAGCTTCGGCATCGCGGCCCTTCATCGCAAGATAGCGCGGGCTTTCCGGAATGAGCAGCAGGGTCAGGAGATAGATCACCGCGGGGATGACCTGCAGCCAGAACATCCAGCGCCACGCCGGATAGTCGAACCACAGATTCTGGGTCGATCCGCCCGCGCTGTGCGCGAGCGCATAATTGGCGAAGAAAGCGCCGGTCAGGCCAGTGATGATCATCACCTGCTGCACGCTCGACAGCCGGCCGCGGATGTTCGCCGGCACGACCTCGCTGATATAGACAGGCGCGAGCACGCTGGCCGCGCCGACGCCGAGGCCGCCGATGATCCGGGCGAGGATGAACACGACCGAGGAGTCAGCGGCACCGGCACCGAGGGCGCTGAAGACGAACAGGACGGCCGCGATCATCATCACCGAGCGGCGCCCGATGACATCCGCGAGGCGGCCCGCGATGAAGGCGCCGGCGGCACAGCCAAGCAGGATCGCCCCGACATTGAGGCCAGTGCCGAGCTTCGACAGGTCGAAAGCCTTTTCGAGGCCAGCCTGCGTGCCGTTGATCACGCCGCTGTCATAGCCGAACATGAATCCGCCGATCGTCGCAACCGCGACGATCAGCGCGATAAAGGCCATATTGACCCGCCCCGCGCTTGGTGTTGCCATGGTCTTGTCCCTCTCCGTTCTCGTTCTTGTTGTCGTCTAGCGGGCCGGTATCGCCGCCTCTGTCACGGGCAAGCCCGGCACGTCGACATCGAACGCGAACAGGTCCCCGGCCTCAGGCTGCCCCGCCAGCGCGGCCGCGTCCAGCCCTTTGCGTGCCGTCGTGACGAACGCTGTCATCAGATTCGGTCCGCCAAATGCGATCTTGGTGACGTTGGACACCGGAAGCCTGACCGTTTCGAGCAGAACCCCGTCCGGTGCGTAGCGGCGCACGCCCCAGCCGAGGAACAGCCCGGTCCACAGACACCCCTCGCTGTCGACCACCGGGCCGTCGGGATAGCCAGCGCCGTCCTCGATCGTCGCGAACACGCGCATCGCCCCGAGCGTGCCGTCGTCATTGACCTCGACCGCGTGGATGACCCTGCCGAGCGTGTCGGTGTGATAGAGCGTCCTGCCGTCGGGCGAGACGGCCGGGCCGTTGGTGATCGACACCGGCGGCAGGCCGGTATCGGCAACCCCGGTCGAATCGAGCGCGTAGAGGCGGCCGGTCGGATCGCCCTCGCTGTCGTCCATCGAGCCGAACAGGATCCGCCCGCGCGCATCGGTGGTCGCATCGTTGAGCCGGTTGCCGGGCAGATGCGCCTCGGGGGCGACCAGCGCGGTGAAGCCGCCGGTCGCCGGATCGAAGCGCTCGACCCCGCGCTGCAGGCCGACGACGAAGCCGCCGCCGCGTTCGGGCAGGATCCAGCCGACCTGCGAGGGCGCCGCCCAGCTCTTCAGGTCGCCGGTCGCCGGGTCGAAGCGGTAGATCAGCTTCTCCTTGATATCGACGAACCACAGCGCGTTCTCGCGCGCGACCCAGACAGGCCCTTCGCCCAGCGCCGCCCCGACGCTGCAGACCCGGCGCGGCGCGCCCGCGACCATCTCAGCGCCAGCCGGCATCGACGAAATAGTCATGGCCGGTGCACATCTTCGCGTCGTCCGACGCGAGGAACAGCACCAGCGCAGCGACGTCCGCAGGCTGGATTCGGCCATCGAGGCACTGCGCCGCGACAATCTCCGCCTCGCCTTCCGGCGTGTACCATTTCATCTGCCGCGGCGTCTGGACATTGCCCGGCACGATCGTGTTGACGCGGATGTTGGAGCGGCCGAGATCGCGCGCCAGGCTGCGCGTCAGGCCCTCGATCGCCGCCTTGGCGGTCTGGTAGAGGACGAGCTCACCGAGCGCGAGGTGCCAGCTGATCGAGCCGAAATTCAGGATCACGCCCTGCCCGGCCCGTTTCATCGCCGGCACCACGGCCTGCGCCGCAAAGAACTGGTGGCGCAGATTCACCGCCATCCGCTCGTCCCAATAGGCCGGGGTGACTTCCTCGATCGTGTGCCGGTCGTCATTGGCGGCGTTGTTGATGAGGATATCAACGCCGCCAAGCTCCTGCTCCATCGCCGCCATCGAGCGCTTGAGCAGTTCGATGTCAGTGATGTCGCAGTGGCGGAACACCGGCGCATGGACAGCGCCCGGCGCCAGGCGATCGACCACCGCTCGGCTGGCGTCCTCGACAATGTCGATGAACGCGACGCGGGCGCCCTGCGCGACGAACGCCTCGACCAGGCCCTCGCCGATACCGCTGCCACCGCCGGTCACGATAACGCGTTTGCCGGCCAGGCTGGGATAGAGTGCGCCGGTTGCCCCGGCGGCTTTTGCCTGCAGCACGGATTCAGTCTCCATTATGGTATTGTCGATCATGACGGGGCCAGCAGCCCCCGGCCAGCCAGGTTGCGCATCAGGTCCCCGATGCCGAACTGCCAGGGCGCCGCTGCCTTCGACGTCGTCACCCGGTTGACCAGACGGCCGATGCGCGGCGTCGAGATGCTGACGACGTCGCCCGTCTTGTGGGTGAAGCCGTGCTTGGGCACGTCGCGATCCTGAGTCGGCGCGAACAGCGTTCCGAGGAACAGCACGAAGCCGTCGGGATATTGATGCTCGCTCATCGTGTGCCTGAGCAGCGCCTCGGGATCGCGGCTGATCTGGTTCATCGAACTGACGCCGGTCAGGCGATAGCCCTCGGGGCCCTCGATCAGCAGCTCGACCTCGGCCTGGCGGACATCGTCAAGCGTGAAGCCCTGATCGAACAGCCGGATGAACGGGCCGAGCGCGCAGGAAGCATTATTGTCCTTCGCCTTGCCGAGCAGCAATGCCGAGCGGCCTTCGAAGTCGCGCAGATTGACGTCGTTGCCCAGCGTCGCGCCGACCGCAGCGCCGGTCGAATCCGCCAGCATCACGATTTCGGGCTCTGGATTGTTCCAGGTCGAATCGGAGCGAACGCCGATCTCGCCGCCATGGCCGATCGTCGAGAGCACGGGGGATTTGGTGAAGACCTCGGCATCAGGGCCGATCGCGACCTCGAGATATTGCGACCACATGCCGTCCTCGATCAGCGCGGTCTTCATCGCGGCGGCCTCCGGCGAACCGGGCACGACCGCCCGCAGGCTGCCGCCGATGATATCCTCGAGCCGCGCACGCACGTCAGCCGCGGCACCGGCATCGCCGCGGGCGCGCTCCTCGATCACGCGTTCAAGCGCCGAGACAGCGAAGGTCACGCCGGCAGCTTTCACACATTGCAGGTCGATCGGGCTGAGCAGGCGCAGCGCCGAATCCGGACCGACGCCGAGATCGAGCGAGTCGAGCGCACCAAGCGCCTCGCCGGCGCCGGCATCGAACGCCCTGTCCTCGACGACGGCCGAAACGGTCGGCGCCACTTTCGCCATATCGTGGACCACGCCACCGGCGATCAGGACCGGGCTCGGCCCCTCCGCGCTGGCGATGCGGCCGACAAACAGGCCCTCACGCCAATCCGCTGGCAGCGCATCCGCTACCGCAAAGCCCCTCTCAGACATTCCGCTCCGCTCAACCACATTATTGATAGCGCTACCATCGAGCGCCGCCGGGGCCCTGTCAAGGTCCCGAATAACATGGAATCACGAGAGGGATGTCGAAAAGCTATAGGATGCTCAGCGGTAACGTGGCCCTTCGAACCAGTCAGCGAAATCGCCCCACGCTTCGGACACGCGGTCGGGAAAGGCAGCGGGTCGCTTTTCGAGAAACGACCCGACCCCCTCGCGCGCATCGGCGCTGGCACCGCGCAGCCACATGACCCGGCTTTCCAGCCGGTGCGCCTCCATCGGATGAGTCGCGCCGAGGCCGGCCCAGAGCATCCGGCGCATGACCGATACCGAGACCGGCGCGCTCTCCCCGGTCAGCGTGAGGGCAAGGGCGCGGGCAGCGGGCAACAGGTCGCCGGGCGCGTGGACACTGCGGACCAGCCCGCCGCGCAGTGCCTCCGCCGAGTCGAACAGGCGGGCCGAGTAGCACCATTCAAGTGCCTGCCCGATGCCGACGAGCCGGGGCAGGAACCAGGTCGAGGTCGCCTCGGGCACGATCCCGCGCCGGGCGAAGACGAAGCCGAAGCGCGCCGTGTCCCCGGCAAGGCGGAAGTCCATCGGCAGGGTCATGGTCGCACCGACGCCGACCGCCGGGCCGTTGATCGCGCCGATCACCGGCTTGCGCGATTCGAAGATGCGAAGTGACAGGATGCCGCCGCCGTCGCGCACCGCCGGGTTCGACCAGTCGATGCTGCCATCCTCGTTCACCGGCGAAGCGCCATCGGCCCAGCGGCCGCCGCGCTTTTCATAATCGAAGGTCGCGCCGCCTTCGGACAGGTCGGCACCGGCGCAAAAGGCCCGGCCGCTGCCGGTGACGATCACCGCGCGGACGGCATCGTCGGCATCGGTCGCGTCGAACGCAGCGAGCAGATCGTAGAGCATCGCCCGGTTGAACGCGTTGAGCTTTTCGGGCCGGTCGAGCGTGATCGTGGCGATCCCGTCCTCGCCGGTCTCCAGCCGGATCGTCTCGAAACGCGGGTCCTGCGGTGCCGTCATCCTGCCCGTCCCTGTGGTCACCCGATCGAGACTAGGCCCGCCACGGGGAAGCGCGCAATCGGGTGTAACGGCTTTTTAGCTGGTGCGGGACCATAGGTGCGCGGTTCGAACCCAAGTGGACAGGCCGTCTATTCCATGCATCGCTTCCCGCTCATCGCCCCCCAACCGCCGCGCCTCAGCGAGCATCTCGACGCATTGAAGCGGGTCGAGCAATCGGGCGTGTTCAGCAACAACGGCCCTGAGGTCCGCGCCTTCGAGGCCGAGGCCAACGAGCATCTGTTCGGCGGCCATGGCGCGACCCTGGCTGTCGCCAATGCGACGCTTGGCCTGATCGTCGCGATCCGCGAGGCAGCCGGCGCCGGTGCACCCGGGCGGTTCGCGCTGATGCCGGCGCTGACCTTCGCCGCGACCGCGCAGGCCGCGCTCTGGGCCGGGCTGACCCCGCTGATCTGCGACATCGACCCGGAGGACTGGGGCGCCTGCCCGGCCGCCGAAGAACGGCTCCTGCGCCACTATGGCGACCGGATCGGCCTGATCGTGCCTTACGCCACGTTCGGCAACGCGATCGACCTGGATCGCTATGCCTGGTTGCAACGCCGTCACGGAATCGGCGTGGTGGTCGACGCCGCCGCGTCGCTCGGCACGATCGACGATTGCGGCCTCGGCTTCGGGGCCGATGCGCCGTTCGCGGTGGTCTATTCGATGCACGCCACCAAGACCTTCGCGGTGGCCGAGGGCGGCTTGGTCCATTCGGGCGACGTCAGGCAGGTCGAAGCGCTCCGCGCGATGATCAATTTCGGGTTCGAAAGCGGGCGCAGCGCCACCGTGCCGGGCATCAACGCCAAATTGCCGGAGGTCCTGGCCATCATGGCACGGGCCAAGCTGACCGAGATCGATTCGATCTGCGACAATCGCGCTGCGATCGAGGACGCCTATAAGGCGTCGCTGACCGGCATGACCTTCCAGCGCGTTTCCGGCCGCCGCCGGGCGAGCCAGTTCATGCCGGTGGTGCTGCCCGAGGAGCAGATCGGGCGCCGCGAATCGATCACCGCCGGCCTGGCCAAGGCGGGCATCGGCTGCGGACGCTATTTCAGCCCGCATCTGGGCGAACAGCCCCTGTTCCGCTCGGTGGCCACGATCGAGCCGACGCCGGTCGCCGATTCGATTTCCGCGCGCCTGCTGTCGCTGCCGGTCACCGATGCGATGACGCCGGCCGATGCGGAGACCATCGCCAGCGTCTTCAACAGCCTGTCAGCGCCCCGCGCCCATGCCCGTGCGTCAGCCGCCATGCCCATCGCGTCGATGCTGCTGGTCGGCGGAGGCCCCGCCGGCACCGCGCTGCTCACCGCCGCGACCAAGCAGGGCCTGTTGCCGCAACTGGCGCAATCGGGGCTGGTCGTGGTCGAGCGAGAGAACGCGATCGGCGGCGGCCGGATCGGGCGTTACGCGATCAATTCAGACAGCACCGCCACGACCTTCCTGAGCGCGGTGAAGGACAATGTGCACCCGGAGATCGCGGCGATCGCCGACGGCCCGATCGGCCGGGCGGTGGCGAAGCATGACGGGGCCGACGGCGTGCCACTGGTCGAGGCAGGCCGGCTGGTCCGCGCCACGGGCGACCGGCTCGCCGGGATCGTCACCGCCAATGGCGGATCGGTCCTGACCGGGCATGAGGTGATCGGCACCGCCCGCACCCGCGAGGGCCTGTGGCGGACGACGCTGCGCCGCCTTTCCGACGGGGCGACGGTGGAGCGGCTTTCAAGCTCGGTGGTGATCGCGACGGGCGGCCACCAGCCGCTCGACCGCCTCGCCGCGCAGCGGGTCGCCGGCGTCTCGCTCGTTTCCGAAGCGGGCGACCGGCTGATCCAGTCGGACGAAGTTCTGGCCGAGGGCGGCATGGACAAGCTCGGCGACCTCCTTTCAGGCAAGCGCACCCCGCGTATCGTGGTGATCGGCGGGTCGACCAGCGCGCTCGCGACGATCGTGCTGCTGCTCAAGAGCAGGCCGGCATTGCCGTTCGGCGCTGGCGGCGTCACGCTGCTGCACCGGCGCCCCCTGCGGCCCTTCTATCATTCAGTCGAGGCGGCGCATGCCGAAGGCTTCACCGATTTCGGCCCGGACGACATCTGCCCGGTCAGCGGTTTCGTCTATCGCCTTGCCGGCTTCCGGCTCGAGGCGCGCGAGCTGGTGCTGCGCATGCTGCAGGTCGACGGCCGCGCGCCCGATCCGCGCGTCGCGATTCACCAGGTCACCGGCGAGGACGACCTGGCGGCACGCGCGCATCTGGCAGAGGCCGACCTGGTGATCGCCGCGCTCGGCTATCGCCCGCGCGCGCTGCCGGTCAGCGATGCGAGCGGCGTCCCGATCGCGCTCGCCGCACAGAGCGGTGCGCCGATGGTCGATCGCCATTGCCGCGTCTGCGACGCGCACGGCGCCCCGATCGCAGGGCTCTACGGCATCGGCCTCGCGGCCGGGTTCGTACCCTGGGGCACGCTGGGCGGCGAGACGAGCTTTCGCGGACAGGCCAACGGCCTGTGGCAGTGGCAGAACGATGTCGGACTGATGATCGTCAACCAGGTGCTCGACACCGGCGAAAGGGCCGTCGCATGACCAGCCCCGCGATCAGCGTCGTCATGGCTGCCTATAACGGCGCCGGCCTGATCGTGGAGACGCTCGAAACGCTCAGGGCGCAGAGCTTCGGCGATTTCGAGGTGATCATCGTCGACGATTGCTCGACCGACGACACCATCGCGGTAATCCGCGGCTTCGACGATCCCCGCATCCGGCTGATCGCGGCAGAGAAGAACCAGGGCGTCGTCGCCTCGCGCAACCGCGGATTCGCCGAGGCGCGCGGGCGCTATATCGCGGCGCTCGATCATGACGACCTCTGCCATCCGCAGCGTTTCGCCAAGCAGGTCGCCTATCTCGAGGCGAATCCCGGGACCGTGCTGGTCGGCACCGCCGCCTCGATCCTGGAGAACGGCGTGGTCCTGCCGGGATCGCTCGCCCCCGTCACCACGCCGGCGCTCGTCGAATGGCTGTTGCGGATCGAGAATCCGCTGGTCTGGTCGTCAGTGATGATCCGCGGCGACGCGGCGCGGAAACTCGACCCGTTCACCCGGCCCGACATGGTCTTCGCCGAGGATTACGACCTCTACCACCGGATCGGCAGGCTGGGCACGATCGCCCGGCTCGACGAGGAACTGGTGACGTATCGCCGCCACACCGGCGGTGCCTCGCAGCGCCACATCGATGCGATGACCGGCCGGGCGACCGATGTGCTGACCGAGGCCTATGCCGGCCTGTTCGGCGAGGAGGCCCGGGCGACCGCCGACCTGGTGGTCCGGCACGTCATGGGCCAGCGCCCCGTGCCCGACCGCGCGACCTTCCGGCGGCTCGGCGACGCGCTGGTTGCCCTGCAGGACGATTTCCTCGCGACTCACCGCCCCGACCCGAACAGCCGCAGCCTGATCCGCTGGGAGACCGCGCGCCGCTGGGCACGGATCGGGCGGATCGGGCTGCGCACCGGCCAGCTCGACCTGGGCGACGCCGTCGCGGTGCGGCCCGACCATCTCGGGCTTGGCTATGCCGGGATCGACGACCTGGTAATGTCACGGCTGGTCGGCACGGCCCGGTCGGTGCAGCGCAGGCTGGCAGCGCGCGCCGCAAGCTGAGCCACGATCTCAGCGCTGGGTCTTCTCTGCCTCGATCTGCCTGAAGGCCACATTCTGGAGCGCGACCGCCTGGCCTTCCGACAGGCCGAGATCGTCCGCCGCCCTTTCCTTTGCCCCGAGCGTGCGCGGGTCCCGCCCGGTCACCTTGCCGAAGATCATCAGGGCTTCGAGATAATAGCCGGCGACGCTCCCGTGATACTGGTCGTAGGTCCACAGATCGAGCTTGCCGAAATCGATCCCGTCATAGGGATTGGGATCGGCCAGTTTTTCGGCAAAGGCGCGGTTCCAGGCCTCGCCCACCGCGATGATCCCGTCGACCGAACGGTTCGCCAGCGCCAGATTGGCCCCGGCGCGCAGGTCGAGCGCCATCGCGGCGATCGGCTTGCCGTACCAGTGGCCCTTGGGCAGATAGGTCTCGTCGGCGCGCGACCAGGTCGAGTTCAGCTCGATACGCACGGCTGGATTGCGCTGACGGAACATGCTCGCGAACAGGCCGGAATAGCGCAGCAACAGCCCCGGATCGCCCGGCCTCGCCCGATCGAGCGTGCTGAAATCCTGCAGCACCACGATGTCCCATTTGCGGTCGAGCAGCGCGCGCCTGTTCTCGTAGTGGAAATCCAGCCCCTTGCCGCCCTGCGTCTCCAGGCTGACCTCGTAGGACAGGCCCGCCTGCTGGGCCATCAGCTTGAAGATCGCGGGCACGCCGCCGGTACCGTCACCGGTGAGATCGGTGACGGTATCGGTGCGGTAGCGCCGCACCGCCGAATGCGCGCCCTGGGTAAAGCTGTTGCCGACGAACAGGATGGTCTTCGTCGCCGCCCGCGCCACGGGCGGGGCCTGCACCTGCGCCCTGGCGACGGCGGCGGCGGGCGCCAGCGCCGCCAGCGACGCTGCCACCAGGAAACCGATCTTGCCCATCCTCATGCGTCTTTTCCTCAGAACTTCTTGCCGACCGATACGTACCAGTAGCGGCCATAGGGGTTGTAGAGCGACCCGAAATAGCCGTCAGCGGTGATCGGCGGCTGCTTGTCGAACAGGTTGCGCGCGCCGACCCGGATCCGCGTATCGTTCAGCGCGCCGCCCTTGAAGCGATATTGCGCGTAGAGATTGAAGATCGTCTGGCCCTGGATGACATAGGGGTTGCCCGACGAATCCAGGAAATTGGTGTCGTTCACGTCGCTGGTGTAATTGGCGAACCCGCCGAGCTGCACCTGGCCGAGAGTCCAGGTGAGCGATCCGGTGACCCGCCATTTCGGCTTGCCGCGCACCTGGATCAGGTCGCTGCCGTCAGTCAGCGGGGTCGCCGCGTTGATCGTGCCCGCTGCACGCGCATCGAACAGCGTCTGGACCATCGGCGGATTCTCGCGGGCATATTTGGTCAGCCGCGCCGCGTTGATGTTGAGATCGAAATCGCCGATCCCGGTATGGTCGATGCGGTAGAGCAAGGCGAGGTCGACACCCTGCACTGTCTGCGGCAGCAGGTTGGTGAACTGGTCCTTGATCTGGAGGATCGCCCCGGCCGGCGCGAGACCCGACCCGGCGAACACCGCCGTGTCGTCCGGCGTCACCGCGGCACGGATGACATTGGGGTTGCTCGATCCCTGCAGGCGCAGCAGATAATCGAGCACCAGCGCATTCTGCGCGCCGAACTGGCCGACGATGCCGACCTGGTGAATCGACCAGAAATCAGCCGTCAGCGTCAGCCGGCCGAAGCGCCGCGGGATGAACTTCGGCTCGATCACCGCGCCCACCGTCCAGTTGGTGCTGTCCTCCGGCTTCAGGTCGGGATTGCCGCTGATCAGGATGGTGTAGCTGATGTTGCGCGTGCAGGTGTTGAAATTGGCGATGGTCGCCTTGCGCACATCAGCTTCGCAGCGATAGAAATCCTGGTTGATCACGCTGCTCGAACTGAGCCGCGAATATTGCACCGTCTTGGTCTGTTCGAGGTTTGGCGCGCGGAAGCCCTGCGACCAAGAACCGCGCAGGCGCAGGCCGTCGATGATATCCCAGGCGGCGGCGACCTTCGGCTTCGCGACCGAGCCGAAATCGCTGTAATGCTCGTACCGGCCGGCAAGCTGGAGATCGAGGCGGCGGACGAGCGGGATGTTCATGTCCGGCGAGACCAGTGGCACCGCGAGCTCGCCAAAGGCCGAGGCGACGAAGCGATCGCCCCGGGTCGACGGCGTCGGGCTGACCGCCGCGACATTGCTGACCGAGACCTCCCCGGTCACGGCATCGACGAACTGGATCGACCCGTCGAGGTTCGGGTCGCGATCGTCGCGCTGAGTCTCGCGGCGGCCTTCGACGCCCGCAGCGATGCCGACATCGCCACCGGGCAAGGCGAAGAGATGGCCGTTCGAGACCTTGAAGTCGCCCAGCGCCAGCGTGGTCTTGTCGTGCCGGCGCAGCTTGAAGCGGATCGCATCGATCGCCGCCTTCGACGAGGGCGAGCAATCGCCGACACTCGGGTTGGCCGAGCAGCCGCCGCTGAAGGGATTATACGCGTCCGGCGTCGAGAGCGCGAGGCTCTGCTGAAGCTTGGTCATGTTGATCGCGTCCGACAGGTCGGTCGCAATGGCTTCGGAATAGAGGAACGCGGTGTCGAAATCGAAGCTGCCGATCTTGCCCCTGGCCCCGGCCAGGAAGCGCGACTGGGAATTGGTCACATCGACATATTGCGGACCGGTATCGACGAAGCGATAGGTCGACAGCCGCACCGGCAGGCCGGCGGCGGGCACGTTGGTCAGCCCCGGGATTCGGTTGGGATTGACCGTGCCGTTGGCGAAGACCGCCGCGCCGAACGGATTCCAGTAATTGCTCGCCGGGACGACGATCGCGTTGAGGTTGATCGTCGGCGGCTGGATGGCGTGGCTCTGCGCCCGGTAATAGCCGAGCTCGGTATAGAGCGTGAGCGAGTCGGAGACGTCGTAATGCGCGCTCAGGAAGCTGTTGAACCGGCTGATCCGAGGCGAGACCGTGGTGTCGACCGCGTTGTCGAAGCGTTCGTTGCGCAGCGTCGTGCTGGTGGCGCGCGTGCCGGTACCGAAACAGGTATCGGTGCTGATCGTATAGACGCAGCCCGGATCGAGCGCCGACTGGGAATGGAACAGACCGGTCGAGCTGGTGAGCGCTGTCGTGCCGCGCCGGATCGTGCCGGGGCCGCCGACGACCGCGAGGTTCGCCCAGGGCGACTGGGTCGCGCGGCCGTCCGGATTCGCGTTGGCGGCAAAAGCGGGATTGTTCGCGAAGAGCGGGCGCAGATCGTTGGTCGCGGTATAGGCCTCGTCCCCGGAAAGCTGCGCGGTGCGGCGGGTATAATCGAGATAGAGCGACACATTGCCGCGACCCTGGGCGAAATCGGTGCCGGCGAAACCGGTGAGCTGATATTCCTTTCGATGCGTGCCTTCGGCGAAGCCGAAGCGCCCGTCGATCGAGACGCCCCTATAGTCGCTCTTGGTCACGGTGTTGACCACGCCCGCCACCGCATCGGCGCCGTAGATCGCCGCCGCGCCGTCGCGCAGCACCTCGAGCCGCTCGATCCCGGCGACCGGCAGCGAGTTGGAGTTGAAGCCGAGCACGGGGACATTGCCCTCGCCGGCCTGGCTCACCGGATGCGAGACGAGGCGCCGGCCGTTGAGCAGGACCAGCGTGTTGCCGACGCCGAGGTTGCGCAGGTTGATCGAATTGACGTCGCCGCGTGCCGCGTTGCTGGTCTGCGGGTTGTTCGACGGGTTGAAGGTGACGTCGCCCATCTGCGGGATGGCGCGGATCAGGTCGTCGCCGGTAAGGGCGCCGGTCGCGTCGATCTGCTTCGCATCGATCACGGTGACGGGGAGCGCGGCGGTGACGCTCGAGCCGCGGATCTGCGACCCGACGACGACGATGTCCTTGGCGAGCTCGGCTGACTCATCAGCCGCAGCACTATCCTGCGGCGATGCAGCGGGCGCTTCCTGCGCCCAGGCGCTGGCCGTCGCGAGTGCCGCGAAAGCGCTACCGGCGAGCAGCGCCGCCGATCGGATTGCAAGGTTCATCATCTCTCTCCCCATTTGTCATTCTGCCGGCGCCGTTGTGACGTCCGGTGCGATCACCGTTTCGAGCGGTAGTGGATGGCCGGCGAGCGCGGCGTCGAGCCGGGTGCGATCGAGCGCGCCTTCCCAGCGCGCGACCACCACGGTCGCCACCGCATTGCCGATGAAATTGGTCAGGCTGCGGCATTCCGACATGAACCGGTCGACGCCGAGGATCAGCGCCATGCCGGCGACCGGCACGCTGGGCACGATCGACAAAGTCGCCGCCAGGGTGATGAAGCCGGCGCCGGTCACGCCGGCCGCCCCCTTCGAGCTGAGCATCGCGACGAGCAACAGGGTGATCTGCTGCCACAGCGACAGATCGACGCCGGTCGCCTGAGCGATGAACAGCGCCGCGAGCGTCATGTAGATGTTGGTGCCGTCGAGGTTGAACGAATAGCCGGTCGGCACGACCAGCCCGACCACGCCCTTGTCGCAGCCGGCCGCTTCCATCTTGCCGATCAGGCTGGGCAACGCCGCCTCCGACGAGGAGGTGCCGAGCACGAGCAGAAGCTCGGCGCGCAGATAGACGATCAGACGGACGATCGAGAAGCCATGGGCCCGCGCCACCGCGCCGAGCACGACCAGCACGAAGAACAGCGAGGTGAAATAGAAGGTCGCGACCAGCGCACCGAGATTGACCAGCGACCCGACGCCGTATTTGCCGATGGTGAAAGCCATCGCACCGAACGCGCCGACCGGCGCCGCGCGCATCAGGATGCCGACCAGCCGGAACACGACCAGCGCCAGCCGCTCGATCATGTGAAGCACCGGCTCGGCCGGCTTTCCGACCAGCGACATGGCGATGCCGAACAGGATCGCGACGAACAATGTCTGCAAGATCGAGCCGTCGGTCAGCGCGGAAACCATCGTCGTCGGGATGATCGACATCAGGAAGCCGGTGATCGTCGTCTCGTGCGCCTTGTGGGTATAGGTGGCGACCGCCCCCTGATCGAGCGACGCCGGATCGACGTTCATCCCCGCGCCAGGCTGAACGACATTGGCGACGATCAGGCCGACGATCAGCGCCAGGGTTGAGAAGACGAGGAAATAGGCAAAGGCCTTGGCCGCCACGCGGCCGACCGAGGAAAGCTGGCGCATCCCGGCGATGCCGCTGACCACCGACAGGAAGATCACCGGGGCGATGACCATCTTCACCAGATTGATGAATCCGTCCCCGAGCGGCTTCATCGCCGCGCCCCATGCGGGCCAGAAATGGCCGAGCGTGACGCCGGCGATGATCGCGACGAGCACCTGTACATAAAGGTGCCGCCAGAGCGGTACGCTGACGGGAGGCTGGTCAGTGGTGGTGGCGACGGTGATCGTCATTCAGTCCCTCTCGGCGCGCGGACGCGCGCTGGTCGGCCGCTTTCTGGTGAGCGGCTGGGTGGAAGATACGGCTCCAGAAGGCCGGCAGGAGAAGTTTCGATATTTCCGGGCAAGTAGCTGGCGAAACGTGACTAAATGGGCATCGGGCAATCAGTGGCCGAAATTATTTGTGCGTATTTCCACACATGACAGAATGTGTTTGTGTGGTATGTCGCCCATGATGGCCGATCGACCAAGCCCTATCAGAATCCGGTTGATCGCGGCAGCGTTGCTGCTGCTGGCCGCCGGTGCCGCGCTGCTCTGGGCGGGCACGCGCTGGGCGCAGGCACAGGCGGACACCGCCGCCGACACCACGGCCAGCCAGACCGCCCGGAACCATGCAGGGCTGCTCGCGAGCGAGCTGCAGAAATTCCGCCTGCTGCCGCTGGTGCTGGTCGAATATCCCGACGTCTCCACCGCGCTCGCAACGCACGCGCCCGCCGCCGTCGCCCGGCTCAACCGGACGCTCGAGCTCCTCGCCGACCGAACCGATGCCGCCGTGATCTACGTCATTGACGCCGACGGCCTTACGGTCGCGGCGAGCAACTGGCGGCTGCCGACCAGCTTTGTCGGGCAGAATTACAGCTTCCGTCCCTATTTCCGCGACGCGATGGCGCGCGGCGCCTCCGAACTGTTCGCGCTGGGCACGATCAGCGGCCGGCCCGGCCTGTTCCTCGCCCGACGGCTCGAGGCCGGCGGCCGCGCCGCGGGTACGGTGGTGGTCAAGGTCGAGTTCGACCGGCTCGAGGCGACCTGGGCGCGCGCCGCCGGGCCAAGCTTCGTCACTGACGCACACGGCGTGATCCTGATCACCAGCGTGCCCGACTGGCGTTTTCGCACCACTCACCCGCTCGACGCGACGACACTGGCGCAGGCACGGGCGACGCTCCAGTTCGGGAGCGGACCGCCCCGCGCCGCGCCGATCACCCTGTCGGGCGGATCAGCCACGGCTCCCGTGGCAGGCGGCACCGCCCAATATCGCGTTGCGTCGCTGCCAGTGCCACTGACCGGATCCCGGCTGATCCATCTCGAACCGCTGGCCGCCCCGCTCGGCGCCGCGACGACCAGGGTGCGACTCTGGGGCCTGGCGATCCTGATCATCCTCGGTGCGATCGCCGGCCTGGCCTGGCGCGCTCGCGAGAAACGCCACCTCCAGCGCGAGGCGCAGGCAGCGCTCGAACAGGAGGTCGCCCGCCGCACCGCCGAGCTGAGCGAGACCAACCGCCAGCTCACCATCGAATCGCGCGAGCGAATCGAGGCCGAGCGCCGTTTCCGCGCAGCGCGGGAAGAGCTGGCCCAGGCCAACCGGCTCGGCTCGCTGGGCCAGATCACCGCGGGCGTCGCGCACGAGATCAACCAGCCGGTCGCTGCGATCCGCACCTTCGCTGAAAATGCCGAGACGTTCCTGGATCGCGACCAGATCGGGCCGGTGCGCGGCAACCTGGCGCAGATCATCGACCTGACCGCGCGGATCGGATCGATCACCGCTGAGCTGCGCACCTTCGCCCGGCGGAGGACCCCGGCACGCGGCGCCATCGGACTGGGATCAGTGGTAGACGGCGCGCTGCTGATCCTCGGCGAACGCGCACGGGAGATCGTCACGGTCGACCTTCCACCCGTCATGCGCGACACGCGGGTCGCGGGCGACCGGGTGCGGCTTGAGCAGATCGTCGTCAATCTGCTGCAGAATGCGCTCGACGCGGTCGAGGGCGTTGCCCGGCCGCGAATCCTGATCGCGGCCGCCGCATCGGGCAATGACGTGACCGTGACGGTGGGCGACAATGGCCGGGGCGTCGATCCGGCGATCGCCGACCAGCTCTTCGCGCCGTTCGTCTCGGCCAAGCCGGAAGGGCTTGGCCTTGGCCTCGCCATCGCGCGCGACATCGCCCGCGAATTCGGCGGCGAGCTCGAAATCGGTACTTCGGCGCTCGACGGTGCTGCCTTCCTTCTGAAGCTGAAGCGCGCCTGATGCTGTTTCCGACCGAGCAGAACATCTTCTTCGTCGAGGACGATGCCGCCCTGCGCGCAGCGACGATCCAGACGCTCGAGCTTGCCGGGCTCAGCGTGCGCCCCTTCGCCAGCGCGACCGACGCGCTGCCCGAGATCCGGCCGGACTTTGCCGGCATCATCATCTCCGACATCCGCATGCCGGGGATCGACGGGCTGCAACTGCTTGAACGAGTCCGGGCGATCGACCCCGACATTCCCGTCATCCTCATCACCGGCCATGCCGATGTCGCCATGGCGGTCAGCGCCCTGCGGGACGGCGCGTTCGATTTCCTGACCAAGCCGTTCGCGACCGACCATCTTGTCGCCGCCGCCCAAAAGGCGCTGGAGAAAAGGCTGCTGGTGATCGACAATCGCCGCCTGCGTGCCGCCGCCGCGGCGGTCGACGAGACCGGCCCGCTGATCGGCGACAGCGTGGCGATGGTTCAGCTACGCGGCACGATCCGCCAGCTCGCGCTCGCCGATATCGACGTGCTGGTCGAGGGCGAGACGGGCACCGGCAAGGAGCTGGCCGCGCTGCTCCTTCACCGGCTGGGCGCGCGGCGCGGCAGGCCGTTCATCGCGGTGAATTGCGGCGCCCTGCCCGAGACGCTCGCCGAGGTGGAACTGTTCGGCCATGCCGCCGACAGCGTGCCGCATACGCGGCTGGCGCGGATCGGGCAGATCGAGGCGTCGAGCGGCGGCACCCTGTTGCTCGACGAGATCGACAGCATGGCCCTTCCCCTCCAGGCGCGATTGCTCCGCGTGCTCGAGGAGCGCGAAGTCCAGCCGATCGGCGACACGCGGCCGCGCGGCGTCGACCTCCGCGTGATCGCGACGACCAAGACCGATCTTGCGCGCGCCGCGGCCGAGGGGCGATTCCGCCCCGACCTCTATTATCGATTGACCCTGGTGCGGCTGCGCGTGCCCCCGTTGCGCGAGCGCGGCGAGGATATCGCCACGCTGTTCGCGAGCTTCGTCGAGGAAGCCAAGCAACAGGCGGGTATTTCCGACTTCCTGCTTACCGACAATGTGCGCGGTCACCTGCGTGCGCATGACTGGCCGGGCAATGTCCGCGAGCTGCGCAACTTCGCGTTCGGCGCGGTGCTCGGCCTGGCGGAGCCGCCGCCTGCAGGCCCAGCCGGCGAGCGCCCGAGCCTGCCGGTACGAGTCAACCAGTTCGAGGCCGGCGCGATCGAGGAAGCATTGCGCGCGACCGGCGGCAGCGTCGCGGCCGCGCTCCCGCTGCTCGGCATTCCGCGCAAGACCTTTTACGACAAGGTCGCCCGGCTCGGCATCAGGATCGAGGATTTCCGCCCCCGATCGGTCGGAGCACCGACGATGCGGAAACCCGCCGAATAGGGTGATCCGGCCGGGCGAGCCTATCGCCCGGGTTCGGGGCGACGATTCAAGCCGGACGGATCGGATCCCCGGCGATGCGCGGTGCTGCGCCGCGCTGCCAGCCCATTCCCGGCCCCCAAGAATATCGCGGGATGCGTGAGGGGTAGCGCCCGACAATGCGTATCATCATGGGGTAATGTACCAACAGAATCAAACTAAGCTATTGTTTCAATTATATTTTTTTCATTGACCTGTATATACAATTGATGTTTCCTAGGGGTCAGGGATCAACGAGATAAACGGGGGCACGACATGAAGACCGCGAGCGCATTGCTGGCCGCAACGATGTTGACGGCTGTATCACCTCAGGCATGGGCGCAGGCTGAGCCGGCCGGGCAGACCCAGCCGGAAGCCCAAGCGCCGGACGAGATCGACGTGGTCGTCACCGGCAGCCGGATCCGCCGCCAGGACATTGCCGGGGTCGGCCCGGCGACCGTCGTCTCCGCCGAGCAGATCGAGAATACCGGCATCGTCAACATCGAATCGCTGCTGCAGCGGCTGCCGGCCAATGCCGGTTTCGCCGGCAACCAGACATCGGCCTATTGGACCGGGAACGGCTATGGCACCGCGCAGGTCAACCTGCGCGGCCTGGGCATCAAGCGCACACTGGTGCTTCTCAACAACCGCCGCCTCGTCGCCGGCGGCACCGGCGCGAACTCCTCGCCCGACCTCAACATGATCCCGGTCGTCGCCCTGGCGCGCACCGACGTGCTCAAGGACGGCGCGTCGGCGATCTATGGTGCGGATGCGATGGCGGGCGTGGTCAACCTCGTCACCCGCACCGACTATAACGGGTTCGGGATCAGCGCGCGCAGCGGCATCACCGGGCGCGGCGACGGCGGCGACGTGACGATCGACGGCCTGTGGGGCGTGCGCGGCGACCGGGGCGGCTTCCTCGCGGCGGCGACCTACCAGAAGACCGAGGCAGTCAACATGGCGAGCCGCGCGCCCTGCTCCCTCTCCGAGGTGACCAAGGGCTCGCTGAGCTGCGTCAACAGCGCCTCGACGGTGGGCGGGCGGGCCGTGCTGCCCAACGGCCAGCAGATCAACTTCAACCAGGTGCCGGGCGGAAACGGCAATTTCTACGAGCCGTACAACGCCGCCAAGCATAATTTCAATTCGAACCCGTTCCTCAACGCGGTCAGCCCGATCGAGCGGATCAGTACCGCCTTCTTCGGCGACTACCGGCTGACCGACGGAATCCAGGCGTTCGGCGAATTCCTCTACACGCACCGGAAATCGACCCAGATCGCCACGCCGGGCACGCTGCGCAACCTGGCCATCTCGGCAACCAACCCGACCAACCCGACCGGCCAGGACATCGTGCTCATCCAGCGCAGGCTCGCCGAGCCCGGGCCCCGCCAGTTCTTCCAGAAGACCGACACATGGCAGGGCACGATCGGTTTCCGCGGGAAATTCGCCAATGGCTGGGCGTGGGAAGTGGCCGGCGCCTATGGCCGCAACACCGCGATCGACGGCTCGACCAACGTCGCCAACCTCGAGAAAGTGCGCAACAGCATCGACACGACCAAGTGCAGCGTCGTTCCCGGTGCGGCGATCCCGTGCGCCGATTATCTCGGCTTCGGCGATCTCACGCCCCAGGCGCTGAACTATATCCTGTTCACCTCGACCGATCGCGGCGGCAACGAGCTCGCCTCCTTCACCGCCGACCTGAACGGCGACCTGTTCCGGCTGCCCGCCGGCGCGGTCTCCTTCGCGGCGGGCGTGGTCTATCGCCGCGAGAAGGGCTGGCGGAATCCCGATCCGCTGACCGTCGCCGGGGTCGCCAACACCAACCAGCAATCGCCCATCTCCGGATCGACCACGGCCAAGGAAGCCTATCTCGAACTGTCAGTGCCGGTCCTCGCCAACACGCCCTTCTTCAGAGCGCTGACCCTCGACGGCGCGGTCCGCTATTCCAATTACGACCTGTTCGGCAGCGACTGGAACTACAAGGCCGGCGCAGACTGGATGATCACCGACGGCGTGCGGCTGCGCGGCACCTATGGCACCGGCTTCCGCGTGCCGAACGTGCCCGAACTGTTCGGCGGCGTGTCCGAAGGGAACCTAACCACCAGCGATCCGTGCAGCCGCTATTCGACCAGCACCAATGCGACGCTCGTCGCCAATTGCCGCGCATCGGGCGTGCCCGCCAATTATGTCCAGCTCGGCACCACGATCCTGACGACCGTCGGCGGCAACAAGAACCTCAAGGCGGAAAGCTCGAAGAGCTGGACGATCGGTACCGTCGTACAGCCGCGCGGGATCGTGCCCGGCCTGACGCTCACCGCCGACTGGTTCGACATCGAGATCACCGGCGCGATCCGTGCCATCCCCGGCTCGACCAAGCTGGCGGTATGCTATGCCAGCGCCAATCTCTCGAGCCCATTCTGCCGCGACTTCACGCGCAGCACCCTGACCGGCGAGGTGACCACGCTTACCGCCCAGCCGATCAATACGGGCCGCGAGCGGATGAGCGGTCTCGACCTGGGGCTGGTCTACAGCCATAGCCTTGGCCCGGTGGATCTCTCGGTTGACCTCAACGCGACCTATCTCGACCAATATGTCGTCGAGCCATTCCCCGGCGGCGCCCCGATCATCTTCGACGGGCATATCGGGGGCGGCAATGGCGGCTATCCGAAGTGGCGCGGTTACGGCGTGGTCACCGCGAAGAAGGATTTTGCCAGCCTGACCTGGTCGACCCAGTGGATCGGCAAGGCGACCGATTTCAACGCGGCGCCCGGCGCAATCGGCTATCGCGCGCCGAACGTCTTCTACCACAATGCACAGATTGCCTTCGAGATCGCCGCCAAGACCCGCTTCCAGCTCGGCGTCGACAATCTGTTCGATCGCAAGGCGCCCTATATTGCGAGCTTCACCGACGGCAACACCGACACCATGACCTATGATCTGCTGCGCCGCAGATTTTATGTCGGGTTCCGGCACTCGTTCTGACGGGCGCGGCGATGAAGATCCGCTGGCCGCTCGTCGTCAGGCGCACGCACAAATGGCTCGCCCTGCTGGTCGGGCTGCAGGTGGTGCTGTGGACGGCCACTGGCTTCTACATGGTCGTCGTCCATATCGACACGATCCATGGCGACCATCTGGTGCGGCCGGTCACGGCCGCAACGGTCGACCTGGCCGGGGCCGTGCCGCCGTCGCATATCCTGGCGGCACAGCCCGGCACTTCCGAGCTGAGCCTGCAGCGGCGGCTCGGCCGCCCGGTCTGGCGTGCCGACGGGCCGCACGGCACCAGCGTCTTCGACGCGGCGACCGGGCAACCGCTTCCCCCGATTTCGGAGGCTGAGGCACGGAGCCGCGCCCGTTCCTATTATGCGGGCGAAGGCGATATCGTTTCGGCATCGCTGCTGACGACGGCGCCGCGTGAAATGGGATCGCGCAAGCCGCCTTACTGGCAGGTCGAGTTCAAGGGCTGGAACAGGCCGACCCTGTACATCTCCCCCGTGACCGGTGACCTGCTTGCAAAGCGCCATCTGCTCTGGCGCGCCTTCGACATCGCCTGGATGCTCCATATCATGGACTATCGGGACCGCACCGACGTCAACAACCCGCTCCTGCGCGTCGCCACCTGGAGCGCCTTCGCCATGGCGATCAGCGGTGCATGGCTCCTGATCTGGTCGTTTCCGCGCCGCAAGAAGAAGAAGAAGGCCAGTTCATGAAGCGCCTCCGCCTCTCGCCCCTGCTGTTCCGCCGGATCCATAAATGGGTCGGCCTGGCACTCGGCCTCCAGTTCGTGCTGTGGACGCTGAGCGGCGCGGTCATGGCGCTGCTTCCCGCCGATTCGGTCGGCGGCCATGGCGGTGGCGGCGGACACGGCCATGCCCTTGCTGGCGGCCCTTATATCGACCCCGCCCGCCTGAGTGCCGGACAGCCGATATCCGGTCTCGTCCTGCGCGACCTGGGCGGGCGGCCCGTCTATGAAATCCGCGAGGCAGCGGGCATCCGCCTGGCCGACGCGACGACCGGCGCACCGGTCGATATCGACCGCGCGACGGCGATCGCCGTCGCGGGGATGACCTCCGATGCCCCGGTCGCGAGCGTCGAGGCGATGGCTAGGCCCAATCTTGAATCGCGCGAGCACAAGGGTGCGATGTGGCGGGTGAACCTGGCCGATCCGGAGCACTCGAGCGCCTATGTGTCGGCGGTGACCGGACGGCATCTCGTGACCCGCGGCGACAGCTGGCGGACATGGGACTTCTTCTGGATGCTGCACAACATGGACTATGCGAACCGGGCGAGCTTCAACCACCCGCTGATCATCGTCGTTGCGTTCGGCGTGCTGTGGCTGTCGGGCACCGGATTCTACCTGCTCTTCAAGAGCTTCCGCAAAGCCGACTTCAAATGGCTTCGCCGGCGGCGGCGCCCGGCGCTCTGAGGCGGACTCAGCCGGTATCGACCGAGAACGCGGCTGAAAGCTCGAAGCTCCTGCCGGGATGAGTCAGCACCGCATGCGAGACGAGTCTTCCCCGGCTCCAGGTCCGGCGGGTCATCACCAGCACCGGCTCGCCTTCATCGATGCCCAGCAGCAGGCGCGTGCCCGAATCCGGCATGGCGGCGCGCACCCGGTGCTCCACCCGTTCGAGCGGGGCGACGCGGGTGAGATATTCGTTCGGCGTGGTCTCGTGGAAATCGATCGCCCCATAGTCGGGCGCCGCCGCCGCGAGCACGAAACGTTCCTCGAGCTGGATCGGGAATTCGGCCTCGTGATGGACGATCACCGACCGGAAAAGCCTGGTGCCGGCGGCGACCTCAAGCAACGCCGCTGACCGTTGGTCGGCCCGGATCGCGATATTGTCGATCACGCGCGCGCGATAGGCCCGCCCCCTGGCGCGCACCTCGTCGGCGATGTTGCGGATCTCGATCATCTGCCCGATCGGTCGCGGCTCGGCGATGAACGATCCGGCGCCCGCGCGGCGGACGACGACCCCGGCATTGCTCAGCTCGCGCAGCGCCCGGTTGGCGGTCATCCGCGATACGCCGAAGCGCGAGACCAGTTCAGCCTCGGACGGCACCCGGTCGCCGGGCTTCAGCTCGCCCGACCTGAGCGCCCCGACGATTGACTGCTTGATCTCGACATAGCGCGGCGGATCGCCATTCTGTGCGCGGCCCCCGTGCCCGGCCGCGCGTCGCGTCCGTTCGTCAGTGGCTGCCATCGCACCAGCTTCAGCATGATCTTTCATGCGGCTGTCTATACAATCGGCAGCGTTCCGCGCCATGCGATAGCGGCTCCGGATCGGTCTTATCCTGCATCGGCCGGTCGCGTCAGGCGCCGTTCAACAGCTTGATGATACCCGGCACGAGAAAAACTTCCTCGCGCCGCCCGCCGATTACGACGAGGCTCTTGCATAAGGCCAGGTGAACGGGCGAACTGGCGAGCATCCGGTTCGGCGGGGTTCAAACGCCGGCAACTGACGAGTGCGCCGATGATGGTCGAGATCAACCCGCTGTATTCGATCGCCGGCGTCGCGGTCGGGGCTCTTGTCGGTCTTACCGGCGTGGGCGGCGGGTCCCTGATGACTCCGCTGCTCGTCCTTGCCTTCGGCTTCCATCCCGTCACCGCGGTCGGGACCGACCTGCTCTACGCATCGGCGACCAAGACGGTCGGCACGGCGGTGCACGGCTTCAGCGGCACGGTCGACTGGAAAGTGGTGCGGCGCCTCGCCATGGGTAGCGTGCCCGCGAGCCTGGCGACCCTGATCGCGCTTGCCTATGCCGGCGCCAAATTCGACGGTACGCAACACGTCATCACCGTGACGCTCGGCCTGGCGCTGATCGCGACGGCGATCGCCATGGCCTTTCGCCGCCAGATCCTCGCCTATTACGCCGATACGATGGAGGCGATGTCGGATCGCCGGATCATGCGGCTGACGATCCTGCTCGGCCTGATCCTCGGCGTGCTAGTGTCGCTCTCGTCGGTTGGCGCCGGCGCGCTCGGCATGACCGCGCTGCTGGTGCTGTATCCAAAGCTGCCGATCAATCGGCTCGTCGGCTCCGACATCGCCCATGCCGTGCCGTTGACGCTGATCGCCGGCATGGGCCACTGGGCCATGGGGTCGGTCGATTTCGGGCTCCTGCTGTCGCTGCTGATCGGCTCGGTGCCGGGAATCATTATCGGCAGCCTGGTCTCCACCCGGGTGCCTGACAATGTGTCGCGCGCCATTCTCGCCGGGACGCTCGCGATCGTGGGCGGCAAGCTGATCTTCTAGAGCCGTTCCGCGATGAAGGGCATGACCGTGATCCGCAGGCCTTATGACCGCGCCTGATGCAAGCCATGCATTCTGCCTGATCGACGGTCGTCCGGCGACGGTCGAGGCGCTGCTCCCGGTCGCGACGATCAACTATGGCCGTATCACGATCATGCAATCAAGTATGCAACTGTAATGCTAGTGCAATGCTAGTGTAATGCTAGGTTCTTGGGCCATGTTGTCGGTAAAGTGCTCCCTTGGAGTGGACCGATCTTGAGTTAGAATCCGACGCGAAAGACATGGCGCCGATTTGACGCGCGGCCTTGCCTCAGGGTGAAACTGCTGCCAGTGGAGCGCCGGCCCCCTACCAGCTCAGAATCGGTTCCGAACACGCATGGATCAGCTTGCCGCCGGGAACACGGATTTTCGGCCTATCCCGCCCGATCAGAGCCTTCTCGGCGAGTTCTTCTCCGAATTTCTGGATGAGGCAGCCTTCGCCGATTTCCGGCAGGCCGAACGGCTCGTCGCATCGCTGAAGAGCCAGGGGATGACGGTTGCCGGCTATCCCATCGTCCGCCCCGCCGATTGCGGACGAATCACCGCCACGCTTTCCGGCGTTTTCGAGGCAAGCCAGCCCCATTTCCGCACGCGTGACCAAACCCTGACCGGACGGTTCGAGGAACTGATCGGCGATTTCCACGATTTCTGCCAGCGCATCTATCCTGGCGAGGCGATGGGCGCGCGGCTGCTGCGCGCCCGGATTCGCCTGTTCATGGGGGATGCCAAGGGCGTGCTGGAGCTCGTTTCCTACCATGCCCAGCGCCCCTATGCATTGGAAGACAATCCCGGGCAGTTCCTTCAGCTGATCGAATTGTTCGCGCAGGCCCATCTGCAGCAGGGTACTTTGGAGGATACGAACATGTCCTTCATCGCACTGGGGCGGTGGTTCGCCGCCAATGTCCGCAGACTGTCGCCGGTTCGGGCCGGCACCCGTATGGCGCCCTTCGTCGCATTCGGACGCAAGGAACCCGAGGCACCGCTGCGTTCTGCGGTGATCCGCTGGGCCTCGCAAGCCTATCTCGATTGCCTGCGCGGTCGCCGGCAGCCGCTCAGCTTCGTCACGACGAAGCTTCGCAGCGGGCTTTGCCAGTTTTTCCTGGGGCTATGCTACCGCTCGCTGAGCGGCAGCGGCAAGACCGGCGACCCGTTCTCCCTGAGGCGGAACGACCACGGGCGGGTGCTGGTCGCGCGGGCGATGGGCGGGATTGGCGATCTGCTGATGATGGAGCCGGGGCTGGAAGCCAACGCCATCCGCTATGGCTTGCCTGTGGATTTCGCCGTTCCCCGGAAGTTCTTCCCGATCTTCGAGCAAAACCCCCATGTCAACCTGATCGACATAGACGGCCCGCCGATCGATATCTCCGCCTATCGCCGCTTCTTCAACCTCAGCCAGTGCCCGGCCAGCCGCTATGAGAGCAGAAGGGTCCCCGAAATCAAGAAGGGCCGGGTCGAGACATTCGCGATGGGCATGCAGGTGAACCGCCAGCGGCTCCTCAAGCAGGGCTGGAAGATCAATCACTTCCTGTCCACCGACGACGAAGCCTTTTGCGACGATTTCCTGAAGCGGCATGGCATCGGCAAGGCCGGCGGCGGCAAGCGGCCACTGGTGGGCGTCCAGCCTTTCTCTCGCGATAGCTACAAAGACCATCCCGGGATAGCCGACATTATTCGAGCGATCGCCAAGGATAACGACGTGCTGATCTTCCACCATGTCGCCAACGGGCTGCCGGATGGCGAGGGCATCACGACCACCGCCGGCCTGCCGCTGGGGCACTCACTGGCGCTGGTTTCCCGGATCGAGGCGATGGTAAGCGTGGACAGCGCCTTCCTCCACGCCGCGTCCGCTTTCGACGTGCCGGTGGTCGCGCTATTTGGCCCCACCGATGCCCATACGCTGACTCGCCATCACCGACGGGTCAAGACGCTCTGGCGGAAGGACAGCTTCGCCTGCGTGCCGTGCTGGCGCAACGAGGACAAGGCCTGCGCCATATCGGGCCTGCGCTCGGTCAGCCCTTGCATGGCAGCGATCCGCACCGACGAGGTGCTTTCCGCCCTTGCGGAGATGCGTCAGGCGTGAGCGAGGCCGACCTGCCTGAACGCGGCTGGGCCACGCGCCATGGTCCGGCACGAAGCTGGGCCAATCTCGTCGGCAAACCGGCGCTGTTCCTTGACCGGGACGGCACGGTGATCGAAAATATACCCTATCTCAACGATCCTGCGCGCGTTTCCCTGATCGCTGGCGTGCGAGAAACTATCGCTGCTTTTCGGGACAGAGGCTATGCGGCGATTATCGTCACCAATCAGTCAGGCGTGGCGCGCGGCCTGGTTTCGCCGGAGCAATACCGGGCGGTGGAAGCAGTGGTGATCCAAGCGCTTGGTCCTGGGCTAGTGGACGCCACCTATGCCTGTCCATTCCATCCGGAACACCCTTGGCGCAAACCCGAACCGGGGATGCTGCTTGCCGCAGCGCAGGATCTGGAGCTGTCGCTGGCAGGATCGGTGATGGTTGGCGATACGCTGGCTGATATGAAGGCTGGGGCGGCATCGGGCGTCGGCGCTGTGGCGCATGTGCGGACGGGGCATGGTGGAGAAGAACGGGCGGCCGTCGAAGCCTGGGCTAGCGCGCGCGGCAAGAATTTACCGCGCACGGGTTTTGCGGATTCTCTCGGCCAACTGCTTTCGGTCAAGTTGGACTTTTGAACCGTGCGGATCACTATAATAAACTGGATTCGAGCAAAAATACAATTCGACACCCCATTGCATTCTAGAACTAGGCACGTGAACCCCGTGTATCGCTTCGTTGGCGTTGCGGGCTATAAACTCTATATACTCATTCGACGGAGCCGAAAATTGATTACGCCCATTGAAAATAAGGTCGAACAAATTCAATTGACGCTGGATCTACTTTCGCGTCGGGTAAATGAGTTAAGCAACCAGCATACCATAAATCTTGGCGATCATCTCTTGCTCACCACGCTCTGCAATGGGCAGCGTATCTTCGTCGATGGGCGCGATACCGGATCTGGCATGAATCTCATCACCGATGGTCGGATCGAGCCGCCGGTGATGAAGGTGCTGCAGCGCTTCTTCAAGCCGAATTCCGTGTTCCTGGATATTGGCGCCAATTTTGGATTCTACACCTTGCTTGCAGGCAACCAGATCGGCCCGGGCGGGCGGGCCTACGCGTTCGAGGCGGTTCCCTTCATCGCCGATTTCATCCGCAAGAGCGCCTATATCAACGGAGTTCTTCAGCGTACCACCATTGTTAACAAGGCGGTTTCCGACTGCGAGGGAGTCGCGAAATTTGGCTTCTCCTATGTGGAAGCCGGCGGCGGCTCGCTGGCCAAGGGAGCAGAGGAAAGAGAGGGCCTTCAGCTCATCGAAGTCCCGCTCGTCCCCATCGACAGCGTCCTTCCAGCCGATGTCGTTGTCGAATGTGCGAAACTCGACGTGGAGGGAAATGAAGCGGCCACCCTGCGAGGGATGCGTGATGTGATCGCGCGCTCGCCGGATATCAAACTGGTGCTGGAATTCTTCCCGTCGCTACTCAAAGATCACGGCAACAGCGACGACGTACTCAGCATCTTGGAAGGTTACGGGCTGCAATTCTGGCGCATCGACTCCAACGGGCATCTTGAGAACGTGACTCACGACGATCTCAACTCCGGCGGAGATTCCTATATCGTAGCAGCTCGCTCCAAGCCTGACACTTCGGTCTGGACCCTGGAAAAGCCGGCTTTCAATATCGTTGCGCAAGCGGACGATGAAGGCTGGCTGAGCTCCGCGCCTGGCGCGGTCATTAGCCATGGCCCTTACTGGTTCCTTCCTGCAGGTCCCTACGAAGTAAAATTTGTGGGTGATATCAAAGGCGACATCCAGATCACATTTACCCGTGAATTCGGCTTCATAGTAGCCTCGGAGACTCTGACGGAGAGCAACAAAACGGTACGTGTACCTTTGATGGAAGATGCGCGCTTTTTCGAAATCGTGCTCCGCGGCGGCTCACCGGGCTCGGCGGTGCGCTTTGATCGAGTGGAAATTCGCGACCTGTGAGCGGAGGCGCTTTGATGCAACAGACCATCACTCAGGCTAAGGCTTCTGTCGGAAACGCTTAAGAGCACGCGGGACGGGGCCAATATGACCCCTCCTATCGTAGAAATTTGATCCCGTTGGAGTGCAATTTATGAGCTCATCTTTTTTTACCCGGTCCCCCGGCCTGAGTCAGGCCGAGTTGCCTGAGGAACTGCGTTCGCTACTGCGCCTTACGCAATCTGATGCGACGCCCAATATCAACGTGTTGAACGAAACTCTACGCGACCTGACGGCTATGAGGTTCAACATCAAATTCTTCGGCTATGAAATGGCTCGTAGGATTGCTGAGCAATTGCCGCCCGCACCCACCGGCGGGCCGTACGAGATCGATCTGTTCTCAAAGCCCTCGACTCAAGCCGATCTGGAGGCGGAATGGACCCGCCACTGGAGCGTGCAACTCGGGGTTGCTCATATCTTCCATCGTAAGCTTTGGGAGTTGACCTATGTGCTGCAAGTAATCTGGCAGAGCGGCAACATGGCGCCGGGCAAGCGGGGGCTAGGCTTTGGCTGCGGCGAAGAACCCCTGCCCTCCTATCTCGCCGCAAGGGGTTGCAATATCACGGTGACCGACCTGCCGCCTGAAGACCAACGTGCTTCCGGCTGGGCCGCTACTGCCCAACACGCCTCGCTCGACAATGCCTACAAGGAGCATTTTATAGATCGCGCCAGCTATGATGAGCGGGTCGATTTTCGCTATGTCGACATGACGGCGATCCCCGACGATCTCAGGGGCTACGATTTCTGCTGGTCGATCTGCGCGTTCGAACATCTGGGCTCGATCGAGAAGGGGATCAGCTTCATCGAGAATTCAATGGAAGTCCTTTCTCCAGGTGGCGTATCCGTCCACACGACGGAATTCAATTTCATGGACGACAAGGAAACGATCGATAACTGGCCGACGGTGCTTTTCCAGAAGCAGCATTTCCAGGAAATGGCGCGCCGGCTGAAAGCCAGTGGCTATGAAGTGGCGCCCCTCGATTTCGATGTTGGCGACGCCCCGATGGACCGGTTCATCGATATCCCGCCCTTTGCCCACGATTGGGATTTCGACCAAGCGAAAAGCTGGGCCGCAGACGGTACCCCTTGTCTAAAGCTGTCCGTGGGCGGTTTCCTGACTACCTGCTTCGGCATCATCGTACGCAAGCCCTGACACACCATGCAGCGGGCAATCATTCGGGATAAGCTCCTCCCGGAAGCGCTCAGGAACACGCGGGAATGGGCGGATGTGGCCATTCCCGCGCTGATCGGCAAAGCGTGCGACCGTCGCCATGGCGGCTATGTCGAGCGCTTCGACTGGTCGGGCGCGCCGCTCGATCCCGGATTCAAACGGATTCGGGTTGCTGGACGGCAAACCTATGTGTTTGCGCATGCGGCAATAGGCGGCACCTCCGGCGCCCATGAGGCGGCAAGCCATGGCGTCGACTTCCTCAAGAGCAACTGCCTTCGGACCGATCGCCAACTCGCTTCGCGCCTAGCCACGTCCGGCGCCATGCTCGATGCCACCGCGGATCTCTACGACATCGCATTCGGCCTCTTCGCGCTTGCCTGGTGGCACAAGCTATCCGGTGACACGCAGGCCGTGGAGATAGCCGAAGCGTCGCTCACACATCTGTTGGACACCATGCGTTCCCCTTCCGGTCGCGGCTTTCTCGCGCGGGAAGGCGATACCGGACCGCATCAGCAGAACCCGCATATGCATCTGTTCGAAGCTGCGATCTTCCTTTCGGCCTTCACCGACAGCCGGAAAGCCCGGACGCTGGCCGGAGAACTGTTCGATCTGGCAAAGAACAGTCTCTTCGATCCCGCCACCGGCACCCTCCCGGAATTCTTCGACGCCGAATGGCGCCCCGATGCCCGCTCCGGCGCGATCCGGGTCGAGCCGGGGCATCATTACGAATGGGTCTGGCTGCTGTGCCGCTATGGCGAACTGACCGACGAGCCGGAGGCCTTCGCCATCGCCGACCGACTGTTCGCTTTCGCGCAAGCTCACGGTCACGATCCTGCCACCGGTCTGATCCGGGATGCCGTGGACCCCACAGGACGAGTGCTGGCACCGGATCTGCGCATCTGGCCCAACACCGAGTATCTGAAGGCTCAGGTCGCCATGCGCGAGCGCCTGGGCGAAGGTCCGGGTTTCGACGACACGGCGCTGGCGGCGAATCTGGCGCGGATTTTCCGCCATTTCCTTACCCCGCAGGCGAGTGGCCCCGCCGCCCGACTGCCCAGCGGATTGTGGATCGATCATCTCGAACACCCAACGCTGAACCCCAGATGCGATCATGTGCCGGCGTCGACCACGTACCACATTATGTTCGGTTTTACTGAAGTGTTGCGCTATGCCGCTGGCCACGGCCCCTTCAGCGGCAATCCCTGGTAATCGGAGCTATCTTGTCCCCTGCCCCATTCGCGCTCGCCCAGTTCGAGAATACTCGCATTCTCGTGGTCGGCGATCTTATGCTCGACCGTTTCCGCTATGGCTCCGTCTCGCGCATTTCGCCGGAAGCTCCGGTTCCGGTGCTGCACATCGCCCGGGAACAGAAGATGCTGGGCGGCGCGGGCAATGTGCTTGCGAACATCGCGTCGTTGGGAGGCCAGTCCGGGCTGATTGCGGTAATCGGCGCCGATGAGGCAGGTCGACTCTGTTCAGCCATGATCGCCGACAAAGGCGGCGATCCACGCCTGCTGGTGGAAGACCCAGTTCGCCCGACCACGCTCAAAACCCGGTTCATGAGTGGCGGCCAGCAATTGCTGCGCTGCGATGAGGAAGAATCGTCCCCGCTGTCCGAAACGATAGAGGACCGAATAGTCGCTCAATTCGATCGCGCCATCGGCGACTACGATGTGGTGGCGCTTTCCGACTATGCGAAAGGTCTGCTCACGGACCGCGTCCTGCGCCACGCCATTTCTCGTTGCCGAGAACTGGGCAAGCCAGTGATCGTGGACCCAAAGCGGCGCGATTTCTCCACCTATACCGGCGCTAGCGTGATCAAGCCCAATCGCAGCGAACTCGCCGCCTATAGCGGGCTGCCCTGCCGCGATCTCGCTGGCAGCGCGACGGCCGCCGCTCTGGCGATGGAAACAACCGGCGCCGCGATACTGCTCACCCTTTCCGAAGACGGAATGGCCCTGTTCCGCCCCGGCCACGAGATGGCCCATTTCCACGCCACTGCAAGCGAAGTGTTCGATGTGTCCGGCGCCGGCGACACGGCGCTGGCGATCTTCTGCGCGGGGATCGCGAGCGGGCTGGCAATGGAAGACGCCGCCCGGATTGCCAATGCCGGCGCTGGCGCGGTGGTCCGCAAACTGGGCACAGCGACACTTACCAGCGCCGAACTCGCCAATGCCGTGGCGGATCTGGACGGTGCCGGGACGGAGACGCGGCAACCCGCGTCCGGCTTGATCTGCACGGCAGAAGAGGCAGCCCAGGTGGTCCAGGCATGGAAGCGCGACGGTCTGCGCGTCGGCTTTACCAATGGCTGCTTCGATATTGTCCATGCCGGCCATATCCAGATCCTCCGCCAGGCCCGCGCCTGCTGCGACCGTCTGGTGGTCGGGTTGAACAGCGACGCCTCGGTTTCACGGCTCAAGGGCGCCGCACGGCCCGTCCAGGGCGAGGCCTCGCGGGCGATCGTGCTTTCCGCAATGGATGCGGTCGATCTGGTGGTGGTATTCGATGCGGACACCCCGCTTTCCCTCATCGAACTGCTGCTGCCGACCGAACTCATCAAGGGCGCAGACTATCGCGAAGATCAGGTGGTCGGCGCCGAAGTGGTGAAGGCCCATGGCGGCAGGGTACACCTGATCGAACTTCTGCCCGGTCTCTCCACCACTGCGGCGATCGCCCGGATCCAGCAGGGGCAGGAAAGCCTGGCGGTCGTGAACGTATAATGATGGTCACCGCACAAGGATGGAAGCGATGGCGCAGCTATCTGGCGCGCCGTTACGGCTGGCTGCTCTTTCTGGGCGTTTTCGTACTGCCGACCATGGCGGCGGCGGTCTATTACGGGCTGATCGCCTCCGATCGCTATATTTCCGAAAGCGGCTTCCTCGTCCGCAGCGTCAGCAAGCCCGCGTCCGAAGGCATGTCTGCCTATTTGCGCGACTTTGGCATCGCTCGCACCAATGACGATGCCTATGCCATCCAGGAATATCTCTATTCCCGCGACGCGATGAAGGCAGTGATGCGGAAGGTGGACCTCCGCGCTGTCTATACTCGCGCCGAAGCCGATGCCGTCACCCGCTACCGCCCCTCGAGCCGCGACACCGACGAGGCGTTCTACCGCTATTTCAAGCGACAGATGGCGGTGCAAAAGAACGACGAAACCGGCATCACCACGGTGAAGATCAGTGCCTATCGCGCGGCGGACGCAAAGGCGATCATGGATGCCCTGGTCGCCCTGAGCGAAGACCGGATCAACATCCTCAATGTCCGCGCGCGTCGCGATACGCTGGCCCAGGCCCAGCAGACGCTCGCGCAGGCCGAAACACGTCTGACCGACGCCACGCTCGCCCTCACCCGCTACCGCAACGCTTCGGAAAGCATCGATCCGATGAAGAGCGCCGGGGTTGCCCTCGATCGCGGCAGCACGCTGGACCGGACTCTGACGATGCTTCGGGTCAATCTCCAGACGATGCTGGCCAAGGCGCCAGGCAACCCCGCCATCCCCGCCGTGCGTCAGCGGATCGCCGCGCTGGAAGGTCAGATCGCCCTGCAGCAGGGGAACCTCACCGGCGGGAAGGACGACCTGTCCCAAAAGCTCGGCAACTACGAAGAATTGAAGGTCAAGCAGGCATTGGCCGGGAAGGTCTATGAAACCGCCCAGGCTCAGATGGAAACCGCACGGCAGGAGGCCGCCCGCCAGCAAATCTATATCGAGACCGTCGTCCGCCCCAACCTGCCCGACGAACCGCTGGAACCGCGGCGGTGGCGCTTTTTCCTGACCGTCGCGCTTTTGAGCTTCTGGTCCTTCCTCATGCTCTACCTGCTGGTCTCGGGCAGCCGCGAGCACCTCAATCTTGACTGAGGTGGATCATGCGCGACTATATTGATCGCATCGCGCTCAAGGGACGGGTCATCATCGCCCTGTTCATCCGCGAACTCATGGCCCGGTTCGGGCATAGCAATGTCGGATTCCTCTGGCAGGTGCTGGAACCTCTGGTGCTGGCGCTGGGGGTGATGGCCTCATGGTCGCTGATCTATGGCGAGCGCAACCATGGGGTCCGCGTGATACCGCTGGTGCTGACCGGCTATACCTTCCTCACCTTATGGCGCCATATGACCGGGCGTCTGAGCAACACTTTCCGGCAAGCATCGGGGCTGCTGTTCCATCGCGCGGTCAAGCCCATCGACCTCCTCATCGCCCGCGGCCTGCTGGAATCGATCGGAGTATTGATGGCCTTCTTCGCGGCCTATATCCCGCTGGTATTGCTGAGCCTGATTGAACCGGTGAGCGATTATCTGGTTCTGCTCGGCGCATGGACGCTGATGTGCTTCCTCACCTTCGGCGTGGCCTTGATCATCACCGGTATCACCCACTTGTCCGAGGCGATCGAACGCTTCGTGCAGCCGGTGATGTATCTCATCCTGCCGCTGACCGGCGTGTTCTACATGGTGTATTGGCTGCCGCCCGCAGCCCGCGAGGTCGTACTGATGTCGCCGCTCGTCCAGGCTTGCGAGATGTATCGCGCCGGAATGTTCGGCGATGCCCTGCCTACCTTCTGGGATCCCTGGTATATTCTGCTGTGGGGTATTGGCCTCAATGCGCTGGGCTGGGTCCTTGTGCTAAAGGCCCAAAAGCATATCGAAATGGAATAGCTTGATGGCCAGGCACCCTGCCTCTTACGCCCTGGTCCGGCTCGACGAGCAGACTTCGCCGGATGTACCGGTGGAGGAGGCCGACCCGAATCGGCAGCGCCTGCAGCGTCTTCGGCGCTGGCTGATCGCACTTGTCTTCGTTGTCCCGGTCCTCGCGTCGATCCTTTACAATTTCATTGTCGCGACCCCTCGTTATGCCTCGGAGATCGCTTTCGTCGTCCGTTCGAGCCAGGGTGCGCGTGACCGGCTGAGCATCGTCAGCCTCGGCCAGGGGGGGGGCATCGGTACCTCGGACGACAGCGAAGCCGTTGCCGCCTATCTGAAGTCCCGGGACGTCCTGGACGGTATCAATCGCGACGGCCTGATTACGCGCACCTTCGCCCGCCGCGACCTGGATCCGATCGCCACCTTTCCGTCCCTGCTCGCCGGCGACAGCCAGGAGGATTTTTACCGGCATTTCCAAGCCTATGTGCATTCCGAGTTCGACCGCGCCACCGACATCATCCATGTCCAGGTGCAATCCTTCACGCCTGCGGACGCACAGGAGATCGCCCGGCGCCTGCTCGGCGCCTCCGAGGCCATGGTCAACCGGCTCAACCAGCGGGCCCATGCCAATATTGTTGGCGGAGCCGAACGCGATGCGGCCCAGGCCTCGGCCCAGCTTGCGGGCGTGCTCGCCCGCATGAATGCGGAGCGTAGCCGCAACCGCATCATCGATCCCGAACTGAATGCCGGGGCCGCGGTCAAACTCCAATCCGACACGGCCGCCGAACTCGCCCAGATCGATGTGCAATTGGGCCAGACCCTCCGCTCTGCACCGAAAAGCCCGCTGATCGGGCAATTACGGGCGCGCAGGAGCGCGTTGCAAAGCCAGCTCGGCCGTCAGATCGGCGCCACGGCGGGCGGCAAGGGATCGCTCGCGGACCGGCTGCGCGCCTATGAGGAGCTTGCGGCACGGCGCGACATAGCGGAAAAGCAATTGATGGGCGCAAGCCTGCAACTCATCAGCGCCCGCGGCAGCGCCAGCCGCCAACAGCTTTACCTCGAGGAAATCGCCCGGCCTAACCTGTCCGACGAGGCGCGCTATCCCCGCTGCTGGCTCAACCTGCTGCTGACCGTGCTGATTGCCGGTTGCCTGTTATGGATCGCCTTGTCGCTGGCCGAGTTGGTATTCGACGATGAATAAGATGACCTCTCCGCTCAGTTCGGCGCCGCTGGCACTGCGCCATGCGGTGCCCGCCCGGAAATCGGGACCGCGAATCGCCGCCGATGGCCTTTGCAAGAGCTACGATACCCCCAGCGGCCCCAAGCATGTGCTGAAGGACGTCAGCTTCGCCGTCGGTCGCGGTGAGAAAATGGCGGTGCTGGGCCGCAATGGCGCGGGCAAGTCCACCCTGGTCAAGATCGTCGGCGGGGTCGAACGGCCCAGCCGGGGCGTGATCCGACGGGGCATGTCGATGTCCTGGCCGCTGGCGTTCGGGGGCGGTTTCGAAGTAGCGATGACCGGGCTCGACAACATCCGCTTCATCGCCCGTCTCTACAACCGACCGATCCGCGAGACGATCGAACGGGTCGACGATTTCGCCGAACTGGGCTCCAACCTGTTGCTGCCGGTGCGGCAATACTCCGCAGGGATGAGCGCCCGACTGGCCTTTGCCCTCACGCTGGCCATAGATTTCGACTGCTATCTGATCGACGAGGTGATCTCCGTCGGCGACCAGCGCTTCCACCGCAAATGCCACGAGGCGCTGTTTGTGGAACGCAAGGATGCAGCGATGATCCTGGTCAGCCACGACATGGGCATCATCCGCGAATATTGCAGTTCCGCCCTTGTGCTGAAGGGCGGCCATGGCCGTGTGTTCGACGAACTTGACCTCGCGATCAGCATATATGCAACCCTTTGAAACCGTTCGCGAACTGGCCGTCCTAGCCCCTCGGGACGACGCCATTCCTCTGGCGGTCGGCGGCCTGCCGTCTCCCGAAAGCGTCTTCACTATTCACTGCGTCGCCGAAATCGTCCGGCGTACGCGGGGCGGAGCCGAGGTCATACCCCTCAATACCGGAGAGGACGGCGCAAAGCTGGCCGAAGCAACTTCCGGCGGACCGACGCTGCCCTTCTTCGATACGCCCGACAGCCAGGCCCGCCAGATGCTGTTGGCAATGCAGGCACCCATTGTAGTGGTGACGGGCGACTTCGCCGCAACCGCCCATTTCTGCATGGTCGCGCGCGATCTCGATGCGTTGCAGGCAGCGCGTTTCGTCTCCCAGTCCTTTTCCTGCCTGGAACCGCTCCACCGGCAGGGTCATGTCCGCTGGGTCGCGCTGGACAAGACGATCAGACTGGCGGAATGGATCGACGAGGTCGCTGCCTGGCTGGGGCTCCAGCCCGCTGAATGGCAACCGGCCCGACAGCAAATGCTGGCCGACTACGCTGTCTGGCCGACGGTGGAGGCAGCGATCCATGCCCTGGTCCAATTCGCCGATTCCGCGTCT
The DNA here is from genome assembly GCA_040388155.1 of Pseudomonadota bacterium. GTDB lineage: Bacteria > Pseudomonadota > Alphaproteobacteria > Sphingomonadales > Sphingomonadaceae > Sphingomonas. Next base: position 196,792 of record JAZKCJ010000018.1, read on the forward strand.
GCCGCTTGGGAGCGCCTCCCCGCCTCGACCCGGACGCTCTTCGAAACGCTGGGCACAGCCTATCATTCCGGTTCGATAGACACGGTATTCTGGCCGGCAGACTGTATTCTGGAACCCGGGGAGCCCGCTTTTCCCGTTACCGGCGCCATCCCGCTGACCGGCCCGGCCCGGATGCTGACTTTTGGCCCGTTCCTGCATTTGCCACCCGGACGCTGGAGGGCCCGCTATCAGTTCAAGGTGGACGGACATCCCCTCGACAATCTGATGGAATTCGACATCGTGAACGGTAGCAACGTCCTCGATTCGCGCCGCGCACCGGTCGACGCCCCCGGAAGATTCGGGTTCGATTGCGAATTCGAAATAGAAGATTCCCGCCTACCCGTAGAAAACCGAGCAATTCTGGCAGAAGGCTCTATAGGCGGCTTCTTCAGGCCCATCGGAATATTGCTGAACCGTGATGAATAGCCGCGTTATCCCAAGGATGTCGATGAAGATGCGTCGCAGGAATACTGGTTTCTTTCCTCGCAATTGCTGCGTGCTGGCGTCGATGGCCCTGCTCTCTCTGGGCGGCTGCGCGACCTTGCCCAAATCCGGCCCGCAAGGCCGTGCCATCGTCAAGGACGCAACCAGCGGCGCCTATACATTAGTGCAAGTCGATCGCGTCGATGCCGTGCCCGCCACGCCAGAACCGGCGTCCTTCCAGCCACTGCCGATGCATCATGCGCTCGACGTCAACGCCATCGCCCCTGGGGATGTGCTTAGCGTCTCCCTGTATGAGATCGGCGTACGGATCTTTTCCGCCGGTCCCTCGGCCAGCAGTGACACCGGCTTCGATCCCGCGGCCAAAAACCAACAGATCGGCCCGCTGGAAGTCAGCAGCGAAGGCACAATCCGCGTGCCCTATGTCGGAGTGATCGCAGTCGCTGGCAAGCGCCCCAGCGACGTGGAGCGCGAAATCGAGGGAAGGATGGCCGGGCGATCGGAACATCCGCAGGTCATGGTGAAACTGGAAGCCGCCTATGGCAGCGCAGTGATCGTCGGCGGCGAGGTAACGAATCCCGGGCGCTTCCGCCTCAGCCCGGCCCATGAAAGGTTGCTGGACGTCATAACGCTTGCCGGTGGCTATCGCGGGGCCGGTATGTCCGACCTAGTGGTCCGCGTCGTTCGTCAGGGACAGGTTTTAGAAGCGCCACTGGAAGGGCTGGATTATTCCAACGGTGGCAGCATGGAAATGGAGCCTGGAGACCGGGTAGAAGTCCTGCGCCGGCCCCGCAGCTATTCCGTGATGGGTACCGCAAACCGGATCAACCGCTACGATCTCCCCACCCGCCAGGTTTCGCTGATCGAGGCGCTGGCGCTCGCCGGAGGACCGAACGACAATCTCGCCGATCCCGCCGCGGTCTTCCTATTCCGTTATGTAAAGACCCCGGACGGCAAGGACAGCCCTACCGTCTATCATGTCAACATGATGAAACCCGAAAGCTATTTTCTGGCACAGAAATTCATCCTTGAAAACAAGGATGTGATCTATGTAGCCGGTGCCAGGGCCAATGAGCCGACAAAGCTTCTCCAGACCATCGGGCAGATTTTCACCCCGTTTTTCCTGGTCAAGAACGCGGTCAATTAAGTTGCCCTGGTCCGAATGCCGCTGACGAAGTCGACGATGTCGGCGCAATAGGCGGCTTCGGTCATGGCAAAGGGGATGTGGGGGGGCTGGCGCATCGCTATGTCGGGCGACATCGCAATCGCCCGCGCCCATGCTTCTTCATCGTCTGCCGGCAGCAGCACCGTCGTCGCGGTCGCCACTTCGCGATGCGCCGGAATGTCCGTCGCGATAGCCGGTACGCCCATAGCGCTTGCCTCAAGCAGAGGCAGACCGAAACCCTCCGCAAGCGACGGGCACAAGCTGCCCGCAGCCCCCAGCATTAACGAGGCAAGCCCCGGGCTCGAAAGCCCCGCCACATGGTGAACCCGGCTTGCCAGAGCGGAATTGAAGCCCAACGGCGCCAGAATGCTGTCGGCGCCTTTCCCCGGAGAGCCGACAATGACAAGATGCGGCGCTGCGGTACCCATGCTCGCGACGAAGCGCTCCCAGACGCGCAGGAGCAAGACGAAATTCTTGCGCGGTTCGATGGTCGAAACTGCCAGAAAATAGCGTGTGCCGGCAAGCTCCGCGACGCCGGCCTCGACATCGACAAAGGCCGTTGGCAAGGGCAGCGATCGCACCAGCGCCGACGGGCAAGTCCGGCCCAGGTCCCGCATCACCGCACTCACGCTGTCGCGCGTGTATGCGGAATTGAAGATCAAACAATCCGCATGCTCCGCAGCGGTGCGGATCATCTGCTTATGATGTATGGGCGCCTTCTTCCCGACCAGATGGGGATAGTCGATGGGGATGGCATCATGCACCATCATGGCGCGGGTGATATCGGGACGCTTCGCGAGCCAATTGAAGAAGGATGGCATCGCCAGCCCCAACTGCCCGATATTGAGATAGATGGCGTTGGCCGGCACCGACCGGCTTGCGAAACGGCGAGGAAGCAAGCCGGTCGCGCGAAGCATGCGCAGCATGCGCCAGACCTTCTCCCGGAACAAAAGGGGGGACGCAGACGGCACCGGCGGGGCGCCATCCTGCCGGCGCGCGATCTTATCCAACAACCATCGCAATTGAAGGTCGCTCGCGGCCCCCGCACCTTCCGCCCACAATTCCTGAATATAAACCAACAAATTCCTGACCTGCGCCGCCGAAAAAGCATAGACACCAGCAGGTGTTGGCAGTACCCCGACATTCTGACTGGACTCGTCATCGAAAATGTGACGAGCGAGCGCCAGATCGACCCTATCTATACCACGTGGTGTTAAGAATGATGGCCCGATAAACAATCTCATTACATCATAAGCTATAACCGGATGCGTAGTTTGGCTGTGACTTACATTGCCAAGAAATTTCTCACCCAATTGAAAATGCGCCTTTTGAAAAATTTTGCGTTTAATATATGAAGCTAAATTTACAATATCGAGCTATTCTTGAGGCGGCATTTGAGATGGGGAGATCATGGCCGATTTCGACGCGCACCCGGCTTGACAGCGGGGATGCGCGATGATGCATACGTGCCCCATTACGCCTCTCTCTTGACGAGGGTGACACAGCAAACTCCAAGTCTAGCTGAACCGACGCCGTTTCCTACATAGTCCGTGAACGCCAGGTACGTGAAGTTTTAATCCAGGTTCTGGCATTTTCATGCGATGTGGCGGCTTGGGCGAATCGGTTCGCGCGGATTTCAGGTCCGATGCAACCTGCCCTGACTTGCTCCCGCCTCATCGCACACCCACTGTGCGGTGAAGCGAGGGTTTGGCATAATGCGCTGGAAGATCGAGTAAAAGCGCCCGCAATAACGCTCACATCGAGGCCTTCCGGATGCTCGCGGGAAGTCACACGCAAAGGATTGGCAGTTGAAGCCCTATCAAATCGATGGACCAAACCAGGGAATGCTCGGCTCCGATCTTGAGGCAGCGTCGATTCAACCACCGCCAATCCAGCCCCATGCTCCTCAGGAAGTCAACCCAGCAACCGCAAAATCGGAAGAAATCGACGAAGTGGCGCCAATCGAGGACCCGGGCCAGCCGGTGCACCATGTACGGGTGAACAACAGTTTTCTGGCAACCCATGAACGCAATGCGTTGCTGTGGCTGGCTGCGCGGACGCCATCGGCTGTAACCCCCGATCATCTGACCCTATTGGGCCTGATCGGCGCCGTCCTGGTCCTGGCCGGATTCGTCGCCTGCCGCGTTTCGCCCTGGTTCGTCTTCCTTGCAATCCTGGGACTCTTCCTGAACTGGCTTGGCGACTCACTGGATGGCACGCTCGCCCGCCATCGCAAGATCGAACGACCGGACTTCGGGTATTTCCTTGATCACTCCTGCGACCTTATCTCGCAGACCTTCATGTTCGTCGGCCTCGGGCTTTCTCCCTATTTCACCTTGTTTTCCGCCCTGCTCGCGCTTTCGATGTACCTGCTGATGACCAGCTTTACCTATCTGAAGGTTCTGATCCTCAAGACCCATCACCTGTCCTACTACGGGATGGGCGCGACCGAGTTGCGCCTGCTTCTGACGGTCTGGCCACTCTTCGCGCTGTGGTACGGCCCAGGGCTGACGGAAGCCCGTTTCATGGACTTGCGTCGCATCGACATGACGATCTTCACCTTGTGGTCGCTGGTGTTCATGGCCTTCATTTGGAAGGTCTGGTCGGATACTAGGCGGTTCCGTTCCATCCTCGACAAGTAAGCCCATCCTGCCCTGTCGCGAAGGGTCGTCGAAGGGCATGCTTTGTGCCAAGTCTTACCCCTCGGCCCAATCGCGACTGATCCGTGCCCTTCAGCCTCTTTCATCGTTTCCAACCCTGATCCTGACGACACACCACACCGGCCGCTTGAAGCGGTTATTTTCCCATACATTTTTCGAGTTTGTTGAAGGCGTTATACTGCTACCGATGTTGAATCCGGGCGTGAGTAACGATAACCGATGCAACGACATTCGAAAGCTCTTTCGAAACGAGCAGGAGCAGGCGTCCACGACGCATGAGCGTGGTGCCTGCGCGCCGGATCCGGCGTTCCGCGCGGGTCGCCGAGAGCAAGGCGCCACACGCGAACGTCGCGGAAATTGCGCGACGCCATGATACTCTGCCGCAGCATCTTTACGCCTGGCGGCGCGAGGCGTTCGAACGGATGGAAGCGAGCGACGATACGGCGTTCGTACCCGCGGTGGTCGATCAGTCGGCCAAGCCCAAGGGCGCTCTGACGGAGATCACCATCAACCCGCGGGGCATGGCGATCTGGTTGCCGGACGGAGCCAGCGCCAACCTGATCGAGTGCGCAACGCTGATACCGGGCACCAGGCCCTGGCGATGCCTCTAACCAGAGGAATCTTCTGAGGTCAGCGCCTGTGAGGCTGACAGCGTTCAAAACGCCGCAAGGTTGAGATCCGTGTATTCCGTGTATATCGCCGGATGCACAAAAGCTCGCCGACCTGGGTGGACGGGCTTTGGAATGGCCGGCATTCGCTGTCGGCAGTGGTTTACGCGCCTGAACTGCGTTCCGCGGCCTTTTCCGAGACAGCGCCGGAAAATAGGCGCTTCCAAGCACACGTGCCTCCTGTCTGAGGCAATACGCGTGCTGAGCGTATTACCCCACGGGATCTTCACCCCGGTTTGGTTCACCTGTCCCGATCACAGGAGAGATCATGAGAAAGACAAGAATAGTCGCCAGCATTGCGGCGGCAGCGCTGATTGCGATGCCTGCGGTGGCCTGGACACCGGCAAGCACAAGCTTTGCGCTGAATGGCACGGTCAATGGCTGCTCGTTCAACGGCACGATCGTGACCAATGCGAGCGGCACTACCGCGACCGTCACGGCTGCCGCCCTGTCGGGCACGCCGCCATTCTGCGCTGCCCTGTTCGCCAATTTTCCTTATGCGGTGACGGCGCTGTCGACGACGTCGATCAAGATCAGCAATGTGCTGATCCAGAACGGCGCCGTAATCTGCCAGGGAAATCTCCTGGGGTCGTGGAACAACCTGACCGGCACGATGAGCTTCAACGCCGTGCTTCCCAGCAACGGTTCGCTTTCGTGTCCGATTGTTGGTTCGGTGACGACGAGTCCGCAATTGTCCATGTGAGCCGGTTTTGGTCGGCGTGTCTCTGGAACTCACGATAGCCCGCTGGCCTTATGAGCAGCAGGCTTTCGTGGTGGTCGCATACGACGACAGGCACCGTGAAGTGCCGAAGGGTACCGTTGGCTGTGGGGACACGCAACCAACGATACCGGCGCACTCGCCCGTCCGATCCATTCCTTAGTTTGATCGAGCAGCAAATACCAAAATTGGCGGCATGAATCGACCAGAGTCGGTCGTTCCCATCTGCAACGGCAAACGCCCGGTCCCGCCGAAAGCGGTCGATCGCGCTGACCGAGGCGGCCGATCGGCAAAGTGCCTCTACACGGTCTTACGAGCATAGGCGGAGATGCGCTGGCGGGTAGTAATGCGTGTTCGAACAGCGCCTTCAGGCCGAGCCGGTTTTCGGTCGTACCGAACCGACCGCCATCGCGACATATATCGAGGAGTTAGGCGTCGCGCTTGGCGGCCCTGGCGCGAACATGATGGCGTCCTCGGCCGCCGCTTGCCGGAACGCAGTCCATTGCCCTGCAGTCTGCGCGAGCCCGGCACTCGCTTGCTCGGCCTCGACCACCGCCTGACCGAGACAAGCGGCCGCAGCGGCCATTGCAGCCGCCGCGAGCGCCGACACGATCGTCGTTCGAAGCGTGCAGTCACCTCGTTTTGCCGATCTTCGATGCGGTGCCGACGGATACTTCCGAGCCGAGCCTGACCGTGGGAGCGACCTGAACGTATAAGTCTTAATCCGAGACAACGGAGTCGGGGAGCCTCGCGATAGACAACAACCTATTACCGTCCGGTCGCGCCAACATTGTTTTCCGCAAGCACGCGCAAAGATTGTGACTGCATGGCCCTGCTCCGGGTGCGTACTTCGGACGTTTATGGGTCGGGCGTGGACGGACTCATTGCCGGCGGGTCAGGCTGCGCCGCTTGGAGGACGGCCGAAGTGGCGGCGGAAGGCGTGGGTGAAAGCGCTGAGCTGGCCGTAGCCCGCGTCTAGCGCCACCTGCGTTACCGACGCTTCCGCGCGGAGCAGGCGCTGGGCGGCATGATCCAGCCTGAGGTTTCGATGATAGCGCGCTGGGGCCACGCCGTAGGCCTCGCGGAAATAACGGGCGAGATGGAAACTCGACATCCCTGCCACTGCAGCCAGCTCATGCAGTGAGATCAACCGATCTAGGTTTGAGTGGAGGTGCGCTCGCGCGCACTCCAGCCTGATGAGCGCCTCCCGGCGGGTCGACATGCGCTGTGCGCTGAGCTGGTCGAGGGCAGAAGCCGCTGTTGCCAAAGCTTCCGGCAATAGCTTGGCAAGGTCGTCGACGACGCTCGC